>JAKQTR010000016.1 GCA_029562975.1 Acidobacteriota bacterium | reverse complement strand
CGAGATGCTGGACGCTCTCGAGGCTCTGCACGGCAGGGGCGGGAGCGCGGCCGCGCCGCACGAGGCCGGCGGAAAATAGCGCTTCAGGCGCTGACGGCGCGCCGGCGGCCCGGGCGGGGGAGGCCTCCGCCCGGGCCGTCGTCTTGACTCGCCTACCGGCGTTCCATAGACTGCTTGGCTAATCCCAGTTTCCGCCCGCGGCACGCCGGCCGCGCCCCTTGGCGCCGCCGGCAGGGCGTTGATCCCCACGGGGAGGCCTGTCGGTGATCGAGCGAGTCTTCGTGTACGGAACGCTCATGAGCGGGTTCGACCGGCAGCGCCGCGCAGGAATCGACGCGCGGATGCGGTTCGTGTCGCGCGGCTGGATGACGGCGGCACTCTACGATCTGGGCCTGTTCCCGGCCGCGATTCCCGCCGGCGAAGGCCGGGTCTGCGGAGAGCTGTACGAGATCGACGACGACCCCTCGGTCGTCCGGACGCTCGATCAGATCGAAGGGTTCCGCCCGGACAGCCCCGAGACCAGCCTCTACGTGCGAGCCGAAGCGGGGATCACGACCGAGGACGGGACCCAGGTGCCGGCGTGGGTCTACTTCTACAATGCGCCGCTCGGCCGCGCCGAACGGATTGACTCCGGCGACTACCTCGAGCATCTTCGCCCGAAGTAAGGGGTGCGCGGCCGGCGGCCCGGCCCGTCAGGGGGCGCCGGTCGTCCGGCCCCGGCCGAGGCGGGCGGCGTACGCCCGGAGCGCAGCATCGACGTGCGGCGGCCGCTCGAGGAACTCGACCCCGGCCACGTACCGCACCAGTTCATGGCCGATCTCGGCAATCTGGCAATGCACGACGCGCGCCCGGACGACGACGGCGTCGGGTCCGAGGTGCAGCCGGATTTCGTGGGCGCTTCCGAGGACCAGCGGGAAGGCGCATTCGAGCCTTGCGCCGAGCGCGCTGAGGTCGTACACCACGATGGGCGCCAGCACGCTGACCTCGCCCGTCAGCTGACCGAGCGTGTCCAGGCGCGGGGCTTCCCGCTTCTCGCCGTCCATATCGGCGCGCACTATACCATGCCGCCGGCTTGATATGATGGACCTCGTCATGGAAGACCTGATCCGGCAGCTGCTGGTGGACGTGGGCGAAGACCCGTCGCGCGAGGGCCTGGTGGACACGCCGCGCCGCGTCTCGCGTTCGATGAGGTTCCTGACCGGCGGATACGCGGTCGACGTCCACGCGCTGATCAACAGCGCGCTGTTCGACGTGGACTACAGCGAGATGGTGATCGTCAAGGACACGGATTTCTTCAGCCTCTGCGAGCACCACCTCCTGCCGTTCTTCGGCAAGTGCCACGTGGCGTACATCCCGCGCACGAAAGTGATCGGGCTCAGCAAGATCCCGAGGCTCGTGGACGCCTTCGCGCGGCGGCTGCAGGTGCAGGAGCGTCTCACGAACCAGATCGCCGAGACCATCCAGGAGGCGGTCGATCCGCTCGGCGTGGCCGTCGTCATGGAGGCCACGCACCTCTGCATGGCCATGCGGGGCGTGGAGAAGCAGCGGTCGTTCGCCGTGACGAGCGCGATGCTCGGCGCCTTCCGCGATCGCGACCGCACGCGCATGGAGTTCCTCGAACTCATCGGCCGCCGCCACGCCTAGCGGCGGCCCCCGTCCGATGCCCGGGCTGCTCCCGGCGGTCATGCTCCTCGGGACGCATCTCGTGCCGGCGGTCGGCGTGTGGCGGCTCTCCTGATCGCCTCCAGAGCGCCCGCTGGTATACTGCGATCGATGGTGCGTGCGTGCGCGATCGTGGTAGCGGCCATGCTGGCGGCCGTCCCGGCCAGCGGCCAGACCCGCTCGCCGTCGGCCAAGCCGTCGGCCAAGCCAGCGGCCTCGTCGGCCCGCCGCGTCGAGGCGGCCGCGGTCACGTGTCCGTCACCGCTCGGAATCGGCGTCGCGACGAAGCGCGCCTTCTGCGACGTGCCGATCGGGCGGACGCCGGCCGACGGCATCACCATCACCATTCCGCCGCACCGGGGCCCGACGACGCTGACGTTCGACCTGCACAACCGGCAGATCTTCTCGGAGGATCTCGTGCGGGCGAAGCGGTCGTACGCGCGCCTGACGGCCACGATCGGCGTGCTCACGATGGACAACACGCTCATCACCAGGGCGGTCGTCCAGAGCGAGTACCGGACCGCCCAGGATCTCTTCGACCGGATCGGCGGCGGGGCCGGGCCGGGCGGGCTCAAGGCCGTGGCGCCCACCGGAGTCGAGCCGATCAGGGTCGAGCTGCCGGCCGAGGTCGGCGAGGTCTGCCTGCTGGGCGAGAAGCTGGCCGCGAAGCGCCAGGATGCCGATGAGCTGTTCACCGGCCCCGGCCGGCCGATTGCCATCGTCAGCGACGTGAGAATCGAGTACCAGCCGGCCCCGGCCCCCGCGGCCAAGGCGCCGGCGGCGCGCCCCGCCCCGAAGAAGCGCTGATGCGCCCGCCGCGCGGCCGTCCGCCGGCCTGCCCGTCAGTGGCGGACGCCCCGGTCCGGAACGTGGCTGGCGGCCATCGCCTTCATCTCGAGCAGTTCGATCAACGCGCCGCCGCGCCGCGCCACGCCTTCCTGCTCGAGCAGGGCTTGGTGCTCGATGGGCTCGAGGTCGAGATACTGCGCGAGCGCGTTGATGACCTCCTCGTCGGAGAGGTTGGGCGGAAACGCCCGCTCCCGCAACTCGGCCGCGCCCGAGAGGAGGCGCTCGAGGCGGAGCTTCTGCCGGCTGACGGCCTCTCGCTCGGCCGGCGTCATCTGCTCCGAGAGGTATGCCACCGTCGCCCGGCGGTACGCCCGCAGCGGAGGCTCCTCGTCGACGACCCGGTACTTCTCCATGCCTCTCAACACGAGGTTGTACCGGCCGTCGCTCAGTTCCTCGACGTGCGAAATGAGGCCCACGCAGCCCACGCCGTAGATCGGCGGCCGGCCCGAGAGATCGCGGTCCCATCCGGGCTTCAATAACGACACCCCCACGAGCCGGTCGCCGGCCAGGCAGTCCCGGATCATCTCCCGATACCGCATCTCGAAGATGTGGAGCGGCAGGAACACGCCCGGGAAGAGGACGGTGTCCGGGAGCGGAAACACGGCGATCGAGGTGGTCAGCATCGGGCGGCGCTCCCAGGCCCGCGGTCCATCCCGATCGCGTCGCTCCGCACTGCCGTCATGCCATCAGCAGCGGATGCTCGGGGAATGTCCGCAGGGTCTGGAGGAAGCGCGCGCCCGCCGCCCCGTCCGCGACGCGGTGGTCGACCGACAGCGTCAGCTTCATCCTCCAGCCCGTCCCGACCGCGCCGTCCACCACCACCGGGACCTGCCTGACCGCGCCGACGGCCAGGATGGCGGCCTCGGGCGGGTTGATGATGGCCGAGAACTCCTCGATGCCCATCATGCCGAGGTTGGAGATGGAGAAGGTCGCGCCGGTGTACTCGTCCGGCTGGAGCTTGCGCGCGCGGGCCCGCTCCGCCAGGACCCGCGCCTCTTCCGAGATGACCTCGAGCGGCTTGAGGTCCGCATCGCGCAGGACGGGGGTCACCAGGCCGTCGTCGAGGGCCACGGCTATCCCGATGTGCACGCGGGAGTACTGCTTCACATGGTCGCCGGCGAAAGAGGCGTTGAGCTCCGGGTGCCGCCGCAGCGCGAGGGCCGATGCCTTCACGACGATGTCGTTGATGCTGATCGGCAGCTTCCGATCGCGTATCGCCCGATAGGCGCTCCAGGCGCGGTCCATCTCGATGTCGACCGTCAGGTAGAAGTGGGGGACAGGCCCCTTGCTCTGGACCAGACGCTTGGCGATGGTGCGCCGGACGGTCGAGAGCACCACGTCGCGGACCTCGGGACCCGGGCCGGTGGGCGGGACGAAGGCCCGGGGAAACGGGCCCGCCGCCGGCGCCGCCATGGCCGCCTCGATGTCGCGCTTGATGATCCGCCCTTGGGGACCCGAGCCTCGCACGGTGGAGAGGTCGAGGCCCGATTCGGCCGCCATGCGAATCGCGAGCGGCGACGCTTTCAAGGCCCGCCCGACGGGCGAAGCCGCAGTGCCGGCCCGCGAATCCGCGGTGGCCGCCGGCGGGACCGCCTCGGCTGGCGCGGCCGCCCGCGGCGGAGGCGCAGGCGCCGGGGATCCGGCCGGCGGGGCCGCCGCCGCCGGCGCGGCTGGCGCAGCGGCCGCCAGCAAGGCCGAGATGTCCTCGCCCGGGCTGCCGATCACCGCGATGAGGTCGCCGATCCTGGCGAACTGCCCCTCTTCGGCAACCAGCTCGAGGATGGTCCCGGAGGTATACGCCTCCATCTCAACCGTCGCCTTGTCGGTCTCCACTTCGGCGAGCGCCTGGCCGGTCTCGATGGCGTCGCCCTTCCTGCGGAGCCACCGCAGGATGCGTCCCTCCTCCATCGTGTCGCTCAACTTCGGCATCACTACGCGAGAGGCCATGGTGTGATCCTTGTCAGAAACCGGAATTCAGAAGCCAGAACTCAGAATTCAGGGTTCGGAATTCGGAATTCGGAATGCCCCAGTCCCCAATCCCCGACCCCCAGGTTCCGGTCCTCCGTCAGTCCAGGTACAAGACCTCCCGGATGGCCGCGATGAGGCGGGCGGCGGACGGCATGACCAGCAGCTCGAGGTTCTTGGCGTACGGCATCGGGACGTCGAGGCCGGTGACGCGCGCCACGGGCGCGTCGAGATCGCCAAACGCCCCGTGCTGCACCTGGTAGGCGATCTGCGCGCCGACGCCGGCATACGGCCAGCCCTCCTCGAGGACGACGCACCGGTTCGTCTTGCGCACCGAGGCCAAGATGGGCCCATCGTCCAGCGGGCGGAGGGTCCGCGGGTCGATGATCTCGACGGAGATCCCGTCTGCTGCCAGCATGTCGGCGGCCTTCTGGGCCACGCCGACCATCTTCGACCACGCGACGACGGTCACGTCGGTGCCGGGGCGCTTGACGTCGCTCACCCCGATTGGCACGGTGTAGTCTCCGTCTGGCACTTCGCCCTTCGAGCCGTACAGCGTCTCGCCTTCGAAGAAGATGACCGGGTCGTTGTCCCGGATCGCGCTCTTCAGCAGGCCCTTGGCGTCGGCAGGCGTGGACGGGGCCACCACCTTGAGGCCGGGGACGTTGGCGTACCACGCTTCCAGCGACTGGGAGTGCTGGGCCGCAAGCTGGTGCGCCGCGCCGCCAGGTCCGCGGAAGACGATGGGGATGTTGAACTGGCCGCCCGACATGTACAGCATCTTCGCGGCGCCGTTCACGATCTGGTCGATGGCCACCAGCGAGAAGTTCCACGTCATCATCTCGATGACGGGGCGGAGGCCCGCCATGGCGGCGCCGACGCCGACGCCGGCGAATCCCTCCTCGGTGATCGGCGTGTCCACGATGCGCTGGGGCCCGAATTCCTGCAGCAGGCCCTTGCTCACCTTGTAGGCGCCCTGGTAGACGCCGACCTCCTCGCCCATCAGGAAGACCGCGGGGTCGCGCCGCAGTTCTTCGCGGAGGGCCTGGTTCAGAGCGTCGCGGTACGTGATGACGGCCATGGTGTCACTGCTCGCGTGTGGTGTACGGCCCGTAGGGCACGGAATAGACGTCCTGGAAGATCGAATCCGGCGACGGTTCCGGGCTGGCTTCCGCGAAACGGATGGCCTCGTCTGTCACCGCCCGCGCCTTCTGGTCCAGCGCCTCGACGGCCTGCCGATCGACGAGGCCCGCGCCGATGAGGAGGTTCATGTACGACCGGATGGGGTCCTGCTCCTTCTGCTCCTGGACTTCTTCCTTGGTGCGGTAATGGCCGTGGACGGGGTCGGACATGGAGTGCCCCATGAACCGGTAGCAGCGCGCCTCGATGAGCGTCGGCGCGCCCTCGCGGCGGGCGAGATCCACCGCGCGGCCGACGACGTCGCGCACGGCAAGGACGTCCATGCCGTCCACCGTCTCGCTGGCCATGTCATACGCGCAGGCGCGCTGCGCGACGTCGTAGATGGCCGACGATCGCTCGATGGCCGTGCCCATGCCGAACCGGTTGTTCTCGACGATGTAGACCACGGGCAGCTTCCAGAGGGCCGCCATGTTGAGCGACTCGTGGAACGCCCCGATGTTGACGGCCGCTTCCCCGAAGAAGCACAGCGTGACGTAGTCCCGCTTGAGGTACTTCGCGGCGAACGCCGTGCCGGTCGCCAGCGGAATGTGGCCGCCGACGATGCCGTGTCCCCCGAGCATGCCGCGCCGGCGGTCGAACAAGTGCATCGACCCGCCCTTGCCCTTCGACACGCCGCCTTCCCGGCCGAACAGCTCGGCCATCACCGGCCCCGGCTCGCAGCCCTTCACAATCGCGTGCACGTGCTCGCGGTACGCCGTGACGATCAGATCGTCCGGGCGCAGCGTGGAGATCGCGCCGATGGCGACGGCCTCCTGGCCGATGTACAGGTGGCAGAAGCCGCCGATCTTCTGCATCGCGTACATCTCGGCCGTCCGCTCCTCGAAGCGCCGGCCCAGGAGCATCTGGTAGAGCATCTCGAGGAGCTGAGCCTTCGGGGTCGCCGCCAGCTGGCGGGCGACGTGGTCGGGAAGCGAGGATGTGGACATGTCCGACTGTGCCTTCCCGTCACCGCGTGCGGGGTCCGGGCGCCCGGGCCGGCTAGGCGCCGCCGCCCGGCCGCCGCGCCGCGTCTTCGTACGCGTCGGTTTGTTCGTGGGCATGATACGAACTTCTCACCAGCGGGCCGCATGCGACGTGGCCGAATCCCATGGTCGCCGCCGTGGCCCGCAGCATCTCGAACTCGTCCGGATGATAGTAGCGCGCGACGGGCAGGTGCGCGGCCGACGGGCTGAGGTACTGGCCGATGGTCACGATGCCGACGCCTGACGAGCGAAGATCGGCCAGCGTCTCGACGAGTTCCGGCCACGTCTCGCCGAGCCCGACCATGATGCCCGACTTCGTGGCCAGGTTCGGCGCCCACTCGTGCGCGCGGGCCAGCAGCTCGAGGCTGCGGGCGTAGCGGGCGCCGGGGCGCGCCGCGCGGTACAGGCGCGGCACGGTCTCGACGTTGTGGTTGAGGACGTCCGGTCCGGCGTCGAGCACCGTCCGGAGCGGCGCGGCCTCGCCCTTGAAATCGGGGATCAGCACCTCGATCCGGCAGGCGGGCAGGGCGCCACGGATGCGGCGGATCGTCTCGGCGAAGACGCCGGCCCCGCCATCGTCGAGATCGTCCCGGTCCACCGAGGTGATGACGACGTGGCGCAGGTCCATGCTGCGGGCCGCTTCCGCCACGCGCGCGGGCTCGTCACGGTCGAGGTCGGCCGGCCGGCCGTGGCTGACGGCGCAGAACCGGCAGGCGCGCGTGCACACGTCGCCCAGGATCAGGAACGTCGCGGTTCCATGGTGCCAGCACTCGCCGATATTTGGGCAATGGGCCTCTTCGCAGACGGTGTGGAGGCCCCGATTCCGCAGGAGCCCCTTCAGGGCCAGGTAGCGCGGGGAGCCCGGCGCCCGGACCTTCAGCCACTCGGGCTTCGGGGCCCGTGGCTGGATGGCGCGGACGGGAATGGCTGCGCTCATGGCCTCACTCTGCGCCGACCCCGGCCCCTCGGGCCCGCCGGCTGACGCGGCCGGCGACGCAGCCGCGAGTCCCGATCATACAACACGGACCGAGCACCCTGGCCCGGCGTCCGCCTCGTCGGACGCAGCCGGCGCCGGGCTGCGGAAGACGGCCGGACAGGTTCGCAGGCCGCCCAAAGGGGCCGCACGGTATACTCGAGAGACCCGGCTGTCGTCCGGTCCAACACGCGAGGTGCTGCGATGCCGCTCTCGGGACTCTCGGTCACCTGGTTCGGTCACTCGACCTTCCTGCTCACCTCGCCGGGCGGCCGGCGGGTCCTGGTGGACCCGTGGCTGGATGGGAACCCGTCTTGCCCGGCGGGCGCGCGCGTCGACGCGGCGGACGTGATTCTGGTGACGCACGGCCACTTCGACCACGTCCACGACGCAGCGCCGGTGGCCAAGCGGACGGGAGCCACTGTCGTCGGCATCTTCGAACTGTGCCAGTGGCTCGAGGGAATGGACGTCGAGAAGACGTCGGGCATGAACAAGGGCGGGAGCCAGGACCTGTGCGGCATCACCTTCACCATGGTGGATGCGCGGCACAGCTCGAGCTTCGCCGGCGAAGGCGGAGCAGTCTATCTGGGCGAGGCGGCCGGCTACGTCGTCACCTTCGAGAACGGCTTGAGGGTGTACGTCGCCGGAGACACCTCGGTCTTCGGCGACATGCGGCTCATCGCGGAGCTGTACCGGCCGACGGTGGCGTTTCTCCCGATCGGAGGCCACTTCACCATGGATCCCGTCGAGGCCGCCCGGGCGTGCGAACTGCTGGGCGTGCGCGCTGTCATCCCGATGCACTACGGAACGTTCCCCGTTCTGAAGGGGCGTCCCGCGCAGCTGCGCGAATTGGTGGCGCCGCTGGGCGTGGATGTGATCGAGGCGGTGCCGGGCGAGACGCTCTCTTGAGGCTTGACTTCACGACTGTCGAAAGGTAGTGTGATTTTCTGGAATAAGATTCCATATAGTGGAACCATATGATGGGGTTTCGCTGAAGGTGCGGCGGTGTCGGCACGATCGACGTCCATCGACAAGGCTCTGGACGTCCTCGAAGTCCTGAGCCGGTCGCCGGCGGGCGCGCCGCTGACCGAAGTGGCGCGCGCGCTGGGTCTGCCGCGTCCAACGGTGCACCGGCTGCTCGCGCGCCTGAAGCGGCGCGGCTACGTGCGGCAGGATGATGAGTCGCAGCGGTACGGCCTGACGCTCAAGGTGCTCGATCTGAGCTTCCGGCTGCTGGGGCGTTCCGAGCTCCGGCTGCATGCGTACCCGGTGCTCCGGGAGCATGCGCGGCCAAGGCGGACCCGCAGCTTCCTGGCGATTCCGTCGTCGGGCGAGGTGACCTACATCTGGAGCGCGGGTTCGGACGGGGCGGCGGCGCGGACGGCCTACGGGCGGCCGATGCCTGCGCACTGCGCGGAGTACTTCGCCAAACCGGCGCCGGGCACGCGGCGGCTCAGCTGCCTGCGTCTGGGCGCGGCGGGCGGCGCAGGCGGCGGGGCGCCCGCGCCGCTCAGGCTGGGCCTGCCCGACGCGGAGGGCAGCCAGCGGTTGTATTGCACGTGCGCGCCGGTGTATGACTACTCGGAGCGCGAGGTGGCGCGGCTTGGCGTGTTCGGCCATGGTCCGGCCGACGGCGTGGCGCTTGCGGAGTGCCCGCGCGAAGTGGAGGACCTGGCGAGGCGGGTGTCGATGAGGCTGGGATTCCTGCCCCAGGCCGGGGTGGGCGGCCGCTAGCGAGCGCGCGGCCCTGGCGGGCGCGCGGAGGAGGAGGCTGACGTGGCGTACATCATCTGCGAGCCGTGCATCGGCACGAAGGACACCGCGTGCGTGGACGTGTGCCCGGTGGACTGCATCCACCCGCGCAAGGACGAAGCCGAGTTCGCCACCGCCGAGATGCTGTACATTCATCCGGACGAATGCATAGACTGCGGAGCCTGCGTGCCGGCGTGCCCCGTGGAGGCGATCTTCGCCCTGGACGACGTGCCGGAGAAGTGGCGGAGCTTCATCGCGACGAACGCCGAGTACTACAAGCGGTAATGCGGCCGCGGCACGAGCGGCGGGGATTGGCGTCATGGGTGTGATCGACCATCGGTTCGGCGACAACGTCATCACGACGAACGTCGACGCCGTCTTGGCGTGGGCGCGGAAGAACTCTCTCTGGCCGGTCACCTTCGGCCTGGCCTGCTGCGCCATCGAGATGATCGCGGCCGGCGGGTCGCGCTTCGACATCGCCCGCTTCGGGGCCGAGGTGTTCCGGCCGTCGCCGCGGCAGGCGGACCTGATGATCGTCGCCGGCACGGTCACGAAGAAGATGGCGCCGGTGCTCCGCCGGCTGTACGACCAGATGCCGGAGCCGAAGTGGGTCATCTCGATGGGGAGCTGCTCGAATGCGGGCGGGCCGTTTCCTACCTACAGCGTGCTGCAGGGCGTGGACAAGGTGGTGCCCGTCGACGTCTACATCTCGGGCTGTCCGCCCCGTCCCGAGGCGCTGTTCTACGGGCTCATGCGGCTGCAGGACAAGATCGCGAAGGAGAGCACCGTGCTCCGCAGGGAGCGCAGGATTCCCCTCGGCGGCGCGGAGCCGATCGTCATCGAGGAGCGCGGCTGATGCTCAGGGACCTGCTGAAGAAGATCTTCCTGGTCGACCTCGTCAAGGGCCTCTGGATCACGCTGAAGTACACGCCTCAGCCGGCGTTCACGTTTCAGTACCCCGCGGAGCGCCGGCAGGTGTCGCCGCGTTTCCGCGGAGTGCTGCGCCTCCAGGTCGATCCGGAGTCGGGCGCGCAGGTCTGCATTGTGTGCGACCAGTGCGCGAAGGCGTGCCCGGACGATCTGCTCTCGCTGGGAGGGCACCGCGAACCGGGCATGAAGCTGAAGGCCCTCGACTACTTCGACTTCAACCTGTCGCGGTGCAGCTTCTGCGGCCTGTGCTCGGAGGTCTGCCCGACGAAGCCCATCAAGGCCCTCGTCATGAGCGAGGACTACGAGCTCGGCTCGTACAGCCGGGCGGCCCAGGTGCTGCGCATCGACGACATGTACGACGGGCTGCCCATCACGCAGTACACGCGCTGACGCGCGGACGACTGCGGGCGGCCGAGGCCGCCGGCTGCGGCCGCTCTTGCCGGAGCGAATCGCCTCGGACGTCCCGGAGACGGAGGGCGCATGCCCACCACCGCTCGCCTCCCAGTGGCGCTGTCCACGCTGCTCGCGGCCGTCGGCCTCGTCGCGGCCCTCCGCGGCGCGCCGCTGACGGACACCCCTGAAATCCACCTGCAGCTCGGCAAGCTGCTCTACGCCGAGGCGCGCTACGGCGAGGCGCTCGCGGCCTTCCGGACGGCGCTGGCCTCGGCCGAGGGCCGCGCGCGCGTGGAGGCCCGGGTCGGCGCCGTGCAGGCCGCCATGCGGATCGGCGACTTCGCGGCGGTGCGCGACGAGGCCGCCCGGCTGCGCGACGAGAGCCGCGGCGACCCCGAGGCCCGGGCCGTCTACGGCGACGCCCTGTGGTCGGCGGGGCTGTTCGCGGAGGCCGAAGCGGCGTTCCGGGAATCCCTCGCGATCGACCCGGAGCAGCCCCGCGGGCACAACGGTCTCGCCCGCGCCTTGATGGCGCGCAGCCGCCACGACCAGGCGCTCGAGCACAGCCTGCTGGCCGTCGGTCTGGAGCCGAAGGAGGCCGAGTTCCACCATACCCTCGGCAACGTCTACGAGCGGCTCGGCCGCTATGATGCGGCCGCCGGCGCCCTGAGCAGCTTCATCGACCTCCTGCCGAAGGGGATCGCGGACCCGCGCGCGGCGCTCGCCGGCGCGGAGCTGAGATTCCTGTCGTCGTTCGGGAAAAAGGCGCCCTACGAGTTCATCTCGGATCCGGACCGGGTGTACACGCTGCCATTCCGCCTCGAGCAGGACAAGATCCTCGTCAGGGGCCGCGTCAATGGCAGTCAGCCGTTGGACTTCGTCGTGGACACCGGCGCCGAGCTGACGACGATTTCGAGGGACACGGGCGAGCGGGAGCGCGTGGCGGGCGTCACCTACACGGTCAGCGCCGGCGTCGGAGAGGTCGGCATGCGCGTGCTCCAGCTCGGCCGGATCGAGAAGCTCGAGGTGGGGCCAATCAAGGTCAAGCGCGTGCCCTGCATCCTGAAGAGCCCCGCGCTGCGCGAGCTGCCGGCGCCGGAAGGGGAGAGCCTGTCGCCGCTGGCCATGGGCCTCTCGGTCGGCGTGGACTACCGGCGGCGGATCCTGACGCTCGCGCGGCGCCTGCCTGACGACGGCCCCGCCGACGTCACCCTGCCGCTGTGGATGAACCGCCTCGCGACGGTGCGGGGCACCGTCGGCATCGACCACCCGCGGAGCTTCGTCGTGGACACGGGCGGCGAGGTGATCTCGATCAGCGCGGACACGGCCAAGGTGCTGCCGCCTCTGGTCACGCGGAAGATCGGCCTGAAGGTCTTCGGCGCGTCCGGGTGGGACCGGGACGCCTACCTCCTTCCGGGCGTCGACCTGGCGTTCGCCGACATCCGGTTCAGGAGGCTGTCGGTCGTCGTCCTCAACCTGCGCGCGCCGAGCGTGCTGCTTGGCTACGACCTCGGCGGCATCGTGGGGCACCGCTTCCTCAGCCGGTACCGCGTGGCCATCGACCTCGATCGCGCCGAGCTCCGCCTGACCTCCTCCTGAGGCGGGCCAGCGCCCCGGAGGGAGCGATCCGCCCCGGGGCGTTGGCCGCCGCCCGGCCTCGGACGGCGGCCGCGCCGCCTAGAAGTCGTACCCGATCCAGAACTGGAAGCGGGGCCTCCGCCACTTGGCGCCGCCGCCGTCGGACAGCGCGAACACGGCGTCCTCCCACGGTTTGTTGAAGAGCGTTCTCCACGACCAGTCGAAGTGGACGGGGAACCCGAAGGCGAACGCCGTGAGGCCGAAGCCGTAGGAGGCGCGACCGTTCACGAGGCGGAAGCCGTCCACCTGCACCGGGTCTCCGTACAGGTACCCGAGGTTCCCGGCCGCGTCGAGCGTGTAGCCGGTGATCGGCCTGACCACCTCGCTCTCGGTGGTGGAGAACTTGAAGCCGGTGTTGCTCCACCATGCGCCGCCGACGTTGAAGAACGCCACGCCGCGGATGCCTCCCAGCACCCCGATGGGCGTGGCCATGGCGTGGATGAGGGGGAACCGGAGCTCGGCGTTCGCGTAGACCGAGTTCTGCCCGGCGAACTCGAGGTAGTCGTACCCCCGCATGTCGGAGTTGCCGCCGTAGTACGTGAACGACGGGTTCGCGCCCCAGCTTCGGAAGCCGCGCCCCCGCACGGCGACGAGCGACGACGAGCCAAGCTTGAAGTACTTGCGGATGTCGAGATCGACCGCCTGCCAGGACAGCGTTCCGCCGCCTAGCTTGGGGGCGACCTCGTACGCCAGGCGCATGGTGCTGCCGGAAAGCGGGCCGTACTCGCGGAAGATCGTCGTCTCCTGCACGAACGCCATCGTGAGCGGCACGTACCAGCCCCTGCGGTACAGCGCGGACCCGTAGGCGGCCTGCTGGTACTGCCGGGCCAGCTCCTCGAGCGCCTCGTCGGTGTATCGTTCGGCGATGTGCCCGAACCCGCCCGAGAACTCGAGGCGCCGGTAGCGATCGAACGGGTAGATGCCGTAGAGCGACGCGCCGCGGTTGCTCCGCACCGAGGTCGCGAGGTCGCGGTCGATGTAGGGGGCGTAGTAGGGATCGTAGTACACCCCGGCGACGTTCCCGTAGTAGAAAAGGTCCTGCCAGTAGGCCTGCACCGCGTAGTTCAAGCGGCGCTCGAGGTTGATCATCGTGACGCCGTACATCCGGTACTGGGCCATCTCGGCGAACATCGCGTCGATGCGGCGGTCGCCGAGGACGTCCGAGAAGGACAGGGCCGTGCCCCCGAACAGGTCGCTGCCGCTCGTCACGCCGAGGGCGATGGAGGGCCGGCCTTCCATGAACAGCTTGTCCCAGGACCGCTTGCGCCGCTTGTTCTCGGCCACCAGGGCGTGCGAGAGCGGCGCCTGGAAGTCGATGAGGGGCCCAGGCGCGCCGAAGTCGGAGGCCGCCGCGACCAGCACCGGCTCCTTGCGGTCCAGGGTGTGCAGTTCGTACCCGCCCTTGTAGTACGCCACGAACGCGATCCGCGACGAGGCGCCGTCGCGGAGCACGGCCGGCGAGAAGTTCCCGCCGAGCGCGTCAGTCCACTGCTTCAGCTCGCCCGTCTTCAGGCCGAGCGTCCACAGGTTGAACGCGTTGCCGTTGCGCGCGATCTCGGGTTCGATTGCGGTGTCCGGGTCCATCGCGGTTGACGGAAAGACGATCGTCTCCGCGTCCAGGAAGCGCGCCGCCGCGTCGTCGTGCGTGCCGAAGGTGAGCTGCGTCTTCCGGCCCGTCGCCAGATCGATCGAGAACAGCTTCTCGTTTCCGCTCACGCGCGAGAGGTACACGATGGACGCGCCGTCCGGGGCGTAAGTCGGCCCGTAGTTCGCCAGGTCGTCCCTGGTCACGTTGGTGACCCGCTCCGTCGCCAGATCGACGGTGAAGATGTCCGAGATCCCGTCCTGGTTCGCCGCGAAGGCGAGCGACGCCCCGTCGGGCGAGAAGCTCGGCGACTCGGGCTCGTCCACGGTCTTCAGATCGATGCGCTGCTCGATCTTCCGCGTGACGACGTTCTGGACGACGATGGACTTCGACTTCTCCTTGCGGACGACGTACGCCAGGCGGTCGCCGGAGGGCGACCAAGCGAGCCACGGGACCGTGATCCAGCGGCTTCCCGGCGTCACGATGTAGTCGAAGCCCATGCCCTGGTCGAAGCCCGGCGTGAGATTGCGGATGACCTTGCCGTCCTTCGCCGACAGGAGCACGATGTCGACTTCCTGGTCCCGGTAGTTCAGCGTCACCGCCGCCAGCAGATCGCCCGAGGGCGACGGCTCGACGGTCAGCGCCTGGCCGTACCGGGTCTTCTCCGGCTTCGGCGCCAGGTTCCGCCCGTAGTCCGCCGGCGTCTCCTTGTCGCGGAACGGCTTGAACCGGGCCTTGAGATACCGGTCGAACTGCTGGTCGAACTCCTCGCCCGACAGCTGGAAGGCCTCCTTGTACGCGCCTTCACCGCCGCCCACGATCCCCTTGCGGAGCGCGAACAGGAACTGCCGCAGCCCTTCCTTCCCCCACTTCGACTCGATGAACTCGAGGGCCGCATGTCCCAGGTTGTAGACCAGCCGCGGGTTGCTGGTGTTGCCGTACCCCTCCATCTCGCTCATCTTCGGGATGATGTCCGCGATGGCGGCGTCGCGGATCGTCATCAGGTCGATCGGGCGCCAGACGCCGGTCATGTAGTCCGACATGCCTTCGGCCACCCACAGCGGCATGCTCTGCCTGAGGAGCGACTGCGGCACGATGTCGAACTGGAAGACGTGCGTCAACTCGTGGACGATCAGGCGGTACAGCAGGTCGGGCGGATCGTCGAGCGGGATCAGCACGCGGTTGTGATCCGACTCGGCGAACGCGCCGACGCCTTCCTGCGCCGCCCCGGTGACGACGTTCTGCTGCTCGAACTCGCTGTGCGTCTTGAACAGGATCAGCGGAACCTTGAACGCGAGATCGTGCTTCAGCTCCGAACTGATGTGCTGATAGGCGCTCTCGGCGTAGCCCGCCACGCGCTCGAGATGCCTCTCGAGGGCGGTGTAGTAGTAGATCTCGAAATGCTCCGTCGTGTAGATCTGCCAGTCGAAACGGTCATACCGGACGAAGTTCTTGCCGTAGTAGGGGACGTACGGCGTCTGGGCTGCCGCGGACCCGGCCATCGACACTCCGACCAGGGCGACGACGGCAGCCAGCCAGAGCGCCATCGCCAAACGCGTCGGGCGCTTGCGCATACCACCACCTCGCGGACGGTTACCAGGGGCGAGCTGACACCGCTACCCATGTTAGCGTCAGCACGACGCGGCCGCAACGGCCGGCATGCCGCCGGCGCCTCGCGTCTGGCCGAGGCCGCGCCGCCGGCGCACCGCGGAAGCGTGAATCCCGGAGCGTCCGGCCTGCATCCTTGGAAGAACGGGGACGGAGCGCCTCGCGCCGCTCGCTTTGCGCTTCCCTCAGGCCACGCCCGTCTGTCAGACTGGATCGAGCGGCCCGGAGGCGCTCTCGCACGCCCGTCTGGCTGGCCTCCGGAGCGCGGCCCGGACGCCATGGCGGCTCCAGGATCGGGCCCAGGCCGGCTGGGGCGGAAGAGACTGCGGAGGCGCGCCGACCCAGAACGGGGCGCCGGGGGAAGAACGATGAGCACACGGTGGATGGTGGCCGCAGTCGCGGCCGTGGGGCTGGCCGCGGTGGCCATCAGCGGCGCCGGGCGCGGGGGGTGGATGGCCGGAGCCGACCAGTCTCAGGCCTGCGACCCCGGGGCGAAGGCTGCGAACCTGGGTTTCACGCTCAAGGACCTCGACGGCCGGGACGTCAGCTTGACGTCGTTCAAGGGCAAGGTGGTCCTGCTCGACTTCTGGGCTACCTGGTGCGGCCCGTGCAAGATCGAGATCCCGTGGTTCATCGAGTTCCAGGAGAAGTACAAGCCCCGCGGGTTCACCGTGGTCGGGATCTCCTCCGACGACACGCTCGCCAAGCTGAAGCCCTTCGTCGCCGAGTTCGCCATGAACTACCCCGTCCTCCAGGGCCTCGGGCGCGACGACGTCCACGACGCCTTCGGGCCGGTGTACGGGCTGCCCACAACGCTGCTCATCAGCCGGGATGGCAGGATCTGCAAGCGGCACATGGGCTTGAAGCCCAAGGCCCAGTTCGAAAAAGAGATCCTCGCGCTCCTGTAGTATGATCGGACCGTGGCTCTGAAAGGGATTGCACACGCGCGCCTGGCCTGCGGGTGCCGTGTGAGTTTCCGCGAGGGCGTCGAAGGCAGCCCCGTGACGGTCATGCTCGACCTGAAGTCGCCGGGATGCGGCGTGTCGTGGCACGTGACCGGCCTCCCGCTCTACGACTACCGCGAGGCCCTGAGGGTGCCGACGCGGTTCCTGCCGCCGAGGGAAGAAGGATTCGAGGAAGAAGGCTGAGGCGCGCCTGGTTGCGGGCCTCGCCGGACTCACGGGCCGCCGTTCGAACGGCGGCCCGTTTGCGCAGGGAGACCGGGCTTGAGCCGTCCCGCGTCTCGGAGCGCGCGGCGAAGCAGGAATTCGATCTGCGCGTTCAGGCTGCGCACCTCGTCGTTCGCCCACCGCTGCAGCGACTCATGGACTTCCGGGCTCAGCCGGAGCAGAAAGGGCTTGCGCTCTGCCACGGCGGTCCTACTGGTACAGCGAGCCGGTGTTCACCACGGGCTGCGCGGCCCGCTCCCCGCACAGCACCACGAGCAGGTTGCTCACCATCGTCGCCTTGCGCTCCTCGTCCAGGGTGACGATGGCTTTCTCGTTGAGCCGGTCGAGCGCCATTTCCACCATGCCGACCGCGCCCTCGACGATACGCGTCCGCGCCGCGATGATCGCCGACGCCTGCTGCCGCTGGAGCATGGCCGCCGCAATCTCCGGTGCGTAGGCGAGGTGGCTGATGCGCGCCTCGATGACCTCGACGCCCGCTTTCGCCAGCCGGTCCTGAATCTCCGTCTTCAGGTGCTCCGCGACTTCGGCCGTGTTGCCCCGAAGCGACATCTGGTGCTCGACGTGGGAATCGTAGGCGTAGCTCGTCGACAGGTTGCGCAGCGCAGCTTCGCTCTGGACGTGCACGTAGTTGTTGTAGTCATCCACCTCGAAGCAGGCCTCGGCTGTCTCCACCACCTTCCAGACGACGACCGCCGCAATCTCGATCGGATTGCCCTCGCGATCGTTCACCTTCAGGCGCGTGGTCTCGAAGTTGCGGATGCGCTGGGAAATGCGCCGCTTCGAGAAGAAGGGATTCGCCCAGCGGAGCCCCGGCGACTTCACGCTGCCGACGTACTTGCCGAAGATCTGGAGGACCTTGGCCTCGTTGGGGTTCACGACGAAGAACCCAAGCCAGCAGATGAAGTTGGCCAGGAAGACCAGCAGCCAGGCGATGACCGGCCAGGCGCTCGCCGGCGGGCGGACCGCGGCGATGAAGCCGAGGACCGACACGACCAGTACGGCGAGTTGGACGGGCAGCATCACCCACCCCGACAACGCGTCCCGCTGGATTTCACGGATCATGGAGGAGCCTCCTTGCGTGCTTTCTAAGTGATATCATCTTGAAATCTGCCTGTCAAGCCCGGGGCGCCGTCGGAAATCAAGAGGGGGCGCGCGCGAAGACGGCGCCTGCGGGTATGATGGTGCGCGTGAGCGGCGGACGAGCCGGCCGAGCGGCGGCGGGCGCGGGCGCCCTGGCGGCCCTGGTGCTGCTGGCGGCGGCATGCCGTCCGCCGGCGCCCCGGCCCATCACCATCGAGGACCGGTCGATCACCATCGAGAACCAGACCGCCGAGACGTGGCGGAACGTGGAGGTCTGGGTCAACGACCACTACCGCGTGACGAAGCCCGAGCTGGCCCCACGCGAGCGGTTCGCGATCCCGATGACGGCGTTCGTCGCCGGCTTTGGCCAGCGCTACGATCCGCTCCGGCAGATCCTGAAGGGCATCGAGGTCACGGCGACAACGGCGTCCGGAGCGCCCGTCAGGCTCTCGTGGGGAACGGGGCGGCGGCGGTAATCGCGCGCGGCGCCGAGGCCGGCGCGGGGCCCGCTCGAAGGGGATGACTCGTGGCGAAGCTGAAGTCGGAACTGGACGTCACCTGCCCGTGCTGCGGGGCGCTGCTCGTCATCGACAAGAACCTTGGCCGGGTGATTTCGCACACCGAGCCGCCGAAGGGGGAGCGCCCGGACCTCGATCGGGCGGCGCAGCTCGTCGATGAGGAGCGGGCCCGCCGGGAGGCGATCTTCCAGCAGTCGGTCCAGTCGCAGAAAACGCGCGGCGATGCCTTGTCGAAGCGGTTCGAGGAGGCGTTGAGACAGGCGCGCCAGGAGCCCGTCACGAAGCCGACGCGCGACTTCGATCTCGACTAGCGGGGAAGCCGCCCCGCCGCCCGTCACTCGGGCCAGGGGAAACGGACCTGGTACCCGGCGGCGGCGTACTCGCGCGGCAGCGCCGTCCACGTGCCGCGCCCCGGGTAGCGCACGGGCTTCTTTCCGGGATGCCGCTCCGTGAACGCCCGGTACCAGGCCCTCCACCGCGCCAGCCGGGTCCGATCGACGGGCAGCGGATGGTGCGGATAGTCGATGAGCACCTGCTCGGCCTTCCAGACGTTCCTCTCCGACAGCCGCCAGTCGTAGCGCCCCAGCTCCTTCCGCAGATCTGCGACCGCGTACGCGGTGATGCAGCCGGTGAGATCGATGTAAGGCTCGAAGTAGCTCATGGCCAGGGCGCGGGCGGTCGGGAAGACCGCTTTCCTGCCGTGCAGGCCGGGGTCGCGGGATCGCGCCACCGACCCCCAGCGGCCCCGCCGCCGGTACACGAAGATGACGTGCTCCAGCTTGTCGATGGATTCGAAGCTCAGGACGAGCGGGGGGTACCCGTGCTGCTCCAGGATGACGGCGGCCGCCAGCGCCGCTTCGAGGCAGTGCGCGGTGCGTAGCCGGGCGACCGCGCGGAAGCTGCGCAGGGTCTTGCCCTCGGGCTCGGTGTTGTACGGCAGCGCGTTGAGATACGCCTGCACGCGGCCGGGGGTGTCCAGGCGGCGGATCAACCGGCGCTCGGCCGGCGTGAACGCCGCTGCCGGAGCCTTGGCCGCGCTCACGGGATGACGGCGGCGGCCGCCCGGCCCGCGTGCAGGGCCCTCAAGTTGGTTTCCACGACCTTGGCCCCCTTGGCCGCGAAGGCCGTCTCCACGAAGTGCTCGAGCGTGGAGAGCGCCACGGGCAGCAGCGGGGACGCCGCGCCCACCATCACCATGTTGCTGGCGCGCGCGGAGCCCGCCTGCCTGGCCAGGGCCTCCGCCTCCACGAGATACGCCCGCGGGAGGCTCCGGATGGCGGCCAGCACCTGGTCGAGCGGCGGATAGTCGGCGATGTTCGCCATTGGCGTTGTCGCGGAGACGACGGCGCCGGCACGATCCAGGTACTCGAGATAGCGCAGGCTTTCGAGGGGCTCCATCCCGAGGATCATCGCCGCGGACCCGCGCGGGATGAGATCGCTGGCGATAGGCCCGTCCGCCAGCCGCAGGTGGGCGAGCACCGCGCCGCCGCGCTGCGACATGCCATGCACCTCGGACTGCTTGACGGCGAGCCCCTCGCGCATCGCGCTCGAGGCGATGATGGCCGACAGCGAGAGCACGCCCTGCCCGCCGACGCCTGCGAGGATGATGTCGAACTTCATGGGCGCACCTCCCCGGCTGCGGCGGACGGCTTCTCCCGCTTCCCGCGCTTCACGGTCTCCACGCACTCCCGGACGGCAATCACGACCGAGAGGCCCGGGTGGCCCACCGCGCGCCGCAGCGTCTCGGTGTTCTCGGAGGCGCGCCGCGGATGCGCCTCGATGACGTGCAGGTGGCCCGGCGGCACGCCCAGGCCGTGCACGAGCGTCACGAGCTCGGACGACGACAGGATCGTGGGCTGCCCGCCCGTCATCGCGACGGTCTTGTTGTCGAGGATGACCAGGGTCATCGGCGTGCCGTCCTTGACCGCGTCCATGAGCGGGGTGATGCCCGAGTGGAGGAAGGTGCTGTCGCCAATGACGGCGACGACGGGACGGACCCCCGCGTCCGCAGCACCCTTCGCCATGCCGATCGAGGCGCCCATGCACACGCAGGTCTCGACGGCGTTGTACGGCGGCAGTGCGCCCAGCGTCGAGCAGCCGATGTCGGCCGTCACCACCGCGCCCGGGATGGACGCCAGCGCCGAGGTGATCGCGTGCAAGCTGTCGCCGTGAGGACAGCCGGCGCACAGCTGCGGCGGGCGGTTGGGCAGCGTCAAGCCCTCCAGCGTGACGCCCTGGCGCAGCGGCAGGCCGAGTGCGGCCCTCACGATGTCCGGGTTGAGCTCGCCATCCGGCGGCACCTCGCCGGACTCGCGTCCCTGGATCTCGAGCGCCGCCGGCGGCACGATGCCGCGCAGCGCGCGCTCGATGTACGGGTAGCCCTCCTCGAGGAGCAGCACGCGGGCCAGCGGGGCGACAAACGCCCGGATCGCCTCGGCCGGGTACGGGTAAGCGCCCACGTGCAGGAGCGCCGGCCGCTCGGGAAGGTCGGCGAGGTTCTCCAGCAGGTAGTTGCGCGCCAGGCCGGTCGTGATGACCCCGAACCGCTTCGCCGGACCGCCTTCCACGGTGTTGAACCGCGAGCCGGCCGTGTACTCCCGGATGTCGCGCTGGCGCTCGATCAAGGCGCGCCACCGGCGCCGGGCGTTTGCCGGCAGCAGGATCCAGGAGGCGGCCTGCCCCCGCTTGTCCGAGGGGTTCTCGCCGCGCCCGTCGCCGGTTCGGACGATGCCCCGGCTGTGCGCCAGGCGGGTCACGAGGCGAACCATGACCGGGATCTCGAACCGCTCCGAGACGTCGAAGGCCTCGAGCGTCATGTCGTAGGCCTCCTGGTGCGTCGCGGGCTCGAAGCAGGCCACTCTCGCGAAGTCGGCGAACAACCGGCTGTCCTGCTCGTTCTGCGAGCTGTGCATGCCGGGATCGTCGGCCACCGCGAGCACCAGGCCGCCAGTGATGGCGACGAGCGCCGAGTTCATGAACGGGTCCGCCGCCACGTTCAAGCCCACGTGCTTCATGGTCACGAGGGCGCGGCGGCCGGCGAAGGAGACGCCGAGGGCGGCTTCGTACGCCGTCTTCTCGTTCGCGCACCACTGGGCCCGCGGGCTGCCGTGCTGCTCACGGTGCCGAATGAGGTATTCGAGAATCTCGGTCGACGGCGTGCCCGGGTACCCATAGGCCGCCGTCAGGCCCGCGTGCACTGCCGCCAGCGCCACCGCCTCGTCGCCGAGCAGGACCCTCTCTCCCATGTCAGACTCCTCGACTCACGCCGACCGGGGAACCCGGCCGCACGCCGGGGCCGCGCGATCGGCCCCGAACCAGAGGCGGCCGCCGCCGGATCGCCGCGGGGACGCCGCCGTCAGGTCGCATCCGCCGGCCGCCATTGTAGCCCGGGCGACGCACGCGGACCCGACGGGGCGGGCGAGGCCCCGCCCGCCGCATCCGCTCGGGGGCGGGCGCGGGAGGAGGCGAACTCGACGGCCGTCGCTTCGGCCCAATACCCGTCGTACTCGCCCCGGGGCCGCTCGACGAATCCGCAGTGGCCACCGTGGCGCTCGGCCGCCACCGTGACGAACGGATTGCCGGCGACCCTCGCGTCGCGCAGCGGTGCCGTCGGGATGAACGGATCGTCCTCGGCCGAGATGATGAGCGTCGGGACGCGGATGCGGTCCGCCACCTGGATCGACGAGGCACGATCGTAGTAGTCGGCCGCGCTGGCGAAACCGGCGTCCGGGGCCGTGAAGCGCTCGTCGAAGGCCCGGATCGTCCGCACTCGCCACAGCCCGCTCACGTCGTACCGGCCTGGGAACAAACGGGCCTTCCTGCGGATGCGGCGGAGCAGGCCGTACAGGAAGTTCCACTCGTAGAGCCGGTTGGCGGGCCGCTCAATCATCGTCGTGCACGCGCCGAGGTCGAGCGTGGGGGAAATGGCGCACACGGCCTGGAGCCACGGCGGCACGCGGTCGCCGTAGTGCCCGGCGAGCCTGAGCGCCACATTGCCCCCGAGCGAGAACCCGCAGACGGCGACGGGGCCGATGCCGTCAGCGGCCGTGAGCTCCTCCAGGACCGCCCTCACGTCGTCAATCAGCGCCGAGTGGTACAGCCCCGGCGTCAGGTGCTCCGTGCCGCCGCAGTTGCGCTGGTTGAGGCGCACGACGTGGAAGCCCGCCCGGCAGGCCTTGTGCGCCGTTCCCAGCACGTAGTGCGAGTCGCTCGAACCCTCGAGGCCGTGCAGGACGACCAGCACGGGGCCAGCCGTCCGATCCGGCTGCCAATGGCAGTACCCGAGCACGCGCGTGTGCGGTTCGGTCTGGAAGTAGCGCGGTTCGGCCGGCGGGAGGCCTGGGAAGCGCCTGCGCCTGGCCCAGGCGTAGAGGGTCATGCGGTGGCCGCCGCGCAGCCACCGCGGTGGAGCGAACGGGTGCACGTTTCCAGTCTATCGCACCGGCGCCGGCCTCCAGGGAGGGCGAGGCCGTGCCGCCGCTCGGCGCGCCTCAGCGCGGCGGCGCGACCGGGGGGCCGAGTCGGTAGATCGTGAACCGCGCGTTCCGGTAGACCATCGGCAGATCGAGCCGGTGGTCGGTCACGAGGTAGTCGAGGTCGTAGTGCGCGGCCAGCGCACGGGCGCCCTCGGGCGAGAGCGATCCGAAGTCGCCGAGAGCGCCAATCCGCTCCGCCACGCGCGCGGCGACGCGCCTCGAGTACAGTGCCATCGCGCTGTCCTTGACCTCTTCGAGCAGGACGTCGCGTCCGGCGGCGACGCGCACGCTGGTGCCGTAGCGCCACGCGTGGCCCGGGTCGGCGAGGACGTGCGTGTCGAGCGGGGTGCGCGAGAGCCACGCCATGGCATCCTGCCAGTCGTCGTGCGGCAAGCCGATCCGGACGAGGGAGCGGCCGGGATGCTCGACCCACATCACCCACGCGCCGCGGGCGGCTGCCGCGGTGACCAGGAGGAGGGCCGCAGCGATGGCGCGCCGGGGCGCGGCCAGCTTGCCCGGCCCGAAGGAGGCCGCTCTGCGGCCGTCCACCGCCGCCCAGACGGCGTAGGCCGTCGCCACGAGGTCGAACATCCAGAAGACGCGCGACACCTGGAACTGGACGGCCAGCGCCACGCGCGCGTGGACGAGGGGCAGCGACGCGACGAACACCGCAAGGAGCGCGGCAAGCCCGGCAACGAGCGCTCCCTCGCGCGGACACGCCAGCCCGGCGGACCGACGGAGCGCGAAACCGCCCGCCACCGCCGCAACGTAGGCCAGCGCCACGCCCCAGCCGGCTGCCGGCCAGCCGGTCGGGAGGAGATAGTCCTTGACGGTCAGCACGCCGAGCCAGACTCCGTCCATGCGGACCGTCTGGCCGCCGAGCGGACCCCATACGACCGCCCACGCCGACGCGCCAGCCGCCGCGGCGGCGGCGGGGACGAGCCACGCGCGCAACCTCGGCTCCGCGGCGACGAGCGCCACGCCGACCCACACGCCGAACCAGAGCGCCGTGGTCGGGTGCACGGCGAAGGCCGATGCCACGAGGCCCAGCGCGGCGGCGGGCTTTCGGCGCAGCACGCACGACACGGCGCCGACGCCCAGCGCGAACGCCAGCTCGCGCGGATGCGCGTAGCCTTCCAGCGTATTGACGCCCGTCAGGCCGACACGGTGCTTGATCGTCAGCGCGGCAAGCAGGGCGGCCTGCGCCCACGCTGAGAAACCGAGCGCGGCCGCCAACGACCGGGCCGCCAGGAAGAGCCCGAACAGCGAGGCCAGGTACACGAGGCCGAACAGCGCAGGCCGGGACATCCCCGTCGCGCGCACGACGGCGGCGGCTCCGCTCGGGAAGACGCTCAGCCGGTCCTGGTCGTCGATGACCGGGCGGTCGTGGGGAAAGGACGCCGGCTCGAGGTGGCGCTGGACGGCCGGCAGGTAGAACGCCTGGTCTCCGACGCCGTATCGATAACCGCCGCTGTTGAGCGTGGCGACGACAGCAAAGACGAGGGCGCTGAGGGCCAGCCATCGCGCCGGCCATCCCCCGGCGCGATCCCCGCCCCCGCCTGTCATGCCTCGTCGGCGCTCGGGCCGTAGATGCTTGGCACCTTGGATCCAGTGAGGCGCAGGTAGACGCTGAGCTGGCCGCGGTGGTGAATCAGGTGGTTCATGATCAAGGTGCGCCACGCCGCCGACCGGGGCATGCTGAACAGGTCCTGCCCGTTCCGCTTCAGCGTCCACGCCGTCGCCAGCTCGGCGTCGGTCTTCGCCGCGAGGCGCGCGCGGACCCCGAGCACGAGGCCGTCGAAGGCGGTGAGCAGGTCGGACAGGCTCTCGGAGGCCGCCGGCCCGTCCGCCTCGTCCGCCAGGTCGAACTCGGCGTCGTCAAGGATCGTGCGCGCCCAGCGCGGAACCTCGGCCACGTGTTTCGCCAGACGCCCGAGCGACATCGAGCGCTCGTGCGGCTGCCAGCCGAGCCGCGCCTCGTCCACGCGCTCGAGCACCTTCCTCGTGACGGCCAGTTCGTGGTCGTACTCCGCCAGCAGTGCATCCACCAGTGCCATGCGTCACCTCTTGTTCGTCGCCTGCTTCGCGCGCTGCCGCCCCGGCGCGCGCCGGCGCTACAACTCGGCCAGCTCCACCCAGCATCCAAGGAACCGGCGGTCTGGGTTGTCGGGCGTGCGCTCGGACGGACGGAATCCCGACGCCGGTCTCAGGGCCATCCTGAGCGTGCCGTCGAGCACGGTCGGCTGGATCTCGATCTCGCTGGCCACGCCAGCCTCCAACTCCACCGTCCACGTCCGGTCCGGCGTCTCGACGCTCACCGCGTTGGGGATCAGGCTCAGCAGCCGCAGCCGCATCCGGCTGTTCGTGGCGAGGCGGCCCGTGCGGGACACGACCGAGACGACCGCGCGACCGGCGCCGCGCACCCAGAAGCCGGCAGGCTCCGGGTATGCCGCCCCGTCGTGGAACAGGAACACGTAGTGGCTGAAGGCACTGGAGGCGAGGACCTCGGACGCCGCCACTCGATCGAGGTTCGTCACGACTCGCAGCGGCCGGATGCGCAGTTCGCCCACCTGCGGCGCGAGGCCGTCGGAGGCGCGGAACCCGACGTAGTTGATGTCCACGGGCAAGTCGAACGTCGCCCGCCATCGCTCGCCAGGGCCCGCGGCGACGCTCCATTCCTGGAGAGAGCCCCCGGAGCGCCCCGCCTGCAGCGCGAGGCTGCCGGCGAGCGCCGCCGGCGAACGGGACGCGATCTCCACTTCGTAGCGCCCGGAGGGCAGCGCGAACCGGGCGTTGAGCAGGACGGGCGCGGGCTGCCTGGCGGTGCGCGATCCGGGGCGCGCAGAGAGCGTGAAGACCCCGGGCAGCGACGCGGCGTCCACGAGTGACAGCGGGTCGTAACGGACGCCAATCGGGCGCGCGTGCGGGTCGAAGGACTCGAGCAGCGCGATCCGCGTCCGCTCCTCGGGCGCCGGGTTCTCCTTCAGGCGGCTGCCGAGCGCCGGCGGCATGAGGAGCGTCACGAGCACCAGCGCGAAGAAAGCACCGGCGTCGGCCCGCAGGAAGGCGCGGCCCCGCCCCGTGCGCGACGCCCCACGGGCGGCGCTCCGGCGCGCGCTGAGCGTTCCCACGGCCCACCCACAGGCCAGGATGCAAGCGGCCCAGATCGCAAGCTGCAGCCACGCGACCCACGCGGGCTGCATGATGAAGTCCGGCGCATAGGCCCAGAGGTGCCAGTCCGGCGACAGCCACTCGATCAGCCGGGAAATGCCGTTGCGGGTCAGCGCCAGCGAGGCTCCGCCGCGCGCGAGGACCGCGGCCAGCGCCAGGGCGAAGCCGACGATCAGCAGAAGCCGGTACGCGGCGCGCCGCTCCGGCCGCTCGGCCGACGCGCGGAATTCCCAGGCCACGGGCACGGCCAGCAGCGGGATTACCGACACGAGCATCCGGCCGGGGAGGGAGCTGCCGCCCCACCACATTTGGAACGCTCCGACGGTGGCCAGCATGGCGGCGACAAGCAGGGACAAGTCCGTCGCCACTCCCCGGGCGCGTCCGCCTGCCCGCCACATCGAACGGACGCCCAGGAAGGCGATCGCCAGGGCGGGCGCGTACGCGAGCACGCCGTATTCCTGGTCGGCGAGCAGGCCGGGAACGCCGCGAATCCACGTCCAGGCGCTCATCTGCGTGCCCGACGCCCCGCCGTACGGCGCGGACGGCCACGGGGAACCCCACACTGCGTAGTGGAAAGCCATCCACCCCGCCAGACTGGCGGCGTAGGGGGCGGCGGCGACAACCATGAGGCGCGTCCCCGCCCGTCCGTCCGCCGGCCGATCACGCCAGAGGCGCCGCGCGCCAACCGCGATCAAGACGGCCGAGAGCGGCGCGTACTTCGCGTGCAGCCAGGGCAGGGCGGCGGCAGCCAGGCCGACGGCCAGCGCGCGCCAGGGACCGGCCGAGCATCCGGCCGATGCGATCGAGGCGTTCCCGGACGCCTCTTCCCGGAACGCTGCCGTCACCGCGGCCAGAACGGCCAGCGCCGCGGGCACCTCGGGGAACACGGTGCCGGCGTTGGCGAGGAACGGCAATGAAAGCGTTGTCGCGGCCCAGGCGAAGGTCGCGCTGGACACGGAGCCGGTGATGCGCCGCGCCCACGTCCACGCGAGGCCGGACGCAGCCGCCGCAAGAAGGATCATCAGCAGCACGACGGCGGGGTACCCGCCGACGGCGAAGAACGGGGCGGCGATGAGCGGCAGCCCGACGGGATGGACGGAGTACATGGCGCCATTCCGCCCGGGCGCGATGGCGTGAGGCGGGAGGTCCCCGTCGAAGAACGCCTCGTAATCCCGCTGCGCGTGGTTGTTCTCAATCCGCAGATCCCCATCCTTCAGCAGGCTCTGCACCATGACGAGGTAGTGGGGCTCGTCGCCCCCGGGGAAGAAGCCGGACGGCGCGAGTGCGATGGCGGTGCCGCTGAAGAGCAGGGCGGCCGCCGCCCCGGCTGCCAGCGTCCCCCTGGCGGGCGTCCACGCGCGCATGCGGACGACGAAGCGGCGGCCCCGGCCCGCCGTTCCCAGGACGGACCAGGCGACCTGGGCCGCGACGACCAGCCAGACGAGAAGGCGGCCCGGGCCCGCGAAGACGCGCAGCACGGGCAGCCGGTCTGGAAGCCACGGCAAATACGGCAGGACGAGGACGCCGAGGGCGTAGAGGGGTTCGAACGAGTCGCCCCGCCCGGACGCACGCCGCGGGCCGGTCTGCCCGGGTACGGACCCGGCCGGTCCCGCCATCCTGAAACGGAGCACGCCGCCGAGCAGGATCGCGAGCAGGAGGCACGCCACGAGCTGGCCGAGGGCGGGCAGCATGGCGACGCGGACGATGCCGCCGCCGCCGGAGGTGACGTCGAGCGCCCCGAGCGAGGCCCAGAACGCGGCGCCGGCGGTCAGCCACGCGCCCAGTGTCCGAAAGCTCACGTCGAGTCTCCGCTGAGGACCGTCAATTCTATCTTGCCGCCGCGGCATCGTCTCGAGATCTCCCGGGCCGGGGCCGCCTGAGCGGCCTTGCGGTCATTGCACCAGGCGAAGAACGGCAAGCGACGCGCCGCCGAGCGTGAAGGCCGACGGCGCCGATCCCGACCGGGGAGCCAGCCTGCCTCCGCCGGTGTCGAACTCCACCTCCCAGGACGTTCGCGCCGGCACTGCCGGCAGCGTGAAGGCCAGCGGGTGTTCGCCGGCGTTCAACAGGATCAGCAGCGTGTCGTCCCGAACCGGCTCGCCGCGCTCGTCCACCTCCGGGATGGCGTCGCCGACCAGCATGACGCCCAGCGCGCGGGCGTGCGGCGCGTTCCAGCCGGCATCGGTCATCTCCTTCCCGTCCGGATCGAACCAGAGGATGTCGGTGACGTCCTGGCCGCGGATGCCGCGGCCCTGGAAGAACGTCCGCCGGCGCAGGACCGGGTGCGCCGAGCGGAACCGGACGAGCCGCGTGGTGAACGCGAGCAGGTCCCGCTGCGCCGGCGTGAGCGACCAGTCGAGCCAGCTGATTTCGTTGTCCTGGCAATAAGCGTTGTTGTTGCCGAGCTGCGTCCGTCCGATCTCGTCGCCGGCCGTGATCATCGGCACGCCCTGGGAGAGCAGCAGCGTGGCCATGAGATTCCGGACCTGGCGCGCGCGCAGGGCGAGCGTGGCGGCGTCGTCCGTGTCGCCTTCGACGCCGCAGTTCCAGCTCAGGTTGTTGGGCTCGCCGTCCCGGTTGCCTTCGCCGTTCTCCTCGTTGTGCCGGCGCGAGTAGCTCACCAGATCGCGCAGCGTGAAGCCGTCGTGGCAGGTGACGAAGTTGATGCTCGCGTACGGCCGGCGGCCGCCTTGGGCGTAGAGGTCGCTGCTGCCGGCGAGGCGGCTCGCCAGTTCCGACACCTGGCCGCCGTCGCCGCGCCAGAACCGCCGCACCGAGTCGCGGTAGCGGGCGTTCCATTCGGTCCATCCGGCAGGGAAGTTCCCGACCTGGTACCCCCCCTCGCCGAGATCCCAGGGCTCGGCGATCAGCTTGACCTGCGACAGCACCGGGTCCTGCCGCATGATGTCGAAAAACGAACCCAGCTTGTCGACCTCGAACAGTTCGCGCGCGAGGGCGCTCGCGAGGTCGAAGCGGAAGCCGTCCACATGCATGTCCACCACCCAGTACCGGAGGCTGTCCATCATGAGCTGGAGCACCCTCGGATGGCGCATGTTCAGCGTGTTGCCGCAGCCGGTGAAGTCCTGGTACCGGCTCGGGTCGCCGGGCGCCAGCCGGTAGTACGACGCGTTGTCGATGCCGCGCAGGGACAGCGTCGGGCCCAGGTGGTCCCCCTCGGCCGTGTGGTTGTAGACAACGTCCAGGATGACTTCGAGGCCGGCCGCGTGGAGCGCGCGGACCATCATCTTGAACTCGCGGACGGCCGCCATGCGCCCGCGAGCGCTCGCGAACCGTGGGTCGGGGACGAAGTAGTTCAGCGAGTTGTAGCCCCAGTAGTTCGGCAGGCCCCGCGCGATGAGGTGGCGATCGCTGGCGTGGAGGTGCACGGGCAGGAGTTCGACCGCGGTGACGCCGAGGTCGGTCAAGTGGCGGATCGCGGCGTCCGAGGCCATGCCCAGAAACGTGCCGCGCAGCAGCGGCGGGACCTGCGGGTGCCTGAAGGTGAACCCCTTGACGTGCACCTCGTAGATGACCGTCCGGTGCCACGGCGTCTGGGGAGGCCGGTCGTCGCCCCAGGTGAACGCCGGATCGATGACGGCGGCCAGCGGCGCGAAGGCGGCGCTGTCGCGGTCGTCGCGGACGACGCCCTCGCCCTGGCCACCGGGCGCGAAGTCGAAGATCGCGTCGTTCCAGCGCAGGCGCCGTCCGATCGCGCGCGCGTAGGGGTCGAGCACCACTTTGGCCGGATTGAACCGGTGGCCCGCCTCCGGCGCGTACGGCCCGTGGACGCGAAACCCGTAGAGCTGACCGGGCCGCACGTCGGGCAGATACGCGTGCCACACGAAATCGGTGCGCTCAGAAAGGGGAATCCGGTGCGTTTCCCGCGCGTCGGACGCCGTGTCGAACAAGCAGATGTCCACGCCGGTTGCGTGTTCGGAGAAGAGCGCGACGTTGACGCCCAGGCCGTCCCACGTCGCGCCCAGCGGATGAGGTCGTCCGGGCCAGACGCGCATGCCCGCATTGTACGCGGTCGGCGGCTCTGGCGCCGAACGATCCGCCCCGGTCGAACCGGCGCGGAGGCGGGTGCGGCAGCGGTCCGAGCCGCCGGGCGGCGGCGCTGATAGAATCCCCGTATGTACCTGCGGGTCATGAAGGTCGGCTGCTTCGGGGGCGGCACGGGGCTCTCCAGCGTCCTCGGCGGCCTCAAGCGGAACCCGTGGCTCGATCTCAACGCCGTCGTGACGATGTTCGACAGCGGCGGCAGTTCGGGGCAGCTGCGCGACGAGTTGGGCGTTCTGCCGCCAGGCGACGTGCTGAAGTGCGCGCTGGCGCTGGCGCGCAACGAGCGGGAGGCGCGGCGCGTCCTGCTGTCGCGCGTGCCGGTCTTCGAGGACTCGCGCCTGGGCGGCCACACGGGCGGCAACCTCCTGCTGTCGATGATGGAGCAGTACAGCGGGAGCTTCCTGGCCGGCGTCGAGGGGCTCCGCGCCCTCCTGGGCTGCCGGGGGCGCGTCTGGCCGGTCAGCATCGAGCAGGCGAGCCTGTGCGCGCGGTACACCGATGGGTCGGACGCCAGGGGCGAGGTCTCCGTGGACGCGCGTCTGGGCTCCGGCCACGCCATCGAACGCATCTGGCTCGAGCCGCCGGTTCGGATCCATCCCGAGGTGGCCGCCGCGATCGCCGGGCTCGAAGCCGTCATTGTCGGTCCGGGGAGCTTCTTCACGAGCCTGATGCCGGTCTTCGCCGTGGAGGGCGTGGCCGCAGCGGTTGCCCAGGTGCGCGGGCCGCTCATCCTCATCGCGAACCTCCTGACCGAGGGGCGCGGCATGGACGGGTTCACGGCCGCCGATGCGGTGCGGCGCATCGGCGAGGCCGCCGGCCGGCCGGTCACCGCCGTGGTCTTCAACGAATCCCGGCCGTCAGCCGAAGTGCTGGCGCGCTACCACGCGGAGGACAAGCGCCCGCTCGAGCTGGGCACGCTGCCCGACTCGTGCATGCTCGTCAGCGGCCGGTTCTGGAAGTCGGACATCGCGCGCCACGACCGATCGCGGCTGGCGCACGCGCTCTGGGCGGTGCTGGCGGCGAACCTCGAACGGCGGTCGCGGCCCCGGGCCTGACGGGGCCGGCCGCCCGCGGACATTCCATGGCTGACTCGGAGTTCGGCATCCTGGGCATCCTGATCGCCACCCTGGGCGGCGCCGCGATCGGCGTCGAGCGGGAGCGGTCGGGCCACGCCAGCGGACCGACGGCGCGCTTTGCCGGCGTGCGGACCTTCACGCTGCTCGGCGGCCTTGCCGGGGTGTGCGGCTGGCTCTGGGCTTCCGGCTCGGCGGCCCTCTCGGCCGTCATCCTGGCCGGGGCGGCGGGCCTCGTCGTCGCGGCGTACTTCGCCGCCGCCCCGCGCGATCCCGACGGCACCACGGAAGTCGCCGCGCTCGTCACCATCGCGGCCGGCGTCGTGGCGGGCGTGGGGCACCTGGCCCTCTCGAGCGCGGTAATCGCCGTCACGGCCCTGCTGCTCATCGAGAAGTCCCGCGTGCACGCCACCGTCGCGAGGCTCGACGAGACGGCCGTCCGGGCCGGCATCCGCTTCGCCGTGATGGCGGTCGTGCTGATGCCGCTGCTGCCGGCCGGGCCGTACGGGCCTCTCGGCGGCGTGAAGCCGCGCGAACTCTGGCTGTTCGTCCTCTTCTTCTCGGGCATCAGCTTCGCCGGTTACCTGGCGCGCCTGTTCGTCGGCGCCAGGCACGGCTACCTGATCGCCGGCCTCCTCGGCGGGATCGTCGCCTCGACGGGCGTGACGCTGGCGTTCTCGCGCGCGAGCCGCCGCGAGGACCAGAGCGTCGGCCGGCCCCTCGCATACGGGGTGGTTGCCGCCTGCACGATGTCGTTCGTGCGCGTGATGGTGGCGACCGCCGTGCTGTTCCTGCCGCTGGCGGCCGCGCTGGTGCCGCTCCTGGCGGCGCCGTTCCTGGTGGGTGTCGCCGTCGTACTCCTGGGGCTCCGGCGGCCCTGGCAGGAGCGCGTCGAGGTCCAGACGCTCCGCAACCCGCTGGAGTTCCGCGCCGCCCTCCAGATGGCGGTGCTCTTCCAGGCGGTGCTGTTTCTCGTGGCCGGCGTGCGCGCGGTGTGGGGCGACCTCGGGCTCGTCGTGTCGGGCGCCGTGCTCGGCCTCGCCAACGTCGACGCGCTGATGATCTCGATGGCGAAGACCGCGGCGGCCCACGGGTCCGCGGCGACCCCCGCCGTGGCGATTGCGGTGGGCATCCTCTCGAACACGCTCTTCAAGCTCGCGCTGGCAGCCGGACTTGGACGCGGCTCGTTCCGGATCGTGGCCGGCGCGGGGCTGGCGGCGATGGCGGCGGCGTCGGCGATCGCCCTGAGCTGGGGCCGCCTCTAGCGGCGCGCTTCCCGCCGTCCGGTTCGCGGCGGAAGCCGCGCCGGTTCCTTGACATCGTGCCTGTGCGCCACTAGCCTGTGGCCCGATGCCGGTTCCAGGCTCGCCCGTGCGCGTCGATTTGAACTGCGACATGGGCGAAGGCTTCGGCGCGTACGCCCCCGGCAACGATCGTGATCTGATCGGCTGCGTCACCTCGGCGAACATTGCGTGCGGGTTCCACGCGGGGGATCCCGGGTGGATGCGGACGACCGTGGCGCTGGCCGAGGCGCACGGCGTGGCCGTCGGCGCTCACCCGGGGCTTCCCGACCTGCGGGGCTTCGGCCGGAGGACGCTCGACGCGACCCCCGCCGAGATCCGTGACGACCTGGTCTACCAGATCGGCGCGCTGACGGCCTTCACGGCGGGCAAGCGGCTGCAGCACGTGAAACCGCACGGCGCGCTGTACGCCATGGCCGTCCGCCGCGCGGACGTGGCGGGGGCTGTCGCCGATGCGATTCAGGCCGTGGATCAGAGGCTCATCCTCGTCGTGCTCGCCGGCTCTCCGTGGGAGCGGTGGTCCAGGGAACGGGGCCTGCGCGTCGCGCGCGAGGCTTTCGCGGACCGCGCGGTCGACGCCCGGGGCGGACTCGTGCCCCGCGGCAGGCCCGGCTCCGTCCTGACCGACGCGCAGGAGGTGGTCGAGCGAAGCCTGCGGCTCGTCATCGAGCATCGGGTGGCGGCCATCACCGGTGAGGACGTCGAGGTGCACGCCGACACCATCGGTCTGCACGGGGACACACCCGGCGCGCCGGCCCTCGCGGCGGCCCTGAAGAACGCCTTGGACCGTGCCGGCGTGGACGTGGCGCCGCTCGGCCGGTGGCTGGCGGGCTGACCCGTGCCCGCCCTGCCGCGCATCCTCGACGCCGGAGACAGCGCCATCGTCGTCGAGTACGGGCGCGGCATCGACGCGGCCGCCAACGCGCGCGTGCGGCGGCTCGACGCGGCGCTCCGCGAGGCGCCGCGCGGCGGCATCCTGGAGACGGTGCCGGCCTACTGTTCGCTGCTGGTGCACTACGACCCGCTGGCGATCACGCGCGAGGCGCTCGAGCGCTCGGTGCGCGAGGCTGACGGCGCGGCGGGCGAGGGCGCCGCCGAGAGCGCGCGGACGATCACGATCCCGGTGGCGTACGGCGGCGCCTTCGGGCCCGACCTCGCCGATGTCGCCGCATTCGCGGGCCTGACCGAGGACGCGGTCGCCGCCATGCACGCCGCCGGCAGGTACCGCGTCTTCATGCTGGGCTTCATGCCCGGGTTCCCGTATCTCGGCGGCCTGCCGCCGCGCCTCGCCGCGCCGCGCCTCGCCACGCCGCGCACGCTCGTGCCCGGCGGCTCGGTCGGCATCGCCGGCGAGCAGACGGGCGTCTATCCGGCCGACGGCCCCGGCGGCTGGCGCATCGTCGGCCGGACGCCCATTCCTTTGTTCGACGCGCGGCAGACGCCGGCTGCCCTCATCGACGCGGGCGATCGAGTCCGCTTCGTGGCGATCGCGAGCGGCGAGTTCGACGCGATCGCACGCCGGGTCCGCGCGGGCGCATGGCGGCGCGCGGAGGCCGTCGGGAACGGGGCGGCATGAGCGGCGTCTCCGTGCTCGCCGGCGGCATGCTCACGACCGTCCAGGACCTCGGGCGGACGGGGGCGCGTCGCTGGGGCGTGCCGCTCTCGGGCGCTCTGGACCGGTGGTCGCTTCGGGCCGCGAATCGTCTCGCGGGCAACGCCGACGCCGCGGCCGCCCTGGAGATGACCTTCGTCGGGCCGGTCCTGCGCTTCGAGCAGCCCTCAGTGGCGGCGCTCTCCGGCGCGGACCTGGGCGCCATGTTGGATGGCCATCCGGTCGCGCCCTGGCGCTCCTTCAGCGTTGCGGCCGGGGCCGTGCTCACCTTCACCGGAGCCCGCGACGGCCTGCGCGGGTACCTCGCCGTGGCCGGGGGCTTCGATGTCCCCGCGGTCCTCGGGAGCCGTTCGACGTTCCTCAGGGCGGGCCTCGGAGGCCTCGACGGCCGTCCGCTGCGCGCTGGCGACTGCCTGCCACTCTGTTCGGCCGCCCAGCCGGACGGCCTCGTGCGGAGGCTCCCGCGTCGGGCGATCCCGACCTACGGCCACGCGCCCGCGATCCGCGTCGTCCTGGGGCCTCAGGACGATGCGTTCACCGATGAGGGCATCGGCGCTTTCCTCGGCGGGACCTACACGCTGGCGCTGCAGTCGGATCGCACCGGCTGCCGGTTTCTGGGCCCTCCCATCGCGCATCGGGGGCCGGCCGACATCGTGTCCGACGGGACGGTGTTCGGATCGGTTCAAGTCGCTGGAGACGGCCTGCCGATTGTGTTGATGGCCGACGGCGGCACGACCGGCGGGTATCCGAAGATCGCCACCGTCGCCACGGCCGACCTGCCGAGGCTGGCGCAGACGGCCCCCGGCGACCGTGTGCGGTTCTCGCGCGTCGGCGTTGAAGAGGCGCACGCGCTGCTGCGAGCGGCGTTCGAGGCGCTGGATGCGATCGGCCCCGCCGCGCCAGGCGGCGCTGCCGACGAGGAGGTCTACGAGGAGGACAGCGCCGGTTCGCTCGTCGCCGATGCGTACGTCGGCCTGGCGGACGCCGTTGACGGCGCTCACAGCATCCCGGAGTGCGCGCGCCGCAACGCGGTGTGCGCGGCCATGCCCGGCCTGGTCGTGTCGGTGGCCGTGCGGTCTGGCGAGTGCGTCGCCCCGGGGCAGACGCTCCTGGTCCTCGACGCGATGAAGATGGAGAACCCCGTCCGCGCGCCGCGCGCGGGGCGCGTCGGCCGCATTCACGTGGCGCCAGGCGTCATGGTCGAAGGCGGTGCGCCGCTCGTGGACGTCGACGAGGCGTGAGGAGCGCCGTCCTCCCGCCGTCGGCCGCGGCCCTCGTCCTCGCGGCGGCCTTGTCGGACCGGCTCCTCCCACCGACGCGCGCGCCCGATCGGCTGCGGCGCCCCCGGGCGCCGCTCCAATCAGAACCTGAAGTAGATGAAGTCGAGCGAGGTCGTGGCGTGCAGCGTGAGGGCGCCGGCCACCAGCGTGCCGGCGAGCAGCGCCTGCGCCGCGACGAGGCGGCCGTCGAGCCGCGCGTCCTCGCGCGCCATCGCCGCCGTCAGGCTCGGTCCGCCCAGCTTCGACCAGAGGCTGTCGATCCACAGGGGAATCGAGTAGAGCCCGGCCAGGAAGAACAGGTAGGCCCCGGTCTGCCGGCCGAGCGCGCTGGCCTGGAACGGGGACAGCGCCAGGTCGCGCAGGATCATCGAGCCGTCGGTCTCACGGAAGAACAGCCACCCGATGGCCGTCAGCGCGAACATCCCGGCGGCGCGGGCGGGCCGGAGCCAGCGCCGGGCGCGGCGGCGGCGCCCGCGGCGCGGCGCCAGCAGCCTCGCGAGGGCCAGCAGCACGCCGTGGTAGCCGCCCCAGAGGACGTAGTTCCAGCCGGCGCCGTGCCAGAGCCCCGCTGCGAGCATCGTGACCATGATGCCGCCCGCGTAAGCCCGCGTCGCCGCGTCGAGGCCGAAGCGCTTCTCGGCCGTGAGCCGGCCGGAGATCCGGTACGCGACGGGCAGGAACACGTAATCGCGGAACCAGGTGGAGAGCGAGATGTGCCAGCGCTGCCAGAACTCCGCCGGGGACGCCGCCAGATACGGATGATCGAAGTTCCTGACGAGGTCGATGCCCAGCCACCTGGCCACCGCGCGCGCGATGTCGGCGTAGGACGAGAAGTCCGCGTAGATCTGGACGGCGAAGGCGAACACGCCGGCCCACAGGACGTGGAACTCCGGCTCCCGCAGCGCGAAGACCTTGTTCGCGATGACGCCGACGTTGTCGGCGATGACGAGCTTCTTGAACAGCCCCCAGGCGAGCAGCAGGGTGGCGTCTCGGGCCGCGGCCGCGGAAAACCGGCGCACGCCCTCGATCTGCGGCAGCAGGGTCGATGCCCGCATGATCGGACCGGCCAGCAGGCTGGGGAAGAATGACACGAACGCGGCCACGTCCACCAGGCTGCGCCGCGCGCGCATCCGCCCGAAGTACACGTCGATGGGATATGTGACGGCCTGGAACGTGTAGAAGGAGATCCCGGCCGGCAGGACGAGGCTCAAGGCGGGGCGCGGGACGCGGAGACCCGCGAGCGAGAGCGCCGCCGCGACGTTCTCGGCGAAGAACCCGAAGTACTTGAAGGCCCCCAGGACGCCGAAGGTGACGAAGACGCCGAACCACAGGAACGTCTTGCGGCGCGACGGCCAGATCTCCATGCCGAGCCCGGAGGCATAGGTGACAAGCGCCACTGTCGCCACCAGCGACAGGAGCCACGGGTGGATCCAGCCGTAGAAGACGGCGCTCGCGGCGAGCAGCAGCAGGTTCTGCCCGCGGTGCGGCAGCGTCCAGTAGAGCGGCACCACGAGGACGAAGAAGATCGCGAAGTCGAGGCTGTGGAAGATCACCGGAAGACCTCCGGGTTCTTCCTGAAGAACAGCTCCGTGCAGTGCAGCCGGTACTCCCGCGCGATGTGGTCGCCGTCCTCGTAGATCGACAGCGGCTGGTCCGGATCGCCCCAGTCGTCGTGGAACAGCGCGCCGTTCTCCTCGAGATACGCCCGCAGCGCGCCCACGTACGCCCGCAGCGCCGCCGACTGAGGGGGCGGGCCGTCCGGGCCCGGCCGCCGCTGCACGCGGACGAACGCGACGCGGATTCCCGACGAGTGCGACAGCCGGAGGATCTCAGGGAGGACCGACGTCGGCAGGTTCCGCCGGAAGTCGAGCGCCTCTCCGCTCGCCGATGCCATGTCCGCCGCCGCCATCGGCCGGAGCGCGTCGAGCGTGAACACCTCGTTGTTGATCCGTTCGAGCAGCCGCTTCCGGGCCCGGCGCGTGGCCGACCAGGCGACCGGCGCCCTGACGATGAGCGGCTCGAGCCACGCCCGGGCCTGGTCGTGGCCGTACAGGCGCGTCAGGATGCGGTGGACCCGGAAGTAGCGCCCGTTCGCGCGCGCCGCCAGCAGTTCGTCGAGGACGGGCTCCCGCTGGCGCGCGACCCGATCGAGCGCGGACGGATAGACCCGGAACAGCGTGTCGGTCAGGTTCTCGTCGCGGAAGAAGAAGACGGCTGTTCGCGGGTGCAGGCCCGCGTTCACCACGAGGTTCTTGAAGGTGAGATACCAGTAGGCCGGGCCCGAGCCGGGGTGGAACAGGGCCGCGGCGCCGCGGCCGCCCATCAGGCGCGACAGGTGGCCGGGGTGGATGCGCGTCCCGGCCATCGAGTCCCCGATGAGGATGACGTCGTTTGCGGCCTCCCGCAAGGCCTCGACCGCCTCACGGTCGAACGGCCCGCGGACCCTCGGGGACTCCACCGACGGGATGTAGCTGGGCTCGGCCCCGGGCGGCCGCGTCACCGCGTTCACCGCCCTGAGCCCGAAGGGAACGATGGCGGCGCCGAGGATCACGGCGGCCAGCGAGAGGCGCTGGCGGCGCGGCGAGCCTGACGACGGCATCCGACAAGGCTCCGGGGGACGGCCTAGCGGGCCCCGGCCGCCGCCGCCGGGAACAGCTTCTCGAGCGCCTTGGGCTCCGGAGGCGGCGTCAGCAGGCTGACGGCGACGAGCAGGCCGATCGAGATGAGCGCGGCCGGGTAGAAGCTCGGAATGCCCCACGCATCGGTGCCCACCACGATCGACGGCGCCAGGTAGGGCAGCAGCACCTCGAAGAAGATCGTGGCGAGCGCGCCGCCGACAATCGACGCCACGCCGCCCTGGCGGGTCGCCCGCTTCCAGGTCAGCGCGGCGAACAGGGCCGGCGTCACGGACACGCCGTACATGGTGTAGGCGAAGTACGCGTAGCGCAGCACCGAGATCTCGGACTCGAGGTAGGTCGGCACGAAGATCATCAGGAACGCGCACACCCCCGTGACGACGATGAACGCTTTCTGGAGGCCGACCATCTTGCCGGGATCGGACGCGGGGTTGATCGTCTTCTGGTAGATGTCGCGGATGAGGTTCGAGCTCGACGACAGCAGGTAGTTCATGCCCGTGGAGAGCACCACGGCGCACGCGGCGCCGAGCAGCAGCACGCCGACCGGGGCGGGCACCATGTAGCGCGCCGCATTGAGGACCAGCGCGCGGCCGCTCCAGTTCATGCGGTGCTCGACGTTGTACGAATACGCGTACACCGCGATGCCGATGACAATGGTCTCGACGATGATCGTGCCCACGATCCAGATCGCCGTGGCGCGGCGCGCTTCGGCCGGCGACTTGGCCGCGTAGAACTTCTGGTACATCGACTGCACGCCGAGCAGCAGGAACAGCGTCGACAGGAAGTAGCTGAGCGCCTTCAGTGCCGGGTACTTACCGAAGTCCGGGGAGAACACCTCGAAGTGCCCGGCCGGCAGCACGTCGTGCGCGTGCGACCAGCCTCCAGCCGTGGACACGACGAAGGGGAACGCCAGCAGGCAGGCCGTCACGATGATGATGCCGTTCGGCAGGTCGGTGTGGGCCACCGCCACCATGCCGCCAACGGCGACGAAGAGGATCACGAAGACGGCGGCCAGCGTCTGGCCCACCTCGGGCGACACGGCTCCGTCGGTGACGACGTTCAGGATCTCGCCGCCGGCCCTGAACTGGTACGACACGATCGTCGTGAACGCGATGATGAGCGCGATGGCTCCGAACAGCCTGGCGAAGCGGCCGTAGCGCACCTCGAGGATGTCGCCGATGGTGTACTGGCCGAAGGTGCGGATCTTCGCCGCGACGAAGTAGATGATCGCGATGCCCAGGAACGCGCCGGCCGGCTGCCACACGGCGCTCCAGCCCGCGTACGAGGCGAACTCCGCGCCGGCGATGAACGTGCCGGACCCGATCCACGTGCACACGAGCGTGAAGACCATCTTGGTCAGCGAGAGGCTGCGCCCCGCCACCATGAAGTCTTCCTGCGACCGGATCTGCCGCGAGCGTCTGATGTTGTACGCCGTCAGGCCCAGCAGGTACGCCAGGATGATGTACAGGTAGTAGTTCACGCGCCCTCCCCGGCCGGGCTTCCGCCCGCGCGAGCCGTCGCAGGATAGCACACGCGGGCCGGCCCCCCGGCGCGGGCAGAGCCCTGATGGACCCGCGCGGCCCCGCTAGCGGTCCGCCGGCGGAACGTAGTCCGCCGGGAGCGCCGACCCCCCGCCGAAGAAGAACTCCGTCATCTGGGCGGCGACGAGGTCCTGCGCCTCCTTCTGGAACGGCAGCAGCCGGTACTCGTTGAGGATCATCCGCATCCGATCCTCCCAGAGCCGCCAGGCTTCAAGGGAGACGTTGTTGAAGATGCGCTCGCCGAGTTCGCCCGGCCAGGGCGGCGAGTCGAGGCCCGGCAGGTCCCGGCCCAGCTTCACGCAATGCACGATGCGGCTCATGTTGGTTCTCCGATGGTGGTCAGTGCACGCGGGCGTCTGCGCGCCCGTCGGGTGGGGCGACGCGTTCGACCTCCACCCGTGCGTCGTTGAAGCAGGCGCCGCCGCCCAGATCCGACAGCGTGTCGGGCGTCAGCGCGTTCGCCGTGGAGCCGTTGAGCGTGCGCCGGCCCCACAGGCCCTTCGGCAGCGAGACGGCGCCCGTTCTCACCTCCGGCGAGATCGACGCCAGGCACGTCACGCTGCCGAGGTCGTTGTAGACCCTGATGGAGTCTCCCTCGGCGATGCCTCGCGCGCGGGCGTCGTCGGGGTGGATGGCCAGCCGGGCGGTGGATCGCGCCAGCTCGCCGAGCGACGACGAGATGGTCGCGTCGCTTGCCGGGGAGATCAACGCCAGCGGGTGCCGCGCCGTGGCCGGGTCCGGCTGGAACCCGTACAGGCCCAGCGGCGCCTCGCGATCGAGCTCGTCGGGGAAGAGGCGGATCTTCCCGTCGGGCGTCCCGGGGAAGACGTCCACGAACTGGATCGGAGCTTCTCCGCACGGCAGCGCTGGCCGCGCGCCGTCCCGCAGCGCGGCGCCGGCGCCGGCCGGAAGGCCGTCGAGCACCCGCAGCATCATGTCGAGCTCGTCGCGCGCGTCTCCCGGCCGATCCAGGCCGAGACGCGCCTCGATCTCCGCGAAGACGTCCACGTTGGGGCGCGCGCTGCCGCACGCGTCGATGACGGGGCGGACCAGCTGGAGGCCGATCGCGCCGTAGCTCCGCGCAAGGTCGTACTGCTCGAGGAACGTCGGCGCCGGCAGGACGATGTCCGCGTGCCGCGCGGTGTCGGTCAGCACCTGGTCGAAGACGATCGTCGTCAGATCGGCGCGCGCCAGGCCGCGGCGCACCAGGTTCTGGTTCGGCGCCGTCGCCAGCGGGTTGCAGTTGTAGACGAAGAGCACTTTGACGGGAGGATCCAGGGGCTCCGTGAGGACGCGGCCCAGGTGGGCCATGTTGATCACCCGGGTTGGGGGCTCCTCGGCGCCGATCCAGGGCTTCGCGAGACCCCATGCTGCCGAGTTGCTGAGCGTGAAGCCGCCGCCCCTCACGCCGAACTTGCCGGCCACGGCCGGCAGGGCCAGGATGGCCGCCGCGGCGCTGCCGCCGTTGCGGTTGCGCTCGAGGCCCCAGCCGCACCGGATGAGGGCCGGCGCGGACTGCGCGTACAGGTCCGCGAAGCGAGCGAGGTCGTCGGCCCGCACGCCGGCGACCTCAGCCGCGCGATCAACGGTCCAGGGCAGCGCGCGCGCCCGCAACCGTTCGGCTCCCGTCGCGTGCGCGTCCAGGAAACGCTGGTCCGCCAGCGCGTGCTCGAACAGATGGCGGTGGAGCGCGAGGGCCACGGCCACGTCGGTGCCCGGCCGCACCGCCAGGTGGAGATCAGCGCCGCGCGCAAGCGGCGTGGCGCGCGGGTCGACGACCACCAGTTTCGCCCCGGCGCTGCGGGCCTCGCGGATGTACGGCACCAGATGCGGCCCCGAGGCCGAGGGGTTCGCGCCCCAGACGACAATCAGCGCCGCGTGCCGGTAGTCCTGGTACGTGACGGACGGCATCTTCCCGTACATCGACTCGTAGGCGGCGCCAGTGACCGCGGCGCAGAGCGTGCGCGCCAGGCGCGACGCCCCGAACCGGCGGAACAGCCGGGCATCCGCGCTGTCCTGCGAGAGCAGGCCGTTCGAGCCTCCGTAGCAGTAGGGGAGCACCGAGGCCGCGCCCCAGCCGTCGCGGGCCTCGCGCATGGCCGACACCACACGGTCGAGCGCCTCGTCCCAGCTCACCCACCGGAACGTGCCCGACCCGGGCGGACCCAGGCGGAACCCCGGCTGAAGCAGCCGGTCCGGGCCGTACACGCGGTCGGCGAACCGCCTGACCTTGGCGCAGATGAACCCGCCGGTCACGGGGTTGGCGCCACCGGCGTCGATAGCGGACAGGCGGCCGCCGGCGAGCGACACGCTGAGGCTGCACGAATCCGGGCAGTCCAGCGGGCAGGCGGTCTCGACGACGTGTCCCGGCAGCCTGGTCATTGGCGGGATCGCACGCGCACGGCCTGGCCGTCCTGCAGGTCGCGCAGCGCCTGATAGGGCCCCGTCACCACCACCGCGCCGTCTTCGACGCCCGACACCTCGATGTCGAGGCCGCCGATGATGCCAGCCGTCACGGGCTGGAAGCGCACGCTGCGGCCGGCGGCGACGAACAGGCCGGCCTCGTCGCGCCCGTCGCGGCCGGGCCGTATCACGACGGCCTGCAGCGGCACGACGAGGGCGTGCTGGCGTTCGGCGGTCAGAATCTCGGCGTCGCAGGTGAGGCCCGGCCGCAGGCGGCGATCGGCCGTCTCGAGGCGCACCTTCACGCGGAACTCGCGGGCCGCGGCTCCGCTGCCGGCGACCGGCAGCGCGCTGGCGCCAATCTCGACGACGCGCCCGGCGAAACGCTCCCCCGGCACGGCCTCCAGCGTCACCACGGCGGACTGGTTCAGGGCGAGGCGAACCACGTCGGCCTCGGCCACCTTCACCTCGGCGTTGACGGCGGACAGGTCGGAAATCGTCATGAGCGTCGTGCCGAGCTGCCCCTGGATCCCCATCACCACCATCTCGCCTTCCTGCACCGGCAGGCGCGTCACGACGCCGGCCATCGGCGAGACGATGTCGGTCTTGGCGAGCACGTCGGCGGCGCGGGCCGCCTCTGCGCGCGCTTCGGCGAGGCGGCGCTCGGTGGCTTCCCGGGCCTGCTGGAGGCGCCGGAGGGCGGCCTCGGCGCCCCGGAGCTGCGCATCGGCCGTTTCGGCGGCGGCCGTGGCTCGGTCAAGCTCGGCGGCCGGCACGAGGCCGTCGGCGCGCAGGTCGCGCGTCCGCCGCAGTGTCAGCTGGGCCTCCTGGGCGCGGGCCCTCGCCGCGTCAAGGTCGGCTTCGGCCGCCCGCAGGGTGTCGGCCGCGCCCCGCACCTCGGCTTCCGAGGCTTTGACGCGCGCGTTGGCCGCCGAGGCGCTCGCCGCTGCCTGAACGGCGTCGATGCGCGCCACCACCTGGCCGGCCTCCACGGCATCGCCCTCTCTCACGCGGAGCTGGACGAGGCGGCCCATGACACTGGAGCCGATGTCGGCGTAGCGCTGCGCGACGATTTGGCCCGACGAGGTGACCGTCGATCGGAAGTCCGCCTTGCGCGCGACCGGTGCCGTATCCACCAGCACGCCGCCGCCGCGTTCGAGCGCGGCTGCCGTCGCGACGAGGACCAGGCCGGTGCCCGCGAGCAGCCCCAGCGTTCGCCGCTTCATACGACCCACTTTACCATGCGCGTCGGTCCCCGGCCGCAGAGCCAGCGCCCTGGCGCGGCTGCGCCGGACGCCGGCGCCTTCGCCGCGGCAAGGGCTCCTGGCGCCGGCCGACTTGCGCTACAGTACACGGCTCGGCGACATGCCCATCCGGTTTCGCGCGCTCGTCGAGGCCGTCATTCAGGGCCACTCCGCGATCAGCGGGCACCCGCTGCGCGCGGGGCTCGGGGCCCTCGCCGTGGCGGTGGCCGTCGCGGCCATCGTCGTCGTGGTCACGGCCCTCGACGGGTTGACCCGGTACGCCCACGCCACCGGCGCGCGGGCATTCGGCAGCGAGACGTTCCTCATCGCGCAGATCGCCAGCGCCGGCGGGAGCACGCGCCGCGAACTCGCGGCCAAGCAGCAGCGCAACCCGCCCGTGGGGCGGCCGGACCTCAGGTTCCTCGAGCGCCACGCAAGCGGCATCGTCTATGCGCCGACTGTGCAGCGCGCGGGCGATGTCACCGCCGGGCCGCGGAAGTACGAGAACGCGGCGATCTGCGGCACGACGCCGTCGCTGGCCGAGATCCGCGACCTGGGCGTCGCGCGCGGACGGTTCCTGCTGCCGCACGAGGCCGAGCGGGGCAGCCAGGCCGCGGTGATCGGCGCCGACATCGCCGGCACGCTCTTTCCGGGGGCGGATGCCGTGGGACGGAGCATCCGGATTGCCGGGCGGCGGTTCGACGTCGTGGGCGTGCAGGCGCGGCTCGGCACGTCAGGCGGCACGTCGCTCGATCGGAACGTCTGGATCCCGCTTGCCGCCTTCGAACGCGTGTACGGCGCGGCGCCGACGCTCAGCGTCTTCGCGCGCGCCGCCGACGGATCGAATCCCGAGGACGTAGAGGCCGTGGCGGTCGCGGCGATGCGCGCCAAGCGCCAGCTCAGGCCCGGCGTGCCGGACAATTTCGACCTGCTGACGCCGGAAGCGGCCCGCACCTTCGTCCGGCGCCTGTCCGAGCGCGTCGGGATCGCCTCGATCCCCATCTCCGCGATGGCGCTGCTGGCGGCCGTCGTGGTGATCACGAACACGACGCTGGTGTCGGTCACGCAGAAGACCCGCGAGATCGGGGTCCGGCGCGCGCTCGGCGCGACCCGCCGCCAGATCATGTGGGAGGTGGCGGCCGAGTCGGTGATCATCGCGCTGGCCGGCGGCGTCGTCGGGGCGGTGCTCGCCGGCGCCGGGGTGTCCGGGCTGGCCCGGGTGTTCGACTTCGACGTCGCGGTCCGCGGCGCGACCATCCTGTGGGCCGTTGTCGCCGCCGTGCTGAGCGGCCTGGCCGCGGCGTACTATCCCGCGCGCCGGGCGTCGCGCGTAGACGTGATCGCGGCAGTCAGGGCGGAATAGCAGCATGGTTCGGAGCACGGGGGCCGTGGAAGCGCTCGCGCTGGCAGTCGACTCGCTGCGGAGCCAGAAGGCCCGCGCCGCGCTGGCCGTCGCCGGCATCGTGATTGGGATCATCACGGTCGTGCTGGTCGCCACCGTCCTGGCGGGCGTGCGCAACGGCATCGCGGCGCTCTTCCGGGAGCTCGGCACCGACAACGTCTTCGCCTTTCATCGCGCCGGGGATCCGTACACGCCAAGCTCGGACCGCGACGCCCAGAACAAGCCGCTCGAGCCGTCCATGGCCCGGGCGATTGCCGAGGCGGCCTCGTCCATCCGCGAGGTCGCGGCGCAGATCATCGTGCCGCCGATTGCCGACGGCCGTCCGCTGGTGGCCCGCCGCGGCACGAACGAGAGCGATACGGTGCTGATCGAGGGCGCGACGCCGAACTTCTTCGATGTCGCGGGCGCGGAGTTCCGGACAGGGCGGCCGTTCACGCCCGTCGAGGACAGCTCGGCGGCGAAAGTCGCCGTCATCGGGTCGAGCGTCGCGCGGGCGCTCTTCGGTGGAACAGCCTCGGTCGGGAAGTCCTTCACGCTGGCAGGCGATGCCTACTCCGTCGTGGGGGAACTCGAGCCGCGCAAGGGCGGCTTCTTCGGGGAGAACCGCCAGGACAACGTGATCACCATCCCGGCCGGCACCGTCGCCAGGCGGTTTCCCGACGCCAGGATCACCGTGCTCTACGCGCGCACCGCGCCGGGCCAGCTGGCAGCGGGCCGGGCCGAGCTGGAGTTCCTGCTCCGGCGCATGCGGGGGCTGCCCCCAGGAGCGGACAACGACTTCACCCTCTCCACCGCGGAGCAGATCATCTCGAACCTCGACGCGATCAGCGCCCAGATCGGGCTCGCCGCCTTCGCCCTGGCCCTGGTGAGCCTCGTGATCGGCGGCATCGGCATCGCCAACGTCATGATCATCGCCGTGACGGAGCGCACGCGGGAAATCGGCACTCGCCTCGCCATCGGCGCGAAACGCCGCGACGTGCTGGCCCAGTTCCTCGTGGAGGCCGCGCTGTTGTCGGCCGTCGGAGGCGGCGTCGGCGTCGCGGTTTCCTGGGCGCTCGGGTTCGCCCTGAGCCTGGCGGCCCCGGCGTTTCCCGCGGTGCCTCCGCTGTGGGCGGTCGCTGGCGGGCTGGGCTCGGCGGTGGGCACCGGACTCGTCGCGGGCTATCTTCCCGCGCGGCGGGCTGCGAACCTCGATCCTGTCGAGGCCTTGCGCTACGAATGATCGGCTGAGAGAAATCGGGGCGGGGCGCGGCGAACTCGAGGCGAAGCCGCAGCGGCTCCACACGAACGCCCGAGGCGGGCAGAGAGCCCGCCCCGTATCCAGGAGGCAGCCGCCGGGGCTACTTGGACGCGCTGGCGTCCTGGGTGAGCGCGATGACGCCTGCCGTCAGGGCGATGCCGGCACCGGCCAGCACCAGAATGCCCCCGGTCGAGGCGAAAAAGGCCGTGCCCGCCCCAGCCGCGGCACCGGCTGCGCTCGCCGCCACCGCGAGCCCGCTGACGAACCCGCCGGCCGCCAGGGCCGTTGACGGGCTGAGGCCGATGATCTTGCCGTCGGTGTCGACGATTTCCACGACGTAGTTGCCCGGGTTCAGGCCGGTGAACTCGAATCGCCCGTCTCCCGCGGTCCGCGTGGTCGCCACGAGCTGGCCTGTGTCGACATGGCGCAGCTGAACCGTTGTGTTGGCCAGCACCCGGTTCTGAGCGTCGCGCGCCGTGCCGGAGATCCTGCCCGTTCCCTGTCCGGCGTCGGCGCCCAGCGCCAGCGCCAGAAGCACGGCCACCATCACGAATACCGCTCGCTTCATCATGGCGTCACCTGCCTTGCAGCCGCGCCGGCATGTGCCTCCACACCGTGCGGCCGTCTTCCTCGGGTTCGCCTGGGACTCAACAGCCCCCCGTAATATCGGCGTTTCGCCGCCCGAAGTCAAGGGGCGCTATCGTGCCTCGAGGTCCTTCATGCGCCCGGCCTTCCGGTCCCAGTACTCGACGCGTCTGACCTCAACCTTGATGAGCGACAGGTCGGCGTCGGCGGCGCCGCCGGGGAACCACTGGTTGTAGGCCGGGTGCCACATGGCCAGGGCGTGCTCGACATCCCGCACCACGCACGCGTTGCCCGAGACCGAAATGAACCGATCCTCCGGCGCCGAGACATACGTGATGTTCACGACCGCGTTCTTGGCGAGTTCCTGGGCGACGGCCGACGAGGTGCGAGTGAAGAACCAGAGGTCCCCATCGAACGCCCCAGCAGACGCCACCATCGGGCGGCTCCGCAGGCCGCGCTCGCCGTTCATGGTCGTGAACATCGCAAACGGGATGTCCTTCACGAGATCCTGGAACTGCTGGACGTTGTACGCCTTCTGACCCGCATCCTCCATCCGGAACCTCCCGTCCCATCTCGCCTTGGCCATGCGGGGGCTCACGGCCGTTCGCGCGCGCCCGCCGCCGGCGCAGCCGACGCGCACCCATCAGTATAATCCCACCGTCGACCTTTGTTGGGGGTGTCATGGACTCAGCGCCGCAGCCGGGGCCGGCAGCGCCCGGGGCCGCGGGCCGCGGAGCCGGTGCGCGAACCGGACCGGCCGACCTGCTCGTGTTGAACGGCAGGGTGTGGACGGGGCTCGCCGGCCGCTCCGAGGCCGGGGCGGTTGCCGTCGCCGGCGACCGGATCGCGGCCGTCGGGCCCACATCGGCGCTGGCGGGGTGGCGAGGCCGCGCCACGACGGTCATCGACGCGCGAGGCGCCAGGATCGTCCCGGGCTTCAACGATTCGCACGTCCACCTCATGGCCGGCGGGCGGCAGCTCGACAGCGTGGACCTGCGCGAGGCCGCGTCGCCCGCTGAGCTCGCCCGTCTCGTAGGCGAGCGCGCCGCCGTCACGCCGGCGGGATCGTGGGTGCTTGGCGGGGGATGGGACGAGCAGCGCTGGGATCGTGCCCTGCCGCCGGACCGGGACCTTCTCGACCGTGCGGCTCCGGCGACGCCCGTCTTCGTGGCGCGGTACGACCTCCACATGGCCGCGGCCAATTCCCTCGCGCTCGAACTCGCGGGCATCGCCGCGGGGACGCCCGACCCGCCCGGCGGCGTGATCGTGCGCGACCGGGGCGGCCGGGCGACGGGAGTGCTGAAGGACGCCGCCATGGCGCTGGTCGTCCGGGCGGTTCCTCCCCCCACTCGCGCGCAGCGCACCGCGACGCTCAGGCGCGCGCTGGACCACGCGGCGTCGCTGGGCGTCACGAGCGTGCGGGACATGGGGCCCGAGCCGGACGACCTGGCGGCCTTGGCCGAGCTCGCTGACGCGGGGCGCTTGACGCTCCGGGTGTCTGCGGCCCCGCCGGCCGCGCGCTGGGAGGAGCAGGCGAATTGGGGAGCCCGTAGCGCATTCGGCACGCCTTGGCTCAGCCTGGGCGCCGTCAAGGCGTTCGCCGACGGCTCGCTCGGATCGTCGACGGCGCTGTTCTTCGAGCCGTACGCCGACGCGCCGGATACGATCGGCCTGCTCGCAGACGATCTGACGCCGCTGGAGGACGCCCGTCGGCGGCTCATCGCCGCGGACGCGGCCGGGCTCCAGCTGTGCGTGCACGCGATCGGCGATCGCGCGGTCTCCATCGTGCTGGACGTGTTCACTGACGTCGTGGCGGCAAACGGTCCGCGCGACCGGCGGCTCCGCATCGAGCACGCGCAGCACGTGGCCGAGGCCGACTTCGACCGCTTCGCGTCGCTCGGGGTCATCGCGGCGGTCCAGCCCTACCACGCCATCGACGACGGGCGATGGGCGGAGCGGCGCATCGGCCCCCGCCGCATCCGATCCGCGTACCCGTTCCGGACGCTTCTCGAGAAGGGGGTGCGCCTGGCCCTCGGGTCCGACTGGCCGGTGGCTCCGCTGAACCCGCTCCTCGGCATCTACGCGGCGGCCACGCGGGCGACGCTGGACGGGGCCCATCCCGAAGGGTGGGTGCCGCGCCAGAAGATCACCGTCGAAGACGCGTTGCGAGGCTACACCAGCGGGTCGGCGTACGCCGAGTTCACCGACGGCCGGAAGGGTGTCGTCGCTCCCGGCGCCTTCGCCGACCTCGCGATCCTGTCCGACGACATCCTCGCGATCGCCCCGGACAGGGTCCGCGAGGCCCGGGTTACGACGACGATCGTCGGGGGGCGGGTCGTGTTCGACGCGCGCGGCTGACCCTGCGCTCGAGATCCAGGAGCGCCTGCTTCACCGGCAGGCCGCCGCCGAAGCCAACGAGCCTGCCCGTGCTGCCGATGACGCGGTGGCAGGGCACCACGATCGGCAGGGGGTTCCTGGCGTTGGCGAGGCCGACGGCGCGTGCCGCGCGCGGGCGGCCGACGGCCTTCGCGATTTCGCCGTACGACCGGGTTTCCCCGTACGGGATCCGCTGCAGGGCCTTCCACACCGCCGTCTGGAACGCCGTGCCCGTCGGGCTGAGCCGGAGGTCGAACCGAGTCCGCCGCCCATGGAAGTACTCGATGAGCTGGCGTTCAGCCTCGCGGAACGGCTTCTTCGACGGCTTCCAGTCCGGCTCGGGCGCCAGCGCGCCTTGTCCGCACTGGAATGCGACATGCCGGAGGCCGTGGTCCGGACATCCCGCCAGCATGAGGACGCCGACGGGAGTGTCCAGGTAGGTGAAGTACGTCACGTGTTCGTGTTGACGCGCCATCGGAGTCAGCCTGCCTGCGCCGGGGCCTTCACTGTCGCAGGCGCCTTCTTCGTCGCTGGCGCAGCCGGCTTCTCGACCAGCCTGACCTGCCCGAGGGCCTCGGCGGCCTTCAGATAGTCGAAGACGTCCTGCAGGGGCACGGGCTCGAACTCGCCCGAGATGAAGTCCCGGATTTCCAGGACCGTCCGGCCCTGCCGCATGACCGTGCCGAGTTCACCGAGGATGTGGGCCGGGATCTTCCGCCGGGCGTCCGCCATCGCCTGCATGGCCGGAGTCATCGGGCCCGTCTGAGCGCGCCGGCCGCCTCCTCCGAAGGGCGACGCGCCGGCCGGCTGCGGCAGGGCTTCGACCAGCGTCGCGGCGGCCCGCTTCTCCAGGTCGGTCGGCGCGGGTTCGGCCCACGGCAGCTTCAGCTGCTCCGCCCGCAGGCGGCAGAGCGCCGCGATCTCGTTCTGCAGGCTGGCCGCGCGCTGGTCGATGAGCAGGTCGAACGCCGCCAGCTTCTTCGCGGCGGCCGCCGGATCGGCGAACAGGACCGAGGCGGACTTCACCACCGCCTTCTCGACGTTGGCCTGATGGCGGATGGCCGTCCGCGCCTCCTTGTAGGCTTCCGGGAGGGAGAGGCCGAACGAGAGGTCCGCGATGTAGGACGCGCCCTTGCGCTGCGCCTGGCCCATCCGCTCGGCGCCCCTCGCCAGCGACTCGGCCGCCACTTTCAGGCCCGTCTCGTCGCCGGCCGACGCCACCAGGCTCATGCAGCCGATGCCGACGACCGCCGCGCGCTTCATCTGCGTGGGGTCGAGGCGCTCGGGCGTGTCCTGCGACGAGTGGTAGAAGTTGTCCGGCCAGGTGATGAACATCACCGCCGGAATGCCCTGGTTGATGAACACGACGTGGTCGCTCGCGCCGTAGTACGGGTCTTCGATGACGAAGAACGGGTCCCGGCTGCCGTTCTGCGACACGACCGGAAGCGTGAATCCGTAGGCCACCGAGCGGTAGCGCACGCGCTCGCGGTTGGTCTCTCCGACGAACCGCAGCACGCTGGCGCACAGGTCGTTCAGAAAGGACGGCACCGAGTCCGGGGTCCGGTGCATGACCCAGGCGCTGCCGCTGAGCCTCAGCAGCAGCCCTTCCATGTCGAAGTTGAGGTTGGCGACGATCCGCTTCGCGACATCGTCGTGCGCCCTGAGCCACGCCATGGTGCCGCTGATCTCGGGCACCCAGAGGAAGTGAATCGCCCGTTTCGGCTTCGGCAGAGCGCCGTCGGCCACGAGCCGGAGGTAGGCGCGGCCCATCTCGAGCGACAGCGCGCATCCGGAGACGTTGTCGTTCGCGCCTTGCTTGGTATAGCCCTCGTAGAGGTGGCCGGTGATCATCACGACCTGGTTCGAGCTGCCGTCGCCGGGGATGACCGCGTGCACCATTTCCAGTTCGGCGGGAAACGTCTCGGCCTGGATGATCGACCGGATCACGACCGCCTCGCCCTGCGCGAGGCGCGCGGCCAGGGCGCGCCCCTGGCGCGGCGCGATCGACCAGCCGAAGCCGGGAGCCTTTCCCTGAGGCGCCGCCGAGGACACGCTCTGGGACAGCAGCTGATCGGGGTAGTCGTCGCCGCGCAGCGCGTTGTAGCTCAGCACGCCGACGGCCCCGCGCTCGAACACGGCCAGGCGCTGGAGCACGCCGGCCGGTCCGCTTCCCAGCACGATCTTCCCGCTCACGTCCTTCCCGGCGTAGTCCTCGGGCCGGGTGCCGGTGCCCACGTCGACGAGGGCCGCCGTCACGTCACCCGAGTCGCTGCCCGACGCGACGGACACGAGGATGTCGTGCACGTCGTAGAGCTTCTCGGGCTTGGGCCCCGCCACCCACAGCTCGGCGCGGTTTGCGTGCCACGTCGGCGTGCCTTGCGCGAACGACTCCACCGCAACGTCGCTGAAGCCGAACTCCTGCGCGAGCTTCGCAATCACAGCGGACTCGCGGAAGCGGGTCGAATACTCGGCCCGGTCGCGAACGCGGGGATAGGGGACCATCTCGTACACGGCGTGAACGGCCCGATCGCCGGACGCTTCGTTGATGATGGCCCGCATCTCGCCGTGCGAGAGCAGCGTGCGATCCTCGCGCTCCTGCCCGCCGACGAGCGCCACCGCCACCACGGCGAACCCCGCCGCCCATCCAGTCCTCTTCATGCTCACTCCTTCTCACGCTCCCTGCTCGGAGACGCGGGTCAAACCTATGAAGGGTAGGCCGGAGGGCGGCTTGCGCGCAAGCCGCCCTCCGGCACCGGCGGCCCGGCGCCTCCCGCGGCCCCTGCTCGCGCGCCCGCTGGCCGCTGGTGGTAGGCTGTCTGTGCCCATGAGAGTCGTCGTCATCGCGAACCCCGCCGCCGGGCCGGCGTGGCGCCGCCGCCACACCGGGGAGCTGGCGCGGCGCGTCCAGGCCATCTTCGACCGCCGCGGCGTGCAGGGCGATCTCTCGTTCACGACGGGCCCGGGACACGCAACCTCTCTTGCCCGGCAGGCCATCGCCGACGGGGCCGACCTCGTCGTGGCGTGGGGCGGGGACGGCACGATCAACGAGGTCGCCGCCCCGCTCGTCGGCAGCCGGTCGGCGCTCGGCATCGTCCCCGTCGGATCGGGCAACGGGCTCGCACGCGAGCTCGGGATCCCCCGGCGGCCGGAGGCGGCGCTGGCGGTGGCGCTCGACGGCGTCGACCGCACGATCGACATGGGCGAACTCAACGGGCGGCTGTTCTGCAACTGCGCCGGCGTCGGATTCGACGCGCACGTGGCGGAGGTCTTCGCCGCCTCGGCGGCGAGAGTCCGCGGGTTCGCCTCCTATGCCGCCACCACCATCCGGGAACTGGGCGCGTACCAGCCCGGCCTCTACCGCATCGAGACCGATGAGGGCGAGGAGCCTCCGCTGCGCGCCATGCTGATCACGGTGGCGAACACCCGGCAGTGGGGGAACGGCGCGCTCATCGCGCCGAACGCCGTCATGGACGATGACCGGCTCGACGTGGTCGTCATTCCGCCGCGCGGGCCGGCCGCCTTCATCGCGAACCTGTGGCGGCTCTTCGCCGGGTCGCTCGCGTCGCTCGAGGGCGTCGTGAACCGCCAGGTGCGGTGCGCCACCATCACGGCGTCGCCGCCCGCTCCGGTGCACGTGGATGGGGAGCCCCTCGGGCGGCTCTCGACGATCCGCATCGAGGTGAAGCGGGCCGCGCTGCGCGTGCGCGCGCCGGCCAGGGCCTGACTGGGGCGGGCCTGCGGGCGCCCGACGCCCCGTTCGCACTCAGGCCCGAAGTGCCGCGCCGAGCTCGTCCTTCAGCGCGCGCGCCACGCGCTCGCGGATCTTCCGGGCGTCCGCGTCGGTCAACGTGCGATCCGGCGCCTGGTACGTCAGGCTGAACGCCAGGCTGCGCTTGCCGGCTCCGACCTGCTCGCCGGCGTACTCGTCGAAGAGCGCCACGCCCGCCAGCATGGGGCCGCCGGCGGCCCGGATGACCTCCTGCACGCGCGACACGGGGATCGCGCGGTCCAGCACGAACGCGAGATCCTCCTTGACCGGCGGGTAGACGGGCACCGGACGCACGGTGAACCGCTCGGCCGCGCGGCGCAGCAGCGGGTCGAGTTCGAGTTCGGCGGCCAGGACGGCCCGGCCCTCGAGTCCGAAGCGCCCGGCGACGGTCGGGTGGAGCTCCCCGGCCCAGCCGATGGCCTCGCCCCCCGCGCGCACGGCCGCCGAGCGGCCCGGCCGCAGGCCGTCGCGCTCGCCGGGCTCGAACTCGACGCCGGCGACGGCCAGCGCCTCTCCCAGCTCCTCGATGACGCCCTTGAGGTCGAAGAAATCCATGGCCGCGCGGTCGCCCTGCTGCCACCCCGGCAGCGTGCGCGCCCCTGACAGCACGAGGGCGAGGCGCCGCGGCTCGCCGGGCAGGGCCTCCTCCGGCCTCGGCAGGAAGACGTTGCCGATTTCGAAGAAGGCCATCCGATCGGTGTTGCGGCTGTTGGCCGCCGCCGCCTCGATCAGGCCGGGCAGGATGGCTCGCCGCATCACCACTCGATCGACGACGATGGGGTTCGCGAGCCGGACGTACGGGATCTCGGCGCCGCCCTCCGGCCGCGCCGCCAGCGCGAGGCGCGCCTCGCGCTCCGGCGAGGTCAGCGAGTAGGTGACGATCTCCTGGAGGCCGAGGCTGACAAGGACGTCCCGCGCCTGCTCCTCGCGCTCCAGATCGCGGTTCGGATGGGGCGGCGGCACCACGTCGGCGAGCATGGTCTCGGGGATGCGCTCGTAGCCGTGGATGCGCGCGATCTCCTCGACCAGATCGGCCTTGCCGGCGTGGCCCGATCCGATGTCCAGCCGGTGGTCCGGCGCCGTCGCCCGGACCACCGCGGCGGGGTCCGAGGCGTCGCCGACGACCTCGCAGGAGAACTCCAAGGCGCGCAGGATCCGCACGATCTCGCCGGCCGGCACGCGCAGGCCGAGCTGGCGTTCGACTTCGGCCGGGGTGATGTCGACGACGACCGGACCCGGCCGCCCGGGATAGCTGTCCACGAGGCCGCGGGCCACGGTGCCGCCGGCCCACTGCCGCATCAGCTCCAGCGCCCGGACGACGCCCTTTTCGGCGAGGCCCGGATGGACGCCGCGCGCGAAGCGAGAGGAGGCTTCCGACGGCAGGTCCTGCGCCTTCATGGTCCGCCGCACGTTCACGAGGTTCCAGGCCGCGCCTTCAAGGAGCACGTTGGCCGTCGTGTCGGCGACCTCGGTCTCCGCGCCGCCCATGACGCCGGCAATCGACAGCGGCCCGGCCTCGTCGCAGACCAGGATCGTGAAGGGGTCGAGCGCCCGCTCGACGCCGTCCAGCGTCGTGATCCTCTCGCCGGGCCCCGCCCGCCTGGTGATGATCGTCGGCCGCCGGCCGTCCGCGCGGCGCACGAGGGCGTCGAAGTCGAACGCGTGGAGCGGCTCGCCCAACTCGAACATCACGTAGTTGGTCACATCCACGATGTTGTTGATCGGCCGGGTGCCGGCCAGGCGGAGGCGGCGGCGGACCCAATAGGGGCTCGGCGCGATGGTGACGCCCTCGATCAACCCGAGGACGAAGCGGGGGTTCAAATCGGGCTCGCGGATCTCGATGCCGACCCGTCCCGCGATGGGCGGCCCGGCCTGGGTCACGCCCAGGGCCGGGGGCTTCAGGGGGGCCCCGGTCAGGGCGGCGATTTCGCGGGCGATGCCTAGGACGCACGCGTTGCGCGCCATGTTCGGATTGATTTTGATCTCGAACACGACATCGCCCATGTACTCGGCCGCCGCGGCCCCGACCGGCGCGTCGTCGTCCAGGATGATGATGCCGTCGTGCTCGTCCGAGATGCCGAGCTCCTTCTCCGAGCACGCCATCGACGACGACTCGACGCCGCGGATCTTGGCGCGCTTCAGCGTGATGATCTCGCGGCCGCTCTTGTGGCCGTCGATGAGCACGGCGCCCTCGCGGGCGTACACGATCTTCAGCGGCTTCGGGAGCGGGCCCGCGCCTTTCAGGTGAAAGACGTTCGGCGCGCCCGTCAGCACGACAGGCTCGGCGCCCGAGCCGTCGTCCACGCGGAGCAGCGTGAGGCGGTCCGCGTTCGGGTGCGGCAGCACCTCGAGGATCCGGGCGATGACGATCGTGGCGGGGTCCCAGGCGAGGCCTCGGGCCGCGGGGCCCGAGCGGCCCGCGGCCGGCAGGCCGGCGACGGGGCGGGTGACGGGCGCCAGGCCGACGTACTCGATGCCCTCGACCTCGAGTCCGGCGTAGGTCAGCCGGGAGGCCAGCTCGTCCGGCGTGTCGGTGATCGCGACGTAGTCGCGGAGCCAGGTCAGCGGAACGCGCATCGTCAGTCTCGCTTGCCCACTGGGCCCGCCCTGTGCGCCCGCGGCCCGCCAGCCGCGGCGCGCCCGCAGCGCGCCCGGATCGTCAGAACTGCTCCAGGAACCGCACGTCGTTCGAGAAGAAGTACCGGATGTCCTCGATCTTGTGCATCAGCATGGTGATCCGCTGCGGGCCCATCCCGAACGCGAAGCCGGAGAACTCGCGGGGATCGTAGCCGCCGTTCTGCAGCACCACCGGGTGCACCATGCCGCAGCCCAGGATCTCCAGCCACCCGCTCTGCTTGCAGACCGGACAGCCCTGCCCCTCGCACACGAAGCACTCGACGTCCATCTCCGCCGAGGGCTCGGTGAACGGGAAGTGGTCCGCCCGGAACCGCGTGCGGACCTCGGACCCGAACAGCGCGTGCGCGAACGCCGTCAGCGTCCCCTTCAGATCGGCCATCGTGATGCGCCGGCCGATGGCGAGGCCCTCGACCTGGTAGAACTGGATGTCGCTGCGCGCGGTAATCTGCTCGTAGCGGTAGCACATGCCCGGCAGGATGACGCGGATCGGCTCGGGGCAGCGTTCCCGCATCACGTGGATCTGCCCGGGCGACGTGTGCGTCCGCAGGATGACGTTGGGCGCCGTCGTGTAGAAGGTGTCCCACATGTCCCGCGCCGGGTGGTGCGGGGGGATGTTGAGCAGGCTGAAGTTGTACTCGTCCGTCTCGACGTCGCGCGAGCGGTAGATCTGGAAGCCCATCTCCCCGAAGATCGCGTAGATTTTCCGCAGCGTCCGCGTGGTCGGGTGGAGCCGGCCGCGCCCCCGGCGCCGCCCCGGCGCCGTCACGTCCACGGCCCCGGCCTCGAGGTCGCGCGACAGCTCGGCTTGCCGGACCCGCGCCGCCGCCTCCTCGTAGGCGCGCTCGAGCGCCTGTCTCGCCTGGTTGCCGCGCTGCCCGAACGCCCGGCGATCCTCCTTCGGGAGCGCGCCGAGGGTCCCGAGCGCCGCCATCACCGGCGCGCTCCTGCCGAGGTGCGCGACGCGCCACCGCTCCAGCGCGCCGGACCCGTCCGCCGCCGCCAGCGCCGCCAGCCCCTCAGCCACGATGAGGTCGAAGTCAACCGCCATGCGCACACTCGCCAGACGCATACGATACATCGGCGGCGGGTCGAGCGCCACCCGGCGCCGGACCCGCCCGCGGCCGAGCGAGCCCGGATCGGAGCGGCCGCGGCTCGGAAACGGGGGCGCATGGCCCCGGCAGGCCGCCGGCACGGCCTGTGCGCGCTGCCCTGGGGGCGCGTACGGATTGATCCTCGGCCGTACCTGCACTACCGTACCGCGGGGCCGCTGCCGGCTCGCGGCCGGACACGCGGGAGGACTGACATGCGCGTGGGACTCTGGGGGTGTGTGCTCGTGTTCGCCGGGATCGCGGCCTCGTGCGCCAGGCAGGAGCCCCCGGCGCCGCCTGCGCAGGCCGGCGCCCCGAGCGCCGGCGCAGCCGCCGCGCGCGCCGGGCGGAGCTACCGGTTCGATCGGAACGGATGGACCTTCGTGCACCTGGAAGGCGCCCCGGCGGAGATCGGCTTCCAGCACGGGTACCGGCTCGCACCCGAAATCGACGACCTGCTGCGCGTGATGAAGCCCTTCCTCCTCGAGACCTCCAAGCGCGACTGGGCCTTCTACCGCAACGTGGCGGAGACGGTGCTGTGGCCGGGTATCGACGCCGAGTACCGGGCCGAGATCGACGGGATCGTCGACGGCCTCGCCGCCAGGGGCGTCGCCGCCGATCGCTGGGACCTGGTCGCGCTGAACGCCTTCGAGGAGGTGCCTGATTACTACGTCCCCTGGCTCGACGCGCAGCAGGGGCGGCCGCCCGTGGGCCGGGCGCCCGGCAACTGCAGCGCGTTCGTCGCGACCGGCGACTGGACCCGGGACGGCCGCATCGTCATGGGCCACAACGCGTGGACGACGTACGTGACGGGGGCGCGGTGGACGATCGTCTTCGACATCGTGCCCGAGCGGGGGCACCGCATCCTGATGGACGCTCTGCCCGGCCTCATCGCGAGCGACGACGACTTCGGCGTGAACGGCGCGGGAATCATGATCACGGAGACCACCATCACCGGGTTCAAGGGTTTCGATCCCGCCGGCACGCCCGAGTTCTTCCGCGCCCGCAAGGCCATGCAGTACGCCGAGTCCATCGACGACGTCGTGCGCATCATGCGGGAGCGGAACAACGGGGGCTACGCGAACGACTGGCTGATCGGCGACGCCAAGACCGGGGAGATCGCGCTGTTCGAGCTGGGCCTGAAGAACTCGACGGTCGATCGCACGAACAACGGCTACTTCGTCGGGGCCAACTTCCCCGTGAAGGAGAAGCTGACCAGGGAGGAGACGGACTTCGATCCGGCGAACGCGGCCAGTTCGCCCAACGCGCGCCGCGCGCGCTGGGAGCAGCTGATGGCGGAGCACAAGGGCCGCATCGACATCGAAGCGGCCAAGGCCTTCGAGGCCGACCGCTACGACGTGATCGAGCGGCGCGACGGCCCGTCCGAGCGGTCCCTGTGCGGCGCGGTCGAGGAGTCGCCGCGCGGGGTGCCCGAATGGCACTGGCCGCCGTACTGGCCCGGCGGCACGGTGCAGGCGAAGGTGATGGACTCGGCCATGGCGCGGCGCCTCGAGCTGTGGGCGGCGGCAGGACGGCCGTGCGCGGGGGACTTCCTGGCCGAGCCGTTCCTGGAGCGGCGGCCCCAGTTCGCCTGGATGCGCGGGCTCCTCCGCGACATGACGAGCGGGCCGTGGACGCGGTTCGCGGCCGGCATGAGCGAGGCGGCCCGGTGAGCGGCTCGCGGCGCCGGCTTCTGGCAGCGGGCCTCGCGGCGCTGGCGCTTGCGGCGCTCGCGGGCGGGGCGTGCTCGCCGAGCGTCCCCGCTCCGCAGGCCGTCCGGTTGGGACACGCGACCTGCGCGAAGTGCCGGCACGTCGTGTCGAGCCTCGACGCGGCCGCACAGGCCGTCTTCACCGACGGCTCCGTGCGCGTGTACGACGACCTCGGATGCATGGCGACCGACCCGGAGGCGCTCCGCGGCCGCGCGCAGCTGTACGTGCAGTTGGCCGGCGGCAGGGGCTGGGTTCGCGTGGAGGACATCTGCTTCGCCTCGCCCCCCGGCACCCGGACGCCGAGGGGGTACAACTACCTCGCGTTCCCCGAAGAGGAGGCGCGACAGCTCGCGCCCGACCGGTGGGCCAGGGGCTGGCACGACCTGGTGGCGGAGCTGGCGCGCGCGAGGTGAGCCGCTCGCCCGAGGCGAAACGCCCACTGGGGCCGGACGACAGTCCGCTGCCCCGCGGCGTCGGCGGAGGCCCGGGACGGCCCGGGAGACGCCGGAGGCGAAAGTCCGGCGCCGGCGGAGCGCCGGCGCGATGCAGACGCGGCGCGGGGCGCGTGCGGGGACCGGCGATCTCCTGATACAGTGCAGAGCGCCCGTCCTGGGCGGGGAGGAAGGCCCGTGAGGAAACGCTCGCTCGGCCGTGCGATTGTCACCGACGTGCAGTTCTGGATTCCCGCCGCCGTGCTGCTCGTCGGCGTCATCCTGCTCGTTTCGTTGAGGTGACTCGTGGCCGCCCGTCCCGGCTCCGCGCCGGCGCCCCGCCTCTCTCTCCACCGCCTCGGCGTGGTCTGCGGCCTGGCCGCCGGCGCCGGCCTCGGCGCCGCCGAGGCCCCGACGAAACTGGTGACCACCGGGCTGTCGCCGTTCCTGATCTCGCTGGGCATGGTCGCCGGCGTCTTCGTCGCGCGCTGGACGGTCCCGATGGTGCTGAAGGGCGGTGACTACGTCTGGGCCGACCTGCGGGAGAAGCCGCACCTCGTCGTCTGGGCGATCCTCGCCGGCATGATCTGGGCGGTCGCCAACACGCTGACGGTCTTCGCGATTCGGGACGTCGGGCTGTCGATCGCGTTCCCGCTCTGGAACACGAACAGCCTCGTCGGCTTGTTCTGGGGCTGGCTCCTGTTCCGGGAGCTGCGGGACGCGGGGGCGGGGCAGTGGGGCAAGGTGCTGGGAGGCGCGACCGCCATCGTGGTCGGGGCCTGCCTGACGGCCTACGCGACAGCGCACCAGGCCCCGGGCAGCCGCGAGAGCGCGGCCATGGGCATTGCGGCCGCGCTCATGGCCGGCCTGCTCTGGGGCACGATGTACATCCCGTATCGCAAGGCGTACATCAGCGGCATGAACCCGCTGTCGTTCGTGACGGTGTTCACTTTCGCCGAGCTCGGCACCGTGCTGGTGCTGGCAGCGGTGTTCGAGGGCGGCCTGCGGCCCCTCGCGGCGGCGCTGGCGCAGGCCAGGCCGGCGCTCTTCTGGCTGTTTCTCGGCGGCTTCTGCTGGGTGCTCGGCGACCTGTATCAGCAGTATGCGGCGAAGTATGTCGGCATCGGCCGGGGCATCCCGCTCTCGAACACCAACCAGCTCTGGGGACTGGCCTGGGGCGCGCTCGTCTTCGGCGAGTTCGCGGGGCTCGGCGCCGCCGGGCGGGCCCTCATCGTGAGCGGCTCGCTCATCATGATCGCCGGCGCGATCGCAATCAGCCTGGCCGAGGCGCCGACGTCGGAGCGCGCCGAATGGAGGGCGGCGATGAGGCGCGAATGCGACCGGTACGGCCTCGATCCGGCGGCGCTCGAGTCGGCGCTGCACGGCGAGGATCGCCTGGCGGCGGGCGTGTCCCGCCGGCGCACGTGGGAGTACGTTGTCGCGGCCCTGGCCGTCGCGCTGTTCGTCTGGCTGGCGTCGTTCGCCGAGCGCCCGCAGATCCCGATCCACGGAGCCTGGACGCTGCTCCTCGGCGCGATCACGGCGCTGGTGATCGTGCTGTCGGGCGTCCTGCTCTACCGGCGGACCCAGTTCTCGTAGGACGAGTCCGGCAGCCGGGCGCGCGGCCGCCGGAGCCGGCGCGGCCCGCAAGCTCCGCGTGCCGGCATTCTCCGGGGAGTCCCCCATGCTCGATGCCATCCGGCGCGCCGTGTTCTGGGCCAGCGACTTCGTGTGGGGACCCTGGAGCACGCCCGTCGGCCCCGTGCCGGGGCCGCTGATGGCCGTGCTGATTCTCGCCGGCATCTACCTGACGATCAGGACCGGCTTCGTCCAGGTGCGGCGCTTTCCGGAAGCCGCGCGCACCATCGTGCCCCGCCAGGCCGCCGGCGCCGCCGGCGCGCTGTCGCCGTTCCAGGCTTTCATGACGGCGCTCGCCGCGTCCATCGGGACGGGCAACATCGCCGGCGTCGCCACCGCCATCGTGTCCGGCGGGCCGGGCGCGCTGTTCTGGATCTGGGTCTACGGCTTCCTCGCGATGGCGATCAAGTTCGCCGAGGCCGTCCTCGGCGTGCGGTTCCGGATCTCCGCCCCTGGCGGCAGCTCGTCCGGCCCGATGTACTATCTGCGCGACGGCCTCGGTATGCCCCGGCTGGCCGCGGTCTTCGCCGGGATCGGCGGTCTCGCCGTCCTCTTCACCACGCCCTTCGCCCAGCCCAACTCGATGGCCGTCGTCCTTCGAAGCGAGTTCGGCGTGCCGACGTGGCTCGCCGGCGTCGCCATCGCCGCGCTCACGTGGCTCGTCGTCATCGGCGGCGTCACCTCCATCGGGCGCGCGGCGGAGCGGCTGTCGCCGCTCAAGGTCGGCCTCTACCTGGCGGGCGGGCTCTTCGTGATCGCCAGCCACGCCGGCCAGCTGCCGGCCGTGCTGGCCCTGGTCGTCCGGGAGGCGTTCTCGCTCCAGGCCGCAGCCGGCAGCACCGCTGGCGTCGGCATCATAATCGCCATGCGATACGGCATCGCCCGCGGGGTGTATGCGAACGAAGCCGGCTACGGCACGGCGGCCGTCGCCTACGGCGCCGCGCGCAGCAAGACGCCGACCCAGCAGGGGTTGAACGCGATCATCGAGGTGTTCGTGATCTCGTTCGTCACCTCGTCCATCAGCGCCCTGACCATCCTGGTGAGCGGCGTCTGGCAGTCGGGCCTGAGCAGCACGGCGGTCGTCGCCCAGGCCTTCAATACCGCAATCCCCGTCGCCGGCGGCTGGGTGGTGGCCTTCTGCGCGTTCCTGTTCGGCTACACCACGCTGATCGGCTGGGCCTTCTACGGCGAGCAGTTCCTCGAGTACCTGTTCGGGACGCGCATCGTCGTGCCGTACCGCTGGGTCTACTGCCTGCTCATTCCCGTCGGCGCCGTGGCCAGCGTCGAGGCCGTCTGGGCGTGGGGCGACCTGATGAACGGCTTGCAGGTCTTCCCGAACCTCGTGGGGGTCCTCGGGCTGGGCGGCTTCGCCGCCGCGGCCGCCCGCTGCTCGGTCACCAAGAGCGGAGACTGATCTCTTCGAGCAGCTTCCGGAACGCGGCCGGGCTGGCGCCGCCAAGGTCCCTCGCGAGCAGCGGCTTCTCGCGCCAGCCCCGCTCCGCCTCGGGCAGCTCCGGCTCGAACCCCAGCTCCTCCGCGATGACGTCGGCGAACTTGGCCGGATGCGCCGTCGCGAGGGCGATGGTCGGACCGCCGCCTGCGGCGGGCGGCCCGCGGCGGGCGGCGGCAACCGCGACGGCCGTGTGCGGATCCAGCACGACACCGTCCTCGTCGAACGTCCGCCGAATGGTTCGGCGCGTCTCCGCCTCCGACACGCGCTCGCCGCGAATGAAGGCCCGCATGCGCGCGACGGACCCGCCGAAGAGCGCGGCGAGCCTTGCGAAGTTGCTCGGATCGCCCACGTCCATCGCGTTCGACACCGTCGCGACCGCCTGGCGCGGGCGGTAGGCGCCGGATGACAGGAACTCGGGGAGGACGTCGTTCTCGTTTGTGGCCGCCGTGAAACCCGCGACGGACAGCCCCAGCCGCGAGGCCAGCACCCCAGCCGTCAGGTTGCCGAGGTTGCCCGAGGGCACCGAGAACACGGGGGGCGCTCCGCCGGGGGGCACCGCCGTCAGCGCGCCCCAGCAGTAGGAGAACACCTGGGGAATGAGCCGGCCGACGTTGATGGAGTTCGCCGAGGTCAGGCGGAGCGGCCGGAGCTCCGGGTCGGCGAGTGCGCCTTTCACGAGGCGCTGGCAATCGTCGAAGCTCCCGTCGACGCGGACGGCCTCGACGTTCCCGCCAATGGTGGCCATCTGCGACTCCTGGAACGCCGACACGCGCCCGGCAGGATAGAGCAGGACGACGCGTGTGCCCCGGACGCCCGCGAAGCCGCGCGCGACCGCGCTCCCGGTGTCGCCGGAGGTGGCCACCAGAACGGTGGCCGTTTCGCCCCGCTCTTCGTGCAGGAGGCCGAACAGGCGGCCGAGGAATCGCGCGCCGATGTCCTTGAACGCCAGCGTCGGTCCGTGGAAGAGCTCCAGCAGGATGAGGCCCTCGCGCAGCCGGCGAACGAGCACGGGGAAGTCGAGCGTGGCGCGCGCGAGGCGGCTGGCCGCGCCAGGGTCGAAGTCGTGTTCGAAGATCCGCGCCGAAAGACGCGCCGCGAGGTCGGAAAACGCGCACCCGCGCCAGCCGTCCAGCTCGGCCGGATCGATCCGTGGCCAGTCCACGGGCATATAGAGCCCGCCGTCGGGAGCCAGCCCCTGCCGCACGGCTTCACGGAGGCCCACGATGGGTGCACGGCCGTTCGTGCTGGCGAGCCGCACGTCAGTCCACCGGCGCTGCGCCTCGGCGGCTGATGGGGCCAACCCAGGCGTCGGAGGCGAGGGATGCGCCGGCGCGGAAGGCCCTGCGCATGGCCGAGGCGGCGGCAGCCGCCGCGTCGTGGGCGTCGGCCACCGCGAACATCGAGGGGCCCGATCCGGAGACGGCGCATGCCAGCGCCCCCTCGTCCCGGGCGGCGCGCCGCACGGCATCGTATGCGGGGATCATGGCCGCGCGCACCGGCTCGACCAGGCGATCCTCGATGGCGCGCCCCAGCAGCTCGAGATCACCGCGGTAAAGCGCCGCCACGAGCGCGGCGAGGTTCCCGGCGTTCGCCACGATGTCCGGGAGCGGGAACGCGCGGCCCGCGAGCCGCGCCCGCGCCTCTCCGGTCGACACGCGGCAATGCGGGTGCACGACGGCCACGAACAGTCCGTCCGGCACCGGCAGCTGGACGAGCTCCAGGGGGCGGTACGAGCGGATGAGCACGATCCCGCCGGCGAGCGACGGCGCGACGTTGTCGGCGTGCGCCGAGCCGCAGGCGGCCCGTTCGCCGTCCATCGCGCACGCCACGAGCGTTTCGAGCGGGAGCGGGCACTCGAGCAGCTGGTTTGCCGCCATGGCGCCGGCTGCGGCCGATGCGCCCGAGCTACCGAGCCCGCTGGCAAGCGGCGTGCCTTTCTGAAGGCGCATGCGAAGGCCCGCCGGCCGGCCGCCCCGCGCCTGGCGCCACAGACGCCGCGCCGCCACGCCGGCCGCATTCCGCCGGGCGTCCACAGGCAGCGCGCCGCCGTCGCCCGTCACCTCGAGCAGTTCGACGCCCGGCCGGTCGGAGGCTTCCGCCTCGACCCAATCACCGGGCCGGTGCAGCGCGAACCCGAGCACGTCGAAGCCTGGCCCGACGTTGGACACCGTCGCCGGCGCGAACACCCGCACGCGCTGACGCTGCATCGTGACGATGGCTCCCCGCCTGCGGCAGGCGGCGTGCCGGCCGGCTCCGAGCCCCCACCGGCCGCCGGCGCCGCCCGCCGAGGCTGTTCAGGGCGGCCCTTGAAGAGCCGGCGGGCCGAAGGGCCAGCTTCGGTGCAGCACGCCCCGCCTTGCCCCCTCGCTCTGCCTCGTGCCTACTTCCCCCCGCGTCCCGGCTCCTGCCGCAGCAGCTTCCGCATCCAGAAGTCGTGCGCCTCCCGCGTCGAGTGGGGGCGCTGCGATGCCTGATAGCCGTGCCGGCTGTCGGGGTACAGCATCAGCTCGAACGGCTTGTCGTGCGACACCAGCCAGTCGACGACCTGGATGGTGTTCTGCATGTGGACGTTGTCGTCGATGGTGCCGTGGGTCATCCGCAGGCCGCCCGTGTAGCGGTCGGCGTAGGTGAGCACCGCGCCTGCCTTGTATCCGTCCGGGTTCTCCTTGGGCGTGTCCATGTAGCGCTCGGTGTACACGCTGTCATACAAGCGCCAGTCGGTGACCGACGCTCCCGCCTGCCCGTAGTTGAAGTGCGCGGCGCCGTAGAGCAGCGCCATCGTCGTCGTGTAGCCGCCGTAAGACGAACCGGTGATCCCGATTCGGTCCTTGGCGACGAAGGGCTTCGTCCTGAGCCACTTCGCGGCGGCGATGAGGTCGGCCATCTCCCACTTGCCGAGGCTGCGGTGCATCAGGGCCACGCCCTTCTTGCCGAAGTGCCCGCTTCCGCGGTGATCCACGGCGATCGTGATGACCCCGCGCTGCGCCCAGTAGTGCGCCTGCAGCGCCGGCCAGCTGTTGGTGACCGTGCCCGCGTTGGGCCCGCCGTAGATCGACACGATGACCGGGTAGGTCTTCTTCGCGTTCCGCGCGTCGAAGTCCGGCGGCAGCACCCAGGACGCGGGCAGCTGGAACTGGCCGTCCTCCGACGGGATCGTGAACAGTTCGCCCCTGCCCCACGCGTAGTCGTCCATGGCCGCGGTCTTCTGATCGCCGAGCTTGCGCACGAGCGAGCCGTCGATGGCGCGCAGGTTCATCACCGCGGGCGAGGCGATCGTGCTGACGGTTTCGATGAAGTGCTTGCCGCCGGGAGAGAGCTGCACCCGGTGCATGCCCCCTCCGTCCGTGATCGCCTGCAGCCCCGACCCGTCCAGGCCGACCTTCATGAGCTGGCTGTCCCAGCTCTTGCCCGGACGCCCGGTGAAGAAAACCAGTCCGGCCGGCTCGTCCACCCGCACGATCGCGTCCACGCGCCACTCGCCAGACGTCAGGCGCTTGCGCAGCGTCCCGTCGGCGGCATAGAGGTAGAGATGGTCCCATCCGTCCACGTTGCTGCGGATGATGAACCCCGTGCCGCTCGGCAGGTACGTGAGGTCCTCGAAGAACTCCACCCAGGCCTGCTGCTTCTCCTCGAAGATCATCGTCTTGCGGCCAGTCGCCGGGTCGCAGTTGTAGAGCCGCAGCGTGTCCTGGCCGCGATTCATCCACTGGACGGTCAGCGTCTTCGAGTCCGGCGTCCAGAACGGCCAGGCGATGTAGTGGTCCGCTTTCGGGTCGAAATCCATCCACACGATCTTCCCGTCCGCGACGGTCGCGACGGCCATCTGGACCCACGGGTTCGGGTCGCCTGCCTTCGGGTAGCGCTGCCGCTCGAGTTCTCCGTGCTGGCCGTCCGCGTGGTAGATCGGGAACACGGGCACGGGGCTGTCGTCGAACCGCATGAACGCGAGCTTCGTGCTGTCCGGCGACCACCAGAACGCGGCATACGCCGACGCGCGGCCGAGGATCTCCTCCATGTAGACCCACGACGAGTAGCCGTTGAGGACGACGCTGCTGCCGTCGCTCGTCAGCTGGCGTTCGAGGCCCCGCTCGAGGTCGTACACGTACAGGTTGTTCGCCCGCGTGTAGGCGACCCAGGCCCCGTCCGGCGACAGCCGGGGGTTGACCTCGGGGTCGGCGGTGGCCGTCAGCCGCTTCAGGCTCTTCGTTCTCCCGTCGGTCGCGTATAGATCGCCGTCACGCACCGACAGCGTCCATCGCCCTCCCGGCACCGACATCCCGCGCGCCGCGCCGGGCCCAGCGGCGTCAGCGGTATGGATCGCGGCCGAGCCGTCCGCCACGGACACCGCGTAGGTCTTCATCTGCTTGTCTGCCGGATCTTCGCGCCGCTCGAGGTAATGGCCATCGTCCAGCCAGCCTTGGATGTCCGGCAGGCGGCCGAGGATTCCCGCGCCCGCGCCGACGGCTCCCGGAGGCCCGGCTGGAAGGGCGAAGACCTGCTCGTACGTGAAGAGCTTCCTGGCCGGCCCGGCGCCGTCGAGCGGAACCGAGAGGGCCGCCAGCAGTCCGGCGACCGCCAAAGCACGTGCGGGAGCGTTCATGACACCTCCGTAGGTACCGGCCGCAAAGGGCGCGACGGCTGAATCTTATACCGTCCGGCCGTGCGCCGGGCAGGCGCATCCGGTAGACTGCCCTCCGTGCCTCGGCTGACGACGGTCCTCCTCGCGGCGGCGCTGACGCCTCCGGCCTCGCTGCTCCTGTCGGCGCAGGTGCCCCGCCTGCTCGAGCGCGTCGAGGTGTCCCGCGTCGTGGTCGACGTCCATGTGCTCGCCGGGGACGGGCGGCCGCTGCGCGGGCTGAGCGCCGCCGACCTGCGCCTCACGGTAGACGGCCAGCCCGTCCCGATCGAGTCGGTGCGCTGGATCACCGGGGCAGCGGCGCCGTCGTTCGATCCACATGACGGGCGGATGAGAGCGCCGGCCGCGCCCGCTGGCGACGATCGGCCCCGGGGCCGCCGCGTCGTCCTGCTCGTGCAGCAGGACTTCGACGCCTCCCGGATGGAGGGGCTCCTCGCCATGCGGCGGCGTGCCGAGGCGCTGGTCGGCAGCCTCGGCCCCGACAACGCCGTGGCGGTGGCGTCGTTCCAGTCGCACCTCGAGTTGTGGACGGACTTCACGACCGACCGGGAGGCGCTCGGCGCCATCCTCGGGCGCGCCGTCCTGGCCTCGGGCCGGCCCCCCGACGAGGCGGGGCCGGCACCGTCCGGTTCGCTCCGAGCCGTCTTCGACCGTGCCGCAGGGCGCCGAGCCGCGACCATGGAACAGGCGCTCCTTGTCCTCGCCCGGGCGCTCGACGGCGTACCGGGCCCGAAGGCGCTCGTGCTTCTCGGCCACGGGTTCGGCCGCATCGTCAGCCCGGCGGCGTGGGGGGCCTTGATGGTGGGTTTCGACGACGAGTACGACAGGGCCAGGCGCATCCTCTCGCGCGCCCGCGTGACGGTGTACTGCCTGGACCTGACCCAGGCAGACGCCCACACCCTAGAGGCCGGCCTCGTCCGGATCGCCGAGGACACCGGCGGCTTCTACGCCAGGACGCATGTGTTCCCGGACCGGGCCTTTGCCAGCCTTGGCGAGGCGCTCACCGGCCACTACGAGGTCACCTTCGAGACGCCGCGGCTGCCGTGGGGTGAGCATCGCATTCGGATCGATCTCGTGGGCCGCCAGGGAGTGGTGCGGGCGCGCAGGTTCTACGTCGGCTAGCGCCGGAACCGCCAGCCTGCTCAGCCCGCGCCTCCGGCGTAGGCGGCCCCGGCGCCAGAGCGGCCGGCGCGATTGCCGGCTCTCGATCCGGCCGACAGGACGGCGACGACGTCGCCGATGTTCGCGGGAACCGCCGTGCCGTCCTTTGCGGCGGCCACCATCCAGGACGGCCCGTCCGTCACGCCCAGGTTCTGCAGCCGCTTCGCCCAGCCCAGGGCGAGGCCGAATGCCGCGGCGTAGGGCAGCACGCGCTCGAACGAACGAGCCGCCGTGCCAGCCCGGGTGGAGGAGTCGGCCAGGTAGCGCCGGTAGGCGCGCCAGCGCTCGGCCCGGCCGATCGCCTCCTCCGACAACGGAGACAGGTGCGCGCCGGTCACGATGCCCGTGATCCCGACGATGAGCGCGGCAATCGGCAGGGCCAGCACGGGCTCCCCGGCCCGCTCGATGAACGCGATGCTCAAGATGAACCCGACGAACGCCAGGGCGAGGATGGCGGCCCCGAGGCCGATGACGCGTCCGCGCGTCCGCTCGCGCTCGGGATCCAGCAGCCTCGCCTCCCTGAGGTCCTCGCTGACCGCAGCTTGAAGACGCTTCCACCGCCTGGCGGAGGACACGCTGCGGGCGATCTGCGAGAACGTGACGCTCGATCGAGGCCCGGACTTGTCGGTGAAGAAGATGTCGAGCAGCGCCTGTTCGTGCGCGAGCAGGCCGGAAGGGGCGTCGCCCCGGCTGAGCGTGGCGTCGTGCTGCCTGAAGACGCCGCTCGAGGGCTTCGCCTCGATGTGGATGACCCCGCGCCGGCCGAGGTCCATCACGGCGCCGAGCAGGTCGCTCCAGCCCGCCGCCGCGGCCGGCCTCTGCAGCGCGCCGGCGAGAGCGGGCGGAAGATCGTCCGGCGGCATTTGAAGGCGGCGGTCAGCGTCTCCACCCGAGGCCGCCCGGTGGCCGAGAGCGAATGCCGTGAACCCCCCGACGCCGCCGACCAGCATCATGGCTGCCAGGCCGAGAAAGAGCGGCAGGTGCGCGCGGCCGCGGTTCGCCTTCGCCTGCCACGCCGGTGGGGAGGCCAGCAGCGTCCCCGGCGCGAAGCGGAGCGTGACGATCCACGAGCGGTTCGGTTCGAGCGGACAGCGCGTGAAGGACACGCGGCGCTCCCCGACCTGCATCTGGCTGGCCGGCGGGGTGAGTCCGGGTGTTCCGAGCAGCGTCGCCGAGGCGGGGAACTCGACCTCGCCGGAGGCGCACTCGATGTCGTACGCACGGGCGGACGGCACCAGCGGCCAGGCGAGCACGTCGCTGCCGGCGTCCTGCCACGCCACGCCGGCGGCGACGTACGTCACGGTGAACGTGTGGACCGAGTTCGACGCCGGCTTGAAGTGCCAGACGATCTGCCGCTTGCCCTTGTCTTCGCGCCGCCACTCGAACTGGCCGGCCTTGGTGCCTCTGGCGAGCGGGACGCCATCCATCGTGGCTTCCGCCACCGTCCATCCGTCCGTCCGGTGCCGCGCCACTTCCCGGCGGACGGAGGTCAAGGGCTTCGGCCCGAACGAGAAGCGCATGGTCTCGGTGACGCGAATCGACCCGCCAGGCTCGACGAGGATGCGCACGTCGAACTGTTCGGCGCGGGAGGGTCTGGAGGCCGAAGCCGGGCGGGCGCCGACGAGCAGGCCGACGAGCAGGCTGACGGGCAGAGCGGCGAGCGCGGCGGAGAGGGCAACAAGGCGCCGGACAGGCATGCCAGCCTCCAGTGGTTTCATTATGATATCAGTACGAAATCCCGGTGTCCAGCCCGCGAGCGGAGCCGCCGGCGCCGGCGTCGCCCGATCCGGCGGGGTTCCGCGAGCGGCGCGTGACGCAGCGCCGCGCCGACGCTAGAATGAGCGCGTCGATCCCCATGAGCCAGGACAGGCCGTCCTTGAGCGACTTGCGAATCGAGGACCACGCGCGCGAGGGCGGGCAATACCGCGCCGGCGCGAGGATCTTCGCCTTCGTGCTGCTTGCTGCCTGCGGCGCTGCGGCGTGGTATGGGCTCCGCGCCCCCCGCCCCGCGGCCGTGCGCGTTGCGGTCGTCACCGAGGCCGCCGGAGGCGGCGCCGGAGGCGCGCCTCCGGTGCTGAACGCCTCGGGCTATGTGACCGCGCGGCGCCGCGCCACGGTGTCGTCGAAGATGACGGGGAAGGTCACCGGGGTCTATGTGGAAGAAGGCATGGCGGTGAAGGCGGGCCAGGTCCTCGCCCGCCTCGACGACTCGATCCCGCGCCGCTACCTGGAGCTCGCTGAGGCGGAGCTCGCCGCCACTCGGCGGCAGGAAGCGGAAGTCGCGGTCCGTCTCAAGGAAGCTCGTCAGAACCTCGATCGTGCCCGGGCCCTCGTGGCCGACGGCATCGCGGGACAGGCCGAGCTCGACAAGGCCGAGGCCGAGGCGGACGCCTATCAGGCGCGCCTCGCGCTCATCCGGGAGCAGGTGACGGTTCAGGAGCGCCAGGTGGGCGTCCGCCGCACCGAACTCGACGACGCGGTGATCCGCGCGCCGTTTTCCGGCATCGCCATCTCGAAGGACGCGCAGCCTGGCGAGATGGTGTCGCCCGTCTCGGCGGGCGGCGGCTTCACGCGCACCGGCATCTCGACGATAGTCGACATGTCGTCGCTCGAAATCGAGGTGGACGTCAACGAGAGCTACATCAACCGCGTGGCGCCCGGGCAAGCGGTGGAAGCGGTGCTCGACGCGTACCCGGACTGGCGCATCCCGTCGCATGTCATCGCGATCGTGCCGACGGCAGATCGGCAGAAGGCGACGGTGCTGGTCAGGATCGGGTTCGAGCGGCTCGATGCCCGCATCCTGCCGGACATGGGCGTGAAGGTGGCGTTTCTGGGCGCCGCCGGGGCCGGAGCTGCGAACCCGGCTCCGCGGATCCAGATGCCCCGATCGGCGGTCCGCACCGACCACGGCCAGAGTGTGACGTTCGTGGTCGCCGGTGATCGGGTCGAGCGCCGCGCCGTCCGGATCGGCGAGGCGCGCGGCGACCTCATCGGCGTCGTGAGCGGACTCGCGGCCGGAGAGCAAGTGGTGGTGGAAGGGCCCGCGGACCTTGCCGATGGCCGCCGGATCCGCATCCGGTAGGCGGGGAGGCGCCATGAGCGACGAGGCGCGCGCCGACGGCGTGCTGGTGCGTATCCGGGGCCTGCACAAGGTCTTTCGCCGGGGCGACGAGCGGATCGACGTCCTGCACGGCCTCGACCTCGACATCCCGCGCGGCGACTTCCTCGCCCTCATGGGGCCGTCAGGGTCGGGGAAGTCGACGCTCCTCAACCTGATCGGCGGCCTGGATCGGCCGACCCTCGGCGCGATCGACGTGGACGGGCAGCGCATCGACGGGATGTCGGGCGGCCGGCTGGCCGCGTGGCGCGCCCGCCACGTCGGGTTCGTCTTCCAGCTCTACAACCTGCTGCCGGTGCTCACGGCCGAGCGGAACGTCGAGTTGCCGCTCCTTTTGACGGGCCTGTCGGGCCGGCAGCGGAAGCGGCATGTCGCCGCGGCGCTCGCCATCGTGGGCCTGACCGATCGCGCCAGGCACTACCCGCGGCAGCTCTCCGGCGGGCAGGAGCAGCGCGTCGGCATCGCCCGGGCCCTCGTGACCGATCCGACGCTGCTCCTGTGCGACGAGCCCACCGGCGATCTGGACCGGAAGGCGGGCGACGAGATCCTCGATATCCTCAAGGCCCTGAACCGCGAGCACGGCAAGACGATCGTGATGGTGACGCACGACCCGCACGCGGCGGCGCGGGCTTCGCGCGTCCTGCATCTCGACAAGGGCGTCCTGGTCGGGGAGCCCGCTGCATGAAGTACGGGCCGCTCATCTGGAGGAGCCTGGTCCGGCGGAAGACGAGGGCGGTCTTCACGGTCCTGTCGATCCTCGTCGCCTTCCTGCTGTTCGGGGTGCTGGCGGCGCTCAACACGGCGTTCACCGCGGGCGTCGAGCTGGCCGGCAACGACCGCCTGGTCGTCACGCACAAGGTGTCCATCATCCAGATGCTGCCGGACAGCTACACGGCGCGCCTCGAGGCGACCGCCGGCGTCGTGGACGTTCTGCACGAGACCTACTTCGGCGGTATCTACCAGAAGCCGAGCAACTTCTTCATGCAGTGCCCGGTCGTGCCCGGGCGGCTGCTCAGGCTGTACCCCGAATACCGCCTGCCCGAGGACCAGCGCAGGGCCTGGCTCACCGATCGCACCTGCGCGATCGCCGGGCGGCAGACGGCCGACCGGTTCGGATGGAAGGTCGGGGACCGGATCCCGATCCAGGCGACCATCTGGACCAAGCGCGACGGCGGCCGCAGCTGGGAGTTCAACCTCTGCGGCATCTACGACGCCGACCAGGGCGTGGACACCACGCAGTTCTTTTTCAACTACGACTACTTCGACGAGTCGCGGTCGTTCTGGCAGGGGCAGGTCGGCTGGTACGTCATCCGCATCGGCGATCCCGCCGACGCGGCGGCGCTCGCGCGGCGGATCGACGAGCAGTTCGCCAATTCGCCGGCCGAGACCAAGACGGCGACGGAGAAGGCGTTCGTGCAGGCGTTCGCGCGGCAGATCGGGGACATCGGCCTGATCATCCGCGTCATCGTGACCGCGGTGTTCTTCACGATCCTGCTCGTTGCGGCGAACACGATGGCGCAGTCGGTGCGCGAACGGACGAGCGAGCTGGCCGTCCTGAAGACGCTCGGGTACTCGGACGGCCTCGTGCTGGCGCTGGTCATGGCCGAGTCGTGCGCGATGGCCGTTTCGGGAGGCGCCGCCGGGCTGGGCCTTGCCTGGCTCCTCACGCGGGCGGGCGACCCGACGGGCGGCCTGTTCCCGGCGTGGTTTCTCTCCCGGGCGGATCTCGCGCGGGGCGGCTTCCTGGCCCTCGCCCTGGGACTCGTGGCCGGAGTCGTGCCCGCGCTCCAGGCGATGCGGCTCCGCATCGTCGACGCGCTGAGGAGGGCCTGAGCGTGCGCGGCCCCGCCGGCTGGCTCGTGCAGGTCGCCGTCGTGACGCTGCTCAACGTGCGGACGGTCCGCCAGCGGCTCGGCTCCTCGCTCGTGGCCGTTGTCGGCATCGCGGGCGTGGTCACCATCTTCGTCGCCGTCCTCTCGACCGCCGAGGGCTTCCGGCGGACGGTGCAGTCGGCCGGGTCGCGCGATACGGCTGTCGTCCTGCGCGCCGGTTCGGACAGCGAGATGGTGAGCGTGCTATCGCGCGAGGACGTGAGCGTCATCGGCGACGCGGCGGGCCTGCGCCGCGGCGCCGGCGGCGCGGTGGTGTCGGGCGAGCTGTTTGTCATCGTGGACCTGCTGAACCGCGCCACGAACACGACGGCCAACGTCTCGCTGCGCGGCGTCGGCCCCAACGCGTTCGCCGTCCGTCCCGAGGTGGCCATCATCCAGGGACGCGCCTTCGAGGCCGGCCGCAACGAGCTCATCGTCGGGCGGGGGGCCGCGGCGCAGTTTGCGGGGACCGCCGTCGGCCGCACGCTGCGGTTCGGCCGGAGCGACTGGACCGTCGTGGGCATCTTCGACGCGGGAGGGACGCTGGCGGACAGCGAGCTCTGGTGCGACGCCGCCGTGCTCCAGCCGCTCTACCAGCGCGGGACGACAGTCCAGGCCGTGTACGCGAAGCTCGAGTCTCCCGAGGCGTTCGCCGGGTTCAAGGACGCGCTGACCTCCGATCCGCGGCTCAACGTCAAAGTCATGCGCGAGACGGACTACTACGCCGAGCAGTCGCAGATGATCACGGCGCTCATTTCCACGATCGGCGTCGGTATTGCGCTCCTGATGGGCATCGGGGCCGTGTTCGGCGCGGTCAACACGATGTACACCGCCGTGGCGGCGCGCACCCGCGAGATCGCCGTGCTGCGCGCCCTCGGCTTCGGCGGCGGCCCCGTCGCCGTCTCGGTTCTCGTGGAGTCGCTGCTCCTCGCGGGATCGGGCGGCCTGGCCGGCGGCGCGATTGCCTACGCGACATTCCACGGGTTCCGGACGTCGACCATGAACTGGCAGAGCTTCAGCCAGGTGACCTTCGCCTTCGCCGTCACGCCGGGCATCGTGGCACGCGGCGTCGCCTACGCGCTCGCAATGGGTCTCGCCGGCGGCCTGCTGCCGGCCGTCCGCGCGGCGAGGCTGCCCATCGTCTCGGCGCTGCGGGAACTCTAGCGCCAGCGGATCGGGTCGCCGGCTCGCCCGCGTGGCGACACGCGCGAAGACCGCACCGGAAGGGGAGTCCCGCCCCGCGGCGTGAAACGGAATGGCCCCGTCTCACGCGCGTGGGCTACCAGAGGGGAAGCGTCACGGCCGGCAGCGACGTCAGCGCGAGGATCGCTCCCACGATCACGCCGACGACGATGGATCGATACCTTCCCAGCCTCGCGTCTGGCAAAGCAGCGATCTGCGGGAGCGCCACGGGCGGCGGAGCGCCAGCCATGCCCTGGGATGCAGCAAAGCCGGTGCCAGGAAGACGGGCGCGGCACTCGTCCGGTATCGCCGGGTTTTCCGCAGAGCAGGCGCGACGACGGCGATCTCTGTCCGGTCTTCGGACACCGGTGTCACGCGAAACGTGTCACTGCGGTGACGAACCTTGCGCGGCTGTCGCCTCCTCCAGGCACGCGCCCGGACGCCTAACGCTGTCCTCGATGCGCGCCGGCGCGGTGGTCGAGAAGCTCCGCCGCCGGGTCGTCCGGCCGGACCCGTCGGCGCTGAGCGGCTGGCCGGCGACGATAACGACCGTCCGCGCTGCGGCGGCTTCCAGCCGGACGCGTGCGTCCGTCCAAGCCGGGCAAACAGGCCAGTCAGAGGATCGGGCCGCCCTCCGGCCTGGCCCACATGATGCCCTCGGAGAACTCTCGGTCGAGTGCCGCGAGCCTCAGGTCGCGCCGCTCGCGCAACAGGCCGCGGACGGCATGGACGTGCTCGCCCAGGACCCCTTCTCGAGGCCGGCTCATGGGCGGGGACCAACGCCGCCTGGCAGCTCGCCAGGCCCGAACCGCCGCGGCGCAGGCCGCCGTTCGACGATGACACGGTGGCGCAGCCGGCGGCGCGCTTCCCAGGGAGGTCGAAGCGCGGCTGGGACCCGCTGGCGAGGGTCACGTGTTCGAGCCAGATCGCCGGGCCGGCGCGAGCGGCCTCCATCGCGAAGGCCTCCGCAAGAGCCGGAGCCGTCCGCGGTGGCGTGCTGAAGGCCCCGGGGGTCGCGGCAGGCCGCGCCGGCGAAGGGTGCCTCGGTGCACCGTGGCACCCGGACGGCTTCCAGCGCCGGCAGACCGGCCGCGAAGGGAGACGCTGTCAAGCTGATCGACGACTGTCAGCGGAACGCAGATCGTGGGATCCCTGATGCGCTCAGCCCGCCGCTCGCGGCGTCCGGGCCCGTGTCCCCGCGTGCGTCACCACCCGGAACGGCGCCTGTATAGAACACCCGTTCGAGGAACAAGCCTGACGCCGGAGCCGTCAGCTCCGCCGCCTCGCCGGCACCGCCGGCGAGCAGGCGCCCGACGTCGTCGGGACGCAGGTCGCGGCGGCCCACCGCCACGAGGACGCCCACCATCCGCCGGACCATCCGCCACAGGAAATGCGAGCCCACCACGCGGACGAGGACGAGCGGCGGAGCGTCGATGACCTCCACGCGATCGACCAGCACGCGGGACTCCGCGTCCTCGCGGTCGTCGGCCGAGAAGGCGCGGTAGTCCCGGAGGCCGACGAAGCGCTGCGCGGCCGCCCGCATGCGATCCAGATCGAGATCCTCCCGGACCCACCACACGTAGGGCTTGGCGAACGCCATCCGCCGGCGCGCGATCTGGTAAAGGTAGCTCCTGGCGACGGCGTCGTGCCGCGCGTGAAAACGCCGCGGCGCACGCGCCAGGGCGACTACGGCGATGTCGCCCGGCAGCTCGTCGTTGATGCGCGAGAGGAGCGCGTCCGCCGTGAGGCGCGTGTCGATCTGCAGGTGCGCCACCTGCGCGAGGGCGTGTACGCCCGCGTCGGTGCGGCCCGACCCGTAGAGCTCGAACCGGCGCGCCCCTGTCGCGGCGGCGACGGCGCGTTCGATTTCGCCGGCGACGGTCCGCGCGTTCTGCTGGACCTGCCACCCCCGGTAACGGGTGCCGGCGTACTCGATCGTGAGCATGAACCGAGGCATCGTGCGACATGCTACTCGAACCGGGCGCAGAGCGGCATCGCGGCCGGCACCCGGCAGACAGCGGGAGCCGGCCCGTGAAGAGGCCGTTCAGGCGGCTGCCGGATTTCGGCGTGCGCCGTCTCGGGCCGATCGGTCTGCCGCTTCGGGCCGCACGCCCGGAGGGCGTCGCGATTGGATACCGACGTCTTCGGCGCCCGAGGGCCGACTCGGCTGGTGGGCGGCCTGGCAGCGCGACCGGCCGCGGTCCCGGGTGCCGACGCACGTGTTCGACGGCGGTCTGCATCGGGACGTTGCGGGTTATGCTACAAGCATCGGGCCGTTGGGGGGGGCAGCAAGCCCCGGCCGCGCCCTGAAGGGAGTCCGCGTCGATGTCCGCACCGACACGCCGTCTGGCCGCTGCGTTCTCGGTCGCTCTGCTTGTCTCCGCCGCCGCGGCCTACGCCGCCCCGGCGCCGCCGCCTCGACTGGTCGTGCTGCTCGTCGTTGACCAGATGCGAGGGGACTTCGTCGAACGATACGGGTTCCAGTGGAGCGCGGGGCTCCGGCGGCTCGTGGACGAGGGCGCATGGTTCCGAGAGGCGGCCTATCCGTACGCGGTGACCAGCACGTGCGTCGGCCACGCGACCATCTCGACCGGGGCGTTTCCGGCCTCGCACGGTATCGTCGGCAACTCCTGGTTCGATCGCGCCGCCGGGCGCAGCACGTCGTGCACCGCCGACCCGGCCGTCACGACCATCAGCTACGGGGCGCCCGTGAGCGGGGGCCACTCGCCGTGGCGTCTGCTGGTGCCGACGCTGAGCGATGAGCTGCGGGCGCAGCAGGGGACGCCGGGCCGCGTGGCCACGTTCTCCCTGAAGGAGCGCACCGCGATCATGATGGCCGGGCACCGCGCCGACGCGGCAGTGTGGTTCAACGCGACGGCCGGCAGCTTCGTGACATCGTCGGCGTATACGACGGCGCCGGTGTCCTTCGTCGCCGACGCGCTCGCGAAACGGCCCATCGCCGCGGACCACGGAAAAGCCTGGACGCGCACGCTCCCCGAGCCGAGCTACCTGTACAGCGACGACGGGCTGGGCGAGAAGCCCGGCAGCTATTGGAGCGCCCGGTTTCCCCACGAGCTGAAGGGAAAGAGCGGCGCCCCTGATGGGCAGTTCTACGACGCCTGGGCGAAGAGCCCGTACGCCGATGAGTACCTGGGGTATCTGGCGGTCTCCGCGATCGACGCCTTGAAGCTCGGCCAGGGGACGACCACCGACTTCCTTGGAGTCAGTTTCTCGGTGCTCGACAGCGTCGGCCACCAGTTCGGGCCGACGAGTCACGAGGCGCAGGACGTCCTGGTGCGCCTTGATCGCACGATCGGCAGCCTGCTGGCGCACCTTGACCGGACCGTCGGCGCGGGGCGCTACGTCGTGGCCCTGGCGGGAGATCACGGCGCTTCTCCGATTCCCGAGCAAGCCGCCGCGCTGGGCCTCGGCGGGGGGCGGCTGGACGTCACCGGCCTCCGGGAGGCCGTCGCGGCCGCGCTCGAGACGGCCGTGGGCCCCGGGAAGTACGAGGTGCGCTTCCAGGGGTCCGAATTCATCTTCGAGCCTCGGGTGCGCGAGCGGATGGAGCACGACCGGGCCGCCGTGGAGGCGGTGCGGGCCGCGGTCCGGGCGGTGCCGGGTGTGGCTGCCGCCTACTTCGTGGCGGACCTTCCGGCGGCGGCGGCGGCGGGCGACCCCGTGGCCCGGGCCCTGCTGGCCGGCAACTACCCGGGCCGCAGCGGCGATCTGGCGGTCGTTCCGAAGCCGTATTGGCTCTTCGTGACGGCTGACGGCACGCCGCAGCCCGGCAGCGCGACCTCCCACGGCACGCCCTACCGGTACGATCAGCGCGTGCCGGTCATCCTGTTCGGATCGGGCGTCAAGCCGGGCGAGTACCTGTCGGATGCGACGCCTGCCGACATCGCGCCGACGCTCGCGCGCCTCTGCGGCGTCACGCTGGCGCGCAGGGACGGACGCGTGCTCGCCGAGGCCCTCTCGGTCCATGAGGCGCGAGCAGCGGCCCCGCGCCAGCGCTAGCGCTCGGGCGGAGCGAACGGATCATGACCTTCACCGGGCTCTACGGGGCGCCGCCCGCCGTCGTGGCCGACGCCCCGGGACGCGTCAATCTCATCGGCGAGCACACCGACTACAACGGCGGCTTCGTCCTGCCGACGGTCATCCCGCAGCGGACGATTGTGGAACTCACGCCGCGGCAGGACGGCCGATTCCGGGTCTGGAGCGAGAACATCGAGGGCCCGGGCCGGCAGGCGGAGTTCGTGCTGGGCTCCGAGGCGCCCACGAAGACCTGGATCGACTACGTGCAGGGCGTCGTCGTGGCCCTCCGGCAGCGCGGATTCGCGCTGGGCGGCGCCGACATGCGGATCGCCTCCGCGGTGCCCATCGGCAGCGGGCTGTCCTCGAGCGCGGCGCTCGAGGTAAGCGTGGCGCGCGCGCTGCGATCGGCGTTCGGGCTCCACCTCGATGATGTCGAGGTGGCGACGGCGGGGAAGTGGGCCGAGAACGAGTTCGTGGGCGCGCCCACGGGGATCATGGATCAAATGGTCTCGAGCCTCGGGGCGCCGGGATTCGCGCTCTTCCTGGACACGCGGTCGCTCCGCGCCGAGCGGGTGCCGATCCCGCCCAGCGTCGAGCTGGTGATCGTCGATTCCGGCGTGCGCCACCGGCTCGTCGCGGGTGAGTACGCGACGCGTCGCAGGCAGTGCGAGGAGGCCGCCCGGCTCCTCGGCGTGCGGGAACTGCGCGACGTTCCGGTGCTGGGCCTGCCGCGCGTGGAGGCGCTGCCAGAGCCCTTCCGGCGCCGGGCCCGGCACGTGGTCACCGAGAACGACCGGGTCCTGCAGGCGGTCGCGGCCCTGCGCGCCAACGACCCCGCACAGGCAGGCGAGTTGTTCTACGCGTCCCACGCATCCATGCGCGACGACTACGAGGTCTCGGTGCCGCAGGTGGACGCCCTGGTTGAAATCGCGAGCGCCGAGCGGGATGTCTTCGGCGCGCGCCTCACAGGAGGCGGCTTCGGCGGGTCGGTCGTCGTCCTCGCGAAGCACGGGAGCGGGAGGGCCGTCGCCGGGCGCATTGCCGAGCGCTACCGGCGCGAGTGCGCCGCCGCGCCCACCGTCCTGGTCCCCGCCATGTAGCGGTCGAACGCGGCCAGCCTCACGACTCGCCCGCGCGATCAGGGAGCGTGGCTCGTGCGTCAAGCGCGCGAGTGGCTAGAGAGCCCTGAAGACCGATGCTACGATCCTTGCGCCCCGCCAGAGCGGCGGCGTGGCGGATGGACGCCATGCAGAGCGCCGCACGCGGCGGGGGCAAGCCCGGCAGGGCGCGAGCCCGCCTCCCGGCACGGCGATCGGCCCCTGCCTGACCAGTACCCCGTCGGGCGACGCCAGGGCCCTGATGTCCGGGCGCGCGTCTCAAGGCCGTGCGAGTATGATAGAAAACCGGCCCGTGGGGGCGGGGCTGGCCGTGCGGGGCGAGTCCCCGGAGGTCGCCCGTCGACGCCGCTCCCGGGGGCCTCGAGCGAGCGGCCGCACCGCGGGCCGAGCAGAGGGATCCGAGTCAGCAGTGGAGGTTCAGCCGTGCGTCGTCCCGACAAGGTCGCCATCCTGGTGGGCGGGGGGCCCGCGCCAGGCATCAACAGCGTCATCAGCGCCGCCGCCATTCGCTGCGCCCTCGAGGGCGTGGAGGTGGTCGGCATCCTCGACGGCTTCGAGTGGCTGATGCAGGGCGATATCGAACACGTTGTCCCGCTCGGAATCGAGGACGTGAGCCGCATCCATTTCCGGGGGGGCTCGCACGTCGGCACCTCGCGCGCCAACCCGACGAAGGACCCGGCGCACCTCGAGAACGCCGTGCTGTCGCTCCTGCGCCTCGACGTGTCGATGCTCATCACGATCGGGGGCGACGACACGGCGTTCTCCGCGATGAAGATGGAGGAGAAGGGCGGCGGCCGCATCCGCGTCGTCCATGTCCCGAAGACGATTGACAACGACCTCGATCTCCCGCCGTACGTGGACACGTTCGGCTACCAGACGGCCCGCCACCACGGCGTCGAGATCGTCAAGAACCTGATGGTGGACGCCAAGACCACCTCGCGCTGGTACTTCGTCATCGCGATGGGGCGCAAGGCGGGCCACCTCGCCCTCGGCATCGGGAAGGCGGCGGGCGCCACGCTGACGCTCATCCCGGAGGAGTTCGGCGGCGGCCCGATCCGCCTCAAGACCGTCGTGGACACGCTGGCGGGCGCGATCATCAAGCGCCTCAGCTATGGCCGCCGCGAAGGCGTCGCCGTCATCGCCGAGGGGCTGGTGCTGGATCTCGACCCGGCGGATCTGACCGCCATCGAGGACGTCGAGCGCGACGCGCACGGCCACGTGCGGATCTCCGAAGTGAATATCGGAGAGATCCTCAAGCAGGAAGTGGGCAGGCGCCTCAAGGAGTTCAACCTCAAGGCCACGATTGTCGAGAAGAACATCGGCTACGAGCTGCGGTGCGCCGACCCGGTGCCCTTCGACATGGAGTACACGCGCGACCTCGGGTACGCGGCCGCGAAGTTCATCCTGTCCGGCGGCAACGCGGCCATGGTGTCCATGCAGGGCGGGGAGTTCGTCCCGATCCCCTTCACCCACCTCCTCGACCCGGAGACCGGGCGCGCGCGCGTCCGTATGGTGAACATCAGGTCCGAGCGCTACGCGATCGCCCGGAGCTACATGATCCGGCTCAAGCGCGAGGACTTCCAGGACGCCCATGAGACGGCAAAGCTGGCGGCCACGTGCAGCCTGACGATCCCCGAGTTCCGGAAGGAGTTCGAGTACCTGATGGCGCAGGAGCCGCCGCGCCTGAAGCTGGACGCCGACAAGGGCGGCTTCATCGAGGACGAGGCGATGGGGGAAAGCGCCGTCCCCATGTAGCCGCGCCCTGCGCCGCGCGGTCCCGGCGCCGGTCCGCTGCCGCGGGACAGGGGCCGGGCGCCTTCGTCCGCGCCTGGCGTCAGCGCCGGAACACCGACACCGCGTGGGCCTGGACCCGGTCGCAGAGGCGACGTGCGTCCTCGGCGAGCGCGGCGGCTTCCCGCTCGCGGCTCTCCCTGAAGTCCGTGTCGGCGATGCCGCTGAGGTTCGTGAGCACGTTCAGGACGGACCCTTCGACCCCCGCGCGGGCGGCCAGGGCCGCCACGCCGGCGTCCGACGCCGAGTTGCGGTTGCCCCGCTCCGCCGCGACGCGCGCCAGTTCCATGGCCGCCAGGCAGTGCCGGGCCGTCTGGAGCGGCACGTCGGTCGCGGCCTTGTTCGCCGCTTCGATCGCCCGCTCGCGCTCGGCCGCCTGCCCGGGCGTGCCCTTCGGCAGGCGCATCGCGTCCAGGACGCCGTTGTACGCCTCCGTGTCGGCGTCGACCGCCCGCGCCAGAAGGGCCTTGAGCGCCTGCGCGCGCTCCGCCAGCGCGCCCAGATCCTCCCACGCCGCCTCGTAGCCGGCCTTGCCGACGGTCAGGTTGGCCACCATCGCGGCGAGCGCCGCGCCGAGGCACCCCATCAGCGCGGCGACCGACCCGCCGCCCGGGGCCGGCGACTCGCTCGAGACCTCGTCGGCGAACCGCGCGACGGCCAGCGACATGAGCGGAGCCGGCGGCACGAACTGGTACTCGATGATCTTCTTCGCCGGGTCGAACGGCGCCACCTGGTCGAGGCCCATCGAGCGGATCGCCGTGTCGACCAGCTCGCGCTCAGGCGAGCCGGCCGACTTGCGCTGCTTCCTGAGGAAGTACCGTCCCGCCTCGAGGATCGGCTCGAGCGGCGTGAGGCCCACGAGCTCGGACCCGGTCACGAGCAGGCCGAGCTTCTCCGCCTCCTCCCTGGCCGTCTCGAAGACGATGTGGAGGGGGGTCGTGCGGAAGTCGAGGAGGTTGATCGACACCTGCGCCTGGCGGTAGTGCTCGATGTACCAGCCGATGGCGCGCACGGCCTTCAGCCGGCCCGGCGCCTTCACCGGCGCGCCGTCGCGGTCGCGGACGATCTGGCCCTGCGCGTCGCGCCTGGCGCGGCCGGCTTCGCGGATGCTGAGGGCGACTTCGTTGGCGAGCCGGCGATCGCGGGTGTTGAGGTTCACGTTGTACGCGAGCAGGAACTCGCGGGCGCCGACGACGGTGGCGCCGCTGCGGGCGTTGAAGCGGGCCGGCCCGGCGTCGGGCGCCCAGGCAGGGTCGGCCAGCCTGGCGGCGAGCCCTTCGTACTCGCCCGCGCGGACGTCGGCGAGGCTGCGGCGCGCGTCGGAGGCGGCCGCGTGCTCGTAGAAATAGATCGGGATTCCCAGCTCGTCGCCCATGCGCCGGCCGACGCCGCGGGCCAGCTCCGCGCATTCGGTCATCGTCACGCCTGCGACGGGCACGAACGGGCACACGTCGAGGGCGCCCATGCGCGGGTGCGCGCCCTTGTGCGCGCGCATGTCGATGAGCTCGGCGGCCCTGCTGGCGCCGCGGAACGCGGCCTCCGCCACGGCGTCGGGGGGGCCGACGAGGGTGTAGACCGTGCGGTTGGTGTCCGCGCCGGGATCGACGTCGAGCAGCTTCACGCCGCTCACGCTCGAGAGCGCCTGCGCGATGGCGTCGATGACCGTCCGATCGCGGCCCTCGGAGAAGTTGGGAACGCATTCCACGAGCTTGATCATGGCTACAGCGTACGTCGGCCGCGGCCGCGCGGGCAAGCTCGCCCTTCGGCTACAATGCCCGGTCATGAAGCGACTCCTGCTCGGTTTCTTGGCGCTCGCAGTCGCGGCCGCGCCCCTGGCCCGCGCGCAGTCCAGGCGGGCTCCCCAGGCGCCCGCCCCCATGCCGCCGTTCAGCATCGTCGAGGCCACGATCCCGGAGATGCGCGCCGCGATGGACGCGCGCCGGGTCACCTCGCGTGAACTGGTCCGGCAGTGTCTGGTGCGGATAGCCACGTACGAGGAGCGGCTCAATGCCGCGATCGCCGTCAGCCCGCGCGCTCTCGAGGAGGCGGAGGCGCTCGACCGCGAGCGCGCCGAGGGCAGGCTCCGCGGCCCGCTGCACGGGGTCCCGATCGCCCTGAAGGACAACATCCACACGACCTCCATGCCGACGACCGGCGGCGCGCTGGCTTTCGAGGGCCTCGTGCCGCCCTACGAGGCCACGCTCGTGAAGCACCTCCGCGACGCGGGGGCCGTGATCATCGCCAAGACCGTGATGACCGAGCTGGCGAACTGGGTCGCCACCGGCATGCCCGGGAACTACTCCGCGCTGGGCGGCTACGGCATGAACCCGTATGATCCGCGGCGCGACCCGCGCGAGGCGACCGGGGACGGGCGGCCGGTCATGGGAACCGGAGGATCGAGTTCGGGCATCGGCACGGCCGCGAGCTTCTGGGCGGCCAGCGTCGGGACCGAGACATCGGGCTCCATCCTGAGCCCGTCGAACGCGACGATGCTCGTCGGCATCAAGCCGACGGTCGGCCGCATCAGCCGCCACGGCGTGATCCCGATTACCGCCGATCAGGACACCGCCGGCCCGATGGCCCGGACCGTCGCGGACGCGGCGATCCTGCTCGGCGCGCTCGAAGGCGCGGCCCCCGACCCGAACGACCCCGCAACGAAGGCCTGCGCGCCGCCCCCGGGGCGCGACTACACCGCGTTCCTGAACCCCCGGGCTCTCGCGGGCGCGCGCATCGGCATCCCCCGCGCGTTCTTCTACGACCGGACGACCCCGCCGGGAGCCAGCCAGCCCCGAGGCGGCCTGAGCGACGCGCAGGCCGCGCGCATGGCCGAGGCGATCGACATCCTCCGCCAGCAGGGCGCCGTCATCGTCGACCCGGCCGACATTCCCAGCATCGTGACGCCCGATCGGGACCGGAACATCCTCTTGTGGCCCGTCTGCGGCGGCCTCGATCAAGCCAAGGGGAAGGATGCCGACTGCTCGGTGGTGTTCAAGTACGGGATGAAGCGTGACTTCAACGCCTGGCTGGCGTCGCTCGGAGACGCGGCGCCGGTCAAGTCGCTGGGCGGGCTGCGCGTCTGGAACGTCGCCCACCAGCGGGCGGGCGCCATCAAGTACGGTCAGGCCCTGCTGGACGTGTCCGACGAGATGAGCCTCCAGGGCGACCGCGCCCGCTACCAGGCCGATCGCGAGAAGGACCTTCGCCTCAGCGGGGCCGAGGGCATCGACGCCGTCATGAAGGCGGAGCGCCTCGATGCCCTGCTGTTTCCCGGTTCGAGCGGGGCGTCGATTGCGGCGAAGCCCGGGTATCCCACCGTGATCGTGCCGTTCGGGTTCGTTGACGCCGCCGGCGGAGGCGCCGCGGGGGGAAGGGGCGGGCAGGACTTCCCGGAGGGCTTCCAGCCGAAGCCGTCGCCCTTCGGCGTCAGCTTCACGGGCATGGCCTGCAGCGAGCCGAGGCTCGTCGCGCTGGCCTACGCCTTCGAGCAGGCCACGAAGCGGCGCGTGCCGCCGGGGCTCTGACGGCCGCGCCCCGCGCTACGCGCCGGTGTCCAGGCCCATCTCCCGCTTGACCTCGGCGAAGGCGCCGATGGCCCGGTCGAGGTCCGCCCGCGTGTGCGCCGCCGAGATCTGGGTCCGGATGCGCGCTTCGCCCTTCGGCACGACCGGGAACGAGAACCCGATCACGTAGACGCCTTTCTCCAGCATGGCGTCGGCCACCCGGCCGGCGAGCGCGGCGTCTCCGATCATGACGGGGCAGATCGGATGCGTGCCAGGCAGGACGCGAAACCCGGCCTGCGACATCCCTTCGCGGAAGTAGCGCGTGTTGGACTCGAGGGTGTCGCGCAGCGCGGTGGACTGACTCAGCAGGTCCAGGACCTTGAGCGTCGCCCCCGCGATGCTCGGGCAGAGCGTGTTCGAGAACAGGTACGGGCGCGATCGCTGCCTGAGCAGCTCGATGATCTCCCGGCGCCCGCTCGTGTAGCCGCCGCTTGCGCCGCCGAGCGCCTTGCCGAGCGTGCCCGTGAGGACGTCCACGCGGGGCATGACGCCGTGGTGCTCGTGGGTGCCGCGGCCGCGCGCGCCCACGAATCCCACCGCGTGCGAGTCGTCCACCATGACGAGGGCGCCGTGGCGCTCGGCGAGATCGCAGATCGCCGGCAGGTTCGCGATGTAGCCGTCCATCGAGAACACGCCGTCGGTGGCGATCATCCGGAAGCGCGCGTCCGCGGAGGCGCGCAGCTTCGCCTCTAGGTCCTGCATGTCGCTGTTGGCGTACCGGTGGCGCTGCGCGCGGCAGAGCCTGATGCCGTCGATGATGCTTGCGTGGTTCAGCGCGTCGCTGATCACGGCGTCCCGCTCGCCCAGCAGCGTCTCGAAGAGGCCGCCGTTGGCGTCGAAGCAGGACGAATACAGGATCGTGTCCTCGGTCCCCAGGAACTCGCTCAGCTTCTCCTCGAGCTGCTTGTGGACCGCCTGCGTGCCGCAGATGAACCGCACGCTGGCGCAGCCGTACCCCCAGCGCTCCAGCGCGGCGCGCGCGGCCTCCCGGACCTCCGGGTGCTGCGCCAGGCCCAGGTAGTTGTTGGCGCACAGGTTGAGCACGGGCCTGCCGTCCGACACCCGGATCGTCGTGCCTTGCGGCGTGAGGATGACGCGTTCGTCTTTGAAGGTGCCGGCGGCGCGGATGTCATCGAGTTGCTGGCTGGCGAAGTGTTGGTAGGAACCGTACATGAAGGCCTCGTCGACTCGACCGCCCTCGCTCCGAGGGTCCCCGGTTGCCAGAGGCAGATCCTATTCTCGAACGCGCGCGGCGAAAAGGGAAAAGGCGCCGCCGCCGGCGCGCCACCGGCGCGGCGGCCCCGGGCGCAGGGATCTCGGGCAGCGCGTGCACGACATCGGCTCGGCGATCGGTTCGAAGGGAGAAGCCCGAGGCGGAGGGAAGCTCGGGCGGCCCTGCGGCAGGCTCAGGACCGCCCCGGATGACGGTGGTCGGGGCGACTGGATTTGAACCAGCGACCCCCTGCGCCCAAGGCAGGTGCGCTACCGGGCTGCGCTACGCCCCGACCCGACGGCCGCTCCGGCGTTCGGCCGGCCGGCGCGGCCGGCCGAACGCCGCGTGACTTCATTATTATCCCCGAACGCGTCGCCCCGCGCTCAGACGCCGCCGTCCATCTGACCGGAAAGGAAGGCGTCGTAGGCCGCCATGTCGAAGTTGCCGTGCCCGGAGAGGTTGAACAGGATCACCTTCGCCTCGCCCGACTCCCGGGCCAGCAGCGCCTGCCGCATCGCCGCGTGCACCGCGTGGGCCGATTCGGGCGCCGGGATGGTGCCCTCGCAGCGCGCGAACTGCACCGCGCTCTCGAAAACGGAGCGCTGGTCGTAGGCCTCCGCCTCGATCATCCCGGCGGCCAGCAGGTGGCTCACGAGCGGCGCCGAGCCGTGGTACCGCAGCCCGCCGCTGTGCACCGGCGGCGGCACGAAGTTGTGCCCGAGCGTGTGCATCATCAGGAGCGGCGTCAGGCCGGCCGTGTCGCCGAAGTCGTACTCCCGCGGCCCCTTCGTCAGCGTCGGGCACGACGCCGGCTCCACGGCGATGGCGCGCAGCGCCGGCCGGCGCCCCTTCAGCTTGTCCTCGAGGAACGGGAACGTCAGCCCGGCGAAGTTGCTGCCGCCGCCGTGGCAGCCGATCAAGATGTCCGGGTACTCGCCGGCCAGCTCCATCTGCTTCTTCGCTTCCTGGCCGATGATCGTCTGGTGCAGGATGACGTGGTTGAGGACGCTGCCCAGCGAGTACTTGGTGTCGTCCCGCCCGGCCGCGTCCTCGACGGCCTCGGAGATCGCGATGCCCAGCGAGCCCGGCGAGTCGGGATGCTCCGCCAGGATCGCGCGCCCGGCCTGGGTCAGCGGCGAGGGACTCGGCACGATCTGGCCGCCGTAGCTCTGAATCATGATCCGGCGGTAGGGCTTGGTGTCGTAGCTCACCCGCACCATGTAGACCATGCACTCGAGCCCCATCAGCCGGCACGCGCACGCCAGGGCCGAGCCCCACTGGCCCGCGCCTGTCTCGGTGGCGAGCCGCTTCACGCCCTCCTGCTTGTTCGCCCACGCCTGCACGAGCGCGGTGTTCAGCTTGTGGCTGCCCACCGGGCTGACGTGCTCCGACTTGTAGTAGATGTGCGCCGGCGTGTCGAGCGCGGCTTCGAGCGCCCGCGCCCGGAACACCGGGCTCGGTCGGTAGAGCCGGTAGATCTCGCGGACCTCGTCCGGGATCTCGACGGCCGGCTCGACCGATACCTCCTGCCTGATGAGCGCCATCGGGAAGATCGGGGCCAGGTCGGCCGGCCCGATCGGCTGCCTGGTGCCGGGATGCAGCGGCGGCGGCAGGGGCGTCGGCAGGTCCGGGGCGATGTTGTAGAAGTGAGTCGGGATTTCTGCTTCGGGAAGCGTGATCTTCGTGTCGGTCATGGGTTCCTCTCGATCGGGGCGCTATCGCGAAATGGTCAGCGTCGTCTTCAGCGCGATCTTGCGCGCCGGCAGGCACAGGCTGCCGTCGCACGCCTGGAACGCGACGACGATCTCGAGGTCGTACGCGCCCGCCGCAAGCGTTGGCGGGACGGCGACCGGGAGCCGGAACGTCGCGCTCGCGGTGTAGGAGGCCGTGACCTGGCCGAACGAGTCGTCCATTTCGCGCACCGCCGCCGGGGCCTTCACGGGGCCCCCGGAGAGGAACGGCGACGTGTCGGCAAGCGCGATCTGCAGCGGCTGCGGCCCGCCCGGCGTCTCCTCTGCGGCGTACACGTGCCAGCCGTCATCGATCTTCAGCGTGATCACGGCTTCGAACGTGTCGCCGGCCTTGATCCCGGAGGCGGCTGGCTCGATCCCCACGGCCCACGTAACAGGCTGCGGAGGCCCGGCCTGCGCCGCCGCCGGGCCAGGCCAGGCCCAGACGGGCAGGAGCGCGAGATACGCGGCGAGTCGCATCGTCTTCATCGGCTGACCGGTGCGTCGAGTCCCCATGGTACATGATCCGGGCCGGACTTGGCAGCCTCAGTTGGGGGCCGCCCCCCCCCCGGCTCGAGGCGAGCCGAGGCCGGCCGGCGCATGCGCTTGCTGCCCTGGGCGCGTCGGGTGTATCGTTGATCGGATGCGCCAGGAGCCGCCGGCTCTTGCGTGGCGATACTGAAGGAGTTGTTCGATGCGTAGCTTCAAGTTCGTGGTGATCACCCTGGGCCTCGCCGTCACTCTGGCCGGTTGCGGCGCGCCTCCGAAGGCCGATCTGGAGGCCGCCAAGGCCGCCCTGGACAGCGCCGTCGCCGCTGGCGCCGGTGAATACGCGGCTGCGTCGCAGCAGGCCGTGAACGACGCCCAGGCCGCTCTCGACGCCGAGCTGAAGGCCCAGGAGGGGAACTGGTTCAAGTCCTACACGAAGGCCAAGGAACTCGCGGCCGCCGTGAAGACCGCCGGCGAGAAGGCCGCCGCGGACGCCGCCGCAGCCAAGGAGACGGTGAAGAACGAGGTGACGACCGCGATCGGCGAGGTCAAGACGCTGTTGACCGACACCGAGGCCCTGCTGGCCAAGGCCCCGAAGGGCAAGGGCTCGGCGGCCGATCTCGAGGCGATGAAGACCGACCTGGCGACGGCCGCGACGGCGATCACCGAGGGCGAGACCGCGCTGGCCGACGGCAAGTTCCTCGACGCGAAGGCGAAGGTCGAGTCGGCGAAGACCACTATCGAGACCGTGAAGAGCGCCATCGAGACCGCGATGGCCGCGAAGAAGCGGTAGGCGCGTCCGCGCGCGTGTCCACGCTCCCCGACGGAGGGCGCATCGCGGCGCCCTCCGCGGCGGAGTCCCGTCGCCTCATTGACTGACGAGCTCCGCCGGTCCCTCCGGCGCCGTCCGTGGCGTACGCTGGCCATCGCCGCCGCGCTTGTCGCGGCCGTGGCGGCAGCCGCCGGCGGCATCATCACCGTGGCCAACCGCCGCGAGGCCAGGATGGCCGCGGCCTCGAACGCCGCCCGCGCCGCGCTGCTCGCCGCCCGCGCGGCCGGCGCATCGACCTGGGCCCCGGCGGACCTGCTGAACGCCGAGCAGGCGTCCCGCGACGCCGCGATCGCCAGGCGCGTCCAGGAACTCCGGCTGTGGCCCCTCCCCGCTGCCGACGAGGTTGTTGCCGCCTTCGACCGCGCGGAGCGCCTCGCGCGGGCCGCGCAGCGCGCCGCCGACGAGGCCCGCGCCCGCGCATCCGATGTCGCCGCCGAGCAGCTGGCGGCCGCCAACACCCTCGTGACGGCCAGCGAGACGCTCGCCCACCGGCTGCGCGTCGGCAAGGAACGCAGGAGCCTGCTCGCCGAAGCGCGGCTCGCCGTCGAAGCCGGCCGCGTCTACCAGCGGGAGGGCGACCACCGGAACGCCACCATCCACGCCCTTCGCGCCAAGGAACTCGTCGCCAAGGTCCGCGACCACGCGGCCTCGGTCGTCGCGCGCTATGCCGACCCCGAAACCGTCGCCCAGTGGCGGCGCTGGAAGGAAGACACGATCGCCTGGTCCCGCCGCGAGGGGCGGGCCGCAATCGTCGTCTGCAAAGAGGCGCACCTCCTGACCCTCTTCGTCCGCGGCCAGGCCGTCGCCACCTATCCCGTCGACCTCGGCTTCAACTGGACCGCCGACAAGGCGCGCGAGGGGGACGGAGCAACGCCGGAAGGCCGGTACCGGATCGTGACGAAGATGGGCAACCCGCAGTCCGTGTACTACAAGGCGCTCCGGCTGGATTATCCCAACGCCGACGATCGCGCCGAGTTCTCCCGCGCGCGCCGGGACGGGACCATCCCGGCGTCGTCGAGGATCGGGGGGCTCATCGAGATCCACGGCGGCGGCGGGCGCAACCAGGACTGGACGAGCGGCTGCATCGCCCTCGCCAACCGCGACATGGACGATCTGTTCGAACGCGTGGGCGTGGGGACGCCCGTGACGATCGTCGGGAGCGATGATTATGGCGCCATCGCCGAGTTTGCCTCCCAGCACCGGGGAAACGGCGACGGACGGCGGCCCTGACGGGACAGGGTCCCCGAGCCGGTCCCCGGAAATGGAACCCGCTCGCGGGCCGCTCCTTCCGCCCCGCGGGACGCCGCCGGCCGCTGGCCGCTTTGGGCCGGCCCGGCCACGCGCGCGGGCCGCGCGCCTCGCGCTCGGCGCTCTGGGTCTGGCGCTTCTTCTCCTTGCGGCCGGCACGGGTTACCGCTACGAGCCGTACGCCCCGCAGCCCCCGGCGTTCTCCGGCGATGCGCCGGCCGACGCCCGGGCCAGGGAGCAGCAGACCGCCCGGCTGAACGCGCGCCGCCGGGACCTCGCCGCCCGGCTGGCTGCCGCCGCCCCGCGCGGCGTGTACATTGTGATCGACCAGACCCAGAACCGCTTGTATCTGCGCCGCGGCGACGAGACGCTGCTGCAGGCGGTGTGCTCGACGGGCTCGGGCATGGTGTTGCGCGAGAGCACGGGCAAGAAACGCCAGTGGGTCTTCGACTCGCCGCGAGGGCGCTTCGAGGTCCGATCGATGCACAAAGACCCCGTGTGGGCCAAGCCGGACTGGGCGTTCGTCGAGGAGTCGCAGCCGATTCCGCGGAACCCGAAGGACCGGCTGGAGTACGGGTCGCTCGGCGAGTACGCGCTCCGGTTCGGCGACGGCTTTATGATTCACGGAACCCTGTACGAGCGGCTGCTGGGACGGGCGGTCTCGCACGGGTGCATCCGCGTCGGCCGAGAGGACCTGCGCGTGGTCTGGGCGAACGCCCGTGTGGGCATGCCGATCTTCATTTACTGAACCGACGAGCAGGCTCCTCACCATGACCAGCGGCGCGCAGCGAGCAGTCGTTCTGGCAGTCACGGCGGCCGGCCTCGCGTGCGCGCTCGCGGCGTGCGGGCCGAAGCCCGCCTCCCGAGACGGCGACGCGCACGCCCTGGCGGAACTGGCCCGGCTGCAGCGGGACAACGCGCTCCTCGCGCGCCAAGTCGAACTGGCCGCCGGGAAGGACTTCTACCTGCTGCTCGACCCGTCGGCCGCGCGGCTGACGCTCATGCTCAAGGGCGCCATCCTGCAGCACTTCGCCGTCAGGGCGATGCACGTCGGCCATCCCAGAGTGGCCTGGGTGGGTTCGAGAGATCCCCGTCACGTGCAGAGCACCGTCTGGTCGGCTGGGGAACTCGATCCGCCTCGGCTCATCGACCGTCTCGTGATCGACGCCGCGCCTCCGGGCGCGGCCTCGGAGGAAGAGGCGGCCCCGGCCATCCCGCCGACGCCGGAGGAGCTGTATCCCGTGCCCTCCCGCTACCACATCAGGTTCGCCGAGGGCCTCTCGGTGGAGGTCCGGCCACGCGAGGGCGACGCGGCCGTCGGCTGGTGGCCCCGCCTGCGCGCGGCGGTGTCCGAGAAGGCCCGCGACGTATCGTCGGCGGTCAGGGGCGCCGAGCGCGACGCGATCCGGCTGCGCCTCGTGCTCGATCCCAAGGACGCGCAGTCGCTGTACCGGTCGCTGCCGCCATCGGTGCGGCTCCTCGTGCTGGACGGCCGCGGCGCGCCCTGAGGGGCCTGGTCGCCGGGCATCCGCGGCCGGGGGCCCTGTCCCGTCGCCGGGCGGCCGCGCAGGGCCGCAGCGCACCTCTCTTCAGTCCGCAGGACTTCGGGCCGATAGACCGGCGAACGGTGTGATCGGCGCCGGGCACGGCCCGTGCCGGGCCCGGGACGCCGGACTGCAACCTGGGACCCGTGTTGGCGATGGCACCATCCGATCGGGGCGTCGAGCGGCCAGCCAGCCCGCCGCGCCTCCTAGACTTCGCGCGGGCGTTTCGCGGCGCGGCTCGGGCCGTGGCCTTTTACCCGCCGTCCCACCAGAAGGTGGCGGAAGCGGTACACCAGCTGATGGCGGCCGCGCGGGCAGCCACAAGCGACGGTGCGGTCTGCCTCACGGTTCTGCCCCACGGCCTCATGGCCGGCGGTGCGGCGCTGGACCCGCGCGAGAGCGCGTTCTCCGATCTTGCGGCCATCTGCCACCGGCACGGGATCGGCGCGGTGATCCTCGACGGCCGCGCCAGCGCCGATGCCTGGCGGGCGTTGTTCACGCTCCTTGCACGTAAACCCGAGGAGCTCCGCGCCGCCGGAGGCGTCCAGCGCCAGTGGAAGGCCCTTCGCCATCCGAGCCCCGCGATGCTTGAGATCGACTTCGGCGCGCTGCTCCGAGGGCAGGTGGGCGGCGACTTCGTCGAACTCGCGGGCGTCATCAGCCACTACCTCGAGACTGCCGGCGTCGGCGGCTCCATCCTCGATGATCCCTGCGGCGCCCTGCGGCGCGCGCTCGAAAGCGCCCCGGACGACGAACACGCGATAGCGGCGCTGCTTAGGGAACTGCGGGCTGCCGCCCAGCTCACGTGGACGCAGCCCGAGCAGTTCAACGAGGTGTTCCGCCGGGCGGCGGCCATCGGCGAGTTCCTGACAGAGCGGATGATGGCCGCGCTCCTCGAACGCAGGGGAACGCCCGAGGCGGTCGTCGGGCAGGTTGACGTCGTCCAGACGCTTATCGAGCACATGCCCGACGCCACCATCTCGAAGTTCCTCACCAACGCGATGGCCGGCGCGGGCGCCGGCACGGAGCGGATCGTCGGGGTGCTCGCCTCGCTCGTGCCCGACGCCCAGCGCCGGCGCCTGATCGTCAGCGAGGCCCAGGATGTCGCGCTCGGCGCCGAGGCCCTGGAGCAGTGGGCAGCGCTCGAGCGCAATCTCGACAAGCAGTCGGACGCGCGGTTCGTGCCCGAAACCTACGTCGAGGAGATCCACACGGTCCAGGACCGGGCGGGCCGCCGTGTCCGGCGTGACGGCATCCCGCCAGCGCGCCTGGCCGCATGGCTTCGCTCGATAGGAGAGGACGCGGTCCGGGACGCGGACTTGCGCATGCTCGCGGATCTGGCGCAAGTCGAGTCCGACCCGATCCGGGCCCGGCGGGTCCTGGAACTGCTCCAGGCTCACGTGCTCGAGGCGGCGGATCTCGGCGACTGGGACGGCGCTGCCCGGACCGCCGAAGTGGTCCGGGGCCTGGCCTCGACCGCGATCGACGAGACCCGCAGGAGGGGAGCTCTGGAAGTACTCGAGCGGCTGTCCCAGTCCGCAGCAGTCGCCAAGGCCTACGACAGCCTGGCCGATGCCGATGAGCAGGCGTCTGCCCGGCTGGTCCGCCTGTTGTCGGCAGCGGGGCCGGCGATGGTGCCCGTACTCGTGCCGCGGTGGGCCGCGGAGAGCCGGAAGGCGGTTCGCTCGCGCTTCGAGCAGGCGGTCGTTGGCTGCGGGAAGCCGGGGCGCGATGCCCTCCGCCGCCTTCTGGCAACCGAGGGCGCGGACGCCGCCATCCGCATTGCCGCCGTCAGGCTGCTCGCCATGACGCCCGGCGACGAGCACCTGCCGCTCCTGGAATCCGCGCTGTCGAACCGGCACCAGGGCATGCGTGACGTGGCGTTCGACGTGCTCGCGCACTCTCCGCTCGAGCGGGCCAGGGACATCCTGGCCCGCGGCATCGCCAGGGCGGACGCGGACGTGCAGGCGGCGCTGCTCGAGCGCCTGAGAGGGCTCGGGCCCGACCTGGCCGTGCCCGTGTTCCGCCGCCTGTTCGGCTGTGTCGATCCGCGGACGGCCGACCTTCGGCCGCTCGCCGCGATGATCGCGTCGCTCGGCCGCGTGGGCGGCGGGAGCGCCCGGCCGCTCCTCGCGGATGTCGCCCGCCGGGTGTCGTGGCGGACGCCGTTGCGGGCCTGGCGGGTCAGGTCGGCGGTCGCCTCGGCGCTTCGCGAAACGGAATCGCGCGCGGCGCCTGTCGGGCGCCCGACCGCGGCTGGCGGGGGTTCCGCATGACCATCGATCGCGCGGCGCGGCTCGCCGTGTACACGGACATCGTCCAACGGCTGAGCGGCGCGCTCCGGGCCGCAAGCCTCTATTCGATCGCCCATCCCACCGTGGCCGAGCACGTCCGGGGGCTCCTGGAAGCCCTGGAGCGCATCCACCGAGCCGAGGCTACGGTGCTCATCGGCTTCATCGGCGGCGAGGTGATTGCCGACGACACGCCGCTGCTCGCCGTCACGGCGTACCGCACCGAACTGGTCCGCTACATGCAGGCGCTCGGCATCAACCGGGTTCTCGTCGAGCGCGGCGTGACGCTCGACGAACTCACCGCCTTCGTCCAGGCCGTCTCGCATCCGTCTCCCGCGGCGCTGCGCAGGCTGGAGGAAGGGGGCCAGGAGGCGGAAGACACTGATTTCCTGCGCCTCGATCACCTGCGGGCGGGCCGCATCCCCGTGGACACGACGGCGGGCAGCTGGGGGTCGAGCGCGGTCCGGATCCGGCAGCTCTACAGCGGCTCGATCGAGGCGGCGCGCATGATCTGGGAGAGCACGCGCGTCGAGGGCGCCCCGGACGCGCCCTCGGCCCGCGAGACGGTCGATCGGCTGGCCGAGGCCGTGGACACGGCCCGGCCGCTGCTCCTGGGCCTGACCGACATGAAGTCGCACGACGAGTACACCTACTCCCACATGGTCAACGTCGCGATCCTCACGATGGCGACGGCGCGCTCGCTCGGGATCGAAGGCGCGGACCTGCGCGCCCTCGGCATGGCGGCCATGCTGCACGACATCGGCAAGGTCCGGACGCCCATCGAGATCCTGAACAAGCCGGAGGCCCTCACGCCGGCCGAGCGCGCGATCATGCGGCGCCACACCACCGACGGGGCGGTGATCCTCCGCGCCTCGCGCGACCTGCCGCGGCTGGCGGCGATCGTGGCCTTCGAGCACCATCTCCGGCGCGACGGATCGGGATATCCGGAAGGGGTCGTCCGCAGCCCGATTGGCCTCGCGACGGTACTGTGCGGCATCACCGACGCGTACGACGCCATGCGCTCGAACCGCGCCTACCAGGCCGCCTCGCCCGCCGAGCGCGTCATGGCGATCCTGCTCAGCAACGACGGCGGGCAGTTCGATCCGGACATGGTGAGGCGCTTCGTGGACCTCATGGGGGTGTACCCGCCGGCCACGGTGGTCCGTCTCACGAACGGCGAAGTCGGCGTCGTGGTGGGCAGCGGCGGAGCCGGGGCGGCGGCGCCGGAGGTCAGGGTGGTCTTCGATCGATCCGGGGCGAGGGTCGATCCGCCACCCGTGCGGCGCCTGTGGGAACGCGCCGACGCCGAGTCCGCGCCCGCCAGGCTCGCCGTCGAGGCGACGATCGACCCGCAGCAGCTCGGGATCGATCCGGCCGACTACCTATAGAGGCGCCTACTTCGCCTTCGGCGGTGCGGCCAGGCTACCCGGCGCGGCGCCGGCCGGCCGGCCCATGCGCTCCAGCACGGCGCCGAGTTGCCGGATCTCCTCGCCGTACAGCGCCCAGTCGCCGTCGCGCTGCGCCTGGATGGCCCGCTCGAAGTGCTGGCGCGCAGCGCCGGCGAGCGCCTCGAGCGGCTCCTCCGCCTGGAGCGGCGCTGCGGCAGACAACGCCGGCGCGCCATTCGACGCGGCGTCCGCGGCAGCCGGCCGGGCGGGGCCGCCCTTGCGGAAGATGCGGTCGAGCGCCGCGTCGAGCGACTCCTCCATCACAATCAGGTTCTGATGGGCGACGATGACCCGCTTGAGCTCCGGGATCTTGCCGCCCGCCGCCCGGAGGTACAAGGGCCGCACGTAGAGCAGCGACTCCTCCAGCGGAATGACGAGAAGCGTGCCCTGGATGACCTCGGACCCCTGCTGGTTCCACAGCGTGATCTGCGGGGCGATGACCTGGTCCTGATTGATGCGGGCTACGATCTGCCGGGGGCCGAACACGACCTTCTGCTTCGGGAACTGGAACACCAGCATCCGGCCGTAATGGCTGCCGTCGCTGCGCGCCACCATCCACGCGGCGAGGTTGTCCTTGCGCCGCGGCGTGAACGGCAGCATCTGGACGAACTCAGCCTCCCGCTCCTGGGGCAGGCGCATGATCGTGTAGTAGGGCTCCATCGGCGCCGACGTTCGCCCCGACTCGATCGACGGCACTTCCCACTGGTCTTCCTTGTTGTAGAAGACCGACGGGTTCGTCATGTGGTACGTCGCGTACATCCGGCTCTGCACGCTGAAGATCCCCTCCGGGTAGCGCACGTGGCGCCGCAGCGGTTCAGGCAGCTCGGCCATCGGCCGGAGCAGCCCCGGGAACACCCGGCCGATCGTCACCGCGAGCGGGTCCGCCGGTTCCCACAGGTAGAAGGTCGTCGTGCCGTTGTGGGCGTCGATGACGACCTTCACGGAGTTCCGGATGTAGTTGAACCCGCCTTCGGTCCGCGTCGAGTACGGGTACTGCCCCGTGAGGGTGTAGGCGTCGAGCATCCAGAACAGCCGCCCGTCCGCAATCACGAGGTACGGGTCCCGGTCGAACGTCAGGAACGGCGCGATGGCGGCGGCGCGATCCAGGATCCGGCGCCGGAACAGGATGCGGCTCTCGGGGCCGAGGTCCTCGCTGAGCAGGATCTTGAGCGAACGGAACCGGCTCGCGAACGCCAGCTTCCGGATGAGCGATCCCACCGGCACGCCGCCGCGGCCGGTGTAGTTCTTGACGACGTTGTCGTCGCCTCGCGGATAGTGGAACTCGCGGGCGCGGGTGCCGACGAAAACGTGGTCGTTCGAGAGCTCGCCGTAGTAGATGGACGGCTCGGTCACCTCCAGGTCCACCGACGACTCGGGCGGGATGTTCCGGATGAACAGGACCGGCAGGCCTTCCTCCGTCACCTCGTTGACCGGCCCGAGCGTGAGGCCGTACCCGTGCGTGAACGTCAGGTGCTCGTTGATCCAGGACTTGGCCGGCAGGCTCTCCGAGTTCAGTTCCCGCGCCGAGAGCATGACCTGGCGGTAGCGGCCGTCGATCACGTAGCGGTCGATGTCGACGGACGTGAAGTCGTAGTACGTCCGGATCTCCTGCATCTGGCCGAAGGTGTCGAGCAGCGGCTGGCTGTCCCACAGGCGCACGTTGCCGAGCGTCGCCTCGTTGGCGTCGATGTCCGCCCGGGACAGCAGCGAGTCGCCCGACAGATCGCGCTCCTCGACGCGGTCCAGCGCGAACGCCTTGCGGGTCGCCGCGATGTTGTGGGCCAGGTAGGGCGTCTCCTTCACCTGCTCGTTCGGCGTGACGACGAGCCGCTGGAACGCCGTGGAGGCGATGGCGCCGCCCGCCCAGATCACCGCGTAGGCCAGAAAGGCCAGCGCGAGCATCCAGGAGCGGCGCGTGAAGGCGTGCGCCACGGCGAGCACCGCCCCGGCCGCGCCTGCGACCGTGAGCAGGCGGAGCGCCGGCAGCCGGATCGTGACGTCGGCGTAGGTGGCGCCCTGGATGAGGCCGGCGGGGGAGAGCAGGAGCCCGAAGGCGTCCAGCCACGCCCCGGCCGCCAGCAGCAGCAGCACCGCCGCCGCGATCAGCGCGAGGTGGCGGCGCCCGCTCCGCAGCGCCGCGAAGGGGCCTTCGCGCGCCAAGGCGGTCGACCGGCCGGGCATCAGGTAGATCAGCGCCGAGCCCGCCAGCGCCAGCAGCGCCGTGACGAGCACGACGTCGCGGACGGCGCCGAGCCAGGGCAGGCTGAACACGTAGAAGGCCACGTCCTGCCCGAAGATCGGGTCGCGTTCGCCGAAGGCGGTCGCGTGGCGGTACTGCAGCCAGCTCATCCAGCGGCTCGACGCGAAGACGCCGGCGGCCAGCCCGGCAAGCGCCGACACGGCGGCAATCAGGCGCGAGAGCCCGCGCCGCTGGAGGAGGATTGGCGTGCCGTCGGCCGGCGACAAGCCCAGCACGACATAGGGTTCGCCGGCGTGCTGGAACGCCAGCTGGTAGTTGGCGAACAGCGCGCCGAAGACCAGGAGGCCGACCACGATGCCCAGGCCGAATCGCGTCGCGAGCGTGGTCAGGTACACCTGCTGGTAGCCGGTCTCGCCGAACCACAGCCAGTCGGTGTAGTAGCCCGCCGCCGACGGCCACAGGATGCCGAGGGCGAAGACGACCAGGATGAATGCGAGCTGCGGGCGGGCGTCACGCCTCATGCCGGTGCCTCCACGAGGACCCAGCCACTGTACCGCAGTTTTCGCGGCCGCGCACCCCGGGCCCATGCGGTATCATGCGCGGCGAGCGCGTCCGGGCGCCGCCGCCTGGGCTGACGGGAGCCACCCACATGGATGCCACTGCCCACGAGAAGTTCCCACGGGTCTTCTGGAGCGCCAACGTCACCGAGCTCTTCGAGCGCGCCGCCTACTACTCGATGGCGAGCTTCGTCGTGATCTACCTCGGCCAGCTCGGGTTCGGCGACTACTGGCCTTCGACCCTCAACGGGCTCTTGTGGACGCTCGTGTACTTCCTCCCAATCCTGTCAGGCACCATCGCCGATCAGATCGGGTTCCGGCGGGCCCTGCTCGCCGCCTTCGTCCTGCTCGCCTGCGGCTACCTGCTGATGGGGTATCCCGTGTGGCTCGGCGGCGCCCCGCTGGCACCGGTGGTCGGCCGCGAGTTCACCGCGCCGGCGCCCGTCGTGGGATCGGTCGTCCTGGGCATCCTGCTCATCGGCGCCGGCGGCTCGGTCATCAAGCCGTGCGTGTCGGGGACCGTCCAGAAGACCGCCGGGGCGCGCGCGACGCTGGGTTTCGCGATCTTCTACATGGTAATCAACATCGGGTCGCTGTTCGGGCGCGGGACCGGCTACGTCGTGCGGCGCGGCTACGGCCCTGCCACCGTCCTGGCCGTTGTCGCGGCGTGCGCCGCGGCGGCCGCGGCGCTGGTGTTCCTCGTCAGCAAGGCGACCGAGGCCAAGGCCCAGGGCCGCGGCGCCCGCATGACGCTGCCGTTCGTCGGCGTGGTCGGCGCCGCCGCCCTGGCCGTCGCCGCGATCGTGGGCCGGAGCGCGCGCGCCGAGACGGGCGACAGCCTCTCCTACATCTTCGCCGTCGCCGCGAGCGCGTCCGCGGCGGCCTTCTTCGTCGTGCTCCTGTTCTACAAGGAGCCGCCCGCGCAGGCTGGTGCGCCAGCCAGGCCGCGGCGGTCCGTCGGGCGCATCCTGCTGGACATGGTCCTGGTGCTCAGGAACGGCCGGTTCACGCTGTTCCTGGTCCTCATGAGCGGGTTCTTCTTCGTCTACAACCAGGTCTACAACGTGCTGCCGCTCTACGCCAAGCGGGTGGTCGAGCCGAGCCCGGCCATGGACCTCTACACCGCGGCCAACCCCTTCGTCATCGTCTGCCTGCAGCTGGCCATCACGCAGTACTTCGGGAAGATGAGGGCGATCCGCTCGATCGTCGTGGGCACGGTGATTATCGGCGTCTCCATGCTGATCAACGTGTACCCGATTTACACCGCCGGCGGCGTGAGGGCCGTGGCGGCGAACTGGCTGCCGATCGGGTCGGTGTTCGTCATCCTCACGGTCGCCCTCATTGCGTTCGGCGAGCTCTTCACCTCGGCGCGCATGTACGAGTACATCGGGTCGCTGGCGCCGAAGGGCCAGGAAGGCCTCTTCCTCGGCTATGCGAACCTCCCGCTCGCGCTCGGCTCGCTCGCGGGCGGCCCGGCCGGAGCGTTCATCTTCAACGACGTCATGGCCCGCGGCGCCACGACCCGGCCCGACGGGCTGCTCGAGCTCGTGCCCGCCCACAACGCCCTCGGCTGGATCGTCCTGATGGCCGTCGGATTCCTGTCGGCCCTGGCGATGTGGCTGTTCAACAGGTGGCTCGAGCGGAGGCCGACGAGCGCCTGAGCGCCGGCTGAGAGCAGAGGAGATCATGGAGAAGCGCGTCGGGTTCAGCCTGAGGCTCGCTGCCGCGCTGATCGATGCCGCCGTCATCCTCGCGCTGGCGGCTGGCGTCGGCGGCACCCTCGGCGGGCTGATTGGAGGCGCCGCCGGGCGGGCCTTCGGCGGGGCCGGCGCGGACGCCGCGGCGACGGCCGCAGCCGGCGCCTTCGTCGGCGCTCTCGTCGGCGCCCTCGCGGCGACCAGCGGCGTCACGTTCCTCTACAGCCTCATCGAGGCGTTCACGGGCGCGTCGCCGGGGAAGATGGCGCTGCGGCTGAAGATCGGACTCGAGGACGGCCGGCGTGCGCCGCTGCCGGTCTGCGTGAGACGCTGGGCCGTCAAGTACTCGGGCGCGCTGTTCGGGCTGCTCGGCGCCGTGCCGCTCCTCAGCCCCCTGGCGATGTTTGCCACGGCGGCCGGGCTCCTGGTCTTCCTCGGCTGCTTCCTCGCACTCGGCGACAGGCGCCAGGCGCTGCACGACCTCGCCGCGGGGACGGCGGTTTTCCGGACGCCCGACCTCCGGCCCTGACGGCGCGAGGGTCAGCGCGCAGCCGGGCGCCGGCGACCCTCTGGAGCCACACCGCGCCTGGCGGCCGCTCCCGCCGCCGCGGCGGCTGCGAGTCGTCCGACACCTGTGCCCGCAGCGCGACTCTGGTCGGCGCGAACGCGGACCGGTCGGGCACTTCCGCGGACGAAGCCGCGATGGAACGCGATCCGGCGCCCGCGATGTCCTGTCAGCTCCGCGCAGAGGGAAGCGTTGCCGTGCCCGTTCCGGAGACGGCGCCGGGGGGACGTGTGAGGAGGGCCCGCCGCCGTCGAACGTCGCGGATGCGAACCGGCTCGGACGGAGGTAGGATCGGGCTCGGAGGCATTCCGGCTGCGCATGGCGACTCGACGAGCGTTCCTGCGAACCCTGGCTTGCGCCGTGCCGGCGTCGCTTTGGCCGCCGGGCGCACCGGGCGAGGCCGTTCAGGCCCCGCGCGCGAAGTACTGGGTGTCGGGGGCGTCTGCGGGGCCGGCCTGCCGGACGTGCCACCCTTCCGCCGGCGCCCTCGACCGCGCACACGTGCACGACCCCCAGGGCGTGCTGTGCCAGCTGTGCGCACGGAACTGCGCGATCAAGGCGGGCGGAAGCGGGCGTTGCGGCGCCCGCGCCAACGTGAATGGCGAGCTGCGCAGCCTCGTCTACGGCCGGCCTGCGGCCGTGCACGTCGATCCCATCGAAAAGAAACCCTTCTACCACTTCCTGCCCGGACGTTCCGCGTACTCCCTGGGGACAGTCGGCTGTCCGCTGCAGTGCAAGTTCTGCCAGAACTGGGAGATCTCGCAGGCCAGGCCCGGCGACTACGGTTCGGCCTTCACGAGCGCGGAGGACGTCGTCCGCTCGGCCGAGAGCCGGGGCGCACCTGTCATCGCCGTGACCTACAACGAGCCGACGGTGTTCGCCGAGTACGCGCTCGACATCGCCGAAGCCGCCAGGCTGCGGGGCCTGCGTCTGGCGATGGTGAGCTGCGGCTACATGAACGAGCGGCCGCTCGCGGATTTCTGCCGCGCGTTCGACGCCATCAAGATCGATCTCAAGGGATTCAGCGACGCCTTCTATCGCGCCGTCTCGGGCGCGGCGCTCGCCCCGGTGCTGCGGAGCATCAGGCAGGTCCGCCGCTCCGGGCGCCACCTCGAGATCGTGAATCTCGTGGTGCCCACCCTCAACGATTCGGACGCTTCGCTGCGCGGGCTGGCCGACTGGGTGATGGGAGAGCTGGGCCCTGACGTGCCCGTGCACTTCACGCGGTTCTTCCCCAACTACCAGTTGCGGAATCTGGCCCCCACGCCGGTGGCCACGCTCGCGCGCGCGCGGTCGCTGGCCATGGACCGGGGCATCCGCTACGCGTACGTGGGCAACGTGCCCGGCCATCCGGGCAACCACACCTACTGCCCCACGTGCGGCGCCCGCGTCATCGCGCGGGAGGACTTCTTCGTGCTCGAGACGAAGCTGCTGAACGGCCGCTGCGCTGCGTGCGGCTCTGCGGTGGCGGGGGTCTGGGCGTAACGCCGGGCGCCGCGCGCGCCTGGCAGGGGCGAAGGGATGCGAACACACGGTGCCGCCGCCGTTCTCGTGCTGCTGGCGCTCGTTGCTGCGTCGGGCGCGGCTGCCCATCCGGCCGGCAGTGGGCAGGCGATTCGAGCCCCTGCCGTTGCCGGGGGGTTCTACCCCGCGGACGCCAGGACCCTGCGGGCGGCGCTCGAGGGCTTCTTCGCGGACGCGCTGCCGCCGAGAGTCGCCGAGCCTGTCGCGCTCGTCGTGCCGCATGCCGGCTACGTGTATTCGGGCCAGATCGCGGCCGACGCATACCGCCAGGCTGCCGGCCTCCAGATCGAAACGGTCGTCATCCTGGGAACGAACCACACGAACGCCTCGTTCCGCCGCGTCTCGGTGTATGACGGAGCCGGGTACCGGACGCCCCTCGGCACCGCGCCCGTCGACCGGGACCTCGCCGCGGCCCTCGTGAAGGAGGGCGGCGGCGTCTTCGACTCCAGCCTCCATCGCGGCGAGCACTCGGTGGAGGTGCAGGTGCCGTTCGTGCAGCACCTCTTCCCGAAGGCGTCGATCGTCCCGGTCGTGGTCGGCGCGCCCGACCCAGACTCGTGCCGCCGGTTCGGGAAGGCGCTGGCGTCGCTCGCCGGAGCCCGCAGGCTGCTCATCGTGGCCAGCTCGGACCTGTCGCACTATCCGGCGAAAGGCATCGCCGCCGGCGTCGACCGCCAGACGCTGGAGGCCCTCGCCAACCTGAGGACGGATGGCTTCGACAGCTCGCCCGCGCGCGCCGTGACGCTGCAGATGCCCGGCGTCTCGACCTGCGCCTGCGGCGAGGGGCCGATCAGGGTGGCGATGGAAGCGGCGCGCGCGCTCGGCGCCCTGCGCGGCACGGTGATCAGCTACGCCAGCTCCGGCGACACGATCGTCGGCGACCCCGACCGCGTCGTCGGGTACGGCGCGGTGGTGTTCGGCCGGGGCGAGCCGGGTGCGGACATCACCGCCCTGGCGCGTCCGCCGGCCGACCCGCGCGGCAGCCTCGACGCGGCCGACAAGCGCGTGCTCCTCCGTCTCGCGCGCGAATCGCTCACGAGGCTGCTCGAGACCGACACGCTGCCGCTGCCCAGGGGCGGCTCGCCGAAGCTGCTGCGCGAGGCCGGCGCGTTCGTCACGATCCGGAAGCGCGGCGAACTGCGCGGGTGCATCGGCCGCATTCAGCCCGAAGGCCCGCTGATCGGGCTCGTCGCCAGGCTCGGCCTCGAATCGGCGTTGAAGGACACGCGGTTCCAGCCGGTCCACCGCAGCGAGCTGAAGGATCTCGAGTTCGAGGTGTCGGTGCTGACGCCGCCCGTCCCCGTCGCCAGCCCCGGCGACGTCGTCCCGGGGCGCGACGGCGTCATCCTGCGGGTCGGGGACCGGTCGGCCGTGTTCCTTCCGCAGGTGGCGACCGAGCAGGGATGGGGGCGCGAGGAACTGCTCGATCGCCTCGCGGAGAAGGCGGGGCTTCGGCCGCGCGCGTGGCGGGGGAAGAACGCGTCGCTCCTGACGTTCCAGGCGGACGTGTTCTCTGAGTCCGCGTTCAAGTGACCCTGCTCGTCCTCGCCGGCGTGCTGTCGATGCTGGCGCAGGTCGTGATCCTGCGGGAGCTCGTGTCGGCGCTGTTCGGGGTCGAACTCCTCTACGTGCTTGCGCTCGGGACGTGGCTCGTCGGCACCGCGGCAGGCTCGTGGGCCGCGGCGCGCGCCGCGGCGCGGCCTCGGGTTCTCGCCGCCGGCTTCCTGGCCCTGGGCGTGTTCGTGCCGGCAGGGCTCGTCCTCGTCCGCGCGGCCGACCGGATCCTCGGCGCCATGCCTGGAGCCTACCTGCCGTTTCCCGCGCAGGTCCTGCTGATCGGGGCGGCCACGCTTCCTGCGGCTGCCGCCTGCGGCGCGCTGTTTCCGCCGCTCGCGGCGGCCGGAGGCCGCCGGAGCCGCAGCGTGGGCCGTGCCTACGCGATCGAGAGCGCCGGCGCCGCGGCGGGCGGGGCGCTCGTGACGGCAGCGATGTGGCTCGGCGTTCCGACGTTCGCCGTGGCGATGGTCGCTGCGGCTCTCGCGTTCGCCGCCGCCGCGATCGCCGTGATGCGGCGCCCCGCCGCCGCCGCCGCGCTGGCCGCGATCGCGGCGGCTGGGGCTGTTGCGCTTCCGCGCGCCGGCCCCTGGGACGCCCGCCTCGCCAGGTGGACGCATCCGGCGCTCGTGGACGCGGCAGACACGCCGTACGCGCGAGTCGTGGTCACGAGCGCCCACGGCCAGGTGGCCGTCTTCGAGAACGGCGCGCTGGCATTCGAGAGCGAAGGCACCAGCGCCGAGGCGTTCGCGGACATCGCGGCCGCGCAGCACGCCAGCCCGCGGCGGGCGCTCGTCGTGGGAGGCGGCGCCGAGGGTGTGGCCGCGGCGCTCGCCGCGGACCAGCGGCTCGCCGTCGACGACGTCGAGACCGATGCGCGCGCGTATCGCCTCGTCCGCGCGCACGTTCCGGGACCGCTCGGGCGCAGCGGGCCGGTCGCCGCGGCCCACCGCGTCATCTTTGCAGAGCCGCGCGTCCACCTCGCGCGCGGCGGCGCCTACGATCTCATCCTCATTGCGGCGGGCGAGCCCGCATCCGGAGCCGCCAGCCGGTTCTACACGCGGGAGTTCTTCCGCACGTGCGCCGGAAGCCTCGCGCCGGGGGGCGTCCTGGCCCTGAGGCTCGCTGCGTCGGAGAACGTCTGGCCGTGGCCTCTGGCCCGGCGCACCGCCAGCATCGTCAACGCGCTGCGCCGCGAGTTCCCGCACGTGGACGTCCTGCCGGGCGCCACGCTGTACCTCTTCGCCTCCGCGGCCCCGCTCGCCTCGGACCCGGGGACCCTCTCCAGGCGCCTCGCAGACCGGGGCGTGCAGCCTCGGCAGATGACGCCGCCGTATGTGCGCTACCTCTACGACAATGACCGCAGGAGCCAGGTGCGGCGCCTCCTGGCCTCGCTGCACCTGGTTGCGCCGAACCGGGACGCGGCCCCGGCCTGCTACCAGTACGCCGCCGCACTGTGGCTGGCGAGGTTCTGTCCCGCGCTCGCGGCGGCGTCCCCGCCTGGCGGGCGCCCGATCCGCTGGGCCGTGGCCGCCGCGGTGGCCGTCGTGCTTGGCGGTGTGGTATGGGCGCGCCGGCGCCCCCGGGGCCGGCTCGTCCTGCTGCTCGCCGGTGCGGGGTTTGCGGGAATGGTCCTCGAGACGGTTCTCCTGCTCCAGTACCAGGTGGCCAACGGCACCGTGTACCAGGCCGTCGGCTGGCTCCTGACGTGCTTCATGGGCGGGCTCGCGGCGGGCAGTTGGGCCGTCCCGCGCCCGCGCGGGGGGAAACCAGGCGAGGCGTTGCCCTGGACGCCGCGCGCTCCGGCAACGGCGCTGCTCGCCAGTGCCGTCGTCGCCGGGCTCTCCACCCGCGTGCCGGCCATGGCCGGACTGGCGTGGACCAGCCTCATGCTCGCCGGAACAGGGGCGGCCGTCGGCGCCTGCTTTTCGGCCGCGGCGGCGCACTGGCCCGGCGAACGCCTGGGCGGAGCGTCGTCGCTGTACGCCGCCGACGTCGCCGGCGGCGCGGCCGGCGCGGTACTTGTCACGCTGTTCCTCGTGCCGGCCGTCGGCATCGATGGGGCGGCCCTGGTGACGGGGCTCCTCGCCGCAGCGCTGCTGCTGCTCTAGCCCGGCCGCCAGCTCGATCCGATCCGCGGCGCACGAGGGCCGGTCGCCGCCTGCGTGACGCCGGCCGTGCAGCCCGCTACGGCTGCGTCCCTTCCCGGGGCCGCCGTCCGATGATGACGCGCCGGCCGTCGTAGGCGGGCGTCACCGTGCCCTTCTCCTGCAGGTAGGACGTCAGGACCTCCAGGCGCGTGCGCGTCGTGTTCTCCTGCGTGATGCCGCGCAGCGCGAACCCCGCGAAGTACGAGTTCGTCGAGCCGGTGTAGATCCGGGCATCGTCGATGGGCGCGCCGCCGATGGTCGCCTCGACCAGCTGGCCTTCGACGATCCGGTAGCGGAGCCCGGACGCATAGGGCACGTAGCGGGTGAGGATGCTCTTGATCTCCGCGCCCGTCGCCTTGAAGAGGATCACGGTGTTGTCGAAGGGATCCAGCGCCACCAGGTCAGCCTTCGTGACGTTCCCCTTGACGAGGGGCGACCGCACGCCCCCCGTGTTCTCCAGATCGATCTCCGTCCGGAAGGTCTCCCGCACCGCGTCCGCCACCAGGTGGTAGGGCGTGTCGTCGTCGCCGCGGCTGCTGAAGTCCTCGGCCGCGACCGCGACGACGCCGGCGAACCGCGGCGCGATCGGCTGCCAGAACTTCTCGACGACGCCCGCCACCATCGGCTCGGCGGGCACGTCCGGCGTGATCGGGAGCAGGCGCGACCGGTAGCGGCTCACGCGCCACACGCCCTTGGCGTCTTTCCGGAACAGCAGGTCGAGACGGCCGAGCTCCCCGCCCCACTGGTGCGCCTGGACGATGATCGTGCCGTTCACGTCGTCCTGGCTCAGCTCGTCGCCGCGCCAGACGAACTCGCCCGTGGGCAGGCGGGAGTGCGAGTGGCCGCCCACGATGACGTCGATGCCGGGCACTTCCGCCGCGATCCTCTCGTCCGCGTCATTGCCGCAGTGCGAGAGCAGGATGACGATGTCCGCCTGTTTCCGCAGCGTCTCCACGATCCCCGGCGCCGTCGCCAGCGGATCGAGGATCTCGACCGCTTCCTTCGCCGCCGGATAGGACGCGGTGTCCTTTGACACCAGCCCGAAGAGCCCGACGCGCAGCGCCCCCAGCTTCTCCACGCGCCACGCCTGGGTGATCGGCTTGCGCGTGGCCCGCTCGACGGCGTTGGCCAGCAGAACCGGGTGCTTGGTCTGCGCCAGCAGCTTCTGGAGCTGCGCGAAGGTGTTGTTGAACTCGTGGTTGCCGAGCGTCGCGAAGTCGTAGCCCGCCGCGTTCATGGCCGCGACGTCCGCCTCGCCGTGGTACTCCGTCGAGAAGGGCGTCCCGTCGGAGTAGTCTCCGACGTCCACCAGCCAGACGGGAATGCCGCGGCCCTTCTGCTCCGTCCGGATCTTCTGCGCGAGCGACGCGCGCCGCGCGATGCCGCCAATGTCCCGGCGGACCGCGAGGCCGGCCAGTTCCGAGCCGGCCGGCACGATTGTCGGATAGCTGAACGGCAGCAGGTGGCCGTGCGTGTCGTTCGTATGGAGGATGGTCAGGCGCGCCGTGGCTCCCGGCTGCGCCAGGGCGGCAGCCGGAAGGGCCAGGGCCAGGATGCAGGCGGCGGCAATCAGGCGTTTCGTCACGTCCAGGTACCTCGTGCCCTATTGTAGTCTGTGCTAGCGTTGCCGCGCCCGCGGCGGGAGGAGACCGGCCGATGCTCTGGATCTTCATCGCGTACCTGCTCGTCACGCTGACCCTGGGGTTCTGGCAGGGGCGCCGGACCAAGTCGCAGGCCGACTTCGTGCTCGGCAGCTCGCGGCTGCCGGGATGGATGCTCGCGCTGTCGGAGCGGGCAACGGGAGAGTCGGCCTGGCTCCTGCTGGGCTTCACCGGGTTCATCTACGCACACGGCCTGTCCGGCGTCTGGATCGGCGTCGGCTGCCTCAGCGGCATCACGACCGCGTGGCTCGTGCTGGCGCGCAAGTTCAGGAGCGAGGCCGCGCGCTACCGCGCCATGACGATGCCCGAGTACTTCTCCGCGAAATTCCCCGAGAAAGCCAACACCATCCGGGTGCTCTCGACGCTGATCATCGCGTTCTTCTTCATCTTCTACGTGGGCGCGCAGTTCGCCGGAGCGGGGAAGACCATCCAGGAGACGTTCGGCCTGCCAGCCATCTGGGGGCAGGTGCTGTGCGCGGCCGTCATCATGACGTACGCGAGTTTCGGCGGGTTCATCAGCGTCGTGGCGGTGGACGCCTTCCAGGCCGTCCTGATGATCCTGACGCTCATCGTCACGCCCATCGTCATGCTCGCGAAGGTGCTGGCGGGGCCGGTGTCGATCGGGCAGGCCCTCGAGGCGGCGGGCCCGGGCATGGGCTCGCTGACGGGCGGGGCGGCCGGCTTCGCCGCCGGGATCCTCATCTTCAACAACTTCGCATGGTTCTTCGGCTACCTCGGGGGGCAGCCGCAGCTGAACGCCCGTTTCATGGGGATGCGGGACGACCGTCAGGTGCGGATCGGCCGGAACATCGCCGTGGCCTGGACGGTCGCGGCCTACACCGGAGCGGTGATGATCGGCCTCTGCGCCCTCGCCCTGTTCGGGCCGAAGGCCATCGGCGACGCCGAGCTGGTGCTGCCGTTCGCGTTGACCGCGCTCTTCCCGGGCTGGCTGGCGGGCGTCCTCCTCGCCGGCGCGGTCGCGGCCATGGTGTCGACCGCCGAAAGCATGCTCATCGTGGCGGGAACCGCGGTCAGCCAGGACGCCTACAAGGGCATCATCCGCCGGGGGCGGGTGTCCGATCGCGCCCTGCTGAACGTCTCCCGCGGCACGACGCTGGCGATCGGCGTGCTCAGCCTCGTGCTCGCCCTGACGACCGAGAAGCTCATCTACTCGATCGTCAGCTACGCCTGGGCCGGCATCGGTTGCTCGTTCGCGCCGGCAGTTCTGCTGTCGTTCTACTGGGACCGCTTCCGCTCCGCCGGCGTCGTCACGGCGCTCCTCGTGGGCCTGCTCACGACCATCGTCTGGATCGCCACCGGGCTGGATTCTCGCGTCACCGCCATGGCCGTGACGTTCGCCGCCGCGATGGGATCGGCCGTGCTCGTGACCCTGGCGGCGCCGCCCCGCCGGGCGTGACCGGCGCGCGCCGCCATGCCCTTCAGCGCGCCGGGCTGAGGCGGAGCGCCATCATCGTCGCGTCGTCGGCGGGCTCGGCGCGGCCGCGGAATGCTCGCAGCGCGCGTTCGATCCGCACGAGCAGCGCGTCGACGTCGAGGGCGGACGCCTCCACCAGCTCCCGCTGCAGGCGGTCGGCGTCGAAGAACTCGCCCGATTCGTTCGGCGCCTCGATTGCGCCGTCCGTGTAGAGGAAGAGCAGGTCGCCGCGCTCGACGCCGACACGGCGTTCCACGTAGCCGCGCCCCGGGAGCAGGCCAATCGGCAGGCCGGTCGATTCCAGGCGCTGGAGCCCGCCTCCCGCCCGGAGCAGGAACTGCGGATTGTGCCCGGCGTTGACGTACCGGAGTTCGCGCCCGGCCGGGTCCATCACGCCGGCGAAGAGCGTCGCATAGACCTCGGGCGGCGTATTGGCCGCGATGTCGTGGTCCACGGCGTCCGCCAGCTGAGCCAGGTCCGACTCGAGCTGGAGTCTCGCACGCAGCGTGGCCTGGATGTTCGCCATCAGCAGCGCCGCGCCCACGCCCTTGCCCGACACGTCCCCGACCAGCAGCGCGATGCGCCCGTCTTCCAGGGCGAAGTAATTGAAGAAGTCCCCGCCCACCTCGCGGGCGGGAATCGACACGCCGGCGACCTCGGCGAAGCTGGTTTTCAGCGGCCCGCGGGGCAGCATGTCGGTCTGGATTTGCCGGCCGAGCTCGAGCTCACGTGCGAGGCGCTCCTGCTTTGCGAGCATCCGATCGTGGACTTCCAGCTCAGCCGCCATCCGGTTGAACGAGCGCGCCAGCTCTCCGACCTCATCCGGGGCGTCCTCGGCGACACGGGCATGGCGGTCGCCCGCCGCCAGCCGCTGCACGCCGGCGTTGAGCGCGGCCAGATGCCGCGTGAGCCGGCTGGCCAGCGGCAGGATCATCGCGAACGCCCCCCCGATGAACAGCAGCCCGACGGCGAGGTTGCCGAGGGAGGCGCGGCGCATGTCGCGGAGCGAGTCGCGGAGGGGGCGCGCGAGGCCGAAGACAATGCCCGAGGGGTCGCGGCGGGTGACGACCAGCACGTCTCCGGCCAGCGTTGTCGAGGCACTCCGGCCCGGCGCCACCGGCGCGAGCCTGAGCGCCTCAATGGCGCGCCGCCCCGCGGGATCGAGGGCGTGGATCTCGCCGCTCGAATCCATGACGAACGGGACCTCGCCCCGCTCCCGGCGGCCGAGGGAGAGCACCGTCTCGATGATGCGGTTCCGGTCCACCGTGGCGCTGATCGTTCCGATGAGCTGGCCCGCCCGCCGGACTTCGAACTGCAGGGCTTCGCCGGTCGCCAGGGCCTTCATGCGCTCCGCGCGCTCGGCGCGCCGCCGGTCCCGCAGCGCGCGGAGCTCGGACGCCGACAGTCCGGCCGCTCCCGCGCTGGGCGCTCGGCCGAACGCCGGCGCACCCGCCTGGCCGTCGGGTGCTCCAGAGGCGCTCGGCTGACCCGGTTGGGGGGAGGGAGGCGGGGCAGGGGGCCTGGGCGGGATGCCTGCCGGGTCGGCATCCATCTCGGCCTGGCGCTGGATGGCCCGGCGCCACGCATTGACGGCCTCCGGAGTAAGCGCCTCGAAAAGCGCCTCCGAGTTGGCGCTGCCCGCGGCCGCACGCGCCGTCGGCATGTCAATCACGACCTTCGGCATGCCGGGCGAGACCACCGGTACACCGGGCGGCGGCTGGGGCCTGCCCGCCGGCCCTCGCGGGCCGGACGCGGGCGCTCGACCGGCCGAAGGCGCGCCAGGGGCCTGCCACGCGCCACGAGCCCTCCCGCCCCGGCCTCCCGTTCTCCCGCCCCCGGATTCGGCTTGGGCTGGCGCCTGGGCCGGGGGGGCACCCGCGGAACCGGGGACGGCCGCGGCGTCGGCAGCCGACGAGAACTCGAGGCGCCGGACGAGCGGCGCCGCTTCAGCGAGCATTGCGGCGGCGAGGTGCTGAAGGGTCTCCGAGTTCGCCACGACCGAGGGGAGCGCGCCCGCCGTCCTCGGCGCGCCGAGAGCCGCGGGCTCCTGCACGCGCATCCGCCAGAGCCGCTCGACGCGCTCCCCGAGATCCGCCATGACCCATGTCAGGCGATCGCCCATCTCGGAGGCCATCTGGTCCGCCTGCGCTTCGACGGCGTGCCGGAGCGCCGCAGCGGACGAGTAATACGAGTAGGCCGTGACAACCGCGAGCGGCACGACCGAGATGAAGAAAAACGCGAGCGACAAGCGTGTCCTGAGTGTCATGGCGTTACCAGGATCCTACGCCCGCAGCGGGCAGCCCGTTTCACGCTCGGCGAGTGCCGCCGGTCTGCGCCGTCGGCCCTGTAGAATGGGGCATCGAGATGCGCCTCTTCCTGACCATCCTGGCCGACGACATCCTGCCGATCTTCCTGGTGGCGGCTGTGGGCTTCGTGCTGGCTCGGCGCCTTCGCGTCGACGTGAAGTCCGTGTCGCGGGTCACCTTCAACGCGCTGGCGCCGTGTCTCGTGTTCACGCAGCTTGTCACGAGCCGCGTGGGGGCGGGGGAGTTCGGGCGCATCGTCGCGTTCACGATCCTGCTGGTGGGGTCGGCAGGGGCGGTCGCGCGCCTCGCGGCCATCCCGTTCCGGCTGGAGCGTCCCGCGCTCGCCGCGTTCCTTATCGTCGTCATGTTCTCCAACTCCGCGAACTACGGCCTCTCGGTCGTGCTCTTCGCCTTCGGCGAGGAAGCGCTGTCGCGGGCGGTCGTGTACTTCGCCACCGGCGCGATGCTCGTCTACAGCGTCGGGTCGTTCCTCGCGTCGAGCGGCCGGCGCAGCGCGCGCGAGGCCGCTGCGGGGCTCCTGCGGGTGCCGGCACTGTGGGGCCTGTTGGCGGCTGCCGTCGTGATCGGGACCGGCGCGACGCTCCCGGCGTTTGTGCTCCGGCCCGCCACGTTGTTGAGCTCGGCCGCCATCCCGACCATGCTGCTCGTGCTGGGCATGCAGTTCGAACGGGGCGCGTGGCCGGAGCGCCCGGCCCTCGTGGCCACTGCGGCCCTGCTCGGCCTCGTGGGGAGCCCGCTCATCGGGTTTGGGCTGGCCTGGCTCCTCGGCCTGGAGGGCGTCAGCCGCCAGGCCGTGCTCGTCGAGGCCGCCATGCCGAGCGCCGTCATCACCACCATCCTGGCGGTCGAGTTCGACGTCGAGCCGCGCTTCGTGACGTCGGTCGTGGTCGTCACGACGCTGGCCAGCGCGGTGACGGTGTCGATCCTGATCGCGCTCCTGAAGTCGGGGTACTAGCCAGCCGGGGCCTCGCGGAGCATCTCCACGGCTCTCGCCGCCCACGCCGGGTCCGCGAGCATCGCCCGCCCGACGCCCACGATGTCCGCACGGCGCGACCGGACGATCACGTCGGCCGTCCGCGGGTCCGTGATGCCTCCGGCCACGAGGACAGGGACGTTCACCACGTCCTTGAGCGCCTCGGCGTAGGGCACGAAGTAGCCGGGGCCCCTCCCCGGGTCGTCAGACCCGGCCAGCCCTCCTGACACGTCGATGAGCGACGCGCCAGCCTCCACGAGGCGCGCGGCGGTCCAGCAGGCGGGAGCCAGCGTGAGCCCGCCCGGCCGCTCGTCGTGCATGCCCAGGCGTACGAAGACGGGGAACCCCGGGCCGACCCGCTGCGTGATCGCGGTGACCACGTCGGCCGTCAGCCGCGCCCGGCGCGCCGCGTCGCCGCCGTAGTCGTCTTCGCGGCGGTTGGTCAGGGGGGACAGGAACTGCGACAGGAGGTAGCCGTGCGCGGCGTGCACCTCGACGGCGTCGAAGCCAGCGCGACGGGCGCGGGCGGCGGCGGCCGCGAACGCCTCCACGACGTTCGCGATCCCGCCAGTGTCGAGCGCGGCGGGCGTCTCCTCGTGCGCCTCCCGGCCGGTGGCCACGGGCGACGCCGACACGACAGGGAGGCCGGTCACGCGGGAGGACGCGCGGGACCCGGCGTGGGCGATCTGCAGGCAGGCGACGGCGCCCTCGCCGCGGATGGCGGCGGCCAGGCGCGCCAGCCCGTCCGCGCAGGCGTCAGCGTGCGCGCCGAGTTGCGTCGCGCTGTGCCGGCCCTGCGGGTGCACGAAGGCGTTCTCGACGATGACGAGGGCCGTGCCCGCGGCGGCGCGGACCCGATGGTACTCGACGTTCGCGGCGCTGACGAACCCCTCGGGCGTGGCCTGCCCCGACCACATGGGAGGCATCGCGATACGGTTGCGCAGCCTCAGCCCCGCGAACGACAGCGGTGACAGCAGTGTCGGCATATCCGCTCCCGCAGGGAGTACACGGCAGGATCCAGAATCCGGAATTCAGAATCCAGAAGGCAGAACCCCCAGCCTCGACTTCTCGAATCCAGGCCCCCGAACTCCGAGTCCCGAGCCCCGACTGTCCTCTACCCCTTGCCCCTTCTCCCCGCCTGACTTGCGCCTCGCGCCGAGCCCCGAGCGCCTCGGTTCCCCCTGTCTGACTGGCACCCGGCCCCTACCTGATGGGGTACTTCGGCACCGGCGGCCAGGTGAACGGCTTCTCCTTGATCTGGGCGAGCAGCACCTCGATGGCCTTCTCGAGCTGGAGGTCCTTGCCAGCCGAGGCCGACGCGGGGTCGTTCTCGAGCAGGATGTCCGGGTCGGCGCCGTGGTTCTCGACGAGCCACTGCCCCTTGTCGTTGTAGAACGCGTTGTTCGACTGCTGGATCGTGCCGTTGTCGATGGTCGTCTGGCCGTTGAGGATGCCCACGAGGCCGCCCCACGAGGGCACGCCGATGACCGTTCCGAGCTTGCGCGCCTTGAAGTGCTCCAGGAAGGCCTCGCCGTCCGACCCGTTGTACTCGTTGGTCAGGACGGCGATGGGGCCCGTCGTGATGGAACCGGGGTAGCGGAAGGGCGCCATGCCGCGGAGCACGTTATGAGCCGTCATCTTCCGCTCGAGCTTGTCGATGATGAAGTACTCGGTCCAGCCGCCGCCGTTGCCGCGCACGTCGATGACGAGACCCTTGCGGTCGCGGAAGGCGCGCCAGTACTTGTCGAACTGCCCGGTGTTGCTGGAGCCCATCGCGGTGATGTGCATGTAGCCGAGCTGGCCGGCCGACGCCTTCTCGACCGCGGCGATGTTGTCCGCGACCCAGCGGTGGTAGCGGAGGTCCGACTCGGACGGGATCGGCTCGACCTCGTACGTCTTCGCGCCCGCGGCCGACGGGAGGCCGTTGACGGTGACCGTCACCTTCTGGCCGCGCGTCACCTGGAGGTGGCGGCACGGCGTGTCGCCCTTGAGGTCGTGGCCATCGACGGCGATCAGAAAGTCGCCGTCCTTCACGTCGATGTCCGGGCGCGCGAGGGGCGCGGCGAGGTCGCGGTTGTAGGCCGTCGGGCCCAGGATGCGGGCGAGCCTCGGGTACCCGCTGGCGTCGGCCCTGATGTCCGCGCCGAGCAGGCCCGTGAAAACCGGGGTGGGCGGCAGCTGCGCCGGGCCGAAGTCGCCGCCGGACACGTACGTGTGCGACACGCACAGCTCGCCGACCATCTGAGACAGGAGCCAGTTCAGGTCGGAGCGGTTGTTCAGCTCCGGGATCATCGCGCGGAACTTGTCGCCGATCCGCTTCCAGTCGCGGCCGTGCATGTTGGGGTCGTAGAAGAAGTCGCGGTACCAGCGCCAGGCGTCGTTGAAGATCTGGGTCCACTCGGGCACCGCCTGGACGCGGTACGCCATCTGATCGAGGTTCAGCGCCGTCCCGAACCCCTTCGACGCCGCCACCGCGCCGGTCGGGCCCACGAAGTACGCGGCGCCTTTCCTGACGATGGCCTGTTCGCGGTTCAGCGACAGGCGCCAGTCGCTGATGGTGGTCTCGGAGACGGTGAGCTTCTGCGACGCCATGTCGAAGACGTTCAGCATCCACTTGTCCTCGCCCGACGGCGAGAAGACCGTCTCGTACTCGCTCTCGCCCCAGGAATCCGTGGAGGCCCACGTCACCACGCCCTTGCCCGCCTTCAGGAAGAAGTAGTTGCCGGACCTCACCGGCAGCGGGAAGACGCGCTCGTCGATGCCCGCGAGATCGATCCGGAACGGCCTGGCCTCGGCCGTGCGCGGCGCCCCCTTCCCGAACGGCGGCGCCTGGCCCGCGCGCAGCTGCACCGCCATCACCTGGACCGGGCTGGGGATCACGTGGTTGTCTTCGAAGATGTCCATTCGCGCCGAGAAGTCGCGGTACGAGAGAAAGTACAGGTACTCGCCTCCGGCGTCGAAGGAGGGGTTCAGGCTGTCGTAGAACCCGTTTGTGAGAGGGAAGCTCTTGCCCTGCTCCAGGCTGTAGAGGAACACCCTGTTGTTGCGGTTGAACTCCACGAACGAGTACGCGATCCACTTCCCGTCGGGGGACCAGGAGTAATCGCTCACCTCCCAGAAGAACTCGTCGTTCTTCATCTGGTTCGAGGACGCCACCTTCACGAGCTTCTTCGTCGCGAGATCGAGGTAGAAGATGGAGAAGTCCTTGTTCCCGAAAAGGATCTTCGACCCGTCCGGCGACCATTCCAGGTGGTACGCGCAGCGGTCGAGATCCGTCGTCAGGGGCTCCCACGGCTTGTCCCCTCCGACATCGGTCACGTAGATCTGGTAGTCGCCCGTCCGGTCCGAGTAGAAGGCCACCCGCGTGCCGTCAGGCGAAATCTGCGGGAAGCGCTCCCTCGTGCCTGGCGTGCGCGTCAGGTTGCGCGGCACGCGGCTGTCGTCGGCCGACACGGCGAAGATGTCGCCCCGGGCCTCGAAGACCGCGGTCCGGCCGTCGTTCGACACGGTCATCGCGTGGATGAACGCGCGCGGGTTGATCGTGCGGTCGGCCAGGCCCCAGCGGTCGCTCGGCATCTCGACCTCGACGCGCCGCACCTTGTTCGTGGCCGCGTCGAGCACGTGCAGCCAGCCCGCCTGCACGAACACGATCGATCGGCCGTCGGTTTCCGGCATCTGGACGTCGAAGTCCGCGAAATCGGTGACCTGGTCCACCTTCTTCGTCGTGAAGTCGTACGTGAACAGGTTCGCGATGCCGCTCCTGCTCCGATCGGAGACGAAGTACAGCCGGTTCCCGATCCACATGGGGTAGGCGTTCTTGCCCACGTAGTCGGTCAGCGGCGCGTACGTGTTCGCCGTGAAGTCGTAGAGCCAGATGTCCGTGTACTGGCCGCCCTTGTACCGCTTCCAGTAGTACTCCTCGTTGCCGCGGCGGTTGTAGGCGAGCCTGGTCCCGTCCGGCGAGAACGAGCAGAGGATGCCGCGCTCCATGGGCATCTGCTCGGGGAGGCCGCCCGATGCGGCGACCGTGTAGAGCTTCACGATCGGCCGAAACGTGTTCTCGTGTCCGGAACGGAAGATGACGCGCGTCCCGTCCGGCGTCCAGCCGACCGTCTGGAGCCCGGCCCCCACGAAGGTAATCCGCCGCGGCGCGCCGCCTGTGGCCGGCATCACGTAGAGGTTGTTGCCCTCGTACTGGCCCGCGAACGCGATCTGCGTGCCGTCGGGCGAGAACTTCGGGACGTTCTCCACTCCCGGGTGGCCCGTCAGCCGCGTCGCGACGCCGCCGGAGGCCGGGACGCTCCAGAGGTCGCGGTCCCAGCTGAACACAATCGCGTTTCCCGAGATGTCGGGGTACTGCATGAAGCGGCCGGGCGTGCCCGCAGCGGCGGGCGAGGCGACCGACGCCAGGGTGATCGCGAGGAGCACGAGCGGGGCTTTGCGCATGGAGGGACTCCAGGAAGGCAGTACCAGGCCGCCCGATCTTACACCCGCCGGGCCGGCCGCGGGCGATGCGCGCCCCCGGTGCAGCCGTCAGGCGCGCGCGGCCGGGCCCGCGTCAGCGGTGCGGAGCGAGGCGAGCGCCGAGGCCATCGCCGCCGGATCGGACGCGCCGTCACCGGCCAGGGCCGACCACGCGAACGCGCCGGCGTAGCCGGCCAGGCGCGCCGCGGCGAGGATCTCGGCCGCCCGACGCGACGACCCGCGCGTCGGGAACTCGCCGAGCAGAAGCGGACGATCCAGCCCGAGCGCCGAGACGGGGCGTGCGAGGGGCGCGCGGCGATCGAGCCGGTCGTACCAGTGGGCCTGGTAGACGTCGAGTCCCAGGCCCTCGACGAGCGGGAGCGTGCGCGTCGACGCCGAGCCAATCGTCGCCGCGTGCGCGGTGCGCTCGTGCACGAGCGCCACGACGCCGCCGAGAAACGCGCGCATGGCCTCGCGCGGCACGCGGCCCGCAGATGCTCGGCCGCCGCCGCCTCGCGTGACCCACTCCGGCTCGTTCATCACGTCCCACGCCGCCACGGCCGGGTGCCGGCCGTACCGGTCGAGGATCGGCGCCACCACCCCCTCGAGCAGGCGGGCGCGGGCGTGCGGATCGGCGATCGACTCACGGCGGCCGCCGGTCTGAACGCCGCCCGCGACGGCGGCCGGCAGGCACCAGTGGAAATCGAACAGGACAATGATGGCGCGGAGACCGGCCCGCTCGAGAGCGTCGACGGCGGCGTCGGCGTCGCGGAACACGAACTCGTCCAGCCCCGCGGGAGCGCCGCCGGGCGCGGGCCGCAGGCCCGCGCGCCCGTCGCACAGCATGAACCAGCGGACGTGCGTGAACCCGTCGTCGGCCAGCCGGGCGAGCGTCCGCCTCAACTCCGGCACGGCGTCGCGGCGCCCGACGCCGCCGTCGGGACGCCAGGCGTTGGCGCCGAAGTCGCCGCCGTAGCGCAGCCACGGCAGGTTCGTGCCGACGACGAAGGAGAGGGCCCGAGGCCAGCGCATGCCCGCGCGCAACGAGGCCCGCGCTATGCCTTCGGACGGTCCATCAGCCTCAGGGCGATTGCAAACAGCAGGAAACCCACCGCCCCGCGCCAGTAGCCTTGCGGCACGAGGATGAAGTCGCCCTTCGTGAACGCCAGGATGGTGCCGACGACGAACGCCAGCGCCGCGAGTCCAATCAACGCCCAGCAGTAGTTTCTCATCGCCGCTCTCTCCTGTGTCTCCGAGTTCCTGCCTCTACAGAACGGCCCGCCGTCTACGCGCAGCTAATCCGAATGCCGATTGGCAGCAGGGCTCTCGTATCCTCCTTTCCCCTCACCCCGCGCCCCTGGCGTCTGGTCCCGAGCCCCGAGCACAGATCCCCCTACTCCCACTCAATCGTCCCCGGCGGCTTCGTCGTGACGTCGAGGCCGAGCCCGCTCACGCCAGGCAGCGCGAGCACCTGTGCCCGGAGCTCTCGAAGGAGCGCCTCAGGCAGCTCGGCGGGAGTCGCCGTCATGGCCCGCTCCGAATGGACCGGCCGCAGCACCACGAACTCCCGCCCGGCGCCGTCCACCTCGAGCGGAAGCAACACCGTCGGGCACTGCCAGATCCGGTCGTGGACGCCGTGGCGGCGAAGCCCGTCCATCACCAGGTGGTCGGCTTCTCTCAGGACGTCCAGGCGCGCGCGCGTGACCGTCGCCGCCACCGGGACGATGCGCTCCGGGGCCCGGGGCCCGAGGTTCCACAGGCAGCGGTTCACGCCCGGCACGTCCCGGAACAGGGCGGCGGCCAGCTCGAGGCGGCGCTCCCACGGCAGGCCGCCGGTGACGAGGACCGGGTGCTCGTACGACCTGAGGTCGGCTTTCACGCCGACGGACCTGATGGGCAGCGGCAGCGCCGACGCGCCGAACCGCGCGGCCACGGCCGCGACCTGCGGAGCTATCTCCTCGAACCCGCTGCGATCCTCCCGGCCCGTCGAGCAGAGCAGGCGCACGCCGAGTCCGGGGCCGGGGAACGGATGCCGCCACAGGAGCTCGCGCGGGATGCCGAGCCGCTCGCCCAGCTCGCGCACCTCCACCTTGTACAGGTCGGCAATGGGCTCCACCACCCGGCCCTGGGCCATCATCGCCTCGATGGCCGGCACGCGGTTGTGATGGGTCTTGATGGTGTCGGACCGCCTGGTGCCGCCGGTCTCGATCGTGTCGGGATAGATCGTCCCCTGGCCGAGCAGGTGGGCCTCGATCCCGAGGGCGCGCGCCTCGCGCTCGAAGGCCTCGACGAACGCGTTGCCAATTGCCGCGCGCTTCGCTTCCGGCTCGACGAGGCCCGCGAGCGCCGCCAGGAACGCGTCGCTGGCGTCCGCGACGTGCAGGCGGTCGCCGAGGCCGAGCCCCCGGAGCATGTCCGCCACGGCGCGGCTCTCGCCCTTGCGCATCAGGCCGTTGTCGACGTGCAGCAGGTGGAGCCTTCCGGGCCCGACGGCCATTCCGATCAGCCGCGCGGCGACGGTCGAATCGACCCCTCCCGAGGCGAGCAGGAACACCGAGCGCGATCCTACCTGCCGACGCAGGCGCTCGACCCGCTCCTCGACGAAGCGCTCCATGGTCCAGGAGGGCGTGCAGCCGCACACGCCGAACACGAAGTTGGCGATTATCTCGGAGCCGCGGACCGTGTCGTCCACTTCGGGGTGGAACTGCACGCCCCAGCGGCGCAGGCCCTCGTGGCCGATGGCCGCGAAGCGGTGCGGCTCGCTCGAGTCGCCGAGCGTCGTGATGCCGAGTTCGCGAAATCCCGGGCCGACGCTGGTCACCGAGTCGAAGTGGCTCATCCAGACCCGCTCGACCGGGCCCAGGCCGCGAAAGATGGCGCTCTCGCCGACGATCCGCAGGTCGGCCGGCCCCCATTCGCGCCCGCCGTGGGCCACCGTCCCGCCGTAGCGCTTGGCGATTTCCTGGTGGCCGAAGCAGAAGCCGAAGATGGGGATGTCGAGGTCGTAGATCGCCTTGTTGTAGTCGGAATCCTCGCCGAACGACGCGAGGCTCGGGCTGCCGGACAGGATGATGCCCTTGTAGCGGCGGAAGGCGTCGGTGGGATCTTCGGGCTGGCGGATCTCGGCGAGCACATGGAGCCGCCGGATCTTGGTGGCGATGAGGTGCGCGTACTGCCCGCCGAAGTCGACGACGGCGATGGCGTCGTGGCTCATGCTGCCGGGAGATCTTAGTCCGTCGCGCTTTCGCTGTGAAGGCGCCGATGCAGCGAGCGCCCGGAGGGCGGCCTCCCGGCGGCGACCCTCGCGCTATACTGGCCGCCGTGGCACGCGCGCCGGTTTCGAGGGTGATCGCCGTCGGCGCGAGCAACCTCGTGCGCGGTTTCCACGCCGTGGTGGCCGCGGCGAGATCCCAGTGGGGGCCGGGCGTCGAGATCCTCGCAGCCCTCGGCCACGGCCGATCGTACGGCGCGCCGAGCACCGTCGTCTGCCGCACGCTGCCGGCTATCCTCGATTCGGGGCTGTGGCAAGGCCTGGACGCCCTGCCGCCGGCGCCGGCGCGCGCCCTGGTGACCGACGTCGGCAACGACATCCTCTACGGCTCGCCGCCGGCGCGCGTCCTCGGGTGGGCCGGCGAGTGCGTCTCCCGGCTCGCCAGGCACACGCGCGACATCACGATCACGGGCTTGCCGCCTCCGGCCACGAGCGGCCTCTCGCGGGCACGGTTCCTGGTCTTCCGCTCCCTCTTCTTTCCAGGGCGCCGGCTGGACTTCGAGGCGACCGTGGACGCCGCGCGGGAGGTCGATGCCGGCCTCGAGGCGCTGGCCGCGGAGCGGGGAATTCGGTTCTGCCGGCTCGACCCGGCCTGGTACGGCGTCGATCCCATTCACATCCGGCCGAAGATGTGGCGCCAGGCGTGGCAGGAGATTCTCTGCGGCGAGCCGCTCGCCGGCCTTTGCCGGGACCGTTCCGTCGGCGAAGCCATCCGCCTGTACTGCCGGCAGCCCGAGCGGGTGCGCGTCCTGGGCGTCGAGCGGCACACGCCCCAGACCGGGCGGCCGCTCCGCCGGGGCGGCCGCATCTGGCTCTTCTGAATCCTGCCGCCCGCTCCGCCCGCCGCTCAGCGCAGGCCGGCATCGAGGTCCGCGACGAGGTCCTCCACGTCTTCGATGCCCACCGAGAGCCGCACGAGGCCGTCGGTCACGCCCTGCGCGAGGCGGGCCTCCGGCGGCACGACGCTGTGCGTCGTGGACGCCGGATGCGAGATGAGCGTGCGCGCGTCGCCGAGGCTCGTCGCGAGCGAGCACACGCGCACGGCGTTCATGAGCCGGGCGCCGGCCTCCACGCCGCCCGCCAGATCGAAGCACACGATGCCGCCGAAGCCGCCCGGCATCTGCCGCTTCGCCAGCGCGTGCTGCGGATGCGACGGCAGGCCGGGGTAGAGCACCCGCGCGACGGCCCGGTGGCGCTCCAGCCACTCCGCGATGCGCAGGGCGCTCGAGTTCTGGCGCATGACCCTCAGCGGCATCGTCGCCGCGCCCCGCAGCATGAGGTACGCGCTGAACGGCGCCATGATGCCGCCGTAGTACCGGAGCGGCTCCTTCAGGCACCGATCGATGAACGCCGCACGCCCCAGGACCAGCCCGCCCACGGCATCGCCGTGGCCGCAGAAGTACTTCGTTGCGCTGTGCACGACCGTGTCGATCCCCAGTTCGAGGGGGCGCTGGTTCACCGGCGACGCGAAGGTGTTGTCGCAAATCGTGGCGAGACCGGCCGAACGGGCGATCCTCCCGATTGCCTCGAGGTCGCAGAGCGCGAGCGTGGGGTTGCCGGGTGTCTCCAGATACACGAGCTTCGTGGATGGCCCGATCGCTCGCGCCACGTTGCCCGGGTCCGTGGCGTCCACGAACGTCGTGCGGACGCCCATCGACGCCAGCTGCGTGGCCATCAGGTGGTAGGTGCTCGGGTAGATCGCCGTCGCCGACACGATGTGGTCGCCGCTCTGCACGCTGGTGAGGATGGCCGACGCGATGGCCGCCATGCCGCTGGCGCTCGCGATTGCCGCCTCGGCGCCCTCGAGGGCGGCGGCCTTGCGCTCGAAGGCGCTCACCGTCGGATTGGCCCACCGCGAGTACACGTAGGCTTCCTCCCGGCCCGAGAAAACGGCCGCGCCGCGCTCGGCGGTGCCCAGGTGGAACGCCGTGGACAGGTGGATGGGCGTGGCCAGGGCGCCGGTGGCCGGGTCTGGCGCCTCGCCCGCGTGCACCGCGGTGGTGTGAAGGCCGGCTGGCCGGATGCGTGCGTTCATGCGCGTCTCCCTGCGATCCCCTCGCGCCGTCGTCCGGTCCCTCCGCAGGGGCTCAGCGCTGCTCGAGCACCAGCGTCGCCCTCGCCGCATCGTCCACCGCGGCGCGGGTGAAGCGCATCGGGATGTACTCGACCCGCCTCCATGGATCGAGCAGGTTCGCATACCGGTCACTCCAGACGTGCCCGGACTGCCCCATGGGGATCATGAAGCGCGAGGCGTCCGGTCCGGCGAGGTCGATGATCTGGCGGTACGAGGACACAAAGATGTCGCCGCCGATGGGGCTGACGGGCGTCAGCGTGAACGCGTCGCCGCCGTGCGGGACGGTGCGGCTGAAGTACCGCCTGAGGACCGGCACGGCGTCAAGGGGCGCGTGGGGGAAGCGCGCGGCGTTCACGCGGTCCCACCGCCACTTCGTGACGTTCGACGTGCCCTGCCGGGCGCCCATCTCCGCCAACGCCCGCTGCAGCGTCCGCCCCAGCAGGGTCCCGCACGTTTCCGGCTCCGGCGTGCGCACGTCGTCGCACCATGCGGAATCGCCGGACTGCACGAGGCTGTCGATGGCCTTGGCGGCGGAACTGCGGCGCAGCACGTACTCGGCAGCCAGGTCGTCGCCCAGTTCGTCCGCGAACAAGGCGCGAACGGTCGCGTCGTACCAGGCCTCGAAGAGCGCGGCCTCGGGGCTCGCGCCGTCGAGGGTGCCGTTCCACTCGCGCAGCAGCGCCATCGCGTCGCGGCCGGGAGGGCCGAGCGGCCGGGCCGTCAGCAGGAACGGCAGGATCGCCGCGACCTGCGCCGACCGCAGGTCGCCCTGCATGCGCGCGAAGTCCTCGGCGGAAAGGCGCGGGCGCTCCTCGAGAAGCTCCACGATCCGCGCCGCGCGGTACGGCGCGTCCCAGCTCGTGCCGAGCAGGAACGGGAACGAGTCGGGCGCCACCTTGTTGTTGGCCGACGCCAGGTACCCGCGCGCCGGGTTATAGGACACGGGCCACTCGCTCTCGTCGAGGTAGCCTCGCCATTCCGCTTCGCCCGTCCAGCCCGCAACCGGCCGTGCGCCGTCCCCGCTCGTCCGCACTGGAATCGCGCCTGGCCCCAGGTAGCCGATGTTGCCGTCGACGTCGGCGTAGACGAAGTTCAGCAGCGGGACGTGCATGCCGCGGAGCGCCGAGCGGAACTCGGACCAGCCGCCGGCCGAGCCGAGCCGGATGAAGCTCTCGAGCGTATGGTCCTCGGCGTCCAGCCCGGTCCAGCGCAGCGCGATCGTGGACTGCGGGCGCTCGAGCGCGTCGGAAACCACCGGTCCGTGACGCGTGATACGGATGCGGATGGGCACGTCCGCCTGCCCGCGCACACGGATGACCTCCCGGACCACGCGGATGCGCTCGAGCGCGCCCTGGTACTCGGTCTGGTCTCGGGCGGTGATCCGCTCGATGTAGAGGTCCTGCACGTCGCCCACCAGCGCCGTCACGCCCCACGCGATGCGCCCGTTGTGGCCGAGCACGATGCCCGGCATGCCGGGCATCGTCGCGCCGATGGCGTCGTAGCCCCCGCCGGTCACGTGCGCGAGATACCAGACGGCCGGCGCCTGTCCCGCCAGGTGCGGGTCGTTCGCCAGCAGGGGCTTGCCGGTCACCGACCGCGAGCCGGACACGACCCAGTTATTGCTGCCGCCGCCGATGGGCGGGGCGGCGGCGACCCTTCCCGCGATCGCCGCCAGGGCCGCCAGATCCGCTGCGGCCGCTGCGCCGACGGTTCGCGCGCTCGCGCTCGCAAACCCCGGCGCCCTAGTCGTCAGCGTGCCCGCCGGCCCCGGCGCGGAGGCGCCGGCTCCGGGCAGCGGTCTCGAGGGCAGCGGGGCGTCCGGCGGCAGGATGATGGGGCCTCCGGGGGTGTAGGCCGGCATCAACACGCTCGCGCCCTCATCGCCGACGCGCGTCGCCAGCGCCGCGCGGAACGACTCCTCGAGCCAGTTCGCGCTCAGCAGCCAGCCCATGGTCTTCTGCCAGGCCACGACGTCCTCGCCCGTCCACGGGTCCGGGGACACGCGGAAGATCGCGAACTCGATGGGAAGCCCCCCGCCCCGATGGCGCTCAAGGAAGGCGTTGACGCCGGCCACGTAGGCCTCCACCAGCGCGCGAACGCGGCCGTCGAGCCTGGGCCAGGTGTCGCGGGCCGCGCGCGCCAGCCCGACCGTCCGCAGCAGCCTGTCGGCGGGCAGGGCTTCGGGGCCGGCGATCTCCGCCAGACGGCCCTGCGCGACCCGCCGCTGGAACTCCATCTGCCACAGCCGCTCCTGCGCGTGCACGTAGCCAAGGCCGAAGAGCGCGTCGGCCTGGCTGTCTGCCCGGATGTGCGCCACATCGTCAATGTCGCGGACGATCTCGACCGGCGCCGACACGCCGTCTACCTTGACGGTGCCGCGAGTGTCCGGCAGCGGCGCACGCAGGCGCCAGTACAGCAGGGCGGCAGACGCCGCGATCGCGACGAGCACCGTGAGAAGCAGGCGCCGGAGCCAGCGGCGCCGGGGCCGGGCGGGAGAGCGGAGCGGTTCGGGCATGGCTATCCGGGGCGGCCTCATCTTACCCGCGTTCGCCGGTCACCGCCTCGACAAACGCCACGAGGTTCTCGAAGGGCACCTCCGGCTCGATGACGTGGGTCGGCGCGAGGAACAGCCCGCCGCCGGCACCGACCGTCTCGATGCGCGTCCGGACCTCCCGCCGCACGTCGTCCGGGCTGCCGAACGGGAGCGTGGACTGCGTGCCGATGGTGCCCCAGAAGGAAAGCCGGCTGCCGTACTGCCGCTTGAGCGCGGCGGCATCCAGGCATTCCGGCTGCACGGGGTTCAGGATGTCGACTCCGATGTCGATGAGATCGGGGATGAGGGCCTCCACGTTGCCGTCGCTGTGGTAGAAGACGAGCACGTCCGGCCGGACGTCGCGCGCCGCGGCGATGGTTGCGGCCAGGCGCGGTTTCAGCCACGTGCGCCACATGGCCGCGCTCATGAGGAGGCCTCGCTGCGTGCCGACGTCGTCGCCGTAGCAAATGACGTCGGCGCCCGAGGCCGCGTAGTGCCTGGCCTGCCCGATGCGCAGAGCGGTGATGCGGTCGAGCAGCACCGTCGCCATGGCGCTTCCGTCCGAGAAGTCGAGCAGGAGGCGCTCCATGCCGCGCAGGTACCACGCTCGCTCGAAAATCGTGCACTCCAGCATGGCCATGGCCGCGAGGCCCCGCCGGTGAACCGCCTCGACTGCGGCGCGCACGCTCTCGTAGCGGTAGGCGGCGTCCACGTCGGGCAGCGGGTACTGCGCGATGTCGGCGAGCGACTCCGCCTCCTCCAGCGGGTGGCGGAACCCCTCGAGGTGGGCGTGGTCGGCGTCGGTGCTCGCGGTCGGCACGTGCCCCAGGCCCCATTCGTCCACTGTCGAGCCTCGAGGCAGGCGCCCGAGATACCTGGAGAAGTCGGTGTCGAGCCGGGTGGGGCCCGGCCAGATCATGCGCGTGTCGGCGCCGAAGTAGTCCCAGGGGTCGTCCGCCCCCGTGCGGGCCCTGATCGACGCAAGCTGCGCCGTCGCGATGCCGAAGGACAGGTCGAACGGCGGGCGGTCGGTCTCCTGGCGCCGCATCGCGGCGAGGACGCGCTCCCGGCTCGTCATGACGGTGCGAGTCGCCACGCGGGGGACCTCAGGCGCCGGACGCCATCAGGCGGCGGGCCAGTGCGAGGGCCGCGGCGGCGTTGTCCGCGTAGCCGTCCGCCCCGATTTCGTCGGCGAAGCGCTGGGTCACGGGCGCCCCGCCGACGATCACCTTCACCGACCCGCGGACGCCCGCGGTCTCCATGGCCTTCAGCGTCGCCTTCATCTGGAGCATGGTCGTCGTCAGCAGCGCCGACAGACCGACGATGTCGACGCGGTCGTTCGTGACGGCGGACACGAAGCGCGTCGGAGGCACGTCGGTCCCGAGATCGACGACGTCGAAGCCGCCGCCCTGCAGGAGCGCCACGACGAGGTTCTTGCCGATGTCGTGCATGTCGCCCTTGACGGTGCCGATGGCGACGCGCCCGCGGGCGACGACGCCGCCGCGCTGCGCCAGCAGCGGCGTCACGATCGCCTGCGACGCTTTCAGCGCGCGCGCCGACACCAGCAGTTCCGGCACGAAGAACTCGCCGTTCTCGAAGCGGCGCCCAGCCTCGTCCATCGCCGGGATGAGCGCGCCATCCACCAGCCGCTGCGGATCGACGCCCTGCCCGAGGGCGCGCTCGGTGGCCGAAGCCGCCCCGCGCGCGTCGCCGTCGAGCACCGCGTCGCGCAGGGCAGACAACAGGGGGGAGAGTGCGTCAGTGTCCATGGCTTGCCTGCTTCGCGCCTGCCTCCACGCGCCGTGGGCCAGCGCACCCGGGCCCAGGGAAATCGGCCCGCGCCTGGCTTTGCGACAGGAACACGCGCGAGCCGCCCGCTCCGGGCCGCAGGGCCGCCGCCTCCGAGACGGCTAGCCGCCGCCGGCGTGACGAAGCCTCCCTGCTCTCCCTCCGCCGCCCTTCGCCGCGGCGTGCGCCCGCTGCGGGCGATGTCCACCAGCGCGAGGAAGCGGGCGGAGTCGGCCGTGCCGCCCGTGGCCATGCCGACCTGCGCCAAACGGCGCCGGATCCCGGCCAGGTGCAGTCCGCCCCCTGGCTCGCGGCATGGCGCAAGGCGCGCGCGTAGCCTACCATGCGGCCCGACGCCGGTGAAACTCCGGCGGCCGGACGCGCGGGCGGCTCCGCCCGCCCGGCCGGGTTGCGGGCGCGGGCGTCCGTCTGCCAGAATCGCGTCCATGCCGGACCAGTTGTCGCTCTTCGAGGCGGAGACGCCGGCTCCAGCGCCAAGACGCCGGGCCGCCTGGCCCGCGCCGGGTTCGGCCCTGGAGCAGCGCTACGAGCGCTATCGGGTCCTGGCTGCCGTGCTGCCCCCGGGGCTGCGGATGGGAACCAGTTCCTGGAGCTTTCCGGGCTGGGCCGGCATCGTCTACGCGAGGAAGCGCGCCGTGTCGATGCTCGCGAGGGACGGCCTGTACGAGTACGCGCGGCACCCGCTGCTGCGCACGGTGGGCATCGACCGCAGCTACTACGCGCCGGTCCCCGACGACGACCTGCGGCGCTACGCGGAGCAGCTGGGCGACGAGTTCCCCTGCTGCGCCAAGGCGCCGGCTTCGGTCACGTCCCCGACGATTCCCGGCCTCGGCCACCACCAGCCGAATCCCGACTACCTGTCCGCGCCTCGGTTCACCGCGGACGTGCTGGAGCCGTTCGCGCGCTGCTTCGCCCGCCACACCGGGCCGTTCATCCTTCAGTTCCCGCCGCCCGTCAGCCCGCAGGCCTCCGATCCTGCGGCGTTCGTCGAGCGCCTCGACGCCTTCCTGGCCGCGCTGCCGCGCCAGTTCCAGTACGCAGTCGAGATTCGGGACAAGCGGGCGCTCACCGGGGCGTATCAGCGGGTCCTCGCCCGGCACGGCGCCGGGCACGTGTACAACTACTGGTCCGCGATGCCGCTCCCTGGCCGGCAGGCGCGGGCGGTGCCGCCGGAATGCCAGCCGTTCGTCGTCATTCGGCTCCTGCTGCGGCCGGGGACGTGGTACGAGAACCAGAAGCAGGTGTTCGCGCCATTCGACCGGCTCGTCCAGCCGGACGACGAGATGCGCCGCGACGTGCTTGGCCTCGTCCGGGCGGCTGCGCTCGCCTCGCGCCCGACGTACCTCCTCGTCAACAACAAGGCCGAGGGCTCCGCCCCGCTCACCGTGGAAGCGCTGGCCGAGCGCTACGTCGCGGAGGGGAGATAGTCTCCCGCAGTCAGAAAAGACGCGGGCGGCACCGAGGTGCCGCCCGCAAAGCGTCACGCGCGAGAGCCGGCTGCGCTAGCGGCTGACGTAGCGCAGGCCGCCCCAGAACTGGTAGTTGTTCGACAGCCCGGCGCCGAAGGCGCGGGTGAAGAACCTGCCCTCGCCGACGAGGTAGATCCGGTCCTCTTTGGCGTTGCTCCAGATCTCGGTGCCGGCCTGGAGGCCTAGCGTCGGGGTCATCCAGTCGGAGTGCGTGATGTCCCACAGGCCCACGCTGGCGCCGATGTAGTGCTTGAGCCCCTCGGTGTAGCCGTTGAACTCGACTTCGGTGAAGAGCGAGCTGTTGCCGCTCTTCTCGAAGTTGATGGCGCCGCCGATTCCCGGGTTGATCTTGAAGTTCGGCCCGACCTTGAACTCCGGCCCGACCTTGCCCGCCAGGAGCGGGGAGCACAGGCTGCTGGTTCCGGTGGCCAAGGCCGAGCCAGCCGCCGTCTCGAACTGGCGCGTGCGGCGCTCCTTGCCGAAGAGCGGGGACGCGAACCAGTCGACCTTCGCGTCCTTCTCGCGGGCGATCCGCTCGGCCTCGGCGCGCTCGGCGGCGGCCTTTTCGGCGGCAGCGCGCTCGGCGGCGGCGCGCTCGGCGGCCGCCTTCTCCTGGGCGAGCCGCTCGGCCTCGGCGCGTTCGCGCTCTCGCCGCTCGGCTTCCAGCCGCGCCTTCTCGGCGGCGGCCTTCTCGGCGGCGGCCTTTTCGGCGGCGGCGCGCTCGGCAGCGGCCTTCTCGGCATCGAGGCGCGCCTTCTCACGGCTCGGCTCGCTCGTCACCAGCGTCAAGTTCGCGCACTGCTTCGGCAGGAAGAACGTGTACGTCTGGTTCATGTCATCGATGACGAAGGTAAAGCCGGGCGCGGGCTTCTTGCCGCCCCACCTGACGTTCCGCACGATGTCGGGCCTGGTTCCTCCGCGGCGGAACGCCATCCACACCATGGTCGTGCCCGGCTGCAGGTCCGACTCCTTCAGCTGGTCCGGCGAGGCTTTCGTCAGGATGTCCAAGACCGTCGAGGTCAGGGAAGACAGCCCGGCCTTCTCCATGACGGTGGTGAGGCCCGACTGCGTCCGCTTCCTCGCCGCCCACTTCTGCACGGCCGCGGTGCTCCTGAGCGGCTGATCGAACCGGTTGCTTCCGCCCAGCCGGGTCAGGGTCTTGTAGTTGTCCTGGACCTGCGCCTGGGCCGCCGAAGCGGCCAGCAGGTCGAGGGCGCCCGCGAGCGCCACCACGAGCGCCAGCGCGGCGAACGTGCGTGGAACGAGTCTTGATGTCATATTGGCCTTCCCCAATGGGAGCGAGACGAACCCTTCGTGAGCGACGCACCCGGGAGAACGCGCGCGTCCCGGCAGGTGATCCGGGACATCATACAACGAAACGACGCCTTTCGACGAAGGCGCGGCGGGGCCAGACGCGCTCGGCTCCGGCCTTCCGCCGGCCGACGCGCCGGCAATCGCGGCGGCCTTCAGCTCGCGGTCCCGACACGAGGCCCGTCGGCGTTCACCCCAGGAGCCAGGCGGCGCGCACGGTCCGACCTAGGCCGTGCGCTCGCCGCCGCCGTCTGCCCGGCGCCATCCCGATGCCGCGCCGCCGCCCCTACCCGAGGCGGTCAAGATTTCGATCGCGCGGACACGAACGTGCGCGGCACGTACGCCAAGTCGCGCACGAAGGGGTAGGTGGGCACCCGGTGCACGCTCGTCAAGTGCTCGATGTCCTGGTTGACGGCGCCGTCCGTCAGCGCCATGAGGTTCGGGTTCGCGATGGCCGCGATTTCCGGGACCAGGTAGCCGGCCTTCACGACGACGATCTTGAAGGCCTTCGGATCGAGGCCCAACGCCGTGAAGTCCCGGACCTCATGGAAGGGCCGGCGGCGCGCCGTGAGCACCAGCGTCACGCCGTCCACCTCGACCACGGCGCGCCGCTCCGCGGGAGCGTCCGTCCGCTCGACGAACGCCACTCGAGCCGTGACGGGCACGGGGCGGCTGGCCTGCGGGTCGAGGCTGCCGCCCACGGTGAGCGCAATCGTCTTCCCGACGCCCGCCGCGTAGCACGCCTCCGTCGCCGGCCGATCGGCGATGCCAGCGAAGACGGCGTTCCGGACCTTCATCCGCAGCAGCTCGGCCAGAGCGTCGGCGCGATCGCCCGTTCCGCCGCCCGTCGGGTTATCGCCCGAGTCGGAGATCACAACCGGCTGCGTCGGCAGCGCGAGGGCCTTCTCGATCATTTCCCCCATCGTGCCCGTCGGCACGCCGAACGCGAACTCGGTGCGGGCCTCCCAGTACTGCGCGGCCAGCTCCGCAGCCGTCTGGTGCAGCACCGCGGGCTTCGTGCCGGTGAGCACCGAAGCGGCCGTCGCCCGCCGCTCGTCCGCCCAGACGTAGCCGACGAGCAGGGAGACGTCGAGCACGCCGTCTCGCGCGTTCAAGGCCGGCAGCTGGGCCCAGAGCCGCTTGGCGGGCTCGTATTCCGTGCTGCTGCGCTCGCCCGGCATGAGCACCGGAATCGGCGCCCACACGAGCGTCGGCCGGATCCCGGCATCGAGGCAGTGGACGAGCATGTCGCAGGCGCGCTTGTGGGTCTCTTCGCGGTCGATGTGAGGCGCGGTGCGGAAGGCCGAGAGCATGTCGATGTTGTCGATGATGCGCTGGCTCAGGTTGCCATGCAGGTCGTAGCTTGCCGAGATCAGGCACCGCTCGCCGACCACGCCGCGGACGGCCGAGATCCAGTCGCCCTCCGCGTCGGTCATGCCCTCGACGTACATCGCGCCGTGCATCGGCAGGTACACCCCGTCGAGCGGGAGCAGGCTCCGCAGGCGGTCGACGAACTCCGCCTTCAAGGCGTCGTACGTCGCGCGCTCGACCCGCCCGCCCGGCACCGCGCTGGCGAAGAGAATCGGCATGAAGGGGTGCGGATACGTCCGGGTCACCCCGAGAAACCGGAAGTCCGCCAGCTCCTGGCCCCGCCGGATGGTGAAGTCCTGCATCCTCGAGAGGCTGTTGCCGTAGGTGCTGCATTCGATCTGGATGCCGCCGAACGCGATCCGCTTCTGCGCCGCGCCGGCACGCGAGGCCGACGCCCCCACCGTCGCCAGCGCCGCCATCGACGCGCGCTTGATGAACTCCCGCCGTTTCATAGGCCCTCCGCTGCCACGATATCACAGCGCCGGGCGCACGGCGCCGCGCGCGCGGCGGGCCGACTGCTATGCTTGGATCGTGGACGGCATGACGGCTGGCGAACGGGCGGTCTACGCGCATCTCGATCGGCTCGGGATCTCCTACGAGCGGCACGAGCACCCGCCGGTGTTCACCGTCGAGCAAGCGCTCGAGCACTGGGCGGGTATTGACGCCGTGCACGGCAAGAACCTCTTCCTGCGCAACAAGAAAGGGAACCGGCACTTCCTCGTGGTGGCCGCCCACTCGACTCCCGTCGATCTCGCCGCCCTCGCGGCCCGCGTCGGAGAGTCACGGCTCAGCTTCGCGTCGGCCGAACGGCTGGCCGCGCACCTTGGCCTGGCCCCGGGCGCCGTCTCGCCCTTCGGGCTCATCAACGACGCCGCCAGGTCCGTCCGCGTGCTGCTGGACGCGCGGCTGCTGTCGGCCGTCCGCGTCGGCTTCCATCCGAATGTCAACACCGCCACCATCGTCCTGACGGGGACTGACTTCGGACGCTTCCTGGCCGCGTGCGGGAACCCCGTCGAGCAGTTCGAGTCTCGCCGGGCGGACGGCGCCGTCCCCGTGGGGTGACGCCGGAGCCGCCCGGGCGGCGGCTTCGAATGGAATCCGGCCCGAAAACGTCCGGTGTTGCCCGGCATCTTCCTTGCAACACACCCATACGAAAACGACGCGGAGGAGTCAGTCATGCGGAAAATGCACGTCCGGGGCATCACGGCTCTCGCCTGCGCCGCGGTCCTGGCGACCGCGGTTCCCGCTCAGGCGCAGCACGGCCGCGCAAGGCCGGTCATCCGCCCGGTCCGGCCGTACTTCTCCATCCGGGCGCACGTCGGCGCGTACTACGGCCCGTATTTCTACACACCCTGGTCCTACGGCTACTGGAACGCCTTCTACGGGTATCCCTACTATTACTACTGGGGAACCGACACGGCCTCGCTGCGCGTGCAGGTGCGGCCGAAGACCGCGAGAGTCTACGTGGACGGCGCCTTCGCCGGCCTGGTGGACGACTACGACGGGTTCTGGCAGCGCCTGACGCTCGAGCCGGGCAACCGCGAGATCACGGTCTATCTCGAAGGACACCGGAGCATCGTCGAGCGCCTGTACGTGTCCCCCGGGGGCAATTACAGCATCAAGGGCGTACTCGAGCCGCTGCCGGCCGGCGCGCCGGACGAGCCGCGGCCGGAACCGAGGTGGGCGGGGACGTCCGCCAGACCCGGTCTGCGCTACGGGGAGCCTCGCGAGGTGCCGCCGTCGAGCGAGCGGCCCGACTCGCGGCCGCCGCGTGAATCCTATCCGCCGGCGGACGCCGGGCCTCCGGCGCCGGACGTGCGCGCGCCGGATCAGCCCCTGCCGCCCGACGGCCGCTTCGGCCAACTCGCGATCCGAGTCCAGCCCCCGGACGCGCAGGTGACGATTGACGGCGAAGAGTGGCGCGCGCCCGAGGGGGCCGAGCGGCTCGTGGTGCACCTCCCGGCAGGCACGCACCGCGTGGAGATTCGCAAAGAAGGCTTCGACCCGTTTGTGACCTCGGTCGAGATCCGGCGGGGCGAGGTCGCGGCCCTGAACGTCAGCCTCGCGAGACTGTAGGCCGCGGACCGAGCCGTGCGCCCGGCAGGGCCGATCGCGCGCCGGAGTCGCGGCGCGCGGCTTCAGGGGCGCGGGGCTGTCGCGGCGCCTGCGCCGCACGGGGCGCTGGCGAAGGGGGTGGCGGGGCGGGCCGGCGTGCGTACGGTTCCCCTATCGGGTGTGTCTGGCCAAGCGTGCTGCCAGTTGGCGTGTGAGCACCTCTGCACCCGCCGCGCCACCGCGCTACTGGGAGTATCGGCTCCTGCGCCGCGGACAGCAGGCCGACCGCCGGTGTAAACTCTAGTCGAACCGACCGGCGGCGTCGGAGGCGTCCCATGCGGAAGGCGGCGGCGCTTGTCACGGGCATCCTCGTCGCAGGCTGGGTCGGCGCGCCCGCGCGCGCCGCCGACGCGCAAGTGCGGGCAAGGCCGCAGCCCGCGCCGGCGACGGGGGCCGTCTCGGCCCTCGACAAGGTCGGGGCCCTCCGCGTGCGCGCCGACGCGGGTGACGCCGCCGCCCAGCTGAACCTCGGCCTCGTCTACGCCATCGGCCAGGGCGTTCCCAGAGACTACGCGGAAGCGGCGTCCTGGTACCGGAAGTCAGCCGAGCAGGGCAATGCGCTGGCCCAGCTCAATCTCGGCTGGTGCTACGCCCTCGGGCAGGGCGTGCCGCGCGATCCGGCCCAGGCGGCGCACTGGTATCGCAAGGCCGCCGATCAGCGAGAGCCCACGGCTCAGCTCAAGCTGGGCCTCCTGTACGCTTCAGGAGAAGGCGTGCCGCAGAGCGACGCCGAGGCGGCCGTCTGGTTCAGGAAAGCGGCCGAACAAGGCGATTCCACGGCGCAGTACAGGCTCGGCTTGGCGTTCTCGCAAGGGCGCGGCGTCGAGCGGGACGCGGCGCAGGCCGTGGCGTGGCTCCGCAAGGCCGCCGAGCGCGGCAAGCCAGCCGCGCAGTTCATGCTCGGCGTGATGTTCGAGCAGGGGCGAGGCGTCCTCCAGAACCTGCCGGAGGCAGTGGCGTGGTACCGGCGCGCCGCCGAGCAGGAGGACGCGACGGCGCAGCTGAATCTGGGCGCCTGCTACGAACTGGGCCGCGGGGTCCCGCAGGACCTCGCGCAGGCCGCCTTGTGGTACCGCCGGGCGGCTGAGCAGGGCGAGGCGCGCGCCCAGGCGAACCTCGGCTACGCCTACGCGAACGGCCGCGGCGTCGAGCGCGACTACGCGGAGGCCGCCGCGTGGTACCGCAGGTCGGCCGACCAGGGGAACGCCTCGGCCCAGTTCGATCTCGGCGACCTCTACGCCCAAGGCCTCGGCGTGCCCCGCAGCATCGTCGAGGCGTACCGCTGGGTCAGCCTGGCGGCGTCACGGGCCTCGAACGCCGAGGACAGGACGCACTTCTCCTCGGCGCGCGATCAGCTCGCTGCGATGATGACAACCGGCGACCTCATCGAGGCGCAGCAGCGGATCCGGGAGTGGACCGCCGAGTTCGAGTCGCGGCCGCGATAGGCGAAACGCCCGGTCGCCACCGTGCGGGCGCACGGGCGGTCCGTGCTGCGATGGCTGCCCGCGGCGGCCGCGACGGCGAAGACGGGCCGTGCGTCGGGCCCGCCACCGCCCGGGTTCGACAAGGACCCTGGAGCCGCGGTCCGGGCGGAGGCGTGCCCGTTGCGGTCCGGCCACGCGGCAAGAACGGCGCCCGGTAGCGCTGGCCTCGAGGCCGCCCGGTTCGCCGGCCTTCCGCTGTTCGGGCGGTCTGGAGCCGCGCGGACGTCCGCTTCGGCGATGACCCTTGTCGCCTCTGTCTGTGCTCCGGCGACTATTGCTCCAGCGCCGACGGATCCAGGATCGCGTGCTTGATGCGCCGGCGGTTCCAGGTGTAGGTGACATGCACGAGGTTGTCAGCCGACTGGATGACGGCCGGGTAGGCGTAGCCGTCAGGCATCGGCTGGTCCTCGAGGACCACGGCGTTCGTCCAGGAGACGCCATTGTCGGAAACGGCGGCGACCAGCGGGTACCTCGGGCCTCCCGACGAGGCGCCTGGCGGCGGAGTCGAGGGGTTGTAGACGAGCAGCTGGCGCCCGTCGCGGAGGGTGACGGCGTCGGTTCCGGAATTCGGGTTCGGCAGCGCCGTCGGTTCGAGCGCGCTCCAGGTCGCGCCGTTGTCGCGCGACCAGCTTGACGCCAGCACGCCGTTGCGCGTCCGCGCAATCGCCTGGAGGCGCCCGTCGCGGTGGAAGAGCACGCTCGGCTGGATCCCCTGCAGGCCGAATGGCCCGCGCGCGAGCGGCCCCACGAACGACCAGGTCCGGCCGTGGTCTCGCGATCGCTCGAAGTGCACGTCCCACCCGGTGGCGGCGCTTTCAGTGCTCGACGGGCTCAGCCACGATCCGTCCGGCAGCATGACGGGCTTGTTCTTGATGGGGCCGAGCAGGGGAGCGGGCAGGCGGCGCGCCGGTCCCCAGGTCCTGCCGCCGTCGCGCGAGGCCATCACCATCCCCCACCACTCCCTGGGCGACGGCCCTACCTTGTAGAAGAGCAACAGCGGCCGTCCCGGCGGAGCGAACAGGACGGGGTTCCACGTCGGGTGGCGCAGGCCGCCGGGCTGCACGCCGGTTGCGACCTCGACCGGCACGGTCCAGGCGCCCGACTCGAACCGCGTCACCCAGATGCCGACGTCCGGGGCCTTCTCCTCCGTGCCCCCGAACCAGGCCGCCACGAGCCGTCCCGGGGCGGTTTCGGCGATGGTGGACGCGTGGCACTGCGGATAAGGCGCTCCATCGTTCAGGACCTCGACGGCTCGCAGCGCGGGATGGCGGTCCGGACCGGCGGCGGCGATTGCCGCGCCTGCCAGTGCGGCCGCCAGGGCCAGCGCTGCTGCGGAGGGATGCTGGTGCAGGCTCATCGATGGTTCTCCGTGGAAGACGGCGCCGCCCGGCGCCGGCCGAGCGCGAGCCCGACGGCGAGGATGCACGCGGTGCCGAAGACGATGATGAGGAACTCGTGGAAGGGGCTCCGCCATGCGGGCGGCAGGGCCGTCGAGCGCGGCGACAGGGTCATCCACACGATCAGGGCGACGCCGGCGGCGACGCCGGCGCCGGCGGAGCGGTTGTCCGCGCGGCGCGACACGAACCCCAGCAGGAACAGCCCCAGCGTCCCGCCGCCGAAGATGCCGGCGAGCGCCCACCACGCGTCGAGCGCGCTGCGCACCGTCGTCATGGCGAGCGCCGCGAGCGTCCCGGCGGCGCCCCACGCGACCGTCGTGGCCCGGAGGAGCCGCAGCGACCGCGCCTCCGTCGTGTCCGGCGCGACGAAGCGCCGGTAGTAGTCGTTCAGGATGATCGTCGCCGACGAGTTCAGGCTGGTGGAGACGGTGCTCATGGCCGCCGCGAAAATCGCCGCGATGAGCAGGCCGGTGATCCCGGGCGGCAGGACGGCCACGATGAACCACGGGAACACGGAGTCGGCCTTCGCAGCGCCGCGGTAGGCGAGGGGCAGCTCGTCGGGGCGGGCCGTGTAGTAGGCGAAGAGGGCCGTGCCGATGAACAGGAACAGCGCCGAGAGCGGCACGTAGGTGAGGCCGCCGATCCAGACGCTCTTGCGCGCCTCCCGGTCGGACTTCGAGGCGATGTACCGCTGGACGTAGTTCTGGTCGATCCCGAAGTTCTGGAGGTTGATCACGAGCCCGTAGAGCAGCACGACCCAGAACGTCGGCTCGGTCAGCGCGGGTCCGAAGCTGCCCAGGCTGAACTTGTCGTGCGCCTCGGCGAGCCGGAGCAGCCCGCCGGCCCCGCCGGGCAGGCCGGCGACCATCACGGCCGCGCAGACCAGCGCGCCGGCCATGAGCACCAGCGTCTGGAAGGCGTCGGTGTAGATGACGGCGACGATGCCGCCGACGAGGGCGTAGAGCGTGACCGACGCGCCGGTGATCAGGATGATGGCGCGCACGTCCCAGCCGAGCAGGACGCTCATCGGCAGCGCCATGAGGTACATGACCGTGCCCATCCGGGCGAGCTGCGTCAGCAGGTAGCACAGGCTCGTGTAGACGCGGGCCCAGGGGCCGAAACGCTCCTCGAGGTGCTCGTACGCCGAGACGCGGCGCGCGTGGCGGTAGAAGGGCAGGAACCACGTCACCGCGATCCACGCGGCCAGGGGGATCGAAAGGCTGAACACGAACGTGTTCCAGTTTGCCGCGTACGCCTTCGCGGGCAGCGCGAGGAACGTGATGCTGCTGATGTACGTGCCGAGGATCGAGAGGCCGGTCAGCCAGCCCGGCAGGCTGCGGTCCGCCGCGGTGAAGCCCTCGACCGAGCGGCTCCTGCGCGAGAACGCGAAGCCCGCGGCCATCGTGCCCGCGAAGTAGGCGGCGACGACGACGAGATCGAGAGGCGTGAAGTGCGAGGAGCTCGGAGCGGCGCCGGTCACCGAGGCAGTCTACGCCAAAGTCCGCCGGATGCCGCATGCGATCGCCCGAAGCGCGCCGCCCCGCCCGCGCAGGCCCCGGACCGGAGCGGGCGGAGGCGATTCCAGGCCCGCGGCGCGCCAATCCCGGATAGAATCCAGAAACCGCCCCTCCCGGCGCGCGCCGACTCGCGCGCCCGGCTCACAGGAGGTCATCCCATGCGCGCTGATCGCCGTCTTTGGATCGCCGGTCTCGTGCTCGCGCTTGCTTCGACAGGCGCCTACCTTGCGGCCGCTCCCGGGCAAGGCGGCCAGGCGGCGGCCGCGCCTGCGGCCCCGCTCAACATCATCGTCTTCGGCGCCCACCCCGACGACTGCGACATCCGGGCCGGCGGCACGGCCGCCAAGTGGGTGGCCGCAGGTCACCGGGTCCGGTTCGTGTCGATGACCAACGGCGACGCGGGCCACCAGTCGGAGGGCGGCGGCGCGCTGGGCGCGCGGCGAAGGGCCGAGGCGCAAGAGGCGGGCCGCCGCATCGGTGTCGAGTACATCGTGCTCGACAACCACGACGGCGAGCTGATGCCGGACCTCAGGGTGCGCGAGCAGGTCATCCGTCTCATCCGCCAGTGGAAGGCCGACCTCGTCCTCGGGCCCCGCCCGAACGACTATCATCCCGACCACCGCTACACGGGCATCCTGCTGCAGGATGCCGCCTTCATGGTGACCGTTCCCAACGTGGCGCCCGACACGCCGTCCCTGCGCGAGAACCCGGTGTTCATGTACGTCGAAGACGGCTTCCAGAAGCCGAACCCCTTCACGCCGGACGTGGCGGTGTCGATCGACGACACGTTCCAGAAGAAGATCGACATGCTCGACGCGCACGTCTCGCAGGTCTACGAATGGCTGCCATGGCACGCGGGCCGGCTGGATCAGGTGCCGAAGGATCCCGCCGCGCGTCGGCAGATGCTGGCGAAGCAGCGCGAGGGGCGCATTAGTCCCGCGACGCGCGAGGCGCTGGTCAAGTACTACGGGCCCGAGGCGGGCGCCAGGGTGCAGCATGCGGAGGCGTTCGAGATCTGCGAGTACGGCCGGCGGCCGAGCCAGGCCGAGATTCTGAGGCTGTTCCCGTTCCTGCCCAGGTAGCCGCGTCGTGAGCGACATCCCGGCCGGGGCGCCCGCGTCCTCGCAGGCGCCCACGCTCGTGCGGCGCTTCGGCCTGCTCCAGGCCACGGCGCTGAACATGTCGAACATGATCGGCATCGGGCCCTTCATCACGATCCCGCTGCTGATGACGGCCCTCGGCGGGCCGCAGGCGCTCGTCGGCTGGCTCGCGGCGCTCGTCATTGTCGTCGCCGACGGCCTGGTGTGGAGCGAACTCGGCGCCGCGATGCCAGGCTCGGGCGGGTCGTACCGCTACCTCCGGGACGGCTTCGGCGCCGAGCGATGGGGCCGGCTGGTCGCGTTCCTGTTCATTTGGCAGTTCGTCCTGAGCGGCCCCCTCGAGATCGCCTCCGGCTACATCGGCTTCTCGCGGTACCTCCGCTACGTGTGGCCGGACCTGTCGCAGGGCGGCGCCGTCGTGGTGGCCATGAGCGTCGGCGTCCTCAACATCGCGCTCCTGTACCGGCAGATCGGATCGATCGGCAAGCTCACCGTCAGTCTGTGGGTCGGCACCCTCCTGACGACCCTCGCGGTCATCGTCACCGGCGCCCTGCACTTCGATCCGGCCCTAGCCTTCGACGTGCCGCCGGGCGGGCTGTCGCTGTCGGTGGGATTCCTCGTCGGGCTGGGGGCCGCCTCGCGCGTCGGCGTCTACGACTACCTGGGCTACTACAACGTCGCCTACATCGGCGACGAGGTGAAGGACCCGGGGCGGGTGATCCCCCGGTCGATCCTGATCAGCGTGGTGGCGGTGGCGGTCATCTACATCGGGATCAACCTGGCGATCCTGGGCGTGGTGCCGTGGCGCGAGTTCGTGCCGGCCGCCGCGCACCCGGAGTCCGACTTCCTCGTCTCGAGCTTCATGGAGCGGGTCTACGGGTCGCGCGTGGCCACGCTCTTCACCGCGCTCGTGCTGTGGACCGCGTTCGGCTCGGTGTTCGCGCTGCTGCTCGGCTATTCGCGGATCCCCTACGCGGCGGCCGCCGACGGGACGTTCTTCCGCGTGTTTGCGCGGCTACACCCGGTCAAGCGCATCCCGCACGTGTCGCTGCTGCTCATCGGGATCATCGCGATTGCGGCCAGCGCCCTGTCGCTCGGCATGGTGATTGACGCGCTGATCACGACCCGGATCCTGGTGCAGTTCATCGGCCAGATCGTCGCGCTGACGCTGCTGCGGCGGAACGCGCCGGACATGGTGCGGCCGTTCCGCGTGTGGCTGTACCCGCTGCCGAACCTCGTGGCCTTGTTCGGCTGGATCTTCCTGTTCGCCACGTCGGGCTGGCAGGTGATCGCGTTCGGCCTCGGCACGCTCCTCGCCGGCGTGGCGGGCTTTTTCGGATGGTCCCGGTGGACCAGACGGTGGCCTTTCGCCGCAGCTCGAGCGGCGATCTGAGCTGAAGGGAGTCTGCGGCATGCGCCGTCGCGAAGCGGCGCCGTCCGTGACGGCGCTGGCGTTTCTGCTGCTCGCCCCCGCGGCGTCACTCGCCCAAGGGGAGGCGCCCGTCCGGACGGTGATCGCCGTGCGGGCCGACGCGCCCCCCACCATCGACGGGCGGCTCGACGACCCGGTGTGGGCCCGGGCGGTGCCCGTGTCGGGCTTCCTGCAGCGGGACCCGCAGGAAGGCGCTCCCGCCACCGAGGAGACGAGCGTGCGCATCGCGTTCGATGATCGCGCGCTGTACGTGGCCGGCGACCTGCGGGATCGCGAGCCGGGCGCCATCGTGCGCCAGCTGTCGCGGCGTGACGCAGCGGTGGAGGCCGACGGCTTCGTCCTGTACCTGGATCCCCACGACGACAAGCTGACGGGCGCGCAGTTCGCGGTGTCGGCCGCGGGCGTGCAGCGCGACGCCCTGATCTACAACGACACCTACCTCGACCCCTCCTGGGACGCCGTCTGGGAGTCGGCCGTCGCCGTCGGCCCCGGCGGCTGGACGGTGGAACTGCGCATCCCGCTGTCCCAGCTGCGCTTTCCCCGCGCCGAGCGCTACACGTGGGGCATCAACGTCCAGCGGATCCTGCAGCGGCGCAACGAGAGCGACTGGCTGCAGCTCGTGCCCAAGAACGAATCCGGGCTCGCCTCGCGCATGGCGCGCCTCGAAGGCATCGCCGGCATCGACCCTCCCTCGACCCTGCAGCTGATGCCCTACGTGACGGGCCGCGCCGAGTTCATCGCACCATCGTCCGCGGGCACGCCGTTCAACGACGGCTCGCGCGGGTTTGCCTCCGGGGGCCTCGACCTCAAGTACGGCGTCTCGAGCAGCCTGACGCTCGACGCCGCGTTCAACCCGGACTTCGGCCAGGTCGAGGTCGACCCGGCCGTCGTCAACCTGACGCAGTTCGAGACGTTCTTCGAGGAGCGGCGGCCGTTCTTCACCGAGGGCGCCAGCGTGTTCCGCAACTTCGGCAAGAGCGGCGCCAGCGCGCAGGTGGGGTTCTTTCGCCCCGAGCCGACGCTGTTCTACAGCCGGCGCATCGGCAGGGCGCCGCAGATCGCGGCCGTCGGCCCCTACGTGGACGCGCCCGCCAACACCACCATCCTCGGCGCGGCCAAGCTCATCGGCCGCACGGCCGGCGGGTGGACCCTCGGCGCCCTCGAGGCCGTCACCGGCCGCGAGCGCGCCCGCGTCTCCGACGGCCTGACGACCACGCGGCCGGAGGTCGAGCCGCTGACGAACTACGCCGTCTTCCGCGCGCAGCGCGAGCTGGGGAGGCGGGCGGGCCTGGGCGTGCTCGGCACCTCCGTCGTGCGCAACCTGGGCGATCCCGCGCTGGCCTCGGTCCTCACGGATCGGGCGGTGATGCTCGGCGTGGACGGGCACCTGTTCCTCGACCACGGGCGAAACTGGGTCGTGCACGGCGGGATCGCCGGCTCCTGGGTGCACGGCTCGACGTCGGCCATCATGCGCCTGCAGAAGGCGGAGCAGCGCTACAACCAGCGGCCCGACGCGCCCCACGTGCGGCTCCATCCCGAGGCGACGAGCATGTCCGGATGGACGGGCCAGGCCAATGTCAACCGCAACAGCGGCAACGTGACGGTGAACGTCGGCATCTGGGGCATGAGCCCCGGGCTCGAGGTCAATGACGCCGGCTACTCGACCCAGACGGATCGCGCCGGGGCGCACGCGATGGTGCAGTGGCGCAAGCTCACGCCGGCGCGATGGTCCCGGGAGCGGTACGTCTGGCTGGCGAAGTGGTGGACGTGGAACTACGGCAACGAGTCGCAGGGCGACGGCTGGCAGTCCTCAGCGAGCGTCCAGTTCCGGAACTTCTGGCGGTCGTCCGTGCTGCTCTCGTACGCGAAGCGGGTCTGGGACGACAAGCTGACCCGGGGAGGCCCGACGGTCATCCGGCCCGGCAACCGCGGCGTGACGGTGTCCACGTCCAGCGACACCCGGCGGCGCCTGGCCTTCTCGGCCGCCTACGCCTTCACGGACCGGGAGTACGACGCCGAGTCGCACGCGTCGGAGCTGCAGCTTGTCTGGCGCCCGGCCCCCGCGCTGACGGTGACGGCCGGTCCGGCCATCACGCACAGCATCGTGGCGGCCCAGTATCTGGCCACCGTGCCCGATGCGCTGGCCACGCGCACGTTCGGGGCGCGCTACGTGTTCGGCGAGATGCGACAGGCGCAGGTGTCGATCACGACGCGGGTCAACCTCGTTGCGTCGCCGCGGACCTCGCTGCAGGTGTACCTGCAGCCGCTCGTGTCGGCGGCGGACTACGGCGCCATCAAGGAGGTGTACGCGCCGCGCACGTTCGACTTCGTGCGGTACGGGGAGGACGCGGGCTCGATTGTCGACGCGGGCTCGCGCTACACGATCGATCCCGACGGCGCCGGCGGCGCGAGCCCCTTTTCGATCGCCAAGCCCGACTTCAACCTGCGGTCGCTCAAGGCAAACGCCATCTTCCGCTGGGAGTTCCGGCCCGGGTCCTCGCTCTTCGTCGTGTGGACGCAGCAGCGCCGCGACCGCGCGCCCGACGGGACCTTCGACTTCGGGGCCGACGCGAAGCGCTGGTTCACCGCGCGCCCCGACAACGTGTTCCTGGTCAAGCTGAGCTACTGGTTCGGCATCGACCGCTGACGGCCGGGCGGGCGGCCCGTCCGGCCCCGTGCTAGGTCCAGCTCGGGTGCGTGAAGAGCGGCGTGGTCTTCTGGCCCCGCTCCTTGATCGCGGCCGCGTCCTGTGCCGCGAGCGGCGTGAAGCGCAGCCCGAGCCCGAGGGCCATCTTGAACAGGCGCTCGTCGCCCGGCGGCACCGCGGCCGTAACCGGGTGCGACAGCGTGAAGCGCAGGCCCATCGTCGCGTCGGCCGGGTCCGACAGCGGCTCGTACCAGCACTTCGGGTACTGATCCCGCTTCGCGCCGGCGGGCCAGGGGCCTTTCGCCATGGCCTTGAGCGCGAGGATGCCCATCTGCTTCGCCTGCGCCGCGGCGAGCACCTGCGGCCCGAAGCTCCCGGCGTGCCACGTCGCGAAGTTGACGGGGAAGAGGATCGTGTCGAAGTCGAACCTCGCGATGAGCGCCAGTGCCGCTTCGACCGTGTGGGCCGAGAAGCCGAGGAACCGGACTTTCCCCGCCTTCCTGGCCGCCACCAGCGTCTCGAGCGCCCCGTCGGCCATGAAGACCCGCTCGACGTCCTCGCGCGTGTTGACCGCGTGCAGCTGGTAGAGATCGAAGCGATCCGTCCGGAGCTTGCGCAGCGACTCGTCCAGCTCGCGCTGCGAGCCCGCCCGGCCTCGCTCCGTCGTCTTGCACGCGAGGAACACGCCCTTCCGGTACGGCTCCAGCGCGGGCCCGAGCATGTCCTGCGCGTTGCCGTAGGTCGGCGCCACGTCGAAGTAGTTGACGCCGTGGTCGATCGCCTCCGCCACGCGGGCGGCAGCCTCCGCCGTGGTCGCGTCCTTGACGACGATGCCGCCGAAGCCGATGAGGGAGAGGCGCTCGCCCGTCCGGCCGAGCGCGCGGCGCTCGAGCTTGCCGGCCTCGAACGTCCGTTCGATCCCGGCCAGGGAGGCGGGGAAGCAGGCGAGCAGGGACGCGGCGGAACTCCTCGTGATGAACTCGCGGCGGTCCATGGGCACTCCTTCCCGCGAGGCCTTCGCTGCCTGGCGGGGGGCATCATATACTAGCGGCGGTTCTTCGGCCCGGGACCGCGGCCTCGCCGCTCCGGAGCGCGCCCCCGGTCGGGATTCCCGCATGACCGGCATCGACTGGCTCGTCGTCGCCGCCCTGTGCGCGGCTTCGCTGTCCCTCGGCGTCTGGTTCACCCGCTCCGCCTCCCGCCAGGGTGCGGCGGGTTTTTTCACCGGCAACCGGAGCCTCCCGTGGTGGGCGATCGGCCTGTCCAACTCCGCCACCTATCAGTCGGGCGTCGGCGGCTTCGTCATGCTCGTCCTGGTGTTCGGCCTCGCCGGCAACTGGCTCTGGTGGACGGCCTGGGTCGTCTGGATGCCGCTCGTCGCCATCGTCTGGGCGAAGCTGTGGCGCCGCCTGCAGGTCGTGACGACGGCCGAGCTGATCACGCTGCGTTACGGGGGGAGACCTGCCGCCGCCGCGCGCCGCGTGTACGCCGTGCTGCTGTTCGCCTACGCGGTCCTGATCATCGGCTACATCACCGGGTTCTTCGCGAAGACGGTGGCGCCGCTCGTGCCCCTGAGCGAGTGGCAGATCCTCCTGATCTTCGGCGGCGTCACGGTGGCCTACACGATGTTCGGCGGCCTCGCCGGGGTGGTCTTTACCGACGTGCTGCAGTTCGGCGTCTTCCTCGTCGGCAACCTCGTGTTCTTCGCCGTGGCGGTGCCGCAATTCGGCGGATGGGCGGCGATTCTCGGCCGCATCGAGTCGGTCAGGCCCGGCGGCCTGGATCCGCTGCCGCCGACCGACCAGATCCCGCTGCTGACCATGCTGATGCTCGTCGTGCAGGGGCTCTTCTACGCCAGTTCGCCGACGGCGGGCGAAGGGATGACCGCCCAGCGGTTCATGGGCGCCGTCAACGAGCGCCACGCGATGGGCGGGCAGCTCTTCAACGCGTTCCTCTCGTTGTCGCTGCGGACCATCCCGCTCATCGGGCTGGGCACGATCGCGCTGTCGCTGTTCTGGACCGCCGATCTGGCCGGCGCCATCGGCCCGGCCCCCGCAGGCATGACGACCTTGGCGGACCCGGCGCACGCGTGGGGCACGCTGGTTCGCGTCACGGCGCTGCCGGTCGGCCTGGCGGGGCTGCTCGTGGCGACGGAGGCGGCCGCCTTCATGTCCACCCTGAGCTCGCTGATCAATTGGGGCAGCAGCCTCGTCGTGAACGATTTCTACCTGCCGGCGCGGCCCGATGCGCCACGGCGCCGTCAGATCGTGGTCAGCCGCCTGACGACGCTCGCGCTCTTCGCGTTCGCGGGGACCGTGGCGATCCTGTTCGTCAAGGGCATGGTGGGCTGGTTTCTCTTCATCAACTCGGCGATGGTCGTCTTCCTGCTGCCCCTGTCGTGGCTCCGCTTCTTCTGGTGGCGTTTCAACGTGTGGGGCGAGCTGGCCGCGATCGTCCTCGGGCTGCCGGCGTCGATCCTGGTGTGGTTCGTGTGGGGCTTCGAGCACCGCCCGTTGTGGCAGGGGACGGGCATCCTGTTCCTGACGAGCGTCGCCGTGCTTCTGACCGTCACGCTGCTCACACCGGCTGAGTCCGACGACACGCTGGTGGCGTTCTACCGCAGGTGCAGACCCCCCGGGCGATGGGCGCACATCGCGCGGCGCGCGGGCGCGGCTTCCGCCCCGCCGGAGTCGTGGCCGAAGCTGGTGGTCGATTGCCTGCTCGGGGTGGTCGCGTGCGTCGGCCTGGTCGTGGCGACGAACGCCGCCTTCGTGGCGAGGTGGCTGCCGTTCGGGGCGGGTTTGGCTGGCGGCCTCGCGGCCGGCACCTGGCTGCTGCGGCGCATCTGGCCCGGGCGGGAGGGAGGAGCGACATGAGGCGGCCGTTGTGGCTTGCCGCGTCGATCGTGCTGTGTCTCGCGGCCAGGCCGGAGGCCGGGCCCGCCGCCGCTCCGGTCCTGCGGCTGACGAGCGCCGAGTTCGCCGGCGGGGCGGCGGTGCGGGTGCCGCCGGGCGAACTCGCGGGGCTGACCGAGGCTCGTCAGCTCGGCGCCGGCGCGCGCGCGACAAGAGCCGCAGTCCGCGCGACCTTCGACCTCGGCGCCACGCCGGGCGGCCCCTACGCCGTCTGGCTGAAAGCCCGCGCCGAGGGAGAGGGCGCTCCGCCAGCCGTCGAGATCGTGCTGAACGGGAGCCGGATCCCCGTCGGGCCTCGGCCCTTCCCCCGCGAGTGGTGGGAACTTCGGCGGTTCCGACTGCCGGCGGGCGCGCTCCGTCCGCGCGCGAACCGGCTCGAGGTGCGGTGCGCGAGCGCAGGCGGCAATCGCGGCGTGCCGCAGGCGCTGCTCGTCGCCGAGGCCGTTGTCGGCCCGGTGTCGCACGTGCCGGTTCACGAGCTGACCACGGCCTACACCGTGGATCTGTCGCTGGCCTCGCCGGCCGGCCCGGCGCCGCGGCCCCCGACCGGCGGCTTCGCCGTCCGGGGCACCAAGGGCTGGGGATGGACGCCCGAGCAGTACCTGTCCGAGATCCCGTGGCTCGCGCGGTTCGGCTTGAACTTCCTGATGAACGGCTACACGTCGATGTACACCGACGCCGTCAGGAAGATCAACCGATGGTGGGAGCCGATCCCGGACGAGAAGAAGCGCGCCTTCTCGGAAATCGCGCGCCAGTGCCGGCTGAACGGCGTGGAGTTCTGCTTCGCCTTCCACCCCCAGCTCCACTCCGAGCGGCCGCTGAAGCTGGACGACGAGGCGGACTTCGAGGCGCTGTGGCGCCAGTACGAGTGGATGCAGCAGGCCGGGGTCAATTGGTTCAGCTTGTGCTTCGACGACATCCCCACGCGGGGCCTGGACATGCCGGCGCTCGCCGAGGGGCAGGCCCGCGTCGCGAACCGCCTCCTCGAGCGGCTCAGGCGGTCCTCGCCGTCGGCCCAGCTCGTGTTCTGCCCGGTCACCTACTACGGCTGCGGGGACGCGCCTTCGGTCAGGCCGTACCTCGAAGCGCTGGGGCGGACGCTGCTCGACGACGTGTACGTGTTCTGGACCGGAGACCAGTCGGTGGCCCCGGCGATCACCCGCGCGTGCGGCGAGACGTTCCGTTCGTTGGTGCGCCGCCGGCTCTTCATCTGGGACAACTACCCCACGAACGACCGCTTTCCCATCTTGCACCTCGGGCCGGTGACCGGCCGGGATCCCGATCTGACGGCGGTGGCCGGCGCCTATCTCAGCAACCCGCATGCGCCCCAGCACGACGTGAACCGCCTGCCGCTGGCCACGTGCGCCGACTTCGCTGCTGACCCGGCAGGCTACGACCCGCAGGCGTCGATCGCGGAGGCCATCTTCGCCCTCGGCCGCACCGCGGCCCAGCGGGATGTCCTCGCGGCACTCGTCGAGCTGTATCCCGGAGAGTTGATCTACGGCCGTTCCGAGCCCAACGAAGTGCTCATCCTCGAGCGGTTCGACCGCCTGCTGGAGCGGCCCGGCGGCCGTGGCGCCGCAGGCGCGCTGCTGTCGCTGGCCGAGCGTACGCTCGACGGCCTCGAGCGGGAATTCCCGGACTGGTTCGAGTCCACCAAAACGACCCTGCGCGCGCACGTGGCGCACATGCAGGAGCGCCGCCGATAGCGGCGCGAAGGAGGCGACCCGATGGCTCGCATCTACTACGCGGGGGACTGGGCCGTGCTTGTCGGCCCCAGCTTCGCCGAGACGCCGTTCTACCATTCGCCGAAGGGGCTCGAGATCTTCAACTACGGAACGTGGCTGACCGACGCGCTGCAGTCCACCGGCGAGCACCAGGTCACGTCCGTGCCGGCGTGGGATTTCTACAAGCTGCCGCCGGGCGGGTACGAACGCGTGCTGGAGGGGCACGACGTCTTCGTGTTCAGCGACGTGGATGCCAAGCTGTTCCAGCTCGCCCCCTCCTTCTTCGACCGCGAGAAGTTCGGCTCGACGATCCTGACGTTCCCGGATCGCATCCGGCTGACCATCGACGCCGTGCGCGCCGGCAAGGGCGTGATGTTCCTCGGCGGCTGGTATTCGTTCACCGGCGAGATGGGGAAGGGCGGATGGGGGCGCACGCGCCTGGCTGAGCTGCTGCCGGTGCGGTGCCTGGAGACGGAGGACCTCGTCGAGAGCACCGAAGGCTTCACGGCGAGGCCGACTGCGGCGGGGGCGCCGGCGTTCGCCGGCCTCGACCTCGGGGCGATGCCGCCGCTCCTCGGCTACAACAAGGTCCGGCCGAGCGAGGACGGCCGGGTGCTCGCCGAGGTGCGCGAGACCGGCGACCCGCTGGTGGCCGTCCGCCGCTGCGGCGCCGGGCGATCCCTGGCGTTCATGTCGGACCCGGCGCCGCACTGGGCGTGCAACTTCGTGTTCTGGGAGCGCTACGCCGACTTCTGGCTGCGGTGTCTCGGCCAGGTGCTGCCGGACTCCGGCAGGTAGACGGTGGCACGCGCCGTGAGTGGAGGAGGCAGGCCTGCGGCCGCCGGGCTGGAGGCGGGCTACGGCGAGCGGATCATCACGCCGCCGATTGGCACCGAACTGGCCGGCTACGGGTTCTACCTCGAGCGTCGGGCCGAGCGGGTGCTCGACGAGCTGCACGTCCGCTCGGTGTGCGTCCGCCTCGGAGATGCCCGGGTCTTCCTGATCTCGTGCGACCTTATCGGGCTCGCGGTGGACGAGGCCGACCGGCACCGCCGCCGGATCGCCGATCGGTGGGGCCTGCCCCCGGCCCACGTGCTGCTCGCCTGCACCCACACCCACTCCGGACCGGCCACGAAGCCCGCGATCGGCCTGGGCGAGATGGATGCCGCCTACATGGACCGGCTGCCCGCGTGGATCGACGAGGCCGTTGATCGGTCCGCCGCCGATCTTCGCAGGTGCGCCATGCGGGTAGGGGAGGGCGTCGTTGACGGCATCGGCCGCAACCGCCGCGGTCCGGAGGCCGGCGCCGCGGACCCAGGGCTGCGCGTGGCGCGGTTCGAACGGCCGGATCGCAGGATCTACCTGGTCGGCTACGCCTGTCATCCGGTGACGGCAGGGCCGACGGGCGATGTCACGGCCGACTGGCCTGGCGCGGTGGCGGCCTGCTTCGAAGAGGCCGGCGACTGCGGACTCGTGCTCCAGGGGTGCAGCGGCGAGATCGATCCCGTGGCTGCATGCCGCGAGAACGGGGTTGGCGCGTCCGAGGCTGTGCGGCGGACGGGGGAACGGCTGGCGCTGCACGCGCGCCGGATCGCCGCCCGCGCGGACGCGTGCGCCCCCGCCGGGGTGGCGGCCGCCGAGCGGCGCATCGCGCTGCCGCTCGTCGCCTGGAGCGGCGAGCGGATCGCGCAAGAGGCCCGGGCGTTTGTCGAGCGGTTCGGCCTGTTCCCCGGCGCGCCGCGGTTCGCCGCGGAGTGGGAGCGCCTTGCGCGCGCCTCCGGCGGCCGGCTGGCCGAGCGGCCGTTCGTCGACGGCGTGCCTATCCAGGCCGTCGGGATCGGCCCCCTGCGGATCCTGGCGCTTCCCGGGGAGCCGTTCACCCGCATCGGCGTCCGGATCCGGGAGGGCGCCCCAGGGGCGTGGGTTGCCGGCTACGCCAACGGCAGCGTCGGCTACCTGCCGAGCCGCGAGGCGTTCGCCGACCCGGCCGACTACGCCTGCTGGTGCGCGCCCCGTTTCACGACGCTCGTCCCGTTCGCGCCAGGCCTGGAGGACCTCCTGGTCCGGGAGGGCCTCGCCGCGCTGTCGGCCGTGCCGGTGCGCTAGGCGGCCGGCGCCGAGCCTGCGCCGGCCGCCGGGAGGCCGGTTCCCGAGCCGCTCTTCCTCTCGCCTGCCCTCGCGCTCCCAAAGAACGTGCGCGGCGCGGCGCGGCACGGTATCATCCCGGGCATGCGTGAACCCGCTGCCGCTGCTGCGGCCCCGACGACGACTCCAGTCGAGCGTCTCGTGTCGCTCGACGCCTTCCGCGGCTTCGTGATGTTCCTGATGATGGCCGAGGTGCTCCGCCTGGCGGCGGTGGCCGCCGCCGTGCCCGCAAGCGCGTTCTGGAGGGTTCTCGCGTTCCACCAAACCCACGCGCCATGGGCGGGCTGTTCGCTGCACGATCTCATCCAGCCGGCGTTCTCGTTCATGGTGGGCGTGGCCCTGCCGTACTCGATGGCGAGCCGCCTCGCGCGGGGCCACTCGAAGAAAGCCATGACCGCGCACGCCGTCTGGCGCGCGTTCGTGCTCGTGGCGCTGGGCATCTTCCTGCGATCCATCGGCCGGGACGCCACGCGGTTCACCTTCGAGGATACGCTCACGCAGATCGGCCTGGGCTATCCCCTGCTGTTCCTGCTGGGCTTCCGCAAGATGCGGACCGCCTGGATTGCGTTCGCCCTCATCCTGGTCGGCTACTGGGCGGCGTTCGCGCTGTACCCGCTGCCCGGTTCCGGCTTCGACTGGGCGGCTGCCGGCACGACGCCAGGCTGGGCGTACAACTACCAGGGGTTCGCGGCGCACTGGAACAAGAACACGAATCTCGCGTGGGCCTTCGACCGCTGGTTCCTCAATCTGTTCCCGCCGGACGGCTGGTTCAGGTTCAACGGCGGCGGCTACGCGACGCTGAGCTTCATCCCGACGCTCGGCACCATGATCCTGGGACTGGCCGCCGGGCGCGTCATGCGCAGCGGCCGGACGGCCCGGCAGCGGATGACGTGGCTCGTGACGGCGGGCCTCATCGGGATCGCCGCCGGCTGGCTGCTGGACGCGGTCGGGATTTGCCCGTCGGTCAAACGCATCTGGACACCGAGCTGGACGCTGTTCAGCGGCGGCTGGTGCTTCCTGCTCCTGGCCGCGTTCTACGCGGTGGTGGACCTGCGCGGCTGGCGCAAGCCGGCGTTCCCGCTGGTCGTCATCGGGATGAACTCGATTGCGGCCTACATGATCGCGCACCTCTTCGAGGACTTCATCGCGTCCTCCCTGCGCACCCATCTCGGCGCGGGCTTCTTCACGGCCTTCGGCGCCGCGTACGAGCCGTTCGTGATGGGCGCGTTCGTCCTGGCGGCGTACTGGCTGATTCTGTTCTGGATGTACCGCCGCAAGCTGTTCCTGAGAATCTGACCCTGATCGGTGGAGGTCCCGATGCGCATCGCGCCGTCCGTCCTGTTCCTTGCCGCGCTCGCCGTGCCCTCGGCCGCCGCCGCCCAGCCGGCCGTCACGCCGGGCGGCGTGATTCGCCTCTTCGACGGGAAGACGCTCGACGCGTTCTACCCGTGGCTCGTGGATACGCACCGGGAGGATCCGCTGCGGGTGTTCAGCGTCGTGGATCAGGTGGACGGGGCGCCCGCCGTCCGCATCAGCGGGGAGCGCTGGGGCGGCTTGGTGTCCCGGGAGTCCTACCGGGACTACCGGTTGGTCGTGGAGTTCCGGTGGGGGCTGCTGACCTGGGGCCAGCGGAAGAACGCGGCCCGCGACAGCGGCGTCCTCATCCACGCGCAGGGGGCGGACGGCAATACCGGAAAGGACTTCAACGGCGCGTGGATGCGATCCATCGAGGCCCAGATCATCGAGGGCGGCGTCGGCGATTTCATCCTGGTCGCCGGTTTCGAGGCCGACGGCACCCGGCTGAGGCCGACGCTGGCGGCACGGGCGTCGCAGGACCGCGACGGCGAGTGGTTCTACGACCCCAAGGGGGAGGCGCGCGATTTCGCGAGCGGCCGCCTCAACTGGCACGGCCGGGACGCCGACTGGAAGGACGCGCTGGGGTTTCGCGGCCGGGAGGACGTCGAGAGCCCGTACGGGCAGTGGACGCGCATGGAGATCACGGCGCAGGGCGACCGGGTGACCGTGACGGTGAACGGCACGGTCGTGAACGAGGCGACCCGGTCGAGCCTGACGGAGGGGAAGATCCTGATCCAGTCCGAGGGCGCGGAGATCTACTTCCGGAGGATCGATCTCGAGCCGCTGGCGGGATCCTGACGGGGCGGGGGCCCGCCGCCGACTCCGGCCGCGGGCCCCCGCAGCGCCCTAGGTGAACTGCGCGAAGTTGATCTTCGGGTCGTACGCCTCGGTCGACTTCAGCATCTCGTCCCAGGTCAACTCGCGGCCGAGCTGCGCCGACATGCGGCCGAGGATGCCCGCGAGGGTGGACTCGGCGCCCTGCGTGGCCTCGTTGAGCAGCTTGCCGGTGACGATGCTGCCGATGAACGCCGCCTGCTTGTTCGCGTCGGCGTCGTCGAGCGCGCCGCGGAACTGCCCCGTGACCGCGGCCTGCTGATCGACGGCCTCGGGCTTGCCGAGCCCGGGGAACTCCCAGTTCGTGGCGCCCGAGATGCGCACCGGCGCGTCGTAGCGCGCCTCGGCGATGCCCCGCGTGCCGTAGTACTGCATGCCGACGCCCCACGCGGCCTTGCCGTACTGGGTCGAGGCGAAGCTGATGTGCACGTCGTTCGGATACGTGAACACGCCGCTGTAGTGGCTCGAGCAGTCGCCCGGATCCGTGCGCCCGGCGCGGCCGTTCGTGCAGAACGCCTTGACGGGGCGTCCGCCCAGCAGCCAGTTGGTGACGTCGATGATGTGGATGTTCTGTTCGACGATGATGTCGCCCGACAGCGTCTTTTCGTAGATCCAGTTGCGGAGGCGGCGCTCGTCGGCCGACTTGTCGTCGAAGGGCGGCCGGTTGATGTTGGACGCGAAGTAGTGGGTCTCGCCCGACACCATCGTGCCGATCTGCCCCTCGCGGATGCGCTTCTCGAGCAGCACGTAGGGCGACGCGTACCGGATCTGGAACCCCACGGCGAGGCTCAGCTTCTTGGTCTTGGCCTGTTCGCCGAGCGCCATGATCTTCTTGGCCCCGGGCACGTCCACGCCGACCGGCTTCTCCAGGTACACGTGCTTCCCGGCGGCGAGCGCCGCCTCGAGCTGCGCCGGGTGGAAGAACGGCGGCGTGGCGATGTACACCGCGTCGATGTCCTTGCCGGCCAGCAGTTCCTTGCAGGCGCCGACGCCCTTGTAGGTCCGCGCGATCGCCGGCTTGCCAAGCTTCGTGTTGAGGGAGTCGAGGTTCGCCTTGGCCCGATCCAGCTGGTCCTGGAAGATGTCGGCCACCGCCGTGAGCACGGCGCCGCTGTTCTGGAGGAACGAGCGCGTCACGGCCGTGCCGCGCCCTCCGGCGCCGATCAGGCCGAGGCTCACGGCGGAGTTCGCCTGCGTGCCGAAAACCGTGGCAGGCTTCAGGATGGTGAATCCCGCGGTCGCGGCGGCGGCCACGCCCACGAATTCGCGGCGCGTGACCTTGGTGTCTCTGGGTTCGTTCATCGATCTCCCTCCTTCAGGTGATCCCGGTCTCCGGCGGAGGCTGGTCCGACGCGTCAAGCAACCCTCGAAGACCGGGCAAGCGGGGTGCTCCCGTCAGATTATACCGGGAACGCGGGCGCCGGGGGCTTGAGTCGCGCGCGCCAACGGAGTACCCTCCGCTCGAGGGAGGTGGCCATGAGAACGATCGATCGGCGCGGGTTCCTGGAGATGACGGCGGCAGCCTCGGTCCTGGCGGCGCTCCGGCCCGCTGCGGCCTCTGCGGCGGCGGCCCAGGCGGGCGGCGGGTTGAAGAAGGCCCTCTACGTCAGCATGCTGCCGAGGGAACTGTCCTATCTCGACAAGTTCAAGCTGGCACGCGAGGTGGGGTTCGAGGGCATCGAAATCGGCACGATTGCCGAACCGGCCGTCGCGGCGGAGATCAAGGAGGCCGCCGAGAAGACCGGCCTGACGATCCACGGCGTGATGAACGCCGACCATTGGCGGTACCCCCTGTCGAGCGCCGACCCCGAGGTGGTGTCGAAGAGCGTGGCGGGCATGGAGACGTCCCTCCGCAACGCCAGGCTGTGGGGCGCTGACACGGTGCTCCTGGTGCCGGCGGTGGTGAACGCCGAGACCTCCTACAAGGACGCCTGGACGCGCTCGCAGAAGGTGATCAGGGAGCGCATCCTGCCCCTCGCGCAGGAGCTGAAGGTCGTCGTCGGGATGGAGAACGTCTGGAACAAGTTCCTGCTCAGCCCGCTCGAGATGGCCAAGTACGTGGATGAGTTCGCGTCGCCCTGGGTGAAGGCGTACCTCGACGTGGGCAATATGCTCTTCTACGGGTTCCCGGACGACTGGATCCGCACGCTCGGCCAGCGCGTCGTGAAAGTCCACGTGAAGGACTTCAAACAGGAGCGCGGCAAGAGCCAGTACGCCTGGGTGAACCTGGGCAACGGCGACGTCGACTGGCCGGCCGTCCGCAAGGCCCTCGCCGACATCAAGTACCAGGGCTGGGTCACGACCGAGATCAGCGGGGGGGACGCGGCCTACCTGAAGGACGTGGTGGCGCGCCTCGATCGCATCTTCGCGGGCGAGAAGCCGGTCGTCGCGCCCGCAGGCTGATTGGCCGGAGGCCAGGGGCTGGGCGCTTGGCGCCGGTCTGACGCGGCTTCCGCCGCGGGGATTCGCGGCCGAATCCTGACCGGCCAGCGTCCAGCCCCTCGCCCCTGTTCCTCTTCACTCTCCTACAGCGCCGCGAGGACCTCCTTCATCAGCCACTTCGTCCCCTCGATGCCGTCCATCGGCCCGTTCTCCCACTCGAGGCCGATCGTCCCCGTGTAGCGGTGCGCGTTCAGGATGCGCACGCTGCGCCGCACGTCGTTCCAGTCCTTCTCGGGCGTCTTCCAGCGGTCCCAGTACTTGGCGTGCACGTGGGTGTGCGTGTAGGGCATCACCGCGTCGAGGCCGTGGAACAGGTGGTACTCGTTCTCCCAGTTGCAGAAGTCCGGCGTGCACTCGCAGTACGGGTGGTTCACCTCGTCCATGATGATCCGGATGTTCATGGGGTTGGCGCAGAGGCCCCAGTGGTTCTCGATGGTGATCTTCACACCGACCGTCGCGCCGTAGTCAGCCAGCTCCTTGAACGACTCGATGCACTGCTTCAGGTACAGCACGATCTTCTCGTTCTTCGGGTACCCGGTCGAGTGGGCCTCGGCCTCGGGCATGATCCGCACGCCCGTGACGCCGGTGTTGCAGCGCATCGTCTTGGCCCCGAGCACCGACGCGGCGTCCAGCCAGAGCTTCGCGACGCGGATGCCGTCCTTGCGCTTCGCATCGTCGGGATCCGCCAGGAACTGCGGCGCGTTGTTGGAGATGTGCTGGCACACGAACTTCTCGTTCGCGATGATGGACGCCAGCTTCTCGACCCACTTCTTGGAGGCGGGAGCCGACGGATCCCAGCGCCGGACCGTGAACGGCTTGCCGTTCCGGTCCACCGTCGTTTCGGTGTACTGCGCCGTGTCGGCCGGGTCGCCGAAGACGTCCGACCACAAATCCAGGTGGTAAATGCCCGGGAAGAAATCCTTCGTCCACTTGGGCAGGTCGTGCATCGTGATCTCGCCGTACTTCTTCCGCAGCCCGGCGGTCTCGGCGTCCGGCGCGCCCATCCGGCCGTACGTCTTGAACAAGTGGCGCTGCGGCCAGCACGTCATCGCGAGGCGCGACAGCTTCTCCGACTCCGAGAGCTGCCGGTTGACGGAGCTCTGCCCGGACAGGGATTCGGTGAGCAGAGTCCCCGCGGCGGCGACGCCAAGGCCGGCCTTCTTCAGGAAGTCGCGGCGCTCGGTGCCGGTCGATCGAATTGAACTCATGGGTCCTCCTGAGCACTCGGGGGCCGTCCCGGGCATCGTACACTACGACGCGGCCTGCCTGCCAGCCGGACCGCGGACGCGCGGCTCGCCGGACGGCACTATACTGGCGAGGCGCGCGTGACCCGGCGCGCCGGGGGAGGGCCCTCGACCGGGAGGATCAGGCATGAAGATGATGTCGTCGACGATCATCTGGACCCAGACCGACGAAGCGCCGGCGCTCGCCACCTATTCGCTGCTGCCTATCGTCAGGGCCTTCACCAGGGAGACCGGCGTCGCCGTCGAGACTCGCGACATCTCGCTCGCGGGGCGGATCCTCGCCGCCTTTCCCGAACGCCTGGACGAGGACCGGCGCAGCCCGGACGACCTGGCGTGGCTCGGCGAGCTCACCCGGCAGCCCGACGCCAACATCATCAAGCTGCCGAATATTTCGGCCTCCATCCCGCAGCTCAAGGAAGCCATCAGGGAACTGCAGGCGAAGGGGTACGCCGTGCCCGATTACCCCGAGGCCCCGGCCGACCCTGGCGCCCGGGAGGTCCAGGCCCGCTACGCCAGGGTGCTCGGCAGCGCCGTGAACCCGGTCCTGCGCGAGGGGAACTCGGACCGGCGGTCGCCCCAGGCGGTCAAGGCGTTCTCCCGGTCGCATCCGCACACGCTCGGGCCGTGGACGCCGGATTCGCAGACGCACGTCGCGCACATGGCCGGCGGCGACTTCTACGGCAGCGAGACGTCGGTCACGCTGACAAAGGCTGCCGAGGTCCGCTTCGAGTTCGTCACGCCCGGCGGGGCCGTCACCGCCCTCCGCTCGCCGCTCGCCTTGCTCGAGGGCGAAATCCTCGACACCGCCGTCATGCGCGTCGCGGCGCTGCGCCAGTTCTACGAGGAGCAGATGGCCGACGCGAAGGCGCGCGGCCTGCTGCTGTCGCTGCACCTGAAGGCGACGATGATGAAGGTGTCCGACCCGGTGATATTCGGCCACGCCGTCAGCGTCTACTTCAAGGACGTCTTCGAGAAGCACGCGGCGGCGTTCAAGGCGCTGGGCGTCAACCCGAACAACGGGATCGCCGACCTCGACGCGAAGATCCGCGCCCTCCCGGAGGCCGAGCGCGCCGCCATCGAGGCCGACATCCAGGCCGTCTACGCCGTCCGCCCGCGCCTCGCGATGGTGGACTCGGAACGGGGCATCACGAACCTCCACGTGCCGAACGACATCATCGTGGACGCGTCGATGCCGGTCGTCATCCGCGAGTCCGGGAAAATGTGGGGCCCCGACGGCGCGCTGCACGAGACCAAGGCCCTGATCCCCGACCGGTGCTACGCCACGGTCTACAAGACCATCATCGAGAACTGCCGGGCGCACGGCGCGTTCGACCCCGCCACGATGGGCTCCGTCCCGAACGTCGGCCTCATGGCCCAGAAAGCGGAAGAGTACGGCTCGCACGACAAGACCTTCATCGCCCAGGGCGCCGGCACGATCCGCGTCGTCGACGCCGCAACCGGCGAGACGCTGCTGTCCCAGGCGGTCGAAGAGGGAGACATCTTCCGGGCCTGCCAGACGAAGGATGCCGCCGTCCGCGACTGGGTCAAGCTGGCCGTCCGGCGCGCTCGGGCCACCGGCGCACCGGCCGTCTTCTGGCTCGACCGCAACCGCGCGCACGACCGGCAGGTCATCGCGAAGGTCGAGGCGTACTTGAAGGACCTCGACACCTCGGGGCTCGACATCCGCATCCTGGCGCCCGTGGACGCGATGACGATTTCCCTCGAGCGCATCCGCAAGGGCAAGGACACGATTTCGGTGACCGGGAACGTGCTGCGCGACTACCTGACGGATCTCTTCCCGATCCTGGAGATCGGCACCTCCGCGAAGATGCTGTCGATTGTGCCGCTGCTCGCCGGGGGCGGCCTGTTCGAAACGGGCGCCGGCGGGTCGGCGCCGAAGCACGTCCAGCAGTTCCAGAAGGAAGGGTACCTGCGCTGGGATTCCCTCGGCGAGTTCTCCGCGCTGGCCGCGTCGCTCGAGCACATCGCCGCGACGGCCGGAAACGCCAAGGCGGCCCTCCTCGCCGAGACGCTGGACCAGGCCATCGGCAAGTTCCTGGACGCCAACAGGTCGCCGGCCCGCAAGGTCGGGCAGATCGACAACCGCGGCAGTCACTTCTACCTGGCTCTGTACTGGGCGGAGGCGCTCGCGGCACAATCGAAGGACGCCGAGCTCCAGGCCCGCTTCGCGCCCGCGGCAGCGCGCCTGAAGGAGGCCGAACCGGCCATCAATGCCGAATTGATCGCGGCGCAGGGGCGGGCGGTGGACCTGGGCGGCTACTATCGGCTCGACCCCGCGAAGGCCGTCGCCGCGATGCGCCCCAGCCCGACGCTGAACGCGATCATCGACGCCATGGGCTGAGTCACCGGCGGGTGGATCTGCGGCGGCTGCGCCCGGACGCGAGCGCAGAAGCGCCGCGGTCGCGTCAGGCGGACGAACCGCACGCGGGCGGACTGACGGCCTGGCGGCGCCTGGCCCCGAACCGCCGAATCGCCAGGGCGGCGAGCGCGACCGCCAGGACGACGCCGGCCAGCGCGAAGAGTGGGAACAGCACGGCGACGGCGCTGGCAGCCGACGAGCCGGCCAGCTCGGCCGTCGCCACCGCGGGATTGGCCAGACCGCCGGTCGCCGCCGTCGACCCCACCCGCGCCGACGCAGTCGCGCCCTGAACGATCGCGGCGAGGCCTCCGCCGCCGATGATTACGGCCGTCCAGCGCACCAGCGGCGGCAGGTCGGCCAGCACCGACGCGCTGGTCACCATCCCCGCCGCCACGGCAGCCGGCGTCGCGACGAGGTCCAGCAGGTGATCCACCCAGGGGATGCAGTAGCCGAGCACCTCGAACACCGTCGCACACGCGAACGCAATCATGGCCGGCGCCGACCCCATCCACTGCCACCCGTCCGCGAGCGGCACGTAGCCGGCGTGCGCGCCGACGCTGAGGACGAGCAGCGGAACGAAGACCCGGAACCCGCACGCGGCGGCGAGGCCCAGCCCGAGTCCGAGGCTGGTGAGCGCGTCGACCGTCGTGGGCATGCCGCTATGATACGCCCGTTCGGCGGTTGCTTGAATCGACGGGGCGGATCGGTCATCCTAGCCGCGGTCGCCCGCAGGCCGCTCTCCGGCGGCGCGGGCAGGGGGGCGCCATGAAGCTCGTTCTCTGGCTGGTTGTCGGCGGGATCGTCGGCTGGCTCGCCAGCATCGTCATGAAGACGAACGCCCAGATGGGCCTTGTCGCCAACGTCGTCGTCGGCGTCGTCGGGGCGCTCATCGGCGGCTGGATCGCGACCCGGCTGAACCTGGGCGGCGGCGCCCTGGTCAGCTTCATCCTCGCCGTGATTGGCGCCTCCATCCTGATCTGGATCCTGAAACTCCTGAAGATCTTCAAGTAGGCGGGTGCGGCGCCCGGCCCGGGCGCGTCACCCCCCGAGCGGCGGAATCGTCACCCAGCGCCGAAGTCGCCAGGATTCGAGCGCGAGTTCCGCCAGCTGCACGCCTTTCGCGCCGGCGAGCAGATCCCAGGCAAAGGGCTCGTCGCGCGCAACGTGCCGGAGGAACAGCTCCCACTCGGCCCTGAACGCGTTGCCGGCTTCCGGCGCGGCGGGCGCGGCTTGCCAGTCGGCGCGGTAGTCGGCGTGCGTCTCGACGTCCGGGTTCCACACGGGGCGCGGGGTCGCCGACGCCGGCTGGATCCAGCATCCCCGGAGCCCGGCCACGGCGGAGCCCTTCGTTCCGTCCACCTGGATGGTCAGCAGGTCGTCGCGGCGCACGCGCACGCACCACGACGAGTTGAACTGCGCGATGATCCCGCCCTCGAGTTCGAAGATGGCGTACGCCGCGTCGTCGGCAGTGCAGTCGTAGGGACGGCCCGATTCGTCCCACCGCCGCTCCACGTGGGTCGCGCCGAGGCACGCCACGGCGCTGACCCGGCCGAACACGCCGTCGAGCACGTAGCGCCAGTGGGCGAACATGTCCCGGACGATTCCGCCGCCCTCTTCCGCGCGGTAGTTCCATGACGGCCGCTGCGAGCGGATCGTCTCGCCCTCGAAGACCCAGTAGCCGAACTCCCCCCTGACGGACAGGATCCGCCCGAAAAACCCCTCGTCGACAAGCTGCTTCAGCGCGCGGATGCCGGGGAGCCAGAGCTTGTCCTGCACGACCCCGTGTTTGAGGCCGGCGCGGCGGGCGAGGTGGTACAGTTCGAGCGCCTCGGCCATGGTGGCCGCGGCCGGCTTCTCGCAGTAGACGTGCTTGCCGGCGGCAATCGCACGACGGACGGCAGCGGCCCGCCGGTCGGTCGTCTGCGCGTCGAAGTAGACCTCGCACGACCGATCGGACAGGGCGGCGTCCAGGCTGGTCGTCCACGCCGCGCCGCCGGCCTGCGCCGCCAGGGCCTCCAGCTTGGAGGCGTTCCGGCCCACAAGGAGCGGCACGGGCTCGACGATCGTTCCGTCGGCGCACCGGACGCCGCCGTCGCGGCCGATGGCGACGATGGATCGCATGAGGTGCTGGTTAGCGCCCATGCGGCCGGTGACGCCGTTCATGACGATGCCGATGCGCCGGGTGCTCATGGGCAGCCTCCCCGCTCAGGCGCGTTGAGCGCGCGCGCCGTCGGGCAGTGGCGGGGCCTCCACGCCCGCCCGCGGCAGCGTCCCATCGAGTTCCTGCCGCCAGTGCGCCGCGTCTCCCGCGGGACCGTAGCAGTAGAGCAGGCGGAGCGGCGTCGGGCCCACGTTCGTGATCTGATGGAAGACCCCGGACGGAATCGCGACGGCCTGGCCGGCGCCCACGGTCGCGCGCTCCGCGCCGAGGCACATCTCGCCCGTGCCCTCGACGATGAAGTAGACCTCCTGCTGGTCCTGGCTGTGCCACGGGATCTGACCGCCGTCCGCGTCGAGCGTCACGAAACCGAGGGCGTAGTGGCACGACTGGATCGGCGACAGGCCCCCGACGATGTGCTTCGTCCGCCGGCCGGCCGGGAAACGGCGGCCCTCGACGGCGTCGAGATTGACGATAGTCATTTCCCCTCCCGGCGATCTCAGGCGCGGCGACGGCCGCCAGCCCGGCCCGGACCCCCTGCCGCCGGGCCTCGCGGTTCTTGCGATCCTCCCCTCGAAGCGAGAGTCCGCTCGCGCGCGCCGAGCGGGCGCGGCGCCCGCTGCGGGACGGCGAGCGCGGACATTGTAGCGGATGCGGGGGATTGTCACGGTTTTGTCGCCGTTTGTAAGCGGAACGGGGCTGATGTCGTAGTAGCCTTAAGAGTGTCTGTCTGACCGCCCGTCGGGAGGGTGTCGCGGCTCTGCGGTGGGGCGGGATCGGAAAATGGGGCCGGAAGGCCAGGCTGCGGCTCGGGAACCATATCCACATGCTGCGTGTAGCTTTTCGTCGTGTTCCAGCGTCGGTCGGCCTCTTGATTGGCGCGTCTCTGTGCCTCGCCGGGGCGTCGGCCGCGTGCAGGGGGTCCTCGAACGGGCCGGGCGGCGGGTCCGCCGGCCGGGGGGCGCAGGGCGGCCGCGGGGGACCGCGCGAGGCGGTCAGCGTGACGGCGACCAAGGTCGAGCGCGTGTCCGTGCAGCGACAGGTGGAGCTGTCGGGCACCCTGCTGTCGCTCGATCAGGCCCGGGTCAGTTCCGAGGCAGCCGGCCTCGTGCAGAGCGTTCCGATCCAGATCGGCACCGAGGTTCGGCCCGGGAGCATCCTCGTCCAGCTGGATCCTCGCGAGCGCCAGTTCGCGATGGAGTCGGCCGAGAGCGCCCTTCGGCAGACGGAGGCGCAGCTGGGCATGTCGCCGGGCCAGGCGGTGCCGCCCGCCGACGATGCGATTGCCTCGGTGCGCTCGGCGGCCGCCACCCGGGACGACGCCCGCGCCAACTTCGAGCGCGCGTCGCGGCTGATGAGCCGCGGCCTCCTGGCGCCGGCGGACCTCGAGACCGCGCAGTCGCGGCTGAAGGTCGCCGAGGCGTCGTACCAGCAGGTCTTCGATCAGGCGCGTGCGCTGAAGGCCAGCCTGATGGACCGCCGCGCGTCGTACGAGCTGGCGAAGAAGCGGCTGGCGGACACCTCGATCCGCGCGCCCGTGGCGGGCATCGTGTCGGAGCGGCTGGTCCAGCCCGGGGAGTTCATTCAGACCAACACGCCGGTGGCGGTCGTGGTGCAGATTCATCCGCTCAAGCTCCGCACCGCGCTGCAGGAGCGGTACGCTGGCTTGATCTCGCAGCGGCTCCCGGTGGAGTTCCGCGTGGAGCCGTTTCCGGGCGAGACGTTCCGCGGCGAGATCGCGCACGTGAGCCCCTCGGTGGACCAGGCGACGCGCACCTTCGTGGTCGAGGCGATCGTCGAGAACCCTGACCGGCGCCTGAAGCCCGGGTTCTTCGCGAAGGGCGTGCTGACGACGAACGTGGACGCGAACGTGCCGGCGGTGAGCGAGGACGCGGTGGCCACGCTGGCGGGCGTGTCCTCGGTGTTCGTCATCGAGAACAACGTCATCCGCCAGCAGGAAGTCGCGCTCGGGGTGAAGCAGGGGAAGCTCGTCGAGATTGTGAACGGGCTGAAGGGCGACGAGACGCTCGCCGCCAGCGGGCTGAGCAATCTCGCGACGGGGACGCCGGTGCGGGTCCTGACGCCGGGAAGCGCGCCGCCGCCGGACGGGGGCGGCGCGCCGGGGGCCGGCCGGGGCGCCAGGGGCGGCGCGCGTGGAGGCCAGCGGTGAAACTCGCGGACGTCAGCGTCGATCGCCCGGTCTTCGCCGTCATGATGAGCGTGGCGCTCATCGTGCTGGGCGCGTTTTCCTACCGCCATCTCGGGCTCGATCTCATGCCCAAGACCGACTACCCGACGGTCATGGTCATGACGCAGCTCCCGGGCGCGAGCGCCGAGGAGGTCGAGTCGCAGATCACCAAGCGCATCGAATCGGTGGTCAACAGCATCAACGGCGTGGACGAGCTCCGGGCCGGCTCCGACCAGGGCTTCTCGCGCGTGTCGATCACCTTCGTGCTGGAGCGCGACATCGAGTCCGCCACGCAGGACGTGCGCGACAAGGTCGCCACCATCGTCGGCCAGTTCCCCACCGACACCCGGCCGTCGTACATCAGCAAGATCGACCCGGATTCGCAGCCCATCCTGACGCTCGTCGTCTCGGCCGACCGGACCCAGAAGGAGATCACCGAGATCGCGACGAAGCGCATCAAGGAGGTCCTCGAGACCGTCAAGGACGTCGGCGAAGTGACGATGCAGGGCGACCGGCACCGCGAGATCCAGCTGCTGATGAACGGGGACCGCCTCAACGCGTACGGGCTGACGGTGGACCAGGTGCGGACGGCGGTCGTCAACCAGAACGTGGAGATCCCGGGCGGGACCTACCTGACGGGCCCGTCCGAGATCGCGCTGCGCACGATGGGGCGCCTGACCGACGTCAGGGACTTCGGCAACATCATCATCTCGTACAAGGACGGCGCGGTCATCCGGTTCAGCGACATCGGGCGCGTCCTGGACACGGTCGAGGAGCCGAGGGGCGCCATCCGGCTGGACGGCCGGCCGGCCATCTCGCTGATGATCCGCAAGCAGTCGGGCACGAACACCGTCGAGGTCGTGGACGGCGTGCTGGCGCGCCTGCAGCGGATCGCGCCGACGCTGCCCGGCGACTTCAGGGTCGAGCCGATCCGGGACCAGTCGCGCTTCATCCGCCGGTCCTTCCAGGACATCCAGCACCACCTCATGCTCGGCGGGCTGTTCGCGAGCCTGGTGGTGTTCTTCTTCATCCGGAACCGGCGGCTCACGGTCATCGCGGCCCTGGCGATCCCGACGTCCATCATCGGCACGTTCACGGTGATGAAGGCCTTCGGCTTCACGCTGAACAACATGACGATGCTGGCGCTCTCGCTCGCCACGGGCATCGTCATCGACGATGCGATCGTCGTGCTGGAGAACATCTTCCGGTACATCGAGGAGAAGAAGGTCCCGCCGCGGGAGGCGGCGAAGGCCGCGACCAAGGAAATCGGCCTTGCGGTCATGGCCACGACGCTGTCGCTCGTGGTGATTTTCCTGCCCGTGGCGTTCATGACGGGCCAGGTGGGGCGCTATTTCTTCAGCTTCGGCATCACGTCGGCGTCGGCCATCCTCATCTCCATGTTCGTGGCCTTCACGCTCACCCCCGCGCTGTGCGGCTGGTGGCTCCGCCCCGCCGACACGGCGGCGGCGGGCGGCGCCCCGCGGGAGACCAAGCAGCGCGGCTTCTACGCCTGGCTGGACCGCCAGTACGGACGGATGCTCGTGTGGGCGCTGCAGCACCGACGGACCATGCTGGGGATCGCCGGCGCGGTCGTGCTGTCGGCCGTCGCGCTGTTCCCCTTCGTGGGCAAGGAGCTCGTGCCCGACGACGACCAGAGCGAGTTCTCGGTCAACGTGCGGCTGCCGAAGGGCACCAGCTACACGCGGACGGACGAGTACATCCGGCCCATCGAGGCCGACCTGCGCCAGATGCGCGACGTCGTCAGCGTGCTGACGAGCGTGGGCTCGAACAACGCCAACTTCTACGTCAGGCTGACGGACCTGAACGAGCGCGATGTGACGCAGCAGGACCTCATGCGTCGCGCGCGCGCGCTCCTGCGGCGCTACCCCGGCGCGCGCATCAGCGTGTCCGGCGGCACCGACATCTCGGGGGCGTCCAGCGCGGGCGCGCGGGGCGGCGGCGGCGCGAACCGCCTGTTCATGATCGTCCAGGGGCCCGACATCGCCCAGCTCGTGGAGTACTCGAGCCGGCTCATGGACAAGATCCGCACGATCCCGGGCGTCGTCGACGTGGACCGCAGCTACGAGCCCACCCAGCCGGAACTGAAGATCGTCGTGGACCGGGCCCGCGCGGCGGACCTCGGCGTGAACATCAACGGCCTGGCCTCGAGCCTCCGCACCCTCGTCGGGGGCTCGGAGGTGTCGGAGTTCAAGGACGGCGACGAGCAGTACAAGGTGCGGCTGCGCCTGGACGAGGGCTACCGCAACAACCCCGCGAACATGGCGCTGCTGCTCGTGCCGTCATCGACCCAGCGGACGGCCCGGCTGAGCGACGTCGCCTCGCTCGTGGAGGGCTTCGGCCCGGCCTCCATCGATCGCTACAACCGCCAGCGCCAGATCTCCGTCAGCGGGAGCCTCGACCAGGTGCCGCTCGGCGTGATCGTGTCGCAGGCGCGCGCGAAGGTCGACGAGCTGAACTTGAAGCCCGGATACCAGGTGATCTTCGGCGGCAACGCGAGGACCCTGGACGAGGCGTCCAGCGACTTCGTGATGGCCATCCTGCTCGCGACCGCCTTCATCTACATGGTGCTCGCGTCGCAGTTCAACAGCTTCATCCACCCGCTCACCATCATGACGGCCCTGCCGCTGAGCCTGCCCGCCGGCCTGCTCGCCCTGATGGCGTTCGGCATGACCCTCAACGTCTACAGCGCCATCGGCCTGATGATGCTCTTCGGCATCGTCAAGAAGAACTCCATCCTGCAGGTGGACTACACGAACACGCTGCGGCGCGAGGGACGCGAGCGCCACGAGGCTCTCATCGCGGCGAACCACGTGCGGCTGCGCCCCATCCTGATGACGACGATGTCGATCATCGCCGGCATGCTGCCCATCGCGTTCGGCCGCGGGGCGGGCGCGGGATCCCGGGCCTCGATGGCGGTCACCATTATCGGCGGCCAGCTCCTGTGCCTGCTGCTGACCCTGCTCGTCACGCCGGTCGTCTACTCGTACTTCGACGATCTGCGCGAGATGAAGATCACCGACCTGCTGCGGGCGCTGGCGAACCGGGTCCGCGGCAGAAAAGAGGTCGAGGCGGCCGTGCCAGGCGCCGCGCGGACTCCCGTGCGGTAGGCCGGCCCGGCCCCCCCCCCCCCGGACGGTCCTGGCGCGCCGGCCACTCCTCCCCGCCGCGCCAGGGCCGTTCGTGTCAGCGCGGCGTGTGCGCCGGACCCGGCGGCGGAGCCCCGCTGGCCTAGCGCCCGCCGTCCCTGGCCCCGCGTCCGCGCCGGCCGGCGCCGAGGCGCCGGCTTTCGCCTGCGCCGCTGCGCTCGCCACCATCACTTCGCGGCGGGCTGCGCCGTGAACCGGTTCGCGCCCGGCGCAAGGGGCCGATGGACCCCCTGCCACGAGAACTCGCCGCCGACGCCTTCCGGCAGTACGATCTCGGCCCGCAACCCGCGCCCCTCTCGCACGAGCGCCACCGAGACCTCGCCCTTCGGATGGGGGATCGAGCCGGAAGCACGGCCGAGCGCCCCGAGGAACGGGCGCACCCTCACTGCCGCGAACCCCGGGGCGGCCGTGTCGATGCCCAGCACCGTGCGGAAGATCTCGAAATTCGGGCTCGCGCTCCACGCGTGGCAGTCCGATCGCGACGGATCGCCCGGCGCGTCGTACCGCTCGGCGAACGTCGTGAGACCGCGGCCGAGCATGCCTTCCCAGTCGGCCAGCAGCGAGAGATAGCGGTCGCCCTCGCCGACGAGGTTCACCGCCGAGTGCAGGTAATGGCGGAAGTAGTACGAGCACCGCGTGATCGTCGCGTCCTCGATGACCCGGGCCACGAGGTCGCGGGCTTCCGCTCCGGCGGACACGCCGGCGAGCACGGCCAGGACGTTCGCGTGCTGCGAGTAGCGGTCGTGCGCCTCGGTGTCGGCGTACAACCGCCGTCCCTCGTCCCAGTAGAGCGGCCGGATGGCCTGCCTGAGCCGCTCCGCCGACGCCCGGTACTCCGACGCAACGGCCTTCGACCCGAGCGCGTCCTCGAGGTGCGCGGCCCAGTCGTAGGCGAGCAGCAGCTGCAGGTCGAGGACGGCGATGGAGCCGTTCCCCTGGCTCGGAGGCACGCCGCCCGGCCACTCGGGCGTCCAGTCCACGTAGTTCCACCAGGGCAGGCGGCCCAGCGAGCCGTTCGGCTTCTGGTGGCGGCCGAAGAACTGCAGGACGGCCCGCACGCCGCCGAGCCGCTCGCGGACGAACGCCTCGTCGTCCACGTACATGTAGTAGTCGTGCAGCATCCCGATCCACCACAGCGAGAACGGCGGGATGTACTGCTGCTGCCGCGTCGGCGCCCGGCTCATCGTCGCGCCCTCCGCGGTGCGCGAGTCGTCGAGGTGCGCGATGGCGTTTTTCATGAGCCGCGCGTCGCCGCTGGCGTAGAGCGACACGAGCGCCTGGATCCGGGTGTCGCCGGCGTACTGCAGCTGCTCGTAGTAGGGGCAGTCCATGTAGCTCTCGTGCGCGCAGAGCCGCGCCGTCCGCCACCCCACGTCGAGGATGCGCGACACGAGATCGGACCCGGTGTCGATGCGCTGGCGCCGTTCGAACGGGTAGCCCGTGTAGATGCCCCGGAGGTCCTCCACGACGAGCGGATCCATCCCCGTCTCGATCGTCAGCTCGACGTAGCGGTACGTGCGCCACCAGAGCGGGCTGTAGGCGCGGTGCCGGCCGCCGTCGGCCAGCACCACGTCGTGGTTGCCGACGAACTCCTTGCCTTCGACCTCGTTGCGATTGCCCTTCTCACCGCGGCGCTCGCCGTCCCTGGGATAGTAGAGCGACTCGGCATACCCCAGCCTGATCGTCGCACCGGCGCCGCCGCCGTACTCGAGCACCGGGTAGGCCGTCGTCAGGTGCGACATGTCGAGCAGCAGCCGCGCCCGGGTGCGGGGCGGGACCGTGAACGCGGCCGCCGCCGCCGGAAAGGAGGACGGCACCTCCACACCCAGCGACTGGCGCACGCTGGCGAACCGCTCCGGCCGCTCCTCCATGAGCGGAATGCTCCTCGGAACCAGCAGCCAGCGGTTCGGCGCGTCCTGCGAGTCTCGCGGAGACCCGCCGTCCCGATTGTCCGGCACGGCCGCCTCAGCCGCCTGCCATCCCGCGTCGTCGAAGCCTGCCGTTTCCCAGCCCCAGGGGTACACCGCGCCCTCGACGCGCTCGCCCGGCCCGACAACGGTGTAGCCGCGCATCTGGGCGTGGGTGAACGGAATGGGGGAGTAGGCGCGGTTCCTGACGGCCTTCCACGAGGCGTTGCTGTTCACCGCCTGCTCGGCCGCCGTGTCGCCCTGGAGCAGGAACCCCGTTCTCCACGTCACCTGCGCTTCGGGGGCGAGATCGGAGAAGTTCCAGACCACGGCCGCCAGCACGTTCCGCCCGGCCCGGAGGTGCGGGGCGACGTCCACCGTCTCGTACCGCCAGTGGTTGAGGTCGCCTCGGGCCGGCCCCCACACGACGCGCGTGCCGTTGACGAAGAGCTGGTAGCGGTTGTCGGCCGTGACGTGAACGACGAAGCGCGCCGGCGGCGCCGCCAGGTCGAACGACTTGCGGAAGTGGTACACGCCGTAGGCGAACGGCTCGGCGCCGGCCGCCGTGATCCAGCGCGCCTGCCACCGCCGCGAGAGGAGTTCGGGATTCGGCGCCGGAGCCTGGGCGGCCGCGCCGCCAGTCTGCAGGGCGAACAGGACCGGCAGGACGAACGACATCAGAACGGACGAGACGGCAGTCGGCATGTCGACCCTCGCTGAAACCGGCCGGTCGTGGCGACGAAGGCAATCGCCCCGCTATCGGGGACCGGCCGTGGGAATCCGATGGCTCCACCCTGGCGCGCGCCGGCAATCCGGCCTCCCGCGCGGCTCGGCGCCCGCGGCGGCGAACTCGGCCTTCGGCTGCCGAATGAAGCCGCCGCGCGGCTTCTTCCAGACGAAGGGGAACTTGCCTCGACCCGCCCGCCTGCTGGATCCCGCGGCGGCGATGGCGAGATCCTGCGCCTCATCGTCGCGGGTCGCCGAGCCCGGACGCTGCCGAGCGCCGATGCCGACGTGCCGCTCAAGAAGGCCAATACGGCCGGACAGCGCCTCGGCGATCTGACACGCCTCGCCCGGGGCCAGGAGGTCGAACAGGGCGGCGCCGAGCGTGGAGAGGCTTCGCATGACGCACCTCCGCGATCGATCACTTCGCGGCGTTTGCGCCACGAACGCGGAGCCGCACCGCATACAGGCCCGTGCCGGCCGTGATGAACAGCGTCCGATGGTCCGGCCCGCCGAAGCTGACGTTCGCGGTCCACGGCTCGGGCACGTCGAACTGCTCGACCATGCGCCCGTCCCGATCGATCACGGAGACGCCGCGGCCGGTCAGGTAGAGCCGGCCCTCCTCGTCCAGCGTCATGCCGTCCGAGCCCATCTCGCAGTGCAGGCGCTTGTCGGTCAGGGTGCCGTCCGGCTGGATGGCGAACGCGTAGGTTCTGCGCGCGCCGATGTCGGCCACGAAGAGCGTTTTGCCGTCCGGCGTCCCGATGATGCCGTTCGGCTTCGTCAGGTCGGTCGTCACGCGCCTGACAGTCCGGCGGTCCGGGGCGAGGAAGTAGACGTGCTGGCCGTCCTGCGGCGGGGCCGTGTGGCTCCACCAGGGCCGCTTGTAAAAGGGATCCGTGAAGTAGATGCCGCCGTCCGGCCGGGCCCAGACATCGTTCGGGCCGTTGAGAAGCCTGCCCTCGTACCGGTTCACCAGGACGGTGTGCGAGCCGTCAGGCGCGATCGACCGCAATTCCGTGCGCTCGTCGGCGCACGCGAGCAGGTTGCCGTCGGCGTCGAAGAACATGCCGTTGGCTCGGCCCGCCGGCTGGAGGAAGGTGGTCAGCGTTCCGTCCACACTCCACTTCAGGATGCGGTCGTTCGGCTGGTCGGTGAAGAAGACGTTGCCCGCGCCATCGCTCGTGGGGCCCTCAGCAAACTCGAATCCGCCGGCGAGCTTCTCGAGCTTCGCGCCCGGGGCGACGAGGCTCCGGACAAGCGGGGCCGCGGCCTGGCTGCACCCCGCGGGCGGCGCACCGCTTGGCGGCGAGTCGCCGGCGGAAGCCCCGGGCGCGAAGGCTGCCGCCGACAGGACCAGGAGCAGGACGAGCGTGGGACGCGGCATGACGCTCCTTCGAGGCTGCGGCCCCGGCCATCGCGGGCGGCGGCGTGCGCGCCGGCCTCATGGTGCCGATCTGCGCTCGACGCCGCGTATGATACCGCGCCGGGAACCCGCGCCGCCGGGAGTCCATGCGCCGCGCTCGACATCGGCGGTCCGCTGGGTGCCGTGGCGCGCACGCGTGCGGCCTGCGCGTCAGTCCCGGCTGAAACTCGCCAGCGTATCCAGGTAGTAGCTCGGCAGACCGATGTCGAAGCGCTGCCCGTCCACGATCAGGCCCAGGAATCCGTCCTCCTGCCTCAGCCGCTCCAGGGCCGACGTCAGTTGGAACTCCCCCCGCTCGCGGACGTTGTGACGGATGTGCTCTTCCAGGTACGTGAAGACCAGCGGCGTGATCACGTACTGGCCGAACACCGTCAGGTACTGGCCGTCGGGGAGGCCGGGCACCTGCAGGCGGCTTCGGGCGTAGTCCACCGTCGGCTTCTCGGCGAACTCGGTGATGGTGAGCCGCCGGCCCGGCTCGATCCAGACGCCGGCTGCCACGCCGAAGCTCCCGACCTCGGATTCGGGCGTGGGGCGCAGGCCCACGACGCTCGTGCCGCTCTGCTGGAACGCGTCCAGCACCTGCCGCGCGCAGGACAGGCCGCTCGCCGACCTGTAGAGGTGATCGCCGAGCATGAGGAGGAACGGCTCGTCGCCAATCGCCGCGCGCGCGCAATAGACCGCGTCGCCGAACCCCTGCTGCGTCGGCTGGGTGACGAACCGGACGCGGCGGCCCATGTCGAGAATGCGGCGGGCGTACTGCTGGGACGAAGGCGGGAGCTTGTTGTAGTTCTCGACCGACACCTGATCGTTGAAGAAGGAGGAAAACTCCGCCAGGTCCTCTTCCTGGACGACGATAACGACCTCTTCGATGCCGGCGTCGAGCGCCTCTTCGACGATCAGAAGGATGGCCGGCTTGGCGATCCCGTCCCGGTCCACGACAGGGAAGAGCTCCTTCTTCGTGGCCTTGCTGGCCGGGAAGAGCCGCGTGCCGAATCCCGCTGCCGGGATGAGCGCCCGGCGAACCTTCGGGCCCGTGCCCAGCGTCAGGGGCAGGGCCGGCATGCCGAGATCGCGCTGCAGGATCTCGGCGACCGCCTGCTGGTCGGCCGCGCTGCGGGCCACGAACTGCGCGCTCCCGTCCCCTTGGGACCCGACGCCTTTGCCGCCCCAGACGTGCGGCTGCAGCGGCTCGTGGGCCAGCACGCGGTGCAGAACCGGCGCCGTCAGTTCCTCCGGGCAGGCTGGCCCGGCGTAGCGGTCGAAGAGCGCCTGCGCCTCCGTCATGAGCGCGCCGAGGCGCTCGGCGTCGCCGGCTTCCAGCGCCGCCCGCGCCTCGCCGACGATCCGCTTGTTGATGGGGCCGAGCAGCTGCTGAACGCCGCGTTCAACTTCACCCTCCGCGAAGGGGTACGAGCGGTTCAGCCGCTTGAGGATCTCCATCGTGTCCTTGCTCGCGTTCAGGTTCACGATGACGAAGTGCAGCTCCTTCGCCGGCCGCACTTCCTCGGTGCTGAGCCGCTCGCCGTCGAACTCCATCAGCACCGCACGGTCGCCGAAGGCGCAGCCTTGATCCATGCGGCCGCAGCGGGACGGCGTCGTGATCTCGCCCGCGTAGGCCAGCTCCATCTCGCCACGGATTGTCAGCTTCAGGTCGTAGATACGGTTGAACGCCCGCGCCGTGAGCACGCAGATGGCCGCGCTCGAGGACAGGCCCTTCTTGATCGGCAGGTCGGTGCGGGTGTTGTGGATGACCAGGCCGCGAACGCGGTAGTGGGTGAGCACCTGGTAGGCTACGCCGGCCGCGTAGCTGAAGAACCCGCCCTGCTGCGCCTCCTCGAGGAGCGCCTTCGGCTCGAGCGGGATCTCGCGCGGGCCGACCACCTGGCCGTCGGGCGTGGTGGAGGTCAGCACCAGGGCTGACGGGTGCGGCTCGACCTCCGCGTGAATGCCCTGGTTCGTCCCGCAGATGAGGGTGTAGCCTCTCTCCACGTCGGCGTTGATGCGGCGGTAGCCGCCGGCCCAGTCGGAATGCTCGCCAAACAGGCAAATCCTTCCCGGAACGAAGAGTCTCATCGGTCCGCCTTCTGCGGGCGCACGGCGCCCTCCGCCTGCGACCGCTCCACGATGGGACAGCATGCGACACCCGGAAGCCGGAATCCACGCGCCCGATCCCGTACGGCTCGCTGGTGCGCGGCTCCGACCGCAACTGCCAGCCCCTGAACGCCGAATCCCCAGGGCCGGCCCCGCTGCCTTGTGAGATATCGGGGGCCTGGTTCTGACCCCGTAATCCTGGATCTGACCCCGCTGTCCATCGCCCAGCGCGCGGAGCCGGGAGGGGCGGCCCCCAGCGCGTCGTCTGCCCGCTTAGACTCCGCTCGCGATCCGCCGCGCCTGCGCCTGGGCCTTCAGAATCAGCTCCGTCGCCAGGAAGCAGTGCGCCTGCGTCATCGCCGTCTCGGTCCGGTTCAGTACGTCGGCCACGAGCTGCTCGCCGTACGGCAGCGGCACGTCGGACGTGTCGATGTAGCGCGTCTCCTTCTGATCCACGAGGAATAGGTGGCTTCCGCCCGGCCGGCCCGCGATGTCGATGTTCTTCCGAATCTCGATGAAGCCGTCGGTGCCGAGAAGGGTCAGCCGCCCGTCTCCCCAGGTCGCCAGCCCGTCCGGAGTGAACCAGTCGACGCGGATGTACCCCGTGCCGCCGTTGCCGCCGACGAGGGCGTCGCCGAAGTCCTCGAGGCCGGGGTACTGCGGGTAGTTCAGGTTCCCTACCTGCGAGGCGACGACCTCCGCCGTCGTCGAGCCGGTGAAGAACAGGAACTGGTCTGCCTGGTGCGAGGCGAGGTCGCACAGGATGCCGCCGTACTTCTCGCGCTCGAAGAACCACGCCGGGCGCGTCTTCGGGTTCATGCGGTGCGGCCCCAGCCCGATCGTCTGGACGACGCGCCCGATGGCGCCGGCCTTGACCAGCTCGCCGGCCTTGATCGTGGCGCGGTTCTCGAGCCGCTCGCCGTACATGATCGAGTAGATCCGCTTCGTCTCGGCCTGAACGCGGCGCACCTCGGCCAGCTGCGCGAGCGTCGTGATGCCGGGCTTGTCGGACATGTAGTCCTTGCCGTGCTGCATGACCCGGATGCCGAGCGGCGCGCGCTCGTTCGGGATGCCCGAGCTCAGCACCAGCTTGATCGACGAGTCCTCGAGGACCTCGGCTTCGCTCCTGGCGAGCCTGGCCTGCGGGTACTGCTGCTGAAACGCGGCCACGAGGTCAGGCTCTCTGGCGTACAGCCACACCAGTTCGCCGCGGGCCCGAAGGATGGCGTTCACCTGCGCGTAGATGTGGTTGTGGTTGATCCCGACCACGGCGAACTTCAGGACCGGGTTTTTCGACTGCTGCACGCCGGCCTGCGCGCCGTCGCCGCGGGTAGCGGTCTGGGGGAGCGGATGGTCCAGCGGCAGCCACCCTTCAGGACGCGCCGCGGGCAGGCCGGCGGGGAAGGCGGCCATCGCCGCCGCCGATCCAACCGTCGTCTTCAGGAAACCGCGTCGATCGAGCGCGTGGTGTGACATGGATCACTCCAGGAACATCAGGCGGCAGGATACGGCGACTGCGGTGACCGGGTCAACGCGGAGAGCGACGGCTTCGCCCGCGGACTCTCAACCCCGAGGCTCGGCGTTGCAGAAGGAGGGTTCGCGGGGGACAGAATGCGGTGGCTGGCAGTCGCGTTCTTGACCCTGTCAGTCTCACGCGCCGTAGGGGTGAGCGGGCCGCTGGCCGCCGCGGTCGGCCTGCACACGCAGGCCGAGAACGACCTGCTGGCGGGAGCCAATCAGGAGGAAGGCGGCGACGCCCCCTGCTCTGGAGGAGGTCCCGGTTCCCGGGGGATGCAACATCTCAGGCTGCACGGGGACCCCGACCGGCCGCACGGCGGACTGCGAGGCGGGGTACTGCGCGTGCTGCTTCTGCAGGACAGGCGCAGTCTGCCGTCATATGCCGACAGGAGCCCGATCAGGCTGTGGGCTGCGCGAGGCCCTCGGCGGGCGCGAGGAGGGCTGCGGCGAGCAGCATCGCATCGGCCCGCCAGGAAGGAGCCGGGTGCGGACGACTGTCAGGTCGGCGGGGCCCGCCGGCTGGGCCCGCCGCGAGGCCGCGCACTTTTTCCTTTGACGGCGCGCCGGCAGCCGGGATAATCAGCGAAATTCCCGGAGGGGCGGTCACCCCCCCGGACCCGGGGACAGGCGCACTCATCCTGGAGGGCGGGCGGCCGCGCAGGGGCGCCCGCATCATGCATGGACATCAATAGACGCCGGCTCTTGCAACTGGGGTTCGCCGCTGCCTCGTCGGCCGTGCCGGTCGCGGCCCTGGCGGAGCAGCCTGACGAGGCCGCGGCTGCCGAGGCCAAGGCGGCGGACGGCGCCAGCCACGTCGGGGTGCTCTACGACACGACGCTGTGCATCGGCTGCCGCGAATGCGAGGCGGCCTGCAACCGCCGCAACAACTTGCCCCGCACGCCCGTGCCGTTCTCCGACCGGGAGGTCCTCAGGACGGCGCGGCGGCCCTCGGACACGGCATTCACCGTCGTGAACCAGTACCAGGGCAGCCCGTCCGCGGACCAGGCTTCGCTGCCACACACCTATTGCAAAGTCCAGTGCATGCACTGCCTGTACCCCTCCTGCGTGTCGGCGTGCATCGTCGGCGCGCTGACGAAGGCGGCGGACGGCGCGGTCGTGTACAACCCGACCATCTGCCTGGGCTGCCGGTACTGCCAAATCGCGTGCCCCTTCGAGATTCCCGCCTACGAGTTCTTCAAGCCCCTCACGCCGCGGGTGCGGAAGTGCGAGTTGTGCACCGACCATGAGAAGGGCACCGGGGCCAATCCGGCGTGCGCCGCGGCGTGCCCGACGGAGGCGCTCGTGTTCGGGCGGCGCGCGGACCTGCTGGCCACGGCCAAGGAGCGGATCGCCAAACGGCCGGCGCGCTACCTCAATCGCGTTTATGGCGAGCGCGAGGTCGGCGGCACGGCGTGGATGTACCTGGTCGGGCGGCCGGTTCGGGAAATCGGCCTGCTCCCGCTCCCGGACAAGGCGCCGCCGGCGCGGACCGAGGCGATCCAGCACGGGATCTTCCGGTACGGCCTGCTGCCGACGGCGTTCTACGGCCTGCTGGCGGGCATCATGTGGTTCAATCACCGCGCGCATCCGGAGGACGGACCGGGCATCGGCGAAGCCAGTGACGACGCCGCGCAGCAGGGCGCGGCCCCGGACGAGGAGGTGCGGCGATGACGGCCCCGACGCCGCCGCCGGCCCCGACGGTGCCGGTGCACGACGACCGTCCTCATCGCGTCACGAAGCCGTTCTTCACGTTCGGCACGGTGTCGCTGCTCATCGCGATGGGCGTCGGCTACTCGTTCGGCGTGACGCGCATGCTGCTCGGCCTCGGCCAGGTGACGAACCTCGACGACCACAACCCGTGGGGTATCTGGATCTCGTTCGACGTGGCGTGCGGCGTCGCGCTGGCGGCGGGCGGCTTCACGACGGCGGCGCTGACCGACATCTTCGGGGGGCGGAAATACAAGGCGCTGCTGCGGCCCGCGATCCTCACGGCGTTCCTCGGCTACCTGTGGGTGGCCATCGCGCTGAGCTTCGACCTCGGCCGCTACTGGAACATCTGGCGCCCGATCTTCAACTGGCAGGGCAACTCGGTCCTGTTCGAAGTCGGCATGTGCGTCACGGTGTACCTGTGCGTTCTCGCAATCGAGATGAGCCCCTCCATCCTGGAGGGCCTCAAGGCGAGGATCGACGACAACGAGTGGGGCGCGGCGTTCCTGCGGCGGATCGAGGGGCCGATCATGGCCGCCTACCGCGGCGTGCGCGTGGCGCTGCCGATTGTCATCGTCGCGGGCGTCGTGCTCTCCTGCATGCATCAGTCCTCGCTCGGCACGCTGATGCTCATCGCGCCGACGAAGATGAGCCCGCTCTGGGACACGAGCGTGCTGCCGCTGCTGTTCCTGTTCTCGGCGTTCATGGTCGGCTTCCCGATGGTGATCCTCGAGTCGATCTACGCGAACATCAGCTTCGGCCGAAGCCCGGAGATGGAGCTGCTGACACCGCTCTCGCGCATCATTCCGTGGTTCATCGGGCTGTACGCGCTGCTGAAACTCGGAGACCTGGCCGTGCGCTGGGACAGCCTGGACTTCCTGGCGCGGCCGGGCGCCACGACGTCGCTGGTGGTGGAAATCCTGGTCGGCGTCGTCGCGCCGTTCCTGCTCCTGCTCAACAAGGCCGTCCGGCGATCGATGGGCTGGCTGTTCCTGTCGGTGGCCCTCATCATCTTCGGCGTCGTCCTGAACCGGATCAACGTGTTCCTGGTCGCCTACGAGGCGCCGTATTCGACGCGGTCGTACTTCCCCTCGGTGGGCGAGATCGCGATGACCATCGCGATCGTGTCGAGCATCCTGTTCTGCTACCGCTTCTTCGTCACGTTCTTTCCCATCCTGCCCGGGTTCCAGCCGCAGCGCGTGGCGGAGCTCGAGCGCCTGCGCGAGGAGCGCGCGCGCACGGTGAGCCCGTTCTGGACGTGGGTGATCCGGGGCTCGGCGATCGCCTTCCTGCTGGCGTTCGTGGCGATCTACAACGTGGTCCACGTGACGGCGGAGCGAGGCACGGTGAAGCTCGTCGAGAGCGTCAGGCGGGTGCAGGCCGCCACACCGGTGTTCGCCAAGGCCCCGTCGAACTACCCGAACCGGCCGCCTGGCTACCAGAACTTCTACGAGCTGAAGAGCGAGTTCCTGGCCGGCCGGTCCGACGACTACGAGCCGGTGCCCTTCGCGCACCGGATCCACGACGAGATCACCGGCGGGGACTGCAGCGCGTGCCACCACCGCTACGCGGCCGACCCGAGCGACCGGGTCGGCGTCGATCTCGTGGAGTACCACGCGCAGTTCGACGTCAAAGTCGGCGGGGCCTGCGCCGCCTGCCATCAGGACCTGCAGGACCGGCCGCCCCAGGGCTGCCAGCGCTGCCACGCGGCGCCGTCCGAGGCGGACTCCCCGTCGAGAATCGGGCTGAAGGGCGCCTACCACCGGCAGTGCATCGGCTGCCACGAGCGGCAGGCGACGACGGAATACGCCCCCACGGCGTGCAATAGCTGCCACCATCCCTGGACGCCCGACCACGGCGCGCTCGTGGATCTGTCCGGCACGCCGCGGCCGCAGGACGTCACCGGACTGTGCCTGTCCTGCCACCCGAGAGTCGGGCGTGACATCCTGGCCACGGCCCACTGGAGGTGGCAGGGCTACTCGCCCGTGCTCAAAGGCTACGAGCACCGCGGCGACGTGAGCCTGACCATGATGGTCAACAACACCTGCATCTCCATCGGCTCGAACATGCAGGAGTGCGCGTCGTGCCACATCGGCTACGGATGGGTGGACGAGAAGTTCGACTTCTCGAACCCGAACAACATCGACTGCCTCGTATGCCACGACACGACGGGCACCTACAAGAAGGAGCCGGGCCGCGGCGGGTTGCCCGACCCGTCGGTGGATCTGGTCGCCGTGGCGAAGAAGGTCGGCCGGCCGACGAAGCGGGAGTGCGGCTCGTGCCACTTCGCGAGCGGTGGCGGGCCGTTCACGAAGCACGGCGACCTCGAGCCGGCGCTCGTGGACCCGCCGCCGGACCTCGACATGCACATGGGCCAGCTCAAGATGCGCTGCCAGGACTGCCACCTGACCATCGAGCACCGCATCGCCGGCATGTCGATGAGCGCGCCGGCCGTCGAGGGCCGCGTGCGCTGCGAGCGGTGCCACGGCCCGACGCCGCACGGCGTGGCGGGCGTCCTGAGCCGGCACCTCGACGACCACGTGCGGGCCGTTGCCTGCGAGACGTGTCACATCCCGTCGATCGCGCGGAACCTGCCCACCCTCCTGAGGCGCGACTACTCGCAGGCCGGCGCCGACCGGCCCGCCGGCGTGGACCGCTACGGCATGCCCCAGTACGACAAGCGGTTCGGGACCCTGACGTGGGGCAAGAACATCGTGCCCAAGTACCTGTGGTCCGACGGCACGCGGAATGCCTCGCTCGTCGGCGGGACCATCGCGCCGTCGGCGCCCGTGGTCCTGAATGCGCCGGTGGGCGAGAAGCGCGATCCGAAGGCGCGGATCTTCCCGTTCCAGTTGCACGAAGCCGTGCAGCCGTACGACACGGTCAACAACGTGCTCGCGCTGCCGAAGCTGCTGGGCGGGTACTGGGTGGACTACGACTGGTCGAAGGCGATCTCGGAAGGCATGAAGCTGGTGAACGTGCCGTATTCCGGGTCGTACGGCTTTGTCGAGACCAGGATGTACTCCTCGGTGCACCATCAGGTCGTGGCGGCAGGAAAAGCGCTCGGCTGCGCCGACTGCCACGAGCCCGAGGCCATCACGTGCACGCGGTGCCACCGGAACGCAGCCGGCATGGCCCTCCCGGAGCACCGGCGCGCCATGTACCCGGAGGCGAAGGCGCGCATGGACTTCAAGAGCCTCGGCTACACGGACGATCCGGCCCGCGTGGGCGGCAGGTTCTACGTGACGCTCGGCCGCGGTGTGCCGCCGCGATAGAGGACGCCTCCACTCGATCGAGGCCCGGCCGGCGCAGGGCGCGCCCGGCGGCGGCCGGGCTTGCGGCGGTCCCGAGTCGGCGCTACCTGGCCCGGTAGACCACGGCCCCGGTCACCGCAATGCGCGTGCCGGTCGATCGCGGATCGGCCTCGCCCCGCGGGACAATCCTCAGCGTGTGAGGCGCCTGCGCCAGGCCGTACGCGTGCCACAGATCGTTGTCGTGCGTCCGGGGGCCGGCATAGGCGTCAATCGGCTCCGCCTTCGCGCCGTCGAGATACACGTCGGCGCGCCCGCCGTCCACCCCGATGTCGCCGGTGATGGCGACAGCCGCGCCGGTGAAGGTGAGCAGGGCCTCCGCGCCGGGCCCGTTCGCCTGCATGCGCGACGTCGGGCCGCCAGGGCCGCCGTGTCCCGGGTCCGTGAACCCGGTGAACCGCCAGGCGGCGTCCTCGACGCCAATTCGCCGCTCGGGAACGCCCATTTCCCACTGTTCGAGCGCCGGCGGCTCCGGCGGCTGGAAGGGAACCCGGACGGCGTCCCGCCCGACCGAGCCGCCGGCCAGGCGGACCAGTCTCAATGCCCGCGCCACCGTCGAACGGCAGACGTCGTCGAGCGACGACCGCGTGAATTGAAACGTTTCGCCGGCGACAGCCGGGATGCCGCTCTTCCAGACGTCCGGAATTCCCGAGTAACCGAGCATGACGCCCAGGATGCCGCCGGAGGTCGAGGGGTTGCAGTCGGAGTCCTGGCCGGCCCGGGTCGCGATCTCGATGGTCCGCCCGAAGTCGCCGCGACCGTAGAGCAGGCCCAGCGCGACGTACGCGCCGTTGATCTTCGCATCGATGTTGAAGGGCCGGAGCGCCCCGTCCGGACAGCCGTCGTCGCGGTCCCACCGGTCCTGCAGCAGCCGCCAGACCCGCCTCCAGTCGTCCGGATGCTGCGCCGACCACTCGAGCACGTCCCGCACCACGCGCGCGTACGCGCTCGCGGCCGGCAGGCACGCGAGGCCCCCTTCCACGACGCGCCGGACGTCCGTTTCGAAGTAGGCGGCCGCGTACATGCCGCTGACGAACATGCCGCCGTAGAGCCCGTCGCCGTGGCTCATGACCCGGCCGACCCGCTCGCAGAACGCGTTGGACTGGCGCGGCAGCCCCGGGCACATCAGGCCGATGAAGTCGGCCTCGATCTGGAAGTCGATGTCGTTTGCGTGGATGTTGCGCGCCGGATAGCCGGACCACGGCGCCTCGATGCCGAGGTTCAGAAGGCGCCGGGCGCCCGCGTTCGCGTGCCACAGATCGTACTGGCTGTTCTTGAACGCGTCGCCGTACTGCGCCGTCGTGGCCTCGAAGCCGAGGCGATCCATCGCCTCGGCGAGCGTCATGCCCACGTACAGATCGTCCTGCGTCAGCGCGTTCGCCACGCGCTCCGGGGACCAGTCGATCTCGTCTTCGTTGATCCGCCCGTTGTACCGGAACTCCGTCGGCGCGCCGTACGAGACGCCGATCATCTTGCCGGCCCAGCCGCCGCGGATCTTGTCCTCGAGCGCCGCGCGCGTGATGGTCCGCGCGTCGCGGTCCACGCACGCCGCGGCCAACAGGGCGCAGCCCAGGCCGAGCGCCGCGAGCCGGCGCGCGTTCGCGCCTGTCTTCACCGTCTCCTCCTCGCGGAAGCGTCGCCGGAAGCGCGCCGGGCGCCGCCCGGCCCGCGGGCGCAGCCGTCCGGGACGGCCGCCCGAGGCCTTCGGGGTCGCCTGCGTGCCGTCACAGGCCGGGGTACCAGCGGCGCGCGTTCTCGTAGTAGATCTTGCGCAGCGCCTCCGCCGGCAGCGACAGCCCCTTTGACGCGAAACCCTCGCGCGCTCGCTCGACGGGGACGTCCTGGTCCGTCGCCAGCCACGCCGCGTCGGACTCGTACTCGGCGAGCATCCTCGCGAGCGCCGGCGCCGGGTCCGAGCCCGCCGCCTGGCCCGCGCCTCCGCCGAACTGAAGGTCGGTCCCGTACAGGATGCGGTCCTGATACTTCAGGATGAACGCGCGGACCTTCTCACGCGGCTGGATCTGCAGGTGCACGATGCGCGCCGCCAGATCCACCGCGAGGTTCGGGTGCTTGTCGAGGCGCCTGGCCACTTCGTCCACGTCATACTCGAGGCTGGCCAGGTGGCAGCCAATGACCTTCAGCGACGGGTGGCGCTCCAGCATCGTGTCGCGCGCGGCGATCTGGCGCGCGTAGTCCGGGATCTGCGGCTGGAGCAGCCCGTGGTACTGGGGGTGGTTCGCGAAGTACCGACGGTCACTGGCTGTTGTCATCTGATCGAGGGGCAGCCAGCAGTTGCGCGGCTCGCCGAGATGGGCGACGAGCGGCCGGCCCCGCTTCTCGAGAGGGCCGAGCACATCGTCCATGCGCGGGTCGTCGATCATCACGTAGCGGCCGTCCGGGTCCTGCAGGACCATGCCCACGTCCTTCCAGACCTTGACTGCGACGGCGCCCTGGGCGAACCCGTCGTCGATCGTGGCGTTCGCAGCCCTGGCCCAATCGGCCTGGCCCCAGTTCTCGAGGCTGAACGACGTCGCCCACGCCACGCGCGAGGGATAGGCCCGATGGATCTCCTGCGCCGAGGCGATCTGCTGCTGAAGCCGGCTGCCGCTCATTCCGCCCGTGCAAATCGTCAGCCAGCGGAAGTTGGTGCGCTCGAGAAAGGCGACAAAGGCGCGCAGCTGCTCCGGCCGGAGTGCGCCGAGGTGCGCATGGGCGTCGATCTTCGGCATCGCCATCACCTGCTCGACGCTCATCGCGCCCCCCTGCTCGAAGACGGGCACAGGCGCGCCCGACGGTGAAGCGGCGAAGAAGGACAAGCCGGACACGAAGAGCAGGGACAGGCGGCGGCCGGGGGTTCGCAAGGGTTGCAGCATGGTATCCTCCGTCCGGCTGCTGGCCGGGCCGACGGCGGGGCGCGCCGTAGGATACCGCGAGTGGCGGCCCGCGCAACAGCCGGCGCGCGGAGGCAGCGAAGACGCCGCGGGGGAGACTCGTCGCGCTAGGAGCCCGACCGTCCGGCTGAAGGACAAGAACGCCGGGGGGCGGAGTGCATCCAGGAGCGCGACAGCGGTTTCTGCGGCACGTGCGAGCGCCGCGCAGCGTTGGGTTGGAGACGACTCCGCGTGCAACGAGCTCCAGGGGTTGATGCGCGACTGGCGGCCGCTCCGCTCACGGTGGCAACTGGAGGCCCCTGAAGCACGCCGTGAACGCCAACTGGTTCGACAACGCCGCGCACGAAGTGGCCGGTCACTGCGCGACGCACAGGACTGTAAGTTCCGGACAGTCGCGCGCGAAATTCGTCCCGACCCCTTTGCCTTTGCGAACCTGCCGCGTCCAATCGGCGTCTAACGTCCAGAGCCGCCGGCCGTGCTCTGCGCGCCCGCCCCTTGGCGATTCCTCTTGGAGGCCTGCGATGTTGCGATCGATCCGATTCGCCCTCCCGGTCGTCCTCACGCTGCTCGTCGCCCCAATCACCGTCTCCACCCAGCCGGGCGCGCGCGACACGCGGCTGCTGGCCCAGCCGGCGACAAGCGGCACGCACGTGGCCTTCGTCTACGCGGACGACCTGTGGACGGCCCGCCTCGACGGCAGCGACGTGCGGCGCCTGACAACGGACCTCGGGGCCGAGGGCAGCCCGGCATTCTCGCCCGACGGGAAGCTGCTGGCCTTCTCCGCCCAGTACGACGGCAACGTGGATGTCTACGTGCTGCCCGTCGAGGGCGGCGTCCCGAGGCGCCTCACGTGGCACCCGGGCGCCGACCTCGTGCAGGGGTTCACGCCCGACGGCGCCTCCGTCCTGTTCACGTCCGGCCGCGCCGCCTTCACGGGCGCGCACCAGCACCTCTTCACCGTGCCGGTGGCGGGAGGCATCGAGACGCAGCTGCCGATTCCGAACGCCAACCAGGCCGCGTACTCGCCCGACGGCACACGGATCGCCTACGTGCCGCTGCCGCCGGCCTTCCAGCAGTGGAAGCAGTACCGCGGCGGGCGAGTGTCGCGGCTGTGGCTGTACAGCGTGGCCGACCACGCCATCGAGAAAGTGCCCCAGCCGCCGGAGCGGTCGAACGACGTGGACCCGATGTGGATCGGAGGCACGGTCTACTTCAGGTCGGACCGGGACGGCGAGTTCAACGTGTACGGGTACGACACGGCGTCGAAGCAGGTCCGCCGCCTCACCAGCCACGGCGATTTCCCCGTGATGAAGGCGTCGGCGGGCGGCGGCAAGATCGTGTACGAGCAGGCCGGGTGGCTCCATCTCCTCGACCCGGCCACCGGCGCCTCGAGAAGGCTCGCGATCGGCGTCGTGGCGGACCTCCGCGAGACGCGGCCGAGGTTCGTGAAGGGGCCAGACTACATCCGGAACGCCGACATTTCTCCCTCGGGCGCCCGGGCCGTCTTCGAGTACCGCGGCGAGATCGTGACGGTCCCGGCCGAGAAGGGAGACGCGCGCAACCTGACGAACAGCCCCGGCGCTCACGAGCGCGCTCCGGCATGGTCGCCGGACGGCACTCGCATCGCCTATTTCTCTGACGCGTCCGGGGAATACGAGCTGCACGTCGCGCCCCAGGACGGCAAGGGCGAAGTCAAGCGCTTCAGGCCGGGAGGGGCGGGTTTCTACTCGGCCATCCGCTGGTCGCCGGACAGCCGGCGACTCGCCTTCCAGGACAATTCGCAGTCGCTCTTCTGGATCGACCTCGCCACCGGCGCGGTGAAGCGCGTGGGCGGCAACCGGATCGTCAGCCCAGCACAGCCCGTCAGCGCCGACTGGTCGCCTGATTCCAAGTGGCTGGCCTATGTCGTGGACACGCAGCCGCTCGTGAACACCGTCTTCGTCTACTCGACAGAGCAGGACAAGTCCTTCGCCGTCACCGACGGCCTGAGCGAGGTGACCGAGCCGGTGTTCGACAAGGGCGGGAAGTACCTCTACCTGTTCGGATCGACGGATGCCGGGCCGGTGCAGGACTGGTTCGCCCTGTCGAACCAGGACATGCGCCGGACCCGGAGCCTGTACGTCGCCGTGCTGCGCAAGGGCCTCCCATCGCCCCTCGCGAAGGAGAGCGACGAGGAGAAACCGAAGAAGGCCGACGGCGCCGGCGGGAAGCCCGAGGCGGCGAAGCCCGGCGACACGACCGCGGCGGAGCCGGCAGCCGACGCGAAGGCCGGCGGGGACGCGAAGGAGCCGTTCTCGATCGACCTCGACGGCCTCCAGACCCGCATCGTGGCGCTGCCAATTCCCGCCGGGGATCTCTCGAGCCTCAAGGTCGGCGACGCGGGGCACGTCTACTACCTGGTCCGGGCCGGCGGCGAGTCGTCGCTCCATCACTTCAACCTCGCCACGCGCAAGGACGAGACGCCGCTGTCGTCTGTCGACAGCTTCGCCCTCTCGGCCGACGCGAAGAAGATCCTCTATGCGAAGGGCCGGGCGTGGTTCATCACCGCGCTTGCGCCGAAGATCGCTCCCGGCGAAGGGCGGATCGCCGCGGGGGACATCGAGGTCCGCATCGATCCGCGCGCCGAGTGGACGCAGATCTTCAACGAGGCCTGGCGCATCAACCGCGATTACTTCTACGCGGCGAACATGCACGGCGTGGACTGGCGGGCCATGCGCGAAAAGTACGCGGCCTTCCTGCCGGACCTGGCGACCCGCGACGACTTGAACCGCGTCATCCAGTGGATGTGCAGCGAGCTGGCCGTCGGTCACCACCGCGTGGGCGGCGGCGACCGCCTGGATCAGCCGAAGAGCGTGCCGGGCGGCCTGCTCGGCGCGGATTACGAGATCGCCAACGGCCGCTACCGCTTCAAGAAGGTGCTCGGCGGCCTCAACTGGACGCCGGACCTGCGCGCGCCGCTCACCGAGCCCGGCGTGGACGTGAAGGCCGGCGAGTACCTGCTGGCCGTCAACGGCCGCGACGTGCGGCCGCCGGCGAACCTGTACAGCTTCTTCGAGAACACGTCCGGCAGGATCACGGAACTGACCGTGGGCCCGAACCCGGACGGATCCGGCTCGCGCACGGTGCAGGCGGTGCCCGTCGCCTCGGAAACGGCGCTGCGCAACCGCGACTGGGTCGAGGGCAACCTCGCGAAAGTGGACCGCGCGACGGGCGGGCGCGTGGCCTACGTCTACGTGCCGAACACCTCGGCGGCCGGCCACGCATCGTTCAAGCGGTACTTCTTCCCGCAGTCCCACAAAGACGCCGTCATCGTGGATGAGCGGTTCAACGGCGGCGGCTTGGTCGCCGACTACTACATCGACATCCTCCGCCGGCCGTTCATCAGCAACTGGCACATGCGGTACGGTGACGACCTGAAGACCCCGACCGCGTCCATCCAGGGGCCGAAGGTGATGATCATCGATGAAATGGCCGGGTCCGGCGGCGACCTCCTTCCGTGGATGTTCCGCAAGTTCAAGCTCGGCCCGCTGGTCGGCCAGCGCACCTGGGGCGGCCTCGTCGGCACGCTCGGGTTCCCGATCCTGATGGACGGCGGGCGGGTCACTGCCCCGAACCTCGCGATCTGGACGCCGGAAGACGGCTGGGTCGTCGAGAACGAGGGCGTGCCGCCGGACATCGACGTGGAGCAGACGCCTGCCGACGTGATCGCCGGGCGCGACCCTCAGCTGGAGAAGGCGATCGAGGTCGCGATGGCGGAGTTGAAGAAGGCGCCGCCGACGCCGCAACAGCGCCCGCCGTACCCGGTGCGCGGCAGGACGCAGCGCGGGACGTTCAAGAAGTAGCGGGCCTCCGGCGGTCGAGGGGGCCGTGCCGGCACCCGGCCTTCGGGCTGGAAGGACGCCGGCACGGCGCTGCCGGAGCCGGGGGCCCGGAAGCGGGACCATTCGGGCGAGGCGTCCCGCTCGATGGCCGTGCCATCGCGCCACGGGGCCGGCAGCGTCCTCGGCGTTCGCCCGCAGACGATGGAAACCATGCGGGGGCCGGCGATCGGAGAGATCGCCGGCTCGCCGATCGAAGGCGTCAGGGGAGCGGCGACGCCGCGAACGTCTCGAGCCAGGCCTCGGCGGCCGCAACCGCAGCCGCCTCGGCCGCGACTACCGCCGCGAAGCCGGGACCGGCATCGAGCGCCGACAGGGCCCACGGTCCGGCCACGCCCCCCCACTCGGCCGCGTCGAGCGACGCAAGCAGCGGCTCGGGCAGTCCCATCCGGGCCATCAGCCCCGCGCCAGCCGCCGCGAAGCCTGTGCCCGACGCCTTGAGGCGCGCCTCGAGCGCGCACCAGCACCGGAGGAAGGCCGCCGCTCGCCGCGGCGGATCGACGCCGAGCAGGGCCCGGACGACGTCCGGATGGAACTGCCGGCGTGCGATCTCCTCGATCCGCACGTTCCGCCGCGCGCCTTCCACATCGATGCCCACCGCGCAGGCTCGCGCGACCGCGACGAGCGCGACGCCGTCCGAGTGGCTCAAGTTGAAGCGGACGGGCGGGGAGGTGCTGCCGGCGTCGAGTTCCGGTTTGCCGGTCCCGCCGCTTACGAACGCCAGCGACGCCGGACCGGTGCCTTCGACGTAACGGCTCAGCACCGTCCTCAGCATCGCGTGGGCGGCGCAGAATCGGCGCCGGCGGCGGGGCTGGATCAGCCGCGCGGCGCGTGCCCGCTCCGAGTCATCCAGGAACGCCGCATGGACCGGGTTCGTCCATCCCGGTTCGTCGAGGTCCGCGCGCCACACGTGCACGCGCCCGTGCGGAAGCGCCGGGCGGCCAGGCGAGGCCGTCCACCAGGAGGCGGAACCGTTCATAGCTCCGCGCCGCAAGGATCCGCGCGAACGCGCGAACCGCCCCTCACCGCTCTGCCGCGCTGGAGCCGAGCGCCCGGCGCGACGGCCGCCATAGCCGCCGGCGCGCCGAGGGGCGTCGGCAGGCTGCGGATTGGGGGGCGACGAAGGAGGTTCGGAACCACCAGGACGAAACAGGGCATCGCGGGCTGCACGTGACTTGTACCGTGCAGGGCGCGTCCGCGCAAGCGGAATCTCCGCGCCTCCGGCCGCAGCACGCGGCCGCGCCCGCGCGATCAGCCTCGGCCGCGGGGTCCGGCCGTCCACGACTGTCTCGCCGGAAGGCGAGCGGTCGGTCGCGCCGCTCGCGTGCTCGCGGAGATCCTGCCGTGCGTGATCGACGCGGCGGAATCGCGGCGGTCCGCGGCCCACGAGCCGCGAGATCCTTCCGGGCAGCGGCCCTTCGGCCCCGGCGGTCTCAGAGCGTCCTGATCTTGATGTTCCTGAACCAGACCGCGTAGCCGTGGTCCTGCAGGCCGATGTAGCCCTCCTTCGCGATCCCCTCGGTGAAGCCCGGGAAGGTCTTGAACTTGCTGTTCGCGACCATCCGGTCCCACTCGGGCGTCCACAGCGTGTACTCGACCACCTTGGTGCCGTTCTGGGTGTGCGTGACCTTGCCGTCCTTCACGCGGACCACGATCGTGTTCCACTCGCCGACGGGCTTGACCGTCGCCGGGTCGGCCGCGAGCATATCGTACAGCGATCCGGCGAGGTGGCTGGCGATCTTGTTGTCGGTCGCGTCCACGTTGTCGAGCACCTGCACCTCGGGCGCCGCGTAGTAGATAGCCTGGCCCGGCACTTCCCGCACGTTGAAGAAGATGCCGGAATTGCCCGCCTTCTCGGTCTTCCAGTCGATCGACAGCTCGAAGTCGCGGAACTTCCTGGCGGCGTAGATGACGTCGCCGCCCGAGCCCTGGCCCGGCTTCTTGCCCGCGCCGGTGAACACCTTCATGGCGTGGTCTTCGATCGTCCAGTTGGCGGGCATGGCGGTGCCGTTCACCTGCCGCCAGCCGTCGAACGTGGCGCCGTTGAAGAGGAGGGTCCAGCCCTGCTGCTTCTCCTCCGGCGTGAGGGTGTTGACGGACTGGGCGGCGGCGTTCGCGCCCAGTCCCAGGCTCAGCGCCGCCGCGGCGGCGATGACGTGGTTGCGCATGCTCATGTTCCTTGTCCCCTCCGACAGGCCGACCGGGGAACTCTACCACTCCCCGGCACCCGCGTGCGATCCGGGGCTCGCCCGCGCAGCGGCCACGCCTCGGCCCGCCTTGCCAGGGCCCCGGCCTGGCCGGTTCTGAGCGCCGGTCGCCGCGCTCGCGCGGCGTCTCCAGCCAGAGGCGCGCAGGACAGGCCACCGTCGTCCGGATGCTCGTCGAGTACCGAGCCATCGACTCGACCGGCCGTTCCACGCTGGCCTGGATCGGGCTGGTGACGGCCGGAATCGTGCCCGGCATGGGCTTGTCGTGGCCGCTGGTCCGCGCGAGGATCGTCGGCCAGATCGAAGTGGACTAGCTCCTGGCCCGCAGCTCCAGCCAGTCCTCCATCTCGAGGAAACTGCCTTTCACGTTCGACTCCATCTCCAGGAAGAGCGCCCACGGCGCCGTGAAGGAGAGGAGGTCGCGGTCGATGCGCGCGCGCTGCGCGATGTCGAAGAAGCCGATGACTCCGCGAGGCTGTTCCCGGCCGGCCTCGGCGTAGGCGAACAGGATCGACTGGCACGCTCCGCCGAAGCGCGCGACGACGCTCCTGCCTGAGCCGCGGCGGAAGTCGGAGAGCGTCACGAGCGCCGAGAGCTGATCGGGATTGACGAGAAACACCACCACCTCGGGCCGCTCGGCCTCGGCAACCTGCCCGAGCGGCCTCATGACCACGTATTCCGCCGGCACGTCGGTGAAGGGCAGCGTGCCGAGCCAGCGGCCCACCAGCTCGGGCGACGCGAAGAACCGCTCGCCTTCGGCCATCCGTGAGCGGCGCCGAAGCCGCGCGGCGCGCTCGGGGCTGCCCGTCGAGAGCAGATCCTCGATTGCGAACCCCGTCCGCTCGTACTGGTTGCCGAAGCCGAGCCCCGTGCCGCCGCCGGGGCACCCGAAGGTCCGGCGGTCGAAGACCGCCGTCCGCCCCTTCGCGACGGCAACCATCGAGGCCGCCACGCAGCCCCATCCGCCCTCTGCGAACTGCACGGCGCCCTCCGGCTTCTCGTCCGCGAGGAAGACGGCCACGGGTTGCGACGCGAGGCGCAGGGCCTCGGCCAGCTTGCTCTCCATGCGGTGAACCTCCGTCCAGGACGGACATCGTACACCGGGCTCAAGCGGCCCTGCTGGAAGCGGGAATCCGAGCCGATACGAGGACGGAACGAGACCGGCGTGCCCGCGCTCGGCCAGGCCGGTGTGCGAGGGCCCGGTTCCATGGGGACGGGCCCGGCGGGTGAGTGAACGTGACTGAACCCGACATCGATCCCTCTGCGGAAGCCGCGCATCTCCGCCGCCTGCTCGACACCCAGCCGGGGTGCCTGATGCGCCTGGCCGACGACGGGACGCTGCTGGCCCTCAACAAGTCGGCGCTCGCGCTGCTGGGCCTGACGTCGGTGGCGCAGGCGCTCGGGCGCGATTTCTCCACCTGGATACCGGCCGACGAACGCCTGCAGTGGACCGAGTTTCTCTTCGGCGTCGCGCAGGGCAAGCCCGCCTCCCTGGAGTGCCACGTCATGCCGGCGTCCGGCGGCCTTCAGCCCGCGCTGCTGCATGGCGTGCCGATCGCGCAGCACCCTGATGGAATCTCGTCGATTGCCGTGGCGGCGCGCGGCGTGGCGGCGCAGAGGCAGCTGCAGTCGGCCGTCCTCGAGCTGAGGCACCAGGTCGAGCGGGAGCGCGCCGCGCGGGCCCGGGTGGAGGCGCAGCTTGCCGAGTCCGAGGGCGCACGCCGCGCTGCCGAGACGAAGCTCAATGCCGCGCTGACCGACGTCCAGCAGCTCGAGGCGGCTCTCGAGTCCTTCGCCGCGCGGCGGAAACAGCCGGACGGGGGTCCCGCTCGCGCCGACGGCACAGCGGCCCTGGACGCGGAGAGCGCGGGGCCCGGGGGAGCGCACTCATGATGGACGGTTCGTACGCGCGCCGTTACCCCGCTTCGCTCTTTCCCGGGATTCACGCGGTCAGGCTGATGCCCCTGGGTGCGTCCGCCACGCTCGTCAACATGTCCGCGACGGGCATCCTCGTCGAGTCGGAAGCCCGCCTGGCGCCTGGGGCGCCGGTGAGGATCGATTTCGAAGGCACCTTCAGCCCAAGCTCGATCGAGAGCCGCGTCACTCGCAGCGAGGTTGCGCGCATCCATCCCGACGGGTCGCTGCGCTTCCACCTCGGGCTGGCGTTCGGCGATCGCATCGCGCTGTCAATAGACGCCCCGGCTCCCGCGGACGCCCCAGGCGCCGCCGCCAGCGCTGCCGCCAGCGGCGCCCAGGTGCCCGCGCTTCGCAACCGCTGGTAGCCGCACGCCGCGCTGCCGCGCCGTTCGGCCTCGTCCTGATCGCTCTGCCAGCCGGCCTCGTCCGTTTGGGTTCGGCCCTCGCGCTGCGCAAGGCGCCCGCTTGCAGGAGTCCGCTGACGCGACGGCTCCAGAGGCTCGGGCGGAGGACGGTAGGGCGCGGGCGCGGGACACGAGAGGACGCGGGCGTTCCGGCCGGCAGCGGAACGCCGGGCGGCCCGCGGCCCGGCTCTCAGCGTCTCCACACGGTCTCGCCGGAGCGGACGGCGTGGATGCCCGCCCGCGCGGGCGGTGTGCCGGTCAGTTCCGCCCACGCGCGGCAGTACGCGTCGATCTGGGCCCCGTAGCGATCCAGCAGGAACGCCGCCGGACGTCCGCCCAGCTGGTCGGTTTTGCAGTCCACGATCACCCAGCCATCGGCCGTACGGTAGGCCAGGTCGATGACGCCGTTCAGCAGCGTCGGGGTGCCGTCGGCGCCCGCCGTCGCCAGCGTGAACGGCACCTCGACGTCGCGCGCCTCGGCCGCGAGTGCTTCCTCCCAGACGCCGGAGGCGGTCACGCGCCGAACGGCTGCCAGGGCTTCCGGCACCGCCGCCTGCAGGTCCGGCTTCTCGAACGTCAGCCAGTTGGCGTACCGCTCGATGGCGGCCGCATCGGCCCCTCGCCGCATGGCGTGCTCGAGCAGGCGGTGCACCAGGTCGCCGAATGCCGCGCCCGTTGCGGGCCCGCTCTCGAGCCCTTCCTGTTCGCCCGGGGGTGCTTCCTGGTGCGTCGAGGCGGTCACCGATACCACGGCGTACGAGTGGGCCATGGCCTCCTTCAGCAGGACCTCACGGTCGGCGGCCAGCCGGGTCCGCGTCTTCTCGCTCAGGTCGGCCTTTCGTGCCGCCGGCGGCGCTGCCTTCGGCGGGACCTCCAGCTCGTCCGCTCCAGCCAGGAACGGTTCGAACGGCAGCCACGGCTGGGCGCCTCCGGTCTTCTCCCACCGGCTGATGACGAGCAGCTCCCTCGCCCGCGTCGCCGCAACGTAGCGGAGCCGCTCGGCTTCGGCATTCAGGAACGGCTGCTCGACAGCCGCGTACTCGGCCCAGTTCTCGGGCTCCGCGATGGTCTTCCGTCGCCACGTGTCTTCTTCGTCCTTCCATACCACCTGCATGTGCCCGACCGCCCCTGACGGGCCGCGATCGATGCGAAGCTCCGCGTCGCTCTTGAAGCCGCCGCACGGGTCCGCAAGGAAGACGACGGGCGCCTCGAGGCCTTTCGCCTTGTGCAGGTTCATGACCCGCACGACGTCGGTCCGCCCTGGCTCGAGCGGCCACGATTCCACCTCCGCCGCGTCAACGTCGTCCTGCAGGGCGAGGGCCGCATCGGCCAGCGTGCCGCCGCGCTCGAACGCCTCGCGGACCCGGTCCACCGCGTGCAGCAGGTCGCCCGCCCTGGCGCCGCCCGGGCTCGCAGCAGCCGCCTGCGCGAGCAGGCCCGTCGTGTCGAGGATGCGCTCGACGGCCGCCGGTGCGGGGAGCTCGCGCACCAGCTCCAGCATGTCGCCCAGCGCGTAAAGCGCCGCCAGCACGCGCGGATGGCCCGGCTGCGAAGTCCCGTCTTCCGGCCTCCGCTGGGGCGTGAACCAGCCGCCGGCGTGGCGGTGCTGGAACAGCTCGTCGTCGCTGACACCGAACACCAGGCTGCGCAGCACCCCCACGACGCTCGCGCCGTCGTCCGGATCGCCGAGCACGCGCAGCAGCACGGCCAGCGCCTTGACCTCGGCGGAATCCCCGAACGCCCCGGCCCCGGTGACCTCGGCCGGCACCTCCAGCGCCTCGAGCGCGGCCGCGTAGGCGCCGAGGTGCTTCCGCTTCCACGTCAGGATCAGGAAGTCGCCCGGGCGCCGCCTGCCGGCATCGCACTCGGCCCGGATGTAGCGCGCGATGGCCGCGGCGTCCGCCCCGAACACCTCCTCTCTCTTGAGGGTTTCCGGGTGCGTCAGCGTGACCACGCCTCCGCCGGGTTTCTTCACGACCGGCTTCAGGGCTTCGTACTTCGCCTGGTGCGCCGTCGGGGCTTCGGGAAACACGCGTTCGAACGCGTCGCTGACCCACGTGCAGATGGCCGACACCGACCGCCACGACGCCACCAGCGGGACCACGCACCCGTGCTCGCGGACGATGGCCTCGCGGACGCGGTTGTAGACCTCGATGTCGGCGCGCCGGAAGCGGTAGATCGACTGCTTCGGGTCGCCGACGATGAAGAGGGAGCCCGGGCGGAGGCGGACGGCGAACGGATCGGATGCGGAGGGCGGCGTGGACGGATCGCTCGCCAGCCACAGCATCACCTCCGCCTGGACCGGGTCGGTGTCCTGGAACTCGTCCACGTAAAGCCACCGGTACTTCTGCTGGAGCGAGCGGCGCACCTCCGGGTGATCGCGCAGCAGCCGCGCGGCGCCCTGCAGCAGGTCGTTGTAGTTCAGCTGAAGAGCCCTGAACCGCGCCTCGCGCGCGAAGGCCCGCGCGTCCGTCAGCAGCGGCATCGCCAGGCGGTAGACGTACTGGCGCCACTCCGCGAGGAAGGGCGTGACGGTGCCGCTCTTGAAGCCCTCGATGATCGCCGAAATCTCGGCGGCCAGCCTCTTCTTCTCCGCCGGATCGTCGGACCAGCATTTCTGGGTGATCGAGACGTTCGCTTCCCAGCGGCGCAGCAGGTCAACGAGATCGCCCGGGCGGTCACGCCGGGCGTACCCCAGCCGCGGCACATCGTCGCGCAGACGCTGCTGCACTTTGCAGGTCGTGTCGTCGGCGATCGGTCCCGGGAGGCGGCGCTCCAGCGAACGGAGGAACTTCTCCAGCGCCTTCCACGCCTTCGCGGTGTCCGGCAGCGGGGCCTCTCCTGGCGGGAACTCCACTTCCTCGAACGTGCAGACGAAGGCGAAGGCGTAGTCGAGGTCCCGGGGCCGGACGTCGGCGTCGGCCAGCGCCTGCAGGTGCGCCGACCCCTTGCCGCGCTCGCGCGCCAGGTACTCCCGCCACGCCTGCTTCCTCAGTTCGGCGTCTTCGGTTTCCTCGACCTCGGTGAAGCCCGGGGCGAGCCCGGCCTCGACCGGCCGCTCGCGCAGCAGCCGCGCGCAGAACGAGTGGATCGTGCCGGCGAAGAACGACTCGAGGCCCGCGAGGGCGGCGGTGAGTCGCTCGCGCGCCTCGGGGTTCGCCATCGGGCCGGTCTCTCGAGCCAGGGCCTCTTCGAGGGCGATCTGGAAGCGGCCGCGCAACTCGGCGGCGGCCTTGCGCGTGAACGTGACGGCCGCCATCTGCGACACGCCGTAGCCGGCGAGGATGCCCGCCACCATGCGCTGGGCGAGGCTCTCCGTCTTGCCGGACCCGGCGCCCGCTTCGACGAGCATGTTCGTGGCGAGGTCGGCCGTGATCCGCTCGCGCTCGGCGTGATCGGGAGGAATGACGTGCTTATGCATTCTCTTCCCCCTGGAGGCGGCGCCAGGGCTCGAGCGCCTCGTTCGCCGGGTTGTCGAGCTTGGCCGCCGCCCGCGCGACGACCGGCGCGCCCTCGCACGTGCCGGCGAAGTCGCAGTACTCGCACGCCTTCTTGTCCTTCGCCTCGGTCCTGGCCATGAACGCGCCGGCCGCGGCAATGTCGAGGACGGCCGCGACCACGCGCCCGAGGTCGCGGTCCGGCGGGCGAGGGATCACCTTCGACCGGCCGGCGCCTTTCACCGTCGGGAAGCGGTACCGGCCCGACGTCACCTTCGCCGACGGATCCTGCTTCGCCCGCAGCAGCGATTCGGCGGCCACCGCGTACAGGGCGTGCTGCAGGAGCCGCCCGTGCCTGAACACGCCGGAGTACCCCGCCCAGTAGAGCGTGCCCGTCTTGTAGTCCACCACCTGGTAGCTGCCGTCGCGCAGGCGATCGATGCGGTCGATGCGCCCGTTGAGCGGGAACCGGGCGCCCGGCAGGCGGATCGCCACCGGTTCTGCCTGGCCGAGCGGCTCGTCGCCCGCCTGGCCGTAGCCCGCGAATCCCACTTCGAAGCCGACCGGCGTGATGCCGTCCTCCTTCGCCGCCAGCTCCTCCGTTCCGAGGAAGACCTCCAGGTCGCGGTAGATGTCGTCGCGCTCGCGGTTGAAGACCTCGTCCGATGGCGGCGGCATCGTCTCGCCGAGCGCTGCGAGCGCCGCGTCGGCCCGAGCCTTCAACCACGCCAGGTGGCGCTTCAGGCCCGGCTTCTCCTTCGCCTCGCGCAGGTGCCGCATCGTCTGCGCGAACAGCTCGTGCAGCAGCGACCCGCGCGTGAGCGGGTCGAGCCAGGCGTCGAGGTCCCGCTCGTCCTCCTGGATCGGGTCGAGTCTCAAGCCCGCCTTCAGGAAGTAGGCGAACGGGCATGCCGCCAGCTTTTCGAGGCTCGTCGGCGAGACCGGGCGGCCGGACGTGCGCGGGTCGAGCACCTGCGCCGCCGAGGGCGCCAGGCCGTCGAACTCCGTGAAGACGTCCGAGGCGCGCGCTGCCTCGGCCGCCATCCCGCGCATCCTGTCCGGGAAGGCCTCGTGCACGCGCTGCAGTCCCGTCTTCGGCGCGTGCTTCAGGCTGGAGAGCCACCAGCCCGCGTCGCCGAGCGCCGCGTCCGGCGCGGCGGGCACCTGCGAGGCCGGCTCGCCGGCCGCCTCGCGGAGGTGCTTGAAGGTGACCTCCTCGCCCGGCCGCGTGAGACGGAAGGCGTGCAGCATGAGAGACGAGGCGAAGGTCGGACGCCCGTCGCGCAAGTCCTGGCAGGAGTAGCTGAGGCAGATGGAAGGCTCGCCGGGCGCGTCCGCGCCCTGCAGGTCCGCCAGGCGGGCCGCGACGCCGTGAACGAACTCCGCGGTGCGGTCGGCCGAAAGGGCAAGCGCCACGTGCGCCGCCGCTTCGTTCGTGCGCGCGCGCTCGACGTCCAGGAAGACCGGGTCTTCGAACGCCGCCGGAAAAACCTCGCCCTCCTGGAGGCCGACGATGAAGCTGACCGGCCGGCCGGCCAGCCCGGCGCGTGCCAGCGAAGAGACGTGGAGGCGGCCCGGCCGAGGCCGATCCGAGCCGACGCGCACCGTGTCGAGCGCGGCCCGGATCGTGTCGAGCGCCGTCAGGACCGTGCAGTCCACGTCGCCGAGGAGGCGCAGTTCCTCGAGCCGGGCCTTGATGCCGCGCGCCGCCTGGCCGTCCAGCTCGTTCGTCACGGCCGCTGCCCGGTCCACGAAGTCGAGCGCGGCCGAGACGAGCGCCTGCACCGGCACCAGGCCGTTCGCGGCCTCGGGGATGCGGCCGGTCAATCCGTCGATCCAGTCGCGCAGCCGCTGCGCGTCGGCCGCTCGCCTCGCGTGCCGCTCCCGCTCCCCATCGTCCAGTTCGGGATCTTCGGCCCGCTCCGTCTCGGCGACCGCGAGGGCGTCCAGGGCGAGCGCGTACGTCCGGCGTCCCCAGGCTGGCGACGCGCGCAGCAGCAGGCGTGCTGCCTGTCCGCTGCCCGGGCCGCCCTCGATATCCATGCGGACGTCGCCCGACGCGAGCAGGCGCCGAAGGCGGCCGGCCTCGAAGCCGCTGTCGATCCAGCCGCACCAGGCCAGCAGCGCGCGAACCGGTCGCGCGACCGTGCCCGGCAAGCCCGTTTCCACCGTGACCGGCCAGCCGTAGCGCTCGGCCTTCTGCCAGAGCAGCAGCGCGTACTCGCTCGACGCGCACGCGATCTCGACCTCGTCGAGGCGCCGCGGCCCGGCGGGGGAGTGGAGGATGCGGCGGAACACCTCTTCGACTTCCGCGTCCGGTCCTCCCGCGCGGAAGAAGGCTAGGTTCGCCTTCGCGGCCTGCGCCTTCCCGGGCTTCGCCTTCAGGTTCGTCGCCGTCGGATCGGGCGGGGCCATCAGCCGCGCCAGCGGGGACGCGGCCCGCTGCTCGTGGCGCGGGAACGCCGACAGACGGCGGGGGAGCGGCACTCCGGGGAGTTCCGTCGCCTGGCGCGCGAGGTGTTCGCCGGGAAGCGCGTCGATGAACCGGCGCACGAGCGGAGGCCACGGCGTGTCCAGCGCCTCGAGAATCAGGTCGTCCTCGCGGAGCGGGCACTCGGCGACGTGTTCGAGCGCCGTCCGGAAGACGGCCGCCTCGTCTGCGCGGCGTTCCCGGAGGAGCCAGTCCTCGTAGGCGGCCAGCAGCGCCTGCAGCTCCGCGTGCTTCGCCGGGCTCTCGAACGCGCCCGCCTTCAGGCCTGCCGAGCCCAGTCCCGCCAGCCGCAGTTCGGCGATGGTGGACCAGAGCGCCGCGCCCATCGTGTGGTGTTCGGCGAGGCTTCGGAAGTAGGACGGCGTGGCGGGAGGCAGTTCGCGCAGCAGGCGCATCACGAGCGGCGCGCCGAGTTCCTCGCCAAGCGGGTTGATGCCCGCCTCTACCAGGTGCGGCGCGGCCGTGGCGGTGGCGAGGTCCTCCGGCGTCGTGAACCGGGCGTTGAGCCAGCCGCCAGACTCGCGGGCCGCCCGTTCCCCGAGCGTGTGACCCAGTGTCCGGGAAGGCACGAGCACCCACTTCGTGCGCGTCGGCTCCTTCCGGCAGACCGCGGCTAGTTGGCTGAGCATGCGCGCTCCCACCCCGGCAGCCAGTCCTCGACGAACTCCGCGCAGGCGTTGTCCGCGTCCGTCGCGCGTTCGCGTATGGCAGAGACTACCATCGCCCGGGACTCCCGGTGGACGTGTTCCGGAGGCAGGATGATGACGTCCTGCGCGCTCTCAACCGCGGGTGAATCGGGCGCCATTGTCCCCACTGCGCCAGCATAGGGGACCGGTGTGACAGGGCGGGTCGCACCGTGGAGGGTGGTTCTGATGCGACGAGCTCAGAGGCACTCGTAGGTCCGCACGAACTCGTCGGTGCAGGTGTTGGCAGTTTCTGCGCCCCGCGGCGGGCTTCGGGCGAGCAGATTCTGCCGTGACCTGCGCTGTCGCAGCACTCCGGTAGTCTGTTGGTGGGAGGTGCGATGGAGAGAGACAGAGAGGCCGGCGGAGCGGGGAGCGTGACCATTGCCGGCGTCGAGCTGGTGCTGGCGCCGCCCGACGACCACGACGTGGAGTGGATCGACTTCGACGCGTGCATCCAGCGCCTGGCGGCGGCGTGGCTGCGGTTCTCGCCGAAGGAGCCGCCGCTCACGCCGCGCATCATCGGCGAGCCCGGCGTCGGCAAGACGACGCTGGCGTGCGCCGTGGCGCACCGGCTGGGCCGGCCGCCGTACATCTTCCAGTGCACGATGGACACGCGGCCGGAGGACCTGATCGTCACCCCCGTCCTGACGGCCGACCGGCGCGTCTCCTACCACGCGTCGAGCCTCGTGTCGGCCATGATCCGCGGCGGCATCGCCGTCCTGGACGAGGGCAACCGGATGCCCGAGCGCGCGTGGGCCTCGCTGGCGCCCCTCATGGACGACCGGCGGTACGTCGAGAGCGCGGCCGCCTCGGTGAAGATCCACGCGCACCCCGACTTCCGCCTGTGCGTCACCATGAACCAGGATGCCAGCGTCTACGAGCTGCCCGGCTACATCCAGAGCCGGCTCAAGCCGCGCGTGGACGTGTTGAACCCGCCGTGGGAGCTGCAGGAGCAGATCCTGCGGCAGAAGTGCCCGACGATGGACGCCGCGCTGCTCGCGTCGGTGTTCGAGCTGCTCAAGCAGCGCGTGGAGCGCGGCGTGCACGACACGACGCGCGACATGCTCGCGCTGGCGCTCTACGCCGAGAAGCTGAGGCGCTCGGACGTCGACGATCCGCTCGGGTGCGCCGCGAGGCAGGTGCTGGAGAAGGCCGATGCGTGACGGCACCGGCCTCATGCGGCGGTTCCGGAACCTGACGGCCGTGCCGTCCCGCCACCACGACCCCGTGTTCGGCCGGGCCGTCCACGAGGTGTTCGCGGCGCAGGTGCCGGACGTCGTTGCGCTGGAGCTGCCGCCATCGTTGTCCGGGGAGCTGGCGTGGGGCGCGTCGGTCTGGCCCGAGCCCGCCGCCAGCATCGAGGTGCGATCCGCGCGGCGCAAGGACGGCAAGGCGACCATCCTGCCGTTCGTGCCTGGCGACTCGATCCTAGAGGGGTGGCGGCTGGCCCGGGCTCATGGCGTCGAGGTCGCGCTCGTGGACATCGACACTCGATCAGGCGCGAACGGCCCGGATGGCGGGTCCATCGATGTGCCAGGCGCCGAACTGGCCGGGCGCGTTGGACGCGCCTTTCACGAAGTGGCCGACGCCTGCCTGGCGAACTCGCCGCCCAGCGCCGCCGACCTGGCGCGGGAAGCGGCCATGGCCAGGGCCCTGGCCGTGCTGATGCGCCACCACGGCACCGTCCTCTGGATTGGCGGCATGTATCACTGGGCACGCCTCGTGGCGCGGCTCGAGGCCGGCGACTTTCGCGCGCCGCGCGTCGGCCGCGTCGCCAGGCGCGAGTGGACGCGCGTCGCCCTCGACCCGCCGGCGTTCTACCGGCTGGCCGGCGTCCTGCCGTGGATGTCCCAGGCGTTTGCCGCCGACCCCGCAGGGTTCACGGATGCCGAGGCGACCCTGCGCCTGCTGCACGCCGCCGCAGCGGAGCCGCCCGACCTAGCGGATGGCGCGCCCGAGTCGCATGCGCCCGTGGACGTGGCGAGGGTCGATCGCTACGCCCGCAACCTGGCGTTCAGCACCGGGGTCCGCGAGCGCGCCGAGGCCGACGAGTTGCTGCTTGCCGCGAGCGCCGTGATCGGGCCGGGCTACGCGTCGCGGCTGTACGCGCTGGCGATGAAAGACACCGAACGCGCGCAGACCGGCGATCTCGAGGCGCTCACCTGGGAAGTCGATGCTGAGCACCAGCGCGCCGGGTTCCGTCTGAATGGCGAGTGGATCGCGCTCGAGCCGCTTCGGCCGGCGCGGTTCCCGATCGCCGTGCTCGAGCCGCCCGACGAGCTGCTGCGGCACGCTCACCGCGCGGAGTACGAAGGCCTGCCCGACGCGAAGAGCGGCGAGAAGTACTTCTGGGGTGCCTACCCGCCAGACGAGGCCGAGTGGGAGTCGTTCGTCGGCTACCTGCTCCGCCGGGCGAGCATCCAGGATCCTGGCGAGGCGCGTGTCTTCCCGTTCACCGCCGGCCTCGCCGATGGCGTGGACGTGCGCGCCACCATCCGCTTCTGGCATCAGGACCACATCTACGTGCGCGAGGAGCAGCGGGGCCTGCTGAACGTGCGCAACGGCGCCATCGACTGGTCCGACGAGGAGGACAGCGACGTTCCGTCCGGCCGGGCCGCGGGCGGATGGAACGATCCAGATTCGGTCCGTGTCGGGAGCGCGTCGCGCGAAACCGAGGCTGAGGAGGTGCTGTCCCAGGCAGGGGAGTCGCTCGTGACGAGGCGCAGGCGCGAGTGGTCCCTGATGACGCTCGACCTGCCGACGTTCAGACCCGCCGGCGGGGGCGAGACCAGGCCCGGACCCGACACGTTCTTCGGCCACGTGATCGAGCCACTGCTCTCCATCAAGGGCGAGCCCGGCCAGGACCACGTCTATGGCTGGCTCGAGGCCATGTTCAAGTTCTGCGCGGGCAAGCCCTTTGCCTACTACAGCCGTTATCGCCCGAGCCCGCGCATCCATGCGCTGGCCCGGGAGCACCGGGTGACCCTGTTGTGGCAGCCGCTTGGCCTCGTGCCGGCGGCGCTGCTGCAGCGGAACCGGACGTTCCGGCAGCTCCGGCTCTCGGCGAGCCAGTGGGCCGCGCTCAGTTCACGCCTCGGCCTGGGCGCGCCGTCCCCGGGGACGCCTCGCCTGTTCTGATGGAGCCCCGAGGTTTGCAGGTGGACCCACGGGGCTTCCGCCCCGGGGGGACTGCCCGGTTCTCGGATGGAGCCCCGTGTCTTGCACATGGAGCTCCGGGCTTCCGCCCCGGGGATAGCGGCGCCATGATGTCGGCGGCCGCGATGAAAGCGAGCCACTTCAGGTCGTATTCGATGATGAAGGTGCGCGAGCCGGACGGGAAGGCGAGGCGAAGGGAGGCGTAGTGCGTTCGTGCGACCGCCTGCGTTCTCATAGTCGCGCCGCAGGCCCTCTTGAACTGTCTGCTCGACTGGGAAGCTTACCCGCCCACGATACTCATCGTCGCGTTGTTGCCGCACTAGGTTGCCTGCGCGGAAGGAGCGAACATGGCCAAGAAGGGAGAGCCCCGTACTCGGCAAGTTGCCTCAGCAGAGGAAGACAGCGATCTCGAACTGACTCACCAGGACTGGCACGATATCCCGCCGCCGAAGGGAATCATTCGCGCGCGGCGGAAGGGGCATCTCATCAGTATTCCCAAGCCGGTTCTGGTGGTCGATTCTGGCGAGAGCAGGTGCGGGTATCGATTCGAGCGCTTCCCCAAGTGGATAGATGGCATTGAGCAGAAGAGACTGAAGCTCGGGGACTACTCCGTCAAGGGTCTGGAACACCTGGTCACCATCGAGCGCAAGGCGCCGGCTGACGCTGTGAGTTCGGTGATGCCTCCCGTACGGGCGTCGTTCTTGGAGCGGTGCCAGCGCATGGCAAAGTACAGGCGAAAGGCGATCGTCATCGAGGCATCCTATGGGGTGATGCGATCGAGTTACGCGGCATTCACAGAATCGTTGGCACACCCGAACGCCGTCGTTGGCAGCTACCTTGCGATCCAGGAGCGATGGGACATCCCCGTATTTTTCATCGATGAGCCGGAACTCGCGGAGGAATACGTGGCTCACGTCCTGACCAAGTTCTACGTGCGACATTGGCTGCGCCGGGCGGGGCTGGGAGATCATTTCCAGGACGGTGACATCTAGGGAAGCGCGGCAGGCCGAGCGTGGCTGGTCAACCTCCGCCTTCTTCCGCGTTCGGAGCATGGGGATCCCCAGCGGCGGAGCGATGTCGAGCAGGAGCGTAAAGGGGGATGCATGTCCGTCAGAGAGAAGAGATGACGGGCCCGGGGAAATTCGGTCCACATTGAGCGTGAGTCTTGCGGCACAATCCGGCCAGACGGCCAGGAGGATGTGCCGTGAAGAAGCAGCGCTGTTCGGTCGAGCAGATCACCGCCGTGTTGCAGCCAGCGACGGGCGGGGTGCCCGTGGGGGATGTCTGCCGCCAGGTCGGCCTCTCGGAGCCGACGTGCTACCGCTGGAAGAAGACGTATGGCGAGATGCCGCCGAGTGAAGCCCGGGAGTTGCAGCAGCGCCGCGACGAAACCGGCAAGCTCACGCGGGTGGTCGCGGACCTGTC
>JAKQTR010000047.1 GCA_029562975.1 Acidobacteriota bacterium | reverse complement strand
GCTCAAGGTCACCGGCCAGCACGTCGACGGCTTCCGGGACCACGTCATCTTCAGCCTCGCGATGGGCACGGGCCTGCGCGAGCACGAGCTCCTCGCGCTCGACGTCGGCGACGTGTTCGACGACGCCGGACGCGCCAAGCGTCGCGTCGCCCTGCGCGTGTTCAAGCGTTCCGCGAAGGAGCCCGTCCCGCAGGAGGTGCTGCTGCCCGACGCCGTGCGCGCCAAGCTCGAGCGGCTCCTCGCGACGCGCAAGCGCGCCGGCGAGACCATCACGCCCACCACGCCGGTCTTCGTGAGCCGCCTCGGACGACGGCTCTCGGCGCGCCAGCTCCGGCACCTCTTCGCGGTCTGGCAGGAGCGCGCCGGCTTCGAACGCCACGTGGGGTTTCACACGCTGCGCCACCACGCCTGCAGCGCCGTCTACCGGCAGTCGAAGGACCTCCGGCTCACGCAGAAGTTCGCGCGCCACAAGTCGGTGGTGACGACCAGCATCTACACGCTCCCGACGGACGACGAGCTGCTCCGGGCGGTCCAGGGGCTCGTCTGCTGAGCCCGCGCCGCGCCCGCGACCCACTTGCCGAACAGAACCGAACGCGCGCGCGTGCTCGGCTTCTTGTTCGGCGTTCGGTTTCGAATCGCGGGGCTGCTCGGTTTCCCAAAACTGACCCACTCGGAAACGGCCCCAGGCACCCTGGGGCGGGCGCGCGGCGCCACGAAAAACGGACCCCTCCCCCCCTTCGGCAGGTTGTAGGCATGCGGAGGCCCATGCCGGCGTGCCGACGCCGTGGGCCGGCATGGTAGGCGTGCTCCACGAGGGCGCGCGCCGACCGCCGCTAAGAGGGAAAAGCGGCGGTTCGCGCCCAGCGCAGCGCGCGTTCTCGGGGACTTCGAGCGCCTCGAACGAGCCGATCTCGGGGAGCCGTACCGCCGCTTTCCGTGGATCGGCGCCGTGGACGCGCGCGAGGCCCGGCTCGGCAGCGCCGTCTCGGCGCGCGTGGCTGCCTGCGTGTTCCGGCGCGCGCCGCGGTGAGCTCGTCGTGCTCGAGCGCTCGAAGCTGGGCGGCGGCGTAAGGCCGCGGAATCCCAGGGTCGGCGCGAGGGGCGCGTGTTCTTCCGGCCCGCTGTGGGCCTCGTGGGCGCCCGTCTGCGAGGCTCTGCTGGTCGCATCGTCCTGGCCGCGTGGGCGCGCGGCTGCGCGGGGGGCGATCATCCCTCGTCCTCCTCGCCGTTCGCGCCACGTGGGCCAACGTCGGCGCCGTCGTGCGCGCCCAGC
>JAKQTR010000043.1 GCA_029562975.1 Acidobacteriota bacterium | reverse complement strand
CAACCGCGCCGCGACGCTGGTCCGTCCGCAGGGGGTGCCCACCCTCCGCCTGACCGACAATGCGCCGACCCGTCAGCTCTACACCCGCATCCAGACCGCGCTGGCTCGCGCGGCCTGAGTTTTTGTCACATCAGGGCTAATACACGCAATCGACACTCAAATCAATTACGCGTATTGTCTAATCTTGATGGATGTCGTTGCTCAAGCCGCCGAGTGACTGCCTTCAAGCGTATCCCCGGTCAGGCCGTGCCAGCACCCCCAGCCTGTACAACCCGGGCGGTGGCGATCGCCCTTCGAGGTGCCGATAAGCTCCGGAGAGACGGAGGTATGACCGTGGCCGACGCCGGGATCCCACCCGTCATTGTAGGGGAGCCACAGAAGAGGAGATAGGGACGCACTGCGAGGGCCCTTCCACGGCGGGACCGACATTCGCGAGGGACGGATGACGCGATGGAAGATAGTCGATTTTGGCGCCGTGATAGTCGCGATGATTACCGTTTCGCTCAACGCGCACGTGGTAGGTGATGTCGCCAAGTTGCCTTGCAGCGGCACAACCGGCGCCTTCTCTTCGCGGAGCTGCCGCCCGTGCCCCTCGCCAACTACTCGCTGGTACGCTTCGGCCACCCTCACGACGGCGGGTACCTCATGTGCGCGAATCTCTTGACTGGTGTTTGCGTCGCATACTCCTACGGAATCGACGGCCGTGACGACTGGGGCTGTGATATCGGGCGCGCGCTGGGTGTGGCGGTGCACGAATACGACTGCTTCGTCGGCACCAGACCGGTCTGCCCGAACGCCAGACTCGTCTTCCACGCAGAGTGCATCGGACAGACCGGCACCGACGCACGGTTTAGGGCATTTGACATCCTGGAGCGGCAGCTAGCCCGGAACGGCGCTCACGGCGTCTGCCTTGCCGTGGAAATGGACATCGAGGGGGCCGAGTGGCGTGTCCTGCTGGAGACGCCGGCTGAAGTTCTCGTGAAGATCGATCAACTCGTGGTCGAGTCCCACGGGTTCGACGAAGTGCACTTCGAGTCCACGCTGCGTCGGCTCAAGAGGTTCTTCGTCGTCGCGCATGCGTATTTCAACGACCACTCATGCGTCAGCGGCGCGCAACCGCTCCCCTCTCTGGTCTACGACGTCCTCCTGATCAACCGAGAGCTCGCCGCAGTTGACCCGTTGCCTTCCTGGGCACGCGGGGCGACCGCCCCCGACAGTCCCAACCGCCCGGACCTTCCTGATTGCCAGGTCAGCTGGTAGTCCGCGCGCTGCAGTCATGGACAGGCCCTGGAACCGAACGGCATCCGCGCTGCTGGGGGCCGTGGCCGGCGCGTGCGTGTACGCAATGCGGAGGGCGGACCCGGACCTCTGGGGCTATCTGTCCTACGGTCGCCTGTTTGTTCAGCAGGGCGGTCCAGTGGACTGGGACCCCTTCTCGTACACGTGTGCGAACTGCCGTTGGATCTATTTCGAGTACCTCTCGCAGGTGTCGATCTGGCTCGCTTACTGGTCGGCCGGGCCCCTCGGTCTGATCCTGCTGAAGTGCGTGCTGGGTGGGGTTGCCGCGTTCTTCGTCCTGAGAACCCTCAGGTCTATCGAACCCCGGCCGTTGCTCTGGCTCCCGATCTACCTGCTGGCCCTTGGGATGGTTCCCAGGTTCTTCTTGTTCCGGCCGCAGTTGTATACGTTCGCGTTCTTTGCGTTCTTCGTCGACACGGTTCTGCGGTATCTGGCTGGCGGGCACACTCGCCTCTGGCTGCTGGTGCCGGCGACGGCCATTTGGGCCAACCTCCATGGCGGCTTCCTGGCGGGTTTGGGGATGATAGGCCTCGCCGCGCTCCTTAGCGCGGCTCAGGCCGCAAACCGGGGCGCCGGAGTTCGCGGCGCGCTGGCTTCAGGCCGAGACTTGTGGCTCGCGCTCATCGGGGCGTTCGCAGCGAGCTTCCTCAATCCGCAGGGTTGGCGATTGTGGGAGTATCTTCTCACCGAGCTTTCGCACGACACGAACCGACGCTACATCGCCGAGTGGATGCCACTGAGCTTTGCCCGTGATCCATGGTCTGCGGCGTTGACTCTACTGCTGCTGACGGTGTTCCTCGTAATCTCTGCCCTCGCCTGGCAACGGCGTTCCTCTCCCTTGGGGGTTCACTCGTGGCAGTGGCTCGCGGCAAGTGCCCCTCTCGTGCTCATGACCATTCAGTCGGTTCGCCATGTGCCGATTTTGACCATCTGGCTCTCACCTGTCCTCGTCCTGCTATTGGGCGGGGCATACTCCGCGCCGACGGAGCCGCTCCGGCGGTTCTGGGCCGTCGTGTCCGTCGTGTTCGCCGTCCCGGCGCTTCTCACGCTCTGGCTCGTTGTGACGGACCCCGCGCCGAACATCGGTATTCCTGGAGGGACTCTGGGAAGGACAGCTCCATTCGGCGCCGTCGAGTTTCTCAAGCGAAGTGGCCTGACTGGGAGGCTCTGCCTCCCGCTCTGGTGGGGGAGTTACGCCACCTGGGAACTTGATCCGCGCGTGAAGGTGTCGATGGATGGCCGCAACGTATCCCTGTACCCACGCGCGATGGTTCGGGCCAACCTGGAGTTCTACAGACGCGGCGATGGCGCTCAGGACCAGTTGGGTTTGGAAACCGCCGACTTCCTGTTGATGCCGTCCGATGCTCCGGCGCTCGCGCGGGTCCGCCACGACAGCCGCTGGCGCAGGCTGTTTGAGGATCCCGACTGCGTGCTATTCGGGAGAGCCGAGGCTGAGCTTCCTTCTGGTCTGCTGGACAGCGTGCCTATCGATGCGCCCTCGAGTTCCGGACCAGGGTTCTTGAGGTGAGGCGACTATGTCGGGAGGGGCCGGTTCGTGATCTGCACCGTTCTGCAGGACCTCGACCACCGAGCGAGCCGGGGCACGCTGGGGAGCAGGCTGACACGGAACCTGCGACCGGCGGCCAATCGTAGTATCGGAGAGCCCCAGAGTAGGTCCTCTGTGCATCTCTCAGTTCTTGGCTCGCCAGCAAACGACATCGAACGCCCCCCTTGCGCGCCCGCTCGACTAAACGAACTTGCGCGGGCAACCAGACATGATGTGCGTTGGCTCTTTGTACGCTCGGCAGATGGGCAGGCCGCAACTATGCCGCGCTAGTGGTCTGGCTGGACTCGGCGCAAGTTCCGCGCCACGCTGCCTCTGGGCGCGCTTCCAGCGGCTTGCACGAGGGCACGGCGAGAGCCTGTTCAGTTCGTCGTCTCCAAGAGGGGTCTACGTCGCCCTGCTCTCCGCGCCTGACTCCGGTGCCAAACTAACCCACGTAATCCCGCGAGGGCTCGACCACTTGGGGTTCGACGTGCTGGAGTGCCGGGTGCTGCTGAAACCGAACCTCGTCGAGTCCGAGCCGGGTACGATGATCGACACGCATCCGGCGGCCTTGATCGGCGCGGCCGAGGCATTCCTCCCGGTGGGTGCCCGCGAAGTCGTCGTGGGCGAAGGGCCCGGCCACCAGCGCGGCGCGGAGTGTCTCCTCACGGCAAGCGGCCTGTCGGACTGCCTGAGGGAGCTTCGGATTCCGTTCGTTGATCTGAACAAGGACGCCGTGCGGCCGGCGAGCCTCCGGAGCCGGTTCATGGGCCGCGACGCCCGGCTGCTGTCCGTGGATGTGCTGCGGTCCGATCTCGTCGTATCGGTGGCCAGGCTCAGGACCCATCACTGGACCGGCATGACGGCGAGCGTGAAGAAGCTGTTCGGCGTCGTCCCGGGCGCCGTCTATTACTCCGCGCGTGGGACCGCGCGTGTGGATCGGCCGGTCCCGATTCGATAGAATAGCCTCCACTTGGGACATCCCATGCTGCCGAGCCGGGCCTTGCGCCCTGCCCAGGAGGCGCCTCTGGCGCCTGCCAGGCCGCTCATCATCGGCCGGAGCGCGGCGTTGCTCGCCATCTGCGAGCTGGCCGAGCGCGTGGCCGCCGGCGATGCCAAGGTTCTCATTACCGGCGAGAGCGGCGTCGGCAAGGACCTCGTGGCCCGCCTGATCCACTTCCACTCGAGCCGGGCGGCGCAGCCCTACATCGCGGTGAACTGTGCGGGGGTGCCGGAGACCCTGCTCGAGTCGCAGATATTCGGCCACGTCAAGGGCGCGTTCACCGACGCCTACAGGGACAAAGCGGGCATCCTCCAGCAGGCGCACAACGGCACGGTCTTCCTGGACGAGGTCGCGGAGATGAGCCTGCGGATGCAGGCGATGCTCCTGCGGTTCCTCGAGAACGGGGAGATCCAGCCCGTCGGGTCCGACCTGGTGAAGACGCAGGTCGACGTGCGCGTCATCGCGGCCACGAACAAGGACCTGGCCACCGCGGTCGCGGCGGGTCACTTCCGCGAGGACCTGATGTACCGCCTCGACGTCGTGCACATCCGCGTGCCCGCGCTCCGGGAGCGGCCCGAGGACATACGCGCCCTCGTCGAACACCAGCTCGCTCGGGCCGAGCGGAGGATCACGCTGACCGACGAGGCGATCCGAGCCCTCGAGCGGTACCGCTGGCCCGGCAACGTCCGCGAGCTGCAGAACGTCATCGAGCGCCTCATCTGGATGTCCGCCGCGGACACTGTCGGCATCGAGGACCTGCCGGTGCGCCTGCTGCCCGGCAGGACCGAGCGGGTGTTTCCCGCCAGGGAGAGGCGCCGGCAGCGGGCCGACGAGCTGTTCAAGGCGCTTACCGACGGGTCCTTTTCGTTCTGGGACCACATCCACCCCCTCTTTCTCGATCGGGACCTGACCCGGCACGACCTGCGCGAGCTCGTCCGCAGGGGCCTGGCCGCCACCCGGGGCAACTACCGGGCGGTCGTGCGGCTGTTCGGCATGCCGGACGCCGATTACAAGCGCTTCTTGAACTTCCTTGGCACCCACGGCTGCGTCGTGGACTTCCGCGAGTTCCGGACCCCCGCGGCAGCGGATGGGGCGGTCGTAAAGGATCGTGTTGCGCGGGAGGCCGGTCCTCCGAAAGGCGGCGGGGCGGCTCACCCGACGGGAAGCGGCCTATGAGCAAGCGAACCTTCCTCGGCCCCCTGATCGGGAGAGGCCCCGGCCAGTGCGAACTCGTGAACGCCCTCAGCGGCTCGCGGCTGGCGGCGCGCGTCGAGCCGGCTTTCGACTCGGCGTCCCGCAGACGGGGGCTGCTCGGCCGCGACGCGCTGCCGCCGGATGCGGTGCTCGTCCTGGCGCCGTGCAGCGCGATCCACACCATCTCGATGCGCTTCCCGATTGACGTGATCTTCGTCGCGCGGAACGGGACGGTGTTGAAGACGCGCTCGAACCTGCCGCCCTGGCGCATCGCCTGGGCCTGGCGCGCCCACGCCGTCATCGAGGCGGCGGCCGGGTTCCTCGAGCGCACTGAAGTCGTGCCGGGCGAAGTGGTCGCCGTGCGCGAGATTGGCGGCGCGCGCGCCCCCGCGGCGGAGCAGGATGCCTTGCCCGCGTCGGCGGCCCGGACGACGGCCGGGCCGGTCGCCCGCGCCAAAACGAGGACCACGGGCCGTCCCGGGCGCGTGACGCTCGCCGATTTGATCGCGCACGCCGTCCCGCGCACCTGGTTCGAGAGCGTCGCGATCGTGCAGGAGTTGTGCGCGGTGGTCCTGGCCCGCGGACCGGCTCACGACCTTCGCGTGCCCGAACTGCGGCACGTGGCGATCACGCCGACCGGCGAAGTGGAGCTGCTCGCCGAAGGCCCGGCCGGGCACTCCCCCGTCCACCGGGCGAGCCTCGTCCTGCTGGCCCTGACGCCCGAAGCCGAGCTGCCGGTGCAGTTGAAGCTGCTGGCGCTCGAGGAGCTGTCGCCTCGGCCGAAGCTGGGGAACCTGCCCGATCTCCACAAGGAACTGGAGTTCTTCGAGCGGCCCGACCGTCGAGCGATCATCCAGGGCGTCTACGAGCGCTACCGCGCTCAGACGGCGCCGTCGAAGGGGCTTGCCGCCGTCCCGACGCCGCTGCTCGAACCGTCGCAGCCCAGGTGGCGCTGGCGATGGTGGAGGAGCCGGGAGCTCTGGATCTCCGTGGCCGTCGCCTCGCTTGCCATTGCCGTCGCCCTCGCCGTCCGGGCGGCGCCAAGGCCTGACGGCCAGCGGATGCGGCTGGCCGTATCCGACCTGTCGCGGGCGGCCTCGAACGCGGGCCGCTTCGTCGCCGCGAAGGCGAGTGAGCAGGTTCGGGTCTTGAAGTGGAGGCTCGGGCTGAACAAGCGGCCGCCGAGGAGGCTGCCGGACATCCGGGCGAGCAGTCCCGCGCCTGCGCCTGCCGAAGCCGCGGTCGCGACGCCGCCCCTCGGCCCAGCCGAGGCCGACGCCCGGCTTCCGGCCGCCGTCCAGGCTCCAGGGGAACCGGGGGTTCCAGAGGGCGCGCCGGCTCCAGTTCCTGTAGCTCCGACAGCCGCAGCCCCACCGTCCGCGTCGGTTCCGCATCGGGCTGCAGAGGCGGGCGCCGGCGATCCGTCGTCGGGCGCTGCGCTGCCTGCATCGGCGGTCGTCTACACGGCGTCGGACCCGCTCGTCGTGCCGCCGGTGCTGGTGCGGCCCACTCTCCCGGCGGGTCCGCCTCCCGGCATGAGGACCGAGGAGTTGCCGGAGGTGGAGATCGTCGTGTCGGCCGCAGGCGACGTCAGTTCGGTGAGGCTCGTCTCCGCCGGGGCCGGAGCGCGCCAGGCGATGATGCTGAGCGCGGTGAAAGCATGGCAGTTCAGGCCGGCGACAAGGGGCGGCCAGCCCGTCCCGTACCGGCTGCGGCTGCGGCTCCCGGCGAACTGAGCCCCGAATGTCCTTGCCGCGCAGTGACCTGGCGAGAGGCTAATATCTCTTCCCAGTCACGCCGAAAGTTCTGGCAGCGGCCTGACTTTTTGAGGCTCGTTCGGGCAAAACCACAAGATCTAGTGCGGTTTTCCCTTCACGACGGTGTTCTTGCCGGGTATCCAAATTGCTAGTGGTGTGTCAGCGTCATTAGGTAGCCCGGGACTGAGTATGCTGGGACGTCGGAGACACTCGAGGTACCTGCTCGCGCAACCGGTGGAGGGCCACCTGCGCGTGCGCGAGGAGGTCACGATCGAGAAGTGGAGCGGCAGCGACGTCGTGGTCCTGGCGTCGGAACCCTGCGCCTGCAACGAGCGCCTGACGCTCGAAGTGCCGGGGCCGATCGGCCGCCGCTTGCATGTGCAGGTTGCCGAGTGCCGCCCGGCGGTCACGGACGAGGGGGCCATCCTTCACCGGTGCCGCCTTGCGATTCTGGAGGCCGCGGCCGACTGCGCCGGCCCGGTGGCGAGCGAGCCGTGAGCGTCGAACGCAGCCGCGGCCCCTCGCAGGCGAGCGCGATTCCGGTGGGGACGCTGGTCCGCTCCGTGCCGGTTCGTCTCGTCGAGGTGAGTTCCGGCGGGTGCCTGCTGAAGAGCGATCGGCGCCTCACGGCAGGCACCAGCGGTCTCCTGGCCGTGCCGCTGGCAGGGCTCGTGCATGCGGACGACGTGAGGGTGGCCAGGTGCCAGCAGGTCGCTGGCGCCGGCGCGGCGTTCAACGTGGGGGCGGAATTGCTGAGAACGCGGCGGTTCGGGCGCAGGAGCCTTCGGGCCGCCGTGGCGAGGATTGTCGGCGACGGACGGGGCGTTGGCCACGCCCATCCTGATGCGGGAGAGCCACTGCCCGTCGGTGTCCGGACGGACGGCGCGGGTGGCAGGTGCGAGTGCCGGGCGCCGCCGGCCCACTCGGACAACGGCCCTTAGGCTGGGCCGCCGTGCACACCCGGGGCGTGCGCCCCGGGAGAGACTATTGTTCGCTACTGAGAGAACCGAAAAGACGAGAGGCAACCATGAAGAACCTGATTCGGCGTTTCATCCGTGACGAGGAAGGCCAGGACATCATCGAGTACGCGCTGCTCGCGGCGTTCATCTCGATCATCGCCATCGCGGCGGTTCGCGCAGTCGGCGACCGTGTGCAGGTCTACTTCGGCAACGTGCAGGCGCAGCTGACCTAGAGATACGCTGTTCGAGTGACAGGCACCCGGCGGGGTGGCCCCCGCCGGGTGCTCGACTCGACTTCGCTGCATGTCGCCCATGACCTGGCCGCCGCCCGTCTCCGCTGTTGCGGTCATCGCCGTGGTGAGCGCGGCGGTGGTTGGCGACCTGAAGAACCGGCGCATCCCGAACGCGCTCACGCTCGGGGCGGCGGTTGTTGCCGTCGCGATGCACGCGGCAATGAGCGGGTGGCCCGGCCTGTTGCTGGCGGCGTCCGGCTGGGCGGTGGGAGCGGCCTTGTTCTTTCCGCTGTTTGCGCTCGGGGGCATGGCGGCCGGTGACGTGAAACTGCTGGCGGCCATCGGCGCGTGGCTGGGCCCGGCAGGGGCCCTCTGGACGGCGCTCTACGGGGCCGTCGCGGGCGGCGTCATGGCCCTGGTTGTGGCGCTCTCCCGGGGCTACGCGTCGACGGCCATGAGGAACGTCGGGAAGATTCTTCGCGTGTGGAGCATTGCCGGCGTGCAGCCGGTCGAGGGCCTGACCCTCCGGGACACCGCGAGCCCGAGGCTGCCTTACGCGCTGCCGCTCGCGGCAGGCGCGCTGGTGACGTTGTGGATGAGCTAGGAGATCGCGCACCATCCGGACCGGCCGCCCGCGAGGCGGCCTCCGCCATGTACGCGGTCGCGCCGGCTGACTGACGTGAGGAGTGGCGTATGAACCGGGGTGTCCGCGTCCTGCTCGTGCTGCTCGTGGCGATCGCGATGGCGGGAATCGCCAGCTACGCGGTGTACCAGGGCATCCAGCGCATCCCCGCCCGCGAGGTCGAGGTGGCCAGTCAGCCCGTGGTCGTGGCCGCGAAGGCGCTGCCGGTCGGAGCGCTGATCGGCCCGGGTGACGTGAAGCTGGCGGCCTGGCCGTCGAAGAGCATGGTGGCGGGCGCATTTGCCGCCATCGACGATGTCGCCGGGCGCGGCCTGCTCGCGGCGGTCCTCGAGAACGAACCGGTCACGACCGCGAAGCTGGCGCCGCGGGAAGCGGGCGCCGGCCTGGCGCCCACGATTCCTCTGGGCATGCGCGCGGTCTCGGTGAGGGTGAACGATGTCATCGGCGTGGCGGGCTTCGTCGTCCCCGGATCGCGCGTGGATGTGGTGGCCACCGTCAACGCGGGCGACTCGTCGATCACCCGCACGGTGGTCAGCAACCTCCAGGTGCTGGCGGCCGGCACGCGCGTCGACCAGGAGGAAGCCAAGGACGGCAAGCCCATTCCCACGACCGTGGTGACGCTGCTCACCACGCCCGAGGACGCCGAACGCGTGACGCTTGCGTCGGGCGAAGGCCAGATTCTCCTCGTGCTCCGGAACCCTCTCGACATCGCGCCGACGACGACCGCCGGCGTGCGCCTGGCCTCGCTGGTCGGGCCGCCTTCGCCTCCGCCCGTCGAGGCGTCGTTCGCGGGCCGGAGGATGGTCGTGGCGGCCCCGCCCCCGCCGCCTCCGCCGCCTCCGCCGCCTCCCTATACGGTGGAGGCGATTCGAGGCGCGAAACGCACGACGGAGGAGGTGAAGAAGTGATCGCTCACAGGCTCTTCGCGCCGCTCGCCGCGTTGTGCCTCGCCGCCGGCGTCGCCGGCGCGCAGGCGCCGACCGCGCCGGCTCCCGCGGCGGACATCGAGCGCGTGGTACTGGCCGCCGGCCGCTCGACGGTGCTCTCGACGGACTTCGACATCACCCGCATCGCGGTGACCAACCCGGCCGTGGCCGACGCGGTCGTCGTCCAGCCGCGCGAGGTGCTGATTGACGGCAAGAGCGCCGGCACGGTGAGCCTGATCATCTGGGGCGCCGCACGCCGCGCGCAGTACGACGTCGTCGTCGAGCTGGGCGTGAGCACGCTGCAGCAGAGACTGCAGGCGCTGTTCCCCGGAGAGGACATCAACGCGACGCTCAACGAGGAGGCGCTGATTCTCTCGGGCCGCGTCTCGAGCACCAGCGTGATGCTCAGGGCCGGCGAGATCGCCCAGGCGAGCGCATCGAAGGTGAAGGTGATCAACCTGCTGCAGCTTCCCGGCCCGCCAGGCAGCCAGCAGGTGATGCTGCAGGTGCGCTTCGCGGAGGTGAACCGGCGGGCCGTCCAGGAGCTCGGCGCGAGCTGGTTCATGGGCGCCAACTCGCAGAACGACTATGCCGCGCGCATCGCGACCCAGCAGTTCAGCGCGCCCGTCTTCGACGGGGCTACCACCACCTTCAGCGACTTCCTGAACCTCTTCGTCCTCAACACGAAGTACAACATCGGCGCCGTGATCAAGGCCCTCCAGACCCACGGCTACTTCCAGAGCCTGGCCGAGCCGAACCTCATCGCGTACAACGGGCAGGAGGCCAGCTTTCTGGCCGGCGGCGAGTTCCCCGTTCCCGTCGTGCAGGGCCTGACCAACGCGGTGACGATCGAGTGGAAGGAGTTCGGCGTGCGGCTGACCTTCACGCCCACGATTGCGGGCGACATGATCCGCCTCAAGGTCAAGCCGGAAGTGAGCAGCCTGGACTTCAACAACGGCATCACGCTGCAGGGATTCCGGATCCCCTCGCTCATCACGCGCCGCGCGGAAACCGACGTCGAGCTGCGCGACGGGCAGTCGTTCGCCATCGCGGGCCTGCTGCAGAACATGACGCAGGACAACGCGTCGAAGATCCCGATTCTCGGCAGCATCCCGATCATCGGCAACCTGTTCAGGAGCAGGGCGGACAGCAAGGAGCAGACCGAGCTGATGGTGCTCATCACCCCGCAGCTGGTCCGGCCGCTCGATCCCGACGAGGTCCCGGCCCTTCCGACGATGCCGGCCCGCTTCCTGAGGAGTCCGGGTGTAGGATTGCCGCTAGAGGGCGGAGGCGGGCCGGCCGACGCGCCCGCCCTCCCGCCGGCGACCGTGATCAAGAAGGGACCGAGGGAGTAGAAGAGCGTTGCAGCGGCACATCGCGTTTGTCGGAGCCGGGGACCGGCAAGTCGAGCAACTGCTGCGCGCGAGGGGCCTGACCGTCCTGACGTGGAGCGAGCGGGACCTCTCGGCCAAAGCGCAGCAGGCGTCGGCGGTGGCCGACGTCGTCATGCTCGACTTGCGGGGGGAGGCGCAGCGGACGCTCCCCGCCGGCCTGGACGCGTTCCGCCGGCAGCACCCGGCGGTCCCGATTCTGCTGCTGGTGTCGGCGCTCGACCCGGCCCTCATGCTCGAGGCGATGCGGGCCGGCGTCAGCGAGTGCCTGCAGGATCCCCTCGCGGGGGACGATCTCGACGCCGCGCTCGGCCGCATCGCCGCGTCCCGGGACGCCGGGCCGGTGGGTGACGTGTTCGCGTTCCTCGGCGCGAAGGGCGGTGTGGGCACGACGACGGCCGCCGTCAACGTGGCCACCGAGCTGTCCCGCCTGCGGGCGGGCAGCGTGCTGCTGGTGGACCTGCACCTGGCGTACGGCGATGCCGCCATCTACCTGGCCGCCGAGCCGAGGTTCTCGGTCGCCGATGCGCTGGAGAACACGCACCGGCTCGACGCCGCGTTCCTGAAGAGCCTCTGCGTCAAGACGAAGGCGGGCCCGGAGCTGCTGGCCTCGCCCGATCGCGCCCTGGGCCTGCTGGTGGACGCCGGCCGGGTGCGCGCGCTCGTCGACTCCGCCGCCCGCCACTACCGCTACGTGGTGCTGGATCTGTGCCGCACGGACCCTGCCGTGCTTGACGGCCTCGACCCGGTGAAGAAGATCCTGGTGATCGCCAACCAGGAGCTGGCCACCGTGCGGGGCGCGAGCCGGATGGCCGAGACCCTGAACAGGCGCTACGGCAAGGACCGCGTCGTGCTGGCCATCAGCCGGTACGATCCGAACGCCGGCATCGGCCAGGAGGACATCGAGCGCGTGGTCGGCTCGAAGATCCGCCACCTCCTGCCGTCCGACTACCGCGTGGCGCTTGAAGCCCTCAATACGGGACGGCCGCTCGCGCTGAGCGATCAGACAGGCCTCGCCGGGGCGCTCAAGGAGCTTGCGCGCGAACTGGCGGACCTGCCGGCCGAGGAGCCGCAGAGGGGCGGCCGGAGCATCTTCGGCCGCCTGACGGGCCGCTCGTGAGCGCCGACAGAGGCAGACCATGACACCTGTCCCACCCGCGGTGCCCCGCGTCGATACGCGCCACCCGCAGTACCAGGAGCTGAAAAGCCGGGTGCACCAGGGGCTGCTGAGCCGCCTCAATCTGGAGCGGCTCACCAGGGTCAGCCGGAACGAAGCCGAGCCCGAGATCCGCGGCGTCATCATGGGGATGCTGGACGCCGAGAGCGATCAGGTCCCCCTCAGCCTCTTCGAGCGGCAGTCGCTCATCGGCGACGTCCTCAACGAGCTGTTCGGCCTGGGCCCGCTCGAGGAGCTGTTCGCGGACCAGGAGGTGTCGGACATCCTCGTGAACCGGTTCGACCAGGTGTACGTCGAGCGCCACGGCGTGCTGGAGCCGGTCGACGTGGTGTTCAAGGACGACCAGCACCTGATGCGGATCATCGAGCGCATTGTCAGCTCGGTGGGCCGCCGCATCGACGAATCGAGCCCCATGGTGGACGCGAGGCTCGCGGACGGCTCCCGCGTGAACGCCATCATCCCGCCGCTGGCGCTGGACGGCCCCGCGCTGTCGATCCGGCGGTTCCGCACCGATCGCCTCGGCGCCCAGGACCTCGTGGAGCGCGACTCGCTGACCCAGCCGATGCTGGACTTCATCCGCGCCGCCGTCGCCTGCCGGACCAACGTCATCGTCTCGGGCGGCACGGGCGCGGGGAAAACGACGCTGCTCAACGTGCTCTCCGGCTTCATCTCGGACAGGGAGCGTATCGTCACCGTCGAAGACGCCGCCGAGCTCGTCCTGCGGCAGCGCCACGTGGTGCGCCTCGAGACGCGGCCGCCCAACATCGAGGGCAAAGGCGCGATCAGGCAGCGGCAACTGGTGATCAACGCCCTCCGCATGCGGCCGGACCGCATCATCGTGGGCGAGGTGCGCGGCGATGAAGCGCTGGACATGCTGCAGGCCATGAACACCGGCCACGACGGCAGCCTGACCACCATCCACGCCAACAGCGCCCGCGACGCGCTGTACCGCCTCGACACCATGGTCGCCATGGCCAACCTGAACATCCCCGAGCGGGCGATCCGCCAGCAGGTGGCCTCGGCCGTGAACCTCGTCGTGCACATGAGCCGCATGGCCGACGGCACCCGCAAGGTGACATCGGTCACCGAGCTCACCGGCATGGAGGGCGAGGTGATCTCGATGCAGGACATCTTCGTCTTCGAGCGCCTGGGGATCAACCAGCAGGGAAGGGTCTGCGGCAGGTTCCGGGCCACCGGCATCAGGCCCAAGATGAGCGAGCGCCTGACGACCGCCGGCCACGTCCTGCCGGCGGACATGTTCGAGCACGTGAAGAACATCACCTGACCCCGGAGGGCTGTGGTGGCGTTTGCCGCGCTGACGTTCGCACTCGTCGTCGTGATCGTGCTCGGGACCTATTGGGCGCTGATCGAGCGCCCCGCTCGGGCAGCCGAGCTGGCGCTCCGCCGGCGCCTGGGCGCGGCGAAGGCGGGCGCCCGCGTCTCGTCCAGCGTGCAGAGCGAGGCCCGGCGCCTGAGCAGCCTGCCGGCCCTCGAGCAGCTGCTCGCGCGCCGCATGAACCTCACGGGCCCGATCGTCCGGCTGATCGATCAGTCGGGCCTCAAGACGACCGTCGGCGTCGTGCTGCTGTCGGCAGGATGCCTCTTCATGCTGGGCCTGCTGGTCGGCCAGACCTGGTCGGGCTCGCTGCAGGTCGGGCTCGTGCTGGGCGCGTGCCTGGCCGCCGCGCCGGTGCTGTTCCTGCGGTACAAGGGCGCGCGGCGCGTGCGCCGATTCGAGGAGCTGTTTCCCGAGGCGCTCGACCTCATGACCCGCGCGCTGCGCGCCGGCCACACCTTCGCCGCCGCCCTCGGCATGGTGGCCGACGAGCTGCCGGAGCCGATCGCCGCCGAATTCAAGCTGCTGCACGACCAGCAGAACTTCGGCATGCCGCTCCCCGAGGCCCTGCGCTCGTTCGGCGAGCGGGTCCCGCTGCTCGCGGCCAAGTTCTTCGTGACGGCCATCCTGACGCAGCGCGAGTCCGGGGGCAATCTCACGGAGGTCCTCACCAACCTCGCCTCCGTCATCCGCGACCGCTTCATGGTCAAGCGCCAGGTGCAGGTCAGGAGCGCCCACGGCCGGGTCACCGGGTGGATCCTGATGGGGCTGCCTCCGGCGCTCGCCGTCGTCTTCAGCATCATCAACCCGAAACACTTCGCCGCGATGCTCGACGAACGGCTCGGGATCCAGATGATCGTGGGAGCCGTCGTCTTCCAGGTCGTCGGCGCGCTGGTCATCAGGAAGATCGTCAATGTCGACTACTAGCCCCGGAACTCGCGCCGGCTGGGGGCCCTCGCTCCGGCTCAAGCAGGCTGGAGACGGCGGACGCAGTCCCGGGGCGCGCACGCACGAAGGGCGAGGGCCGCAATGCCCGTAGAATTCGCTGTCGCGCTCGGCGCCGTGTTCGTGTCCGTGGCCCTGCTCGCGGGCCTGGCGGCGTCCGCGATCCTGTCGAAGCAGTCCGCCGCGCAGCGCCGCCTCGACGCGATCCTGCCGTCGCGGGCCAGGACCGAGGTCCTGCTGCAAGGGCCGCTCACGTCAGAGCGGGATCCCAAGCTCGCCCGCTGGTCCAGGCTCCTGCCGAAGTCCGCGCAGGACATGTCGGGCCTGGAGCAACGCCTCGCCGCCGCCGGCATCAAGTCGCCGCTCGCGGCCGTCGCCTTCGGGGGCGCCGAGATCGCGCTGCCGGTGCTGGCCGTCGTGGGCGTCTTCTCGTTCTTGGGACTGAGCGACCGCGCGGGCTGGGTCGCGGCGCTCTTCGCAGGCGCCCTCGGCTACATCGCGCCCGGGTTCGTCCTCGACTCCATGATCGGCGCCCGCCGGAAGCAGATCCGCAACGGCCTGCCGGACCTGCTCGACCTCCTCATCGTGTGCCTGGAAGCCGGCAGCAGCCTCGACCAGGCGGTAATCAAGGCCAGCGAGGAACTGGGCATCGCCTATCCGGCGCTCGCGGAAGAGCTTCGTATTCTCAGCACGGAAACGCGCGCCGGCATGGCCCGGCTCGAGGCGTTCAGGAACCTCGCCCAGCGGACCAGGGTGGAGGACGTCAGGGCCCTGGTCGCGATGCTCGTCCAGACGGACCGCTTCGGCACGAGCGTGGCGCAGACCCTGCGGACCATGGCCGACGACATGCGCCTGAAGCGGCGGCAGGCCGCCGAGGAGATGGCCGCGAAGGTGGGCGTCAAGCTGGTGTTCCCCCTCGTGTTCTTCCTGTTTCCCGCGCTGTACGTGGTGGTGCTCGGCCCGGCGGTGATTCAGTTCCTCCGGAACTTCCCCGACTAGGGCGCGCGATTGGCGACAAGCAGCCGGTGTTCCCGGCGGAAGGAGTGCAGACCGATGACGGAGTGGATCCTCTTGGCCGTGGCAGCGGTGGTGCTGGTCCTCTACATTGGCCGACGCCGCGCGCGGCTCCGGGGCGAGTCCTCCGGCAAGTAGCAGGGCGGGCGCCTTGCCCAGGGCGTCCTTCAGGTGAAGCAGGCGTGTCTCGGCCTGCTTTCGGAGACGATGCTGGCCGGGCGCGGCGCCGAGCATCTGCGCACGCGCATCCGGCCCTCGGCCCCGGCGGCGCCCGGCGGCGCCAGGACGGCGGAGCGGTACCCGGTTGATCTCGCCGCGGCCCTCGCCAGCCGCGCAAGTGCGCCGACCGGCGCCGGCGAGATCGTGCCGGCCATGGCCTGCGTGCGCGCGGGCGTTCCTGGCCACGCCCGCGCGCGCTTCGCCCCCGCTGCGCCCGAAATGGGGGAGGTCCCATGAGCGTCGTTGACATGACGGCGGTGCCGGTGCCCGCAGCTCCGCGCGACGTCGCGGAATCGGGACTGAACGTCGATCTCCTGACGCAGCTGGTGCTGAAGACGCTGCACCTGGCGGGCACGCTGACCGGCCTGGAGCTGGCCGCGCGCCTGGGCCTCCGGTTTCCCGTGCTCGAGCCGAGCCTGGACGACCTGAAGTGGCAGCACCACGTGGAGGTCGTCGCCGGGGCGGCGATCGGCGGGGCGGGCTACAAGTACCGGATTACCGACGCCGGACGCGAGCGCGCGGCGCTCTTCCTCGCGCACAACCGCTACGTCGGCGTGGCGCCGGTGCCGCTCGATCAGTACCGCCGCTACCTCGAGCGTTTCTCCCGGAGCGTCGTCAACGACGTCTCGCCGGAGCGCGTGCGGGAGGCGTTCCGGACGCTGGTGCTGAGCGACAGCGTGCTCGACCAGCTCGGACCGGCGATCCGCGCCGGGCGGTCGCTGTTTGTCTACGGCCCGCCCGGAAACGGCAAGACCGTGATCTCGCAGTGCATCCGGAACCTGCTCTGCGGGGAGATCGCGGTGCCGCACGCCCTGGTCGTCGAGGGCGCCATCATCCGCTTCTACGATCCCGTGAACCACGAGGCGCTGCCCGAAAGCCCCGCTGAGGAGGACGCCGGCCCGCTCGATCGCGACTACATCCCCGACGCGCGGTGGGTGCGGTGCCGGCGCCCGTCGATCACGGCGGGAGGGGAACTGACGCTCGACTCCCTCGACCTGAGCTTCGACTCCGTGTCGGGCTTCTACCGCGCCCCCCTCCAGGCCCTCGCCAACGGCGGCGTGCTCGTCATCGACGATTTCGGCCGGCAGCACTGCTCCGCGCGCGATCTGCTGAACCGCTGGATCGTGCCGCTCGAGAGCCGCGTCGACTACCTGACCCTCCAGACCGGGCAGAAGTTCGAGCTGCCGTTCGTCGTGCTGGTGGTCTTCGCCACGAACCTCAAGCCCGCCGAACTGGTGGACGAGGCGTTTCTCCGACGCATCCAGTACAAGGTCTTCGCCGAGAGCCCCACGCACGCGGATTTCATCCAGATCTTCGGCAACTACTGCGCGCAGCAGTCGCTCGAATTCGACCGGGCGCTGGCGGAGCGGCTGCTGGTGGAGTACTTCCGGCCCCGCATGATCCCCCTGCGGGGGTGCCATCCGGCGGCGCTGATCGATCAGGCGCTGGCGCGGGCCGAGTACTGGGGCCGGCCGCGCGCGCTGACGATGGATCTGCTCCTGGCCGCGTGCGAGAGCTACTTCGTGGACGACCGGGAGCTGCTGGCGGAGTACGCCTGAGACGTGGATGGATGACGGCGCATGACGGCAACCGAGGCGGCCGATCCCGCGTGGAGGTCGAGGAGGCCAGGCGGCGCCGGCGTGAGCGCGCGCGCCCGCGGAGCGCGCTCCCGTGCGTGCTCGCGATCCTGCTGGCGCCGGTAGCGGCTTGGGCCCAGTCCTCTTCCGCCGTTTCCGTCAGAATCACCTCGCCGCTCGGCCGCATGGGCGAGCCGGGCACGGTGCGCATCGTTGGCCAGGTGCGGGCCCAGTCGGGCCGGTCCGTGAGCGCCGTGCGCTTCTGGGTGGACGGCGCCCTGGTCGGCACGGTGACCGCCGGCCCGCCGTACGCCGTTGAATGGACCGACGACAACCCGTTCCAGCGGCGCGAAATCCTCGTCGAGGCCGAAGACACCGGCGGCGGCATCGGCAGAGACCGGATCGTCCTCGAGCCCTACGTCATCACCGAGCTGGCCGAGATCACGAGCGTGCTGGTCGAGGCCGGCGTGTACGAGAAGAACGGCCGCATGGTCAGGGGCCTGACCGCGCCCGAGTTCGTCCTCGAGGAGGACGGCGTGCGCCAGAAGCCCGACATGGTGGCGCAGGAAACCGTGCCCACCACCTTCGCCCTGCTCGTGGACAGCAGCCAGAGCATGGGGCGGAACATGGATTTCGTCCGCGCGGCGGCCGCGCGCCTGGTGGCGTACCTGCGGCCGAAGGACCACGTCCTGGTGGCGCCGTTCTCGCGGCGACTGCGGGCGATCACCGGCCCCACCAACGATCCGCGGACCATCAACGAGGCCGTTGCCGCCATCGACGCCAGGGGCGGGACCGCCATGAGGGACTCGATGATCGCCATCGCCGGCCGCTTCGAGGGGATCGAGGGCCGCCGGGTCATCGTCCTGATCACCGACGCGTACGACGAGCACAGCGAGTCGTCGCTCGAGGAGGCGGTGGCGGCGCTGAAAGAAGCCGGCGTCACGGTGTACACGGTCGGCATCGGCGGCGTGGCCGGCATCTCGCTGAAGGGCCACGACGAGCTGAAGGCGATTGCCGCCGGCACCGGCGGCCGGGCGTTCTTCCCGGCGCGCCCGATCGACCTGCCCGGCGTGTACGACGTGCTGGCCAGCGACGCGCAGTTGCGCTACCTGGTGACGTACACGCCGAGCAACCAGAAACGCGACGGCACGTGGCGCGCCATCACGCTTCGGACGTACCCGGAGGAGTACCTGGTGAAGGCGCGCAGCGGCTATTTCGCGCCGAAACCGCCGCCGGTGCGCCCCGTGCTCGAGTTCACGGCGCTCGACACCCACAGCCGGTACCTCGAGATCTCGAGAGAGGACCTCGTCGTGATCGAGGACGGCGTCGAGCAGAAGGTTGAGACCTTCCAGGAGGCGACCGCCCCGGTGTCGATCGTGCTGGCGCTCGACTCGAGCGGCAGCATGAGGCGCGCGAGCGAGCAGGTGGTGGCGGCCGCGGCGAGCTTCGTCGAGGCCCTGCGTCCCGAGGACAGCCTGGGCGTGCTGACCTTCGCCGACAAGGTGAACCTCGCGCACGCGATCACGACGAACCGCGCGAACACCATCGACACGCTCGCCGGCTACCGGGCCGAGGGCGGAACAGCCCTCTACGACGCCCTGTGCGACGCGCTGCTCATGCTCAAAGGCCTCAAGGGCAGGCGCGCGGTGGTCGTCCTCACCGACGGCCGCGACGAGGACAACCCAGGCACCGGGCCGGGCAGCGTCAGGACGTGGGAGAGCGTGCTCCGCCTGCTGCAGGACCAGGACGTGACCATGTTCCCCGTGGGACTCGGCACGAAGATCGATCCGGATCGCCTGAACCTGCTGGCGACGTTCTCGGGCGGCCAGGCCTACTTCCCGCAGGAGCAGGCCGATCTCACCGCGGAGTTCCAGCGCGTGATCGAGAACCTCCGCCACCGCTACGTCGTCGGGTACACGTCGACCAACTCCGCGCGCGACGGCAAGTGGCGCAGCGTCGAGATCCGCGCGCGCTCGGCCGGCATTCGCATCACCAGCCGCAAGGGGTACTTCGCGCCAGCGCGATGACACGGCGCGACGGGGGATGGTGACGCAATGGGGGCCGAGGCTGCGGCCCCGGCTGAGCCGCCGACCCAGGAGGATGGAGCCTCATGTCGATACCGCAGGTGAAAGCCGCGCGACTCCCGGGTGTGCTGCTCGCCGTGATGGTCGCCGCCGTCCTCGCGTTCGCGTGGTCCGGGACCGCGGCCGACCCGGACCTGTGGGGGCACGTGCGCTTCGGCCAGGACATCCTGGCGGCGCGCGCGATCCCGCGCGCCGATCCGTACTCCTTCACGAGCGACCGGCCCTGGATCAACCATGAATGGCTGTCGGAAGCGATCATGGCTGCGGCGTACGGGCTCGGGGGAAGCGCCGGGCTGGTGGGCCTCAAGCTCGTCATCGCCGCCGTGGCGTTCGCCATCCTCTGGCGCGCCCTCAGGCGGGCCGGCGTGCATCCGCCGGCCGTCGCGGGCCTGGTCGTCGCAGGCGCCGTGGGCGCCTACGGCCTGATGCTGACCGTCCGGCCTCAGCTCGTCTCGATGCTGCTCTACGTCGTGCTGCTCGCGCTGCTGAACGAGGCCTGGCGCGGCCGCTGCCGTGCGCTGCTCTGGATGCCGCTGCTCTTCGCGGCCTGGGCCAACGCGCACGGGGGATGGATTGTCGGGATTGGCGTGCTGGCGGCGTGGGGAGCCTGCGCCGCCGTCGCCGGCCGCGTGCCGCCGGCGTGGGCGGCTGGATCGGTGATCCTGGCTCTGGCAGGAACGCTCGTGACACCGTACGGGACCGGCTTGTGGCGGTTTCTGTGGGAGACCGTCGGCTTCGGACGCGCGGACATCACCGAGTGGCAGCCGGCGAGCGCCGACGCGGCGTTCCTGGCGGCATGGGCGGCGGCCGCCTCGCTCGTGGCGATCGCTTGGCATCTGGGCCGGCGCGCCGCACTGCCCCTGCTCGTACCCGCCATCCTTGTCGGCGTCGCAGCGTTCAGGGTGAGCAGGCTCGGCGGTTTCTTCGCGCTGACCAACGTGCTGCTCCTGGCGCCCTGCTTCGCCGGCCGAGGCCCCGCCCGCCTGCCGCTGTCGCGCGCGCCGACGGCGCGCGACCTCCTCGCCGTGGGCGCGCTCTGCCTGGCGGGACTCGCGGCCATCGCCGCCGCCATCCAGGGACGGATTGGCTGCGTGACCCTCGCCCTGCCGGGGCCCGACGAGCAATGGGCGCCCGAGGCGCAAGCGGTGCAGTTTCTCCGCGACAACCCGATACGCGGACGATTGCTCACGTATTTCGACTACGGCGAGATAGCCATCTGGCACCTTGCGCCGAGGGTGCGCGTGTCGTACGACGGCAGGCGCGAAACCGTGTACTCGGAGGCCGTGCAGCAGGCGCACCGGCGGTTCTACTCGAAGTCGCCGAACGCGGAATACGCGCGGCAGCTGGGGGCCGACTACATCTGGCTGCCGCACCGGCTGCCGGTCGTCGGCCTGCTCGAGCGCGACGGGTGGGTGGCGATCTTCCGGGGCGCCAGCTCCATCGTCCTCGCAAGAGCGGAGGGGGCGTATACTCAACCGGACCCGTGGACCGGCCCGCGGTGTTTCCCAGGCCCGTGACGCGGCATCGCGGAGGCGTCTGCCTCCAGCGGATGCAGCATCCGGGGGCAGATGCCCCGCGGATTCTGGCAGAGAGCGGAGACAAGTCTGCCGTAGAAGGGACAAATGTTGAAACGCCGCCCGCGGCCGGGCGCTGCGGCTGGATGCGCCGTCTACGCCGTGCTGCTGAATCGCCCGATAAGAGTATGGAAACAAAGGACTTGATACGACGGATCCGGCCTTCGCCGCGAGCCTCGCGACCGGCCGCCATAGCAGCTCGGATCGCGCTGCGTGCCGCGGCGTCAGGCAGGATTCTTGCTTGAGTTCCACGGGGAGGAGTGCCGCCCACGAGGTAGCCCGATGCGCAGGCGAGACAACGGACAGACGCTGGTTGAGTTCGCCGTGGTCGCGGTCGTCTTTTTCACGACCCTGTTCGCCATCATCGACTTCGCCATGATGTTCTACGTCAACCAGACGATGCAGCATGCCGTCAGGGCGGGATCCCGCATGGCCATCGTGAACCCCGGCCCCAATTGCCGCGCGGCCATCATCGCCAACATCAAGACGCAGTCGATGGGGTACTACGACAAGAACGTCAACGGCACGAAGACGCCGACCATCAGCCGCCAGACGCTGGGGGCGTACGGCGACATCAACGGGGTCCCGATCAACGACGGCAGCTGCGGCACGCCGCAGATGCCGATTACCGTGAGCCTCACTTACGCCTGGCCGGTCATGTCGCCGTTCCTGAAGCCGTTCTTCGCCAACGGGCGGTACACCTTCACGGTCAAGGCCACCGTTGTCAACGAGCCGCAGAGGTAGCCATGCGAGCACGCCTCACCCGTCGCATCCGCCGCGCGCCCGACGAGCGCGGCCAGGCGCTCATCGAGATGGCCATCACGCTGATGCTGCTCGTGATCCTGATGTCCGGGGTGTACGACTACTCGCGGGCCATCCACGCCCAGAGCGTCATCACGAACATGAGCCGGGAAGGCGCCAACCTCATCGCGCGGGCGAACCAGAACCTGTCCGGCGATGAAGACATCGATTTCCAGAACGTCCTGGACCTGATTGGCAAGACGGCGCAGCCGCTCGACATGGTGAACAAGGGGATGATGTACATCTACAAGGTCGAGCGGGTCAACAACCGGAACGCCATCACCCGATCGCTCGCGTGGAACAGGAGCGCAGCCAACCCGAAGCCGCCCCGAAGCCCGTCGGCGCAGAACCTGGGAGGCATAACGCTTGCCGCGGGCCAGACGGCCTACGCTGTCGAGGTCTACTATCGGTACACGAGCATCTTCCTCGGCCGCCGCTACGAGCCGACGCTGAGCTCCATCTCGATCTTCTGACGCCCCGTTGAGGCCGCCGAGGAATCGCCATGGCATCCATACCGACGCTGAAGCGCTCAGGCGGACAGGTCCTGATCATGACCGCCCTCACCCTGGTGGCCCTGCTCGCGCTGTCCGCGCTGACCATCGACCTGGGGATGGCCTATGCCGTCAAGGCGAAGCTCAACTCCGCCGTCGACGCCGCGTCCCTGGCCGCGGGAAAAGCCGTGAAGATCGGGGCCGACGACGCCACGCGGAGGGCCAACGCCAGGGCTGCGGCCAACAGCTTCTTCGCCGCGAACTTCCCCACGGGCATCCGCGGGACGAGCGGCACCACCTTCAGCGTCGACAGCATCACGAACGTCGAGGGCACCTGGACTGTCCGGGTCTCGGCGTCGACGGTCGCTCCGACGTTCTTCAGCCGGCTGTTCTTCAAGCTGCCGATCCGGGTCGGCGCCTCGGCCGAAGCTACGGTCAAGACGCTGGACATGATGCTCGTTCTCGACTGCTCGGGCTCGCTGGGGTCGGACTTCCCCGCGCTGAGAGACGCGGCGAAGAACTTCATCAACGGCTTCCAGGATGGACCCGGGGGCGACAGGGTCGGGCTGGTGACCTTCGCCTCCGGGGCCGTGCTGAGCGAGGCGATCAACAAGGACGCGAACCGGGGCTTCAGCAAGTCGAGCGTGATTGCCGACCTCAACGCCACGTCGATGGGCGGAGCGACCAACGCGGAAGAGGCGATGAGAATCGCCAAGGCGGAGCTCGATGCCATCCCTGTCGCCCTCCGGTCGACGCTTCGCGCGATTGTCTTCTTCAGCGACGGCGCGCCGAATATCGTGTCGGGGACGTTCAAGCTCAAGAACCCGGCGGGCGTCACGCCCAACCCTGTCGGGCTGTATTCGGTCCAGACCAGCGGCTACGACGCCCCGTACTGGTGGTTCACCATCAGCCAGCGCGACGGGACCGACGGGAAACTCCTCTACAACAACGCGTCGCGCGTGACCCATCTGCCGGTGACGGACTACACGGGCACGGTCTCCCTCGCGAGTTTCAACAACGCCCGGACGCTCACGGCGTCAGGTTCCGACCCGATCTACAAGTGGACCAACACCTGGTGCAACCTCAACAAGGCCGCCAGGAACATGGTGGAGAACATCGCCAACGCCGCGCGCGGTGCGTCGGGGAACGCCGCCATCACGATCTACACCATCGGCCTCGGGAGCGCGTTGAAGTCACAAGAGGTCTCGGGCTGCGGGTACGGCGCGAGCGAACTGGGCGAGAACATCCTGAAGCGGCTCGCCAACACGACCGACTCCGACAAGTACCAGCCCGCGCAGCCGACCGGCATCTACGTCTGGGCGGCCAACGCGAGCGAGTTGAACTCGGCCTTTCAGAGGGTCAGGAGCGCCGTCCTCCGCCTCAGCCAGTAGCCCCGGCGCCTGGTGCCGGATCGGCGGTGAGAGCCACCCGCGCCGCCCTCGGCCCGGGCGCGCGCGCGGCTGCGGCGCCCAGGACAGCCGCGAACACGACGAGGGCGTAGAAGTACCGGCTGTTGCTCGTGAACCAGCCGATGGGCTCGTTGGCATCCATGGCCTGCACCATCGTGGCGGGCACGGCGCTCAGCCCCCAGGCGGCGAGGAGCCCCAGCCGGAGCAGCCGCATGCGCCCGCCGCGCGTCAGCAGCCAGACCGCATAGCCGGGAAGCAGCAGGACCGGGAAGTAGTACATCCATCCCAGCGGCGACACGAGCAGCATGACCGCCAGCGTCAGCCCGTACCCGAGGTCGAAGCCCGCAGCTCGAGCCATGGGGGTCTCGCCTTTGGCCTCGACGGACGCCAGCCTCGTGAGCCGCGCCATCCACAGGAGCGTGACGGCGGAACAGAGCGCCACGATCGCGCGTCCGAGCGCCGGCGCGTCGACGAGGGGCGCGTTCTCCGTCCCCCCCAGGATCCGCGTGATGAACGATGCGTAGGAGGCGTTCCAGCTGTTCCCGAACCACGTGACCGTGCGGATGACGCCGAAGTATTCGCGCCACGCCGCGAGCCCCGCAAACGGCAGCGTCGCGAGCGCCGCGCACAGCCCGGCGCCGATGGACCAGGCCGCGACGCGCCATCGCCCCTGAAGGACGAAGCACACCAGCAGGAGCGCGGCGAACAGCTTCACGCTCACCGCCGCGCCCAGGAGCACCCCGGCCAGCCGGTCGCGCCCGTTCCGCGCCGCCAGCCACGCGCCGGCGAGCAGCAGGAACAGGCCGGCCGTGACCTGCCCCAGCACGAACGACGCATAGGTGGGGAAGTAGACGAGGAAAGCGAGCCACAGCCAGAGCAGTCCGGAGGCGCCCTGGCCGGGGGGGCGGAGGCCACGCCACACCAGGGCGCAGGCGCACAGCCCCGCCACGAGCGAGAGCGCCGTCCAGATCGCGTAGCCCTGCGCGGGGCCGGCGAACGTGAGGGGCACGACCAGCAGCGCCAGCACCGGCGTGTTCAGGTTCGGATGGAGCGTCTGGCTCGCGGCGCCATGGGTTGAGCGCGCCTGGTCGATGGCCTCGATCCGCGGCGGCGTGTAGAGGCTCTCGCCGGCGCGCAGCAGCTGCGCCGATGAGAAGAACCTAATGAAATCGGTCGAGTGCGCCCTGTTCGACAACGACGAACAGATCAACGCGTATGCAGCCAGCACCAGGCCCAGCGCCGCCGCCTGGACAACGCCCAGCCAGTCCCGGGGCGGGACGCTCCTCTGAGCCCGTGTCAATGCCCCTCGCACCAGCGCCGACTATAGCAGGCCCGTCCGGCGCGCCGCCAGCCGCCCCGCGCTATCACGGCTCGGGCGGCGGCGTCGGCCTCCCGTGGCGCCCGTACCACAGCTCCTGGTAGAGCGCCGACGTCCAGGCGGCGTCCTCGTCGATGGTCCTGACGCGCGGAATCCCCTCGCGCAGGCGATCGAGCAGGCCGGGCTCGTCGAGCAGGCGCTGCAGCACGCGCCGCAGGTCCGCCGAGCTGCCAGGCTCGAAGAGCAGGCCGTTGCGGCCGTCCGCGACCGTCTCGGCCATCGCGCCGAGGTTCGACGCGACAACCGGCAGGCCGGCCGCGAACGCCTCCCTGATGACGAGCAGGGAGTTCTCCAGCCAGATCGACGGCACGACCACGACGTCGAGGGATTCGTAGACGGACGGAACCTTGTGATGCGCGACGCCGTTGAGCCAGCGGACGCCCGGCGAGCGGAGGAGCGGCCGGAGCGCGGACGCATAGCTCGCGTCGCCGTGATACGGTCCGAGGCTGCCGGCGACGGTCAACTCGGCGCGCCGCGGCGGCAGGCCCTGGACCGCCTCGATCGCTAGGTGCGGCGCCTTCGAGGGCAGCAGGCTGCCGACGAAGCCGATGCGCAGCCGTTCTGAGGGCTGGCGCTTGAGCCGGGCGAAGGGCCGCGTGTCGATCCCGAGCTCAACGAGCTGCAGGCGTTCGCGCGGCAACCCGAACGCGACGAACTGCTCGAGCAGCGCCTTCGACGGGGCCAGCAAGTGGGCGGCGCCAACGCACACCGACCGCATGTGGGAGATCCGGCGCTCCGCCTCCGCGGCGGCGGATTCCGGCACCGCCCGCCGGGCAAGGCCCGACGCCAGGCGGCGGCGCGCATCGGCAATCGCCCGGGGCACGTGATCGTCCAGCACCCGCAGCCACCGGGCCGCTCGGTGAACGGCCGGACGGGCCGAGTCCGCCAGCCCCGCGCACACCGCGCACCGGTCGGGCTCCGGGCCCCGGCACCTCTCCAGGTCGAGATCCAGCAGCTGGCCGCGGTGGCACATGAGCCAGTAATCGTGCAGCGTGACGATCACCGGGATGTCGCGCCGGGCGCACTCCTCGACGATGCCCGTGCTCAGGCTCGTCAGGTGATGCACGTGCACGACGTCCGGCGGCTCGTCGTCCATCAGCGCGCGGGCCACGGCGTCGACAGCGGGGTTCCGGTACGTCTCTTCGAAAGACGTCGTCTCGCGGAGGTTGTTGTTCACGCGGACGACCGGGACCTGCCCGTAGTGATCGCGCCTTACGTGGTGCTCGGCCAGATCCGTCCTGGCCTCCCGCGCCAGCACCGTGATGTCGTGGCCCCGGCGCCAGAGGATGCGGGCGAGGCCGGCCGCGTGGATCTCGGTCCCGCCGGTCGAATCGGGAGGGAAGCCGCGCACGACGAAGAGGACGCGCATCAGACGCCCTCCTCGCGCGGGGCCTCGACCAGGCGATCCGCCCGGTCGCGCAGATGCGCCGTGACGTTCCCTATGAGGAGCAGGACGGAGACGAGTGGGATACCCATGCGCCAGACGAAACAGGAGCGCGCACATTGTTGATCGAGACGGCCGGTTCGAGATCCTGATCTCGAGTGGCCGCAACGCCGGCGCGCGCAGGTTACGACGCCCTGCCCATTAGTCTCTCATAACGTCCCTCCCATTCCATCGCGTCCTCGGCGAGCGCACAAAGGGGTCGGGTCGATTTACCGCACTCAACAGATCTGTAAGCCAATTCTGTGATCGCGGTAAATCGACCCGACCCCTTTCGTACGACCCGGCGGCGGTTCAGCGCCGGCGATTCAGGCGCCAGGTGCCGCGCAACACGTTCGTATCGGCGCCCTGGCTGGCGCCGTCAACGAGGATCTCGTTCGTCAACGAGATCTCCAGGTTGCCGCGTGCGGCATCGGGGCCGTCGATCGCGCCTGCAGCCCGCACCTTGACGCCCGCGCGCCTGGTCTCTTTCACCTCGACCCGCTTCTGCTCGGTGCCCATGCCGCTGCCGGTCGGCACGCTCAACACCTGGGTGATGGTGGACTCCTCGGTAAAGACCCTGTCGGCCTGCATCGTGAGCGCCCCCGTCCTGGAGTCGTACGAGCCGCTCAGGTCGAGCAACCTCTGGTTCTCCTGCTCGTCGAACCATGCGCTCCAACGGAGACTGCCGCTGATCTTGTTGTAGCTGTCGATAGCCACCGTGAGCGGAAGCACGACGGCCGGGCCCTCTTCGGGCTGCATCGTGATCTGCCCCGACCACGAGGTGCGAACGAGGTTCGGCATCACGCTGGCATCGTCGCTCTTGGGCTGCGGAGGCGAGGCCGGCTTCGGGGCCGGACGCTTCGCGGCGGCCGCGGTTTCACCGCTGCTGCGGCCGGACCCCGCGCGGGCCGCGGATTCCTGAGCGGCATTCCGGGCTGCGGCTTGTTCGGCTGCGGCCTTTTCCGCCGCCGCCTTCTCGGACGCGGCACGCGCTGCCGCCCGCTCCAGGTTGCGCTGCTGGTCCCGCGCCAGCGCCGTGGCTGCGGCCTTCTCGTTGGCCGCCGCGAGGGCCTGCTCGGCCCGGCTGTTCACGTACTCCGCGTACGCGGTCTCGATGCCCTTGAATCCCAGGAACTGGTAGAGCCCGTCTCCGACGCCCCTCGCCCGCGCGGCCATGAACGACGTGAACGACATCGAATCGACCCGGCCCGCCTTCAGGTCGTCCTGGTACTGCTGCATCGACCGCGCCTGGCCCTCCCGGCCCGACTGCACCGCCCATGCGAAACCGAGGCTGTTCCAGACGCTGTACGCGCCCAGTTTCGCCGCGCTCGTGAGCGCGCCGTCGCCGCGCTCGCCGGCCTCCCGGCCCGCCTGCTCCTGGGCGTCCTTGACGCCCTGGTAGATGCCGAATCCCATCAGCGTCACGCCGACCCCGTTCAGGCCGCGCGACACCCAGCTCGCCTTGGGCTGGCCCCCGGGAAGCGGCGGCTCCGTCAGCGCGTCCACCAGCTGGCTCGGCGTTTTCGTTCCCTGCGGCGTGCGGTAGCGCGGGCCGCCGGGCCCGTTGACGAGGTCGGCCTTCATGCCCTGCGCTTCGGCCATGAGCCGAGCGCCTTCGGGGTTATTCCGGACCAGGGCTTCGCGGGCCGCGCGCTGCTGAGCCTGGAACTCGATCGCCTCCGTTCTCGCCGCCTGCACCTCGGCGCGGGCCGACGAGATCGCCTCCGCATTTCCGCTCGCCCGGGCCTGCTGCAGCTTCGCCTCGGCCGCCCGCGCGGCGGCCTGCAGGCCTTCCATGGTCGCGGCGGACCGCGCCTGCGTGTTCCGGACGGACTGGGCGTTCACGTCGCGGCACTGCTGCTGGAACTCGCCGAGCGTGGCGGCCTTCTCCGCCGCCGTGGCGTTCGGCCGGACGATCCCCGCGGCCTCGGGCGAGTAGCCGGTCTTGAGCATGTCGACCTGTGCCTCCAGCGCTTGATTGCGGACGCCGCCGGCCTCCATGTTGCGCTGGGTCATCTTCCCGAGTTCCTGGAGATCCGCGGGCGACTCCATGAGCCGCGCGGCGGGCCGGTCGAGCGTGTGCCCACCCTTCTCGAGGTTCTTCAGCGCGGCGACGTTCGCGTCGGCTCTCGCGCTGCCCACGTTGTAGGACGTCTCGTGCCCGAGGCCGCGGCTGATCTCGGCCTGTCGCGCCGAACTGCCGGGCGCCGACGCGTACAGCGTCGGCTCGCGGTGCACGGTGGTGCCCAGCTCCTTGATGGTGAAATAGTCGCCCTCCCCTTGAACGGTGTAGCCCGCCTTCAGGGCAGCCTGCCGGACCGCCTCGAACTGGCGTGCGCCGAGCGACCCGGTGTCGACGTCCCCGAAGGCGCCTCGGCCCAGCTCGGGCGCGGTGCCGGCGGCGCCCTGGCTGAGGGTGCCGCGCTGCACGCCGGACGCCCGCTCGAGCGCGCGCAGTTGCGGCTCGCGGACGCTCTGGTGGAGCTTCCTGGCCTCGCCCAGGTACTTGTCGTCGATGGCCCGGTACGCCTCCTGGGTCCCCGACCGCGAGGCCTGGAGCTTCGCGCGCTCGGCGGCCTTCGCGGCCTCCAGTTCCGCCACGCGCCTCGGCAGTTCCGAGATGTCGGCCTGGATCACCGCCTGCGCGGCGGTATTCCGATGAGCCGCGCCGGCCCACATGAGCACGACTGCGGCCGCGACTGACAGCGGGAGGCAGGAGATCCGGCGCGTCATCGCGCACCTCCCTTCGCCCAATCCTCGAGGAGCGCTTTCGCGTAGCCTCGCGCGTCGGCCGCCGCGGCCGCGTTGGTCGCGAGCGCGGTCAACGTGCGCTCGGCTTCTGCCCGCGAGCCGTTCTCGTGGAGCAGGACCGCGAGGCCGATTGACACGGGCTCGATCCCGGGCTGCCTGGCGAGGAGGCCGCGGAAGAACCTGATGCCGCGGTCGAGCTGGGCGTCGTAGATGTAGGCCCACCCCATCGTCGAAACCACCTCCGGCGTGGCGAGCGCGGGGTCTGCGGCGACGGCCGGCTCCAGCTCGTTCAGGGCGCGGTCGAGCGAGCCCTTCCGGAGGCAGATCTGACCGAGCCCGAGCTGCGCATCGGCCAGTCCGGGACGCACCTCGAGTGCGGCACGGAAGGCCTGCTCGGCCAGGTCGGCGGCGACCGGGTTGTTCTCGATGGCCGCGTACAGTCTGCCCAGGAGGAGCCACGCAGCGGGGTTGTCCGGTGCGAGCTCGGCGGCCGACTCCGCGTAGCCAAGCGCCGTCCTGAACGTCTTTTCGTCCCGCTGCTTCTCAGCTGCCCGGGCGAGGCGCAGAGCGTGTTCGACGCGTACCCGGGCGAGCGCGGCCCGCGTCTCCGGCGTCGGGCTGGCGCGGAACGCCGCCAGGAGCTTCACCTCGTTCGAGTACGAACTGAGCGGCGGGACCTCGGACGGATCGAGCGGCGGCAGCGCCGAGTGAATTGCCGCCGCGGGCGCCGCGCGGGCTGCCGGCATTGCCGGTGCGGCTGGAGGCGCCGTTGCCGACGCTGCCGCCGGCGCTGCAGCTCCGCCCGGCGCGCCGGCGGTCAGCTTGGCGAGCGACGACAGCCCCAGCTTCCCTTGCGGGTCGAGCGAAACGCACTTCCGATAGTCCGCCTCGGCCCCGGCGCGGTCGCCGAAGGCCAGCCTGTAGTCCCCCCGCACGAGGTAGCCGACAGGATAGCTCGGGTTCAGCTCGATCGTGCGGTTCGCGTCCTCGAGCGCGCCCTTCACGTCGCCGAGCGCATGCCGTGCCCTCCCGCGGAAGTAGTGCGTCATGTCCGCACCGCCGATCCCGGCATCGATCGCCTTGTCCAGGTCACGCAGCGCCTCACGGTGGAGGTTCAGGTTGACTTCCGCGATCCCGCGAATCCGGTAGGCGCCCCAGTCTCTCCGGTTGGCCTCGATGGCCTGCGACTCGTCCTCCACGGCGCCGCGGTAATCGGAGAGCCTGAACTTCGCGAAGCCCCGCGCCTGGTAGGCGGCCCCGTATCCGGGCCGCAGCTCGAGCGCACGCGTGGCGGCCGACACGGCCTCGCTGAACCGCTGCAGGCCGTTGAGCGCGACCGCCCGGCCCATGTGGGCCTCGGCGCTGGAAGGATCGAACTGAATCGCGCGGTCGAGATCCTGCAGCGCCGGCCCGGGCTGACCTGCCGCGTTCCTGGCAACGCCGCGGCGGAGCCAGCCTTCGGCCGACGCGGGGCTCGCGGCGATGGCCTTGCCGTACTCCGTGATGGCCTGGTCCAGCTTGCCGGCCTCCTCGAGCGCCCGGCCGGCCTTGATGGCCGCGGCCGGGCCCTGGGCTGGCGCCGGCGCCGCGGTCACGATGAAGGCGCAGATCGCGGCGACGGCGCGGAGGGACGGGCAGCGCCTGATCGCAGAGCGAGTGAGCATCGCTGACCTCCGGAGCGGAGCGCGGACGCGGGCTGCTAGAATGCGCTCTCACACGCGTTCCCACGGCATCTCAGGAGATGACCATGTCGCGCACAGCCGCCACGAGACTCGCCTGCGTCGCCTGCATCATCCTATGCCTGCCCCTCGCCGCGCAGCAACAGAAACCGCAGCTGGGCTACTACCGCCAACCGGCGATCCACGGCGACACGATCGTCTTCGTCGCCGAGGGCGACCTCTGGCGCGTGGGCGTGGCGGGCGGCGTGGCCCAGCGCCTGACGACGCACCCGGAGGAAGAGAGCCGGCCCGCGATCTCGCCCGACGGAAGAGTCGTCGCGTACGCGGCCACCTACGAGGGGCCCGGCGAAGTCTACACGCTGCCCCTGGAAGGCGGGGTTCCCGAGCGCATGACGTGGGACGCGGCGCGCCCCTCCTGGCTGTCGTGGACGCCATCGGGCGAGATCCTCTTCGCCACCCGCCGGCACTCCACGCTCCCCAACACGCAGCTTGTCCGCCTCGATCCCGCCACGGGTGCGCGCGCGATCGTGCCGCTGGCCCAGGCGTCCGACGGCGCGTTCGACGGGGCCGGCCGCGCCCTCTTTTTCACGCGCCTCCCGTTCCAGGGCAGCCACACGCGGCGCTACAAGGGCGGCACCGCGCAGAACCTCTGGCGGTTCGACGGCCCCGGCCAGGAGGCCGTCCCGCTCACGCCGGACTACGCCGGCACCAGCAAGACCCCGATGGCCTGGAAGGGGCGCGTCTACTTCGCCTCGGACCGCGACGGCGTGATGAACCTCTGGTCGATGAACGAGCGCGGCGAGGACCTGAAGCAGCACACGACGCACCGCGGCTACGACGTGCAGTCGCCGTCGCTCTCGAACGGCCGGATCGCCTACCAGCACGGCGCCGACATCCGCGTCCTCGACGTCGCCTCCGGCATCGACAGGATCGTGCCCATCACGCTCGTGTCTGACTTCGATCAGCTTCGCGAGCGGTGGATCAAGAACACCGCGGACTGGATCACGTCCGCGCACCTCTCTCCGAACGGCGACCGCGTGGCCATCACGGCGCGCGGACAGGTGTTCGTGGTCCCCGCGCTACAGGGCCGCATCGTGGAGGCCGCGCGCAACAAGCTCGTCCGCCACCGCAACGCCCGCTTCATGCCGGACGGCAAGAGCGTCCTGACGCTATCGGACGAGAGCGGCGAGGTGGAGTTCTGGCAGGTCCCGGCAAGCGGCGTGGGGCCGTCCACGCAGCTGAGCCGCGATGCCACGGTGCTCCGGTGGGACGGCCTGCCGTCACCGGACGGCCGCTTCATCGCGCACCACGACAAGGACCAGCAGCTCTGGATCTTCGACGTCGCGAAGAAGACGCAGACGAAAGTCGCCGAGTCGGCCCACGGCCGCTTCGACGACCTCGAGTGGTCGCCCGACTCGATGTGGCTGGCGTACACCGCTCCGGCCGCGAACCAGCTCACGCAGATCCACCTGTACGAGATCGCGTCGGGACGGAGCGTCCCGGTGACGTCGGACCGGTACGACAGCAGCAGCCCGGTCTTCAGCCCGGACGGGAAGTGGATCTACTTCCTGTCCGACCGGAACTTCGAGTCGCTCGTCGGCAGCCCGTGGGGCTCTCGGCAGCCGGAGCCGTACTGGGACCGGCCGACGAAGATTTACCATGTCGCCCTGAAACGCGGCGAGCGCTCGCCCTTCCAGCCCGACGATGAACTGCACGCGCCGAAGGCCGCCGACAAGGCCGAGCAGACGGAGCAGCCAGACGCCGGGGCCGCGCAGGCCGGCAAGGCCGGAGGGGCTAAGCCGGCCGCGGCCAAACCCGCGGTGCAGCCCGTCGTCGTCGATACCGACGGGCTGCAGACGCGTCTGCTCGAGGTGCCGGTGCCGGCTGGCAACTACAGCAGCCTGTCAATGGACGCCAAGCGGCTCTACTTCGTGTCGCGCCCGACGGGCCGCGACGGCAAAGCGGCGCTGAAGACGCTCGCGCTCGACAACAAGAAGGCCGAGCCGGAGACGTTCATCGAGGAGCCGCAAAGCTACGAGCTGTCGGCCGACGGCAGGAAGATCCTGATCCGCAAGGGGGGCGCCTACTACGTGGTGGACGCCGGCGCCAAGGCGCCGTCGGACCTCTCGAAGTCGGCCGTGCCGCTGAAGGACTGGACGTTCAGCCTCGATCCGCGCCTCGAGTGGCGGCAGATGTTCGCCGAAGCCTGGCGCCTCGAGCGCGACTACTTCTACGACCGCGGCATGCATGGCCTCGACTGGCCCGCGATGCGGCAGAAGTACGAGCCGCTGGTCGATCGGGTGACCGACCGCGCGGAACTCAGCGACGTCCTGGCGCAGATGGTCTCGGAGCTCTCGGCCCTCCACATCTTCGTGCGCGGCGGCGATCTGCGCGACGCCGAGGACGGCGCGTGGCCGGCGTCGCTCGGGGCGGAGCTCGTCCGCGACGAGAAGGCCGGCGGCTTCAGGGTCGTCCGGGTCATCGCCACGGACCCCGATCGCCCCGATCGGCGTGCGCCGCTCGCGCGGCCCGGCGTCGAGGTCGTCGAGGGCGACCTCATCGAGCGGGTGAACGGCACCAGCGCGCTGACCGTCCGGGATCTGTCGGCGCTGCTGCGGGGCCAGGCCGGCAAGCAGGTGCTCCTGCGCGTGAAGCCGAAGGCCGGCGGCCCCGCGCGAGACGTCGTCGTCGAGCCGATCAGCGCGCAGGCCGAGGACGGCCTGCGCTACGACGAATGGGAGTACACGCGGCGGCTCGCCGTCGAGCGCGCCGGGAAGGGCGAGATCGGATACGTCCACCTCCGGGCCATGGGCGGCGCGAACATGGCCGAGTGGATGCGCGAGTTCTACCCCGTGTTCAACCGCTCGGGGCTCATCGTGGACGTGCGCCACAACAGCGGCGGCAACATCGACAGCTGGATACTCGGGCGCCTGCTGCGGAAGGCGTGGTTCTACTGGCAGCCGCGCGTCGGCCATCCGACGTGGAACATGCAGTTCGCGTTCCGCGGCCACATGGTCGTGCTGGTCGATCAGAACACCGCGTCCGACGGCGAGGCGTTCGCCGAGGGGTTCAGGCGGCTCGGGCTGGGCACGGTGATGGGCACCCGGACGTGGGGAGGGGAGATCTGGCTGAGCTCGAGCAACTTCCTCGTGGATCGCGGCATCGCGACGGCCGCCGAGACGGGCGTCTACGGCCCCGAAGGCCAGTGGCTCATCGAAGGCCACGGCGTCGACCCCGACATCGTCGTGGACAACCTGCCGCACGAGACCTTCGGCGGGGCGGACGCGCAGCTCGATGCGGCCGTGCGGCACTTGCAGGAGCTCGCGGCGAGCAGGCCGATCCCGGTGCCGCCGCCGCCGCCGTACCCGATCAAGCGGTGAGCAGGAGCTGGGGTCAGATCCGGAAATCCGCGGATCCGGCTCCGGCGCTATCCGCCGACGAAGTTCGACAGGCGCGTGTTGACGACGTTGCTGAAGATGGAGCCGAAGGTGTAGCTGACGCCGACGTGGATCGTGTGCCGGAAGGAGGTCGCGAGCTGGCGCTGGCGCGCCAGAACCTCCTCGTCGGTGGCGTCACCCGCCGGCAGGTAGATTTGGTTGTGAATGGCGGCGGTCCTGGCGAAGACACTGAGCGCGAAGCCCTTGAAGAGCCGGACGTCCGCCTCGACGGCGAGCGACCGGCGCCGCAGCGACGGGTTGTGGAAGTACTGCGAGAAGTCCGCGTCGGCGCTCAGCGATCCCCACGTCTGCCTGAGGTCGAACGACGAGCGGAGCGTGTGGCTCGCGACCGTCTCGCGGAGCTTCTGGTAGACCGTCTCCTCCTTGTAGTCGAGGTCCGTCAGGGCGACCAGGTACTGGAACGTGAGCTGACGCCGCGTGGACTCCGCGTACGGATACACGTTGAACTCGACGGCCGCGGTCCCGTTGAGCACGCGGTCCTTGTTCTCGTACGTGGACTGCGCGACGAACGCCTTGGCGCCGGCCGACCAGTGCGGCGTGAGGCTCTTGACGGCCTGGCCGGTGACGTCGAAGCTGCGGCGGACGCTGGTGTACGACGAGCCGTCGCTGTACGTGTACCGGGCCTCCCTGTAGTTCTGGTACCCGGAGAGACTCAGCTTCCACGCTTCGGTCACCCGGTTCGCCGAAAAGGATCCGCCGGTCTCGCGGTCCCGGCTCGCCGACTCGCTGTCGAGCCGGCCGTTGAACCGCGCGCGGAAGACCCAGTAGTCCCAGGGATCCGATCCCGATCGCGCCGCGTTGGCGGGCCGCGCCGCCGACGGGGACGCCTCGTGGGTGACCTCGAGAGGGCCGGCCAGACCCGCGCGCAGCTGGTAGCGCACCAGGCCGAGTTTCAGCATGCGCACGAAGCCGCGGCGAGCGAGCTCCTCGGTGTCGGTCGGCAGCGTGACGTAGAGCAGCTCGTCGTTCATGCCGGCGAAGTCGCCGAGGCCGATGAACCTCATCGTGAACTCGCGGCCGCCGGCGCCGGTCCCGAGCGACGTCACCAGGATGTGCACGTCGGCCGCCTCCCGGACGTTCACGTAGTCGACGTAGGTCAGCTCCGTCTTGACGTAGTTCCAGTAGCAGGGCGTGTACTGCTGGCAGTCGAGGAAGACACGCAGGGCGCCGGCCTCGGATGCGCGGATGGCGCGCGCGGTGACGGCGTGGACGGCCGATGGGGCCTCGGCAGGCCCCTGCGCCCCCGCGCTCGCTGCCGCCAGGTGGAGGAGGAGTCCTGCAGCCAGAGCCGTTCGCAGCATCAGCACCTCGACGAGATCGTAAGGGGTCGGGTCTCATTCTGCAAACGACGAAATTGAATTACAGAATTCGTCGTTTGCAGAATGAGACCCGACCCCTTACTCTCTGAGGGTGGCCCCGAACCGCCTTCCGGCGCGTCAACGGCTCGCCGCGCCGCCCGCCGCGCTGCTCGCCGCGCTGCTCGCCGCGCTGCTCGCCGCGCTGCCCGCCGCGCCGCTCGCCCAGCAAGCCGCCGCTCCACCCGTTACGGTGGAGTTCCGCGCCGTCACCGACGACGGCGTGCCGCTTCGGGACCTCGCGCCCGAGCACGTCACGCTGAAGGTTGATGGGCGCGAGAGGCGGCTCCTCTCGCTGACCCTCGTCGAAGCGGGCGCCGGCGGCCGCGAGGCGCCGCAGCCCGGCGTGCCGGCACCGTTTGCGACGAACGTCCCGGCGGGGAGCGGCCGCGACACAATCGTCATCGTGGACGACGAGTCGGTTCCGGCCGGCGCCGAGACGGGCCTGCAGGACGCCGCGCGCCAGTACCTGGCGAGCCTCGCCGGCGATGAGGCGGCCGGCGTGGTCACAATCCCACGAGGCGGCGTCAACCTCGGGCCCACGACCGATCGGGCGGCCTTCCGGGCCGCAATCGCCAAGGTGACCGGCTGGGCGAAACGCGAGGAGTCGGACGTCGATGCCGCCTGCCGGACCCGCACGATCCTCGGATCGCTCAGCAACATCTTCCGCGACGCGGCGGGCGGCCCGCCGCTGACGGTGCTGTTCTTCTCGGGAGGCCTCACGCCCCCGATGACCGACGGCGTGACCAGGATGTCCACCCCGGCGGGGCTCTGCGAGGTGCGGGCCAGGGACTACCGCGACGTCGAGGTGGATCTCACGGCCTCGCCCGTCGACATGTTCGTCGTCCACGTGCCCGACCCGGCCACGCCGGGAGCGGCGGCGTCGTTCGGGCCGGTCACCGGCCTCGAGCATCTCGCCGGCTCGACGGGCAACCGCATGATCCGGCTCGTAGGCGATCACGCCGACGCCATGTCGCGCCTGGCCCGCGAGCACTCGTCGCGGTATCGCGCCACCTTCGCGCCGGAGCAGTCGGAGCGGGACGGCCAGGCGCACCGCGTCAGCGTGGAGACCGTTCGCCCCGGCGTGAGGGTGACGGCGCGCCCGGGCGTGCTCATCCCGGCCGGGGGGAAGCGCGCCGCCGGCAAGGCGCCGTCGCCGCGCGACATGCTCCGCGTCGCCCGTGTCTTCCGCGGCCTGCCGCTTCGCGCGGCGGCCTTCGCGTCCAGGGACGAGTCGGCGGACCGCGTCCGCGTGGCGGTGATGTTCGAGCCGGACGGCCAGGCCTCGCCGCTCGCCGGCGCCGCAATCGGCTTCTTCGATGATCGCGGCAAGCTCGTCGTGCAGGCGACCGCCGAATCGTCGGACCTGGCGCGGGTGCCGGCGATTGTAGGCACGGTGGCCAAGCGCGGCGCCTACCGCATGCGCGTCGCGGCGACGGACACGTCGGGAGCGGCCGGCACCGTGGACACCGAGGTTCGCCTCGACCTTGCCGGGGCGGACGCGGTCTCGCTCAGTTCGCTGGTGCTCGGCGTACTCGAGGAGGGGCGGTTCGCCGGAAAGCTCCAGTTCTCCGGCGAGGCCTCGGCGGTGGCGTACATCGAGATCTACGGCCGCGCGGCAGGCGCGCTCTCGGCGGACCTCGAACTGGCAGCGACGGCAGACGCGCCGGCCGGAGTGCGCGGCCCGATGGCCCTCTCGCGCGACGACTCGGGCAGCCGGCACGTCGCGATGGCCAGCATTCCCATCGGCGCGCTCCCGCCGGGCGATCTGGTCGTCCGCGTGCTTGTGAGCGTCGACGGCGAGCCCGTCGGCCGCGCGATCAGGACGTTGCGCAAGGTCCTGCAGTAGCCGCGTGCCCTCGGCTCGGACGCGGAGCGCCCCCGCGTGCCACCCTCGCGCGACGGCCGCCTCGGCGCGCCGGGGCCGGGTTCCCGCAACCGACGAGGAACGCGAAGGACGGAGGCCGGGCCTTCAGAGCCGGCAGCTCATCCGCGCCTACCGCGTCTCCGCCAGCATCGCCTTGATCTTCGCGTCGAACGCCGAGAATGGCAGGGCGCCGACAATCAGGACGCCGTCGAGGCCGTCCGGCGCGGTCCGGCCCAGCACGAACGAGGGCGTCCCCTCGATGTTGATCGAGCGCGCGTCCTCGATGTCCTTTGCAATGGCGGCGTCGTGCCGCGTGCTGGCCGCGCAGGCGTCGAACGCCGTCATGTCGAGCGCGAGCGACTGAGCCGTCGCGGTGACGAACGCGGGGCCGAGCCGGTTGTAGCCGATCGTCAGGGCCTGCCGCATCTCCCAGAACCTGCCTTGTTCGCCGGCGCACCGCGAGGCCCTGGCCGCCTGCATCGCGTACGGATGGAAGTCCAGCGGGAAGTCCCTCGTCACGAAGCGCACCTTCCCGGAGTCGATGTACTCCGACTTGATCTGCTGGTACGCGGTGGTCTGGAACCTGTTGCAGAACTGGCACTGCAGGTCCGTGAACTCGACGAGCGTCAGCGGCGCGTCGGGGCGGCCGAGGGCGGGGCCGCCCGCATCCTTCAGCCGCACCCGCTGGTCCGCAGCCTGGTCCGACGGAGGCGCCGAGATGCGCTCGAGGGCCTGGCGGATGGCGCGCAGCTCCTTCAGCATCTCCTCGGCCTGCTGCTGGCTGATGCCCTGCGCCTTGGCGCTGCAGGAGGCGCCGACCAGGATCGCGGCGACGACGGCCATGGCAATGGCGATGCGGCTTGGCGTCATGGCATCCATCTTACCCGAGGGTGCGGGCCGCCGCCCGGCCGGGCCCGCACACGGCTCCTATCCCTCCGGCCGCGACGGGCCGACAAGAAAGGAAGCGATGGAGACCTGCCCGTGAACTGCCCCGCCTGCGGATCGGCCATGGATGCCCCCACCTTCGAACGGCTCTACGGCCGCCGGCTGACCCTCGATGTCTGCCGGCAGTGCCAGGGCATCTGGTTCGACGCCCAGGAACTGCTGCAGATGACGCCGGGCGCGACGCTGCAGCTGCTGGCCGAACTCGCCGTGGACCGCGGCGGGGCGCGCCAGCCCTGGACCGGGGCGCCCCGGTGTCCGCGCTGCGCGCGCCCGCTCGTCGAAACGCACGACGTCCAGCGGAACACGCGCTTCACGTACGCCCGGTGCCCGGAGGGGCACGGGCGGTTCCTCACCTTCTACCAGTTCCTGCGCGCCAAGAACCTCGTCCGGCCGCCCAGCGACGACGAGATGCGGCGGTTGCGCGCGCACATCCGGCAGATCAACTGCGCCAACTGCGGCGCGCCGGTCGACGTCGAGCGCAACGCCGCCTGCGCCTTCTGCCACGCGCCGCTCGCCATCGTCGATCCGGAGGAGATCAGGAAGACCATCGCGGAGCTGGCGGCGGCGGCCGAGGAGAAGAAGGGCGTGGATCCGGCGCTGCCCGTCTCGCTCGCCATGGAACAGCTGCGCGCCGCGCGGGCCTTCGCCGAACGCGCGGGCTCGCGCCGCCGGCCGTCCGCGCGCGATCTGCTCTTCGGCGACTCGTCCGACTCAGTGGCCGGCTTCGTCCGCCTCCTGTCCCGCCTCGGGAAGACCTGAGAATAGGCCCCGTCGCCGGCCCGCGCGCGTGTCTGATTGCCGGGCCTCCCGGATTCGCGAAGGCGGGCACCATGCTCTGTGGTTCCGAACCCGGAATCCCGAGCCCCCAGCCCAAGTCGCCGTGCTATCCTCCCGCTCCAGGCACCCGTGCCCCGGTTCACGTTCGCCATGAACACCGCGCCGACTTCGCCGTCCCGGGGACGTTGCACGACGCTGTGGCTGGCGCTCGCGATCGCCGCTGTGGCGCTGGCCGTGTACGCGCCCGTCCGCCACCACGGCTTCGTGTCGATCGACGACCCGATCTACGTCGGCGAGAACCCGGTCGTGGCCCGGGGCCTGTCGTGGGACGGCGCCAGGTGGGCGTTCACGACCGGCCACGCCGCCAACTGGCACCCGGTGACGTGGCTGTCGCACATGGCCGACGTCCGGCTGTTCGGCCTGAACGCCGGCGGGCACCACGCGGTGAGCGTGCTCCTGCACGCGGCCAACGCGATCCTGCTGTTCCTGCTGCTGAAGCGGTTGACCGGCCGCGCGGGCCCGAGCGCGTGCGTGGCCGCGCTGTTTGCGGCGCACCCGCTGCACGTGGAGTCGGTGGCCTGGGTCGCCGAGCGCAAGGACGTGCTGAGCACGCTGTTCTGGCTGCTCACGGCCCACGCCTACGTGTCGTACGTGTCGTGCCCGCGGTCGGCGCCGCGCCGGCGGGGCGCCGCCTACGCGCTCATGCTCGGCTTCTACGCGCTGGGCCTGATGGCCAAGCCGATGCTGGTGACGCTCCCGCTTGTGCTGCTCGTTCTCGACTGGTGGCCGCTCGGCAGGCTGCGGCGGGCGGGGACGGGCGAAGCGCCCGTTCTCGATGAGACCGGCCGCGCGCGCCGCGCTCGCGCGGAGGCCTGGCTCCTGGCGGCCGAGAAACTCCCGCTTTTCGCGCTGGCCGCCGCGTCGAGCGCGATCACGATCGTCGTCCAGCACCGCGGCGGGGCGGTGAGCGGCCTGGCGGCCGTGCCATTCGCCAGCCGCGCGGGCAACGCCGTCGTGAGCGCTGGACGCTACCTCTGGAAGGCTGCGTGGCCGGCCGATCTCAGCGTCTTCTATCCCTACCCGGCAGCGCTTCCTGCCGTTCCCCTCGTCTTGTCGGCCCTTTTCCTGGCGGCCGTGACCGGACTCGCGATCGGGGCGGCGCGCCGCCGGCCGTACCTCCTCGCCGGCTGGCTCTGGTACCTCGTCACGCTCGCGCCGGTCTCCGGACTCGTCCAGATCGGGCGGCAGGCGATGGCCGACCGCTACACGTACGTGCCCCTCGTCGGCATCTTCGTGATGCTGGCCTGGGGCGCTCGCGATCTTGCCTGCAGCGGGCTCCTCGCGCGCCAGGCCTGGCTGAGGAGCGCGACTCGCATCGGCGTGCCCGTCGTGGCGGTGGCGCTTGTCGCAGCGCTCGCTGCCGCCGCGCGCGTGCAGACAGGCTACTGGACAAGCAGCGCGGCCCTTTGGCAGCACGCGCTGGATATCGATCCGCAGAACTACTTCGCGCACAACTCCCTCGGCGCCCTCGCCAGCGATGCCGGCCGGACCGGCGAGGCGCTGGAGCACTTCTCGCGCGCCGTACGGTCCGGGCCGGACTACCCGGAGGCGTTCAACAACCTCGGGCTGATGTACGCGCGCCTGGGACGGACGGCAGAGGCGGTGGAGCAGTACCGCAAGGCGATCGCCCTGAACCCACGCCTGGCGGCCGCGCACGGCAACCTCGGGGTCGCGCTCGTGACGCTGGGCCGGCCGGACGAGGCCATCGCGGCCTACCACGCAGCCATCGCCATCGACCCGGCCGCGGCGCGCTACCGGAGCAACCTCGGTGCGGCGCTGTACGGCCAGGGGCGGCCGGCCGACGCCATCGCCCACTTCAGCGCCGCGCTCGAGCGCGATCCCGCATTGGCGCAGGCGCACACGGGCCTCGCGCTCTCGCTCGCGGCCACCGACAGGCTGGACGAGGCCGCCCGGCACTTCGCCGAGGCCGCCCGGCTGCAGCCAGGCTCGGACTCGGCCCAGCAGTACCTCGGCACGGCGCTTGCCGCCCTCGGCCGGTTCGACGAGGCGACGGCGCACCTGCGGGAAGCGCTTCGCATCAACCCGGGCAACGACACCGCGCGGCGCGCGCTCGACATGGTGGCGGCGCGGACGCCGCCGCCGAAGGCCGCAAGATGATCCCCGGGGTGCGGCGGTGACATGCCGAAGGCCGCAAAACGGCCTCCAGGCCGGCGCCTCGAGCCGCCGCGCGCGCGCCACCGCGATCGCCATCGCCCTGGCGCTCGCCGCGCTCGTGCTGGCGATCTACGCCCCCGTGCGGCACTTCGACTTCGTGCAGCTCGACGACCCGGCCTACATCACCGAGAACCCTCATGTCCTGCGAGGGCTGACGCTCGACGGCGTCAGGTGGGCGTTCACGACGGGCCACGCCGCGAACTGGCACCCGCTGACCTGGCTCTCGCACATGCTGGACGCGGAGCTCTTCGGCGTCGCGCCCGGCCCGCACCACCTGACGAGCGTGCTGCTCCACGCGCTCAACACGCTGCTCCTGTTCGGCGCGCTCCTCCGGATGACCGGCGCCGTCTGGCGAAGCGCGGTTGTCGCGGCCCTCTTCGGCGTCCACCCGCTGCGCGTCGAGTCGGTCGCGTGGGTGGCCGAGCGCAAGGACGTGCTCAGCGCGCTCTTCTGGCTGCTCACGCTGCGGGCCTACGCGGGGTTCGCGGCGCCGGCCGAGCCGGCAGCGCCCCGGCGCGGGCGCCGGTACGCGCTGGCGCTCGCGCTGTTCGCCCTCGGCCTGATGGCCAAGCCGATGCTCGTGACGCTCCCGTTCACGCTGCTGCTCCTCGACTGGTGGCCGCTTGGAAGGCTGGGGCGGACGGGGGCCTGGCCGCTCGTCCGCGAGAAGATCCCCTTCGTCGCGCTCGCGGCGGCGTCGAGCGCGGTCACGCTGATCGTGCAGGAGCGCGGCGGCGCCGTCAGCGCCGTGAGCTCGGAGCCCTTCGCGCTCCGGCTCGAGAACGCCGTCGTCTCGCTCGTCGCCTACCTGCGCGACATGCTGTGGCCGGCCGGCCTGACCGTGATCTACCCGTTCCCGGAGTCCGTTCCCGCCTGGCAGGCTGCCGGCGCGTGCCTCGTGCTCGGCGGCATCTCGCTGGCCGCGTGGCGGCTGGCCCGAAGCCACCCGTACGTGCCCGTCGGCTGGCTCTGGTACCTCGGCACCCTCCTGCCCGTCGCCGGCCTCGTGCGTGTGGGCCTGCAGGCGCGGGCAGACCGATACACCTACGTGCCGCTCATCGGCATCTTCATCGCCGTGGTCTGGGGCGGCGCCGAGCTGGCCGCGCGAGCCGGCGCCCGCTTCCCGCGACGGCCGGCCCTTCCCGCCGCGGCGCCGGCCCTGCTCGCGGCGGCTTCGATCCTGGCTCTGGCCGCCGCGGCCCGGCATCAGGTGGGATACTGGAAGGACAACGTCACCCTCTGGACGCGGGCGACGGTGCTCACGCTGCGCGTGGACGAGTTCGAGGCGCACATGTCGCTGGGCGCGGCGCTCGCCGCACAGGGCCGCTCGGGCGAGGCCCTGCGGCACTTCGCCGAGGCCGTGCGGCTGCGCCCGGACTCGGCCGAGGCGCGCCGAGCCGAGTACGACCTGCGCCGCCAGACGGGCGGCGCCGGGGTGCCGCGATGATCAACGGCAGGAAGCTGGTCGTGGTGATGCCCGCCTACAACGCGGCGCGCACGCTCGAGAAGACCTGGCGCGAGGTCGTCGGCCAGGACGTCGTGGACCTCGTCATCGTGGTTGACGATGCGAGCCACGACGCGACGCTGGACCTGGCGCGGGGCCTCGCGAAAACGGTCGTGCACGCGCACGAGAGCAACCGCGGCTACGGCGCCAACCAGAAGACCTGCTACCGCCTCGCCCTTGACCACGGCGCGGACACCGTCATCATGGTCCACCCCGACTACCAGTACACCCCGAAGCTCATCCCGGCGATGGCGCACCTGGTGGGCAGCGGGCTGTACGACTGCGTCCTCGGCTCCCGGATCCTCGGCGGGGCCGCGCTCGCGTCGGGGATGCCGGCGTGGCGGTACGTGGCGAACCGGGCGCTGACGCTGGTGGGCAACCTGCTGCTCGGTACGAAGGTCTCGGAGTTCCACACCGGATACCGCGCGTTCTCGCGCAGGCTGCTCGAACAGCTTCCGCTCGACGCCAACTCGGACGACTTCGTGTTCGACAACGAGGTGCTGGCGGAGACGGCCTGGCTCGGCTACGCGATCGGCGAGGTGTCGTGCCCGACCAGCTACGCGGCGGACGCCTCGTCCATCACGTTCTGGCGGAGCGTGCGCTACGGGTTCGGCTGCCTGGCCACGGCGTGCGTCTTCAGGCTGGCGAAGATGGGCCTCGTCAATTCGCCGCGGTTTCCGCGGAAGGCGTAGCCCGTGGGCGGGACGATGCGCCGCAGGAACGCGCCGGGGCGGCATCCCGTGCGAGGGCGGGCCGCGGCGGCGGCCGGGCGGGTTCGCAGGGCGCCCGCGCCGCCGGCGGCGCCGACGGCGGCGCCGCCCGCGAGCGGCTGGCGTCGGTGCGCCGTCGCCTTCGGCGCCGTCGTCCTCGTGGCCGCCGGCGCCTGGGCCTACTCGACGAGCTTCGCCGGCGTGCTGGTGTTCGACGACGTGATCTCGATCACGTCCAACCCGCATGTCAGGTCGCTCTGGCCGCTGAGCCAGGCCGCGTCGGCGCCGCGCGACACGGGGCTCGCCGGGCGCCCGGTGGCGGCGCTCTCGTTCGCGATCAACTACGCCCTCGCTCCATCCGACGTCCGCGACGCGCTGACCGCTCCGGGGCCCGCGAGCAGCCCGGAGGAGCGGGCGCGGTTCCTCCGGAACATCCGCGGGTATCACGCGCTGAACCTGGCCGTCCACCTGGCGGCCGGCCTGTTCCTGTTCGGCGTCGCCCGCCGATCGTTCGCCGCGCCGGCGCTGCGCGCGCGAGTCGGCGAATCGGCGACGCTCCTCGCCTTCGCCGTGGCGCTCGTCTGGATCGTGCACCCTCTCGCCACCGGGGCCGTCACCTACATCGTCCAGCGCGTCGAGTCGATGATGGGGTTGTTCTACCTCGCGACGCTCTACTGCGCGATTCGCGCGGCCGGGCCCGGGCCGCTCCGCGCCGTGTGGGCGGCCGCGTCGGTGGCCGCGTGCGCCCTCGGGATGGGGAGCAAGGAGTCGATGGTCACGGCGCCCGTGATGGTGGCGCTGTGGGACCTGCTCATCGGTGCGGGCCGGACCAGCGCAGGCCGCGTCGAGCCGGCGGCCGACGTGCTCCGACGGCGCCGGGCGCTCTACGCCGGCCTGGCGGCGACGTGGGCCCTGCTGGCCGCGCTGGTCGCGGGCAGTCCGAGATCGGGCTCGGTCGGATTCGGCCTTGGCGGCTGGACCTGGTGGTCGTACCTGCAGACGCAGGCCGGCGTCGTCGCGCACTACCTGCGGCTGGCCGCAGTGCCGGCGCCGCTGGTGTTCGACTACGAGTGGGCGAAGGCCCCGTCGTTCAGCGCGGTCGCGCCGCAGGCTCTGGTGCTGGCGGCGCTCCTGGCCGCGACGGTGATCGCCGGAGTCCGGCGGCACCCGGCGGGTTTCGCCGGCGCGTGGTTCTTCCTGATTCTCGCGCCGTCGTCGAGCGTCCTGCCCATCCCGACGGAGGTTGCCGGCGAGCACCGGATGTACCTGCCGCTGGCCGCGGTGATCGCGCTGGCCGCGGTGGCTGCCCGCGCCGCGGCCGGGCGTGCGTTCGGCGCGGGCGCGTCCTTTCGCGGGCGTCTGACGCGCGTCCAGCACGCGCCGGGAGGAGCGCGGCCGCCGGGCCGGATCTCCGCCGCCGACGCTTCGACGCTGGCCGCCGCCCTGGCGGTGGCCCTGCTGTTCGCCACGATGACCCGCGCCCGCAACCTCGACTACCACTCGACCGAGGCCTTGATGGGCGACACCGTCGCGAAGCGGCCGCTCAACCTCCGGGCCCGCGTGGCGTACGGAGCGGAACTGCTGGCATCGGGGCGGTTCGCCGACGCCGAGCGGGCGCTTGCCGCCGCGGCGGAACTCAGAGGCTCCGACATGGCTCGCGCGCAGGCGAACCTCCACCTGGGGTCGGCGCTGTGCGCGCAGGGAAAGCTGGCCGAGGGCATCGCGCGCCTGGAGCGCGCGCTCGCGCTGGACGCCGGGCTGGCGGAGGCGCACGCGCTCCTGGGGGAGGCCCACGCCGCCCGCGGCGACGTCGAGCGCGCGGGGGCGCATTTCGCGCTGGCGGCCGAGCGGCTGCCGGACAACCCGGCCGTCCTGCGCCGCGTGGCGTGGCAGCTGGCCACCGCGCGCGACGACCGCTTCCGCGACGGGGTGAAAGCGGTCGAGCTGGCCGAGCGCGCCGCGCGCCTGACGGCCCGGCGGGACGCGCTGGCGCTGGAAGCGCTGATGGCCGCCTACGCGGAGCAGGGCCGCTTCGCCGAGGCTGCCGCGGCCGGGCGCGAAGCCGTGGCCGTCGCGCGCGCGCAGGGGCACGACGCGCTCGCGAAGGGCTTCCAGCTGGAGCTTGCCATGTGCGAGGCCGGCCAGCGGCTCCGAGAGCACCGGTAGGCGGACGCCGCCGGCATTGGTGGCGCTTCGCGACGGCGGTATCCAGCCGGACGCCCGGCGGAATGAGTCGGTTGAATCCGGCCGGCGCCGACCGGTCTCGCCTGCGGCGGTGCCGCCGGTCCTTCGGCCCCTTGCGCCGGTACGAGGCTTGCAATCGCCTTCTTGTCGGCCGACACGTCTCCTCGCGCGCCTTGACTTCCGGCGCCGGGATGGCGTACCGTGCGCCCACACCATCGGAACCCATGCTCAGCTTTGGCCCATAGGCGGATTCGTCGTGGTTGGCCAGCGCGGAATCGTCGCGGGTTGTCTGTCCCGTAGAGCGGGCTGAAGTGTCTCCGCGCCGCAGCCTGTCGGGGGCTGCGCGGCGGCCAGGGAGATCGTGCCCGGCCTGCCCGGCACGATCGAGGCGGAGGGAGGAGCCATGACACGAGTGCGAGGGCGGTTCTGTTCAATCCTGTTCCTCGCCGGGCTGCTGATGGCGCTCGGCGCGCCGGCCTACGCGCAAGGCGGCAGCTCGACGCTTGTCGGCACCGTCGTCGACAGCTCGGGCGCGTTCATTCCCGGCGCCGACGTCGTCGCGAAGAACAACGCGACGGCAACCGAGTACCGGACGGTGACGGACTCGGCCGGGCGCTACGCGATCCCCGCCATCGGCGCCGGCACCTACACGGTCACGGTCTCGCTGGCGGGCTTCAAGACGGTCATCCTGCCCGACATCGAGGTCATCGCCAACACGCCGGCCAGCGTCAAGGCCGTCGTGCTCGAGCTGGGCAGCCTGCAGGAGTCGGTGACCGTCACCGGCGCGACCGAGCTGGTGCAGACGCAGACGGCCTCGGTCACCACGACGCTGACGACGCAGCAGATCTCGCGGGCGCCGCTCACGACGCGCAACACCCTCGACTTCGTGACGATGCTGCCGGGCGTGAACCAGACGCAGGCGCCGCGCTACTCGACGATCATGGGCCTGCCGGGAGGAGCCCTGAACATCACCATCGACGGCCTCAACGTGCAGGACCAGGCGCTGAAGTCGCAGACGAGCAGCGCGTTCTTCGCCTACATCAACCCGCGCCTCGACGCCGTCGAAGAGGTCACCGTGTCCACGGCGAACCCCGGCGCCGAGAGCTCCGGCCAGGGCGCGGTGCAGGTGCGGTTCCAGACGCGGTCGGGCACGAACACGTTCCAGGGCAGCGTCTACCACTACATGCGCCGCACGCAGTGGAACACCAACTACTGGTTCAACCAGCACCAGAACTATCCGGCGCTGCCGAACGACAAGGCGCGGATCGACACGTTCGGCGGCCGCGTCGGCGGCCCGATCCTCAAGGACAGGCTGTTCTTCTTCTTCAACTACGAGGAATTCCGCCAGCCGCAGTCCGTGTCGCGGACGCGCACGGTCCTCACGCCCGAGTCGCTGGCGGGCAAGATGGTGTACGTGGGCGGCCCGGCCGGCGGCGTCGATCTGTTCGCGCTGGCGGCGGCGAACGGCCAGACGTCGACCTACGATCCGTCGATGAAGAAGATCCTGGAGGACATCAACGCGACGCTGTCCGGCCAGAGCATCACGGCGGGCTCGAACTCCGTGACCAACACGCTCACGTTCCAGACCGAGTCGACGGGCCGGCGCATCTACCCGACCGGGCGCATCGACCTGAACCTGACGAAGAAGAACCGCATCGGCGTGTCGGGGTACCTGCAGCGGTTCATCTCGAAGCCCGACATGCTGAACAGCCGCGACCCGGCCTACCCCGGCTACAAGATGCAGGGGAACCAGACGTCGTGGCGGCCGTCGGTCATGTTCAACTGGCGCTCCGTGCTCGGCGCGAACCTGGTCAACGAGGCGCGCGTCGGATACATGGGCTGGAAGGGCACGCACTTCTCCGACAACATCACGCCCGGGGACTTCCCGGGCGGCAGGCACATCGTCATGCCGCTCATCAACCGGCCGTACATGATCGGCGGCGCGAACAACTACGAGATCCGCAGCTCGCCGGCGCTCAACATCGAGAACACCCTGAACTGGATCAAGGGCAGGCACTCGCTCTCGTTCGGCGGGGCGTTCACGCAGGTCGGCTACAACGACTACTTCAAGTACTACGTGCCGTACGTGGCGCTCGGGTTCGACACGACGAACGATCCGGCGGCGGGGATGTTCAACACCGCGAACTTCCCGGGCGCGAGCAGCGCGGACCTGAGCAACGCGCGGAACCTGTACGCGCTGCTGACGGGCCGCGTGACGTCGCTGAACAACACCGCCTTCCTGAACCCGGACACAGGCAAGTACGAGTACATGGGCCCGTGGCAGTACTGGGTGAAGCAGAAGGAGTTCGGGTTCTACGCGCAGGACTCGTGGAAGATCACCTCGAACCTCACGATCAACTACGGCCTGCGCTACCAGCTGCAGCTGCCGTTCACGTCGGCCAACAAGTTCTTCACCCAGCTGTCCGACTACAACATGCTGTACGGCATCTCCGGCGCGACGGGCGGGAAGCCGAACTACTTCTACAGCGGCACGCCCGGAACGGGCTCCGGCGTGCTCACGGTGAAGGAGCTGAAGGCCGGCGAGGCGCCGTTCGACACGGACTGGAACAACCTCGCGCCGAGCGTCGGCTTCGCGTGGCGCGTGCCGATCACGCCGGGCAGCGCCTGGTCGAAGATCCTCAGCGACGACCCGGTTGTCCGCGCCGGCTACTCGAAGTCCTACACTCGTGAAGGGCTCTCGGCGACGTCGAACATCTTCGCGGCGAACCCGGGAGGCAGCATACAGGTCTTCCGGAACCAGACGCTCGGCAACCTGATCCCGGCGGGCCAGTCCTGGCCGCTTCTCTACCGGGAGACCGACCGCCTCGGGGCGCCGCCCTTCCCCGAGAGCCCGTCCTACCCGCTGAACGTGGCGTTCAGCAATTCCATCAACGCCTTCGCGGCCGACACGCCGACGCCGTGGGTGCACTCGTTCAACGTCGGCTTCCAGCGCGCCATCACGAAGTCGATGGCCATGGAGATCCGCTACGTCGGGACGCGCGCCCGGGGCGGCTGGGTGGACGGCGGGCGGAACATCAACGAGCTGAACATCCTCGAGAACGGCTTCATCGACGAGTTCAAGCGCGCCCAGGCCAACCGCCAGATCAACGCCCAGACCTACGGCTGGGGCACGGCGGCCGGGAACAGCTTCAAGTACAACGGCCTCCCCGGCCAGTCGCCGCTGCCGATCTACCAGGCGTTCTTCAGCGGAAAGCCCGCCAGCACGGCGGGCAACCCGGCCGAGTACACGTCGGCCGCGTACGGGAACACGACGTACCTCGGCTACCACACCCCGACCAACCCCCTGCCGGGCACGATGGCGGCCCTGTTCTTCAGCGACGCCACGTACCGCGCGAACGGCATCGCCGCGGGATACCCGGCGAACTTCTTCTACATGAACCCCGGCATGAGCGGAGGCGCGTGGGTGACGGGACGCGAGCAGGACGCGCTCCAGTCCAACTACGACGCGGTGCAGATCGAACTGCGCCGCCGGATGAGCTCCGGCCTGCTCGCCCAGGCCAGCTATCAGTACATCCTGCGCCAGCAGTCCACCCAGAACATCACCGTCCGCGAGGACCCGATGTGGGTGGATCTCGAGCGCGGACGGAGCGAGGGCTCGTCGAGACACGCGTTCAAGATCAACTGGGTGTGGGAGCTGCCCTTCGGGCAGGGCAAGCGCTTCGCGAGCGGCGTCAGCCGCGGCCTGAACCTGATCATCGGCGGGTGGACGTTCGACGGCACCGGCCGCATCCAGAGCGGGCCGATCCTCGACTTCGGGAACGTGCGGCTGGTCGGCATGTCCGATGCCGACCTGAAGAAGCTGTTCAAGCTTCGGATCGTCCCCGACAGGACGAACCCCAGGATCAAGCGGGTGTTCATGCTGCCGGACGACGTGATCGACAACACGATCCTGGCCTTCAGCACCAGCTACAACACGGCGAGCGGCTACAGCGGCGCGGCGCCGCAGGGCCGCTACTTCGCGCCGATCGGGTCGGGCGGCTGCCTGCAGCCGTTCGCCGGGGCGTGCGGAGAGAACGGCAGGGTGACCGGCCGGCTGCCGAACCACCACTACGTGACCGGGCCGATGTTCATGCGGTGGGACATGAGCCTCGCCAAGCGTATCGGGCTGACGCGGAAGATCAACGCCGAGCTGCGCCTCGAGGCGCTGAACGTGTTCGACAGGCCGAACTTCTTCGGTGTGACCACCACCGGCGGCACGGCCTGGACGAGCTACCAGGTCACCGGGGCGTACCGCGACTTCAACAACACCCAGGATCCGGGCGGCCGGCTCGTCCAGGTGTCGTGGAGGCTGAACTTCTAGGCTGACGGCGGCATCGGACCGGCCCGCGCCGGTCGGGGTTCGGGGCACGCGGTCACCCGGCCGCGTGCCCCGTTCTGCGTGCGGCGCCGTCTTCTCTCAGCGGGAGGGCGCTTCGAGCTGCCGGAGGGCCTCTTCGATGCGCTCCGCCAGCTCCGCCTGGTTCGAGGCGCGCGCGAGGCGGAGCGCCTCGCTGACATGGCCGCGGGCCCCGACGGCGTCGCCGGCGGCCGCCAGCGCCATCCCGAGGTTGGCGTGCGCCTCGGCGTAGTCCGGCTTCAGCAGGAGGGCCGCCCGGTACTCCGCGATCGCTTCCTGGAGCCGTCCGGCGTGCTGGAGCGCCAGCGCCAGGTTGTTGCGGGGAGCGGGGGCCGCGGGCGCGAGAGCGACCGCGCGACGGTGCTCGGAGACGGCCTCCTCGATCTGCCCGGACTCCATCAGGCTCAGCCCCAGGTTCGTGTGCGCCTCGGCCGACTCGGGGGCGTGCCTGGCAGACGCGCGGAAGCTCGCAACGGCGGCGTCCTGCCGTCCCAGCGCGCGCAGCGTCGCTCCCAGGGCGCTGTATGCCTCGGCGTAGTCCGGCTTCAGGCGGATCGCCGCGGAGAGCGCGTCGAGCGCCTGGCGCGGCTGGCCGAGCTGGCGGTGGGCGAGGCCGAGCTGGTAGTGCGGCACGGCGTACGACGGGTCGGCGGCCGCCGCCTTCTCCAGGACGGGGAGCGCCTCGGCGGCGCGATGCGACTGGACGAGTAGAGACCCCAGGTTGATCCACGTCTCGTCGTGCGTCACCTTCATCGGGACGTTCGACGCCGCCGCGGTCAGGGCCGCAATCGCTACGCCGGGCCCCCAGCGGCGGACCCACGCCGGCGGCCGCGGGAAGAATCGCCCTGTGGCCTCCGTGCGCCCCCGCGCCGCCCGCTCCCGCGAATGGGCGGCGCAGCGCCCCCAGGCGAGCGCCTCCGGCGCCGCCGCCAGTCCCGCCCCGGCGAAGATCAGCACGAGCGGCGCGACGGGGTGGCGGTATCGGGCCACGACGTAGAAGGCGACGACCGAGAGCAGCAGCGTTGCCAGGAGCGCGTACAGGACGGCCAGCCGGCGCCAGTCGGCGCGGCTGGCCCAGCAGCCGAACGCCCCGAGCGGCAGGACCACGCCGAAGTTCAGCCACAAGAGGCCGCGCAGCAGCCACGACGCGCTCGCATACGCCTCGATCGACTCGGTGTCCGGAATCTCGGCGGCGTTGATGGCCAAGGCGGCCTTCCTGGCCACGAGCGCCAGCCACTGCCCGGGCTGTTCGCGGATGAACGAGAGCGCCTTTCCCGCCCAGTAGTCCGACACTGCTGATGGCGCAAGAGGCCTCCCCGCGGCTTCCGAGGCCAGGCGCGTCGCGTCCGCGCGTTCGTAGGCGGCGTCTCCGCGGCCCGGCACGAGCGGTTCGTAGCTGCCGGAGGCGCCGGCGTGATTGCCGATGTAGAAGTTCGGGCCGAACTGCGAGGACGACACGAGGAACGCCCCGCCGACGCGGTAATTGCGCAGGCCGACAGGCAGGAGGACGGCCAGCGACGCAGCGGCGAACACGCCCGCCCAGGCCGCTCGGCGCGCGCGGGAGGCGTGGCGAAACCCGAGCAGGAGCCAGGCCGCGATGACGGGGTAGATCACCCTGGCGTTTTCGCGGTTGAGGGCGAGCAGCGACGCGGCCGCACCCAGGCCGGCGAGGCGCTTCCAGCCCGGCCCGCCCTGGAGGGCGGCCACGAGCAGCAGGATCGACGCGACGAGCAGGGTGTCGAGCGACGACTTCTGGATCAAGCCGTCGAAAAAGATCGCGGGCGGATAGAGGGCGAGCAGCAGCGCTGCGGCGAGCCCGGCGGCGGAGCCGAAGAAGGTCCGTCCGGCGAGCCCCAGCATCCCGCAGGCCAGCGCGCCGAGGGCGCACTGGACGGTGCGAACCGCGCCGGGATCGGGCCCCGTGACGGCGTACAGGCTGCCGAGGAAGTAGGGATAGAGGGGCGCCTGGTAGAACACGCCGGTGCCGAGCCAGTCGCCGCCTGCGATGCGCCGGGCCCACTCGTCGTACTGACGGGCGTCGCCCATCAGGATGGACAGCAGCGGGCTGCCGCCGAGCTGCGACAGGTACGCAAGGCGGACGACGAGGGCGAGCAGCATCACGCCGCCGAGAGCCCACGAGAAACGCCGCCGGGTGGCGTCCATGTCCGTCGGCCGCAGTGTGCCACCAAACCATCCTCCCGCCAACCGGCTGCGCCTGTTCGGGGCCGAGCCGGGCCCGCCGTCGGGTAGTATTGACGGGAGCCGGAGGGCCCCGATGGGTGGACCGCGGTTCAGGATTCCGGCGCTGCTGCTTGCCGGGGTGGCGCTGGCCCGGGGCGGCGCCGCGATGCCGGGCGGCGCGGCCGCCCGGCAGCAGCCGACCTTCGCGAGCGGCGTCGCCGTCGTGCCGATCGACGTCCGCGCCGTCGACAGCAAGACCGGCAAGGCCGTCACGGATCTGACCGCAGACGACTTCACGCTGCTCGAGGACGGCGTGGTGCAGCCGGTCCGGCTGTTCGAGATGCGAACGCTCGCGCCGGACACGGCGCAGGGGCCCGCGACGGGCGGCAGGCTGCTCATCCGCCGGACGCCCTTCGAGGCCGGCTCGCAGAACCACCGCGTCTTTCTCTTCGTGCTCGGCCGCGGGCGCCTGCAGGAGCCGTCGGGCGGCGTCGATGCGCTCATCCGCTTCGTCCGCCAGCGCCTGCTGCCGCAGGACCGCGTGGCGGTGTTCGCCTACGACCGCGCCACCGACTTCACGACCGACCACGAGTCCATCGCGCGCCTCCTCGAGCGCTTCAAACGCGTGCACTACGGCATCGACATGGACGTCCGCCTGCAGGTGGAGAGCGGCCTGTCGGCCCTGTACGGAAGCAGGAAGCTCCCGAAGAAGGTCCAGGACAAGATCGACAGCCTGTTCGCCGGCGGGGGCGCGCCCGCGTCGCGCCGGGCGGCCGGCGTCCAGGCGCCGGCGGTGGCGCGCCTCGAGCAGGACGCGGCGAAGCAGGCGGAGCGGCTGCAGCTTGCCGACGCCGACAGGGTGGGGCGCGAGATGGCGGCGCTCGAGGGCGACACGGGCGGCGGGCTGGCGTCCTGGACGTCGCTGGACGAGGTCACGAACGAGGCCTTCGCCGGCATCTCCTTCGACGACTACGTGCAGTACACGGCGCAGATGCTGCTCGATCTGAGCAACTGCTACGCCGGCATCGAGTACCTGCGCCACCTAGCCGGCGAGAAGCACCTGGTCTTCGTCACCGAGCGCGGCATGTACCTGCCGCGCGCCGAGGACGATGCCGCGCTGGCGCGCGCGGCGAGCGACGCGCGCGTCGCCATCAGCACGTTCCAGACGGGCGGCCTCATCGGCCAGCAGGGCGGCGTGCCGCAGAGCAACTGGAACGAGACCTTCGCCTTCAAGGCGCTCCGTACGATGGCGGAGCTCACCGGGGGCGTGTCCTCCATTGCCGAGAGCGGCGAGACGGCCATGAGCCGCCTGGACGAGGCGACGCGGGTGAGCTACCTCCTCGGCTACTACCCTTCGCTCGCGCGGATGGATGGTTCCTACCGGGAGATCGAGGTCAGGGTCAGGCGCCCGGGCGTGACGGCGCTCTACCGGCGCGGCTACTTCGCCGAGCGCGCGATCGGGCCGTTCAACCGCCGCGACTTCATCACGCGCGACCGGATCCAGGCGGCCGCCGGCTTCTCGCGCGAGATCCACGACATCCGGATCAGGCTCGAAGCCGATCTGGTCCGGCAGAAGGGCGGCGCGCACCAGCTGGCGATCAACGCGTCGATCGACCCGTCAAGGCTCGCGTTCTCGACCGTCGCCGGCGAGCGCGTGGGCGCGATCGACATCCTGATCGTCGGCGCCGACGCCGACGGCCGGGTGCTGGCTCAGCACTACCAGCGCGCGGCGCTCAGGTTCAATGACGAAGGGTGGGCGAACGTCACGAAGAACGGCGTGCCCTACCGGGCGCACGTCGAGATCAATCCCGGCGTCCGCCAGGTCCGCTTCATCGTCTACGACTACCGGGCGGACCTCGTGGGCCGCGCGGACCGGAGGGTGTTCTAGCGCGGCCTGGCGTCCGGGCGCCGCCGGGCGCGCTCTCCGGGGACGCTCGCGCCGCCCGCCGCGCCGCCGCCCGGCCCCCGGGGCCTCGCCCGGGCTCCGCCGGCCGCCGCCCTCCTTGACGGCGCCCGCGGCCGTGCCGTAGTCTCGCCTCCTGCGCGCACAAACGCCGCGACAGCCCGCGACCAGGAGGATCGGCCGTGCCCCAGGACGTCTATCCCGTCAAGCCGCATATCGCCGAGCGCGCCTACATCCGCACGATGGAGGAGTACCAGCGGCTCTACCGCCTGTCGCTCGACAACCCCGAGTGGTTCTGGGGCGAGCAGGCCAAGGCCGTCACGTGGTTCCACCCCTGGCAGACGGTCCTCGACTCGGACTACGAGGAGGTGGACTTCGCCTGGTACTCGGGCGGCCGGCTCAACGCCTCGTTCAACTGCATCGATCGGCACCTCGCCGAAGCCGCCGAGCGCACGGCCATCATCTGGGTGGAGGACGAACCCGGCGTCTACAAGCACATCAGCTACCGCGAGCTGAAGCACAACGTGTGCCGCGTGGCCAACGTGCTGCTCAGCCACGGCGTGCGCAAGGGCGACCGGGTCTGCATCTACATGACGATGATCCCCGCGCTCATCTACACGATGCTGGCGTGCGCGCGGATCGGCGCCGTGCATTCCGTCGTCTTCGGCGGGTTCTCGGCCGAGGCGCTGCGCGACCGGATCGTCGACGCGAGGTGCAGGGTCGTGGTGACGGCGAACGAGGGCTTGCGCGGCGGCCGGAAGATCCCCCTCAAGAAGACGGTGGACCGGGCGGTCGAGGGCATGGCCACCGTTGAAGCGGTGCTGGTCGCGCGCCGCACCGACGCGGACGTCGAGATGCAGCCGGGCCGCGACTACTGGCTGGACGACGAGTGCCACCGGCAGCGCTCGACCACGACCAACGAGTGGATGGGCGCCGAGGACCCGCTGTTCATCCTGTACACCTCGGGCAGCACGGGCAGACCGAAGGGGCTGATGCACACCACCGGCGGGTACCTGGTCTACACGGCGTTCACCCACAAGATGGTCTTCGACTACCACCCCGGCGACATCTACTTCTGCGCGGCCGACATCGGCTGGGTGACGGGCCACAGCTACATCGTCTACGGGCCGCTGGCGAACGGCGCGACGACGGTGGTGTTCGAGTCCACGCCGCTCTACCCCGATCCCGGCCGGTACTGGCGCATCGTCGACGACCTGGGCGTGAACGTGCTGTACACGGCGCCGACGGCGCTGCGATCCCTGGCCCAGGCCGGGGACGCCTGGGTGAAGCGCTACAGGCGGTCGTCGCTGCGCGTCCTCGGCACGGTGGGAGAGCCGATCAATCCCGGCGTCTGGCGCTGGTACCACGACGTGTGCGGCGACGGGCGGTGCGCGGTGGTGGACACGTGGTGGCAGACCGAGACGGGAGGCGTCCTGATCACGCCCCTGCCCGGCGTCACGCCCACGAAGCCAGGGTCGGCCACGCTGCCGTTCTTCGGCGTGAAGCCGATGATCTTCGACGTCAACACGTCGAAGCCCCTCGAGGGCAACGGCGTGTCCGGGGCGCTGTGCCTCGCGTCGCCGTGGCCGGGCCAGGCCCGCACGGTCTGGGGCAACCACCGGCTCTTCCGCGACACCTACTTCACCACCTATCCCGGCTACTACTTCACCGGCGACGGCGCCACCCGCGACGAGGACGGCTACTACTGGATCACCGGCCGGATCGACGACGTGCTGAACGTGTCGGGGCACCGGATCGGGACGGCGGAGATCGAGAGCGCCCTCGTGGCGCACGACGCGGTGGCCGAGGCGGCGGTGGTCGGCTATCCGCACGAGATCAAGGGGACGGGCATCTACTGCTACGTGGTGCTCCACAGCGACTTCGCGGAAGGCGACCCCGAGCAGCTGGTCGGCGCGCTGAAGCAGCAGGTGCGGAACGCGATCGGCGCCTTCGCGACGCCCGACATCATCCACGTCGCCTCAGGCCTGCCGAAGACGCGGAGCGGCAAGATCATGCGGCGCATCCTGCGGAAGGTCGCCGCGTCGGAATACGACGGCCTGGGCGACACGTCCACGCTCGCCGAGCCGGAGGTGGTGCAGCGGCTGATCGAGGAGCGCCGGCACGCGCACGGGTAAGCGCGCGGGGCGCGGGGGCGCGCGGCGGGAGCAGGCGACGCGGCGCGGGGCCGGCTCCCGCGCGCGATGGGCATCCGGCCGCGCGAGCCCTGTTCTCAGCGGCACGCGTTCTCTGGCATGATCCAGCCGTGGAACTGCTCAACTTCATCCTGATCTTCGCGGCCGGCTGGCTCGTCCTGCGCCGCCCCGAGCGCGAGCGGCTCGCCTTCGGGCTGCTCGTCGCGAGTTCGCTGCTCATGGCCGCGCTCTTCCTGATCGGCGCCAGGGGCTCGATCCTCCCAGGGTTGAACTACTGACGGCCCGGGCCCGGGCAGGAGAGCTCCCCATGAACCGGAACACGCTTTACACGATCCTGACGGCCGCCGTGCTGGCCCTCCTCATCGGGCCCATCGGCGTCGCCGTCTTCGTCCTGGGCTTCGTCCACGGCGACTCGCCGTGCGTCCTCTGCTGGGCCCAGCGCACGGCGATGGTGCTCGTCGCGCTGACGGGCCTCCTCATCGTCCGCTACGGCCCCCGCCCGCGCTACATCGGGATGGGCGTGCTCATCTCGGCGTTCGGCGTCTACATGGGCCTTCGCCACTCGTCGCTGCACTTCGCGCGCGACGTGGGCCAGGGGTTCAGCGCGGAGATCCTGGGCGCGCACACCTACACGTGGTCGCTGTTCATCTTCTGGGTGTGCCTCGTGATGATGGGCGCCATGCTGCTGGCCGTGAAGGACGGCGAGGCGGCGGGCGAGGGCCCGCGCGAGCTGCGCCCGCCCGGGCGAGCCGCGCTGTGGCTGTTCCTGCTGGCGGTGGCCGCGAACATGGTCCAGGCGTTCGCGAGCACCGGGCCGCCGCCCTTCATGGGCCAGGGCGACCCGGTCCGCTTCTCCTTCAATCCCCGCAACTGGGTCTGGTCGACCGAGGAGTGGCGGCCGTCGCCCGTCTCGCTGCGAGGCCGATGGGCGATCGAGAAGCCCGACGTGGCGCTCGCGCCCGCCGACCCGGCCGGAAGCCCCCTGGCGGGCGTCCCCGCGATGACCGTGTCGCGGCGCGCGAAGCTGGCCCTGCCGCTCAACGGCCCGGTGACGGACCTGGCATACGACGCGGCGTCCGACAGGTTCCTCCTCACGACGCACAACGGCGTGTACCTGACGGACGGCACGCTCGGCCGCGTCATCCGGCACACGGTCGTCGATGTCGGGTACTCGGTCGATCTCGCGCGCTTCTCGGCGGCGGCGTTCCTCGACAGCCGCACCGTCCTCGCGATGGCGGAGAACAAGAGCTACGTCGTCCTGCGCGAGAGCGACCAGGCGGATGCGGCGGCGAATTACCGCTACTTCCTCGAGTCGCCCGGCGCGTTCCAGGAAGCCTCGCGATCCCGCCTGACGACGGTAAGGGCGAAGATGATGTATGTCATGGCGGCGGCGTTCGACCCCGCGGCATCCGCGCTCTACACCGTGACCGTCCCGAACGCGGCGTCAAAGCGGCTCGTAGTCTCGCGGTTCGACCGGCGCGACATGACGCTCGCCGAGGAGTTCAGCCCGGCGCTGGCCGAGGGGGGCCCGCTGGCCTTCAAGGACGGCGCGGGATCGCTGGACGGCTTCTATCCGACGGCCGCCGAGTTCCACGAGGGGCGGCTCTACGTCCTGAGCGCGGCCTACAGCACGCTCCTCGTCATCGATCCGGTGAGACGGACCGTCGCGGACGCGCGCGTCGTTCCCGGCCTGTCGAAGCCGTCAGGGATCGCCATCAAGGGCGGCGAGCTGCTCATCGTCACCGAGGACGGCGCCCTGTCCTGGGCGCACTGATTGGGGGTTGGGGTCAGATCCGGAAATCCGCGGACCTGGCCCCGCCTGTGCGCGTCAGCCGAGTGCGTTCAGGGCTTCGGGAACGGTGCCGGCCGGCGAGACCTTGTACCAGGCGCCGGCGATTCGCCCGCGCTCGTCGATGAGGAACGACGACCTGACGATGCCGAAGTACGTTCTGCCGTACATCGACTTCTCGCCCCAGACGCCGTAGGCCTCGGCCATGACGTGGTCAGTGTCCGCGAGAAGCGGGAAGTCCAAGCCGTGTTTCTCGTCGAACCTCCTCTGAGCCGACGGCTTGTCGGGGCTGACGCCGATGACAGCGACGCCCTTCCTGGCGAAGTCCGTCCGCGCGTCGCGCACGCTGCACGACTGGGCGGTGCATCCCGGCGTGTTGGCCTTGGGATAGAAGTAGACGAGAAGCTTCCGTCCCTTGAAGTCGGACAGCCTGACCGTCCGCCCCCGCTGATCCTCCAGCGCGAACGCCGGGGCCCTGTCGCCGACCTTCAGCTGCGCCATGCTGGTGTCCTCGCGGCCATCTTACCTCGGCGCGTGGCGTGCCGCCCGGCGATTGCAATGCGCGCGCGCGCCGGGGCCTCGGTGCAGCGAACCGGGGCCAGATCCGGAAAACCGGGGTCAGATCCGGAAATCGAGCCCCGACCCCGGGCGCGGCTCAGCCCCCGGCGATCTGATGGATGACCTTGACGTCGGCGCCGTCGGGCACCTGCCGCGTGTCGTACGTCGTGCGGGGCACGAGTTCGCCGTTCACGTAGACGGCTATCATGCGCCAGACGTAGTTCCGGCGCCTGAGGATGTCCCGCACGGTCATCCCCGCCTCGAACTCGAGCGGCGTGTCGTTCACGCGAAGCATCGGGTTCCCGCGTCTGACAGGGGCCGGAGACCAGGCGCCGGGCGCTGATCCGGCGCGGCTCTCGCCGCGCGGCTGGCGTGCCCAGCGTGGCGCTGAGACCGACGAGGGCCCGGCCACGCGCCCCCGGCCGCTACTCCTGGTGCGCCTTCACGACCTCCACCACCTCCGGGAAGTCGATCCGCAGCTTCTTCAGCGTCTCCAGCGTCGGCACGCCGTTCGGCGTCCAGCCGCGGCGTTTGTAGACGGCGTCCACGAGCCTGTTGTAGCGGTCCGTGCGCCACTGCCGGTGGAGCGCCATCTTCTCCTCGGTGCTCTTCCCGGCGGGGTCGATGCCGACGATGTCCTTGAGCTGGGCGTCGTAGCGCTCCGCGCGCGACTCGTACTCCGCCTTCGTCACGGGCCCCATGGCGCGGTAAGGCGGCATGTCGAAGGCCCGGACGCCCTGGCCCATCCGGAGGTTGAACACGCGCTGGAAGTTGTAGACCCGCTCGGACTGCTCGAGGAGGCTCGCACGGTCGAGCGGCCTGCCCGTGATGCCGGTGTAGAGCGCGAGGTAGTTGTCCACGTGCGCCGGCACCTTGGCGGCCTCCGGCCCGGGGTACTTCTCGTGGTTGTCCGGCGGCTCGATGTCGTTCCACGGCAGCTTGCAGAGCCCCTGCAGGCCGAACCACGTTCGGAACAAGGGGAAGTAGTGCAGCGCCTCGGCCTTGTCCTCGAACGTCGGGATCTGGTTGTTCACCATGTCCATGAAGATCAGCCACGCCTCGTCGTGTTGCGGGCCCTTGTTGGCCAGCGCGTAGCCGCCCTGCTGCGCCAGCGACTCCTTGGACATGTACTGGGAGATCTCGAGCCCCTTGATCTGCATCCCGATGTCGCGGATGAACTGCGGGTCGCCCCAGCCGTTCTCGATGAACAGGTCCTGGAGGTACCGCACGCCCTTGCCCACGTGGACGCCGAACCCCTCGCCGCGCCACATCTGGTGCAGGAGCTCGACCTCCGACTCGCCGTTGCCCCAGGAGAGGTCGATGCCGCCGGTGCGCTCCGCGTTCAGGATGCCCTTCTCCCAGCACTCCATGATGAACGCGCAGGTGGTGCCGTAGGAGATGGTGTCGATGCCGTAGGTATCGCAGTAGAAGTTCACCTCGAGCAGCCAGTCCGGATCGAACAGGCCGCAGTTCGAGGCGAGCCCGCCCACGTTCTCGTACTCGGGCCCGTCCACCGTCACGATGTGGCCTTTGTACGGGCCCGTGCGGACGATGTGGCCGTCGGCGCCCTTCGAGCAGGCCATCCCGCAGCCGTACCAGCAGCGGTCCGGAACCGCCTGCGTGAACCGCTTGTCCCACACCTGCGAGTCGATCCGGTGCGTGTCCAGGTGCTTGCCGTACTGGAAGTTGTGGACGGGCAGGAGGTCGTACGCGTCCATGATCTCGACCAGGTGCGCGGTGCCCTGCCGCCTCATGCGGCACTGCTCGTCGTCGTGATCGTGGATCTCCTGGTTGATGATCCTGCCGACCCTGATGACCGACGGCAGGTCCGCGGCGTTGTTGAGGTTCGGGCCCATCTTGGGGCCGCGGACCACGAGCGCCTTCAAGCGCTTGTCCCGGAACACCGTGCCCGTGCCGCCGCGGCCGGCCTGCTTGAGCCGGACCGCTCCGCGCTTGGGGTCGTACCAGGAGAAGTTCAGGCAGCCCATGTAGGCCGTCTCGGCGGCCTTGCCCGCCGACACCACCGACACGTTCTGGAGATCCTTCGCGTCGGCGGCGTACATGTGCGTGAACACCTCGGCGGCGACGTGGCTGTCGGGCGTTTCTTCGGGCGCCTCCTCGAGCCTGATCAGCCCGCTCGGACCGTCGATGAAGATGACGGTGTCCGCCTTCGCCTTGCCCCGGATCTCGAGGGCGTCGAAGCCGCAAAACTTCAAGAGCGGGCCGAAGTAGCCTCCGACGTTGCAGTCGATGGGGATGCCCGTCATCGGCGAGATCGTGACGACGAGCGACTTGCCCGACCCCGCGTACTGCGGGTTGCCCGCAATCGGACCCGGGCTGATGATGATCTCGTTCGCCGGGTCGTTCCACTTCGTCTCGGGCGTGATTGCGTGCCACAGGTAGTACATGCCGAAGCCGCGGCCGCCGGTGAAGATGTCGATCATCTCCTCGGTGACGGGCTTCTCCCGCACGGACATCGTGTCCAGGTCGATGAACAGTGTGCGCCGGGTGTAGCCCCTGATCGGCAGGCTGGCCTGGAACGGGAACTCGGCGACGACCGTGTGGGCGGCGCGCAGCCTCGGCACGTCGCCCTTGTACTCGGTCCGGACCTTGTAGTCGTAGGCAACCGACATGAGTGGCTCCCTGGGGAGAAGCGGGCCCCCCTCAGTCTACCAGAAGCCCCCGGGGGCTTCGCTTGCGCAAGCGACGTCGGGACGGCCTCTTGCCGGCCGCAACGCGGGGGCGTACGATGGCTTGCGGCGGCGGACCGAGGCGCCGGGCCGGTGTGGCGGCCGTCAGCCAGGCTGGCGCGGCTGACGGGGAGCCTCAGATCTACATCGCGGCGCCAGGCGGGACAGCCGTAGGGTGGAGGATGGCAGGCGGCGTCTTCGCCGCGCGCTCGGCCTGCTCTTCCCTCTGCACCTCAGGCCCGGCAGGCGCGCGGACATCGAGCCGCTTGCCGGGATTGGCGCGATCTGGCACGACCGGTGGTCGCAGACGGAAACGTACCGGCCCCGCCTGGCGCCGAACCAGGCGCTGAGCGTCGCCCCCAGGGTGCGCTTCCCGGCGCTTCAGAGCGCGGCCGGGCTCGGCGGCGTAGACGTCTGCGGCGGCGGCCGGCATGTGGCGTTCGTGCCCCCGCTCCGGCTCAGGGCCTGGACGCGCGGCGATAGTATCGTGGCCTGCTATGCGGCAGGCTCGCCTCACTGGGCGGCAGGAGCCGGTCTGTCGGCTCGCGTCGAGTTCTGAGGCCCTGCGGGGGCCTGACAGCGGGCCCGCGCCTGCGCTCCCGGGCCGGCTTGTCAGAGCGGGAACGCGTCGGCGATGGTGCGCGGGGACGCGGCCGGCCCCGGCCGCACGGAGTTGGCAGGAGGACGCCATGGATGGTCGAGCCGTCCCGGTGATCGCAGCGCTCGTGCTCGCTGGCGCCTGCACGAATGTCAAGAAGGTGCCCGAGGTCTCGGACGTGCGGGCGGACATCGATGCGGTGAACGAAGAACTGGTCGACTGCTGGAACGCGGGCGAGTACGAGTGCGTCGCCGCCGCGTTCACCGAGGACGGATGGCAGATGATGCCTCATACCACCGCTCGCGTCGGCACCGACGACATTCAACGCTACTGGCAGCTGGCGTTCGGATGGGGGCACTGGGAAGTCAGCCTCGCGACGAGCCTCCTCGAGACCAGCGGGCCCGTGGCTATCGAGCGCGGCAAGTACACAATCCAGTTCGCGGCCGATGCTTCGGCTCCGCCGGGAAGGCCGTCTTCGCAGGACCGCGGCAACTACGTCACCCACTGGCGCCTGGACGCTGCGGGACGCTGGCGAATTGCGGCGCAGGCGCTCGTGAGCGAGATCCCCGCGCGCGTGGTGCCCGTGCAGCCGGTTCAGCAGGCCCAGCCGTTCCAGAGTCCCGATCCAGGACAGCCCCCGGCGCCGCCGGGGTCCCCGCAATAGGAATTTCTCGTGACCGCGCGCGAACGCCTTCCTGCGTGTCTGGCCTTCCCGCTCGCCGCCCTGCTGGCGGTGGCGGCCCTCGGCGGCATTCTCCTTCCCGGCGTCTACGCAGAGGCGCATCCGCGCTGGGCCGCGCAGGGCGTCGGCCAGGATTGGGTGGACCTGGTCCTTGTGGCGCCGCTCCTGTCCCTCGCGGCGCATGGCGTCCTGCGGGGCTCCCGCGTCGCGTCGCTCGTCCTCGCGGGCATGCTGGCGTACGTGCTCTACTCGATGGTCGTGTACGCCTTCTTCCTGCATTTCGGACCCCTCTTTCTCGTCTACACGGCGGCGCTCGGGCTGTCTTTCTACGCGCTGGTCGCGCAGGTGTGCGCGCTCAACGCTGGCGATGTCCGGGGATGGTTTGAGGCGGACGCGCCCACTAGGCCGGCCGGCGCCGTGTCGGTGCTGCTCGGCGTGATGTTTGGCGCGCTCTGGCTTGCCGAGATCGTTCCGGCGCTGGCCGGAGCAACCGGTTTGAGGAGCGCGCGTGAGGCGGGGCTGATCACGAACCCGGTCGAGGTGCTCGACCTGGGCGTCGTGCTGCCCGCTTTCATCGTCGGCGGCCTGCTGCTGTTGCGCCGCCGCCCGTCAGGCTACTGGCTCGTTCCGACGATGCTCGCATTTGCCGTGGTGATGGACGCTGCGCTCGTCGGCATGACCGTGTCGGTGCGGGCGAAGATCGGCGCCGAAGGCGCACCCCTGGCGTTTCTGATTGGGAGTGCAGTTGTGACCGTGGCGGTCCTGGCGCGGCTGTTGAGGAGCGTGAAGGGGTCGGGTCGGTTTTTGCAAACGACAATTCCGTGATTCAAAATTGTCGTTTGCAAAAACCGACCCGACCCCTTCAGTCCCGCGCCCGCAGCAGCGCGATGACGCGATCCAGCAGGTTCGCCGTGAACACGCCGCCAGCCTCCAGCATCGGTCGGCTCGCCGCCAGGGCGTCCGCGACCTCGGGAAACGCGAGGGGCAGGCGGTTCTCGGAGGCAGCGTGGCCGTGGGCCGTGACGGCCGTGCGCGCCAGCCGGGCGTCCAGATCCGTCATGGCATGGCCGTCCACGAAGGCCTGGGCGATGCCGGCCAGCAGCAGATGCGGGTGTGCCGAGCCGTCGGGCAGCCTGAACTCGACCGTACCGGGACTCGTCTGCCGGCCGGCCTGATCGACGGGGATGATCGGGATCCTGACGAGCGCCCTGCGGTTGTAACGGCCCCAGGTGACGGCGTTCGGTGCCTCCTTGGCCTGACTGAGGCGGACGAACGAGTCGCGGTCACGGTTGCCGAAAGCCATCATGGCGGCCCCGTGCGTGACGAGCCCGCCAATGAGCCACTGCGCCTCCGGCGCCAGGCCGCCGTCGGCGCCGGTATGCGGGAGGTACGCCTGCTCCTTCAGGGGCGCGAAGTGGAAGTGCAGCCCGCTGCCGGCGTGCCCCTTTCGGGCCATCGGCGCGAAGCTGCACAGCATCCCCGCCCGCTGGGCGAGATTGCGGAGGACCCACTGCGTCAGCACGACCGCGTCGGCGGCCTCGGGCAGCGGGCGCAGCCACAGCTCGATCTCATGCTGCTCCCAGGCCCGGCCGTCGGCCGCTTCGGCCTCGACGTATCCGACCTCGGCATGCCCGTACTTCACCGGCACGCCCATCTCGGCCAGGCGCACGAGGGCCGTGCGCCGCAGCGCCTCGCCGAACACGAACGGCGAGCTGGCGTGATAGCCCCGCTCGGAGGTCCCGTAGGCGGACGCCTCGCCGGATCTCGTGCCGAGGAAGTACTCGATCTCGCCGAGCGCGTGCAACTCGACGCCGGTGGCCGTGACAAGCCGGCGGTAGGCCGACCGGACCAGCGTGTCCGGCGACTCGGCGAGCGGCGCGCCGTGCCGGTTGTAATGGCTGCAGAGCAGCGCCAGCGAAGGCTCGCTGGAGAACGGATCGAGAAACGCCGTCGAGAGCCTCGGGCGCAGCATGATGTCCGACGCGCCGGAAGGAATGCCGAGGTCGCCGAACAAGCTCGAGCCGTCGGCCCGCTCTCCTCCGAGCAGCACGTCCACGAGGTGCTCCGAGTCGCGGGGAACGAAGTCCAGCGTCTTCAGCCAGCCGTCCCCGCCGACGTGCATGAGCGAGAGCAGCCGCACGCGCCGATCGCGCACGAAGGCGGCGAGGTCGTCGGCGCCCCACGCGTCCGGCGGCTTGCCGATCTGCAGGCGGAGCGCGTGGTGAAGCTGGTGGAGATCCGCAGAAGGTCCGTCGGGCGCCAAGGAATCGATCATGCCCCATTCTAAACAGAAGCCCGCCAGTCCGCTCCTCCCGATGCCGGCAGACCCGGGGCCCGTCCCCCGCTGGCGGCGGTTCGCGGCCCCCGGCGCGGGCTGCTAACATGGCTGGGCGTATGAGGATGAACGGCCCCCGCACTCCGCGCTACGGGAGCCGGGGCGGCTCCGCCGGCGCGTTGACGGCGATCCTGGCCGCGATCGCGCTCGCAGCCGGATGCGGCGCGACCGCGCGCCCGGCCGTGACGCACCCCGGCGGCCGCGCCGCGGCCGCCGCCATCCCGCCCTCGTGGTCTCCGCAGCAGCTGGCCGACGCCTGGGACCGGGAGCGCGTGTCGTGGCCGGCTCCCGCCCTCGTTCGCCACGCCGACGTCGAATCGCGCCTCAGGGACGTGCAGGCGCAGTCGCCGGATCTCTTTCGCCTCGAGGAATTCGGCCGCTCGGTCGAGGGGCGGCCGCTCTACCGTCTCTGGTTCGGCCGCGGCCCACTCCATGTCCTGCTCTGGTCGCAGATGCACGGCGACGAGCCGACCGCCACGGCGGCGCTCTTCGACGTGTTCGATCACGTCCGGAGGCGACGCGCCGATCCGGCAGTCGTCCGGATGCTCGACGCGCTGACCATCCACGCCGTGCCCATGCTCAACCCGGACGGCGCGGAGCGTTTCCAGCGGCGGAACGCCCAGGGCCTCGACATCAACCGGGACGCGCTGCGCCTGCAAACGCCCGAGGGCCGCGCGCTCAAGGCGCTGCGGGACCGGCTCCAGCCGGCAATCGGATTCAACCTCCACAACCAGGGCTGGCGCACTTCGGCGGGCAAGACCGCGCAGCCGGCTTCGATCTCGCTGCTGTCGGTGGCCTTCGACGAGCCGGGCACGATGAGTCCCGGGCGCGTCCTCACGAAGAAGACGGCAGCCCTCATCCGCGACGCCCTCGAGCCCCTCGCGCCGAGACGCATCGCCCGCTACGGCGACGAATTCGAGGCGCGGGCGTTCGGCGACAACCTCACGAAGTGGGGGACGAGCGTCCTGCTGATCGAGACCGGGCCGTGGCCCGCCGCCGATCCGGACCCGCACCTGGTGCGCCTGAACTTCGTCGCGCTGATGACGGCGCTCGACGCGCTGGCCACGGGGCGGGTCGCGCGCGCCGACGAGCGCAGGTACGACTCGCTGCCGGTGAACGACACGGCCCTCTTCTACCTGCTGATCCGGAACGCGACGGTCGTTCCCGGCACCGGCGTCGCGCCCTTCATCGCGGACATCGGCATCGTCGCCGCGCGCGGGATCAGAGAGGCCGACGGCGGGCGCGAGGTTCGGCTGGCGGCGCGCATCGAGGATCTCGGCGACTTGAGCACAATGAAAGGGATGACGGAAGTGGACGCCGCCGGCCTGGTCGTGGCGCCGTTGTGGGACCCCGCGCTGAAGGAGGGCGACGCGGTGGCGCTGCCGGACTTCTCCGCGCACAGAGCCGCTCGCGCCGTGGCGCCGGGAGCGCCGGCGGACCTGGTCATCCTCAGGCCGGAGGCCGGACGGCATCGGGTCGTGAGGGTCATCACGCACTGATCGGCCCCGGGACGCGGCCTCTCGAGAGGCACAGGCCCGGCATCTGGAGAAGCATCAACGCATGGCAGCACGGACACTGGCGCTATTCGACCTGGACGACACGCTCCTTGCCGGCGACAGCGACTACGAGTGGGGCCTGTTCCTGGCCGAGATCGGCGCGATAGACGAGGCCGGGTACAAAGCGCGCAACGACGAGTTCATGGCTCAGTACCGGGCCGGCACGCTGGACCTGCAGGCGTTCCTCGCGTTCCAGCTCTGCCCCCTGAGCCAGTTCAGCATGGCGCAGCTCGACGCCTGGCACGCGCAGTTCATGGAGCGGAAGATCCTGCCGATCGTCAGGCCCGGCTCCCGCGCCCTCCTCGACAAGCACCGCGGCGCGGTGCAGGTGATGGTCACCGCCACGAACGAGTTCGTGACCGCCCCGATCGCCGCGGCGTTCGGCATTCCAGCCCTCATCGCGACGGCGTTGGAGCGCGCCGACGGCCGCTTCACCGGGCGCACCGTCGGAACGCCGAGTTTCCGCGAGGGCAAGGTCGTCCGCCTGAAGGAATGGCTCGCGTCGCGCGGCGAGCGCCTCGAGGACTACGCGGAGAGCTGGTTCTACAGCGATTCAATCAACGACGTGCCGCTCATGTCGCTCGTGACGCACCCGGTGGCCGTGCATCCCGACGAACCCCTGCGGGCGCACGCACTCGAGCGCGGCTGGCCGATCATCAGGCTCGACTGAGAGGACCTTCCCATGCACTTCGCGATCCTCGGATCCGGCGCCGTCGGCGGCTACTACGGGGCCCTGCTCGCCCGATCGGGCCAGCGCGTCAGCTTCGTGGCGCGCGGCGCCCACCTGCGCGCCATCCGCGAGCGCGGCCTGATGATCTGGAGCCCGCTCGGCGACTTCACCGTGCGGGCACAGGCCGAAGACGACGCGGCCGCCATCGGGCCGGTCGATGTCGTGCTGCTGGCCGTCAAGACCTACGACAACGCCGCGGTGCTGCCGATGCTGCCCGCGCTGGTCGGGCCGTCAACCGTCGTCATCACCCTCCAGAACGGCGTGGACAGCCCCGACGAAGTGGCGGCGGTCGTCGGGAAGGAGCGCGTCCTCGGAGGGCCGACCTACATCGCGGCGGCGCGGTCGCTGCCGGGGCTCGTCGAACAGACGGGCACGCACCGGCGGATCGTGTTCGGCGAGGCCTTCGGCGGGCACGGCGGCGTCTCGCAACGGGTGAGCACGATCGCCGACGCGCTGACCGCCGCGGGCATCCAGGCCGAGACCGTCGCCAACGCGCGCGTGCCGCTGTGGGAGAAGTTCATCTACCTCGCGCCGTTCGCGGCCTTCACGGGCGCGGCGCGCCTGCCCATCGGCCCGCTGTGGAGCGACCCCTCGATTAGAGCGCAGTTCATGGCCGCCGTCGGAGAGGTCGAAGCGGTGGCTCGGGCCGAGGGCGTGCCCGTACGCGAGCCGGCGGATCTCAGGGAGTACGTCTCGACGTACGTGGACGCGCTGCCGCCTCACACGAAATCGTCGCTGCTCATCGATCTCCAGCAGGGGAAAAGAACGGAAGTGGAGTCGCTGGCGGGTTCGGTGGTGCGGCGCGGATGCGCGGCAGGCGTGCCGACGCCAATCATGTCGGCCCTGTACGCCGTCCTGAAGCCGTGGGGCCAGCTCCGCTGATCAGGGCGGCCCCGGAGATGGCGATGGTCAGCGCCGATCCACGCCAGCACAGCCAGGTTCTCGATCTGGCACCGGTTTCCTGGATCTGACCCCAACCTCCGAGCGGGCTGACAGTCGCCCGAAGGCGTCGGCTGCGGCCTCCTTCGCCGCGCCGTCCACCAGGGGCAGCGACTCGAGCACGAGACGGAACTCCCGCTCCGACAGGCCGTACAAGCGCGCGGCGAGGCCCTGGACCTCGGCCCAGGCGCGATCGTCCCGGCCGCGCGCGCGGAACAGGGCGCGGCCAAGCTCGAGCAGACGGCCGAACGGCCGAGCGTTCCCGCGAGGCCGCGGCAGGGGCAGCCTCTCGACAGTCGCCGCCCCGAGGTGCGTCGTCACCCACAGCCGCACGAGGTAGTTCGCGACGAAGCTGTTGAGCAGGCAGCAGAGCACCAGCAGGTCTTCGAGCGGCGCGGCCCCCCTGAGGCAGAAGAGCGTGTGGACCGTGATCGCGCCCGGCGGCACGATGGCGGCGATGAGCGTCAGCCGGTTCGTCGCCGACGCCACGTCGCGATAGGCCAAACGGTGCCGGCCCACCGCCCGGCGCAGCTCGCCCTCGGGCAGCGCGGCCGCGTCAGCCACGCGCCACGCGCAGTCCGCCAGTCGCACGTCGAACGGATCGACGTGCTTGCCCTCGACGACCGGGATCCCGGACGGCGCCGCAGAGAGCAGGGCGCGGTCGTCGCTGCGGTTCAGCTCGCGCCCGAACTCGGCTCCCCAGCCGCGCGGATCCGCCAGCGCGGGCACGCTGCCGCTGAGCCGGCGGACCAGCCGCAGATCGGCCCGGCTGCACACCCAGGGAATCGCCAGGCCGGGCCCGCCGATGCGCTCGAGCAAAGCCGGCGTGATCGTGACCGCCCGCCGGGCCGCGCCGCGGGCCCGCGCGCCGGGCTCCAGGCGCTCGAGCGCGGCCGGATCGCGCTCGCCGAACCGGCAGGCGGTCCTCTTCGTCGGCCGCCCGGGCGAACTCGACAAGAGAAGGAACCTCACGCCGCGGTGAATGGGGAAGATCCGCCTGCTGTTCTCGAACCCGACGATGGTGTCGGTGTCGCAGCGCTCGAACAGGAGCCGCCTCAACCCGGCGCTGCCGTGATCGGCGGCCAGCCCCCACGGCAGCACAAGGCCGAGCCGGCCGCCGGGCTTCAGCAGCCGGACGGACCGCTCGACGAACAACTGGTACTGGTTGGCGTGGCCGTGGTCGCACGCCCGGTAGAGGCCGGACCGACGCGCGAACCGCGCGAGGCTCGCCGCCGCCGCGCGTCCGCTCTCGCGCGCCTCGCCCGAGCCGGTGTCGCCGCGAAGCACCTCCCACGGCGGATTGCCCAGCACCGCATCGAACCCGGGCGCGGGCAGCACACGGCCGGATTCGTCGTAGAAGATCTCGGGGAACTCGAGCGTCCAGTGCAGGAACCTGCGCTGCGCCGCGAGCCGGCCGGCTTCATCGAGCTTCGACTGCGCCAGCCGCGACGGCAGGCTCGACACGCCCGTTCGCACCAGGCGGGCGAGCTCCTCGTACTCGGCCGGGCCGGGCCGGGGCACCGCGCCGCCCGTCCAGAACCAGCACGCGCACCACAAGTCGGCGGCGCGCCGCAGCGACCCGTACGCCGCAGAGCGCGCGGGCAGCTGCGCGAGCAGGCGCGATTTCTCGCGCACGATGTCGGCCGTCTCGTCGGCGGTGGCGGCCAGCCGGTTCCGGATCGGCACGATTGCGTGCAGCGCGTCGGCTGTCTCGCCGGCGTCGAACAGCGGGAGCGGGCCCGCCTTGGGGCGGGCCGTCCGCCCCACGGGCGGCTGCCGCGCGAGATCGTCCGGCGACGCTCCCGCGAGGCTGTCGCCGCAGACGAGATGGTGATCGAGAAAGGACAGTGGGCGGCCCTTCGCGAGGGTCGCCAGCCACATGGACAAGCGCGCCACGTGGACGGCCATCGGGTTGAGATCCACCCCATAGAGGCAGCGCCGGGCGATGAGGCGCCGAAACCCGGCGCGCTCGTCGTCGGTCACGTCGCACGCGAAGCGGCCTCGATCCCGGACGAGCGCCGCCTCGTAGGCCTCGGCGAGGAACCGGCACGACGCGACGAGCAGCGCGCCGCTGCCCATCGCCGGGTCGAGAACGCGAAGGGCGAGGATCTCGTCCAGCGCCGCGCCCTCCACGAGCGGGCCGAGGGTGCGGCGCACCAGGTAGTCCGTGATCGCGCGCGGCGTGTAGAACGTGCCGGTGGACTTTCGCGCGTCCCGTTTCGCGATCAGCGTCACCGACGGCGCCGACGCGCGTCCGCGCCGGCCAGCCGGCTGGCAGGTTCCGCTCGCGGTCACGGCCGGCTCGTACTCCAGCACGCTCTCGTAGACCGCGCCGAGCTGCTCGATGCCGAGGTCGCCGAACGACACCCGCTCGCGGCGCCCTGACACGCGGACGGTGGTCAGGGCCACGAGCGCCCGGGCCACGAGCCCGTCGTCGAGGCGGGCCGTCTCCGCAAGCGGCGCGTGCGCCGGCGCGAACAGCCTCCCGTTGAAGGCCGGCACGGCGAGCGTGCCCGCGCGGCAGCCGTCGTGCGCCAGACGGGACACGGCCTGCAGCCCCTCCCAGATCCCGGCGTGCGAGCCCGGCCGCTCGGCCAGCGAGCGAAGCGCCTCGATCGTGTAGCCGCGCCGGTAGACGGGGTGCCAGACGGGCACGAGCGTGCGCGACTCCGCGAAGAGCAGGAACAGGATGCGGTAGACAATGGTGTACGCCTGATCGAGCGTCGCGGCGAAACGGGCGAAACGCTCGGCGTCCGTCTCCGGGCGGGTGCGCTTTCGTGACGCGGAGACGAGGCCCTGGAAGAGCAGGATCAGCGCGTCGCGGACGCCGTTCTTGAGCAGCCCGGTCACGGCCACGCCGTGCCGCGCCGACGCCTCCGCGATTTCCGGCGCCAGGGCCCCGAGCGCCTCTGGCCGAAGCAGCCCCCAGAACACGCTGCAGGCCGCGGGGCTTTCGGCCACGCGCAGCAGGTCGAACTCCAGGTACTCCCTGGCATACGCCCGGTGCAGGTCGCACAGCCTGAGCGCGCGCCCGTTGAACGTCAGCACCCAGCGGCCGCCCTCGGCGACGCACTCGCGCGCCGCGAGGTTCCAGAAAGCGCCCATGGGCGCGCCCCAGGGCAGGACGAGAAGGGGAACGGCGGCGGCGCGGGAGATGGCGTCGGCCAGGAGGGCCCGGCCGGACAGCGCGGGCCGCGGCTTGCGCGCGGAGAAGCCGAGCAGGGACGCGATTGGCGCCGCGCCCAGATCGAAGACCGCTCGCAGTGAGGAGGCTGGGCCGAGGGCCGAACCCTCGCGCGCCCACCAGGCGCGGAGCGCGCGCCGCGCGCGCTCGCGCAACGGCTCGCCGAGCCGGCCGGCGAAGGCCGTCGGCAGCACGTGTTCTGCGAAGTGCCGCGAGACGAGCGAGCCGCTGATGGCGTCGAGCACGGTGCGCCGTCCTGGCGATCAGCCGGTGATGAAGAGAAGGAGGATCAGCTCCGGCGCGGGCTCCGGCGCGGCGGACGGCTGCGCTCCGGCAGCGGCAGCCGGCGCGCCGGCGTCCGCCGCGGGTTCCGCCTCGGCGCGCGCCTCGCGCTCCGCCCGCGCGTCGAACAAGCCGCGCTGGACGGCTCGGCGCCGACGGGCGCGGCGCGCGAGGCAGGCATCACGGTCGAAGAGAGGCTCGGCCGGCCCGGCGCGCGGAAAACGCGCCGCGACGGCGGAGGCGAGGGCCGGCGCCTCGTCGCGAACGAAGGCGTCGGCGAGGGCGCGGATGTCTCCTGCGCGTCGGAGCCTCGGGACGCGCCGCTCCACGAAGACCGGCGTCAGTTCGGTCCATGCGGCCAGGCCGCCCGGGCGGCCGCGCGCCACGCGGAAGAGCGCGAGCACCCCGCGGCGCCCGAGCGGGGCCGGCAACGCAACGTGCCGGCGGGCCGCCACGGCAACGCCTCCGGCAGACCGCCTCCGACCACCGCGTCCGCCGCGCGGCGCTCTTCGCGCCGCCGCGCGGAAGAGGCGCCGGAGCACAGCCAGCCAGGCCGCGAGATCCCCCGCACGCGCCGACAACTCGAGCGGGCAGACCGTCAGGCCGGCCGGCTCGAGCGGTTCGGCTGGCGCGGGCCAGGCGCCTTGGACGAACGGAAGGCCGAGTCCGATCTGGTCGGCGACCACGTCCTCGTCGAGGCTGCCGAGCATGTCCTCGATCGGGCCGACGGCCTCCCGGGCGCGCTCGAGGCGGGAGGCCAGCCGCGCAAACAGCCGTTCTTCGGCCGAGCCGGCGGCCACGAGATTGACGACGCGAACCTCGCGCGGCTGGCCGATCCGGTCCACGCGCCCGATGCGCTGCTCCAGGCGCATGGGGTTCCACGGCAACTCGAGATTGACGACGAGCCGGCAGCGCTCGTGGAGGTTCAAGCCCTCGCCGGCGGCATCGGTGGCCAGCAGGACGCGCGTGCCGCCGCCAACGAAGCGCGAGAGCGCCTCGGCGCGCGCCGCCCGGTCGAGGCCGCCGTGCAGGACGCCGGCGCTCTCTCCTGCGGCCTGGCGCAGGGCCGACAGCGTGTCGCGGTACTCGGTGAAGACGAGGGCGGGCTCCGGCGCGCGCCGGATCAGCTTGAGCACGGCCCGCAGCTTCGAGTCGTCTGCTTCAATCGCCCGGGCCTCTCGGGCCAGATCCTCGAGGACGGCCCGTTCCTCGCCCGCGTCAGCGAGGCCGGGGGACGCCAGGGCGGCGAACGGCTCATCGTCGGCCGCGTCGAGATCCTCGTCCCACGCGAACGGCAGCTGTATCGCGGCCGGCCCGCCGCCTTCGAGCCCCGCCAGGCGCGCCTCGATGGAGCGCCGGAGCGGCGCCACGCCCGAGAACGAGCGCTTCAGCAGGACGGTCATGGCGAGGCGCGCGTTGCCAGGACGGGCGCCGGCCTCCCGCGCCCAGACGCGGCGGATGTAGCCGACGAGCCGGCGGCGAAGCTCCAGTTCCGCCGGGCTGGCGCGCACGCGGAGGACCGAGACGCGACGCGCACGATCGAGGCCAGCCTGCGCGCGCTTTCGCATGAAGACCGCCGGGCGATCGCCGGGGCCCAGGCATCCGATCCGGCAGAGCGCCTGGAAGACGCGCGGGTCGCCGGAGTGCGGCGTGGCGGTCAGCAGCAGCACGACCCGCGCGCGCGACGCCAGCGCGTGGGCCGCCGCGCGGCGCTCGCTGTCGCCGGCCGCCAGGTGAGCCTCGTCCAGCACGAGGGCGTCCCAGGAGAGGGGCTCGAGGCCCGGCAGCACCTCGGCGCGCTTCGCGAAGTCGAAGGACGAGACGAAGATCCCGGGCAGCGACCAGGGATTGACCGTTGCAGGCAGTTCCGCGCGGCGCGCGCGCAGCCAGGCCGCGTCCGCCACCGTGGCGTCGAGGCCGAACCGATCGGCCAGCTCCGCCGCCCACTGATCGCGAAGGCCCGGCGGCACGAGGACGAGGCCGCGCGACAAGCCGCCGCGCGCGCGAAGCTCCGCCAGCACGAGGCCGGCTTCGATCGTCTTGCCGAGGCCCACCGCGTCGGCCAGGAGCAGCCTGGTGAAGCCGCCATGGATCACGGCGAGCGCCGGTTCGAGCTGGTGGGGAAGCAGATCGATCCGCGCCTCGATCGGAGCGACGAGGCCGAACGGCTCCCGCCGGCGGAGCACGGCGCGGCCGAGGGCCGCCACCCAGGCCCGGGGCGAGACCACGCGAGCCGATGCGCGAACGGCCATCCGCGCCGGCTTGTCGAACGGCTCGAGCAGCGCCACCCTGCGGCGGGGGTCGCGCCTCCCGTCGGCGTCGAGCGGATCCAGGTCCAGCTGGCGGCAGCCGCCGTAGCGAGTGACCGCGTGCACGCGCCAGTCGCGCCCTCGCACGCGGACGAGCTCGCCGGGCGAAAGGGCAGGTTGCACGGATTGTGACCTCGCGGCCGAACGCGGTGGCGGAAACTGCCACGCTTCGCGGCCCGCGGCCGGGAGGCTCCCGCAAATGCGCCTGAACCGGCCCGTCCGGGAGGATCCAGGAGCAAGGGGCGTGCTAATCTCGGGGCTCGGGACTCGGGAGTCGAGAGTCGGGACCCGGGACTCGGGACGAGGAGCAAGGCTTGCCGCGCCGAAGCCGGCCCGTCGACAAGCTCAGGGCCGGCCGGCGGGCCGTTTAGCGAAGGCGGGGACAAGAGATGGAACGCTGCATGCGGGCTTGGATGATGACGGTGTGGTTGTGCGCGCTGGCCGTGCTGGCCGCGCCGCCTGCGCTGGCGGCGGCCCAGGGGCCGCCGGCGTTCACCGTCGAGGAGATGCTGAAGCTGAAGCGCCTGTCGGACCCGCAGTTGTCGCCAGACGGGACGCGCGTGGCCTACGTCCTGACCGACGTCAGCCTCGAAGAGAACACCCGCAACAACGACATCTGGGTCGCGCCCGTCGCAGGCGGCCCGGCGGTGAGACTGGCCGCCACGGCGGCGTTCGAAGACCGCCCGCGCTGGTCGCCCGACGGCAGACAGATCGCGTTCGTGTCCACGCGCAGCGGCAGCCAGCAGATCTGGATCATTCCCGCCGCCGGCGGCGAGGCGCGCCAGCTCACGTCGATTGCGACCGGGGCATCAGGCCTCACCTGGTCGCCCGACGGCAAGTGGCTGGCGTTCGTGTCCGAGGTCTTCCCGCAGTGCGCGGACGAAGCCTGCAACGAGCGCGAGCTGAACGCCCTCGAGTCGTCGAAGGTGAAGGCGCGCCTGGCCGACGGCCTGATGTACCGCCACTGGACGTCCTGGCGGGACGGCCGATTCAGCCACCTGTTCATCGTCCCGGCGGACGGCTCCGCGCCGCCGCGCGATCTGACGCCCGGCGCCTCCGACGTGCCGCCCTTTTCGCTCGGCGGCCCCGAGGACTACGCGTTCTCGCCCGATTCCAGGGAAATCGCCTTCGTGAGGAAGACGGACCGGGTCGAGGCGATCAGCACGAACAGCGACGTCTTCACGCTGGACCTGACGGCCGACGGCGCGCAGCCCAGGCAGATCACCGCCGGACCGGGCGCAGACGGCGGGCCGCAGTACTCGCCGGACGGGGCGCTGCTGAGCTGGCGGTCCCAGGCGCGCGCGGGATTCGAGGCGGACATCTGGAAGCTCAACCTGCTCGACCGCAAGTCCGGCTCCCGGAGGATCCTCGCCGATGCGTGGGACCGCTCGATCGAGTCGTGGACCTTCACGCCTGACTCCGCCGCCGTGTACGTGACGGCCGAGGAGAGCGGGAGCGTGCGCGTCTACCGGCTCGACCTCGCGGGCGGCGCGCCGAAGCTGGTGCTGCGCGACGGCGCGAACGGCGACATCCAGTTCGCGCCAGGCGGGGCGTCGTTCATCTTCACGCGCGCGTCGCTCACCGCTCCCGCCGAGATCTACAAGGCCGCCTCCGACGGCACGCGCGTCGCGGCGGTGACGAACGTCAACGGGGCCTTTCTCTCGGCGTTCGCCCTCACGCCGGGCGAGAGCGTGATGTACGCCGGCGCGGGCGGCACGCCGATCCAGGCTTGGATCGTCAAGCCGAACACCTTCAAGGCGGGGGTGAAGTACCCGCTGCTGTGCCTCGTGCACGGGGGGCCCCAGAGCGCGTGGAACGACGCGTGGACGTACCGCTGGAACGCCCAGGTCTTCGCGTCGGCGGGCTACGTCGTGTTCATGCCGAACCCGCGCGGCTCGACGGGGTTCGGGCAGCGGTTCACCGACGCGATCAGCAACGACTGGGGCGGCAAGCCCTTCGACGACGTCATGAAGGGCGTGGACTACGCCGAGCGGCTGCCCTACGTGGACTCGGGCCGCATGGCCGCGGCCGGCGCGTCCTACGGCGGCTACATGATGAATTGGTTCCTCGGCCACACCGATCGCTTCAAGGCCATCGTGTCGCACGCCGGCGTGTTCAACCTCACCAGCATGTACGGCGCGACCGAGGAGCTGTGGTTCCCCGAGTGGGACCTCGGCGGCACGCCGTGGACGAACCCGGAAGGCTACGCCAGGTGGTCGCCGCACACCTACGCGAAGGACTTCAAGACGCCGACCCTCGTCACCCACGGCGAGCTCGACTTCCGCGTGCCCGTCGGCGAGGCCCTGCAGCTCTTCACCACCCTCCAGCGGCAGGGCGTCCCGTCCCGTCTCCTGGTGTTCCCGGACGAGGGCCACTGGATCGGCAAGCCGCAGAACGCGCAGCGCTGGTACAACACCTTCCTGGAATGGGTCGGACGGTGGGTGAACTAGCCGGGGGCCAGGGGCCAGGCGCTGGGCGCTAGTCGGACGCGGCCTTCGCCGCGTGGCCGGCAGTTCAACAGCGAATCCGACCAGCCCCGAGCGCCTGGTCCCTGGCGACTTCCCGATGATCTCCATCTTGTAGTCGGTGGCGTCCTTCGAGCGCATCAGGCTGAAGCGCTCGACGCTGCGCTATTTCGCCGGATCGGTCTCCTTGCGGGCCAACTCGACGCGCCCGAACAGCCGGAAAGCCTTCAAGAACGTCTCCTGGACGATGTCTTCCGCGTCCTGCTCGTGCCCCGTCAGGCGGCAGGCCAGCCTGAACGCACTCCGGCTGTGGCGCTCCACGAGGATCCTGAAGGCCTCGCGGTCACCCGCGCGCGCGCGATCATCCGCGCGGACGCGGGCGACCACGGCCAGGTCGCTGGCATCGATTCACACGGTCAGACGAAGGGCGGGGGATTCAGTCAGGCGTTCGGGGCTTGGCGCCAGGCGCTGGTCGGACAGGGACAAGGGAGGGAGCCTGCCTCGCCGAAGCCGATCGGCAGGCCGCTTGGCGAAGACGGGGGCAAGGAAGGGGAGGAGGTGAAGGAGGCAGAGAATTCAGAATCCGGAATTCAGAGTCCAGAAAACAGAAAACAAGGCCCGGAAGGCAGAGGCCGGGAGATGGAGGGCGCCGGGGATCAAGGGCTCATGAAGATGGCGTTGAAGAGGAACCGGAACGTGGCCAGCGACTGGCCGCGGTGCTGCGCGCGGAAGCCGATGAGCACGGCCCGGCCGGCGCCCGCCCTGGCCTCAACCACCGCCGGGCGCCCCGCGAGGACCTGTTCACCTTCCAGCCATCCGCTCAGCAGGAGGTCCTTCGCTGCGTAGCGCGCCGCGACGCGGACGCCGGGCGCGCCCTGGGCGATCTCGTAGGCCGAGTCCGACGAGAAGAACGCCGCGTTCTTCTCGAGCATGCCGAACCCGAGCGGCTGCGACGCGTCGACGTCGAGCCGGATGAGCGAGCCGGGGCAGAAGAACCTGTCGGCGCTCAGGCCGCGCGCGACGTTCTTGATCGGCAGCGCGAGGGCGTCGATGGCCAGCTGCCCGGAGCCCGCCAGGCACACCAGCGTGCCGCCCTCCTGCACGAACGCCTTGAGGGCGGCGACGCCGGCCGCGCCGAGGCCGCCGGCGTACTCGTCCGGCACGGATCCCTTCCGGTTGCCATCGACGAGCCGCTCTGCCGCGATGCCGGGCAGGACGATGACGTCGAAGGAGGCGCGGAGCCGCCCGGCCCGCGCCTCGGCGTCGCGGAGCGTGGCGAACGGGACCTCGTACTGCTCCAGCAGCCAGCGCGTCCATCCCTCGTCGATCGCGTCGTTCCACGGCCGGTAGAGCGCGGTTCGGGCCAACCGGAGCGGCAGGGTCGCGGGCGGCCTGCCGCGGGCGCCGAACACGCGCATGCCCGCCTCGCGCGCGAGGCGCTCGACGTGCGCGCGGGCGGCCGACACCGGGCGCACGACGAGCGTGCCCGGCCCGTACTTGTACCCGTCCTGTGTGACGGGTCCGCTGGACCACTCGACGCGCAGCCCCGCCGCCAGGAGGCGGCTCGCCGCCAGCGCGCCCGCCGTGCCGCGGGCGTCCACGAGGAAGTAGTCGGCGCTCGTGTACCCGAACGGCCATGCGACCGGCGGCCGGACGCGATCGACTCTCGACAGGAGCGGCGCATCGAACGGCCGGTCGATCCGATCCACTCGAACGCCCATCTGGTAGGGCAGCGTCCAGCCCGCGACGTCGTACGGGCGCTCGGGCGCTCCGCCGCCCGGGAGCTTCCGCACGGGGTAGCGCTGCACCTCGAGCAGGGTCTTGGCGTACGCCCTGAACGGCTGCGCCATCAGGACGAAGACCGTGCCTGCCGGGTATTCCGTCTGGCCGACCGCGAAGGCCTCCGACGCCTGGTGCACCTCGACGCCGCCGTCGGCGAGGAGGTTGACGAGCGCCGCGGCCGCCGCCGGGTCGTGCTGATCCGGCGGAATCGCGAACGCGAACGGCGGCTCGGCGGCCCCACGCGCGATGGCCCGGCGCCCCATGGCGTGGAAGTTCGCGAGGATCTCGCCGCGATAGCGGGCGACGGCCGAGAGCAGGCCGCGCATCGCGGCGAGGTTGTAGTCCACGATGTCGCGCAGGCGCCACGTGCCGCCCGGCCACGGGTTCGGGAAGTTGATCTGCGGCGCGTATTCCGGCAGGCCGCGCCCGCCCCCCCGGAGCTCCTTCGCCGCCACCTCGATCGGGCTCGCGAGCCTCGCCGACGCGGCTTCCGTGAGCAGGCACACGGTGTTCCGGCCGAGGGGCGCCGAGTCCTCGTACCCCGGCCAGAAATAGTCGAACATCGCGTTCGACACCACGCCGGACTTGCCCTGGCTCTCGAGCTCCATCGCCATCGCGCTGCCGAGCAGGGCGGCCTCGCGCCAGATGAGCGGGTCCTGGTTCGAATCGATGGGATCGGCGTTCGGCGGCACGAAGAACCTGGGCCCGTTCGATCCCATCTGGTGCATCGAGAGGAACACCTGCGGGTGCCACTCGCGCGAGAAGAACCGCGCGAGCGCGCGGCTCTCGGCCATGTTCAGCATGAACGCGTCGCGGTTGAGATCGTGGCCGACGTACTTGTGGTACGGCCACGGCATCGGCCCGCCGTCGAACGGCGTGCCCGCCGTCTTCCGCTGCCAGTCCACGACCATCGCGTGCCCGTCGGGATTGAGCGAGGGGATCAGCACGACGATGATGTCGCGCAGCATTGCGGCGGTGCGCTCGTCGCTCGCGGCCGCCAGCTCGTAGAGCAGCTCGCTCGCCGACTGCGTGGCGCCGACCTCGCTCGCATGGATGCTGCACCCGATGGCCACGACGGCTTTGGCGCCCGACAGAATCGCCCGGACCTCCCGATCGCTCTCGAGCCGCCTGGGATCCGCCAGGAGGCGGTTGTCGAGCTGGAGCGCCGGAAGATCCCTGATGTTCTCGGTCGAGCTGATCACGGCGGCGATGATGCGACGGCCCTCGGTGGACGGGCCGACTTCGATCAGCTCGACGCGCGGCGAGGACGCGGCGACGGCCCGGAAGTACTTCTCGATGGACGGCCAGTCCGCGAGCCTGCCGTCATCACCCATCTTGAAGCCGAAGAACGCTTCCGGCGTCGGGATCTCCTGCGCCGCCGCTCCGCCCGGCGGCACGAGGAGGGCGAAGCCCAGGATCAGCGTGACGGTGAAAGCCGCCTTGCCTCGTGCCATCGTCCCTTCCCTGGCGCCTAGCGCCTGGCCGCCAGCCTGGCCCACGTCGCCCCAAGGTGCGCGTCGGTGTCGTCCCAGAACGCCTCGACGAGCGGGTGGGCGTCCAGGGCCGCCTGGACGATGCCTCGCAGCACGCCGGTTCCGCGGCCGTGCGCGATCCTGATCGCGCACAGCCCCGCGGCGCTGGCCTCGTTGACGTAGTCGTCCACCACCGACCTCACGTCGCGAGGCCGGAACGCGTGCAGATCCAGCGTGCCGTCGATGGGCAGGCGAACGGCGCCGTCATCGTTTGGAGGCCCGGCGCCGGCGCGCCCGCTGCCAGGCTCGGGCCGGCTCTGCTGCCGATCGCCCGCGGCGCCCGCTTGCGCCTGGCCGAGGGGCGAACTTCGGCCCCCGGGCCTCGACGAGCCGTCGCCTTCGCCAGGCAGCCCGTCAGCCGGCCTCGGCGAGGCAGGCCTCCTCCCGGATCCCGAGGATGCTGTCACGGGCTCTCGTAGGTGGCCGTGATCGAGGTTCGGATTCCGCCGCGCGGCGCGAAGCTGCCGACGACGGTCATGCGCGCCGGCTGGCAGGCCGTCACGAGGTCGTCCAGGATCTGGTTGGTGGCGGCTTCGTAGAAGATGCCGCGGTTGCGGTACTCGACGAGGTAGAGCTTCAGCGACTTCAGTTCGATGCACCGCTCGGCGGGGACGTAGGAGATGCGGATCTCGCCGAAGTCCGGCAGGCCCGTCATCGGGCACACGGAGGTGAACTCCGGGGCCGAGATGGCGATCTCGTACTCGCGCCCCGGCCGCGGGTTGGGGAACGTCTCGATCTTCGCGCTTGACATCGCGCCGGATCTTACCATTTAGCGGCCGAAAACCGCCGGTTGCAGCCGGTCCTTCCGATTGACAGCGTAGTGGGCGCGATCTAGGATTTCTGGACTTCCGCTTTCACTCCGGGGTCCGCCGCCTGCGCGCGCGGCCGGCTTGCGGTGACCAGAAACGCGCGTGGTCATTTCGAGGAGAGTCACGATGGCAGAGGCCCGCAGGATGGGCAAGTTGGAGCTGTTCGCGCACTTCGCGGACCGCTTCGAGGTGAAGCGCGCGGTGGCGCGCGAGTTCTTCGACGAGCTGGCGATGCTGTCGGAGAAAGAGCTCAAGCGCTCGGGCGAGTTCGTGCTGCCCGGTATGGTCAAGCTGGTCGTGCAGAAGCGCAAGGCCCGGCAGGGGCGCAATCCGGCGACGGGCGAGCCGATCAAGATCCCGGCGAAGACCGTCGTCAAGGCCCGCGTGGTCAAGCAGCTGAAGGACGCCGTCCTCCCGCGCAAGTGACCGGAAGGGCCGGCCGCGGGGCCGGCCCCTTCTCCCCCTCGCCGCACCTCACGGCCCGGCCTCAGGCATTCCGGCCGTCCCGCGGGGATGACGGGTTTCGCCGCCCGAGGCGGCCGGCGCCGCCAGGGCCAGCGTGACCTCGAAGGCCGAGCCTCGGCCGACGACGCTGGACGCCGTGATCGTCCCGCCGGCCTGATCGACGATCTTCTTTGCGATCGCCAGCCCCAGGCCGAGCCCCTGCCGCTTCGTCGTGGCGAAGCTCTCGAAGAGCGTCTCCAGGCGCGCGGGCGCGATGCCGCAGCCCGTGTCGGACACGCGGAGCACCGCCGCCGCGGCCGCGGCGCGCGTCGCGATGGTCACGGTCCCGCGCGGGTTCGTCGCCTCGATCGCGTTCATCACGAGGTTCCGGCAGACGCGGCTCAGCGCGAAGACATCCCCCTCCACCAGCAGCGGGCCCGGCGCGAGGTCCAGCTCCAGCGACAGCCCCGCCGTCTCGGCGTTGGCGCGCATCGACTCGGCGACGTCGGCCGCCAGCCTGTTGAGGTCGAGGGGAAACCGCTCCATCGGCATCGGCCGCGCGAGGTTGCGGAGATCCTCGAACACGCGCTTCACCTGGCCGCACTCGCGGTCGATCGTCCGGCGGAAGAGCTCCAGGTATTCCGGGTCGTCGTGCATCTTCACGATGAGCCGGCAGTTGTTCTGGATGTTCTTGAACGGGTGCGACAAGTCGTGCACGAGGCCCGCGGCGACGCGTCCGAACACCGCGTGCCGCTCCTGCCGCCTCACGTCCTCCTGGAGATCGCCCAGGCGGCCGGCCATCTTGTTGAAGGCGTCACCCAGACGGCCGAGCTCCGACCTCGATGTGATCCGGACGCGCTCGTCGAGCCGGCCCTCGGCGATGGCCTCCGTGCCGCGGATGAGCTCCTGGATGGGAGCGATGAGCGATCGGCCCCAGATCAGGCCCGCCAGCACCATCACGAGCAGCCCGAGGGCGATGGCCGCCGTCAGATCGCGCTCCTGCCGGCGCGACGCGGCCAGCGCTTCGGCCGCGGGCTGTTCGACGATGACCAGCCACCCGAGGCTGGGGATCGCGACGCCCGCCGACAGGAAGACCTCCCCGGCCTCGGTCGTCCGGTCCCGCACGACCGGCGCGCCCGGCGCGGCCTGCCGGAGCGCCGCCACCACCGGATCGGAGGCGAGGCTCGCGCCGCGCGCGATGGCCGGGCGCTCGTCCGGGTTGCCGTGCGCCAGCAGTTCGCCCGCCGGGCCGACGACCATCGCGTGGCCGGCGGCGCCGACCCGGACCCGGCTCACCAGGCGCCAGAGCTCCTCGATGCTCAGCTCGCCGACCAGCCATCCCGGGGCCTGCGCGCCGCCCCCGAGGGGGGCCGCCACGAGCATCGTCGGCAGGAAGTCGGCGTCCACGACGACCGGCGAGATCCGCACCCCGTGGAGCGACACTCCGCCCGCTTGCGGGAGCGTGAGCGCCGACGTTCCGATGCGGCTCGTGGCGATGACCGCGCCGTCCGCCGCGAGCGCCGTGACTTCGCGGAACTCGGGAAAGCGCAGGATGAAGTTCTTCAGGATGCGGTCGCGCTCATCGGGATCGAGCTCCGCGATGCCGATGTCGTCGGCGAGCCCGGCGAGGATCAGGAGGTTCGTCGAGACGTAGCGGCTGAGCTGTTCTCCGACCTGGCGAGCGAGGTTGAGGTTGCCGTCGTTCACCGTGCGCCGCGTGCCCTCGCGCAGCGAGTACACCGAGACCACGCCGTACATCAGCAGGGGCAGGACGGCCGCCGTGCCCAGCATGGCGGCGAAACGGACGCGCAGCGTGCTCACGGCGCGCGTCCCGCGGGCGGCTCCGGCTGCCAGCCGTGCAGGACGTGGATGGCGTCGCGGGCCTCGCTCCCCGGGGGCAGCGCGAAGCGACGGCTGACGGCCTGGACGGTCTGGTTCCACGCGAGGAAGATCGCGGCCGGGTTGTCGCGCCACGCGGCCTGAAAGGCCCCGATGGCCTTCCTGAAGGCCTCGTCGTCCGGGGCCTCGAGCGCGGCGTCGAGCGCGGCGTCGACGCGCGCGTCGCGGTAGTCCCAGTAGTTCCAGCGCCGGGTGGCGCCCGGGGAATGCCAGAACCGGTGGTACACCGTGGCGGACGGGCCGCCCAGCACCGACAGCATCGCCGCGTCGAAGTCGCCGCTGAGAAGGCGGCGGTTGAAGGCGCCCGGCGGCGCCGACTCGAGGCGCATCTTGACGCCGAAGGCGGCGAGCTGCTGCTGGACGAGCAGCGCCATGCGCTCGAGGATCGCGAAGTTGGCGGGCACCAGGCAGGTGAATGCAATCGGGCCCGCGGCGCGCAGGCGGGCCGCTGCCTCCGAGGCATCGGGCGCCGGCGGCGGCGCGGCGCGGTCGCGGGCCCAGTAGCGGGGCCACACGGGGCCGTCTGCCGGCACGCCGCGGCCGCGCAGGCCCTGCTGCACCAGGGCCTCGCGGTTCACCGCCGCGTCCAGCGCGCGCCTGACGGCCGCCGCGCGGAGCGCGGGCCGCGCCGAGTTCATCGTCACGGCGTACGCGTAGTAGCCCGGAAAAGCGCGGACCGTCACCGACCGCTGATCGCCCAGGAACTCGGCGGCGTCGGGCGCGACTTCCCACAGGAAATCGACGCGGCCGCGCATCATGTCCGCAAACGCCGTGCGCAGCGCGTCGTACGGGCGGATGACGACCCGATCGATGGCCGGCGCCCCGAGGTAGTGCGTCCGGTTGGCCTCCATGACGACCTCGTCAGGCGTGGACGAGACGATGGAGAACGCTCCCGTGCCGATCCGCGTCCTTCCGTCAGCCCCCGGCCGGCTCACGGCCCGATCGAGGTCGTCCAGCAGGTAGGCGCACCGGCGTGCCAGGCGCACCTCGACATCGTAATCGCCGGACGCGGCGACCGACGCGACGTAGGGAAGACAGACCGACGCGCCGCGAGCCGCCTCATCGGCCGTCGCGGCCTCGAACGTGCGAGCGACGTCGGCGGCCGTCAGGGGAGCGCCGTCCTGGAACGCGACGCCGGCGCGCACGCGCAGACGCCACCTCAGGCCGTCGGCCGACACGGACCAGCCTTCCAGGAGCCGCGGCTGGGTCCGGCCGGCGGCATCGTTGGCCGTGAGCCGCTCGAAGGCGATCGTCTCGGCGAGGAACGCGATGCCGTGGCTGGGATCGACCTGGCGGCTCTGCGGCACGCCGATGGTGAGCGTGACGGGTTGGGTGGGCCGAGGAGCGGGCGCGGGCGCGGCGCAGGCGACGGCAGACAGCGCGCCGGCGGCGGAGGCGGCGAGCGCCGCTCGGCGGCGCCGCCAACGGGACCGGGCGCGCGCGGGGGCCGCGCGGGCGAGGCGGCTGTCTGCCTGTCCCCTGGTGGTCCGGGAGTCCCTTACTTGCCGCTCTCGGGCGGCACGCAAATCATCCACGGGCACATTTCCGCCGACGGGGCCTTCTGCGCCTTCTTGAGAACCTTGACTTTCATTGTATCCCTCCTGACGCGTCGCGGGCGGCTTGCTCCGCCAGCGACGCAAGCGCCGATTCGAAGCTTCGACGGTGACATGACGGCGCATCCATGTCGCCGAGCTCGGCGTGCGACGCGACGGCACAGCCGCCGCCGCACACCGGGATGAAGGGACAGTCCCCGCAGCGGCGCCACGGCTGCCGGCGCTCGACGCGCCCGGCGGCCGCAGCCTGCCTGTCGGTGCGGCGGCCGTCGATGTGGCCGATTGAGAGGGCGCGGTCCCCGGTGAACCCCGCGCACGGATAGAGCGTGCCGTCCGGCCCGATGGTGTGCGAGTGGCGCCGGTGGATCTCGCACGGGCCCATGTGGACGCCGTCCGGCGCGGGCAGGCCCCGCCGCCGCGTCTCCTCGTGCAGGAACGACATCGTGTCGTCCGCGGCCGCGCGGGCCCCTTGCGCGGCGCCCGACGCCGGCACCGCCCCGCACCCGGCCGACGGCCCCACCGCGCTCATGCACGCGCCGTTGCATAGCGGCGCGGCCGGCCCGGCGCCGGACGGTGCGGCCGGCTCGATGATTGGCTTGAAGGCGACCTTGGCGATGCGCGGCGCGAAGTCCTGGGCGCTCAGGAAGTCGAGCAGCGCAGGGTAGCGCGACGCCGTCGCCGTGTCGAAGTTGCCGCCAATCGTGATGGGCACGAGCGGCGCGACCTGCCGGAGGTTGCCGATGATGCGGCCGAACGTCCCGCGGCCCCCGCGCGCGGGGCGCAGGCGGTCGTGGGTCTCGCAGTCGCCGTCCAGCGTGACCTTGACGCCGGTCAGCCCGAACGGCAGCATGGTCCGGACGAGGTCCGGCGTGAGCAGGAGGCCGTTTGTGATGATGTTGACCGCCTGCCGCACCCGGCGCTGCCGCGTGTGCCGCCAGCACGCCTCGGCGATCGCCGTCATCGCCGGCGCGTTCAGCAGCGGCTCGCCGCCGAAAAACGTGAGCACGAGCTGGATGGGCCGCACCTCGTCCACCTGGCGCGCGATCCAGTCCGCCACGTCGGCGGCCGTCTCCGCCGACATCTTTCCGGCCGGCCCGTTCGCGCCGGCGTGGTCTCCCTGGTAGCAGTAGCGGCACGCCAGGTTGCACTGGAGCGTCGTGAGGATCGTGACGCGGACCTGGGACGTGTCGTCCCGGAACTGCCCGAAGTGCTCCTCGAGCGCGGCGCGCTCCGACTCCCTGCAGCCGACGAGAAACCCGTGGCTGGCGAGTTCCTCGAGCGCCTCGTCCGCGCCGGCGGCCCGGCCCGCCGTCCCGCTGTCGCCGCCGCTGCCGGCGCTCAGGCGCTCCACGAGGGCCGCGACGTCGCGCGACACGAGAACCTGCGCGTCGGTGAGCGTGTTCATCAGGAACACGTCACCCGTCGAGACCGGCACGGCGAGGTTGAACGCCGATGGCTCCATGCAGACCGGGGCTCCGCGCTGGACCGAGCAAGGAGCGTTCCAGCAGGGCCCGGGCCGGGAACGTGCGGGATTCCGCGTGTCCTGGCTGGAGTGGCGGTGTCCTCAGGCGAGACAGGTGGCAGGAATTGCAGCGGCGGTTCGAGGCACCCGTTGCAGATTCTGCAACGCGGCGCCGCGGCGGCGCACGGGCCGCCGAGGGCGGCCTAGCTTCCGGTCCAGGCGCCCCGCATCCTCCGCGCGGCCTCGCGCAGGTCCAGGCGGTCCATCTTGAACTTCAGCGTGCTGAGGGGCATGCCCAGGGCGCGCGCGGTGGCCGTGACGTTCCAGCGCTCCCGCTCCAGCGCCTTCAGGATGAAGCTCCGCTCGAACGTCTCGCACGCGCGGTCGAACAGGCCCGCGCCGCCCGGCGCGGGCCGCGAAAGATGCGCGAGGTGGTACTCGTAGGGCAGATCGGCGGGGCCGATGCGATCGCCGTCGCTGACGGCCACCAGGCGCTCGATCAGGTTCTCGAGTTCCCGGATGTTGCCGGGCCACGAATGGGCTTTGAGCGCCTCCATGGCCGGCTCCTCGATCTCCAGCACCCGTTTGCGGAACTTCGCGTTGAAGCGGCCGACGAAGAACTGCGCCAGCGCGGGCAGGTCTTCCGGGCGATCCCTGAGCGGCGGCACCTTCATCGGGATGACCTTCAGCCGGTAGTAGAGATCCTCGCGGAACCGGCCTTCGCGCACGGCCTTCTCGAGATCGATATTGGTGGCGGCGACCAGCCGCAGATCCACCCGGATGGGCCTCGATCCGCCGACGCGCTCGATCTCCGACTCCTGGATGGCGCGCAGCAGCTTTGCCTGCACGTCCGGCCTCAGCTCGCCGACCTCGTCGAGGAACAGCGTGCCGCCGTCGGCCAGCTCGAACTTGCCGAGCTGCTGGCGGATCGCGCCGGTGAAGGAGCCCTTTTCGTGGCCGAACAGCGCCGATTCGACCAGGTCCGCGGGAATCGCCGCGAGGTTCACCGGCATGAACGGAGCGTCGGCGCGGCCGGACTCTCTGTGGATCATCCGCGCCAGCAGTTCCTTGCCCGTGCCGCTCTCCCCGAGGATGAGCACCGTGGCCGGCAGGGCCGCGACTTTGCGGACCAGATCGAGCAGCTCGCGCATGGACCGGCTGGGGCCCACGACGAACGGCCGGTTCCGGTCGTCCGCCACCTGCGCGCTGAGCGACATGACCTTGCGCGTGAGGAGGGCGCGATCGGCGGCGTTCCGCACGAGGGACCGCACGGCGTCGTACTCGAAGTCCTTGGTGATGTAGTGAAAGGCGCCCAGCTTCATCGCCTGCACGGCGGTCTCGACGTCGTTGATCGCCGAGATCACGATGACCTCGACCAGGCGCTGCGCCTCCTTGATCTCGCGCAGCACGTCGAAGCCCCCGATGCCGGGCAGGCGGACGTCGAGCAGCACCACGTCGATCGCCTCGCGGGCAAGGAGGGCGAGCGCGCTTTCGCCCGTCGCCGCGCGCAGCACGCGGTAGTCGCGGCGCAGGATCGCCGTCAGGGTGTCGCGCATTCCCTCGTCGTCGTCCACGACGAGGATCGTCCTGGAGCCGGGAGTCATGAGCCGCCTTCGCGTCCGGAGGCGCGCTGATTGTAGGCGCCGCCCCGCGGCGAGTTCAAGGCCGGGCGCGGCGGCGGGCCCGCCCGGCGCGGTTGACAGTCGCGGGAGGCTGCCGGTAACGTGCAGTCTGCGGCTGCTTTCCAGGAGAACGATCCGTGGCGAACGCGTTCGACGTCATTGTCATCGGCGCCGGCACCGGCGGCTACCCGGCCGCGATCCGCGCCGCCCAGCTGGGCCTGCGCGTGGCGGTGGTCGAGCGCCGGCCGACGCTCGGCGGCACCTGCCTGAACGTCGGCTGCATCCCGACGAAGGCGCTCCTCGAGCACGCCCACGCGCTCAAGGTGGCGAAAGAGGCGAAGACCTGGGGCCTCGTCCTCGGCGACCAGCCCGCCCGCATCGACATGGCCCAGGTGCAGGCGCGCAAGGACAAGATCGTCACCATCCTCACCCGCGGCGTCGAGTTCCTCTTCAAGAAGAACAACGTCACCTGGATCAAGGGCAGCGGGCGGATCGCCGGGCCGGGGACCGTGGAGGTCACGGGCGACCAGCCCCGGACGCTGACCGCGCCGCAGATCGTCATCGCGACCGGATCGCACGCGCGCGGCGTGCCCGGCATCGAGATCGACCGCGCGCGCATCATCACGAGCGACGAGGCCATCGCCCTCCGCGAGGTGCCGAAGTCCATCGTCATCCTCGGAAGCGGGCCGATCGGCGTGGAGTTCGCCACGGTGTTCAAGCGGTTCGGCAGCGACGTGACCGTCGTCGAGCTGCTGCCCCGCCTCGTGCCCCTCGAGGACGAGGCGATCTCGGTCGAGCTGGAGAAGTCGTTCAAGAAGCAAGGCATCGCCTTCCGCGTGTCCACGACCGTGACCGCGGCCCGGGCGGAGGCGGAGAAGGTCGAGATCGACGCGAAGCTGCCCGACGGATCGTCCGCGACGCTCGCCGCCGAGTACCTGCTGGTGGCCACCGGCCGGGGCCCGGTGACCAGCGGGCTGGGCGCCGAAGAGGCCGGCATCAGGATGGACCGCGGCTACATCGTCGTGGACGAGCAGTTCCGCACGAGCGTTCCCGGCGTGTCGGCCGTCGGCGACGTCATCACGACGGGCAAGCCGGGGCACCCGCAGCTCGCGCACCTCTCCACCGCCGAGGGCATCGCGCTGGCCGAGCGCCTGGCGGGAAAGGAGTTCCGCCCGATCAACTACGACCACGTGCCGAAGTGCACGTATTCGGATCCCGAGATCGGCAGCGTGGGCCTGACCGAGCAGCAGGCCGTCGAGCGCGGGTACGACGTGCGCGTGGGCACGTTCCCGTTCGGCGTGCTGGGGCGCGCGCGGATCGCCAACGAAACGGACGGCCTCGTGAAGATCGTGGCGGAGAAGAAGTACGACGAGATCCTGGGCATCCACATGATCGGCCCGCGCGCCACGGAGCTCGTGTCCGAGGCGACGCTCGCGCTGCGCATGGAGGTCACCGTCGAGGAGCTCATCCGCACCATCCACGCGCACCCGACCATGGCGGAGGCCATCGGCGAGGCGGCCCACGCGACGCACGGGGCGGCGATACACGTGTAGCGGGGAGGAATCCGGAATTCGGAAGCCGGAACGTGGATGTCCCCGCGCAGCAAGCGCTCGGTATTCTGAATTCCGGCTTCCGGATTCCGTTTCGAGCGCGAAACGGTGCGAGCGGCGAGATGCCCGATGTCCTGATGCCCCAGCTGGGCGAGTCGATTGCGGAAGGCACGATCGTCAGGTGGCTCAAGCGGCCCGGCGAGCGCGTGGACCGCGACGAGCCGCTCTTCGAGATCTCCACCGACAAGGTCGATGCCGAGATCCCCTCGCCAGAGGCCGGGGTGCTCGCCGAAGTCCGGGTGCGCGAGGGCGAGACCGTGCCCGTCAACTCGGTGGTGGCGGTGATCGCCGATGAGGCGCCCGGCGGCGGCCCGCCCGCGCCGGCGATCGAGGCTGCGGGGCCTGACGGGGAGCCGGCTCCGGCCCGGCGGGAAGCGGCCGACGCTTCACCCGGCGCGGGAGCCGCGCCGCCGGGGGCGGCGGCAGCGTCCGCGGCGGGCGGCGAGGCAGGCCGGAAGGGCCGGAAATCGTCGCCCCTCGTGAGGCGAATCGCCAGGGAGCACGGCGTGGACATCGACGCCGTCCCGGGCACCGGGCTGGGCGGGCGCGTCACGAAGGCCGACATCACTGGCTTCCTGGAGCAGGGACGGACCTCAGCGCCTGCAGCCGCCGGCGCCGCGCGGGCCCGGCAGGACGCCCCGGCCGCCGGGCTCCGCGTCGTCCCGATGTCGGTCATGCGGCGGACGATCGCCGAGCACATGGTGCGCAGCCGACGCACGTCGGCGCACGCGCACTCGGTGTTCGAAGTCGATTACTCGGCCGTGGCGGCGATCCGGGCGGCGAGGAAGGCCGACTACGAGCGCCAGGGCGTGAAGCTGAGCTACCTGTCGTTCGTCATGAAGGCCGCCTCCGGCGCCCTGAAGGCGTTCCCGGTGCTCAACGCCTCCCTCGACGGCGGCGACATCGTCTACCGGGAGGACATCAACCTCGGCGTCGCCGTCGCGCTCGACTGGGGCCTGATCGTGCCCGTCGTGAAGCGCGCGGGGGATATGAGCGTGATGGAGCTAAGCCGCGCCGTCCAGGACCTGGCCGCGCGGGCCCGGGCCAAGCAGCTTCGGCCGGAGGAGGTGCAGGACGGCACCTTCACGATCACCAACCCCGGGAGCTACGGCGCGCTCTTCGGCACGCCGATCATCAACCAGCCGCAGGTGGCCATCCTCGACGTCGGCGCCATCGAGAAGCGGGTGACGGTCGTCGGCGACGCCATCGCGATCAGGCTGAAAGGGCACCTGGCGCTCGGCTTCGACCACCGCCTGATCGACGGCGCGACGGCCGACCGGTTCATGTCGCACGTGAAGCGCGCGCTGGAGTCGTTCGACGCCGATGGGGTCTGACGCGCCGCGGGCACTCGCCGTGAGGCGCCTCGGGGTCGTGCGCTACGGCGACGGCCTCGCGCTCCAGCAGGCGCTGGTGGAGCAGCGCGCGGCGGGAGAGATCGACGACACGCTCGTGCTCCTGCAGCACCCGCACGTGCTGACGCTGGGCGCCAAGGCCGCGCAGAGCCGGTCGCACGTCCTCGCGACGCCGCAGCGCCTCGAGGAGCTCGGCGTGGAGCTGCACGAGACCGGGCGCGGCGGCGACGTGACCTACCACGGCCCCGGCCAGATCGTCGGCTACCCGATCCTCAACCTGAAGCCGGATCGGTGCGACGTGCACCGCTACGTGCGCGACCTCGAGGAGGTCATGATCCGCGTCACGGCGGCGTACGGGTTCCGGGCCGCGCGCATCCCCGGCCTGACCGGAGCGTGGGTGGGCGCCGAGAAGATCGGCGCCATCGGCGTCCGCCTCCAGCGGTGGATCACCAGCCACGGCTTCGCGTTCAACGTGAGCACGAACCTCGACTTCTTCCGCCTGATCGTGCCGTGCGGGATCTCGGACCGCGGCGTCACCTCGCTCGAGCGGCTGGCCGGCCGCGCGATTCCCGTCGCGGAGGTCGAGGACCGCGTCATCCGGGAGTTTGCCTCGGTCTTCTCGCGCCGCCCGCGCGAGATCTAGGCCTTCGCGGTTCGTCTTCCACGCCCCGGCCCGCAGGGCCTTGCGAGGCGGAACAACTCCGCCTATAATAGTCGGAGTTTGAGCCCTGTGCGCCCCGGCAGTGAGCCCAGGAGAAGAGAGCCCCGGCATGGAAGCCCTCTCGACCACCTCGCGGACGGATGAAGGCCTCGTGGCAAGAATGCGGGCCGGCGACGAATCAGCCGTCGTCGATCTCGATGCGGCGTACCGGTCACGAATCCAGCAGCTCGCCCTTCGGTACGTCCGGAACCCCGACGATGCCGAGGACGTGGCGCAGGACGTGCTGCTGAAGGTCCACCTGAAAATCGGCGCGTTCCGCGGCGACGCGGCGCTGTCGTCGTGGATCTACCGGATCACGTTCAACACCGTGATGTCGCGGCTGCGGAGCGAGCGCGCGGCGAGCAGGCACGAGATACGGGAGCACGAGCCGCCGGCCGGCGCGGCGGAGACCGGCGGGCAGGCGCGCCGCGAGCCGGCGGACTGGTCATCGATGGGAGACGAGGCCATGCTCCGGGCCCAGCTTCGCCAGCGGCTCTCGGCGGCCCTGGGCGACCTCCCGGAAATCTACCGCACGCCCGTGATCCTGCGCGATCTGCAGGGGCTGTCTACCGAAGAAGCCAGCGAGCACCTGGGCATCAAGGAGCAGACGCTCAAGTCGCGCCTGCACCGCGGCCGCTTGTTCCTGCGCCGGCGCCTCGCCGAGTTCGCGTCGGGCGTGTCGCTGCACCGGCGAGCCTCGGACTTCAGCTTCGCGACCTAGCGGCGGCCCCGCAGGCGCCCGGAGCCCCGTGCTATCGTGGACGTCCGCTCGGGCCGATAGCCGCCACAGCGGAGCATGCGGGGCCCCGAGCGCCGCGCGTCGGGACCGGGCCTTCGTCCGCCCGCGCCAGTGCGCCATGAGCGAGTTCATCGCCCGCTACGAGATCCTCGGCGAGATTGCCGCCGGCAGCCTCGGAGTGATGTACCGGGCGCGGGACACGAGGGCCGGCCGCACCGTCGCCATCCGGATCGTCAAGGCGGGGATGGCCGATCCTGCGCGGCGCGCGCGGGCCCTCGATCTGATCCAGCCCTTCACCGCGATCACCCACCCGCACGTCGCCACGCTCTTCGAGGCCGGCGAGCGCCGCGGGGCGATCTACCTCGTGTACGAGTACATCCCGGGCGAGAAGCTCGCTGCCGTCATCGGCGGGCATCCGATGAACCTGCGCCGGGCGCTGGATCTGGGCGAGCAGGTGGCCGACGCCCTCGCCGAAGCGCATTCGCTGGATCTCGTGCACGGGTCGCTCACGCCCGCCTCGATCGTCGTGACGCCGAAGGGCCACGCCAAGGTCCTGGACTTCGGCTTGTGCGCCGGCGTGGCCAGAGACCCCCTGCGCCGGATCGGCGAGGCGCAGGAAGGGCCGCCCGGCCCGGGCGCCCTGGATCGCCTCGAGCTTCCGTGGGTCGCGTACACGGCGCCCGAAGTCCTCGCCGGCGGGCCCCCGGGCGCCCGCTCCGACCTGTTCGCGCTGGGCGCGATCCTCCACGAAATGCTGACGGGCCGGCGCGCGTTTCCCGGGCGCTCGTCCTCGGATGTGGTGGAGCAGATCCGCGGCGCGCATCCGGCAAGGCCGAGCCTCCTCAATCACAGCCTGCCGCGCGAACTGGACGCCATCGTCGACAAGGCGCTGGCCAAGGATCCTGAGCGCCGCTGCCAGGCCGCCGCCGAGCTGGCTGCCAGCCTCCGCGAAGCGGCGGCGGCCGCGCCGGGCGGGGCCGCCGCGCCGGCGCCGACGCGGCGCCCTCCGAGCGCGCGCCGCGCGGCGCCTGGCCGGGTGGCTGCCGCCCTGTTCCTCGCCGCCGCCGTAGGCGCCAGCGCCTGGCACTGGCGGACCCCGCTGCGGCAGGCGTGGCAAGCCAGGTTCGGCGCGCGGCCCGAACCGCGCCTGGTGGTCATGCCGTTCCAGGTCACGGGCGCCGCGGGCGCAGAGCGGCCGTATTTCGGCGCCGGGTTCGCCGAAGGCCTCGCCAAGGGGCTCGGCCGCGTGCCGGGAGTCGTGGTCCTCGGCAGGTCGATGGTTCGATCGCCGGCCGGTCAGTCGCCGCGAGGGGCTGTCGCCGCCGCAGGGGCCGCCGCGGCGGTCCTCGGCTCGGTGACGCCGTCAGACGAGGACTGGACCTCGCTGCGCATCGACGCGCGCCTCGTGGAAGCGGGCACGGGACGGACCGCCTGGAGCGGCGCCTTCACCACCGGCATCGCGGACGCAATGGCGCTCCAGGCGAGAATGGCCGTCGAGATCGCCAGCCGGCTGGATCTCAGCGGCGCGAAGGCCCCCGGGCAGGGCCGGGCGGCGCTCCTCCTGGTGAAGCCGGGCGCGTACGACGCCTATCTGAGGGCCCTGGACGCCATGGCCTCGAACGACGCGAGCCGGGCCGCGCAGCTGTTCGAGGCCGCGGCAGACGAGGACCCCGGCCTCGCCGACGCGCAGGCCGGCCTTGCGCTGGCGCTCTTCGTGGCGTCGGCGTTCGAGGGGCGCGGCCACTTCGGCGACGTGCAGACGCACGCGCGGCATGCCGCGGAGGCCGCCTGCGCGGCCGACCCCGACAGCCCGTCCGCCTGGCTGTCGATGGGCCTGACGGCGCCGACCATCAGCGGCGCTGTCGCGCACCTGAAGCGCGCCCTCGAACTGGACGCCTCCGAAGCCCGCGCGTATCTCGCGCTGGCCGGGATCCTCCGGCCTGTCGATCCCGATGCCGCCCTGCGCTTCGCGCGCCGCGCGGGCGAGCTCGATCCCGGTCAGCCCCTCGCCGTCCTGATCGAAGCCGCCGCGCATCTGTCGGCCGGCCGGCCCGCCGAGGCGGTGGCAGCGGCCGAACGCGGCCGCTCGCTGTTCTCCGCGCTGCCGTGGTGGGACGCCGTCTGCCTGCGCGCGAGACTGGGCCGGAGGCCGGGACCGGCGGGCGCGCCCCCGCCGGGAACCCAGCCCTGGCGCGACGCCGGCGACTTCCCGCCGGGGACGATCCTGCGCGCAGCGGAGCTGGCGGGGGCCGGCCGGACCGGCGACGCGCTGACGCTGCTCGGCAGCCTTACGCGGCTGCATCCCGGCTCGTGCGAAGCCCGCGCGATGACCGCCGCGGTGCTGGTGCGCGCCGGGAAGATGGGGGATGCCCAGCGCCTCGCCAGCGCGGTGTGGTCGAGGGCGGCGGCCGCGCCCGACGGCAGCGGCTGGTCGCGCTGCGCCTACATGGCGGCGGCCGCGCTGAACGAACCCGCGAGGGCGGCCGCCTGGCTCGCCCGCGCCGCCTCCTCCGAGCGGGAACTGCGCGGCTGGGGGGCCGTCAGCGGCGTGCTGGACGGCCTGGCCGCCACGCGCGACGGCGTCTTCCCGTGGTCGAACGTCTCGGCCGCGCCGGCCGTCGCCGAATCGGCCGCGTCGCTGCGCGCCGCCATGGATCGGACCCGCGCCGAGACGGCCCGGGTCCTGCAGGGCAGTTGACAGGAAGGGCTCCATGCTGATCGAATCCCGGGCGGCCGCGCCGTTTCACAAGAACGGCTTCCTCGTCGCGTGCGACGGCTCACGCGAGGCGGTGCTGATCGACCCGGGCGACGAAGTCGAGGCGCTTCTCGCGATCGCCGGCGCGCGCCGCCTGTCGATCGGCGCGATCCTGCTCACGCACGGCCACGTCGACCACGTGAGCGGGATCGCGGCGGCCAAGCGGGCCACAGGGGCCCCCGTGGGCCTCCACCGCGAGGACCTGTTCCTCTACGAGAACGCCGTCGAGCAGGGCCGGTTCTTCGGCTACCGGGTCGAGCCGCCCCCGCCTCCGGACTTCTTCCTCGCCGAAGGCGCGCCTCTCTCCTTCGGCTGCTGCGCCGTGGACGCGCACCACACCCCAGGCCACAGCCCGGGAGGCGTTTGCCTGCGCGTCCGATGCCCCGAGGAGCCCGGCACGCACCTCTTCGTCGGCGACACGCTGTTTGCGGGATCGATCGGGAGGACCGACCTGCCGGGCGGCGATTACGAGACGCTGATGCGATCGCTGCGGACGGTGCTGTTCGGCTTCGGCGACGCCGCCGTCGTGCATCCGGGACACGGGCCGGACACGACGATCGGGCGCGAGCGCGCGACGAACCCCTTCCTGCGCTCCGCCTAGCCTACCCGCAGGGCTCCAGCGCGAACTCGACGCGGCCGACGCGAAGGACGCTGCCGCGAGCGAGCGTCGCCCGGCTGACGCGCTTCCCGTCGACCCAGGTGCCGTTGGTGCTGCCGAGATCGACGACTTCGACCGCGCCGTCAGGGCCCACTTCCACGCGGCAGTGCAGGCGCGAGACGAACGGCACGTCGAGGCAGAAGTCGGCCGCCCGGGCCCGGCCGATCGTCTTCACGGCCCCGGGCATCAGCCGGAACGACACCGGGCGCGCCGGGTCAGTGCGCCGGGCCCGCAGCTCCCACATGCAGCGTGTCCTTCAGCCAGGGCACCAGGGCCTCCGGCACCTTGGGGCTCACCCGCCTGTCTGGCAGCGTGGCGTACTCGTCTGGTTCCCCCGTCGCCGCAGGCACGAGCAGATGATTGATCCCCTGGATGGTCACGAGCGCGGCCGGGAGGGGTTTCTTCCTGGCGCGGGCCGCCTCGATCAGAAGGGCGCCGTGCCGCGCGGGAACCTGCCGGTCGATATCGCCGTGAACGACGAGCACCGGCTGGCGCACCTTCTCCATCACCCTGGCCGGATCGAAGAGCAGCAGGCTGCGGAACCACGCCGTGTCCGCCTGCTCACGGTAGCCCGGCGGGACGGTGTCCCAGCCTGTCCCGGTGATCACCGCGTGGTGCAGCCGCTCCTGCAGTTCGACGCGCTCCTGCCGCTCGGCGTCGGGCAGGGCCATCTTCTCGATCAGCCGCAGCTGCTGCTCCATCACCAGGTCGGATCCCTTCGAGCCCGGCGCCGCCACGAGCGCCAGCGCCGCCACGTCGTCTTTGGCGCCGGCGGCGGCAAGCATCGCCACGAACCCGCCTTCGCCGTAGCCGACGAGGGCGATGCGCCTGGGATCGATGTCGCGGCGCTTGCGGAGGTGCCTGACGACCGCGCGCGCGTCTTCGGCGTAGTCGCCGGCCGTCGCCGACTCGCTGCGGCCGCCGCTCTGGCCGAGGCCGCGCTTGTCGTACCGGACGACCGCGAACCCCGCGTCGGCGAGCGCGCCGGCCAGCTGCGCGAAGACGGGGACCCCCGCGACGTTCTCGTCGCGATCGGCGAAGCCGCCGCCCGACACGAGGACCACCGCCGGAAGGGCGGGCGCCTTTCCGCCCGCGCGCCCGGCCGCCGCCGGCGCCGATTCCGGCTTCGACAGCGTGCCGGCCAGGTTGAACCCGAAGGCCGCCACCGTAATCGCTTCGTCGTTCGGCCGCGCCAGCCGCTCCACGCGCGTCGAGACCGCCGCGACGTCCTCCCGGGACACTTCGAGGGCGTTGGCCGGAACGCGGAAGCGAAGCAGCCGCCCCTCCAGGTTCGCCCAGAGCTCGGCCTCGACCGGCCCCGACGATTCCTCGATCGTCAGGGTGTACCGCCTCGAATCGACCGCGCCGTCCATCGTCTGGAAGCGTTCGTCGCCGACGGCCGTCACGGCAATCGCGATCTCGCCCTGGCCGACGATGTAGCCGCGCAGAGCGGCCGGAACGGGGGCCGTCCTCAGGCGGAGGGCAAGCGCCTCGAAGGCCGAGAAGAAGGCCTTCGGCGGCAGCACCACCGGGTCCGCGGACACCGCGTCCACCTTCCAGGAGGACTTTCCGCGGCGCGTGATCTCGCTCGTCGCGCTGCCGTTGGCGAAGGTGGTCTTCGTCACGCTCGGCTCGCCCTGGAGCGTCGCGCTGATCTCGGCGCCGAGCGGACGCCAGTCGCGGTCGTAGCGGACCTGGAACTGCCCGGTCCGGAGATCCACCGGGTCGGCAAGCCGCCCCGAGCCGCTGAGCGTCCATCCGTCCGTTGTGGCCCTCACCTGCGCCCGCTCGAAGCCGAGCTGGCGTCCGGCCATGAACACCACGAACCTGACGGCGGCCGGCTCAGGCTGCTGGGCCTGGCCTTCGGCGGCCGGCCCCGCGGCCGCCGCGATGAGAGCGGCCAGCGCCAGGGCTCGCCGGATCACCAGGGGCGCACGCCTCTGCCGCCGGGCTGATCGCCCCGCGGGCCCGGCTGTACAATGGTCGCGAGCCATGACGTTTCTGAGCATACCAGAGCCATGACCATTCCGGACGACTACACAGCGGCGCGCCTGGCCGCGGCCGTGGCGGGCCTTGGGCACCGGGGCCGGATCGTCGTTCGCGGCGCGGATCGCAAGTCCTTTCTGCATGCGGTTTTGACGAACGACATCGCCGGACTGGCTTCCGGCTCGGGCTGTTATACGGCCTTCCTGACGCCGCAGGGCCGGATGGTCGCCGACATGAACCTGTTCGATCTCGGCGACGCGGCGCTCATCGACACGCCGGCGGGCGCCGGGCAGCGGCTTCTCGAGCGGCTGGACCAGCTGATCTTCAGCGAGGACGTCCAGCTCGGCGACGTGAGCGAGGCCTGGGGATGCCTCGGCGTCTATGGGCCGCGCGCCGCCGAGGCCGCCGGCGCGGCGATCGGCGCGGACCTCGCGGCGTTTGCGCCCTTCCAGAACGCCCGCCTGGCGTTCCGCGGAGACACTCTCGTGGCGGCCCGGCGCGACGGGCTGGGATTGACCGGCTTCCTTCTCTTCGCCGCCGCCGGGCAGGTGGAAGCCCTCGAAGCGGCGTTGGCCGAGGCGGGTGCGGTGAGGATGTCCGCGGCTACCGCCGAGGTCCTGCGCGTGGAGGCCGGCGAGCCGGCGTTTCCCGCCGACATGGACGAGGCCACCATTCCCCTCGAGGCCGGCATCGAGGGGCGGGCGGTGAGCTTCACGAAGGGCTGCTTCCCGGGCCAGGAAGTCCTCGTGCGCATCCGCGATCGCGGCCACGGGAGAATCGCCCGGAAGCTGGTCGGCGTGGCGCTGGACGGCAGTTCCGTTCCGTCTCCCGGGAGCCCGATCCTGGCCGGGGACAAAGAGGCGGGCCGCGTGACGAGCGCCGTCATGTCGCCTGCGCTCGGGCGGCCCGTCGCCCTCGGCTACGTGCACCGCGATCTGGCCGAGCCCGGCACTGCGGTTGCCGTCGCGAGCGGTGCCGGGCCGATTCCTGGCACCGTCACCGCGCTGCCGTTCGTGACCCCCTGAAGAGGTGTCAGTCGCCTGTTCCGGGAGGGGACGCTCTCCAGGTCCCGGCCTGACCGCCGACGCGGGAATTGGAGACCGTCGCCTTTTCCGGGATCCATGTGGAGATCGGGGCTCCAGCCCGGATTCCGGTTGGAGGCCGGGCCTTCAAACGCTGCGCGAGATGAGCAGTCCCGCGAGCTCCGCGTCGGCCGGCGGGAGGGGAACCGCGTCCAGGTCGGCGCGCGCCACCCACCGCATCTCCTGTCCCATGACCGGCCTGGGCTCGCCGAGCAGCAGGCAGCGGAAGAACCGGAGTTCGACGGATCGGTCCGGGTAGTCGTGGATTGTCGCGAGGATCTCCTCGCCAACCTCGATCGCGGCGTCGAGCTCCTCGCGGATTTCCCGCGCCAGGCATTCCTCGAGCGTTTCGCCCTCGTGCAGCTTCCCGCCGGGGAACTCCCAGTGGCCGGCAAGGTGCGTCCCCTCGAGACGCCTCGCCAGCAGGAACGCTCCGCCGCGCTCGATGACCGCCGCCGCCACCACGACCCGCTTCATCGCCGGGTCACGCCTGCCGCCTTCCCCGAACGCCCGCCTTCGCCGGACGGCCTGACGGTCGGTTTCGGCGCGGCAGGCCGAGCCCCGAGCGCCGAGTCCCGAGCGCCAGGTCCCGAGCCCCGGGCCCCGAGTCTGAACGCCTCGCAGAACCCCGCCATCGGGCACTCGCCGCACTTCGGGTTTCGCGCCGCGCACACCAGCGCCCCGAAATCCATCAGCGCCTGGTTGAAGTCGAACACCCGCTTGCGCGGCATCATGGCCTCGGAGAGCGCCCACAGGTGCTTGCGCATCCGGTGCGACTTGGCGTCGCCGCGCCCGACGACGACCCGGACGAGCACGCGCGCGACGTTGGTGTCCAGGATTGGCGCCCGCTTGCCGAAGGCGAAGCTCAGCATCGCGCCCGCCGTGTAGGGCCCGATGCCCTTGAACGAGCGCAGCGCCGCTTCGTCGGCCGGCAGCGCGCCGCCGAACCTGGAGACCGCCTCGCGCGCGATGGCGTGCAGGCGCCGCGGCCTGATGTTGTACCCGAGCGGGCGCCAGGTTTCGACAGCCCCTTCTTCTGGGGCCCCGGCGAGCGCCTCGAGCGTCGGGTACTTGCCGAGCCACTCGTGGTACTTCGGCAGCACGCGATGCACCTGAGTCTGCTGCAGCATGATCTCCGACACCAGGATGTGGTACGGGTCGGTCGTTCTGCGCCATGGCAGATCGCGCCCGTTGCGGTCGTACCAGCGCAGCAGGGCCCGTCGAAACGCGCGGCGCCGGGCCGGCGGCGGCAAGTGGAGACGGCCTGGGGCCGGGCGGCGGGATGGCGGGTTCAGGGACATCAGCCTCGCGGACGCGGTTCAGGACACTTATAATCCAACAGGCATGGAGAAGATCTACACGCGGACCGGGGACGGCGGCGCGACGACGCTGTTCGACGGCACGCGGATCGCGAAGTCCGACCCGCGCGTCGATGCCTACGGGGAGGTGGACGAGGCGAATGCCGCCGTGGGCCAGGCGCGCGCGGCGGGCCTGGACGAGGACCTGGATCGGATGCTCGCGCAGATCCAGCGGGACCTGTTCGCCCTCGGATCGCGCCTGGCCGACCCGGCGGAGCGCATCGCCGGGCGGGTCACCAAGGTCGCGCTCGGCCCCGACGACGTCACGCGCCTCGAAGGCTGGATCGACGCCTGCGCGGAAGAGCTGCAGCCGCTCCGGCGCTTCATCCTGCCAGGCGGATCGCCCGCGGCCGCGTCCCTCCATCTCGCCCGGACCGTGTGCCGGCGGGCCGAGCGCCGGATGGTGGCCCTGGGCGTCCTGGAAGTCGAGTTCCTGGCCTACATGAACCGCCTCTCCGACCTGCTCTTCGTCCTCGCCCGCGTGGTGAACCGCCGCGCCGGCGTCGCCGAGTCCGAGTGGTGACGGCGGTCAGTGTCCGACTAGCGCCTAGCGCCTAGCCCCGAGCGCCTGATTCAATGACATCCATCCTCGTCCATTACCAGGAGATCGCCCTGAAGGGCCGGAACCGGCCGTACTTCATCGGCCAGCTCGTCCGCAACGTCCGCAGGCAGACGGCGGACCTCGGCGTGAAGGACGTGCGCGCGCTGATGGGCCGGATTGAAATCGTCCTCGGGCCGTCGGCCGGCTACGAGGCCGTCAGCGAGCGGCTCCGGCACGTCTTCGGCATCGCGAACTTCTCGAAGGCCGGGCGCGCGGCGCGGGATCTCGAGTCGGTGGCATCGGCCGTCCTGGCGGACCTGGAGGGCCACAGGCCGGTGACGTTCCGCGTCAGCGCCAAGCGCGGCGACAAGACGTTCCCCATGACGTCGCCCCAGCTCGAGCGCGAGCTCGGCGCGCGCATTGTCGAGCGCCTCGGCTGGCCCGTGAAGCTCGAGCGGCCCGAGATGGTCGTGACGGTGGAGGTGCTGCCGAACCGGATCTTCTACTCGTTCGGCAAAGAGAAAGGCGCGGGCGGGATGCCGACCGGCGTGAGCGGGCGCGTCGCGTGCCTCATGTCCGGCGGCATCGACTCGCCCGTCGCGGCGTACCGGCTGATGAGGCGAGGCTGCTCGGTGGTCCCGGTGCACTTCCACAGCTACCCGTACCTCTCGCGCGCATCGCAGGAGAAGGCGCGCGAGCTCACGGAGGTCCTCACGCGCTACCAGATGCACACGACGCTGCGGCTCGTGCCCTTCGGTGAGCTCCAGCGCCAGGTCGTCCTGAGCGTGCCGGCGCCGCTCCGGGTCGTGATCTACAGGCGCCTGATGCTCCGCATCGCCGAGCGCATCGCGCGCGCCAGCCGCGCGAAGGCGCTGGTCACGGGCGAAGTCATCGGCCAGGTCGCCTCGCAGACCCTCGAGAACCTCACGGTCATCGCGGACGCCACGAGCATGCCGATCCTGCGGCCGCTCGTCGGGACGGACAAGGAGGAGATCGTCGCCGAGGCGATGAGGATCGGGACCTACGAAATCTCGATCGTCCCGGACCAGGACTGCTGCCAGCTGTTCACGCCGCGCAGCCCCGAGACGCACGCGCGGCGGTGGCAGGTGGAGGAAGCGGAGGCAAAGCTGCCGATCGAGGACATGGTGAGGGCGGCCGTCGAGGCGACCGCGACCGAGGAGTTCCGGTTTCCCCCGCCTACTTCCTGATGACCTCGGAGCCCGACACCGGCCCCAGGCAGGTCGATCCGCTGTAGTTGATCCGCACGCGGTCGAGCCCCTCGGGCAGCGCCGTGCCCACCAGCGAGAAGGTGCATGCCATGCCGGCCCCGGCGACGGTTCCGCTCACCCTGAGGTCGGCGGTCAGGCCGTTCAGCTTGCCCTCGGCCGATCCTTCGAGCGTCAGGCCGCCGCCGCAGACCGCCTTGAACGTCCCCGACGCCGAGGTGCCGGTCAGCGACGTGATCGTCCACTCGAGGTTCCCGCAGGCCTTCGGATCGAGCGAGGACGCCACGGCCGCGGTGGACGAGGTCCAGCTTCCGGCCGAGAGCACCGCGAGCGCGGGGGTCGGAGACGCCGGGTTCTCGTGCCTCGTTTCCACGCACGCCGCCGCGGTTCCGATTGCGGCCGCGAGGGCCGCCGCCACTGCCATTCGTCGCATGCGCGTCATGATGCGTCTCCTCGCCTGATGCTGTCAACTGCCTCGCGGTGTCGGGCCCGCGGCCCCGGCGCGTCCTGGCCCGGCCGAGAGCTGACGGCGCGGCCGCCTGCCTGTCTTTCGGCCCGCGGCACTCCGGCCTCCAGACTGATTCCGAAGGCACGGATCCGTAATCGCCGGGACGGATGGCCGGCGTTCCGCCATCCGTCCCGTTCCCGCCGAAGTCCGGCCTGGACGCGGCCCCGCCGCCCGGCGGACAGGTCCCAGCTGCCCGTCCTAGCCGCCCCGACAACTGGTTGCGCGAGCAAGAACCGTGCTCGCCCCTTGCCGCTCGCCCTTGTCCGACCAGCCCCTTGCCTTTCGCCCCTCGCCCCTGTCCGAGCAGCGCCTGGCGCCCAGCCCCCAGCGCCTGTCATAATAGGGACTTATGTCCCTGCTCAAGATCTCCCGCATGGGCCATCCGATCCTGCGGAAGAAGATGAAGGCGGTCGCCCCGTCGTCCATCGCCACGCCGGCCTTCCAGAAGCTCATCGATGACATGGCGCTGACCATGCTCGAGAACGACGGGGCCGGGCTGGCGGCGCCGCAGGTTCACGAGGACTGCCGTCTCTTCGTCGCCCGGGTGTTCAACGACCGCGAAGACGACGAGAACGCGGAGCCGGCGGAGCCCGAGATCCTCGCGCTCGTCAATCCGGAGATCGTCCCCGCGAGCCGCCAGATCGAGGAGGACTGGGAGGGCTGCCTGAGCATTCCCGGCCTGCGCGGCCTGGTGCCCCGCTACCGGGACATCAGGGTGAAGGCGCACGACCGGAACGGCGAGCGGATCGATCTGCAGGCGTCCGGGTTCATGGCGCGGGTGATCCAGCACGAGACGGATCATCTCGACGGCATCCTGTTTCTCGACCGCATGAAGTCGATGCAGAGCCTGAGCTTCATCGAGGAGTTCGCGAAGTACCACGCGAAGCGGGAGCGGGAATAGAGTTCAGAGGCCGGAACCCAGAAGCCGGAATGCTGACCGTGCGATCGAGAAGTCCGCGACAAGGCGCCGGAGGCTGCACTCCGCTGCGTCGAAACGACCCTGCTGACATGCAGCTTTCTAATTCCGGATTCTGGCTTCTGGATTCCGAACAGCCGTGAAGCTGCAGCCCGTCGCCATCGTCTTCGCCACGGTCTTCATCGACCTGCTGGGGTTCGGGATCATCATCCCGCTCCTGCCGTTCTACGCCGAGACGTTCGGGGCCACGGCGTTCACCGTGGGCATGCTCGCCACGTCGTTCTCGTTGATGCAGTTCCTGTTCGCGCCCTTCTGGGGGCGGCTTTCGGACCGCGTCGGCCGCCGCCCGGTGATCCTGGTCGGGCTCCTCGGATCGAGCCTCGCCTATCTCGCGTTCGGGCTGGCCTCGACGCTGACGACGCTGTTCGCCGCGAGGGTCTTCGCGGGCATTGCCGGCGCCAACATCCCGACCGTCCAGGCCGTCATGGCGGACCTGACGACGCCCGAGAACCGCGCGAAGGGCATGGGGCTGTTCGGGGCCGCCTTCGGGCTGGGCTTCATCTTCGGGCCGGCCATCGGCGGGTTCCTGAGCCGCTGGGGGTACTCGGCGCCCGCGTTCTTCGCCTCCGGCCTCGCGCTGGCGAACTTCACGGCCGCGCTCTTCCTGCTGCCCGAGACCCTGAAGCCCGAGCACAGGGCCATCAGGCGGGCCGGCCGGCTCGACGCGCTGCGCGCGGCGATGGCGAAGCCGCACCTGCCGCTGCTGATGCTCATCGGGTTCCTGGCTGTGGCCGCCTTCGCCTCCTTCGAGACGACGTTCGCGCTGTACTCGGAGCACGTCCACGGCTTCACCGCCTCGACGATCGGCTACGTGTTCGCCCTGATCGGCGTCGTCATGGTCATCGTCCAGGGAGGCCTTGTCGGCAGGGCCGTGAAGCTCGTCGGCGAGCACCACCTCGTGCCCGTGTCGCTGGCCGTCGTGGCGGCCGGGCTGTTCTTGATCGCGACGTCCCGATCCGCGGCCGTGGTTGTCGCGGCCAACGCCGTGATGGCGGCCGGCATGGGGTTCAACAACCCCGCGCTGGCGTCGCTGATCTCCCGGTGCTCGTCGGCCGAGGACCAGGGAGGCGTGATGGGGCTGGTGCAGTCGCTGAACAGCCTCGCGCGCATTGCCGGGCCGCTCTGGGGCGGCTACGCGTTCGACCGCCTCGGCGTCGCGATGCCCTACTTCAGCGGGTCGGCCGTGATGGCCGTGGCTGCGGCGCTCGCGGTCCGCGCGTTGTGGAAGGCGCGGCTGGCGGCGGCGCCCGAGACCGTCGCTATCGTGTCGATGGCCGCTGGATCGAGCGCCCGGAGTCCCGAGTCCTGAGTCCCGCGTCATGACCGAATCGCGCTTTCCCGTTCACTGCCCCATCGAGGTCCGGTTCCGCGACTGCGACATGATGGGCCACGTCAACAACGCCGTCTACCTCACGTACCTGGAGATCGCGCGCTTCGCCTACTGGCGAGCCGCGGGCCTCGACCGCGTCGCGGGCGAAGTGAGCTACATCCTGGCGCGCGTCGAGATCGACTACCGCGCGCAGGCGGAGGTCGGCGAGGTGCTGGACGTCGCCGCCGGCGTCACCGGGATCGGGCGATCGAGCTTCTCGATGGCCTTCGAAATCCGCAATCCGGCCGGCCGCCTGGTGGCCGCGGCGAAGAGCGTCCAGGTCGCGTATGATTACGGCGCGCGGGCGCCCGTGCCGGTGCCCGACGCGGTCCGCGCGCGCATAGCCGAGTTCGAAGGGAAGCAGTACTCGTCGTCCGTCTGACCAGCGCCTGGCGCCGAGCCCCTAGCGCCTGGAGGTCTTCGATGCACGTCCTCATCTTCGGCAAGGACACCTGACCCTACACCTCAGAGGCCCGTGAGGTCTACGCGAAGCGCGGCTACGAGGTCGAGTACGTCAACGCCAAGGCGAGCGCGGCGAACCTGCAGCGCATGCTCGGCTACACCAAGGGCGGCCGCGACGTCCCGGTCATCGTCGAGGGCGACAAGGTCACCATCGGGTACGGCGGCACTTGAGGGGTGTAAGGGGACGGCTTCCCGGCCTGCGTGACGCGGCTGCGCCGCGAGAACGGGCTGTGAAGCCGGTCTGAGGGGCCGCCGTGCGCGGCCCGGACTCCATCCTGGCCCCAGGCGTCGGCCGGGCGCCGCTCGAACTGCGGCTGCATCGTGTCCAGCCAGGGGCGTACCGACTGACATGTCGCCATCGCTGCCTGCCTGTTGCCGTGCGGCTTCAGGCTGCCGATGGCCCATCGTTTTCGTAGTACGGCTTTGCTGGATACAGACGCAGATTCCCGGGGGATTCTGCGCGGCGTCGGAGTGTTCAGTGTCGAGAACATGTGGTTCTCGATCGCCGGTTGGTCCGCGGTGTCGCGACGGGGCCGCCTGCGGCGCCCGCGCGGCTGGCCGGCGCGCGGAGGGCAGCCGATGATTGGCGCTATAACGGGCGACGTCGCGGGATCGGTCTACGAGAGAACCAGGCCGGGCGCGAAGGCCGTTCCGCTCCTCTCATCCCGATCTCGCTTCACCGACGACTCCGTGCTCACAATCGCCGTCGCCAGCGCGATCCTCCATGATGAGGACTACGGTTCCTCCATTCGGAAGTGGGCGCGTCGGTACCCCTACGCCGGGTACGAAGGCCGGTTCAAGAAGTGGATGTCCAACGACGAAGCCGGCCCCTACGGGAGCTATGGCAACGGCTCGGCGATGCGCGTATCGCCGGTGGGATGGGCCTTCGAGAGTCTCGACCGCGTGCTGGCAGAGGCGGAGAGGACAGCCGGCCCGACCCACAATCACCCCGAGGGCGTGAAGGGGGCGCAGGCGGTGGCCAGCGCCGTCTTTCTTGCCCGGACAGGCAGCACGGCGGCCGAGGTGGAGGACTTCCTCGCGGACCGCTTCGGCTACGACTGCCGGGGAAGCCTGGAGAAGGCCCGGCGTGAGCCGCACTTCGACGTGACGTGCCAGGGCACGGTGCCGACGGCGGCCGCGGTCGCATTCGAGGCGTCAGGGGTGGAAGGCGCCATCCGCTCGGCGGTGGCCCTGGGCGGCGACGCGGACACGATCGCGTGCATCGCCGGCGCCATTGCGGAGGCGCTGCACGGGGGCGTCCCGTTCGACATCCAGGCGGGGGTCTTCGGGCGGCTCGACGACACGCTGAGAACGGTGGCGGTGGAGTTCGCGCTGAAGTACCGATTGTCTCTCGCACCGAGCCTGAGAGGGCCGGGGCGGCCCGCGCGCGGTTCACGCGGAAGCGGGATGCGGTGGAAGTCCTGACCCGCGAGCGAAGGAGGTCGTACGGGAACCCGCCGGAGGCGAAGAGACAGCGCGATGCGGCGTCAGCCGGCGCGGCCCGCCGCTACTCGGTCCACGGCGCCCGCAGGCCCAGGCGCGCCAGCTTGTCCTCGAGCTCCCGCCCCTCGAGGTTCGCCTTGAGGCGCCCGTCTTCCGCGTGCGTCAGCAGGCCGCCCTCGTCTGCGATGGCGATGGCGCGCGCGCGATCGCCGGACGTAAGCGCGGCGAGGAGCTCGTTCTCGATCCGCGACAGCACGAGGCCGCCGCGCCGGTAGTCGAGGAACGCCTCCCAGGTGAGCGGCACCCACTTGGCCACGATCTGCTCGCCGATGACGGTGGCGTACTCGCGGATCTCCTGCTGCGCGCGCGCGTCCATCCGCAGGTCGAGGAAGTGCAGCAGGTTCTGCAGGTCGATCTTCCAGTAGGCCTCGGTGTAGGTGGAGAGCGGCAGGTCCTTGCGCGCCTGCTCGCGGGCCACGCCGGCGGCCAGGCGGGCCTGGTAGGCGGCGCGCGCGGCGTGCTGGAGCCGCGATTCCTCCTCGGACAGCGCCGCGCCCTGCCCGGCATGCAGCAGCCCGGCGCTGCCCTGGCGGTTCGCCGGTGACTGCAGCCGCCAGGCGTCCGGCGCCGTCCGCTGGGCCGCATCGATGGCCACGGAGTACCGCGTCGAGTATTCGTTCACGCTCGCCGTGCGGTGGCGGATCCACTGCCGCCAGACGTCCATCGGCACGCGCACGTGCAGCTTCAGCTCGCACATCTCGAAGGGCGTCGTGTGCGCATGGCGCATGAGGTAGCGGATGAGGCCGCGGTCCTCGTGCCGGCGCTTCGTGCCCGCGCCGTACGACGTGCGCGCCGCCTGCACGACAGCCGAGTCGTCTCCCATGTAATCCACGACGCGCACGAACCCGTCGTCGAGGACGCGGAAGGGGCGGCCAAGCACCGCTTCGAGGGCGGGCACGACGGGACGGGCGATGGCCTCGGGGCGAGAGATGTCGTCGCTCATTTGCCAAGGGCTCCCTGTCCGGCATTCTACCCCGGCGGGCGCCGGCCGATGGGTCTGGCTTGCCGGGCCCAGGCCTCCTGGATGCCGGCGCCGCGGCGGTCCACCGCCGCCAAGATCAGCGCGAAGCGGTTCCGTCGAACACCGGCAGCCGCCGCCAGGCCCGCTCGACAGGGCCGGTGGCGGGGAGTAAAATCCGGCTCGCCCCGCCATCGCGTCGGCGTTCACCGCCCTTTCCGCACGGGGAGGCACCGTGCCCCAGGACTACCGGCGCCCGCTCGACCTCGCCGTGGACGCGGCGCTCAAGGCCGGCGCGCTCCTGCGCGACGAGTTCCACCGCGCGGGCGGCCCGCGCGGCGCGGGCGCGCACGCGGAGGCGGACACGGAGGCCGAGCGGCTGATCCGGCACGCCCTGGTCCCGGCGTTCCCGGGCTGGGGCTACCTCGGCGAGGAGACCGGCGCGCAGCCGCGCGCCCCTGGCGAAGCGCACCTCTGGCTCGTCGATCCCAACGACGGCACCCGCGACTACCTGAAAGGGCGCCGCGGCAGCGCCGTTTCGATCGCCCTGCTTCGCGACGGCGTGCCGGTCCTCGGCGTGGTCTACGCCTTCGCCGCGCCCGACGACCGGGGCGATCTGTTCGCCTGGGCGGACGGCTGCGGACCGATGGAGCGCAACGGCCGGGCCGTCGAGCGGCCGGCGTGGCCGACGGCGCTCGGCCGCTACGACGTCGTGCTGCTGTCGGCCGCGATGAACCGCAAGCCCCGGCCGAACCTGGAGCTCATCCAGCCGGCGCGAGCGCGCGCCGTGCCGAGCATCGCGTACCGCCTGGCGCTCGTCGCCGCCGGCGACGGCGACGCGGCGGTGTCGCTGAACGGCCCCGGCGCCTGGGACTTCGCCGCCGGCCACGCGCTCCTCGGCAGCGCGGGCGGCGACTTCGTCGACCAGGACGGCCGCCGAATCGTCTACTCGGCCGACGGGTCGAGCCGCGCGCGGTTCTGCTTCGGCGGCGCGCCGGCCCTCGTGCGCGACCTCGCTTCGCGCGCCTGGCAGGCGGTGCTCGACGCTCCGGAGCCGGCAGCCGAGCCCTACGATCTCGTAACGCCGGAGCCGGGCGCCGCCACCGCGGACTCCGGCCTCCTGTCCCGCGCACAAGGCTGCCTGCTCGGGCAGGTGGCCGGCGACGCCCTCGGCGCGTATGTCGAGTTCAAGACCCCGCTGGAACTGGCGCGCCGGCACCCGGGCGGCCTCCGGAAGATGGCCGACGGCGGCACGTGGAACACGCTGGCCGGCCAGCCGACCGACGACAGCGAGCTCGCCCTGATGCTGGCGAGATCGATCGTGAGCACGGGGCGGTTCGACGCGGAGGCTGCGGCCAGGGCCTACCACCACTGGTACCACTCGCGCCCCTTCGATTGCGGAGGCACGACGGCAAAGGCGCTGGCGGCCATCGGCCCGGGAGACGTGGAGCGCGGCCAGACGGCGGCGGCCGCCGCGCAGGCCGCTTCGCGCGAGAGCCAGGCGAACGGCTCGCTGATGCGCTGCAGCCCGCTGGCCGTCTGGGCCCACGCGCTCGACGCGGAGCGTCTGGCCGCCGCCGCGCGCGAGGACTCGGCGCTCACGCACCCGCACCCGGTGTGCTGCGACGCGGTCACGCTGTTCGCCGTCGCAGTGGCGCACGCCGTGCGGACGGGGGAGCGGCCGGCGCAGGTCTACGCCTTCGCCATGAAGCGGGCCGAGGACCTCAGGTGCCGGCGCGACGTGCGCCGCGTGGTCGGCCTGGCCGCCACCGAGCCGCCCGCCAGCTTCATGGATCGCCAGGGCTGGGTGCTGGTATCGCTCCAGAACGCCTTCCACCAGCTGCTGCACGCGGAGAGCGTCGAGGAAGGCGTCGTGCGGACGGTCATGGCGGGCGGCGACACCGACACGAACGCCGCCATCGCCGGCGCGCTCCTCGGAGCCGTCCACGGCCGGGACGCGATCCCGCACGCCTGGCGCCAGATGGTCCTGACGTGCCGGCCGCTTGCGGGCCTGCCCTCCGTCCGCCACCCGCGGCCGCGCGCGTTCTGGCCCGTCGACCTTCTCGAGCTGGCCGAGCGCCTGCTGAGCCTAGGCGCGAGAGCCGACGGAACGGCATCCGAGCGCGGACAGTGACTGCGCCGGGCTCAGGCAGCGGCCGCGGCCGCCCCTTTCAGATGTAACGCTTCACGCGCGGCCAGTACGCGGCGAAGGGCACGCGCGCGCCCCGCAGGACCCAGATGGGGAGGTTGTTCTCGTAGGGCATGCAGTCGGTGCACGTGTGCACGCCGGCCTGCTCGGCCGACGCGAGGTAGTACAGCTCGTCGCGGAAGAACCCGTGCCCGCGGTGCGTCAGCAGCTGAAAGGCCAGGATGGCGAGCGGCAGGCCAACGCACGCCGGCGCCCACGCGGCCGGCAGGGGCGCAATCTGCCGAGGCGGGTCGGCAGGCATTCGGCCATGTTACACCCGGGGGCGGCCGGGCGCCTCGACGAGGTTCGCCCGCGCGTGGCAGGATAGGGCCAGGCATGATCACCCTCTCAGGCGTCACGAAGGCCTTCAACGGCAGGCGCACGGTCATCGCCCTCGACCGCGTCGATCTGTCGATTGGGCGCGGCGAAATGGTCTCGGTTGTCGGCGCGTCCGGCTCCGGCAAGTCCACGCTGCTCAACCTCATCGGCGCCCTCGACCGGCCGACCTCGGGCTGGGTCGAGATCGACGGCCGGCGCCTCGACGGCCTCCGCGACGACGAGCTGACGCGGGTGAGGCGCGACACGATCGGCTTCATCTTCCAGTTCTTCAACCTGCTGCCCACGCTCAGCTGCCTCGAGAACGTCGCCCTGCCGCTTCACCTGCGCGGCTGGGCCCGGAAGAAGGCCGCGGATCGCGCCCGGGAGCTGCTCGGCCTCGTGCGCCTCGGCGCGCGCGCCGATCACCTGCCCGACGAGCTGTCCGGCGGCGAGCGCCAGCGCGTCGCCATCGCCCGCGCCCTCGCGATCTACCCGCCGATCCTCCTGGCCGACGAGCCGACGGGGAACCTCGATTCCTCGACCGGCGACGAGATCCTGGCCCTCGTCGGCGACCTCCACCAGCGCCTCCAGGCCACCGTCGTCATCGTCACCCACGACCGCCACGTGGCGGAGATCTGCCCGCGGACCATCACCCTCCGCGACGGCCGGATCGTCGGGGATGAGCGGCGATGATGCTGCTGCGCCTCATCACGTGGCCCTACGTGCGCCGGCACCGGCTGCGGACGCTGCTCACGACGGCCGGCATCGTGCTGGGCGTGGCCGTGTTCGTCGGCATGCGGACGGCCAACGAGTCGGTGCTCCTCGCGTTCCGCCAGACGATCGACCGCATCGCGGGCAAAGCGGAGCTGCAGGTTGCCGCCGGCGAAGGCGGGCTTCCCGAGGACGTCCTCGAGCGCGTGCAGGCGATGCCGGAGGTGCGCGCCGCGGTCCCGGTCATCGAGGCGGCGGTGGGCACGAACCTCGCGAGCGAGGGCAACGTTCTCGTCCTCGCGGTGGACATGACGGGCGACCGGTCGCTGCGCGACTACGACCTCGAGAGCGGGGACGAGGCCGTCATCGACGACCCGCTCGTCTTCCTCGCGCAGCCGGACTCGCTGATCGTGACGCGCGAGTTCGCCGCCCGCAACGGCCTGGCCATCGGCTCGACGGTCCCGATGCGGACGATGGAGGGCGAGAAGCGGTTCACCGTGCGCGGGATCATGAAGTCGGGCGGCTTGACGCAGGCCTTCGGCGGCAACCTCGCCGTCATGGACGTCTACGCCGCCCAGATGGTGTTCGGCCGCGGGCGCACCTTCGACCGCGTGGACCTCGCGCTCAGCGAGGGCGTGGGGCTGGAGCGGGGGCGGCTGGCGATCGGCGCGCGCCTGGGGCCGGGCTACCAGGTCGAGCCGCCGGCCTCGCGCGGCCGCCAGATCGACTCGGTGCTCCGCGTCTACTCCTTCACGGCGGACATGAACAGCGCCTTCGCGCTGTTCATCGGGATGTTCATCATCTACAACGCGTTCTCGATCGCCGTGACCGAGCGGCGGCGGGAGATCGGCATCCTGCGCGCGCTCGGGGCCTCGCGCGCCCGGATCCGCGCGCTGTTTCTCGCGGAGAGCGGGATTGCGGGGCTCGCCGGATCGCTGGCCGGCCTCGCCCTCGGCGTCCTGCTGTCGAAGGGCCTGGCGCTCTACATCTCCGGCCTCATCGCGGGCGTCTACGGCATCGCCGAGCGGACGACGGAGATCGCCACCGAGCCCTGGCTGATGGCGGCGGGCCTGCTGATGGGCGTGGCCACGAGCCTGGCGGCGGGCTGGATCCCGGCGCGCAACGCCGCGCGCGTGGATCCGATCCAGGCGCTCCAGAAGGGCCGGTACCAGACGCTGTCGGCCGGCGAGAACCGCGTCCGGCGGGCGGCGGCCCTCGCGCTCGGCGGCGCGTCTCTCGCGCTGCTGCTCTTCGCGAAGGGGTGGACCGTCCTCTTCTACGCCGGGTACATCTGCGCCGCGCTCGCGCTCCTGCTGGTCAGCCCCACGGTGTCGCTGTGGCTGACGAAGGCGCTGCGGCCGCCGCTGCGGCGGCTCCGGCCCGTCGAGGGCGCGCTCGCGGCCGACAGCCTCATCCAGGCGCCGCGGCGGACGTCGGCGACGGTGACGGCCCTCATGCTGTCGCTCTCGCTCGTCATCGCCATGGGCGGCGTCGCGCGGGCGGTCTACGACTCGATCATGGGCTGGACGAGGACGACGCTGAACCCGGACTTGTTCGTCACGGCGACGCAGAACCTCACGGAGCGCACGTTCCGCTTCCCCGAGTCGCTCGGGGACCAGCTCGAGGAGGTCGAAGGCGTCGAGGAGATCCAGCGCGTCCGGACCCACCGGATCGTGTACGAAGGCTCGCCCATCATGCTCGTCGCGGTGGAGGCGAAGTCGATGGGGGATCGCGTGAGGCGGCCGCCGGTCGAGGGCCCCGGCGACATGTACGAGCGGGCCGCGCGCGGCGAGGGCGTCATCCTGTCGGACAACTTCGCGCGGCTGCGCGGCCTGCACGCCGGCGGCTCGATCGAGCTGGACACGCCTAGCGGGCCGCGGCGCGTGGCGGTGCTCGGCCTCGTCGTGGACTGGACGGACCAGACCGGCGTGGTCTTGATCGACCGCGCCAGCTACGTCCGCTGGTGGCGCGACGACACGGTCAACGTCTTCCGCGTCTACGTGAAGAACGGAGCGCGGCCGCAGGAGGTCCGGCAGCGGATCGTCGAGCGCTTCGCCGGCGCGCACCGGCTGTTCGTCCTCACCAACCGCGAGGTCGCCGCGTGGATCGCAGGGCTCACCGACCAGTGGATGAGCCTCGCCTACGCGCAGATCGCCATCGCCGTCTTCGTGGCGATCCTCGGCATCGTCAACACCCTGACCGTGTCGATCATCGACCGGCGGCGCGAGCTGGGCGTGCTGCAGGCCGTCGGGGGCACGCGGGGCCAGGTGCGCCGGACGGTGTGGATGGAGGCGCTGGCGATCGGGACGGTCGGGCTCGCCCTGGGCCTGGGCGTCGGCGCGGTGACGCTGAACTACGTCCTCGAGATGAGCCAGCGCGACGTGACCGGGCTGGCGCTGCCGTACACGTTCCCCTGGGGCACGGCGGCGCTGCTCGTGCCGCTCATCCTCGCATCGGCGTTCGTCGCGGCGCTGTGGCCGGCGGAGTCGGCGGTCAGAGGATCGCTGGTGGAGGCGCTCGAGTACGAATAGGGACAAGGGGCAAGGGGGCTGGGGATCGGTGACTGGAGGTCGGGAACCGGGGATCGGGGGCGGGGCGCCAGCCGGCCTGGGCTCGGGACTCGGCATGCCTCGCCGTAGCTGGCCCCTCGACCAGCTCAGGGCCGGCCGGCAGACCGCCCAGCGACGGCGGGGGCCGGGATTCGGGAACGAACGATGACACGCCGCATTCGAGTCTTGTCGGTCATGCTGCCGCTCGCGCTGGGCCTGGTGCAGCCACGGGCGGCGGCCGCGCAGAGCGCGCGCGAAGTGATGGAGGAGTCGCAGAAGCGCGGGCAGGCGGCGTCGCAGCACTACGAGGGGCTCCTCCAGGTCGTGGACGCCAGGGGGAAGATCAGCGACAAGCGCTGGATCTTCGACCGGCTCGGATCGCACGGCCGGAGCAGGGCCGTGCTGACCTTCATGGAGCCGCCCGAGGTCAGGGGCGTGGCGCTGCTCGTCGTGAACCACCCCGACCGCGCGTCGGACCAGTGGATGTGGACGCCGGCGATCCAGCGCGAGCGCCGGATCGCGCTCCAGGACCGATCCACGAGGTTCTTCGGCACCGACTTCAGCTTCGAGGACCTCGAGGAGCGCGACACGGAGCAGTACGACTTCAGGGCGATCGCCGACGAGGCCATCGACGGCGCGGCCTGCTGGAAGATCGAAGCGAAGCCGCGGACCGGCAAGTCGTCGCAGTACACGCTGTCCTACGTGTGGGTCAGGAAGGACAACTACGCCTTCCAGCTCGTCGAGAACTACGCCAGGGGCGCGCTCGCGCGCCGGCTGCGGTACTCGCGCATCGAGAACGTCCAGGGCATCTGGGCGGGCCGCGTCCTCGAGATGACCGACGTGCGCCGCAACAGCCGCACGGTCCTGACGCTGGACAAGCTGCAGTACAACCTGCCGATGAAAGAAGAGCGCTTCACGCTGCAGGCCTTGCGAAGACAGTAGGAAGACCCCGGAAGGCGGAATCCAGGAGACAGAGCCTCAAGGTGCACCGTCGGCGAGTTGCGTTCGTCCTCATAGCTGCCGCATTGCTGCCGGCGGCGGCGGCGGGCCAGACTGTCTCCCACCGCGGCTTCCTGGAGGTGCGCGGCGTCGGGTACCCGCAGACGACTGCGTCCGACAGCACGAGGCTCGTCGGCGAGGCGCTCGTCAGGCACGAGGTGACGGCGAAGCCCGCTCCGTGGCTGAGGCTCGAGGGGCATGCCGATCTGAGGGGCGACACGCACTGCCAGACGGACTGGGGCGGCCCGGCCCTCTCCGATCGATCGACGAAGCGGCCGGCGCTCTCCATCCGGCGCCTCGACGCGATGCTCGCAAAGGGCCCGGTCTCGCTCGACCTGGGCAAGCAGTTCGTCCGCTGGGGCAAGACCGACATCCTGAACCCGACGGATCGGTTCGCGCCGCGCGACTACCTGGCCGTCGTGGACAGCGAGATCCTCGCGGTGACAGGCGGCCGGCTGACCGTGGGGCTCCAGTCGAATGCGCTCGACCTGGTCGCGGCGCGGTTCACGCCGAGCCGGATGCCGCTCGTCGAGAATCGGTGGTCCGGCATCACGGGCGGCCCGGCGGGAACGGCTTTCGCCGACGGCGGCGCCGCGCATCCGGCCCGGGCGCAGCTCGGCGCGCGGTGGAACCACGTCGGGAGCGGCTTCGAGTGCTCGCTGTCCGCGTTCAGAGGCAACACCCACCTCCCGGTCTTCGCAGCCGGGACTCCCGCCCTCCCGGGCGGCACGGCCTTTCCGCCCGCAGGCCCGCCTCCGGCTGGCGTCCTCGTCGGGCCCGCGCCGATCCGGGTCGCACGCGCGTTTCCCGAGATGTGGATGCTCGGCGCCGACGCCGCGATCCCGCTCTCGCCGGCCACGATCAAGGGCGAAGCCGCCTTCTTCGGATCGGGCGACGCGCGCGCCGGCGAGTACTGGCTCTACGTCATCCAGCTCGAGCGCCAGAGAGGCGAATGGGTCTTCGTCGGCGGCTACGCGGGGGAGGCGGTGACGAGGCCGCGCGCGGGCGGAGCGTTCGCGCCGGACCGCGGCCTGGCGAAGGCGTTTCTCGGCCGCGCGTCGTACACGATCGACGCCGCCCGCAGCGCCGCCTTCGAGGGCGCGGTCCGCCAGACGGGCGACGGCGCGTGGCTCCGATTCGAGTACTCGCAGGCGTCTGGACGGCACCTGCGGCTCACCATCCGCGCCACGATCATCGGCGGCGCGGCCGGAGACTTCCTCGGGCGCTACGCGCGGAACTCCCACGTCACGGTGGGGGTGAGGTACAGCTACTGACTCAGGAACCGGGGCGCGAATGCCCGCCGCCGCCGGGCGGCCTGCCGGCCGCCGGCTGCGAGGCAGGCTGGATTCGGCCCTCCGATCCTCCGGCCCTCCGTCTCGTCGGTCTCGGGTCCGCTCGCCGTGAGCCGTCCCTCTCGCGGGCGCGCGGCGAACGGCCTCACGCAGGCTGGCGTCCGGCGGGCGTCCGGTTCGAAGGGCATCCGGTCTTGCCACCACCATGCCCGACGCGGCAACATATGTCACTCTCTGCCGCGAGAGAACCGGATGCCGCCACGGGTCCGTGTGCGCGTCTGGTGCCGTCAGACCCTGCGAGGCCAGATGCCTGTCGATCTTCCCGCCGACATCGCCGACGCGCTGGCCCACGCCGGGCTCCGCGCGGCGTCGGCAGAAGTCCTGACGCTCACGCCGGATCCCGCCATGCCGCGCGCGCTGTACCGCGTGCGGCTGGACTGCGGCCGGGCGGTCAAGGCGCGGCGGTTCGAGAGCGAGGGCGAGGCGGCTCGTCAGCAGGCCCTCCGCGCGGTGTTGCCGTCCGCCTTCGCCGCCGTCGTCGCCCGGTCGGGGGCGGTGCTGATCGAGGAGTGGATCGACGGGCGCTCGCTGGCCGACGGCGCGCCAGGCGAGGCCACGGTGCGGGGCGCCGCGCGCCTGCTGGCCGTCATGCACGCCACGCCGGAGCTGGACGGCCTGCCTCTGCCGCTCTCTTCCAGCACGGCGCGATGGCGGGCCCTCTCGGAGGCGACGCTGGACGAGCTGGCGGCCAGCGGGGCGCTCGATTGCGCCGGCGCTGCCGCCGTGCGGGCGGTTCTGGCAAGCGACGATCCCGGAGCCGCCGAGAGCGGCGTCGTCCACCTCGATTTCTGCGGCGAGAACATGGTGATCGACGGGGAGGGGCGGCTGCGCCTCATCGACAACGAATGGGCCCGCGTTGACGCCTTCGGACACGACCTGGCCAGGACCCGGTACCGCTGGGCGCTCGACGACGAGGCATGGGCCTGGTTCCGCGACGCCTACCTCGCGGCCGGCGGAAGCAGCGACGCCGTGGCGCACCAGCGGTTCTGGTTCGCGGTGGCCCTCTGCGTGAGCGCGCTGTTCCGCGCTCGCTCTTCGCATTCCGGCGTGTCCCGGCCGCTGGACCGTCTTCGGCAACTGGCTCTGGAAACCCATGCGGGAGGAGGACATCGATGACCGATTCAGGTGGGGGCGTGGTGGCCTTCTGCACGCACTACAAGGGCCACCAGAAACGCATGATGCCCGTCGTGGCGAGCCTGATCGGAGCGGGCATTCCCGTCCACGTCTTCGCCGACCAGGGCGCGCGCGCCGACATGGAGGGCGTCGGCGCCGGCTTCTCGGATCTCTACTGGCGCCAGCCGTACACCGAGATCGACCCCGGCACGACGCGCCCGACGAGCGGCTGGTCCGTCACCTTCGCCGGGCTCTACGGCGAGGACGTGGCGCGGGAGGTCGAGCCGCTGCGCCCCAGGCTGATCCTCCACGACACGATCATGCCGGTCGCGCGCGTCGTGGCCATCCGCCTAGGCCTGCCGCGCGTGGTCATGCGCCTGGGCCAGGCGTTCGACCCGCAGAAGCTCCGGCAGCGCTACGCGACGGACCCGTCGATGGCGCCGTCGGTCTCGGACAAGTGCCGGGAGGCCGTCCGGATCCTGCAGGAAAAGCACGGCATCGCCGAGGCTTCCCCATTCCTGGCTTTCACCGATGCCGGCGGGGAGCTCAACATCTACTCGGAGCCCAGCCAGTTCATGGCCGCGCGTCCGGGCGAGCCGCCGGACACCGTCGAGTACTTCGGCTCGTTGTGGCCCGCGTCGCACAGTGCCGCGGACGGGGCGCCCTCGCCGTTCGGGCCCTTGTCGGAAGGCCGCGTCCGGGTGTACATCTCGTTCGGCACGGTCGTCTGGGACGTGCATGCCTCGGAGGCGCAGGCGGCCCTGGAGACGCTCGCCGACGCCATCGCCGAGATGCCGGCGGTCGCGGCGCTCATCAGCCTCGGCGGCGGCGACTTCCCGGCGCTCGCCGCGCGTCTCGCGCGCCGCAACGTCCGCGTCGAGCAGTACGTGGACCAGATCCGCGTGCTGCGGGACGCGTCCGTCTTCGTGACCCATCACGGGATGAACTCGACGCACGAGGCGATCTACTACGGCGTGCCGATGATCTCCTACCCGTTCATCTGGGACCAGCCCGGCATCGCGGCCCGCTGCCAGGAGCTCGGGCTCGCCGTTCCGCTTGCGCCGGAGCCGTTGGCCCGGGTATCCGTTCCGGACGTGCGGCGCGCGCTCGATCGGATCGCATCGGGGGGCGACGAGCTGCGCCGGCGCCTGGCCGAGGCCCGGCAGTGGGAACTCGACGTCATCGCGCGCCGGCCGGCCGTGATCGAGCGCATCAAGGCCCTGATGGCCTGAAGCTGGAGGCCGGCGCCGGCCATGGCGACAGCCGCGGGCCGGTGTCCGCGCCTGCTCCAACAGCCGCCGGTCTTGCCGGGGCTGCCGGCCGGGCGGAGGGACGCCCGCCACCATCCGCGCGAGCGCCGCTGGCGGGTGAGCGAGCGCGCCGGCCTCGCCCGGGCGGGCCGGCGCGCGGAGCGAACGGGTGGAGTGGCCCGCCGACGCCCGCGCGGAACTGAACAGCGTGGCTTCCTGGGAGCGCCGCCGTGAACAAGCGAGTCTATGTCGCCGCGTATCACCAGTCCGAGTTCGGGAAGCTCATGGGCATGACCGTGCCCGAGATCGTCAAGGCGTCGGTTGCCGGCGTGTGCGGCGAGATCGAGGCCGACCCCTCGATCCTCGACGTCGGGTCCGTCGGCGCCACCTGCACGTACCTCCTGAACCAGCAGGGGCTGCTCGCCGGCCTGCTCGCCGCGGTGCCCGGACTGGCCGGGAAGCCGATCGAGGCCGTCGAGAACGCCTGCGCGTCCGGCGGCCAGGCGATCCTCTCGGTGATCTACAAGCTGCTGGTGGGCCAGGGCGAGGCCGGCATCGCCGTCGGGTTCGAGAAGATGCGGGACGCCGAGGGGAAGATGGATGGCCGGCTCATCGGCCGGACTCTCGGCGTGTTCTCGCACCCCGACGAGCGGGAGGGCAAGGTCCACATCTTCCCGCACATCTTCGCCGAGGTGATGGCCGACTACATGACGCGGCACGGCGTGACCGAGCGCGATCTCGCGCACGTCTCGGCGACGGAGTACGCGAACGCCAACAGCAACCCGTACGCGCAGATGAGGAAGATCAAGGTCACCCTGGACGACTGCGCGAACCTCGGCGAGCGCAACCGGTACATCGTCGAGGGCCTGCCGCTGAAGACGTACGACTGCTCGCAGATCACCGACGGGTACGCCGCCGTCATCGTCGCCACCGAGGAAGGCCTGAGGCGCCTCGGCGTGGCGAAGGCCGACGCGGTGGAGATTGCGGGCTACGCGCAGGCGACCGACAGCCTGCTCCGGGCGGATCGGGACGTGCTCCGGGCGGAAGGCGCGCTCACGGCGATGAGCAAGGCCTACGCGATGGCCGGGCTCACGCCGGCCGACGTCAACGTCGCCGAGATCCACGACTGCTTCACCGTCATGGGCGCCATCGGCACCGAGGTCATCGGGAAGGCCCCGTTCGGCCGCGGCGCGCAGTACTGGGTCGACGGGCGGGCGCGCGCGGACGGCGAGTGCGGCATCAACACGTCAGGCGGCCTGATTGCCAAGGGCCATCCCGTCGGGGCCACCGGCGTCGCCATGGTGGGCTGGTCCGCGTGGCAGCTCCTCGGAAGGGTGCCGCCGGCGCTGCAGGTGACGGGCGCGAAGGCGGCCGCTACGTTCAACATCGGCGGCCCGATCTGCGCGTCGGTGTGCACCGTGCTGAAGCCGGGCGCGTGACGGCCGCGGCCGGAGCCGCCCCTGAACAGCCGGGCTGCGCCGATCTCGACGGGAAGCGGACCTGCTGCGAGCGCTTCGGCACCGGCGCCCGCGAAACGTTCTGCCTGCTGAACGGGCTCGCCGCGAGCGTCCGGGACATCGCGACCCCGCCCGGCCTCTCGATCGGCGGCGTCTGCCATCACAGCCCGGACAAGGAGACGGTCTTCGAGACGCCGCTGGATCAGCACTGCTACGCCATCGACGATCCAGGCTTCCCGGTCAACCGCGCGCTGCGAACCGGGAGCTTCCCGGAGAGCCGCGAGGACATCGGACGGACCGCGCGCGAGACGGTGTCGCAGAACCGGCGGCGCGTCGCGCTCATCTGCGTGGACGCCGTCGAGTTCGAGGGGCGGCACATCCGGGAGTCCTGCCTGCACCACTTCGCCGTCGAGCTGGTCTTCGGCGCGCCGGACCACTGCGGCAAGGACCCGGACGCGTCGATCGCCGGGATCGCCGGCATCCTCCGGCACGGCATGCTCAGGCCCCGGGCCTGACGCGCCGCGCCCGCCGCTGCTGCAGCCACTCCGCGGCGCAGGCCATCGGGAAGTAGATCGCCGCGAGGCTCCAGAGCGTCGCGGCCTCGCGCGACACGTCGGCGAGGCCCGCGCCGAAGCGGGTGAGCCGAAGGTAGGCCGGGATGGCCGAGGTCGTCGGCACGACGCGCGCCGCGCTTCGGATCCAGGCGGGCACCGCCTCCGCCGGCCACGCGAACCCTCCCAGGAACACGAAGATCAGCGACGTGAAGAGCAGCACCTGCATCGCCGTCCCGCGGCGCCTGAAGAGCGGGCGCAGCGTGAAGCCGAGGAACACCGTCGCAAGCAGGAAGGGCACGGTGAGGAGCGCCGCGGGGAGCAGCGACCCGGGCACGTAGTAGCCGAAGTGGCGCGGGATGAACGCGAAGTAGAAGGCGGCATGAGCCGCGTACAGCAGCAGAAAGGGGACCGATCGCCCGAGGACCTGCGCGATCGGGCGTGCGCCGGCGTCGATGGCCGCCGCCCTGCCCGCCGCGATGCGCTCGCTCCTGGCCCCCCCGGACATGCCGGCGCCGATGAGCAGCGTCTGCTGGAGGATCAGAATCAGCACGGCCGGCACGACGTAGGTGGCGTACGCCGAGGTGGCGTTGAAGAGCGGCCGCAGCTCGAGCGCGACAGGCCTGCGGGCGCGGAGCGCGGCCTCACGGCTCATCCCGCGCGCGCGCCACCGCGCCACTTCCACGCCGGCCGACAAGGTGCCGGTGGACTCCATGAGAGCGGTGAGCCCCGTGCTGTAGGACAGTAGGTACGACGTGTCGAGATGGGCCGACACCCGCGACTGCCGGCCTTCGAGAACGTTGCGCTCGAAGCCGCGCGGGACCGCGAGCACGCCGGCGACGCGCCCGTCCCGGACCATGGCCTCGGCCTCGGCCATCGATCCCGGGCGCGCGGCCACGCGAAGGCCCTCGTGCGCGTCAGCCATCCCGACCAGCCGCCGGCTCAAGCCGGACTTGTCGCCGTCGACGACCGCGATCGGCACGTCCTTCAGCACCTGATTGGAGTACGGAACCGGATAGACGAACGCGTACACCACCACGGCCAGGACCGTGATGACGAGCACGCCCCAGTCGAGGAACACGAGGCGCGACTCGTCGGCGAGCGCGCGGAGGAAGATCCTCATCGGTCTGCCTCACCGGACACGCGGCGCGCAAGATGCGCGGCCCGCCACATGACGATCGGCCACGGCAGGACGGCGAAGGCGGCGATCGCCAGGAACGAGTGCCACGACACCGCTGCGGGGGCCGCCCGCATGGCCTGCTGCACGAGGATCCGCAGATAGTGCGTGACGGGCAGGAGGCTCCCCCACACCTGTCCAGCAAGCGGCATGCCTTCGGCGGGGAACGTCACGCCCGCGAAGGCGAACGCCGGCGCGCAGTAGAACGCGGCGAGGCTGCCGCCGGCGCGGAGATCGCCGACGACGGCGATGAAGGCGAACCCCATGGCGACGTACGCGAGCACGAAGACGGCCGTCGCCCAGGCGACAACGGCGAAGCTGCCGCGAAACGGGACGCCGAGGGGGCCGTAGATCACCCCCAGCATCAGGAAGGCGAGGGCGGTGAAGTGCAGGAGATAGGGCACGGCCTTGCCGGCGACGGCGGCCCAGGGCCGGCCGCCGGCGGCGGCGAACCAGTCGCGGGCGGTGCCGTCCCGCGCCTCGGATCCATACGCCTGCACGATCGCGATCACGATGAAGATCTGCAGCAGCGTCGGCAGGAGCGGCGTCACGAGGTAGGTGATATAGCTCAGGGGTTCGTTGAAGAGGGCGTGTGCGTCGAGGACGACCGGCTCGACGTGCGCGGCGGCCGCGGGGCCGGGCTCCTGCCCGGCGCGCCTGGCGTACTCCACGCGGGCGGACAGCGTGGCGGCAGCGGCTGACACGGCCGTCTTGATCTGGCTCGCGGGCACCAGGAACTGCGCGTTGTAGAACGCGGTGATCGCCGGCGCCGCGCCGCGAGCCACCTCGCGCGCGAAGTGCTCGGGGACGAGCACGATCCCGTACGCCTGGCCCCGCAGGACCTGCTCCTCGGCCGCATCCATGTCCGGCGCCGACGCCGACACGCGCACGCCGGCCGAGGCGTCGACCATGCGGACGAAGTCGCGCGACAGGGCAGAGCCGTCCAGGTCGACGGCGACGACGGGCACATCGCGCACGGCGCCGGTCCCGAACAGGCCCGCCATCAGGGCACCGCTCGCGAGCGGGAACACCACGAGCATGAGGAGGAGGTACGGTGAGCCGGCAATCCGCCTCCACTCGCGGCGAGCGGCCGAACGGACGGCGGCGGCCATTCCAGGAGGCTGTTCGTTCGCGTGCGTCATGGTGCCGCTACCTGCCGCTGATGACGGCGCTCATCCCCGGGCGGAGGCCCTCGACGCGCTCGACGGGACGCGCGCGCACCTCGAACGTCTTCACGTCGAAGCCGCCCTGGGCGCTCGTCGGCCGCCACGTGGCGTAGTCGGCCTCCGGCGCGAGGTACGACACCCGGAACGCCGCGCGCCGGTTGCCCAGCGCCGGGATGGACACGTCGATCGCCGACCCCGGCGCCAGGCCGGCCAGCTTGTCTTCGCGCACGTGGAACACCGCCCACACATCGTCGAGATCGACGAGCGTGGCGATTGGCAGGCCCGCCGAAACCATCTCGCCGGGCTCGAGGTTGCGGCGGTAGACCTGGCCGGCCGCCGGCGCGTACACGCTGGTCTCCTTGAGGTAGGCCTGCACCTCGGCGATAGCGCCGTCCGCCGCTCCCACCATGGCTGCGGCGGCGTCCTTGTCCTCGGCGCGCGGCCCCCTGGCGGCCATGTCGTAGAGGGCCCGGGCTGCCTCTTCCGCGCTTCGGGCCGACTTCCAGACCGTTTCGGCCTCGTCGCGGCGCTGGGCCGCGGTCACGCCGTCCCTGGTCAGCCGCTCGACCCGGCGGAACGTCGTTTCGGCCAGGACGGCCGCGTCGTGCGCCCGCTGGAGACTGGCCTCGGCGGCGCGAATCTCCTCCTCGCGCGCGCCACGCTCGGCCTTGGCGTGCTGGGCGGCGGCCGCCGCGCGCGCCGCTCGCGCCTGCGCCAGCTTCGCTTCGAGCTCGGGGCTCCGGAGCGTGGCGACGAGATCCCCCTTCCGCACGTTCGCCCCTTCGGCTACAGCGATGCTGTCGATGCGCCCGGGGATCTTCGAGGACACGTCGATCTCGGCGGCCTCGATCTGGCCCTGCAGAACATCCGGAGCGGGCTGCGCGGCTCTCTGCCACGTGCGGGCGAACATCCACGCCCCGGCGACAGCCACCGCGGCGAGGGCGATCCACCCGAGGACACTGAAGAGGGTTCGGACGAGTGATCGTGTGCTCATTTCTCTGGGTCCACGTCGGCGTTGGCGATGTGCGTGACGAAGAGGTCGGCGTCTCCCGTCGCCTCGAGCAATTCGGCGAGCGCGACATCGAAGGTGCAGGCGGCAGCCAGGCGCTGGAGCTGCAGGCCCTGGAGGCCGAGCTGGGCATCGACGACTTCGAGCGACGTGCCCATGCCCTCCTCGAAGGCGCGCTGGCGCACGCGCAGCATCTCGGCGCCGAGCTCGAGCGTGCGGTCCAGGCTCCGGTACTCCTCGCGCGCCTTTTCCAGCGCCCGGTACTTCTGCTCGACGAGCGTGGCGATGTCGCGCCGGGCGCGCGCGTCGAGCAGGTCGACGCGGGACTGCCGCAGCTTCGCCGCGGCGACACGGTGCCCGCGGGCGAAGCCGTCGAACAGGGTAAAGCTGGCCGAGACGCCGGCGGCCCAAGTCGGGCTGACGAGCGACAGCCCGCCCGGGTGCAGTTCTCGCGTGGCGAAGGCCGCCACGGTGGGCATCCACGCGGCCTTCTCGGCGCGCAGCGCCTGCCCGGCGCGCCCGCGCTGGGCGGCGAGCCGTGCGAGCCCGGGATGGTTCGCCATCGCGCGGGCCACGAACGCGTCGAGCGGGTCTATCCGGCTGAGGAGGAACAGGCCCGTCGCGGGATCGGCGACCGAGTCGGAGGCGAGGAGGCTGGCCAGGGCGGCCCTGGCCAGCGCGACGTCGTGATCGGCGGCCTGCAGCTGGCGCGCGGCCTCGCTGCGCGCCACCTCGGCGTGCATCCGCTCGACGCGCGCGATCTGGCCCTCGCGCTCGAGCGCCTCGGCGTGCTGCACGTGGAGATCGAGCCCCTCGAGCACGCTCGCACGGACGTCCCGCGCGCGAAGCGCCAGGCGCAACCCGAAGTAGCGGCGCGCCAGCTCGGAGGAGAGCGCGCCCGCCGTCTGCCGCTGCGCCTGCTCGGCGTCGGTCACCTGCAGGGCGGCCGCCTCGTTCGCCGCCCGGATCTTCCCGCCGGTGAAGAGCGGCAGGGTGGCGGTGACGTTGGCCTGCCAGAAGTCCTGCTCCTGGAACGTGGCGTTGAAGGAGGGCAGGAACGACGCCGGGAGGCCGTGCAGCTTGGTGATGACCTGGCGCACCGGGTCGAAGTCGAGCTCGATCGCCGCGTCGAGGTGCGTCGCCTGCCCGTGCAGATCGATCTTGGGCCAGTACAAGCTCCTCGCGGCCGCCCGCTCCTCCCGCCTCTCGGCGACATCCTCCGCGGCGGCCTTGGCGGTCTCGTTCGCCGAGAGCATCTGCGCGCGCGCGTCGGCGAACATCATGGCAGGAGCCGGCACGGGGCCGGACTGCTCGGCCGGAGCCGCGAGCAGCACCGGCGGCGCGAGCAGCCAGCCCTCCAGGAGGGCGCTCACGACGATCGAACGGACGAATGGCGAGCCGGATCGGCTTCGTGATTTCGCATCGCGAATTCGCGAGAGCCCGCGAATCCGCAAGCCGCGCTCGGCTTCGAGCCATCGCCGGAGGAACACAGGGCACGCTCCGAGTTCTACGCCGTCCATCAGCCAGCGGCCTAGGGCTGAGCACCCGGCCCGATCGGCGGCCCTGATCCCGCTAAGATCCAGCGCGACAGCGCGTTCGCCCGGCTCGTTCTCCCGGATGGCGCCCTCGACGACGGGAACCGACTCGGCGTCGAGCGTGCCGCTGACGAGGAGTTCGACCGCGCCCTCGTTCCCGCGGCGTCTGTCAATGCGAATCATCGGCGTCCCCTCACACGGAAGGCGAAGAACAACCTTCGTGCCAGGGACGCCGCGCCGAAGGAGGGGCGGCTAGCGCGTCTGCTTGAAGCGGAACTTGTCGATGCCGAGGCGCCTGATGCGGGACTCGACGGTCGATGCCGGGAGGCCGAGCATGGCAGCGGCTCCCTTCGGGCCGGACACGCGGCCCCGCGCGTCGGCGAGGGCGCGCTCGATGGCATCCCTGCCGGACGCGTCGTCGGCGGAGCGCGGCGCGATCGCAGCGGGTGCCTCGGCTGGAGCCGGCGTGCGCCGCGAGGCGCGGTCGTCCCAGGGAAAGCCGTCGAAGCGCAGCACGCCGCCCTCCGACACGATGGCGGCGCGCTCGACGGTGTTCTCCAGCTCGCGGATGTTGCCGGGCCAGTCGTAGTCGACGAGCGCGGCCAGACCGGCGCGCGGCACCTCGCGGAACCGCTTGCCGAGGCGCGCGCCGTGGCGCGCCGCGAAGTACTCGACCAGCGTCGGGATGTCCTCGCGCCGCGCCCGCAGCGGAGGCACGACGATGGGAAAGACGTTCAGCCGGTAGAAGAGGTCCGAGCGGAACCGCCCGGCCGCGATGTCCGCCGCGAGATCCCGGTTCGTCGCCGCGATGACCCGTGCGTCGGTGCGCAGGGTGAGCGACCCGCCCACGCGCTCGAACTCGCCGTCCTGGAGCACGCGCAGGAGCGCCACCTGCATCTCGGCTGGCAGTTCGCCGATCTCGTCCAGGAAGAGCGTGCCGCCGGAGGCGAGCTCGAAGCGCCCGACGTGGCGCTGCAGCGCTCCGGTGAACGCCCCCCTCTCGTGGCCGAAGAGCTCGGAGGCGATGAGCGTGTCGGGGAGGGCCGCCAGGTTCGCCTTGATCAACGGGCGCGCCGCGCGCTTCGAGCGCCGGTGGAGCGCGCGCGCGACGAGTTCCTTGCCGGTGCCGGTCTCGCCCGTGATGAGCACGGTCGAGTCGGTCGGGGCGACCTGCTCCACCTGCCGGAGCACCGCGCGCAGCGCGGGCGCCGACCCGATGATGTCGTCGAGCATGAACTGCTCGTCGAGATCGCGCTGCAGGGCGCGGTTCTCCTCCTGCAGCCGGTTCTTGAGCCGGCCGATTTCCTCGAACGCCAGGGCGTGGGCCACCGCGCCGGCGATCGGACGCGTGACCTCTTCGAGCAGCTCGATCTCGTCCGCCGTGAAACGCCGTTCGGACGTGCGCGCGAAGGTGATGGAACCGAGGAAGCGCGACCGGACGACGAGCGGCGTCCGCACGTACGCGCGCACACCATGGGACACCAGGCGGTCGTCCTCAGGATAGCGGCGGTTCGAGGCGAGGTCCTCGCAGACGTCGGCGCGGCCGGTCTCGCCCACGTGGGCGGTGCCGGACCCCTCGCGGACCAGCATGCGGCCGAACCGCGCGTCGTACTGGCCAGGCGGCATCTCCAGCGCGCGGGCGACGGCGTCGAGCACCGACTCTCCGGGCCGCCGATCGACGCCCTCGATGTGGATGGCATGGGGCCGCAGCCCATCGCCATCGAGGGTGACGATGAGGATGGCGTCCACCTGGACGATGGGGGTGAGCACGCGGGCGACGGAGGCGAGGACGCCGCCGAGGTCGAGCTCGGCGTTGGCGGCCTCGGCGACCATCAGGAGGAGGCGGTACTTCCTGGCCGGCGACGCGTCCACGCATCGATTGTACCCGCAAGAAGCCAGGCCCCTCACGCGCCCCTCTGAGGGGCCAGGCCCTCAAAGCGGCTCGTGTTCCGGCCCTTTTCGCACGGTTCTCCGCCGCCATTGGGCCTGGCTCCTTGCGGGCCCCTCGGAGGGGCCTGGCGCCTTCCGGGTATGATCGAGGCGGGAAGGGGGAGCGGGCGTATGAACAGCGTCATCGACTTCATCCACGCGAACCGGGGCCGCTACGTCGAGGAGCTGACGCAGCTCCTGGCGATCCCGAGCATCAGCGCCCTGCCGGAGCACCGGGACGACGTCCGCCGGTGCGCCGCCTGGGTGGCGGACGAGCTGGCCCGCATCGGGCTCGAGCACGTCGAGGTCGTCGAGACGGAGGGACACCCGATTGTGAGGGCGGACTGGCTGCACGCCGAAGGCGCGCCGACGGCGCTCTTCTACGGGCACTACGACGTCCAGCCCGCGGACCCGCTCGGCGAGTGGACGACGCCGCCCTTCGAGCCCGACATCCGCGACGGCGAGATCTTCGCGCGCGGCGCCTCCGACGACAAAGGGCAGGTGTTCGCCCACCTGAAGGCCATCGAGGCGCACCTCTCGCAGACGGGCCGGCTGCCGATCAACATGAAGGTCGTCCTCGAGGGCGAAGAAGAAGTCGGCAGCGAGCACCTGGCGCCGTACGTGCGCGGCCACGCCGGCGAGCTGGCCGCCAGCGTGGTGATCATCTCCGACACGGAGATGTTCGACCGCGGCGTCCCCTCGATCTGCTACGGCCTTCGCGGCCTCGCGTATATGCAGATCGAGTTGCGCGGCACGAAGGGCGATCTCCACTCGGGCAGCTACGGCGGGGCCGTCGCCAACCCGGCGAACGTGCTGGCGCACGTCATCGCGCAGCTCAAGGACAAGAGCGGCACCATCAGGATCCCGGGCTTCTACGACGACGTGCGGGAGCTGCGGGAGGAAGAGCGGGCGGAGTTTAAGCGACTGCCGTTCGACGAGATCGCGCTCAGGAAGCACCTGGGCGCGCCGCGGCTGGCCGGCGAGCGCGGCTACTCCGTGCTCGAGCGGACCTGGGCGCGCCCGACGCTCGACGTGAACGGCCTGCTCGCGGGATGGACCGGCGAGGGCAGCAAGACCATCATCCCCGCCGCGGCCATGGCGAAGATCAGCATGCGGCTCGTGCCGGACCAGCACCCGGACAGGATCGCGGAGCGCTTCGAGGCCTACGTCCGGAAGATCACGCCCAGGACGGTGGACCTGAAGATCACGAAGCTGCACGGCGGGATGCCGTGGATGACGGACTTCGACAACGTCTACGTCCAGGCGGCCGCGCGCGCCCTCGAGCAGGGCTTCGGCAAGCGGCCGGTCCTCACGCGCGAGGGGGGCTCGATCCCCATCGTCGCCGACTTCCAGGCGGCGCTGGACGCGCCGGTTGTCCTCTTTGGCTTCGGCCTGCCCGACGACAACCTGCACGCCCCGAACGAGAAGTTCAACCTCGACAACTTCTTCAACGGCGTGCTGGCGTCGGCGTTCCTGTATCGGGAGATCGCGGGCACGAAGAGCTAGGGGCCAGAGACTAGGCGCTCGGCGCTAGTGGGACCCGGCACGCGCTGCGGAAGAGACACGTATCCGTCGATCAGCGTGACAGCGAGGCTGACTAGCCCCTAGCGCCTAGCCCCTAGCCCCTACTTCCTGTAGTACCCGCTCACGTCCCTCTTCCCCCGCTCGAGGTACGGCACGCCGTCGTCCATCCAGGACGGGCGCGGCTTGCCGAGCAGGTAGTGATCGAAGAACTCGTCGAGGTGGATCGTCCAGTACTTCTGGTTCTCGCGCTCGCGCAGCCCGTGCTTCTCGGCGTTGAAGTTGAACATCCAGGCCGGCTTGCCGAGCCGCCTGAGCGCCGAGAAGAACTCGATCCCCTGGTACCACGGCACCGCATCGTCCTCGTCGTTGTGGATCGTGAGATACGGCGTCTGCACCTTTTCCGCCCAGAAGAGCGGCGAGTTCTCGAGGAACTGGAGCGTCTTGATCCACGGCGGCGCGCCGATGCGGCTCTGGGTGCGCTCGTACTGCCACGCCCGCGACATGCCCGTGCCCCAGCGGATGCCGCCGTACGCGCTCGTCATGTTCACTACCGAGGCGCCGGCCTCGACCGCGCGGAACATGTTCGTCCGCGTGATGAGATAGCTGATCTGGAAGCCTCCCCAGCTGTGCCCCTGGATGCCGATGCGCGCGGGATCGACGAACCCCATCCCCACGACGCGCTGGACGGCGGGGATGACGCACTTCAGCGCGGCCTCTCCCGGGTAGCCGGTCTCGTAGACGATGTCCGGCTGGAGGAGGATGTAGCCGTTGCTGACGTACCGCGCCTGATTGATGCTCGTGCCGGGCTGCGGCGTGGCGTAGCTGTGGAGGCCGTTGCTCAGGATCTCGTAGATGTAGACCATCAGCGGGTACTTCTTCGCCGGGTCGAAGTCGTCGGGCTTCGTGAGGATGGCGCGAAGCGTCTTCCCGTCGGCGTTGACGTACTCGATGAGCTCCGAGCGGCCCCAGACGTACTGCGCCTGCTGCGGGTTCGCGTCGCTCACCCGCGCCAGGTTCCGGAAGTCCGGGTCCGCCGTCCAGAGATCGGGGAACTCGTCGAAGCGCTGGGCCGTCAGGATGAAGGGGCCAGCGGCGTCTTTCGGCTTGAGCAGCGCCGTGACGCCTCCGCCCCGAGGCCCGCCGCCCGCGCCCGGGCTGCCAAGGCGCTTGTCGAGCATGACGAGTCTCTGCGGATCACCGTAGCCTGCCGGGAGCGGGGCCGGGGCCGGGGCCGCTGCCTTGCCCCGCGCGGACCTGGCCGCGGTCCTCGCCGGCTTCGACGGCGGCAGCGGGGCAACTGGCGTGACGCGCCAGAAGCCAGTGGCCTTCGTCACATCGTCCAGCGCCGAAAGCAGGAACGGCGCGTCCGCCGGAATGACCTTTTCGTCAGGGTCCGTGCGAGCGTAGCGGAAGACCGTGGCGGTCCTCCGGCCCGCTCCGCCCGTCACCAGGCGCGCGCCGGTCCCGTCGGGCCTGACCTCCCAGATGTCGTACTTGTCGTACAGCCAGACCGAGCGATCGCCGGCCGTCCACCCGGCCGAGCCGTATGCCCTGGGCGGTTCCGGCGTGTCGCTCGACTCGTCGTCGAACCGGATCCCGAGCGCGGCCGTGAGGTTCGTCCGCGCGCCGTCGCTGACGCGCACGGAGTACCACTGGCTGTCGTCCGCGTCGAAGCCAAGGAGGTGCGTGCCGGCGGGCGACAGCGTGAAGGGGAAGCGGGACTTCTCGACGAGCTTCCTGCGCGAGCCGTCCTGCAGGCTCACGGCGTAGTAGTCGCGGTAGTCGCCGTCCCACGACTGGAGCTGCAGGTACGGGACGTCGGACGAGCCCAGTGCGACGTCGCCGCGATCGACGAGCGTGAGATCGGGCATGCCGCTCGAGGCGAGCGGCACCAGGCGCTTGTCCTTCAGGTGGATCACGGCGCGGAAGCTTCGCTTCTTCTCGTCCTCGGCGCGCACCTTCTGCATGGGCTGGAGCAGCGGATCCGTCCAGCTCCAGATGTCCACCTTGACCGGCTCGGGGGCGTCCTCGGCGGGCTCAGCCGCCGGCGGCTTCGAGTAGCCGAAGAAGAGACGCGAGCCGTCCTTCGAGAACTCGAGCGGGCCATGCTCGCTGACAACCATGCCGGCCGGCATGCCGGCCGTCGAGCCGGACGCGACTTCCTCGGCCGCGTCAGCCGCCGCGGTCCAGTGATACAGCTTGAACACGGCCGGGTTGCCCTTGTACGCGTCGCGATCGGACACGAAGGCCAGCTGGGTGCTCTGCTCGTCGAAGGCGAGGCCCTTGTAGTGGCCGGGGCCCGATGCCAGCGTCCTTGCCGAGCCGTCCGCTGTCCGCCGGACGAACGCGCCGTCTCTCTCGGGCGTCGCCTCCGTCGAGGACGCGGCGTAGGCGAGCCAGTTGCCGTCCTTCGACCAGGCGAACTCGACGACTTCCGCCACCGTGGCTGCCGCGCCGGAGGCGAGATCGCGAATCACGAGGTCCGTGCCCGGGTCCTTCTTCTTCTCCTTCGGCTTCCTGTCCGCCGCCGGCGCGGGCTTCGGCGCGGGCTCCGCGCCGGCCTCCTTCTTCTCGTCGGCCTTCTTGAGCGGCGCTTCGAGCAGGTAGGCAACGAAGCCGCCCGCGTCCTCGGCGATCCTGAAGCTCTTGACGCGATCGGCCGTGAAGACCTCTCCCGTCGAAAGCGTGAGCACGCCGAGCCCGCTCTTCGGCTGGTCCTCGGGCTTCTTCTTCTCCTTCTTCGCCTTGTCAACGTCCGCCTTGGGCGGCGCGATCGCGTACACGACGAACCGGCTGTCGGCGGTGATGAGCGCGCCCCTGCCGCGCGCGTACCGCGAATCGGCGCCCGTCTTCAGGTTGCGGACGACGAGCTCGCCGTCGCCGTCCTGCGGGGCGAGGGTGTAGACAAGCCACGCGCCGTCGCGGGAGACCGAGACGCCTTGGATGGACTTCCATCCGTCGTAGGCGTCGTACGAGATAGGCCGCTTCGCAGGCGGCTGGGCGGACAGGGCCGGCGAGAGCGCGAGGAAGACGACGGCCGACGCGAAAACCCTGAGCGATCGCGCGCGTTTGAGCATGGTGACTCCTCGGTGAACACGCGGGCGCATCGTACTATCGCGGGGCCAGAAATCGAAGGAGTGAAAGACCCCTGGGCCGCCTGCGTGGAAGCCGCGGGCCGCCGGGCGGCGGGGCGGCCCCCGGCGGCGCGGGCGCGCGCTCAGCGGCCGGCCGACGGGATGGTGGACGCCGCGAGCTTCTCGCCGGCGCGGACGGGGACGGGCAGGCGGTTCGACGGGGGCGGATACGGGCAGTCGTAGGACGGGTTGTAGTAGCAGTACGGGTGGAACGCGCGGTTGAAGTCGACGATGTAGATGCCGGTGGCGTTCCGTGCAAGCTCGAGGTAGCGCCCGGCCTGGTAGGTCTCCGCTCCGCTCGTCAGGTCGGTGAACGGCACGAAGAGCGCGTCGGGCGGCGCGCCGGCCTCGACGAACGCGCCGAGCGACAGCGCCTGGCCCTTCAGCGTGAAGGAGAGCGTGCCGACCATCTCCATGTCGCGCATCAGGCCGGTGGAAGTCGGCATCCTGACCAGGGTGCGAGTCTGCGCCGGCGAGAACACCGCCGTGACCGCGTACTGCGGATCGATGGAGAAGTACTTCAGCGGCAGGAACGCGTCCTGCCGGGCCTGCGGAATGGGCCGGTCGACCTGGCGGCGGAACGCTTCGTCCTTGGCGGTCCGGTCGGCCTGGATTCCCGCCGCGTACTCAACCGCTGTGTCCGCGGGCTTGTCAGCTCCGCACGCGGAGACCGCCACTGCAATCAGGACGCCCGCCACGCGAAGTCGTGTCCGTGCGCTCACCGCGACGTGTCCCCGCGTTCTCCCCGAGTCCCGAGCCCCGAATACCCTCCCAGCAGCTCCTCCACCGCCTCCGCCACCTCCGACGTCTTGCCGTCGAACAGGTGGTCGGCGCCGTCGATCGTCACGAGCTCCTTTGGCCCAGGCACGCGGGCGTAGAACTCGCGCGTGGCCTGGTAGGGGCACAGCTCGTCGCGATCGCCCTGGATGAAGAACTTCGGCTTGAGGCTGTGAAGGACCGCCGAGAAGTCGAACTGCCCGACCGGCGGGGCAATCCCGATGAGCGCCGTGACACGGTCGTCTTCGGCGCCGACCGTCATCGCGACCCACGCCCCGAAGGAGAAGCCCGCCGCCCAGAGCTCCGCCTTCGGGTAACGCGCCGCCATGACGTCCAGCGCGGCCCTGAAGTCCGCCATCTCGCCCGGGCCGTCGTCGAACGCCCCGTCGCTTGTGCCGACGCCGCGGAAGTTGAAGCGCAGCACGGCGGCTCCGGTGCGGCAGAAGCCTTTCGCGGCCTGGTAGACGACCTTGTTGTGCATCGTCCCGCCGGCGGTCGGCAGCGGGTGGGCCACGACGACGGCGACCCGCGGCTCGTCGTCGGGCCCCGCGGCCGGGTCGTCGGCGAATTCCCGTCTCGGGCGGACGGGCGCCAGCCGGCAGCCGCACGCCGGGTCGTCGATGAGCGCCTCGAGCCGCCCGGCAGGTCCCTGGATCTCGAACGCCACGTGTTCAGTATACGGGGTCAGGTGAGAGATCGCTCGCGATGCCGGCCCCGGGCCCGGAGCACGGCCGCGCCGTAGGCGATCGCGGCAGTCAGCAGCCACGCCGTCGCCGGCGTCAGGACGCTGCCCGGGCGCGTTCCGACGCCAAGCTGCACGGCGGTCACGGCGGCCGCCCCGGCCAGGATCGACGCCATCACTTCGGCTCGCCGATCCGTCCGCGCGTGCAGCGCCACGAGCACCGGCACGAACAGCGTCGCGCCGAGCATGGCGTAGAAGACGCTCAGCGCCCCGACGATGGTGGGCGTGACGAGCGCGATGCCGATGCCGAGGGCGCCTCCCGCGACGGCCGCCCCCCGCGCGGCGCACAGCACCTACGCATCGGACGCGGCGGGATTGACGAAGCGGCGGTAGAGGTCCTGCGAGAGCGAGGTCGCCAGCATGAACAGCACCGGGTCCGACGTGCTCACTTCCGCGGAGAAGATGGCGGCGAGAAGGACGCCGCCGAGCCGCCGGTCGGCCACGAAAAACCCAGACGCGCTCCGGACACGCCGGCTGACGGCGAGCCCAAGGGCCAGCAGGACCGCGGAGTAGGCGACAAGGAGGCCGGCGTGCAGGCTCATGTCAGCGCCGCGCGGGGCCGAGATCGCCCGCGGCGGGCAGGCCGGGCAGGCCTTTCGCCTCGCGGGCGGCGCGCACGACGGCGTCGGAGACTGCGTCGGCGGCCAGCGCGCCCACGGTGCTGAGATCGGCGTCGGCAGCGAGCGCGCCGGTCGCCAGCGCAAAGAGCGTGTCGCCATCGGCCAGCGTGTGGACCGGGGCGAGGGCGCGCGCGAGCCCGTCGTGCGCCATCTGCGCCACCTTCGTCGCCTGCGTCTTCGTCAGGCGCGCGTTGGTCGCCACGACGCCAATCGTGGTGCTCGTGCCGAGGGGCGGTTTGAGCGCCGTTCCCGCACGCATGAGGAGCCTGGCATCGGCCAGTCCACGCCCGTCGGCCGTGCGGACGCCGGCGACCACCTGCCCGGTTGCCGGATCGATCACGTCCCCGAATGCGTTCACGGCCACCAGGGCCGCCACCGTCAGGCCGCCGGGCAGGGTCAGCGCAGCGGAGCCGACGCCGCCCTTCATGGCGCGCGCCATGCCGAGCAGCTTCCCCACCGTCGCCCCGGCGCCCGCGCCCACGCTGCCCTCGGGCACCGGGCCGGCCGAGGCGGCGGCGGCCGCGCGATAGCCGCAGTCGGCCCCGGGCCTGACCTTGGGATCGCCGACGCCCAGGTCGAACAGGATGGCGGCTGGCACGATGGGAACGACGCCGTAGTCGGTCGGAAACCCGATCCCGCGCTCCTCGAGGTAGCGCACGACACCCGAGGCGGCATCGAGGCCGAAGGCGCTGCCGCCGGCGAGAACGATCCCATGCACCTTGTCCACGAGGTTGAGCGGATTCAGCAGGTCCGTTTCACGCGTGCCGGGCGCGGCCCCGCGGACGTCCACGCCGGCGACCGCCCCGGAGTCGGTCAGGACGACAGTGCAGCCGGTCGGGCGTTCCGCTAGGGTGCAGTGCCCGACCGTGATGCCCGCAACGGCCGTCAGGCCAGCTCCCCTGGTTTCCGTCATTGCCGAGACGCCTGCCTAAAGCGCCAGAGCGGCCAGCACGAACGCGGCGGCCTGCCAGCGCCGGGCGAAAAACGCGCGCCTGCGCGACACGGGGCGGATGGTAGCACACGGAGGCGGATGTCAGGCGCGGGGGGCCGGGCGGCAGTCCAGGCGGGCGCGAGGGCCAAGGGGCAAGGCGAGCGGCTGGCAGGCCGGCGGCCGAAGGCGGAGGGGCCGGGTCCCGGGCTTCGGAGCTCGCCTCGCGTCACTTCCGGATCCGGGCCAGCAGTTCGCGCGCCTCCGCCGCCTCCTCGGTCGAAGCGTCGATCGCGAGGAGGCCGTCGAGCGTAGCGGCGGCGGCCGCGCCGTTTCCTGCCTCGATCTGGGTGCGTCCGACCTCGAGCAGCGCCTGCTGGTTCGTGGCGTCGCGCTCCAGAAGGGCGCGGTAGGCCGCTTCGGCCCCGGCGTAGTCCTTCTTCATGCGGAGCGCGCGGCCGATGGCGAAGTTCACGCTGTCGAGAAGCGGCACCCTCGCGAGGATCGCGCGGTACGCCGCGACCGCCTCGTCCCAGCGCGCGCCGGCCATCAGCGCGGAAGCCCGGCTCAGGTCGTCCTGGAGCCGCTTCGTGTCGACGCCGTCGAGCGGGCTCCGGGCAGGCAGCGCCACCAGCACGAAGTCGATTGGCTCTGCGCGCTGGGCCAGGCTCACCGGAACGCTGACCGTTGCAGGCTCGAAGCCGGGCGCTTCGGCCGACACCTTCCATACCCCCGACCGCGGCCCGAGGATGGACCACTCGCCTTTCTTGTTCACCGTCGCCGAGAACGCGGACGGAACGGCCGAGGGGTTCACGGCGTGAACGGAGGCTCCTCCGATCGGCCGGCCCGCGATGTCACGCACGGATCCGAACAGGCGGCCGACGGGAAACTGCGCAGACGCGGCCGCGGGGAGGATCGTCAGACACGCGGCGCAGGCAGCGATGCGCGCCGCCGGCGGCAGCGGCGGGAGGCAGGGGAGCCGGATCACTCGAACTCCTTGGGGGTCTGTGCTAGCTTACCATCCGCGGCTCGCTGCCCGGGAGGTGCGCGTGCGACGTGGTTTCCTGTCCCTCGTTCTGGCCCTGGCAACCGCGTCCCTGGCGGCTGCCCGGCCCTTGCCGGCCCCGCCGCCGCGTCCAGCCGGACAGGGCGCGCCCTTGCGCGGCGCGGCGGCCGACGCGTCCCGCCTGGCGGCCGTCGACGCCGTCATCGAACAGGCCATCCGGGACAAGCAGATACCGGGGGCCGTGCTCCTGGTCGGCAGGGGCCAGGACGTGCTCTACGAGAAAGCGTACGGCAACCGGGCGCTCGTGCCTCGGATCGAGCCGATGACCCTCGACACGATCTTCGATCTCGCGTCACTCACCAAGGTCGTGGCGACGACAACGAGCGTGATGATCCTGGTCGAGGAGGGACGGGTCCGGCTGACGGACCGGGTGGCGTCGTTCATCCCCGATTTCGGGCGCTACGGCAAGGAGGGCGTGACCGTCCGGCACCTGCTGACGCACGTCTCGGGGCTGCGGCCGGACCTCGAGCTCACCGACGACTCGTGGCGCGGCTCGGACGAGGCGATCCGGCAGGCCTGCGAGGAAGTGCTCGTGGCGCCGCCAGGCGAGCGCTTCGTGTACAGCGACATCAACTTCTTCCTGCTCTCCGAGATCGTCGCCCGGGTCTCCGGCATGCCCTTCGATCGGTTCGTGGCCGATCGCGTCGCCAGGCCGCTGGGCATGACGGACACGATGTTCCTGCCGCCGGCGTCCCTGACGGCGCGCGTCGCGCCGACCGAGCTGTGCACGCCCTACGGGTGGCCGTGCGAGGGGCCGAACCGCGAGATGCTGCGCGGCACGGTGCACGATCCGACGGCGCGGCGGATGGGCGGCGTGGCGGGCCACGCCGGGCTGTTCAGCACCGCCGCGGACCTGTCGCGCTACTGCCGCATGGTGCTCGGCGGCGGCGCCCTCGGCGGCGCGCGGGTACTGTCGCCGCTCACGGTCCTCAAGATGACGTCGCCGGCCACGCCGCCGGGCATGGCCAGCGTCAGGGCCCTCGGGTGGGACATCGACACCAGCTACTCGTCGAACCGCGGCGAGCTGCTGCCGATCGGGTCCTTCGGCCACACGGGCTTCACCGGCACGTCCCTCTGGATGGATCCCGTCACGAAGACGTACGTGATCTTCCTCTCCAACCGCGTGCACCCTGACGGCAAGGGCGACGCCACGCCCGTGCGGGCGCGCGTCGCCACGATCGTGGCGTCGGCGCTGCGGCTCCTGCCGAACGACTCGGTCCTGCGCGCCGAGCGCTGGACGGGCGGGGATTTCGGCGCGAGCGGCACGGCGCCCCGCCGGCCGGATCGGGCCGCCGGCCGGACGCTCAACGGCATCGACGTCCTCCGCGCGGAAGGGTTCGCCCGGCTGAAGGGCAAGACGGTCGGCCTGGTGACGAACCACACCGGCCGCGCCAGGACGGGGGAGCCCACGATCGACCTGCTCGCGTCCGCGAAGGACGTGACGCTGGCGGCGCTCTTCAGCCCGGAGCACGGCATCCGAGGCATCCTGGACGAGGAGGTCCCCTCGTCCCGGGACGAGAAGACCGGCCTGCCGATCCACTCGCTCTACGGCGCCACCAGGCGGCCGACCGACGAGATGCTGCGGGGCATCGACACGCTGGTCGTGGACCTGCAGGACATCGGGTCGCGCTTCTACACGTACATGAGCACGATGGGCTACGTGATGGAAGAAGCCGCGAAGCGCCGGATCGCCGTCGTCATCCTCGACCGGCCGAACCCGGTGACCGGGTCGGCCATCGAGGGCCCGACCGTCGACCAGGGCGAGCTGAGCTTCACGGCGTACCACCCGATGCCCATCCGCCACGGGATGACGCTCGGCGAGCTGGCGCTGCTCTTCAACGCCGAGCGCAAGATCGGCGCCGATCTCACCGTGGTCGAGATGAAGCACTGGGACCGCGACGCGTGGTTCGACGACACGGGGCTGCCGTGGGTGAACCCCTCGCCCAACATGCGGAACATGGTGGCGGCCAGCCTGTACACCGGCGTCGGCGCAATCGAGGCGTCGAACGTGTCGGTGGGGCGCGGGACGGACACGCCGTTCGAGCAGGTCGGCGCGCCGTGGATCGACGCTCCGCGCCTGGCAGCGGAACTGAACGGCCGCGACCTGCCGGGCGTGCGTTTCTACCCCGTCGACTTCACGCCCTCGTCCAGCCGGTTCGCCGGCGAGCTGTGCCACGGCGTGTTCGTCATCGTGACCGACCGCGCCAGGCTGAAGCCGGTCCGCGTGGGGCTGGAGATCGCGTCGGCCCTGCACCGGCTGTTCCCGGCGGCGTTCGAACTCGACCGCGTGGGCCGGCTGTTCGGCGCCGACGCGGCCGCGCGGATCCGCGCCGGCGAGGACCCGGCGGCCATCGTCGCGTCATGGGGCAGGGCGGAAGCGGCCTGGCGCCTGCTGCGCGCGAAGTACCTGCGGTACCGCTGACGGCGATCGGGCGGCAGCGCCGGTTCCCGGGAATCCGCGGAAGGCGCGCCCGTCACCTGGTCGAGAGGCCCGACGCGGCGAGCTTGCGGTCGATGCGGTCCGCAATCCAGTGCGGGTCCCACCACTCGACCGGATTCACCGGCCGCCCCGCGACCAGCACCGCGAAGTGCAGGTGGTCGCCGCCGGCAAGGCCGGTCATGCCGCTCCGGCCGATGGGCTCCCCCCGGCCCACCCGGTCTCCGACCTCCACGGTGATGCTCGACAAGTGGCCGTACAGCGTCTGGACGCCCATGCCGTGATCGAGGATCACGCAGTTGCCATAGATGCCAAGATACGCGGCGAAGACGACGCGGCCGGTGTTCGCGGCGACGATCGGCGCGCCGCGGGTCGAGGCCAGGTCCGTTCCGAGGTGCACCTGCTGGTCCACCTCGCGCCCGCCGTACACGTAGGTCCGGTGGTCGGCGAAGGCCGCTTCCGCCTGCGCCCGGCCCATGCGCAGGAACGGCCCGCTCCACAGCCGCTCCGGCGCCGTTCCACGCGAGATCGACTCGATCTGGGCGTCGTTGGCCTGCCTCAGCTCGCGGTTGATCTTGAGATACGCGTCGAGCCTGGCCTCGGGCGACTCGGCCGAGGCCTGCAGGCCAGGCGTGGCGGCCAGGATGCCCGGGACGACCTGCTGCAGGAAGCGGTCGGTGATCTCGAGGCGGCGGCGCCTGAACCCGGACGGAAACGCCCGCCGGTCGAGGGCGGCGCCGGCCGCGTTGCCCGCGGGGTCCGTTGCGACGAGGCGAATGGGCGTCGTGACGTCCTGATCGTGCAGCAGGGCGAAGAACGCCACGCGAAGCGACGGGTCGGCCGGGCTGGCCCCGGCGGCGGCGGCGCCGGCCGCGGCGAAGCCCGGATAGAACCGATCGCCCACCTGCACGCCGGACGACGCGTCGGACGGCGTCACGCGGTAGACGACCATTTCCGATCCGCCCAGGTTGACGTAGTGGTGCGTGGACACAACGGCCAGCGACGGCGGCGTCATGCGCACGGCAACGTCCCGCGCCGTGACCGACTCGGCCGTCCGCAGGCCGAAGAGGACGCTGCGGGCCGCCGTCACCACGACGCGCGCGGGGCCGTCGCGCAGCCCCGCCAGCGACCCGGCCGGCGTGGTCTGCTTCACGCGCATCCGGTCCGCCGTCTCCTGCGTGAACGTCGCTGACCCGGACGAGGCGAGCGAGAACAGCGGAAGGGTGCGTCCTTCCTGTTCGACCGCGGCGTCGAGGCGCGTCAGCCCGCCGCCGATGGCGTCCACGATCAGGTCGAGTTCGACGGAGCCGCCGCCGATGGCCGCGGGCTTCTCGATCCGGACAAGCGGGCCAGGCTCCTGGCCCGCGAAATAGAAGGCGGCGGCGGCGCCGAGGAGCAGCAGGACGAGGGCGATGACGAGCAGCGGCCGTGTGGGCATAAGGCGTGAGAAGCTTGACCCCGGACGCGCGAGGCCGTAAAATCAGAGGTTCCAGCCCGACGGGTGCCGGTATCGTCTAGGGGTCAGGACACGTGGTTCTCAGCCACGGGACCGGGGTTCGAATCCCCGTACCGGTACCATCCATCATACAATCCGGCGACGCCCCTGCTCCAGGCGCGCGCTCCGGCCGCCGACCGGCGCGGTGCGCGGACCGGGACTGATAGAGGAACAGAGCGGCCGGCATGAGGCGGTCCCTGTGCGCGACACTCGCCATCGGCTGCGCGCTGGGCGCGGCGGCGGCGGCGCTCGCCTGGGCCCTCGGCCAGACCGCCTTCCTCCGCACGGTCGAGCTGAAGACGTACGACTACCGCGTCAGGCTGGCCGCCGACCCCGCGTCGGCTCGCCGCGACCTCGTCCTCGTGAGCATCGACGACAGCAGCATCAGGCGGCTCGAGCCGCAGGTCGGCCGGTGGCCGTGGCCGCGCCTGGTGCACGCCTCGCTCATCGACTACCTGCGCCGCGCGCCGGCAAGGGCCATCGTGTACGACGTCCTGTTCACCGAGCGCGACCGGCGGACGTTCCAGGCCGGCGAAGACACGTGGACCGGCGAGGAATCGGACCTGGCCCTTGCCGCCTCCGCGTCGCGCGCCGGGAACGTGGTGTTCGCGGCGGACGTGACGGCCGACGAGGCCGCGCTCGAAGACGTCCGGGGGCTCAGCGCGTTGCGCCGGGACCGGTTCTTCGAGGCGGATCCGGCTTTCGAATCCAGGCCAGGCGTGACCCTGCCCTACGCCGAGCTGACCGAGGCCGCGGCCGCCGTCGGCCATTCGCTCACCATCTACGACGCCGACGGCCCCGTGCGCCGGACGGCGCCGTTCGTGCGCGTCGGCACGGTGGGCGTGCCGTCGATTGCCGTGGCCGCCGTCATGGTGGCGGGGCCCGTGGCGCGCGAGTCGATCCGGCGCAAGGGCGACACGCTCGAGGTGGGCCGCGCGGCCGCGCCGCTGGTCGCCGCGCGCATCCCGAGCTTCTACGGCCCCGCGGCCGACGCCAGGCGGCTGCTCATCCGGTTCACGGGCCCGGTCCTCAAGGACGGCAGGCCGACCTACGCGGACTACTCGTTCTACGACCTGTTCTACTCCGAGCAGCAGCTCCTGGCGGGGCAGGCCCCGGCCGTCGATCCGGCCGTCTTCCGCGACAAGATCGTCGTCGTCGGCACGACGGCCGCCGGGCTGCGGGATCTGTTCACGGTCCCGTTCGCCGAAGGCAGCATGCCCGGCATGCAGGTGCACGCCAACGTCATCGACAACCTGCTGTCGGGGCGGTTCATGCGGCCCCTCGGCCGCGCGGGAAACCTGGGCGTGCTGCTGGCGTGCGCGCTCGCCGTCGGCATCGCCGGCGCGCTGACGGCGGTGGGGCCGACGCTTGCGACGGCGGCGCTGATGATCGCGGGGCTCGCCTGGGCGTCGTACCTGCTCATGGGCCAGGGCGTGTGGATCGGCGTGGCCGAGCCCGTGCTCGGCGCCGCCTTCGCGGCGTTCGGCGGGACGGCGTACCACTACTTCGCAGAGGGCCGCGAGAAGCGGCGCGTCAAGAAGCTGTTCTCGCGCTTCGTCTCCCGGGACGTGTACGAGCAGCTGCTGGCCGACCCGGCCGGGGCCCGGATCGGGGGCGCCCGGCGCGAGATGAGCGTGCTCTTCGCGGACATCCGGGGGTTCACGGCGCTCACCGAGCGCGGCCAGCCCGAAGCGGTGGTCGCGCAGCTCAACGAGTACTTCTCGGCGATGGTGGACGTCGTGTTCCGCCACCGCGGCACGATCGACAAGTTCGTCGGCGACATGGTGATGGCGCTCTTCGGGGCGCCAGTGCCGGACGAGGATCACGCCGACAACGCGGTGAAGGCGGCGCTCGGGATGCTCGCGGCCCTCGGCGGGCTGAACGCGAAGTGGGCCGCCGAAGGGAGGCCGGCCCTGGACATCGGCATCGGCGTCAACAGCGGTGACATGCTGGCGGGCAACATCGGATCCGATACCATCATGAGCTACACCGTCATCGGGGACGCGGTAAACCTCGGCGCGCGCCTCGAGTCGCTGAACAAGGAGTACGGGACCCGCCTCATCGTCAGCGACGCGACGCGCGCCCGGCTCAAGGGCCGGTACGACCTGCGGCCCCTCGGCTCGGTGACGGTCAAAGGGAAGTCGGAGGAAGTAGCCATCTTCGCGGTGCTGCCCTCGTCGTAGCCCGGGAGAACGCATGCCATGCGACCCGTTCACGCCCCCCAGCGCCTGCAGTCCGCCCGCAGCCGGCGCCTGCGCCTCCTGCGTCGGCTCGCCGCCCCGCTCGCCGCCTGGGCGCTCGTCGTGCCCGGCGCGGCCCTGGCGGCGCCGGCCGCGAATCAACTGATCAAGATCCCCAAGAAGCCGAAGCTCGACACCGTCATCAAGCGCGTCGAGCAACTGCGCGAGCTGCAGGTCACCGACGAGGAGGAGCGCCAGCTCGGCGCCGGCGTGAGCGAGCGCGTGCGCGAGCGCTACGGCGTGGTCCAGAACGCCACGGTCCACCGCTACGTCACGCTGGTCGGCACGCTCCTGGCGCAGAAGAGCGATCGCCCCGGCCTCCACTTCACCTTCGTCGTCCTCGACACCGACGGCGTCAACGCCTTCGCCGCGCCCGGCGGCTACATCCACGTCACCCGCGGCGCGCTCGGCCTGATGTCCTCCGAGGCGGAGCTGGCCGGCGTGCTGGCCCACGAGATCGTGCACGTCACGGAGAAGCACACGATCCGGGCCATCCAGAAGAACAAGGCGATCCAGATGACCGCCGAGGAGAGCATCAAGTCGAACAAGGCGCTCTGGAACAAGCTGGTGGACGTCACCTCGGAAATGGTGCTCGCCGGGTTCGGGCGCGGCGAGGAGCTGGAGGCGGACGAGAAGGGCCTCCTGGTGGCCAATGCCGCCGGCTACGCGCCCGCGGGCCTCGGCGGCTTCCTCAAGCGCCTCGAGGCCCGCAACCGGACGAGTTCCGGCAGGCAGGGCCTCTTCGCGTCGCACCCCGAGATGAAGGAGCGCCTCGACCGGATCGAGCGGGAGATCGGATCGCGGAAGCTCGCGTCCGCGGCCGTGCTCGGGAACCGCTACAGGGCGGCGATTCCCTTCACCGCCGCGGCGGCGGCGGCCGACATCGCGGCGGTGGAGGACGGTGCGGCGGGGCTCGCCGGCGGCGGCAGGCCGAAGAAGAAGGGGTTCGGCCTCGGCAGCCTCGTCAAGCCGGGAGGGGCCGAGAAGAAATCGGCCGAGGTCGTCGGGTCGGGCGCCTCGCGCGGGGTGGACACCGAGCGCGACGCCAAAGGCGGCCCGGTCAAGACGCTGGTTTCGGTGACGATCACTCCGGCCGAACTCGAGGCGTTCCGGGCGCAGGGGAACCTCCTGTCGTGAGCGCGCCGGCCCTCCGCATCGCCATCGGCGCCGTCATCCTCGCCGCAACGCTCGTCGTCCGCGCCGCGAGCGTCAACCGCCTCGTCCGCCGCAAGCTGCGCCTGACACTGCTGCTGGCCTTCGTCTACACCGCGGCCGTCGTCGTGCTCGGCCGCTACGGGCTGTCGGCCGCCATGGACGCGCGCGTGCTCTCGGTGGCGCAGCTCTGCCTGGCGCTCGCGCTCATCAATCTGGCCGTCGTGACAGCCTTCAACCCGCTGCGCGCCGACCGCGTGCCGGAGCGATTCCCGGCGATCGTGCAGGACACGATCGTCATCGGGCTGTTCCTGCTCGTCGGCACCGTCGTGATGCGCGAGAAGTTCCTGACGACGACGGCCGTGAGCGCCGTCATCATCGGCTTCGCGCTGCAGGACACCCTGGGCAACATGTTCGCCGGCCTGGCGATCCAGGTGGAGAAGCCCTTCCGCGTCGGGCACTGGGTGGCCGTCGGGCCGCACGTCGGGCTCGTGGCGGAGGTGACCTGGCGGGCGACGAAGCTCAAGACGAAGGCCGGGAACCTCGTCATCCTGCCGAACGCCTTCATGGCCAAGGAGGCCATCACCAACTACTCGGAGCCGTCCGCGCTCACGCGGCTCGACGTGGAGGTCGGCGTGAGCTACGGTTCGCCGCCGAATCAGGTGAAGCAGGCGCTCCTCGAGGCGATCCCGAACGCGCCCCTCGCGCTGAAGGACCCCCCGCCCGACGTCATCGTCGCCGACTTCGGGGCGTCCGCCGTGATCTACCGCGTCCGGTTCTGGACGAATGACTTCTCCCGCGACAGCCTGGCCCGCGACCAGGTCCGGACGGCCGTCTACTACGCGTTGAGGCGGCACGGGCTCGAGATCCCGTTCCCGATCCAGACCGAGATCCACAGGGAGCCGGAGTTCGAGCCGGAATCGGCGAGGAACGACCGGGTCAACGAGGCGCTGCAGCAGGTCGATCTCTTCCAGCCCCTGTCGATCGACGAGCGGTACGCCCTGGCCGCGCGGGCCGGCGAACGCCTCTTCGGCCAGGGCGAGACGATCGTCCGCCAGGGCGAGACCGGCGGGTCGATGTACGTCGTCCGCCGGGGCCGCGTCCGCGTGATCGAGGCATCGGGCCGGGAACTCGCCGTCTTTTCGGCCGGCGGGTACTTCGGCGAGATGTCGATGCTGACCGGGCAGCCGAGGACGGCGTCGGTCCAGGCCGTCGAGGACTCGGACGTCGTCGAGCTGACGGCTGAGTCGCTGCGGGAAGTCGCCCTCGTCAACCCGGACGTCCTCAGGCGCATCAGCGACGTCGTGGCCGCGCGCCAGGCCGACCTCGAACGGCAGAAGGCCGAGGGCGCTCCGGGACGCCCGGTTGCCGCCGAGGCCTCGCGGTCGCTGCTCTCGCGCATCCAGGCGTTCCTGCGCCTGCCGGCCCTGATTGGCGACTAGCGGCCCCGTCGGCCGCGAACGGATCCGACCCGACGAGCGTGGAGCGATCCATGAGCATTCCCCGGCAACCGGCTGCGATCGCGTTGATGATCCTGATGAGCGCGGCGGCCGCGCCCTGGGCCGAGCCCGACCCGCAGGCCCGCGGACGGCTTCCCCCGCCGGCGTTCGCCGACCCCGACCGCGTCGCCAGGCTCGAGCGGGCGTTTCCCGAGATCGACCGGCTGTTCAAGGCTTTCGCCGAGCGCGAGCGCGTGCCGGGGATCGCCTACGGGATCGTGATCGACGGACGGCTCGCCCACGCCGGCGCGGCAGGCGTCCGCGACGTCCGAACGAAGGATCCGGTCGATCTGGACACGGTGTTCCGCATCGCGTCGATGACGAAGAGCTTCACGGCGCTGTGCATCATGCGGCTGCGCGACGAAGGGAAGCTCGGGCTCGACGACCCGGCGGATCGATACGTCCCGGAACTCGCCGGTCTCGCGCCGCCGACCGCCGATTCTCCCCGCGTCACGATCCGGCACCTCCTCTCGCACGCCGCGGGCTTTCCTGAAGACAACCCCTGGGGCGATCGCCAGCTCGCCGCGACCGACGACGGGATGGCGCGGATGCTGGAGCGAGGCATCCCGTTCTCGACGGCCACGGGAACGGCCTACGAGTACTCGAACTACGGGTTCGCGATCCTCGGCCGGGTGGTCTCGCGCGCGGCCGGCATGCCGTACGAGGTCTACGTCGCGGATGCCATCCTGAAGCCGCTCGGCATGACCGCGACGACGCTGGAGGCCGCCAGCGTGCCCCCGTCGCGCCTGGCGCGCGGCTACCGGCTGGAGGAGGGCGGCTGGGTGGACGAACCGCTGCTGCCTCACGGCGCGTTCGGCGCTATGGGCGGCATGCTGACGTCGGCGCGCGACCTGGCGGCCTACGTGGCGTTCCTGTCGTCGGCCTGGCCTCCGCGCGACGATCCCGACATCGGCCCTGTCAGGCGCGCGTCGCTGCGCGAGATGCAGCAGGTGTGGCGCCCGTCGCCATCGGCCGCGCGCCGCAGCTCCGTCGACGGGCCGCTGCAGCTCAGCGCGGGCGGGTACGGATTCGGGCTGCGCGTCTGGCAGAGCTGCGGATTCGGGCATCTGGTGGCGCACAGCGGGGGCCTCCCCGGGTTCGGATCGCACATGCGCTGGCTGCCCGAGTACGGCGTGGCGCTCTTCGCCATGGGCAACCTCACGTACACGAACTGGGGGCTCGCCGCCGACGATGCCATCGAGGCCCTCGCCAGGACGGGAGGGCTCCAGCCGAGGGTGGCGCAGCCGTCGGCCGCGCTCCTCGACGCCAGGGCCCGCGTGATCCGGCTGATCGATCGGTGGGATGAGCGCGAAGCCGCGGCGGTCGCGGCCGACAACCTGTTTCTCGACGAGCCGGCCGACAGGCGCCGGGCGCAGCTCGAGTCGATCCGGGCCGCGCAGGGCGCGTGCCGGGCGAACCTGGGCTTCAACGTCGAAAATGCCTTGCGCGGGACGTGGACCGAGACATGCGACCGGGGCTGGCTGCGGGTGGGAATCACGCTCGCGCCGACCGAGCCGCCGCTCGTGCAGGAGTGGGTCGTCGTGCCCGTTCGGCCGCTGGCGCCGGGCCTCGACGCGGCGGCGGCGGCCATCGCGCGCGCCGTCTCGGCGCAACGCCGCGGCCCGCTCTCGATCAAGCTCGGCGCCGGAGTCGCGCCGGAGGAGGCGCGCCGCCTCCTGGACAGCGCAGCGGCGTGGGGAGCCTGCCGCGTGGGCGAGCTGCTCGCCAGCGACGGCGAGCGCGCCGCCACGATCCGCCTCGCGTGCGCGAAGGGCGACCTCGACCTGTCACTCGCCCTCGACCCGGCGACGCGCGTGCTGACGCGCCTCGCCCTCGCTCCCGCGGCAGGCGGAACCTGCGTCCCCTAGGCGCGAACGCCGGTGGCTACTGCGCCCAGACGAGGATGCGCTGGCCGCCGGCGTCCTTGTGGTCCAGAATAAGGCCAGGCCCCCGCTTCTCGAGGTCCGCGGCCGTGAGCTTCAGCCTGACGGGAGCCTCGTCGCCGTCGTGCTGGATCTTGATCGGGTGCCCCTTCGACATCCGGAGCAGCCAGAGCGGGACGTTGAACCGGACGACCCGGCCCTGGTCAGGATCCCACACGAGGATGTGAATGGCGTCGATGGGCTCGCCCGGCTTCGCGGGCCGATCGTTGCTCACGATCGGCTCCCCGTCCTTGATGGCCAGGTAGGGCTTCTGGCCTTGGAACCGGCTCGCGGCCAGCGCGAACTCCTGCGCGGCGTCCTCCTCGGTGGCCGCGGTCGCCTGGATGGCGAACTGCTGGTAGACGAAGTAGCCGGCGACGGCGATCAGAGCCGCCCCCATGATCAGCGCGAAGGCGCCGATCCCGAGGACGATGACGGGCCAGGGAGTCTTCTTCGCCATCTGCTGGTACTGACGCTCGCGGCGGGCGTATGTTCCCCGCCCGGTCACTTGCGCGACGTCGCCTCCGGGGTCGCCAGCCGCCGCAGCCGTGAGTCGCGCCCGCGGCGGGCCTCGTGCGCACTTCGTATCGGCGCCAGCCCCCGGCGGCCTCAGCCGCGGTTCCCCAGGCCCGGAATCAGCGCGCCGCTCGCGTATAATCGCGGTCCGCGCGACTCACGCGAGGTGTCATGTCCCGAAGACCCGCGCCGCGCCGCTACCGGACCATCGACGCCCACGCCGCCGGCGAGCCCCTCCGCCTGATTGTCGAAGGCTACTCCGCGCCGGCCGGCCGCACAATGCTCGAGAAGCGCGCCTGGGCGGCGCGCCACGCCGACCACGTCCGGCGGGCGCTGATGCTCGAGCCCCGGGGGCACGCGGACATGTACGGCGCGGTCCTCACCGAGCCCGTCACCGGCGCGTCGGACGCCGGCGTGCTCTTCATGCACAACGAGGGCTACAGCACCATGTGCGGCCACGGCATCATCGCCGCGACGACCATCGCGCTCGAGCGGGGGCTGATCCATCCGCGGCGGGCCGGGGAGATCGTGTTCGACACGCCGGCCGGGCCCGTGCGGGCCAGGGCGGCGGCGGAGGCGCGCGGGGACGGCGCCGTCCGGGTTGCGCACGTCGCGTTCGACAACGTGCCGTCGTTCGTGCTCGCGCCGGGCCTGGAGCTGAAGGCCCGGGGACGAAGCCTCCGCGCGGACATCGCGTTCGGCGGCGCGTTCTACGCGATCGTGGATGCCGAGTCGGCCGGAGTGCCCATCACGGGTTCGCGGCTGGCGGACCTGCGGGGCCTCGGGATGGAGATCGCGCGGGCGGCCGAGGCGGCCGTGCCCGTGGTGCATCCGCTCGAGAAGGGCCTGAAGGGCATCTACGGCACGATCTTCACCGGCCCGCCGGGGCGCGAGGACGCCGACCTGCGCAACGTGACGATCTTCGCCGATGCCGAGGTCGATCGCTCGCCGTGCGGCACCGGGACGTGCGCCGTGATGGCGGTGCTCGCCGACATGGGGCTCCTGCCGGAGGATCGCGCCTTCGGGCACGAGAGCGTGATCGGGACGCTGTTCCGGGGGCGCGTCGCGGGCCGGACGCGCGTCGGCGGGTTCGACGCGATCCTGCCCGAGATCGAGGGGTCGGCCTGGATCACCGGCGAGCACGTCTTCCTGATCGATGACGACGACCCGCTGCGCGCCGGGTTCAGGCTGTAGCGGCGCCGGCGGCTACTTCAAGGCCGCCAGCTTCGCCATGTCGAGCCGGCCGGCAACGGCCTGCGCGTCCTTGATGTCCGCGCCCGAGCCTTCGACGGTGACGAGGAACCGCTCTCCGACGATCACGCCGAGTTCGGCCGTCTTCGACTCGCTGTTCCACTTCTCCCAGCCGGGCTGTCCGTTCACCTTGACGGCCTTCTCGTAGCCGCTCGTCGACTCCTTCGAGTAGCCCGCCGCCAGGAACATCTGGTAGGGCATCGTCAGGAGCCTGGACATCGCGGTGTCGACGATCTTCACTTCGATGCGCGCGTCGCCCTTGGTGTAGCCCGCGCTGGCCTGGGAGAAGCGGACCGGCGCCGTCGTGCTCTCGCCCTCGGGCTCCTCCTTCTCCCAGCCCGGGACGTCCGGCAGCAGCTCGATGAGCGTTCTGAAGCTCACCGGCTCGTACGCCTTGCCGTCGGGCGACTTCTGCATGGATTCCATCGCCCGGGCGAACTCCTGCATGCCCTTGGCGACGTCAGCCTCACCGCCGCCCGGTTCCCCCGTGGCGGACCGCTGATCCTGCGTGGCAGGTTCCCGCGCGGCGCCGGCCGCCTGCTGCTGTGCCTCTTTCTTGCCGCCGCACCCTGCGGCCGCCAGCGCGACGACTCCGGCCAGACAGACGATCGCGAATCTCCGCATCTAGCGCCTCCCTGTGTTGACGAACGGCCGCCCGGATTGTACATCGCCGGCCGGGTATCCGGCCCGCCTCCCCGTCAGCGCGGCGCCGCGAGTGTTCCGTTGAACCGAAACCGCCGCCTGATGCGCGCCTCTCCGTCAGCGCGGCGCCGCGAGCCCGCTGTCGTCAGCGGCCGAGGTGCAGGCGTACGAGCCGCTCGACCAGCTGCGTGAGCGTCTCGCCGCCGAGGGCGAAGGCGCCCGTTTCCTGCGACCAGGCCAGCTTGTAGCTCTGCACGAGCGCCGACACCCAGATCTGGCGGACCGGGGCGTTGGGGCTGATGACGAAGGTCGCATTGGAAGGCTCTTCGAATTCGATCTTGAGCACGCCGCCCTCCAGATCGATCTCGAACCCCTCCTCGTCGGCGAGGCCGAGCAGGCCGCGCTGCAGCGCCTCGATGGCCGATTCGGCTTTCGCCGCGAACTCATGGTCGGTCAAGCCGTCCGGCATGGGTCGATGATAGCAGACGGGCGCGGCGCCGCGGCCCGGCGCCGAGCCGAACCAGAGCGCCTCGTTCCGCGTCTACTGATCCAGGTGGGCTCGAATGCCCCCGGGGTTCCAGGCTGAACGGCGCTCGGCCAAGGTCAGGCGCGGATGGCGCCGATCTCGGGCGCGAGCTGTCTGCCGTCGGCGTCCGCCGGGGGTCAGTAGAGCCATTCGACTCGCACGAGAGGAGGACGTCATGTTCGAGTGGAACGTGTCGAGCAACGCGGACTGGCTCGTGGCCGTGCTGCTCATCGTGGCCGTCATTGCCGCCCTGGCCTGAGCGGGCCTTCCGGCTCGCCCTCGCGCCTGCGGCGGGCGGGCGCGCTCACTTCGGCGGGCCTGTGCCAGCCTCCGACGCGGCGACGTACGTTTTGCGCGCCCGGGCCTTCATGCCCGGGCGCTTCACGTTCACGGTCAGCTGATGCACCCTGCCGTCGAGCACGGCCGGCGTGAAGCCCAGCACGTACTGGCTGTGCAGCTCCTGGGCGATGCGCGTGAACGTGCTGCTCAGGTTCGAGGTCTCCCTGAGCAGGAAGTAGCCTCCGCCGGTCTCCTCCGCGAGCCTCCGGACCACGCGGTCGGGGCTCGTACGGACGCGGCGGACCCCGTTGAAGTAGTCGGACTCGAGTCCAATGCCGTAGATCATGACCTCGCCGGCCACGGCCCGGGCGAGCACGTCGCCCCGGCCGCGCCGGCTGGCCGTGTCCTCCCCGTCTGTCAGCACCACGATCACGCGCCGGCCCTCGGTCGGGGCGAGCCGATCGAGGGATTCGTCGAGGGCGTCGTAGAGGCGGGTGGGGTTGCCGAAATCCAGATCGCCGAGGGCGGCGATCAGGGCGTCCCGGTCCGAGGTGAACTCGCCGCTGAACTGGATCTTGTCGTTGAACGCGCCGACCTGGGCCTTGTCCTGCGGCAGCAGGCGGATCAGGAACTGCTCGGCGGCGGCCTTCACGAGCTTGAGCGACGAGGTCATGCTGCCGCTGCTGTCGAGCATGACGACCGCGGTGAAGGGCTGCGTCTGGTTCTCGAAGACGAGGAGGTCCTGGCGGACGCCGTTGTCGAGAACCTCGAACTCCGCGCGCGTCAGATCCGGCACCAGCGCGCCGCGCGCGTCGGTGACCGTCGCGTAGATCGGGACCATCCGCGCGCCGCTGCGGAACACTCCGCCCTGCCTGGCCTCGGGGCGCGGCGCGGCGGCGCCAGCGGCCTCGGGCCCGCGCCCTGCGGCAGCGGCCGCCAGCGTCGCGGCGGCTGCCGCCGCCAGAAATCGCCGGGTGCGGCTCATGGACCCAGCCTAGCAAGCCGCGGCGAGGCAGACAACCCGGGGAACGGCGCGCCCAGGGGCTACAATGATGCGGGCGCGAAGTCCATGGGCCGCCCCGGCGCCCGCGGACCGGCGGGGCGCCGCCGCCCCGGGACACGAAGAGGCTGCCTGACGTGGCACGGCGCTCCAGGGGGCCGGCCGGGTGAATCGCCCGGGAGTCGAGCCGCGCCGGCGCGGCCTGGAGGCCCGCAGCCTCGAGAGGGCGTGCGCCGTTTGATTCCGGAGGCAGAGGGCAGGCCGGAGGAGCTGCCGAGAGCATGGCTGACGCGAGACCGCCGGTCATCGTGAACCTCGAGTGGGACGGCGACCAGGCCTTCACGGCGCACGACGGCGTCCACGAATGGGTGCTGGACGGCCGGAACCAGGCCGGCCCGACGCCGGTCGTGGCCCTGGCGTCGAGCCTTGCCGGGTGCATCGCCATCGACATCGTCCACATCCTTGCGCGCGGGCGCTTCGATGTTGTGGCGCTCGAGGTGAACCTGAGGGGCCACCGCGCCGACACCGAGCCGAGGCGGTTCGTGCGGGTCGAGATGCGCATCATCCTGGACACGAACGCCCCGCAGGAGCACATCGACCGCGCGATCGCGCTCTCGCGCGAGAAGTACTGCTCGGTGTGGCATTCGATGCGCCAGGACATCGAGCTCGAGACGACCGTGGTCCGGGCCCGCCCCCGCAGCGAGGCGAGTTGAGCCGCGGCCGGGCGCCGCGTCCGCCGCCGGGACGCCCGGCCCCTTCGACGCGCTGGCGGGCGGAATCCCGCCCCTCGGGCCGCGCATCGTGAGACGCTGGCGGCGCACCCGGCCGAAGCCGGAGGAAGACCATGAAGCCTCAGGACCTTGTCGCCCCGTTCCTCGTCACCGACGGCAGCCGGTTCTCCCTGAAGGACCATCCGACCGGCAGCGGGTCGTGGAAGCAATCGAAGAAGGACACCCGCAAGCTCCTCGAGCAGGGAGTGGAGCGGCTCGCGGCGCTCCAGGAGAGGCTTTACGCCCAGGACACCTGGGGCGTCCTGCTGATCTTCCAGGGCATGGACGCGGCCGGGAAGGACAGCGTCATCGCCCACGTCATGTCGGGCGTCAACCCGCAGGGATGCCAGGTCTGCTCGTTCAAGACGCCGTCGGCCGAGGAACTCGACCACGACTTCATGTGGCGGACGACGAAGGCCCTGCCCGAGCGCGGCCGCATCGGCATCTTCAACCGGTCCTACTACGAGGAGACCCTCGTGGTGCGCGTGCATCCCGAGATCCTCGACCGCGCGAAGCTCCCCGCAGCCGCCAGGACGAAGACCATCTGGCGCGACCGCTTCGAGGACATCAACGCGTTCGAGCGCTACCTGGCGCGCAACGGCTACCTCATCCGCAAGTTCTTCCTCCACGTGTCGAAAGAGGAGCAGAAGGAGCGGTTCCTCGACCGGATTGCCCGGCCGGAGAAGAACTGGAAGTTCTCGGCGGCCGACGTGAAGGAGCGGGAGCGCTGGGACGACTACATGGCGGCCTACGAGGACACCATCCGGCACACCGCCACCCTGCACGCGCCCTGGATCGTCGTGCCCTCCGACAGCAAGCGGTTCGCCCGCATCGTGGTGGCGTCGGCCATCGTCGAGGCCCTGGAGGGCCTCGACCTGGCGTTTCCGACGCTTTCCCCGGCCCGGAAGAGGGAGCTCCGGATATGCCGGGCCGCGCTGGAGCGCGAGGGAGCGCCGCCTCGAGCCTAGCAAGTTACAGCCTGTCAAAGGGTTAGAGGAACCGTTCGCGCGGAGGCGGGCGGCGCTCCGGGGAGCGGCAGACTCACCGGGGCCTGGAACCGTGCAGATAACGGCTGAAATCCCCGAAAAAGCGGGTAAGAATACCGCAGGATTCAGCCATGATCAACGTGTCCGCCATCCAGATGCAGCAATTCGGGGTTCGGTTCTACCAGGCCTCGCTGACCGCCAGGGACATCGACAGGCTCGTGCGCTTCGAGGTGCTGAGCTACGGGCAGCCGCATCAGCCCCCCGTGCGCGGGAAGAAGCGGGGCGCTGTCGCCTCCAAGGTGAACTGGGACCTGCTCGAGCGTCGGATCGCCGCCAGCGAGCAGGCGTACCAGCGGCAGATCATCCGCCGGAAGATCGACGAGCTCGTCGGCTACTACGAGCAGTGCCGCCAGGCGCGCGACCTGCCCTCGATCCCGGGCGCGGTCATCATCTCGTCCGACGAGAAGCTCGGCTTCTCTCCCGTCGAGGAAGGCTCGAGCCTGGGCGTCCTGAAGGTGCCCGAGCGCGAGGGCATCCTGCGGGCCATCGACGGCCAGCACCGCCTTCTCGCGATGCACGCGGACATCGAGCGGTTCGGCGAGGAGGCGTTCTCGGTGCCGGCCGTGATCTTCGACCAGCTGCCCGAGGACCACATCGTCCAGATGTTCGTGACGATCAACGCGAAGCACACGCGGCTGAACTCGTCGCACCTGGTAAGCCTGTCCGGCCGCCAGCTGTACCGGGACGCCAACCTCGCGCTCGCGCACGACATCGTCCGGGCCCTGAACGATCGCGACGACTCGCCGCTCCACATGGACATCAAGCTGCTCGGCGTGGGCCATGGCAGCGTGGCGCAGGCGCCGCTCGCGCAGGAGCTCAAGCGTCTCTTCCAGGGCGACGCCTTCGGCGGGCCGCGCCGGACCCGCGAGTTCCATGACGAGGCCACGCGTTTCTTCGTCAACTACTTCAAGCAGGTCGCGCTGGTCTTCGGCGCGGCGTGGAACGGGCGGAAGTACAGCATCAAGTCGTCGTCGGCCCTTCGCGCCTTCCTGCGCGTGTCGCCGGAGGTCGTGCGGCGGCTGGACGAGGAGCACGCCGACCGCGCCGACTTCAGGGCCATCGGCCGCGTCATCGCGCCGTGGGGCCACCGCATCGGCGACCTTCGCTTCGAGACCCAGGGCGCGTGGAGCAAGGGGTCCTCCGTGGAGGCGCTGGCCAAGGAGCTGCGCCTCGCGCTGTACTACCCCGAAGGGGCCATGGGGTAGGACCCATCCCGATGAAGACGCGCAGGCAGGCCGCCATCCTCGATCTCGTCGATCGCGTGCCGCTGTCGAGCCAGGAAGGACTCAGGCGGCGCCTCAAGGCGCTGGGGTTCTCGGTGACCCAGGCCACGCTCTCCCGCGACATCCGCGATCTCGGCCTGGTCAAGGCGAGCGGCGACGGTGCGTACCACCGGCCCGGGACCGAGAGCGCGGACCCCGCCGTCGCCACGTCGCGGCTGCGGCGCGCAATCGCCGAGTACCTGACGGGCCTCGAGCGCTCAGGGCAGCTCGTCGTGCTGAAGACCGGCCTCGCGCAGGCGCAGCCGCTCGCGAGCGCCGTCGACGCCGCCAGGATGTCCGGCGTGATCGGCACGATTGGCGGCGAGGACACCGTCCTAGTGATCTGCCGCAACGCGCCGGCCGCCGCGTCGGTCGCGGCCCGCTTCGACAGGATGGCGAGGACATGAGCGGCGCGGGCCGCCCGGGGCCGCACCTCTGGTCGGGGCGCTTCGACGGCGGGCCCGACGCCGGCGTGTTTTCCTTCGGCGTGTCGCTGCCATTCGACCGGCGGCTCTTCGAGGAGGACGTGGAAGGCAGCCTGGCCTGGGCCGAGGCGCTCGCCCGCGCCGGGGTCATCAGCCAGGGCGATGCGGATGCGATGGCCGGGGGGCTGCAGGCCATACTCGCCGCCGGCCGCGCCGACGCGGCGTTCGTGAGCGGCCCGGACGAGGACATCCACGCGTTTGTCGAGCGGCAGCTCGTGGAGCGGATTGGCGAGGCAGGCAAGCGCCTGCACACCGGGCGCTCGCGCAACGAGCAGGTGTCGCTCGACCTGCGCCTCTACCTCAAGCGCCGCATTCCCGGGATCGTCGCACGGCTGAAGCGGCTGGCCGGGGCGCTGGCGTCGCGCGCCGAGGCGTGCGGCGGCGCGCTCATGCCGTCCTACACGCATCTCAGACGAGCGCAGCCCATCCTGGCGGCGCACTTCTTCCTCGCCCACGCCGCAGCGTTCCGTCGCGACGCCGGGCGGTTCGAGCGGGCCGCCGACGAGGCCGACGAAATGCCCCTCGGATCCGGCGCCATCGCCGGCGCGACTTGCGCCGTCGACACGGCGTTCCTGGCGAGGCGCCTGGGCTTCTCGCGCGTCGTCTCGAACAGCCTCGACGCGTCCTCCGATCGCGACTTCGCGGCCGCCTTCCTGTTCGCGTGCTCGGTGGCCATGGTGCACCTCAGCCGCCTCGCCGAGGACGTGATCCTCTTCACGTCGGAGGAATTCGGGTTCTTCGACCTGCCAGACCGCTTCGCCACCGGCAGCAGCCTGATGCCGCAGAAGAAGAACCCGGATCCTCTGGAGCTCGCCCGCGGCAAGTCCGGCCGGGTGCTCGGCCGCCTCGCCGGGTGGCTGGCGACGATGAAGGGGCTGCCGAGCGGGTACAACCGGGACCTGCAGGAGGACAAGGAAGCCGTGTTCGAGGCCGAAGACACCGTGTCGGCCTCGCTCGACGCGAGCGCGGCCGTCGTCGCCGGCCTGGAGCTGAACGCGGAACGGACCGGGAGGGCCGCATCAGGGCTACTGCTGGCGACCGACGTCGCCGACTACCTCGTGGCGCGCGGCGTGGCGTTCCGCGACGCGCACGCCATCGTGGGCGGCATGGTGAGGACGCTCTCCGCGCAGGGCCGGGATTTCGCCTCGCTCGGCCCTGACGAGTGGCGGGCCTTCAGCGACCGGTTCGAGCCGGATGTCGCCGGGGCCATCTCGGCCGCCGCGTCGGTGGCCGCCAAGCGGACGCCCCAGTCCACCAATCCCGAAGCCGTCCGGGCGGCCCTGGATGAGCTCAGGGCATGGCTGGGCGGGGGCCGGTGAAAAGCGCGCTTGGGTCTTGAACCCGGGCGCTGTATGATAAGCCGTGCCGTTAGCGCACCGGCTTCCGCCGGGAGCGTGGGCTCCGATTGACGTTCGCAGGCGGCGGTTGCCCCTCACGTCGGCGCATCGCTGGAATCGAACGTCCTGCGACAACTGAACTTCCCACCTGCCGTTCTCGAGGGACCGTGCATGCTTCCGCGCCAGCCTCGTGTTGGTGACCTTGTCGATGACTACTGCCCGCGCGAGCGGCGCCTGAGCAACCACGCCGTCGTGGCGCTCGTCGGCGACGACATCCGGCAGGTTCGCTGCACGACCTGCGATGCCGAGCACGAGTACCGCGGGGGCAGGCTGCCCGCGCCCCGCAAGAAGGCGGCGATCGCCGCCGCTCTTCCGCTGCCGCCGGCGCGCGCGGCGGCGCAGGAGCCGCGAGCAGGCGGGGGAGAAGCCGGTCGGGATGCCCCGGCCGTGCAGGCGGCGGCCGCCGGACCCGAAGACACGGCTGACAGCGTCCTCGCCCGCGCCCAGCACGACGCGCCGGCGCCGGGTGGTCAGCCAGCCGCGCCGGCAGCGCGTGCGGCCGAATCCGAGGTCAGCCTGCACCGCCGCCTGATTCGGGCGACGCTCCCCCGGGTCGAAGGCGACGTGCCGCCGCGGCCGATCCCCGAGTTCACCATGCACAAGGCCGCGCCGGCTGGCAACCGCCGCGGCAAGCCGTTTCGCCACGGGCAGGCCGGCCGCCACAAGCCGGGCGCCAAGGGCGGACCGCGCCAGAACCAGGGCGAGGTGGACGGCAACAGCATTCACTACCGGGGAGGACAGGGGCACTTCGGTTTCTTCGGCCCGCCCGGCGCCCCCGGCGGAAGGCGGGCGACGCGCCCGCCGCACGGTCAACGCGGCGGACAGGGACACCCGCCGGGCCGGGGCCCGAGGCACGGGTTCGGAGGCAAGCCTCCCCGCGGTCCCAAGAAGCGCTGAACACCCAGAGCGCAATGGGCAGTCTCACGGGCCGGTTCGGTCTCGTCACGGGCGTCGCCAACCGGCGGTCAATCGCCTGGGCCATCGCCAAGGCTCTGGCGCGCGACGGCGCCAGGCTCGCACTGACGTACCAAGGCGAACGCCTGCTCGACAACGTGCGGGAACTGGCGGCTGAGCTGGAGGGGCCGCTCGTCCAGCCGTGCGACGTGACGATGGACGAGCAGATCGCCGACTTGTACCAGATCGTCGGCCGCGAGTTCGGGGGCCTGGATTTCCTGCTCCACGGCACCGCCTTCGCGCCGCGCGCGGAGCTGTCGCGGCCGTTCCTCGAGACGAGCCGCGAGGGCTTCAGAATCGCGCTGGACGTCAGCGTCTACTCCCTCATCGCCCTGGCCCGAGGGGCGGCGCCCCTGATGGCGGCGCGAGGGGGCGGGAGCATCCTCACGCTGACCTACCTCGGCTCCGACCGGGTCTTCGCCGGCTACAACGTGATGGGCGTCGCCAAGGCCGCGCTCGAGTCGTCGGTTCGATACCTCGCAGACAACCTCGGCCCGCAGCACATCCGGGTGAACGCCATTTCGGCCGGGCCCATCAAGACGCTCGCAGCGTCGGGCATCTCCGGGTTCGGCGGCATCCTGCAGGCCTACCGGGAACGGGCGCCGCTCCGCCGCAACACCGAGCTGGAGGAGGTGGGCGAAGCCGGGCGGTTCCTGCTGGGGCCGGAAAGCTCGAACATCACGGGCCAGGTCCTGATGGTGGACTCGGGCTATCACGTCATGGGCATCTGAACCGGAAGGGGCGGGCCGGGGCGCGCCGGGCCGCTCAGTGGGCGAGCTGCGTCGGCGGCGCGGCGGCAGCCGGGTCGGCCGGAGGCGAGGGCGATGCCGTCCCGGCTTCGGGGGCGCGTCCGGTCTTTGGCAGCTTCGCGCGCTTGCGGGCGGCCTTGTCCCCGTACATCCGGCTGTCGGCGACCTGGAGCAGGGCCTCGTACGACTCGCCGTCCACGGGAAACACGGCAGCGCCCGCGCTGATCGACAGCCGGACCTTGAGCAGGTCCCCCACGCTGAACGACATCGACTCGACGGCCTTCTGCAGCTCCGTCCGCTTCGCCTCCGCCTGATCGACGCCGCAGTCCGACAGCAGGACGATGAACTCGTCGCCTCCGTAGCGCGCGCAAACGTCGTAGGGCCGGATCGTGCTGCGCAGCACGGCCGCCACGGCGCACAGGGCGCGGTTGCCGGCCTGGTGGCCGAAGCTGTCGTTGATCGGCTTCAGGTTGTCCAGATCGACCACCAGCACCGCGACCGACGTGCGCAGCCGCGCGGCGCGCGCGATTTCGCGCGCGGCGTGCGAGGACAGGAAGCGCGTGTTCGGCAAGCCGGTCAGAGGATCGGTGACCGAGTCCTCGCGGGTCTGCTCGAAGATGGCGGCGTTGTTGACGACGGCGGCGATCTGGCCGGAGACGCGCGTCAGCAGGCGCCGGTGGTTGTCGGTGAAGTAGGCCGGGTCGGTGTGGTACAGCGCCAGCGCGCCCCGGACCGAGCCGGCGACCACGAGCGGGCAGACGAGCGCCGACTGGAGCCCGGCTTCGGCCAGGCCCGGCTTCGAGGCGTCGAGTTCCGCGGCCGGATCGCCGTTGACGACGCACGCGCGGGTGGCGATGGCCCTGCCCACCAGGCCCTGGCCGTCGCGCACCATCAGGCCCGGGAACACCTGCTCGCCGGCGCCCGTCGCGAAGCGGCAGCGCGCCACGCCGTTCGGCTCGTCGTACAGGAACAGCGCGCAGGTGCTGAACGGCACCAGCCGGTCCAGCTTCGACGCCAGGACGGACATCGATTCCGCCACGCCGAGCCCCGTCCCCATCGTGGCCGCCACCTCGAGCAGGCCGCTCATCTCGCGGTGCGCCTCGCCGATGTGCTCGAGCAGCTCCGACGGCCCTGGCCGGCGGGCGGCTGCCTCGCCGGCGCGCCGGGAGCCGGCTGGCGCCGAGGCGGCCAGGCGCGCTTCGAGATCCTCCTTGCCGAGCGCCGGAAGCAGCTCAGCGTAGCGGGCCACCACGCCCGGGTCGAGGGCGTTGCCGGCCTCCTGCCACAGCACGTTGATGGCCTCCTCGACCGGCAGGGCCCCGCCCAGGGACCGCTCCGACGTGACGGCGGCGAAGTGGTCCACCGCCGCGAGCACGCGCGCCCCCAGCGGGATGTCGGCGCCGCGCAACCCGTTCGGGTAGCCCGTTCCGTCCCAGCGTTCGTGGTGGGCGGCGACGATCTCGGCCACGGGGTACGGGAACGGGACGTCGGCGATGAGCGCCGCGCCGACAGCCGCGTGCGTGCGCATCTTGCTGCGCTCGTCGTCGGTGAGCGGAGCCGACTTCGAGAGGATGTGATCGGGGACGGCCAGCTTGCCGATGTCGTGGAGCAGGGCCGCCGTCCGGACGCCCTCGACGGCGTCGGGCGGCATGCCGAGGGCCTTGGCGAGCGCCGCCGCGTGGCGCTGCTCGCGGAGCAGCTGCGAAGGCGACGAGTGGTCGCGCGCGTCGATGGCGAGAGCGAGCGCTTCGATGGTGGCGAACTGCAAGGCCGTCGATCGCTCGATCTGCTCGTCGTGCGCGCGGCGGGCCGCCTCCTCCCGGCGATAGGCGCGATAGGCGAAGCCGAGCGCCAGCGCCGACGCGGCCAGGGGCGTGACCAGCATCGGGGCGGACGGCCGGAGCGACGCCTCTGCCGCAAGGGCGGCTACGAAGGCCACGACGGCAAGCAGCACCGATGGGCCGATTGAAGGCACGCGCATGTCAGGACTGCGGCTCGAGCAGCGATTTTACCAGCGGAACGGCATTCTGCGTCCCCCTGCGCCACAGGGGCCGCGCGGGAGCCGGCTGGCCGGCTCCGCGGCGATCACGGCCGCCGGCCCGGAGGAACGGCCTGCGTCCGCCGCGGAGAGGGCGCGGCGTAGCGCGCAGGGTCGGCCAGCCCCGCCTCGTCGAAGGCGTCGCGGCGCTCGCGGCACTTGCTGCACGCGCCGCAGTGCAGCCCGTCCTGCGGGCTCATGCAGGACAGCGACAGGTCGAGAGGGGCGCCAAGGGCCGCCCCGAGCCGGATCACGTCGGCCTTGCGGAGCGAGGCGAAGGGCGCGACCACGTCGATGCGGTGCGCGAGGCCGAGCGAGAGCGCGCCGGACATCGCGCCGAAGAACGCGGGGGTGGCGTCCGGAAACGGGTTGCCCGCCAGGAGGCCGATGGCCAGCCGGTGGATGCGCGCGCCCGCGCAGTACACGGCGGCCTTCGAGAGCAGCACGATGTTCCGCCCGGCGAGATACACGTCCTCGTCCGGCGTGTCGTACGCGGGCGGCGCGCCGCGGATGGCCCAGTGCGACGCGGGGTACACATCCCTCATCGTCAGGTCCAGAACCACGGGCGGGCGAATGCGGCCCGCGCCCGCCCACGACCGGCCGAGGCGTTCGAGGCGCGCCAGCTCGGCCGGTTCCCACGCGAGGCCGGACGACACGTAAACCGGCTGGACGTCGCGGGCCGTCGCCTCGTGGGCGGCCAGCACGACGCTGTCCAGTCCGGCCGAGCAGAGCACGGCGGCGGTTTCGGGGCATCCCGTCATCGGCTGTAGAATAAACCCATGTACTCGGTGGCGAAGCGCATTGACTTCTGCTACGGGCACCGCCTGCTCGACTACGACGGCGTGTGCAAGCACCCCCACGGGCACAACGCCGTCGCCGAGGTCACGCTGCGCAGCGGCGAGCTCGACGGCCGCTGCATGGTGTGCGACTTCGGCGACATCAAGCGCGTGGTCAAGGCCTGGATAGACCAGACCATCGATCACAAGATGATCCTCCGCCGGGACGACCCCCTGGTGAAGCCGCTGCAGGAGCTGGGCGAGCCCGTCTTCGTGGTGGACGACAACCCCACGGCCGAGAGCATCGCGAAGCTCATCTTCGACTACGCCTGCTCGCAGGGCTTCGCCGTCGAATCCGTCCGCGTCTGGGAGACACCGACCTCGCACGCCACCTTCCACGGCGACTGACGCCGCCGCAGGACTCTCATGCTTCTCGTTTTTGATCTCGACGGCACCCTTGTTGACTCGATCCACGATCTCGCCTCGGCCGCATCGGAGCTGTCCGCGCGGTACGGCGGACCGCCAATTGACGACGAGGCCGCGTGCTGGATGGTCGGAGAGGGAGCGGCCGTGCTGGTCGAGCGCGTGATGGCCCAAGCCGCGCAGGCAGCGCCGCCGGCCGTGGCCCTCCAGGAGTTCCTGGCCCTGTACGACCAGCGGATGTTCGAGACGACGAGGCCGTATCCGGGCACCATCGAAACGCTGCAGGCGCTGGCCGCCACCCACGCCCTGGCGCTGCTGACGAACAAGCCCGAGGACTCGGGGCGGAGGATCCTGGCCCGGCTCGGCCTGGAGCCGTACTTCCCGCACGCCGTGTTCGGTGACGGGCGGTTCGCGCCGAAGCCCGATCCGGCGGGGCTGCAGTGGCTGATGGAGCGCTGCGGCGCCACGGCAGGCAGGACGCTGCTCATCGGCGATTCCGACGTGGACGTCCGGACGGCCCGGAACGGGGGCGTGCGCCTGTGCCTGGCGCGGTACGGGTTCGGCTTCGTGCGGGTGGACGAGTCGATGCAGCGCAGCGACGACTGGTACCTGGATCAACCATCGGACCTCCTCACCCTCCTCCCGCAGTGAGATTGGGGTCAGATCCAGGATTACGGGGCCAGGTCTGGAAATTCCTGAAGAACTACAGGAATTCTGGATCTGACCCCGTAATCCTGGATCTGACCCCAATATCATGAAGGGGTGCGGCTGGACGACAGAGGCTGGAGCGGGGACGGCGCGTTCACGCGTCTCGTCCTGGAGGCCCTGAAAGGCGACGGCGGCATCGAGTTCATCCGCGTCGAGGATGCGCCAGCCAGCCGGGCCGAGTCCGGATACGCGTTCATCAGCAACGAGATCTACGTGAAGTTCACGCGCCCGCCCGCCCGCCGGCGGTGGACGCGGCTCTTGCGGCCCGACCCCGGCCCCGCCACCGCCAGCGGCTCCGCTCTGGCTGCTCTGGCAGCACGGCTCAGCCGGCTCCCCGACGTGGGCGAGCCGGATTACGCCGACGACGGCCTGCTGCAGTACCTGCGAACCGAGCGCATTACCGCGCCCTATCAGACGCGCGGCATCAAGCTTGTCGAGTTGGTGCGCATCTACGAGGCCGGCGCGCCGCCACGGGCCTGAAACCTAATGAATCCGGCCTTTTCGGCCGACATCTGAAGGGAGCAGGCCGCCAGGGCCGGATGAGGTACGTGTCGCCCATTGAATCGCTCGTCGCCGCCGTCCTGAAGGCCAACGGGGACGGCCTCGTCATGCACGTGGGCGAGCGTCCCTACGTGCTGGCGCCGACCGGTTCCGTCAACCTTTCGGAGCGCCCACTGACGGTGGACGCCATGAAAGGCGCGCTCGCCGACCTGCTTGCTCCCGAGGATCAGCGGACGCTGAGCGAGGTTGGCGCGGTCGAGCGCGAGATCCGGCCGGGGGACCAGACGGGCGACACGTTCGTGCTGGTAGCCGCGCGGGGCGGCGACGACATCTGGATCGAACTGCGGCGCCAGCGCGCGGTGACTCGCCAGGCACGTCCCGGGCTGGCAGGCGCGGCGGTGTCGGAGGAGCCGCTGCCGGCCCAGGCGCCGGCAGCCAAGGCCGAGCCGCGAGCGGTGACGGACCCGTCGGAGGCGCCTCCCGCGGCGGCGCAGGCGGCCGTGGCGCCGTCGGAGGCGCCGCCCGCAGCGGCGCCCGCCCAGCCGGAACCGGCTGCTCTGGCCGATCGAGCCGCACCGGCTGCCGACACCCAGGCGCCCCAGGCCCCTCCAGCTAGACCGGCTCCGCCGCCGACGCCCGAGAGCGCGCCGCGGCCGCGCATGGCACCCAGCCACCCGCCGCCGTCCGCGTCTCTGCCGCCTTCGCACTCGGTCAGATACGGCCTGTCCGGTCCGCCGTCGGCCCGGACAGACGAGCCGGCCGTTCAGCCTCCGTCCGCCCGGCGGACCGGGGCGGTTCGGGAGCCGGCTCCTGGCGTCGTGCTGCCGCTGTCACGCACGCCGATTCGCGCCGACGCGCCCCGCTCCTCGTCCTCGCCGACGCCGCGGTATCTCGGCATCGGCCGCCTGCTCCGCATCGCGTCAGCGCGCGGCGCATCGTCGCTCTTTCTGACCGCCAACGCCCGCCCGTCCATCCGCGTGGACGACGAGATCCTGCCGCTCGAGACCGAGCCGCCGCTCGGCAAGGCCGAGGTGGAGGCGCTGATCCTCGAGCTGGCGCCAGGCGCGAGCCGCGAGGCCTTCGCCGGCGGCACGGCGGCGGAGTGGGTCTACGAGCTTCAGGACGTCGGGCGCGTGCGCTGCGTGAGCTTCCGCGACCAGCGCGGCCCCGGGGCCGTCTTCCGACTGATCCCGACGCGGCTCATCTCGGCGGACCAGCTCGGGCTGTCCCGGGACATCCAGGCCCTGTGCGGCGAGCGGGAGGGGCTGGTCATCGTGGCCGGCCCGCGGCTCAGCGGCAAATCGACGCTCATTTCGGCTTTCGTCGATCTCATCAACCGCACGCGCTCCGACTACATCGTCACCATCGAGACCGAGATCAAGTTCGTGCACGAGAACCGGCGCGCGATGGTCAGCCAGCGGGAGGCGCGGAGCGATCCGGATGCGATGCTGCACGGCGCCCGGGCGGCGCTGCGCGAGAACCCGGACGTCCTGGTGATCGACGACCTGAAGACGCCGGACCTCGTGGCCGTCGCCCTCGACGCGGCCGAGTCGGGCCACCTCGTCATCGGCGCCGTCACGGCTCACACGACCAGCGCGGCCATCGGGCGCCTCATCGAGACGGCGGCCTACGAGCGGCAGACGCAGGTCGCGCTGTCGCTGTCGGAGGCCCTTCGCGGGGCGGTGGCGCAGGTCCTGCTGCGCAAGGCCGGCGGCGGCCGCGTGGCCGCGCGCGAGCTGCTCTTCAACATGCCGTCGGTCGGGGCGCTCATCGCGGAGGGCAAGATCGGCCAGCTGCCGCTCGCCATCGACTCGGGCCGCAAGTACGGGATGGTCCCGATGAACGACGTCCTGCTCGCCTTCGTCCAGAGCGGCGCCGTCGATCCGCGCGAGGCCTACCGCAAGGCGTACGACCGCGCGGCGTTCCTCGATCTCATGAAGCGCGACGGCATTGACACGTCGTTCGTCGAGCGCCTCGCCTGATCCCCCGCGCCGGGCGGCGGCGCGTTCCCCTCAGCGTTCGACCAGCTCGGGCAAGAGCTCCAGCAGCCGCGCGAGGACGTGCTCGTCGGTGATCGCATCGACCGGCGTGCCCTCGGCCACCGGCCGCTCGTCGGTGAACACGCGGCTGCCGCGCTCCCAGCCGACCTCCGCGATGATCTGCGGCTCCGGGCCGGACGTGTCGAGGCCGATCTCGACGTAGGTCAGGCGCGAGCGGTCCGACGTCATGCGGACCGCGCGGCCGGGCGTGGTCACCGTGAACGGGTAGCCCTCGGCCGAGAGGCTCTGGGCCACGGCGCTGAAGGTGGGGATGGCGACGGCCGACAGGAACGTGCCGTACGCGCGCCCGGCGGCATCGGCCCGGTCGCGCCTGGCGGCGGCCGCCCGCTTCACGTCGGCGAGGCGCGTCTGGACGCGGCGGCGAATCTGCGCGAGTTCCAGCGACATGGGCGTGGCTCCGGGCCCCCGATCGCCGGCGCCCGCGCGGGGCCGGCCGGATGCCGTTTGGCGACGGCGCCGGCCGCCCCGTCAGCGGAGCGGCGGCGCGGCCGAGGTCTCGCCGCGGGAAAGCCCCTTGGCGATCGTCACGAGATCGGCCAGCAGCGCGTACGCCGTCTGCGCAAGGCCGCCGTCGAGCTGCAGAATGCCGATCGGGCCGAGCAGGTCCGTCTTCAGCACGACCTCGTTCTGCAGCCCGGCGAGGCGCGCGAGCGGATCCGCCTCGTCCAGCTCCACGGGCGCGACCCGGCCGGCGAGCCGGTCGTCCACCCACTCCGCGCTGGCCACGAGCCGGACCCGCCGGCCGCGCGAGACGGCGTCGAGCACCCGTTTGCTGCTGATGTCCCGGATGCCCGTTCGCTCGATCCCGCGCGGCGTCACGCTGCCGCGCATGAGCACGTTGGCGATGGCCGCCGTCTTCGCGGCGGCGTCCCAGCCGTCGATGTCGAGCGATGCGTCGGCCTCGGCGATGCCCGCCTCCTGCATGTCGGACAAGGCCCGCTCGAAGCTGCGGCCCTCTTCCATCGCCGTGAGCACGTAGTTCGTCGTGGCGTTCAGGATGCCGCGGAAGCCAAGCACCCGGACGCCTGGAAGCGTCTCGCGCACGAGGCTGAAGAGGGGGGCGCCGTCCATCACCGTCCCCTCGAAGAGGAACCGCCGGCGCGCCACCCCGGCCGCCGACGCGATCTCGCGGTACGCGAAGGCCACGGGCCCCTTGTTGGCTGTCACGACGTGGGCGCCCCCGCGCAGGGCGGCCATGACGTGGTCCGTCGCCGGCTGTCCGCGCTCGACGTCGAGCGTCGTGGTCTCGACGACCACGAGCTGCGGCATGCGCCGGGCGGCCGATTCCGCCGTCGCGTGCCGGATGAGCGCGAGGCCCGAGGCCTCGGCGGCGATCGTGCGCCCGCTCTCGGCACCCGTCAGGCTTGCCAGCGAAGCGCCCGCCCCGGCGAGGCGCCGCGCCTTGACCAGGTCGAGCCCGCGCGCGTCGTACGCCGTGCCGTGGCGCCTGGTCGCGATGCCGACAACGCGCCAGGAGAGGTCGTACTCGCCTCGCAGGCGGACCGACTGCTCCTCGAGGAGCTCGGTGAAGCGGCGGCCCACGCGGCCGAACCCGACGAGCAGGAGGTCCAGGTACACCATGGTCCGGCCTGCCGCCTTCAGGCGCCCCCGGCCAGCGGCAGCGACTGGAGGAGATCCGCCAGGCGGTCCAGGCCTTCGCGCAAGCCGCGCGTCTCGCCGCCGAACCCGATCCGCAGGTGCCCGTCCATGCCGAAGTGATCGCCCGGCACGATGAGCACGCTCTTCTCCACGCGCAGCCGTTCCACGAGTCCCGTGGAGTTCATCCCGCCCCGATAGCGCGTGTAGACGATCGCGCCGGCCTCGGGCGGAACGTAGCTGAAACGGTCCTTGCGGGCGTCGAGCCAGCCCGCGATGACGGGCAGATTGGCGTGAAGAATGCGGCGCGTGCGGGCGAGGATCTTCGCGCGCGTCGGGGGTTCGAGCGCGACGCGCGCCAGGCGGTCGCTCAGCGTGCCCGGGGCGATGGTCGTGTAGTCGTGGCGCGACCACGTCGAGGCCACGACCTCGGGCGCGCTCACGATCCAGCCCACCCGCAGGCCGGGCAGGCCGTACGCCTTCGACAGGCCGCTCGTGACGACGACGCGTTCGTACCGCCCCCAGACCGACGGCGTCTCGGCGCCGTCCAGCTCGGCGCCGCGGTAGATCTCGTCCGACAGCACCCACGCGCCGACGCGCCCCGCGATCCGGCAGATCTCGTCGAGGTCGCCCGCCGGCACGCGGGCGCCGGTTGGATTGTTCGGATTGCACAGGACGATCAAACGCGTCTTCGGCGTCACCAGGCCCCGGAGGCCGTCGAGATCGGCCAGCCAGCGGCGGCCGTCCTCCGACAGCCGGAGCGGCCACGGCTTGAGCGCGCCGCCGAAGCCCTCGGCGAGGCCCAGCGTCTGGCCGTAGTTCGGGACCATGCTCACCACCTCGTCACCCGGCCGGACGAGGTGCCACATCGAGACGAAGTTCGCCTCCGAGCCGCCGTTGGTGACCTCCACGTGCTCGATCGTGGCGCCCGGATACATCGCCGCGATGCGCTCGCGAAGCGCGATCGTGCCGTTCGACTGGTTGTAGGCGAGCTCCTGGGCGAAAAAGGCGGCGCGATCGGCGTCGCTGTCGAGCAGCTCCTCGACGCGCATCGGGCGGACGCCGCTCTCAGAGAGGTTGTAGTCCACGAGGTTCTCCCACGTGGACTGCATCCGCTCCATGGCGAAGAGAGGAAGGCGCATGGCGGCAGTGTACCGGGGGCGAGAGACAGGGGCAAGGGACAAGGAGCAAGACGCCCCGGTCAGGGAAGCGCGCGGCCAGCCGGCCGTTCGCCGCACGCGGCGCAACGGGGGTTCCTGGGCAGGCCCAGCTCCCGGAACGTCATCGCGAGCGCGTCGCAAACGATCATCCGGCCGACGAGCGGCTCGCCGACGCCCGTGATGAGCTTGATCGCCTCCGCCGCCTGGATTGCGCCGATGATCCCCGGCAGGGCGCCAAGAATGCCGGAGTCGGCGCAGGAAGGTTCGATTTCCGGGGGCGGAGGCTCGGGAAAGACGCACCGATAGCACGGACCGCCGCGCCGGCCGAGCACCGACACCTGCCCCTCGAACATGAAGACCGCCCCGAAGACGTCCGGCTTGTCCAGGAGCACGCACGTGTCGTTGATCAGGTAGCGCGTCGGGAAGTTGTCCGAGCAGTCGAGGACGATGTCGTATCGCCCCAGGAGATCCACCGCGTTTCCGGCCGCCAGCGCGACCTGGTGGGGTTCGACCGAGACGTGGGGATTGAGCGTCTCCAGGCGGACGCGGGCCGGCGCGGTCTTCGGCGCGCCGATCTCGGGCGTGCCGTACAGCACCTGGCGCTGCAGGTTGCTCAACGATACCCGGTCGCTGTCCACGAGGCCGATCGTGCCGACCCCCGCCGCGGCGAGGTAGAGGCTCGCGGGAGAGCCCAGGCCGCCGGCGCCGACGCAGAGGACGCGGGCCGCCTTCAGCCGCCGCTGCCCTTCGACGCCGACGCCCGGCAGCACGAGCTGGCGGGCGTACCGCTCCAGCTCTTCTCCGGAAAAGCCGGAACCAGGCTGCATGGGGAGAGGATACAGGAGATGGGGATCCAGGAGAGGGGGATCCAGGAGATGCAGGAGGTGCCAGGCCAGGCGCCTCCTCGCCACCACAAATCCCGACTTGACCGGTCTTGTATTCAGCGTTAATCTGGGACTGTAGGGGTCGCATATCGGCGGGAACCTATGCTTAGACTGTCGAAGAAAGCCGACTACGCGCTGATCGCCATGGCGCACCTAGCCCAGCAGCCTGGCTCGGCGAGCGCCCGGGAGATCGCCGAGACCTACGACATTCCCATGGAGCTCATGGCCAAGGTGCTTCAGCGGCTGGTGCGACGGGGCCTGCTCGCGTCGCAGCAGGGCGCGCGGGGAGGCTACAGGCTGTCGCAGGCGGCGGAGAGCATCTCGCTGGCGGACGTGATCCAGGCGATTGACGGCCCCGTCTCGGTGACGGCGTGTTCCTCGGACGCGGACTGCTGCGGCCAGTACGAGAAGTGCAACGTGCGTGACCCGCTCTGGCGCATTTCGAGCATCATCCTCTCCGCCCTGGCGGGCACGTCGGTGTCCGAGCTGGCCGGCGACCTGGCCGACAGCGCGCCTGGAGCCGACCCTCGCGAGCCGGCCCGGCTCGCGCAGGCTGCCATTCGAGCGTAAACGAAACCCATATGCTGAAGTTCCCGATTTACTTCGACAACCAGGCGACGACTCCGGTGGATCCACGGGTCCTCGAGGCGATGCTGCCCTACTTCACGGAGCGCTTCGGCAACGCGGCGAGCCGCAACCACCGGTACGGGTGGGAGGCGGAAGAGGCGGTCGAGGCCGCGCGCAAGCAGGTGGCCGATCTCATCGGCGCGAACCCGAAGGAGATCGTCTTCACGAGCGGCGCCACCGAGTCGGACAATCTCGCCATCAAGGGCGCCGTCTACATGTATCGCGAGAAGGGCGATCACGTCATCACGGCGCTGACCGAGCACAAGGCCGTCATCGACACCTGCAAGCGCCTGGAGAAGGAAGGCTTCCGGGTGACGTACCTGCCGGTGAAGCCGGACGGCCTCGTCGATCTCGACGCGCTCCGCGACGCCATCACGGCGAAGACGGTCCTCATCACGATCATGGCGGCGAACAACGAGATCGGGGTGCTGCAGCCCGTCGCCGAGATCGGGGCGATGGCGAAGGAGCGAGGCGTCCTCTTCCATACCGACGCGGTGCAGGCGGCGGGCAAGGTGCCCTTCGACGTGAACGCGTGCAACGCGCATCTGGCGTCGATCAGCGCGCACAAGATGTACGGCCCGAAGGGCGTGGGCGCCCTGTACGTCCGCCGGCGCCAGCCGCGCGTGCTGCTGTCGCCCATCATCGACGGCGGCGGGCACGAGCGGGGCATGCGCTCGGGCACGCTCAACGTCCCGGGCATCGTCGGTTTCGGGAAGGCCGCGGAGCTGTGCCGCCTCGAGATGGCGCAGGAGAGCGCCAGGATCAGGGCGCTTCGCGACCGGCTGAACGCGAAGCTGCACGCGGGCCTCGACGAGCTGCACGTCAACGGATCGATGGAGCACCGCCTGCCCGGCAACCTGAACATCAGCTTCGCCTACGTCGAGGGCGAGTCGCTGCTCATGGGCATCAACGACGTGGCGGTGTCGTCGGGCTCGGCCTGCACGTCGGCGAGCCTGGAGCCGTCCTACGTGCTGAAGGCCCTCGGAACGGGCGACGACCTGGCGCACTCCTCGATCCGCTTCGGCCTCGGCCGCTTCAACACCGAGGATGAAGTGGACTACGTGGCCGGCAAGGTCGTGGCGGTCGTGCGCAAGCTGCGGGAGATGTCGCCGCTGTACGAAATGGCGAAGGACGGCGTGGACCTCGCGAAGATGGAGTGGCGGGAGCACTAGGGACGAAGCCGGGGGCCGGAGGGCGGGCCCCGGCGTCGGCGGGACGAAACCAGCCGGGCCGCGGGGCCTGGCGCCGCGGTGGAGATGGGCGGATGGCGTATTCGGACAAGGTCGTGGATCACTTCAACAACCCGCGCAACGTGGGATCGCTGCCGAAGCAGGACCCGACGGTGGGCACGGGGCTGGTCGGCGCGCCCGAGTGCGGCGACGTGATGAAGCTGCAGGTCCGGGTCAACCCGGAGACGGGCGTGATAGACGAGGCCAAGTTCAAGACCTTCGGCTGCGGCTCGGCGATTGCGAGCTCGAGCCTGGCGACGGAATGGCTGAAGGGCAAGACGGTGGACGAGGCGCTGACGATCAAGAACACGGACATCGTGGCCGAGCTGTCGCTGCCGCCGGTGAAGGTCCACTGCTCGGTGCTGGCGGAGGACGCCATCAAGGCGGCGATCGCGGACTACCAGCAGAAGCAGCAGGCGGGGCCGTCGTCATGATCGCCGTCACCGAGAAGGCGGCGTCGCACATCCGGAAGCTGATGGCGAAGCAGGGCATCACCGACGGCGGGCTGCGCGTGGGCATCAAGGGCGGCGGCTGCTCGGGCCTCAGCTACACGTTCAGCTGGGAAAAGGAAGCGCGCCTCGGCGACGAGGTGATCGAGGGCGCGGGGGGGACGCGCCTCTTCGTCGACAAGAAGAGCCTCATCTACCTGACGGGGACGACGCTCGAGTACGACTCGGCGCTGATGGGCAAAGGGCTGCACTTCGTCAACCCGAACGCCAAGGCCTCGTGCGGCTGCGGCAGCTCCTTCACCGTCTGAGCGGTTCACGCCGGCGGGCGTTCGCCGGCTCGCAGGCGCGCCCGGACCGGGTCAGCGCGGCCCCCACGCCGGCCCGGGCGGCATGAAGCCCCGCCGGGCAGCCGGCGGGGCTTCTCTTCGATCCTGACTATGCAGCCGGACACCAAAGCCGTTCCCATCGACAAGTGCAGGCACTGCGGCAGCGAGGCGCCGGTGGACGTCCACGTCTGCCCGCGCTGCGACCGCCTCATGACGCTCGGCCGCCTTGGCGACTACTTCACCTTCTTCGGGCTCCGCCGGCGCCTCGTCCTGGACGTCCAGGAGCTCGACCAGCGCTACCGCGCGCTCAGCCGGCTGTTCCACCCCGACTACTTCCACAACGCGCCCCCCGCCGAGCGCCTGGCGAGCCTCGAGCGCGCGTCGTACCTGAACGACGCGCACCGCACGCTGCGCGATCCGGCCGCGCGCCTGGAGTACCTGCTGAAGCTGGAAGGGTTCGCGCCGAAGCAGTCGCGCGAGGCAGCCTCAGCCGTGCCGCAGGGCCTGCTCGAGGAGGTGTTCGCGCTGAACGAGGAGCTGGAGGCGGTGGAGGAGCTGCGGGAGTCGGGCGTGCCGGCGGAGGCCGTCGCGGCGCGCCTCGACGAGGCGCGTCGGCCGGTCGAGGCGACGCTCGAGGCCCACGAGCGGCGGCTCCTCGAGCTGGCGCAGGCCCACGACGCCAGCCTGGAGTCGGGCGACGCCGAGGGCCGGCGGGAGACGCTCGGGCTGCTGGAAACGCTGCTGCTCGAGCGGACCTACCTCACGAACCTCCTCGCGGCCGTCAGGCGCCACGAGGCCGGCGCCGGGAGCGCGCGAACATGAGCAGGGTCGTCGGCATCGATCTCGGCACCACGAACAGCCTCGTTGCCGTCCGCCGCGACGGCGCCACCACGGTCATCCCCGACGAGTCCGGCGACCGGCTGCTCCCGTCGGTCGTGTCCATCGGGGAGTCCGGCGCGATCCACGTCGGCCGCGAGGCGCAGCGGCGGCTGCTCTCCGACGCGGCGCGCTCCGTGTACTCGGTCAAGCGGTTCATGGGCCGGGGCATCGAGGACGCCAGGGGCGAGGAGCAGTGGCTGCCCTTCAAGCTGGGCGGCGATCCCGGGAGCGTCATCCGCGTCCGCCTGGGCGAGCGGACGTTCACGCCGCCCGAGATCTCGAGCTTCATCCTCCGCGAGCTGAAGCGCCGCGCCGAGGCCTTCTTCGCCAGGGAGGGCGACATCGACCCGGAGGTCTCCGCCGCCGTCATCACGGTGCCGGCGTACTTCAACGACGCCCAGCGCACCGCCACGCGCGACGCCGGGCGGCTGGCGGGCCTCGAGGTCCTTCGCATCGTCAATGAGCCGACCGCCGCGTGCCTGGCCTACGGCCTGGACAGGCGGCGGCAGGGCGTCGTGGCCGTCTACGACCTGGGCGGCGGGACCTTCGACATCTCGATCCTCAGGATCGAGGACGGCGTGTTCCAGGTGCTGGCGACGAACGGCAACACGCACCTCGGCGGCGACGACTTCGACCGCCTGCTCGTCGAGATGGTGGCGCGCGACACCGGGATTGATCCGGCTGCGGCCCCGGAAGCCGTGCAGGCGATCCGGAAGGCCGTCATCCAGGCGAAGCTGGACCTGTCCGAGTTCGAGGAGACCCGCATCGAGATCGACAGCCTGCCCGGGCGGGCCGGGCCGTACAGCCGGCGCCTGACGCGCGACGAATTCGAGGCAATCATCGGGCCGGTCGTGGCCAGGACGCTCGAGCCGTGCCGCAAGGCGCTGGCCGACGCGGGGCTGGATCCGGGCCAGGTGGACGAGGCGGTCCTGGTCGGCGGCTCGACCCGCGTGCCTCTGGTGCGCCGCGAAGTGGAGCGGCTGTTCGGCCGAGCGCCGCACACGGATCTCAACCCGGACGAAGTCGTCGCGATCGGCGCGGCGGTCCAGGCGGACATCCTCGTCAGCGGCCGCCGCGAGATGCTGCTGCTCGACGTGACGCCGCTCTCGCTCGGCATCGAGACGATGGGCGGAGTGGTGTCGAAGATCATCCTGCGCAACTCCACCATCCCGGCGAGCGGCGGCGAGATGTTCACGACGTTCGTGGACAACCAGACGGCCGTGGACATCCACATCCTGCAGGGCGAGCGCGAAATGGCCTCCGACAACCGGTCGCTGGGCCGGTTCAAGCTGCGCGGCATTCCGCCCATGCCCGCGGGCCTGCCGCGCATCCAGGTGCGGTTCCAGATCGACGCGAACGGCATCCTGAGCGTCTCCGCCCGCGAGCTGCGCACGGGGATCGCGCAGACCATCGAGGTCAAGCCCTCCTACGGGCTCACCGACGAGGAAGTCGAGCGGATGCTCATCGAGTCGTTCGAGCACGCCCAGGAGGACGTCGAGGCGCGGATGCTCATCGACGCCAGGAACGAGGCCGAGACGATCATCGCCGCGACGGAGAAGGCGCTCAGGCGGCCGGAGTTCGGGGCGATCGCCGCCGCCGACCTCGACCCGAAGGAACTGGTGCTCATCCACGCGGCGCTCGCCGATCTCAAACAGTCGATGGGCGGCGGCGACCGCTACGCCATCCAGGTGAAGGCGGCCGCCCTCAACCAGGTGACGCGGCACCTGGCCGAAGTGATGATGAACCGGACCGTCCAGGCGGCGCTGGCCGGCCGGGCCGCCGCAGACGTCGCCGCCGAGGGGCGCTAGATGCCGACAGTCACGTTCATCGTCGAGGGGCAGGAGCGCACCTTCGACGTGGATCTCCCGTCGCTTCCGTACTCCCACCACGGCCTGCAGGGGTCGCTGCTGGACATCGCCAAGAACCTCGACGTGCCGCTCGAGCACGCCTGCGGCGGCAGCTGCGCGTGCACGACCTGCCACGTCATCGTGCGCGAGGGAGCCGGGAACCTCAGCGACATGCAGGATGACGAGGCCGACCGCCTCGACACGGCGTGGGACCTGACCCCGCAGTCGCGCCTCGGCTGCCAGGCCGTCGTGCACGGCGACGTCGTGTGCGAGATCCCGATGTACACGCGCAACTACGTCCAGGAAGGGGGCGGGATCCGCCTCGGAAGGCGCGCCGGAGCCTCCGAGGCGGCGCCGGCCGCCGAGCCGGGTTCTGACGGGGCGAAGCGCGAGAGGCTGCCATGAAGTGGACCGACGCGGAGGAGATCGGCATCGCGCTGGACGAGCAGTATCCGGACGACGATCCGCTGGCCGTGCGCTTCGCCGACCTGCGCGGGCGCGTGCTCGGCCTCGAGGGGTTCGACGATGATCCCCAGGCGTCGAACGAGTCCAGGCTCGAGGCCATCCTGCTGGCCTGGCTGGAGGAGCGGAAGTCGCGCCTGGGGGAGTAGAATCTGCGTGGGGGCCCGGCGCGGAGCGTGACAGGCGGCTTCCCGGCGGGCCCGGAGGCGCCAGGAGACCGATGCGGGCCGTTGCGATTTGCGCGCTTGCCCTCGCGTGCGGCCTCTCGCCCGTTGCGTCGGACGCCCAGCCGGAGCCGGCTGCCGCGCCAACCGAAAAGCCCCGGCCCACGTCCGCATCGCCCGCCCGGGCCCCGGAACAGCCGCAGGCGGGGATCTCGACCCAGGCGCCGGCCGACGCGCCGCGGTCACCCGCCGAGGCCGCCGTGTCGGCGGTGTCGCTCGAGCGGATCAAGCGAGGGCTCAGCCAGGCCCCGCCGCCGCCCTCGTCCCGGGCGCCGCTGAAGCTCGAGTACTACGTCGAGGTGCTGGGTCTCGCGCCGCCCTTCTCGCTGTTCGAGATGTACGACATGGACACCGGCCGCATCCCGTACAGCGCGCCCAGCTACTCCGACATGCGGAACGTGCTGACGCCCGCTGAGTTCCGCGCACCGGTCGTGTGGCTCAACAGGGCGACCAGGAGCGGCACCAGGATGATCCTGGATCGCTCCGCGCAGCGCTCCCGGGCCAGGCGCGCGGAGGAGGATCGGCGCAAGGCCCTCCAGGCCGAGCGCGACCGCCAGGCGCAGCTCAAGAACAGCATCGTCGTCAAGTGACTGGGGTCAGATCTGGAATTCCGGCGCCTGGCGCGGACGCGGTGCCTGACGACGGAATTCCGGATCTGACCCCATGCAGGAGTCGGGCGAAGGCGCGCGCCGTCAGCACCACCCTCGGGCCGGGGACCACGAACGCTCCCCCGTACAGGACGTGAACGCGGCCGTTCTTCACGGCCGGCACGCCCGGGAGCGCCTTCCAGGCGAGCCGCTCGAGGTCGGCGTCGCGCTCCGTGGCGCGCTCGTCGTAGTGCAGCTCGATGATGACGTCCGGCCGCCTGGCCAGGATTGCCTCGGTCGCCGCCATCGTCGACTCGCGCGGCACGTCCCCGAACGCGTTGTCGGCGCCCGCGAGATCGAGCAGGTCGTGAAGGAAGCCGACCCCCCCGCTCACCGTGATGGCTCGCAGCGCCCGCGGCTCCCGCCCGATGACCAGCAGCGCGCGCGGCCGCGGCAGGCCCGCGACGCTGGCGCGAACAGCGGCGAGATCGCGCTCTACCGCCGCCGCCGCCGACTCGGCCTGCGCGGCGAGACCAAGCCGCGCGCCGAGGTCCCGCATCCCGGCCGTGATGTCCGCAAGCGAGCCGTGCGTGTAGACGTACACGGGGATGCCGGCCCGGCCGAGCTGCGCCCGCAAGTCCGTCTGGCTGGCGTACACCACGACGAGATCCGGCCGCAGCGACAGGATCCGCTCGACGTCCGGGTCCAGCAGCGCGCCCACGCGCGGGAGCCGCTCGACCTCCGGCGGGAATCGTTCGAAGCTGCCCACCGCCGCCACGCGCGGCCCGGCGCCGATGGCGAACAGCACTTCGGTCGCGGAAGGAACGATCGAGACGATGCGCTGGGGAACCCGCCCCGGGGCCTGAGGGCCCCGGGCTCCACCCGGAAGCTGAAGCAGGACGGCGACGGCCACGAGACAAGCCGCGGCGAAGACGCCCCGCGCCGGCGTGCGCGCCCGGCCCCTCACGCCAAGCGCCCGGCGCCCGGCCCCCGGTCCCCAGCCCCCAACCCCCGGTCCCTTGCCCTCTGTCGCTGTCACTAGCGCGCCCTCACGAGCAGCCAAAGGAAGAACGGCCCGCCGACGAGGGCGGTGATGATGCCGACAGGCAGCTCGACGGGCGCCATCACGGTGCGGGCCGCGACGTCGGCGCCGACGAGGAACGCCGCTCCGAACAGAGCGGATGCCGGAAGGGTCACGCGGTGGTCCGCGCCGACGATCAGGCGAACCAGGTGGGGGACGATGATGCCGATGAACCCGATGGGGCCGCCGAGGGAGACGGCGGCGCCGGTGGCCATCGACGCGCTGAAGAACGCCACGCGCTGCGCGCGCAGCACGTCGATGCCGCGCGAGGCGGCGGCGTCGGCGTCGAGGCTGAGGAGGTTCAGCGCCCGCGGGAGCCACGCGAAGGCGGCGAAGGAAAGCGCGCAAAGCGGCAGGGCCGCCAGGATGGGCCGGTAGCCGGCGACGTCGAGGTTGCCCATCAGCCACCGCACGGTCCGCAGCGCCTCGGCGGAATCGGCGACGTACTGCACGAACAGGATCAGCGCCGAGAAGAACGCGTTCAGCGTGACGCCGGCGAGCAGCAGCACGTTGGTCGAGAACCCGCTGTGCCGCGCCCGGGCCATGCCGTAGACGATGGCCACCGCGCACACGGCGCCGGCGAAGCTCGCGGCGGTGACGGCCGACACGCCCCAGAGCGACAGGTGCAGGCGCAGCGTGATCGCCAGCATGGCGCCCAGGGCGGATCCCGCCGAGACGCCCAGCGTGAACGGGGTGGCGAGCGGGTTGCGCAGCAGCGCCTGGAAGACCACGCCCGCCGCTGCCAGCGACGCGCCGACCAGCGCGCCGGCGAGCGCCCGGGGCAGGCGGGCGATGAAGAAGATCTGCGCGTCCACGTTGTCGGCGAACGGGACCGAGCGGTCGAACACGCGATCCAGCCGGATGGGCGTGGAGCCGGCCAGCGGCGCCGCGAGGACGGCGGCCGCCGCCAGCGCGCCGAAGGCGGCAACCGCCGCGGCGAGCCGGCGGCGCACGTCAGTCACGGCGGATCCTCCGGAGCGGCACGACCGTCAGGTGGCCCGCGGCGCGGTGCGGGTACACGTCGGCCACGACGCCGTACAACGCCTGGATGGACAGGCTCGTGAGCGTCTCGCCGGTGGGGCCCGACGCGATGAGGCGCCCGGCCGACAGCATAACGAGCGACCCGCAGAGCGCGGCGGCGAAGTTCAGGTCGTGCGTGGCAACGACGATGGTCAGGCCGCGATCGCGGTTGAGCCGCGCGAGCAGCGCCGAGACGTCGAACTGCGAGCCGACGTCCAGCGACGCGGTCGGCTCGTCGAGCAGCAGGATCTCGGCCTCCTGCGCCAGGGCGCTCGCGATGACGACGCGCTGCTTTTCGCCGCCGGAGAGGGTGGAGAAGCGGCGGCGCTCGAGCGAGGCCGTGCCCGTCGCAACCAGCGCCTCCCGCGCGACGGCCAGATCACGCGGCCCTTCGAGCTGAAAGGTGCCGAGGTGCGGGTAGCGCCCCATGAGGGCGATCTCGAGCACCGAGTAGTCGAAGGCGAGATGCGTCTCCTGCGGCACGACCGCGATCGAACGCGCCAGCGCGGCGCGCGGGATGGACGCCAGGCTCCTGCCTTCCAGCGTGACCGTTCCCGCGTCCGGCTTGAGCATCCCCGCCAGCAGCCGCAGCAGCGTCGTCTTGCCGGACCCGTTGGGGCCGAGGATGCCGACGATGCGGCCGCGGTCGATGGCCATTGTGACGCCCTGGACGCCAGGCAGGGCGGGCGCAGGCGGCGCAGGGCCGGCCGCCCCAGCCGCCGGCGGCGGCGACGCACGGCGGCCGCCGGCCCCGGCGGCCAGGTTTCGGCCGTGGACGTAGGTGGCGTCAACGGCGCGCAGCAAGGCGCACTCCGGCTGAGAGGGCGCGGCGAGGAGCGGGGTAGCCGAGTGCCGACTCGTAGCGCTTGTCGAACAGGTTGTCGGCGCGGACGACGAGGTCCGCGTGGCGCGTCAGGCGGATCGCGGCGCCGGCGTTGGCCACCGCGAAGCCCGGCGAGTGGAAGAGGCCCCCCGACGCGCCCCAGTTCGGCTCGACGTCGAGGACGCGCGAGCGCCCGCCCGCGCGCACGTACAGCGTGGCGAGGGCGTGGCGCCACACGATGTCCGCGCTCGCCTGGTGGCGAGGCCGGCGGACGAGCCAGTCGCCGACCGCGAAGGGCGCCGGCGCCGTGCCGGTCGAGCGGTCCACCGCCAGGATGGCCGTGTCCACGAAGGAATAGGCCGCGCGGAACTCGAGGCCGAGCTTCGTGCGCAGGGCCAGTGACGCCTCGACGCCGCCCGCCCGGGCGTTCGAGATGTTGTCGCTGCGGAACTGGCTGTAGTCCTGGAGCGCGCGGCCGACGGCCACGATGAGGTCGTCGTAGCGGTTGCCGAACACCGTGGCGTCCGCCACGATCAGGCCACCGGCCAGCGCCTGCTCGACGCCGGCCTCGGCGCTCCGGCTGCGCTCGGGCCTGAGGCCCGGGTTGTCGGTGAAGGCGATCTCCAGGGCGGCCGGCGGCCTGATGCCCGTGCCGGCGCTGGCGTGGAGGCGCGTCCAGTTGCCCGCGCTCTCGTTCGAGGTCCGCAGGTAGTAGCTGAATGCGGCGCGGGGGTTGGCCGAGACGAGGCCGTCCGTCTTCATGGCCGGGCGCGGCTCCCACGCCCACGGGTCCGCTTCGAGCGCGCTGCGCACGATGTGCTCGACGCGCAGGCCGGCTGTCACGAACAGGCGGGAGGCCGAGCGCCAGCGCAGTTCGGCGAAGTAGCCCTCCACCCGCCGCTTCACCGGAACCTGCTGCGCGTCCACGCCGGTGATGAACGTGCTGTCGGCGCGCTCGAACTCGACGGCCGCGCCTGCCGATGCGCTGAGCGCCGCGGAGAGGGCGCGATCGAACTGGCCGCGGGCGGCGTACCGGCGCGTCCGCGACGCGGACTCGCCGTACGGGCTGGCGAAGATCGACTCCTCGTCGCCGGCGCTGGCGTGAAGCCGCACGGCCGTTGCCGGGCCCCACTCGCGGGTGAACTCCAGCGAGCCCGCCTTGAACGTGTTCGTGCCTCGCGAGACGGCGTCGATGCCGCCGTAGGCGCCGATCGGATCCGCGCCAAATGGCCCCGGGTAGCCTCGCTCGTTCCTGCCGAAGCGCCCCGAGGCGCGGACGACCGAGCCGGAGCCGGCCCGCCACGCCGCGGCTGCCGAGAGCATTCTTGCCTGGTAGTCGTCGTTCGTCACCCTGCCCAGCGCGACGTTCGGGGCCGCGCCCGTCCAGCCGTCGCTCTCGACCCGCTCGGCGCTCACGCCCCAGTCGAGCGCGCCCACGGAGCCCGTCGATCCGATAGCGGCGCGCGTCGTCCCGCGCGATCCGGCCTCGAGGAGAGTGTTCCAGGCTGGAGGGCCGCCCACCTTCGACCGCAGGTGAATCACGCCGCCCACCGCGTCGGCGCCGAACACCGCGCTCTGCGGACCCCGGACGACTTCGATCTGGTCGATGCCGAACGTCGTCAGGTGGCCGAAGTCGATTCCTCCGCCGAAGGCGTTCAGCTTGGCGCCGTCCGCCAGCACGAGCGTGAAGTCGGACTCGCCGCCGCGCGGGAAGACAGACGTCACGCTGCCGAGCCCGCCCGTCGGCACGACCGCCAGTCCGGGCACGAGGCGAAGGGCGTCGGCGACGGTGTCCAGTTGCCGGTCCTCGAGATCGCGGCGCGTCAGGGCCACCACGCCCGCCGGCGCTTCCGCGCGCGGCACCTCGATGACGGATGCCGTGACCAGGATCGTGTCCGTCAGGGCGGCGAGGCGAAGCGGGATGTCGATGCGGAGCGCCGCGCCAGGCTCGACGACCGCGGGGACGATGCCGGCCGAGAAGCCGTCAACAGCCGCCGTCAGGTCGTACGCGCCCGGGCCGAGCCCGTCGAAGGCGAACGACCCGTCTGCCAGGCTGAGGGTGTGGCGCAGCGTGCCCGACGCCGAACGCAGGCTGACCCGCGCGGCGGCGACGGGCTGACCCGACGGGTCGAGGACGCGTCCGTGGAGGGACGGCTCGCCGTCCGCGGGCGCAGCCGGGGACAGCGCGCTGGCCGGCGACACGCCGGCCGTAAGAAGGAGAAGGACGGAGCAGATGAGAGAGAATGCAGAAACCGGGCGCACGCGACCTCCTCTCGGTGTGACCTCGCACCGATGGTTCCGCCCGGGACCCGTGGGGCGGGGCCCTGCGGAGGAGTGAGTGTGGCGGCCGGATCGACAGGTCTCCTGACTCGCGGATCGTCACGCGCGCGTTTCGTCTTCCAGCGCCTTCCGGCACCGTGACGGGCAGCCGTCGTGCGGCCGCCGCAATCGCGCGCGCTCCCCGCTTACAGTGGCGGGACCGTGTGGGCTTTGCACCCAGCTTCCCTGATCAACCGACCGGGCTGACTGGCTTGAGTGTACACCAACCGGGGAACCGGGGCCAGATCTGACCCCGGAGTCCCCGGAGCCTCAGACTTCGACTTTCCTCGTCGCCTTGTTCCACCGCGCGGGCTTCCCGGCCTTGAACGACAGGTTGCACATGTGGCCGACGAGCGCCGCGTGGTGGCCGAACCGAACGTCCTCGATGGGCTTCCCGCCGGTCCGGATGGCTTCGATCCAGTTCCTCATGTGCGCCCGCGTGGAGTCCTCCTCGCCTGGCGAGCGGTACTCGACCGGGTCGGCGGCGTCCGGCGCGTCGAGGGGAACCAGGCGGTCGTTCAGGTTCATCAGGTCCCTGAACCTCGCCGTCGTCGCCTTCGGCCACGAGTGCGTCGAGTAGCCGAAGCTCTCCGAACGGGGCTCGTGGAAGAGCTTGAACGAGTCGCCGTCGTACTCCATCGTTCCTTCGCTGCCGTAGAAGGTGAGGAGCGGGCCCGGGTGGCCGTTGAAGGCCGTGCTCGTGAGCCGAAGGACGAAGCCCTCCGCGTACCTGGCCATCGCGGTCATCTGATCGGGCACCTCGCGGTAGTTCTTCCAGTGGTAGACGTCGGCGAAGGCGAAGACCGTGTCGGGTTCCTGGACGCCCATCAACTGGTGCGTCGCCGTGATCAGGTGCGTGAACAGGTCCGTGGGCAGGCCGCCCGAGTAGTCCCAGAACAGCCGCCACTGGAAGAAGCGCCGGAGGTCGAACTCCCGCGCCGGCGCGGGCCCGAGGAACCGCTTGAAGTCCACCGTCGAGGGGGAGGCATCCGGCGGAATCGGATAGTACCAGGCGCCCGTGGGCGCGTTCCGGTGGATCCTGCCCTCGACGAGGGCGATCTGGCCGAGCCGGCCGCTCTTGATGATTTCCGCCGCCCGCTTCGCGCCGGCCATGCTCATGTATTGGCTGCCGACCTGGACGACCTTGCCGCTCTTCTCGACGGCCGAGATGAAGGCCTCGCCTTCCTCCCACGCGTGCGTCATCGGCTTCTCCACGTACACGTGCTTCCCGGCGGCGAGGGCCTCCTGGAGGATCCTGAGGTGCCAGTGGTCGGGCGTGGCGATGACGATGGCGTCGATGTCCGGGCGCGCGAGGATCTCCGTGTAGTCGCCCGTGACGGCCGGGGGCGGCGTGATGAGTTCCGCCGCGCGGTCGAGATGGCCCTTGTAGCAGTCGGCCGCGGCCCGCACTTGGACGCCGGCGATGCCGGAGGCTGCTTCCATCAGCTGCGTGCCGCGGATGCCGATGCCGATGAAGCCGAGGTTGACCTGCCGGAGCGAAACGCCGGCCGCGTTGTTGATCTGGGCGGCCGTCTTGCGCGGCGCGCTTGCGGCGGACGCCGCCGCGGCCGCCAGGGCCGTCTTCCGAAGGAACTGCCTGCGGTTCATGGAGTTGTCGCCCGACATCATGCGCCTCCCCGCGGGACAACCACGCCGGCCCGCTTCGTCGCGCATCCTACGCGGCAGGGAAAAGGGTGTCAAACCACCGTCGCGGATCCTGCTGTTGCGGATTCCTGACGCCGCCGGTGCCGTGACGCGAACCTGCCGGGCCGGGCTGCCGAGGCCGCGTGTCACCAAACCAGCCCGGGCTGCGTCTCTTAAACAGGTCGCGGCAGGTCGGATTTGCCGCGATCCGCGTCTGGCGAACCGTCCAGCCGCTCCGAGCGAGCTTCGGCGAAAAGGAGATCACGAGATGGCCCACGAACTGCCGCCCCTGCCGTACGCATTCGACGCCCTCGAGCCGTTCATCGACACCATGACGATGCAGATCCACCACGGCAAGCACCACGCCACGTACGTGTCGAACCTGAACGCGGCGCTCGAGAAGGCCCCGGAGCTGCAGAGCCTGTCGGCCGACGACCTCGTCCGCGACCTGTCCAGGGTGCCCGAGTCGGTCCGCACGGCGGTGCGCAACAACGGCGGCGGCCATGTGAACCACGCGATGTTCTGGCAGATCATGGCCCCGAAGGCCGGCGGCGAGCCTTCGGGCCCGCTGGCCGATGCCATCAAGGCGGCCTTCGGCAGCTTCGAGGCGTTCAAGGGCGAGTTCAAGAAGGCCGCCCTCGGGCGGTTCGGCAGCGGCTGGGCGTGGCTCGTCAACACCGGCGGCAAGCTGACGATCGAGAGCACGCCGAACCAGGACAACCCGATCATGGAGGGCCGGCAGACCGTGATGGGCATCGACGTGTGGGAGCACGCCTACTACCTGAAGTACCAGAACCGGCGCGCCGACTACGTGGACGCGTGGTGGAGCGTGGTGAACTGGAGCGAGGTCGCGAAGCGGTACACTCGATAGCGCTTCGCGCTCGAGGCAGAATCCAGAAGCCGGAATTCAGAATCTGGAAGACGAACAGCTGCAGGGGCGGCGACACGTGCCACGCGAGTCGTCGCCCCTTGCGGCTTTGAGACGGTTACGCTCGACGGCGGCCGCTCTCCAGGTTCAGGCTCCTGGTTTCTGGTCTCCGAGTCGTGATTCTGAATTCCGGATTCTGAGTTCTATCCCCCCGCTTTCGCCAACTCCGCGACGATGACTTCGTGCTCCGGGAACTCCGCCTGCCAATCTGCCACGAACGCGTAACGAACGATCCCGCCGCGATCGATGATGAACAGCGCCGGCCTCGAGATGTTCCAGGCGTCGAAGCCGATCTGGTGCCACACGCCGTAGGCCTTCACCACCTCGCGCGTGTCATCGATGAGCAGATCGAGGGGCAGCCCCGTGTCCTCGATGTGGCGTTTCACCTTCTCGGAGCGTTGCGCGACGACGGCCATCACCGTCGCGCCGAGCGCCCGGTAGTGTCCTGCGTTCCGCGCCAGGTCGCCGAACCGGCGACGGCAGTTCGGTCACCAGGTACCCCGGTGGAAGCCGAGGACGACCGGGCCTTTCGCCAGCGCTTCGGCCAGCGACACGGGCACGCCTTTCTGGTTGGGGAGCGTGAAGAGCGGCGCGCGGTCGCCAGCCTCGAGTGTTGTGCTCTGGTCACGCGGCATGTCGGCTCTCCATTCGGACGAATCCCGGTGCGTGCGACAGAATCGTTAGCAGAGATCGGCCGTCTGCATAATTAGACCCGACCCCTTCTCAGAAGAGCGTGAGGGCGACGACCTCGCCCTTCTCGACGACGTCCACCTGCGCCGGGATTTCGATGTAGCCGTCGGCCTGCGACATGCTCGTGATGTCGCCGGACGCCTTGAACGCGGGCATCGCCTGCCCGTCCACGACCCGCACGGTGTAGAACTGGTGCCGCCCCGTCGTCGAGACGATGCGCTGGCCGAGCGGCAGGCGGATCACGCGAGGCGTCCACTCGGGCAGCCGCGCCATGCGCCGGACGGGTGCGACTAGCAGCATGTAGGCGTTCGACAGGCAGGAGGTGGGGTAGCCGGGCATGCCGAAGACGGGTTTGCCGGCGACCGTGCCGAAGAGCGTCGGCTTGCCGGGCTTGACCGCGATGCCGTGGAAGAGCACCTCGCCCATGCGCTCGACGACGTCGAGGATGAGATCGCGCTCGCCGACCGAGCTGCCGCCGGAGAAGAGGATGAGGTCCTCGGCGGAGCAGGCCTCGATGGCGCGTTCGAGTTCCGGGATCGTGTCCGGGGCCGTGGGATAGGGCACCGGGACGGCGCCGTGGTCGCGAAGCACCGCGCTGAGGGTGAACCTGTTGATGTCGTAGATGTGCCCGGGCGCGAGCGGGGCGCCCGGCTCGGCCACCTCGTTGCCGGTCGAGAGGATCGCGACGCGGGGCCGGGCGTAGACCTCGACGTCGATGACGCCGAGCGCCGCGATGGCGCCGATGCGGCTGGGGTTCAGGACGTCGCCCGGGGCCAGCACCAGCTGGCCCGCGCGGATGTCGGCGCCCTGCTTCGTCACGTTCTGGCCGGGGTAGACCGGGCTGAACACGCGAACCGCCCCGCCCGCGTCCTTGTCGGTCTCCTCGACCATCACGACCGCGTCCGCGCCGTCCGGCACCGGGGCGCCGGTGGCGATCTCGGTGCACTGCCCCTGGCCGACGACCTTCGTTGGCACCTGCCCGGTGTAGACCGTTTCCACCCTGGCGAGCGTGCGCGGCTCGTGCGTTGACGCGCCAACCGTATCGGCGGCGCGGACGGCATATCCGTCCATCGCCGCGCGCGTGAACGGAGGCACGTCGGCCTGCGCCTCAACGGCGCGCGAGACGACGCGGCCGCTGGCCAGGTCCGCACGGACACGTTCGGTGCGCTCCATGGGCTTGATGACGCGGTCGATGATCTCGCGCGCCGCCTCGAGCGTGATCGTCTCCCTGATCGGGCGCATGTGGGTCATCGTGTGTGCCTCAGGCGCTGGCGACTGGGTGCTAGGCGCTGGTCTGTCGGACGGTCTCGCTGGCACAGCACCAACGCGGCGAGAGGCGCGTCGGAGCAGCGCCCAGCGCCCAGCCCCCAGTCCCTACCGCGACGCTTCCCGCACCAGGTGCCCCAGCTCGGGCAGGATGAGCTTCGTCATCGCCAGTTGCACCGCGCCCTGCGACCCTGGCAGCGACAGGACGATCTTGCCCTTCGCGAGTCCGCCGATGGCGCGGCTGAGCATCGCGGCCGAGCCGATCTCCTGGTAGCTCAGCATGCGGAACAGCTCGCCGAACCCGTCGAGCTTCTTGTCGAGGAGGGCCGAGATGGCCTCGTAGGTCGTGTCGCGCGACGTGATGCCGGTGCCGCCGGCCGTGATCACGACCTGCACGTCAGGGTTCGCGAGCTGCGCCGCAACGGCCTCGCGCACCTGGTCGGGCTCGTCGGGCACGATCTTCCGTCCCGTCACCTGGTGGCCCTCGGCCCAGAGCAGATCGCAGATGGCCTGGCCGCTCGAGTCGGTGGCCAGGGTGCGCGTGTCGCTGATCGTCAGGATGTAGCAGTGCGCGACGGCGGGCGAGGCCTGCTTGTGCTCGATGTGGCTCATGGGGGGATTATCTCAGGCGCTAGGGGCCGGGCGCTAGTCAGACAGGGACAAGGGACAAGGGGCAAGGACGAGACAGAATCCAGCATCCAGAAGTCAGAATCCAGAATCTCCGAGTCCCCAATCCTCAGTCCCCAACGCCCAGCCCCGGGTCCCCGCCGAATCCCGAGGTCCGAATCCCGAGCCCCGAGGCCCGAATCTCGAGTGCCGAGGTCATTCCCCGCAGTCCGGCCGTGGTACGCTTCCGCCGTACCCACCTGAGGCACCCATGAAGAGACCGATGCTCGCGCCCGTTCTCGCAGCCGCGCTCGTCACCGTGGTCGCCGGTTCGGCCGGCCAGGGCGTCCCCGCCGCCCAGCCCCTCTCGGCGAAGCAGGCGAGGATCGAGAAGCAGGCGGCCGAAAGGCGGCAGAAGGAAGCCGATCTGTGGGTCGCGCGCACGATGGCGAAGATGACGCTGGACGAGAAGATCGGCCAGCTGATCTTCACCTCGTTCAACGCGGGCTACATGAGCACCGACAGCGCGGAGTTCGACCGCCTGCTGCACCTCGTGCGGGACGTGAGAGTCGGCGGCATCCACGTGTTCGGCAGCGCGGAGGCGTTTCCGCAGGTGATGCTCAATCCCGTGTGGGGCGCCGGGCCGGCCTCCCGCAAGGGCGATCCGTACGCGGCCGCGGCGGTCCTGAACCGCCTGCAGGCCGAGTCGGCGGTCCCGCTCCTCACGTCGGGCGATTTCGAGGGCGGCGCGGCCTACATCCTGAACGGCGCCACGCGGCTGCCGCGCGCCATGGTCATCGCGGCGACCGGCGACGAGCAGATGGCCTTCAACGCGGGCGTGGTCGGCGCGACCGAGGCGCGCGCCGTCGGCGTCAACATCGACTTCTATCCGCTCGTCGACGTCAACAACAACCCGCGCAACCCGATCATCAACCTGCGCTCGTTCGGCGAGGACCCCGCGTTCGTGTCGAAGATGGCGGTGGCCTACATCAGGGGCATCCAGTCCACCGGCGCCTTCGCCACCGCGAAGCACTTCCCGGGCCACGGCGACACGAACGTCGACACGCACCTCGGGCTCGCCGTCATCAACCACCCCCGCGCGCACCTGGACGAGGTCGAGCTGGTGCCCTTCAGGGCCGCCATCGCGGCGGGCGTCGACGCGGTGATGTCCACGCACATCATCCTGCCGGCCCTCGACCCGTCGCCCGGCATCCCGGCCACGCTGAGCCGCCCGATCCTCACGGGCCTGCTGCGCGACGAGCTGAAGTTCTCGGGCCTCGTCTTCACCGACTCGATGACGATGGACGCGATTTCGAAGATGTTTCCGCACGACAAGGCCGCCGCGATGGCGGTGCGGGCCGGGGCGGACTTCGTGCTGCACTCGCCGGACGATGACGCGGCGTTCAGGGGGATCGTGGCGGCGGTGGCGGCGGGGGAGATCCCGATGGCGCAGGTCGACGCGTCGGTCGGGCGCATCCTGCGGGCCAAGGCCCGGCTGGGGCTGCACGTGAAGCGGACGGTGGACCTCGAGGCGATTGCCGGGAGGTTCGGCACGCGCGCGCATGCGGCCGTCGCGCAGGAGATCAACGACCGGGGCATCACCCTCATCAGGGACGAGCGGAACCAGGTGCCGCTGTCCGTGCCGCGCGACGCGGACCTGCTTTACTTGTCGGTGCTCGACTACGCGTCGGGCTGGCGCGAGGGCGTGCCGGGCAGGACGATCGTGCCGGAGCTGAAGAGGCGGTGGCCGAACCTGACGTCCATCGAGATCACGGATCGCACGACCGCGTCTGAGTACGAGCTCATCCGGGCCCTCTCGCGCCGCGCGGGCGTCGTCGTCGCGGGCGTGTTCGTGCGCATCGCGTCGTTCAGCGGCCGGATGGACCTGAGCCAGCCGCAGATCGCGCTGCTCGATTCGATTGCCGCCCAGGACAAGCCGTTCGTCACCGTGTGCTTCGGGAATCCCTACACCGCCACGTTCCTGCCGAAGCTGCCGGCGGTGCTCCTCGGCTACGAGTTCTCGGACTTCACCGAGCGGGCGGCCGTGAAGGCGCTGGCCGGGGAGATCGCGGTTCGGGGCAGGCTGCCGATCTCGCTGCCCGGGATGTTCCCGATCGGCCACGGGCTGGCGCGGGCGGCGCGGCCGGGAGCGGGGGAGTAAGGGATTGACGAAATCGGAACGGGGCGCGAGACAGCCGCCTGGCGGCGGCGCCCGGGCATCCCGGGCGTCCGGCGAGAAATGACCGGGGAGGCGCCGCGGAACCCGGCGAAGCCCCGGGTCTTCACCCCTGGCGCCGTCGTGGTATATTCGATTGTTCCGGCGGATGTACTCGTTGCCGCCGGGCAACGGCCCGTGCGCCCTTAGCTCAGCTGGATAGAGCGTCTGGCTACGAACCAGGAGGCCGCAGGTTCGAGTCCTGCAGGGCGCACCATTGCTCTCGACACCCTGAGCGTGCCCGCGCGTTCGCCGCGGGTCGCGCATCCCCTCGCATGTCGCGCGCAGGCTGGGCGGATCGATCCGACCAGGCCCGCGCGTTCATCGCCGTGGCGGTGCAGCTCGAACGGCCCCGCGGACGGGCGGCGGCCGACGACGGCGCGTCAGGGCGGAACCGGTGCAGCCGCCCGCGGCATCGCCATCCCGGAACCGACACGAGCGGACCTCCCCTGCTAACGGAATGCTGCGGGACGCGGCCCGCGCCCTCGCCCGACACCCGGGACAGCACGCGGCGCCGTGCCCTGCTCGTTGCCGCCGGTGGACGCCGCCGCTGCCCCGCAGCCCTACACGGCTGCGCTATCGGTGGTCCCGACCTCGCCGAGGACGGCCCTCACCTCGTGGAGCCTGCCGTCGTCCACCAACGGGATCTTCCGGGGATCGACGGGGACGCCGTCGAGGTGGACCTGGCCCACGCCGCGGCCGCGCTGCTCGGGGCTGGCGACCTCAATCCGGTAGGTCGTCCGGCCGACGCGCCACTCCAGGGAGAAGCCTTCCCAGCGCGCCGGGATGCACGGATCGAGCGCGAACGACTGGCCGTACCGCCGCAGACCGAGTAACGCCTCGACGGCGGCCTGGTACATCCACCCGGCCGACCCTGTGTACCAGCTCCACCCGCCGCGCCCCGCGTGCTGGGGGTGCGCGTACACGTCGGCCGCCACCACGTAGGGCTCGGTCTTGTAGCGGTCGACCTCGTCGCGCGTGCGGGTGTGGTTGATCGGGTTGACCATGTGGAACAGCTCCATCGCCTCGTCGCCCTGCCCGAGGCGGGCGAGCGCGATCACGGCCCACAGCGCCGCGTGCGTGTACTGCCCGCCGTTCTCGCGCAGGCCCGGCAGGTACCCCTTGATGTAGCCGGGGTCGAGCGGCGTGCGGTCGAAGGGGGGCGTCAGCAGCAGCACGAGCTGCGCGTCGCGTCGGACGAGGTGCGCGCGCACCGCTTCCATCGCCCGCGCGGCGCGCCGCAGCTGGGCTGCGCCCGAGAGCACGGCCCACGACTGGGTCAGCGAGTCGATCCGGCACTCATCGTTCTGCGCCGACCCGAGCGGCGTCCCGTCGTCGAAGTACGCGCGGCGGTACCAGTCGCCGTCCCAGGCGAGTTCGGCCATGCCGGCCAGCCACTCGGCCTGGCTCCGGTAGCGCTGCGCCACGTCGGGGAGCTCGCGGCGATCGGCCAGCCCCGCCATCTCGTTCAACACGACGATGAGGAACCAGGCGAGCCAGACGCTCTGGCCCCGACCCTCGTGGCCGACGCGGTTCATGCCGTCGTTCCAGTCGCCCGATCCCATGAGCGGGAGGCCGTGCGCGCCGTAGTAGACGAGCGAGCGATCGACGGCGCGGCAGCAGTGCTCGAAGAGCGAGGCCGACTGCGCCGACACGGACGGCTGGAAGTAGGCCTCCTGCTGGTCGGGCGCCAGCGGCGGCGCCTCGAGGAACCTGACGGCCTCGTCGAGCACTCCCTCGTCGCCGGTCCGCGAGACATACGCCGCCACCGCGTAGGGCAGCCAGAGCAGGTCGTCCGAGCACCGGGTGCGCGTCCCGCGGCCGGTAGGCGGGTGCCACCAGTGCTGCACGTCGCCCTCGACGAACTGGCGCGAGGCCGCCTCGAGCAGGTGCGCGCGGCAGATATCGGGCCGCGTGTAGACCAGCGCCAGCGCGTCCTGCAGCTGGTCGCGGAATCCCCACGCGCCGCCGGGCTGGTAGGGCCCGCTCCTCGCCCACATCCGGCAGCTCAGCGACTGGTACAGCAGCCACCTGTTCACGATCAGGTCGAACGAGTCGTCCGGCGTCTTCACCTGGATCGCGCCGAGCGTCTCGTCCCAGAAGCGGTTGCAGCGCTCCCCGGCCGCCTCGACCGACTCGATCGACGCGTAGCGCGCGGCCAGGTCGGCGGCCTCGGCGGCGTCGCGCCCCTGGCCGAGGACGAACGCCAGCCGCCGCGTCTCGCCGGGCGGGATCACGATCGGCACGTGCAGCGCGGCGCAGGGATCGAGCCCGGCGCCGCTCCGGCTGGCGAGGCGGCCGCGGCCAAGCCCCGCCGGGTTGGCCGGCGTGCGCTGGCGGCCGATGAAGTCGCCGCGATCGCACGTGTACGAGGCGGGCGCCGCGGTGGCGCGCAGGAAGGCAACGCGGCCGGCGAACTCGCTGTTGTACGGGTTGCGCGCGAAGATCGCGCCGGCTCGTTCGTCCGCCTCGGTGATGACGAAGCGGCGCTCGCCCTGGCGCGGCGGCCCAAGGCGCCACTCGGCATATCCGAACACGCTCAGCCGGCGCGCGGTTCCAGAGGTGTTCCTGAGCGTCAGCACCGACACTTTCACCGGGTCGTCGGGCGGCACGAAGACCTCGAACTCCTGCTCGAGGCCTTCGACCGCGTGCTGATATCGGGTCGCCCCCGCGCGGTGCCGCACGACCCAGCGGCTCCCCTCCACGCGCGGCAGCGGCGACGGCGTCGCGCCCCAGGCGACGTGCGCGTCGTCGTCCCTGATGTAGACCGCCTCGGAGGTCGGGTCTGACACCGGGTCGTTGGCGAACGGGGTCAGTCGGTTCTCGCGGCTGTTGACCGCCCAGGTGAAGGCCGCGCCCGACTCGCTGGCAATGGTCCCGAACTCCGGGTTGGCGAGCACGTTCGACCAGGGGAGCGGGGTGTCGCGCCCGTCTTCGAGCACGATGACATACTCGCGCCCGTCGGGCGTGAACCCGCCGACGCCGTTCTCCATCGCGAGCGGCGGCACCGGCACCGGCTCGGCCGCAGGGGTGGCGCGGCCGGGCGCGAGAAGCCCCGCGGGCGGCTGCGCCGGGTAGAGCCAGGGCGCCGGGCGATCCAGCTGCGGCTCCAGTTCGCCGAGGTCGCTGCGGAGGACCACGCGGGCCGCGGCGGCCAGCAGGCGGCGGTCGGGTTCCGGCATCCCGTCGGTCCGCAGGAGAAAGACGCCTCCCGGCTTGTCGTGCCACCCCGCGAAGCGCGGCTCGCGCACCAGCGCGGCGAGCGATCCCTGCAGGTCGTCGAGGTAGTCCACCGGCTGCTCGTTGAGGATGACCAGGTCTGCGCGCAGGCTCTTGACGCGCCAGTACTCCTGCGCGTGCAGCAGCTGGCGGGCCAGCGCAACGCCCGCCGGGTCGATGACCCGCAGGAGCACGATGGGGAGGTCGCCCGAGATGCCGTAGGCCCACAGCGAGGGCTGGCCGAGCGTGTTGCCCGCGAGGTCGGTGGGGCTGATGCAGGTGGCGTCGGCGCCGAAGACGCGCGACCCGAGGCGGTCGAAGAGCATCGCCTGGCTGTCGGTCAGGCCGAGGTGCTGCAGCGTGATGTGCGCGTGCGTGAACGCCATCGAGAAGACGCGCGAGGCGGCGCTCGCATCGCGGTACTTCTGGACGAGGGTCAGCGCGGCGGCGCGGGCCGGCGCGGCGCCGGTGGCGAAGGTGAGCCGGACGAAAGCCCCGGGGGCGAGGCGCACGCGCTCGCGCAGCGAGGCGACCGGGTCGAGCACGGCCCCGGTGGTTCCCGACAGCGGGCCGTCGATGGCGGCCGGCCGGGCAAGGTTGCGGCCGCGGCCCAGGAACCGGGCGCGGTCGGTCTCCCATTCCACGGCGCCGCCGAAGCGGCCGTCCACCCCGAGCACGTGGAAGGCCCAGGCGGCCGGGTCGTCCGAGGCGCGGGGGCGCCTGCTGAAGAGCAGGCCCGCGCTCTGCGCGTCGTACTCGGTCTCGATGAACAGCTTCCCGAACGCCGGGTGGGCCAGGTCGTCCTCGGGGCGCCCGAGCACGATCTCGGCGTAGCTCGTGATCTCCACCTCGCGCGGCCGGTCGCCGCGGTTGGTGATCGTCACGCGCCTCACCTCGACGTCGTCTTCGGGCGAGACGGCTACTTGCATCTGGCTCTCGAGGTCGTCGTCGCGCCGGCGGTAGGTCGCCTTGTCGTGCGCGAACGTCACCTCGTAGCTCTCGGGCTCCACGCAGGTGGGCAGGTAGGTGGGCGACCAGACCTTCCCCGACCACGGGTCGCGGAAGTAGATGAAGTGGGCGCCGAAGTCGGAGGTGCGGTCCTCGCGGCGCCTGGTCACGGCCAGGTCGTGCCACGCGCTCCAGCCGCCGCCCGCGTGTGTCAGCATCGTCGTGTAGCGCCCGTTCGACAGGGCGTGCGCGTGCGGGCTCACCGTGTGCGCCGACTTGAATCGGCGCGACGCGAGCACCGGGACGGGGGCCGCGGCGGCCGCGGCCTTCGCCGGCCGAGGCTCGGAGAGGATCGCCTCGCGCGGCACCCGCTCCTGCAGCAGCAGCTCGGTGGCCCGGATGCGCGGGTCGGCGTGGAACCGCTCGACGAAGACGCCGTCGCGGACGGTGTTGGCGAGCGCCACAAGCGACATGCCCTGGTGGTGGGCGAAGTACGCCCGGACGATGACCGGCGACGCCTTGGCCGGGGCGTCGGGCGCTTCGGGATCGACCTTCGTCCGCGGCCGGTAGTCCACCGCCTCGTAGAAGCCAAAGCGGCCGTCGAGGCCGACCCGCCGGAGCAGCTCGAGGTTCGCGGTGGCGGCCGGGGCGTTCAGCAGGCTGGCGAGCGCGGTGGAGTACGGCGACACCACCAGCTCGTCGGAGAGGCCGCGCTTGAGGCCGAGGCCCGGGACGCCGAAGGCCTTGTACTGATAGGTCCCGTCGCGGTCGGTGAGCGAGTACGCCGACTCAGAGATCCCCCAGGGGATGCCGTGCTGCCGCCCGTACTCGATCTGCCTCCACACGCTGGCGCGGCAGGAACGATCGAGCAGCGTCCCCCGGAAGCCGCGCATCAGCAGCAGCGGCATCAGGTATTCGAACATGGTGCCGCCCCACGACACGAGCACCGCGCGCCCCTTGACGTTGGTCACCATGCGCCCGAGGTGGAACCAGTGATGCTGAGGCACGTCGCCCTTCGCGATGGCGACGAAGCTGGCCAGCCGCGCCTCGGAGGCCAGCAGGTCGTAGAACGACGCGTCGAGCCGTCCAGGCCCCTCGGCGTCGGCCAGGCGGTAGCCGATCGCGAAGATGCGCCTCCGGCGGTCGTACAGGAAGTCGAACCGCATGTCGTCGGCAAGACGCGCGGCCCGCCCGGCCAGCGCGTGCAGCCGTTCGCCGGGGTGCGAGGCAGGCTCCTCGAGGCGCTCGATCGCGTCGATTACGGCGCGCACCCAGAAGGCCAGGTCTCCCTCCGGCCCGCGCGGGTCGGCCGGCACGGCCGCGGCCGACGCGGCTGCCAGGCCGGCGGCGAGCGCGCGCAGCCGGGCAGTGTCGGCGGCGGGCGTCCCGGCGCGGGCGGCCCCGGCGATCGCGCGGGCCACCTGGTTCACGTTCCCCTGCAGCCCCGACGCCTCGCACAGCAGGTCGGCCGTATCGGCAAGGCCCTCCAGGCGCTGGGCCGGCGTCTGCGGCTCGTCGGCCGCCTGTCGGAGGCCCTGCACGAGCGCGATCAGCGACGCGGCGAGGTTGCCGCTGTCCACCGTCGAGACGTAATGCGGATGGAGCGGCGCCAGGGTGGCGGTGTCGTACCAGTTGAGGAAATGCCCCTCGTGCTGCTCGAGCCCCTCGAGCGTGGTCAGCGTGCGATCGATGCGCTCGGCCAGCTCGCCGGCCGCGATGTAGCCCAGGTCGTAGGCGGCAAGCGTCGAGAGCAGCCCCAGCCCGATGTTGGTGGGCGAGGTGCGCCGTGCCAGCTTCGGCCCGGCGCCGTCCACCTGGAAGTTGTCCGGCGGCAGCCAGGCATCGTCCTGGGTGACGAACGTCTCGAAGAACCGCCAGGTCTTGCGGGCCACGCGCCGCAGCGCGAGGCGCTCGGCGGCCGAGAGCGGCTCCACGCGGGCGGCAGCCGGAAGGCCGATCCAGTACCCGATGCCCGGCGCGAGCAGCCAGAGCGTCAGGAAGGGCAAGGCCGCGGGCAGCGCGGACGGGTTGACGGCGGCCACCACGAAGGCCGAGGCCACCGCGGCAATCGGGCTCGACGCCATCTCGACGTGGTAGCGGCGGAGCGCCTTGCCGGTGGTGAGCCCGGCGGTCCGCGCGGCGACCGCGGCCGCGGTCTCCCACTCGAGGAGCCGCTTCCGGGTGAAGGCCAGGCGCACCAGCGTCAGCCCGATGGCGTGTGCCGAGAGGAACGCGTGGTAGGCGAGCAGGGAGATCCCGAGTGTGGCCCGCGCGAGCGCGAGGGCGATGTCGTTGCGCAGGTTGCGGAGGAACACCGGGAGCGACTGCGCGCGGCGGGGCCCGGTGACGAGGCGGGCGACGAGCGGCAGCAGCTGCGCCGCGACGACCGCGAAGACGACGCCGGCCCACAGCCAGTGGCTGCCGGGCAGCACCGTCCAGCCGGCGAGCAGCAGCGCCATCAGCGTCGGCCGGACGAGGCTGCGCCGCAGGTTGTCGAGGATCTTCCAGCGGCCGATGAGCGGCAGCGTGTTCCGCACGAGGCCGCGGCGCGAGGGGACGAAGGGGAACAGCCAGAGGAGGATCTGCCAGTCGCCGCGCACCCAGCGGTGCTGGCGCCGGGCGTGGGAGAGCACCGTGGACGGGTAGTCGTCCACCACCTCGACGTCCGACACCAGCGCCACGCGCGCGTGCAGCCCCTCGAACAGGTCGTGCGACAGCAGCGCGTTCTCGGGGACGACGTCCTCGAGCGCCGAGGTGAACGCGTCCACGTCGTACAGCCCCTTGCCGGTGAAGATGCCCTCGCCGAACAGGTCCTGGTAGGTGTCCGAGACCGCCGTCGTGTAGGGATCGACGCCGGTGTGCCCGGCGAACAACCGGGCGAAGAGCGACCCCTCGGCGCTCGCGAACGTGACGCTGACGCGCGGCTGCAGGATGCCGTAGCCGTCCACCACCCGGCGGGCCTCCGGGTCGAAGCGCGGGCGGTTCAGGGGGTGGCTGACGATGCCGATCAGCTCGCGGGCCGCGCCGCGCGGCAGGCGCGTGTCCGAGTCGAGCGTGATGCAGTAGCGGACCTTCGGCAGCACGGCGAGGTTGCCGACATGGAGCACGAAGCTCGTGTCGGTGGCGCCTCGCAGGAGCCGGTTGAACTCCTCGATCTTCCCCCGTTTCCGCTCCCAGCCCATCCAGATGTTCTCTTGGGGGTTCCACTGGCGCACGCGGTGGAACAGGAAGAACCGGTCGTTGGCCTCGGGCGCGTATTGCGCGTTCAGCTCCTCGATCCCCGAGCGCGCCGCCTCCAGCAGCTCGGCGTCGCGGGGCAGGCACTCGGTGGGGGCGTCGCGAAAATCGCTGAGGATGGCGAAGTGGACGTTGGGATCGACGTTGCCGAGCGCTTGCACCTCGAGGTGCGACAGCAGGTCGCGCACCGCATCCACGCTGTCGAGCAGCGTGGGCACGATGACCATCGTGCACGCCGAGTCGGGCACCTGCTGCAGGTCGAGGCGCGGGAGCCGGCGCGGCGGGATCAGGCGCCCGAGGGCCTGCTGCACGATCTGCACGGCCAGCTCGCTCGCCGGGACGAGCGCGAGCAGCATGACCATCACCGCGCCGGCGGCGCCCCAGCCATGCCGCTGGGAGTAGGCGGCAAGCGCCGCGAGGATCGACACGGTGACGAGCGCGATCGCCCCGAGGTAGAGCGGGGTGGCGTGGCGGAACGCGCGGCGGCGAAGGCGCTGCCACGGGCCGGGGGTGTAGCCGATCCCTTGCTCGAACTTCGGGCGGCCGCCCCCGATGAGGTAGTAGCCGACGTGGGCCTCGCGCGCCTCGCGATCGCGCTCGGCCACCTGCCGCGCGCGCTCGACCGCCTTGAGCGCCACCCGCACCTGCCCCTCGCCGGTCGGCTCGGCCAGCTCTTCCACGGCGTGTCGGTAGCGGTCGCGGCTGCGGAAGTCCATCCGCCCGTAGACGGCCGACGGGTCGCGGAGCAGCACCTGCTCGACCAGGCTGACGCTCTCGAAGAACTCGCTCCAGTCGAAGGTGGAGACCAGGCGCAGGCTCTCGACGAGGTTGGCCATCGCGGCCTGGCTGGCGGCCTGGTACTGCGCCTCGGCGCGGATCACCTCCTCGATCGTCTGGCCGCGCGCGTCCAGCTCGGCCCCCAGCTCCTGGCGGAGGGCGGCGGCCGCCGCCCCGTGCTCGCGCGACCGCTGCAGCACGCGGATGACGAAGGCCGGGTGGAACGGGTCGGGCCAGGCCCGCGGCTCCGCTCGGGGGGAGTCGAGGGTCCCGGCCAGCCGGTCGGCGTCGAGGCGCTGCGACCGGGCCGCGAAGATGACCTCGGCCCGGGCGCGCAGCTGCTCGACCAGCGCGAGCTTGAGCGCGCTCGGCCACGCCCAGATCTCGCCGATCGTCAGCGGCGTCACCGACTGGAACGCGGTCATGAAGCGCTGGATGCGGTGCGCGTCGAGGCGGCCGGCGCTCGAGCGGATCAGCTCGCGCGCCATGGCCGACACGCGCGGCAGGCCGGCGAACTCGTCGGCGGTGAGCGACGGCAGGCGGCGGTAGAACGAGGGCGGCAGGTCGCTGCGGACGTCCCTGATGGCGGCCGCGATCACGTGGAAGTTGTCGAGCAGCCACTCGGCGGCGGGCGGCGTCGCCTCGCCAGCGCGCGCGTCCTCCTCGAGGGCGGTGTAGATGCGGCGCAGCGCGCGCGAGTCCTCTCCCAGCCGCTTCAAGTGCTCGGGTCGGCCCGACCGGCGGCGGCGCTCGGGCGTCAGCAGCGCGGCCAGCCGCCGGGCATGCTCCTCGAGCCGCTCGAGGCCAAGCAGTTCGGCGCCCTCGCCCGACTCGCGGGCGCCGTCGAACCCGTCGAATGCCATTTCCAGCAATTCTCTCACGAAGACCGCACCCGCGGCCTCCGAGGCAAGCGCGCACGCCGGCGCCAGCTGGTCGCCCGACGGCCGCCACGTCGTCTTCCAACAGAACGCGTCGATCTGGATGATGCCGCTCGACCTCGCCGCCGGCCGGCCAGCCGATCCTCCGCGCCCTCCAGCCGATCGGTCTTGTAGTCGAGGATGCGCCAGCCATCGGCCGCCCGATACACGAGGCCGATGACGCCGCGCAGGACCGTCGGTCTCTCCATCACGGCAACGCCCGGGATCGACGTGCCCGGCTCCACCCTCACCGCAAACGGCACCTCGACGTGCACCTCGCCACCGGCCCTCGCCTCGGCCCAGAACGGCGCCCGCGTAACGGCCTCGACCAGTTCGACGACCGCCTCGGGCACCACGGCCCGTAACGCGGGCTGCTCCAGCGTGAGCCAGCGCGCGAGCCGCTCGCCCAGCGTGAGGCCGATGGCGTGCGCGGGCACGACGGCCCACTTCGCGCCGGTGGGGTTGGCGCGGCACAGGCCCGCGAGCTGCGAGCGGAGCGGCGCTCCACGGACGGGCCTGCACGGGCGCGTCGGGTCCGGGTCGCGGCTGCCGCGGTTGTCCGCGCGCGCGGCGGGTGTAAGCTGTCGTGCGGGAGGCCATCATGTTTCCTCTTGCCGCCTTTCTTCTCCTCGTTGTCATGGAAGTGCCGGCGCTGCTATCGGGCCAGCAGCCGGCGCCGCCCAAGGGCCAGCAGTGCGTAGATTGCCACCTCAAGAACAGCCCGCAGCTCGTCGCCGACTGGCGCGCGAGCAAGCACTTCGAAGCCGGGATTGGCTGCGAGACGTGCCATCCCGCCGAGCACATCGCCGACGCCGACAAGGGCGTGCTCGTCAAGCGCGGCAACGCCCTGCCGACGCCCGAGCTCTGCGCCCAGTGCCACGCCGATCGCGTCGAGCAGTTCAAGAAGGGCAAGCACGCGATGGCCTGGACGGCGATGAAGGCGATGCCCACCGCGCACATGCTGCCCGCCACGCTGTCGGACGGCATGAAGGGCTGCGGCGGCTGCCACAAGATCGGGACCAAGACCGACGCCGAGATTCGCGAGCTGCGGAAGACCGGTGTCGGCTACGGCGTCGCCTCGTGCGATGCGTGCCACACGCGCCATACCTTCTCGGTGGCCGAGGCGCGGCAGCCCGAGGCGTGCAAGACGTGCCACATGGGCTTCGATCACGCGCAGTGGGAGATGTACTCCTCGTCGAAGCACGGCGTGCGCCAGCAGCTCAGGCAGATGAAGGTGCTGCCGGAGGAGGCGGCCGCGCCCACGTGCCAGACCTGCCACATGCCCGGCGGCGACCATGGGGTCCGCACCGCATGGGGCTTCCTGGCCGTGCGGCTGCCGATGCCCGAGGACAAGCAGTGGGCCGAGGATCGGACCGTGATCCTGCAGGCGCTCGGCGTGCTCGACGCGTCGGGGAAGCCGACGGCGCGGCTCGATACGGTGAAGGCGGCCGACCTCGCCAGGCTGACGCAGGAGAGCTGGCAGCAGGAGCGCGACGCCATGCAGAAGGCGTGCGCCTCGTGTCACGTGCAGTCGTTTGCGAAGGCCGAGCTCGCCAAGGGCGACGACATGATCCGGCAGGCCGATCGCCTCATGGCCAAAGCCATCCGCACCGTCGCCGCGCTCTACGCGGACGGCATCCTGAAGAAGCCGTCGGCGAACGCCTCGCCGTATCCGGACCTGCTCGAGTTCCACGACGCGCCGACGCAGATCGAGCAGAAGCTGTTCGTCATGTTCCTGGAGCACCGGATGCGCGCGTTCCAGGGCACGTTCCACGCAAGCCCTGACTACGCGCTGTGGTACGGCTGGAGCGAGCTGAAGCGCGACGTCACCCAGATCGCCGACATGGCGCAGGAGCTGCGCCGGAACGCGCGGGTATCGACTGCCGCCGGCAACCGGTAGCTTCGCGCGCGCCTGCGCCGCATCGCCGCGACCGGGCGGGCGCCGGCTGGAGTGGACCGCCGGCGCCGCGGCGCGACCTCCGTGCCGGGACGGCGAGGTTCAGCCCGGTCACGCGATCCGTTCGTCTCGGCCGCGATCCATCCGGCGATCCAGCTGCGCGGGCGGTGCGGCGCTGACGTCGGGGCCGGGGATCGATCGTCTCCAGCCGGATCAGTCCCGCGGCGCTTGCCGCGTCGAGATTGTCTTCGAGCGAGGCCACGTCGAGCGTCGGTGCGGCATCGCGATCCCGGAACCGACACGAGCGGCCCTCCCCCGTTAACGGAATGCTGCGGGACGCGGCCCGTGCCCCCGCGCGACACCCGGGACAGCACGCGGCGCCGTGCCCTATTCGTCGCCGCCGGAGGATGCTGCCGCAGCTCCAGGGAGGTCTGCCACCAGCAGGATGAACGCGCCGGTGTGGAGCCAGCGCGGCCAGAGGCGGTCCATGGCCCGCGCGAGTCGTCCGCCGCCGGGCAGGTGCAGCGCCGTGCGCACCCGCGTGCGCCCGGCGTGCAACCCGGCCAGCAGGCCCGCGGCCTCGCGCACCGTGTGCCAGCGCGCGCCGCGGTAACCGTTGCGGCCGCCGCGCCGGCCCTTCTGGAGCCACAGGAGGCTGCGGCGGTTCAGCAGGCCGATGGCGACCCGGCGGCGCGCGACGCGGAGCAGCTCGCCGACGGCGGCGCGCTCTTCCTCGATGAAGCAGAGCGCGGTGATCGACACGACCAGATCGAAGCTCGCGGGCCCGTACGGAAGACTCCGCGCGTCGGCGGCTTCGTAGGTCACACCGGCCGCACTCCGGCGCCGGGCGTACGCCAGCCAGTCCGTGTCCAGGTCGACGCCGGTGACCGGCCCTCCGGTTGCGGCGGCCAGGGCGCGCGTGAAGAAACCCGTGCCGCAGCCAACATCGAGCACCGTCTCCCCCGGGCGGGGGGCGAGTTCCTCGAGGAGCAGCGCCACCTCGCGCTGGCCGACCCACCGGCCGTACGGCGTCTCATACCACCGATCGTAGGCTTCGGCGTCCACAGCGCTCGCCCTCCCGGCAGGTCGCCGTCCCGCGGCGAACGGATCGAAGAAAAGAGGGGCCCTGACAACTGGGGGCCCGGCCTTCGGCCACCCTGCCCGTCAAAGGGCGGCGATCGAGCCCCTCGATCACCCTGGCGGGGCCAGACGCCCGCGCGGGCGCAGATGCCGCGACGCGGATCCACGCGCCGGCCCGCGCCGCACGCCGAGACGAGAGGGCCGAGCACGCCATCGCAGGCCTTCGGGAACAGGTGCGAACGTTGTAACGCGAAGCGCGATGGCCGGCAAGCCCTGCGTCCGGCCTGTCGGCTGTACGGCACCAGCGTTGTGCCGGCGGGCGGGCCTCGGTGAGTTCGGTCTGACGAGTCCTGTCAGCAGTCCGTGCGGGAATCCCGCCTGCGAGAGAGCGAGGAACCGTACCGGCTTCATCGGAGGACGGTTGGCGTGAATCCGACCACGGTGGCCAGCTCATCGTCGCGCGCTTCGTCCGCCGCCGGAAGCACGTAGCCCAGAGGCTCGAGCAGCGCGCGCGGCGAAGCCGCACTCCAGCCTGTCTCGCGTTCGCAATCGTCCTGTGCGCTTGTCAACCGCCGCCATGCGCGCCTGGCTGCATCTCTTCCGTCGCGACCCGAGCCTCTTGCACCTCCTTCTGCCAGCGGGTGAACAGTCTCACGTTGAACAGCAGAACCGCCGCTGCTACAGCCTGCACTGGCCACACCGGCAGGCCGACCGCGGCGGCTGCTTCCACGTCGCCCCCGACAGCCAGCGAAAGCAGCGACATGTAGAAGGGATCGAGGAGCAGGAAGAAGAACCCGGCGTACAGCCACGCGTACCGGGACACCGGGTGTCGCCCAGCCACGCTGCGGGCCGCGTAGAGGCCGTACCCGAGCAGGGTCGTTACGATGCTGGGAGCCCACGCCACCACCAGCCAATGTCCGCCCACGCGCTGCTCGACGGGCATGCTGAACACCACCTGGCTGGTTCCCCAGCCATTGGTCAGGAACCGGAAGGCCGTCACGCCTTCGCCGAACACGATCGCGCCGATGTAGTGCACGGCTTCGTGCAGCAGGTTGTGGCACAGGGCGGCCGGCACGGCCACGCCAAGGTACAGGAGATACCTCCTGCCCCGCTTCCGCAAGAACTCTACCAGCAAGGAAATCACCTGCCTCTCCCCAGGAACCCGGGCAAGCGCGCTCGAGCGAACGGGTGTCCGGCAAGGGGCCTGGCGGCGGCAGCCGAAGATCCAGGCCGACCTCGGTGCGCCTCCGGGACACTCCGGGAGCGAGTAACTAGCTATACATGTTATGCTAGTTACTCTCGACCGTCAAGCGAGGAGGTGGACGGTGGAAGCCGAGCTGCGGGGCTGGGCGCGACGCAGGGGGTTCGCCGTGGCATGGGGGCCGGCCAGCGTGCTGCCGCTGGCGAGGCGGGTCGTGCAGCGGCAGAGGCGAACGGGGAAGATCGACGAGCGATTCGCCTCCAGGCATCTGTCATTCGCCCGCGGCCGTCCGCCGCGCGGGTGGCAGGCCCTGGTCGTGGCGATGCCTCGCCCCGCGCACTCGGTGGGCTTCGTGACGTCCGGCCGCCGCATCCAGGCCCTCTTCCCGCCGACCTACGAACGGTACCTGCGCACCTTCGAGGACGTTCGGTGCGACCTCGCCGAGGGGCCGCTCAAGGGGTGCGAGCTGGCCGTCGCGGCGGCCCCGCTCAAGACGGCAGCGTCGCTGCTCGGCCTCGTCCAGTACGGCCGGAACAACCTGACGTACGCCGCCGGGATGGGCAGCTACCTGCAGTTGCTCGGCTACGTCACGAACGCGCGGCTGCGCGTGCCTCCCGACTGGCGGCCTTGCGTCCCCCGGCTCCTTGACGAATGCGACGGGTGCCGCATCTGCGAGGCTAGGTGCCCGACCGGCGCAATCAGCTCGGAACGCGTCCTTCTCCGAGCGGAGCTGTGCCTGACCCTCGCCAACGAAACGCTGGGCCCGTGGCCGTCGCACGTGCCTTCAGGGGTGCACCACTGCCTCATCGGCTGCCTGTCCTGTCAGCGAGACTGCCCGGCCAACCCCGAGTTGCCCGTGGTGGAGAGCGGCGTCGAGTTCAGTGAAGCCGAGACGCGCGCGCTCCTTGACGGACGAAGCCGAACCGGCTGCGTCCGGGAGGCGATCGGGCGCAAGCTGGATCTGCTTGGCCAGCCCTGCCAGGAAGAGGTGATCGGCCGCAACCTGCGGGCGTTGTCAGCGGATCGCGTCGATCCTGCAGCAGGTACAATGTGCGGCGCCTGCGGATCTGCCTGATGCCTAGGGACCCCACGCCCCGACTCCGTGCGCAGTCGCCCCGTTTCGGCGGCCTCGATACGCCAGACGGTTATCTCTTTGAGCTGACGGGGGGCAGCCTCTGCCTGGACCTCGCCAACACGCTCGACGAGCGCCTTCGAGAGCGGCCTCGGGAGTTGCTGCGGGACTACAAGTCCGCATGCGACTGGGGCCTGCAGGCGGGGGCGCTCTCGCCGCCGGAGTATCGCGCGCTGGTCAGGCGATCGAAGGCCCTCCCGGCGGAGGCGGAGAAGGCGCTTCACCGCCTCCGGAAGGGACGCGAGACGGTTTTCGAGACCTTCTCTGCGATCGCCCGCGGCAAAGCCGTGCCAGCCGCCGCACTGGCGGCGCTCGATGTCTTGATCCGAACGGCCGCCTCCAGGCGCGGACTGAGCGGCGGGACCGGCCCGTTGGCGTGGGAGTGGCGCCGCAGCGACACCCCGGATCTCGACCGCCCGCTCTGGGCCGCCGTCCTGTCGGCGATGGATCTCGTGACCTCTGACACCGTGCGCCGCGTGCGGCAGTGCGAGGGGGCGGGGTGCGCCTGGCTGTTCATCGACTCGAGCAAGAACGGGTCCCGGCGCTGGTGCGACATGTCGGTCTGCGGCAATCGCGCCAAGGCCCGTCGTTTCCGTGCCAGGTCCGGCGCGTTGGAGGCGTTGGAGTTGACCGGACCCCTGCAATGAAGGAATCGCTTTCTTCAGGGCGCACCACGTGCCATCCAGACGGCCGAGGGCCCCGTCGACGGGGCCCTTCGCATGTGCGGTTTCCCAAGAACGTGGGAAGAGTCGCGGGGCGCCTTCTGGCCGGGCAGGATGGCGGCCGGCTGCTGCTCGTGCGGCGGGCCAGGGGCCTGGCGTGTGCGCGAACGGGGCGGCCGGGACGCTCGTCCCGGCCGCATCGCGCGAGGGGCGTCGGATCGCTACGCGCCTAGCCCTTGATCGTGTGGCACTCGTTGCACTTCGACGGGATCTTCTTGCCGGCGGCGATCTCCTTGGCGTGGCAGTCGACGCACAGGCCCTTCTTCGCCATCGCGTCGTGGAAGGCCGCCTTCGAATTGGTCTTCATCGGCGCGGCCACGGCCTTGGTGTGGCATTCCTGGCACTTCTGAGTCGGCGACTTCGACGGCTTCTCGGGCTTGGACGCATGATGGCACGTCACGCACTTCGCGTCGCCGCCGGCGGCCTTGGCATGGGCCGTGTGATCGAAGCTCACGCCGCCCATCGGGTTGCCTTTGAGCACGACCTTGGCGGGAGCGGTCTGGGCCGCCGCGGGGCCGGCGATGAGTGCGACGCCGAGAACAACCGCGACAGCGATAGCGGCTCTCTTCATCTTGTCTCCTCCACTGAACGCCTGCCGGCAGACACCCGACGGTAGGGGGCAAAGCCCATCCCGGACGGCGCAGCAGACGGTCGCCATCCTATCACCGGGGCCGGCCGGCCGCCAACTGGCCCGGCGCCGCATGCGCTGCCGTCAGCGTCCGCTCGGATCGCGCGCAGGACGAGCGCCACTCGGGCAAGGCGCCACTCGGCGGGAAACCCGCTCCTGGCGGCCATGGCGAGCGCGGCAGTGCTCGTGCGCCGGGCCGGGCGCCCGATGGCGCCGTGACTCGCCCGGCGGAAGCGTCCTACAATGCCCGGACACCGATGGGCGAGCACGAGCGGTTCATGCGCGCGGCCCTGGAGCAGGCGCGCCTCGGGGCGGAGGCCGGAGAAGTGCCGGTCGGCGCCGTCGTCGTGCTCGGCGGCGAGATTGCCGGGCGAGGGTTCAACCGGCCGATCGCCGCGGCCGATCCGACGGCGCACGCGGAAGTGGTGGCCTTGCGCGACGCGGCGGCCCGCGCCGGCAATTACCGCCTGCCGGGCGCGATCCTCTACGTCACCATCGAGCCGTGCCTGATGTGCGTCGGCGCGATGGTGCACGCGCGCGTCGAGACGCTCGTCTTCGGAGCTCCCGAACCGAAAGCCGGCGCGGTCGCGTCGACGTGCCGGGCGCACGAACTGCCGTCGCTCAACCACCGCATCGGAGTGGTGTCTGGCGTGCTCGAAAGCGACTGCCGTGCCCTCATCCAGGAGTTCTTCAGGGGCCGGCGCGGGCAGGTATAATGGAGTCTCACCCCGTGCGGAGAGGTACCGAAGTGGTCGTAACGGGGGCGCCTCGAAAGCGTCTTGTCGGGTAACCGGCACGGGGGTTCGAATCCCCCCCTCTCCGCCAGAATTCCTCCCCGCAAACAGAGAATCCCGCCCATCGGGCGCGGGTCAGGCCGCCCAAGCCCCGCTGATCGCATGGAACTGCTCGGGCGCTCGCGCAGGCCTGGATTCCAGGACCATTCCGGGCAGGCGGCGCAGGTGGTGACACCCGTGCTCGGCCCGGAGGGGGCGGCCGACCGCCCGAGCCGGTGTGCGCCCGAGGTCCGCAAATGGGGCGTGACGCGGCTGGCGCTCTTCGGTTCTGTGCTGGGCGGACAGGCGCATGCGGACAGCGACGCGGACTTGCTCATTGAGTGCGCGCCGGGAGCGAAGTCGTACGACCGGTTCCTGGCGCTGTTCGATCTGCTCGAGTGGCGTCTCGGCCGTCCGGCTGCGCTGGCGGCCGTCGAGGCCTTCGCGTCCGACGAGACCCTGCGGCGAGCGCTCGTCCGGAGCCGGAAGATCCATCGGCGGCGCCGCGAAGAAGGTCCCTGCGGGCTTTCGTGCGGCGCACGCGCACGTCGAGCGGTGCGAGCTGGCCGGCGTGCGCGGCAGGCTGATCCACGATGACTTCGGCATCGAGTTCGAACTGGTGCGGGAGGTCGTCCCGCATCGGGCTCCGGGGCTGCGAAGACAACTGGCGCCCATCCTCGCCGGCTGAACGCACGAGTGACTCAGTCATTGCGGCAGTCTGACGGGGCGCGCGGCTCGGGTTCACGCCTCGTGCGCGCTCCCCGCCAGCGTGCCAGTTGACGGCACTCGCCCTTGTTCGCGTATGATATGGCGCTCATAGCAACAGCAGCTCTGACGCACGCCCTGATTCGGAGGCCCCCGGCATGTGCGCGCTCAGAACGGAAGTCCCCGGAGATCGGTACCACGCGGAGCTGATTTCGTGTCAGGTCGCGTGTCCGGTGCACACGGACGCCCGGGGCTACGTCCGTGCGATCGCCGAGGGGCGATTCGAAGACGCCTACCTCATTGCGCGCGGCCCCAATCCGTTTGCGTCGGTGTGCGGCCGGATCTGCGGCGCGCCGTGCGAGGCCGCCTGCCGGCGCGGGCGGATCCCGCGCGTCGACGACGACGGCCGGTTCGTCGCCGAGGATCGCCCGATTGCCATCCGCGCCTTGAAGAGGTTCGTCTGCGACCGGTTCGGGCCCGACGCCCGGGCGCCCGCCGACGTCCTCGCGTCGGTCGAGGCGGCCCCGCCCACGCTGGCGTCCGGCGTGGAGGAGATTGCCGCGCTGATTCGATCCCGGCGCGACGGGCGGCTCGTCCCCGCGGAGGGCCAGCGCGTCGCGATCGTCGGAGGGGGGCCGGCGGGCCTGTCGGCGGCCCACGATCTCGCGCTACTGGGCTTGCGCCCCGTCGTGTTCGAAGCGGAGCCCGTTCCGGCCGGCATGCTGGCTGTCGGGGTTCCCGCCTACCGGCTCCCCCGCGATCTGATCGAGCGGGAAGTCGGCGTCATCCGTGCGCTTGGCGTCGAGATCCGCTGCGGCGTGGCGGTCGGGCGCGACGTCTCCTTCGCGAGCCTCCGCCGCGGCTTCGATGCGGTGATCATCGCCGTCGGCGCCAAGTCGTCGCGCGCCCTGGGCCTGCCCGGCGAGCGCGGGCCCCGCGTGTACGGCGGCGTCGATCTCCTGCGATCGGTGGCGCTCGGCGAGGCCATCGACATCGGCCGGGAGGTCGTGGTGATCGGCGGCGGCAACGTGGCCTACGACGTGGCCCGCACCGTCGTGCGGCAGATTGCCTTCGACGCGGCCCGCACGGCGGCGCGCCTGCCGGGCACGGCCGGCGTCCGGCTGGTGTCGCTCGAGGGCCTCGAGGACATGCCCGCCGACACGGTGGAGATCGCCGAAGGCGACGAGGAGGGCGTCGCCCGGATGAACGGGTGGGGCCCGGTGGAGATCGAACGAGACCACGAGGGCGGAGTCCGGGCCGTGCATCTGAGGCGCTGCCTGCGCGTCTACGACGACGCACGCCGGTTCGCCCCGGTGTTCGACGACGGCGATCGCCTCCGCCTCGAGTGCGACACCGTGCTGCTGTCGGTGGGCCAGGCGCCGGTGCTCTCCTTCCTGGCGGACGGCGGCGCGGACATCGAGATGGCGCGGCCCGGCTGGCCCCGCGTCGATCCCGTGAGCCTCGAGACCACGGCGCCGGGGGTGTTCGTGGCGGGCGACCTCGCCCACGGCACGCGCCTCATCATCGACGCGGTGGTGTCCGGGAAGGCCGCCGCGCGGGCCGTGTACACGCACCTCACGGGCCGGCCCCTCGAGAGCGATCTGCTCGAGCTGCACCTGGCCGAGGACGGCTACCGGCGCGAGCGCGGCTACGAGTCCATCCGCCGCGTGCGGGTGCCCCTGGCGGACCCGGCGGATCGCCTCCGGCATCCCGAGGCGCTGGTCGAGCTCGGCTACGATGCGGCGCTCGCCGCGCGCGAAGCGTCGCGCTGCCTGGACTGCGGCATCACGCCGGTGTTCGACGGCACGCGCTGCGTGCTGTGCGGCGGGTGCGCCGACGTGTGCCCGACGCGTTGCCTGAAGCTCGTGTCGCTCGACGCAATCGCGGAGACGCCGGAGATCGCGGCCGCCGTCGCGGGCGCGCTCGGCGACGGGATCGACCCGGCGGAGCACTCGGCCATTCTCAAAGACGAGGACCGCTGCATCCGCTGCGCCGCGTGCGTCATGCGGTGCCCGACGGACGCGATCAAGATGGACCGCGTGTCCTACTGTGCCTCGTGGAGGTCCGCATGACGGTCACTCCGAAGCCCTCCCGGTCGAGGCTCGATGCCGAGCCTGTCTCGCGCCGCGACTGGCTGGGCCTGACGTCGCTGGGCGTCACGGCCGGCGCGCTGCTGTTCGGCCTGGTCGGCCTGCTGCGGCTGCCGAAGGCCGCGGTGTTGTCGTCCCCGTCCAAGAAGTTCCGCGTCGCGCTGCCCGAGGGCCTGCCCGCGGGCGAGGCGTTCGTGCCCCCGGGGCGCGCGGTCGCGGTGTTCCGCGACGCGCGGGGCGTCCACGCGATTTCCATCACCTGCACCCATCTCGGCTGCCTCGTCAAGCCGACAGCCGCGGGGTTCGAGTGCCCGTGCCACGGGTCGCGGTTCGCGGCCGACGGATCGGTCACGAAAGGGCCGGCCCCGCGCCCGCTGCCCTGGCTCAAGGTCAGCGTCAGCGGCAGCGAGGTGACGATCGACGAAGGCACGGCGGTCGCCTCGGGCACGAAGGAGGTGTGATGCGCGCTTCGCCAGGCGGCCGCGCGGCGCTCGCCGAGTTCCGCGCCAACCTCAAGGCGGCCCCGCGCCGGCTCTACGAGTCGGCGTTCCGTTCGGGCGCGCCGACGACGGATCGCTCGCGCTCCACCTTCGTGTTCGGCAACGTGTTCCTGCACCTCCACGCCGTGCGCACGCACCGCTGGAGCCTGCGGTGGACGACGACGCTCGGCCTGGGCGTGATGAGCGCGTCGGCGTTCCTCATCACGCTCGTGACCGGCGTGATGCTGATGTTCTACTACAAGCCGTCGCCGGACCTCGCGTATCAGTCCATCAAGGACATCCACTTCGTCGTGCCGACGGGGAGGCTGATCCGGAACATCCACCGGTGGGCCGCGAACGTCATGGTCGTGGCGGTGATCCTCCACATGGCCCGGGCCTTCTACACGTCCGCGTACCGGAGCCCCCGCGAGTACAACTGGCTGATTGGCCTCCTGCTGCTGGTCGTGACGCTCGGGCTGTCGTTCACGGGGTACCTGCTGCCCTGGGATCAGCTGGCGTACTGGGCCATCACGATCGGCGCGAACATCGCGCAGTCGCCCCGCGAGCTGACCGACGCCCTGGGCGTGACCGGCCTCTTCGATCCGGGCGGCTTCCAGCGGCTGCTCCTGCTCGGCTCCGACGTGGTCGGGCAGGAGGCGCTCATCAGGTTCTACCTGCTGCACGTGATGATCCTGCCGCTCGCGCTGGCCGCGCTGGCAGCCGTCCACTTCTGGCGCATCCGCAAAGACGGCGGGCTCACGCGGCCGGCCGACGCGGACGCGCGGCTCGCACGAGAGCCCGCCGCTGACACGTACCCGGTGTTCACGGAGGCGCCCCTCCGGACGTACCACCTGGCGGCCGTCGTGCGCGGCAGGACGCCCGCCGTGAACGACGGGCCGGAGCACACGCTGCCCTCGATGCCGCACCTCTTCTACGCCGAGCTCGGGGTGCTGATGCTCACGCTGCTCGTCTGCGTCGCCCTGGCGCTGGTCTCGGACGCGCCGCTCAAGGAGCTGGCCAACCCGAGCGTGCCCGAGAACCCCGCCAAGGCGCCGTGGTACTTCCTGGGGCTCCAGGAAATGGTCGCCTTCTCGGCCTTCATGGGCGGCATGGGGATCCCGCTGATCGTGCTGCTCGGCCTCGCCCTGATTCCATTCCTCGACCGCGAAACCAGCGCGACCGGCGAATGGTGGGGCGGACCCGGCGGCTGGCCGCTCGTGAAGCGCTCGGCGCTTGTGGGACTGGCGGCCCCGGTGGCCATCGAGGCCTTCGCCATCCGGTTCGGGTGGCTCCGCGAGTGGTTTCCCGCCATTCCGCAACTGGTCGTGACCGCCGTCAATCCCGCCACGCTGCTCACCGCGGCGTACGCGGCGTACTCGGTCTGGTGCATTCGGCGGCACCAGTCCGCCCGGGCCGGGGCCCTCGCGCTGTTCACCTGCTTCCTGGGCGGCTTCGTGGTGCTGACCGCCATCGGCACCTACTTCCGGGGGCCGAACTGGGTGTTCTACTGGTCGCCCGCCGACTGGCCGACGCACTGACGCCCATGAACAAGAACAAGTACCTCCTGCTCGTTTCGAGCGCCGCGGTGCTGCTCCTGCTGATCGGGGCCGCCGTCCAGGAGACCTTCCTGCAGGAATGGCGGCGGCTTCAGGCGCGGGCGCGCACCGACGAGGGCCCGATTCCAATCCAGCTTCGGCAGGTCGTGAACGACAGCCTCCGCGCGGCGGACCGCTGCGTGTCGTGCCACGTCGCGATGGGCCCCGGCGAGCAGGGCGTCAGGGGCGAACCGGTGCTCGCCGCCCACAAGCCGGTGGTCCACGATCCGGCCGAGTTCGGCTGCACAATCTGCCACGCGGGCCAGGGACAGGCCACGACACGGTCCGAGGCCCACGGCGACGTGCGCTTCTGGCCCGAGCCGATGATCCCCGCCCGCTTCAGCTACGCCGGGTGCGGCCGCTGCCACGCCACGCTGGGGGTCCCTGAGCAGCGGCAACTGCAGGCGGCGGCCGCCGCCTTCGAGCGGCTCGACTGCCTGTCCTGCCATCGCGTGGACGGCCGCGGCGGCACCCTCAGGCCCGACGGCGGGGGCATGGAAGGGCCGGACCTGAGCCGCGTGGGCCTCGCCGGATACGACCCGGGCTGGTACGAGACGCACCTGGACAAGGCCCGGACAGCCTCCGCGGGCCCGTGGCGTGGCGCCGTCGGCCCTTCGAGCGACGAGGACCGGCGGCTCCTGGCGCTGTTCCTGTCGACGCGCGTCGCGTCGCCGATGCTCGTCGAGGCGAAGAGCGTCTTTCACTCGGCCGGCTGCCTCGGCTGCCACAAAGTCAGCGGCGTCGGCGGCGACGATGGGATGGACTTGTCCAGGGCGGGGGACAAGGACCCGGGGCAGGCGAGCTTCCACGGCGTGCCCGGGCAACCGACGATCGCGAACTGGCAGCTGGCCCATTTCCGATCGCCGGCGAGCATCGTGGCCGGCTCGCTGATGCCGCCCGTCGCGGCGTCGGATCGGGAACTCGACCTGCTGGCCATGTACGTCCTGTCGCTGCGGCGCCGCGACCTGCCCGAGGTCTACGTGCCCCCGGACCGCGTGCGATCGGTCAAGCTGGGCGAGCGCGAGTTCGCGGGGGACGGCGCGACGCTGTTCGGCGCCTTCTGCTCGGGCTGCCACGGGCAGGACGGGCTGGGCCGCCGCCTGCCGGGCGTGCTGTCGTTCCCCTCCATCGCCAGCCCGGACTTCCTGGCCATCGCTTCAGACGGGCTGATTGTCTCCACGATCGAGCGGGGGAGGCCCGGCCGGCGGATGGCCGCCTGGCTCAAGCCCGGCGGCCTGCGCCCGGCCGAGGTGCGGGCCGTTGCAGGCTACCTGCGGTCGCTGGGGGGCGTTCCGCCCGAGGAGGACCCCCGTCCGGCCCGCTGGGTCACGGCCGACGCCGCCGCCGGGCGGAAGCTGTTCGACGGCGTCTGCGCCGGCTGCCACGGGCCGGCAGGCGGGGGCGGCGAGGGCCCCGCCCTGAACAGCATCGTGCTGCGCGACAGCGCGACGGACACGTTCCTGGTGAAGACCATCGGCCGCGGGCGGCGCGGCACGGTCATGCCGGGCTTCCTCTCGGCCACGCCGGCGTATCCTGCGCTCGCGAGCGCGGACATCGAGGACGTCGTGGCCTATCTCCGGGTGCTGCAGGGAGGCGGATCATGAGCGCGCAGATCCCGCGCAGGGACTTCTTCGGGATGGTCGCCGCGGCCGGGCTCGGCAGCCTCCTCGCGTCCACGGTGGACGCATGGGGGCTCGACCAGGTGTCGAACCCGCTCGCCACGTACCCGGATCGAGGCTGGGAGCGGGTGTACCGCGACCTGTGGAAGTACGACTCGACGTTCACCTTCACCTGCGCGCCCAACGACACCCACAACTGCATCCTGAACGCCTACGTCCGGAACGGCGTGGTGGTGAGGATCGGGCCGACGATGAGGTACGGGGAGGCCGCGGACCTCGCCGGCAACACGACGACGCACCGGTGGGACCCTCGCGTGTGCCAGAAGGGGCTCGCGCTGACGCGCCGCTTCTACGGCGATCGGCGGGTGAGCGGCTGCATGGTGCGCGCGGGGTTCAGGCAGTGGTACGAGGCGGGCTTCCCCCGCGGGGCCGACGGGCTCCCGCCGCCGACGTACTTCCGGCGCGGGCGGGACGAGTGGGTCCGCGTGACGCACGACGAGGGCGCGGCCATTGCGGCCGCGGCCCTGAAGAACATCGCCGAGACCTACAGCGGCGCGGCGGGCGCGGCGCGCCTCCGGGCCCAGCACTACGACGAGGCCACCATCGAGGCCGTGCGGGGCGCCGGCGTGCAGACGATGAAGTTCCGGGGCGGCATGCCGCTGCTCGGGATGACCCGCGTCTTCGGCATGTACCGCCTCGCCAACTCGATGGCCCTGCTCGACGCGCACGTCCGCAAGGTCGGCGCGGACCAGGCGCTCGGCGCCAAGGGGTTCGACAACTACTCCTGGCACACCGACCTGCCGCCGGGCCATCCGATGGTCACCGGCCAGCAGACGGTCGAGTTCGACCTGAGCGCGGTCGAGCACTGCAAGACGCTCGTCGTCTGGGGCATGAACTGGGTCACGACGAAGATGCCGGACGCGCACTGGCTGACCGAGGCGCGCCTGAAGGGCACGAAAGTCGTGGTCATCGCGTGCGAGTACTCGGCCACCGCCTGCAAGGGCGACGAGGTCATCATCGTGCGGCCGGGCACGACGCCCGCGCTGGCGCTCGGGTTGTCGCACGTGATCCTGCGGGACGAGCTCTACGACCGCGAGTACGTCACGCAGTGGACGGACCTGCCGGTGCTGGTGAGGCTGGACACGCTGAAGAACCTCCGGGCGCAGGACGTGTTCGGCGGGCCGCCGGCCGCGCTCACGCAGACGAAGGTCCTGGGCGCGGGCGAGGTGGAAGCGCCGCCCATCGCTCAGCGCGACACGATCGTGAGCGAGAAGATGCGGGGGGAGTGGGGCGACTACGTCTGGTGGGACCGCCGATCGCAGGCGCCGAAGCCCCTGACCCGCGACCAGGTGGGGCGGCGTTCCCCGGTGCGGGACCCCCTGCTGGAGGGCGCCGTCGAGGTGGCGCTCAAGGACGGCCGGACGGTCACCTGCCGTCCCGTGTTCGACCTGCTGAAGACGTACGCCGCGCACTTCGACCCGGCAACGACCGAGTCGATCACCTGGGCTCCCGCCGCGTCCGTCGAGTCGCTCGCGCGGCACGTGGCGAAGGAACCGGGGACCACGCTGTTCGCGCTCGGAATGGGGCCGAACCAGTTCTTCAACAGCGACAACAAGGATCGCGCCACCATCCTGCTGGCGTCGCTGACCGGGAACGTCGGCCGCATCGGAGGGAACATCGGGTCGTACGCCGGCAACTACCGGACCGCGCTCTTCAACGGCTGCGCGCAGTACATCAACGAGAACCCGTTCGACATCGAGCTCGACCCGGAGAAACCGGCGCGGCCGAAGCAGTACTGGCGCGCCGAGTCCGCCCACTACTACAACCACGAGGATCACCCGCTGCGCGTGGGGAAGAAGCTGCTGACGGGCTCGACCCACATCCCGGCCCCTACGAAGTCGCTCTGGTTCGCGAACGCCAACTCGATCCTCGGCAACGTCAAGTGGCACTACAACACCGTCCTCAACGTGCTGCCGCGCATCGAGATGATCGCGGTGCACGAGTGGTGGTGGACGGCTTCGTGCGAGTGGGCGGACATCGTGTTCGGCGTCGACTCGTGGAGCGAGCTGAAGCACCCGGACATGACGGCGTCGGTCACGAACCCGTTCCTGGCCGTCTTTCCCCGCACGCCGCTCAAGCGGATCTTCGACACGATGGGCGACATCGAGGTGCAGGCGCTCGTCGGGTCGAAGCTGGCCGGGCTCACGGGCGACCGGCGGTTCCTCGATTACTGGCAGTTCGTGCGCGAGGGCCGCGTGGACGCGTACCTGCAGCGCATCCTCGACTTCTCGACGAACACCAGGGGCCTCCGCTTCGCCGATCTCCACGAGAAGGCCAGCCGCGGCATCCCGGCGCTGCTGAACAGCCGCACGTCGCCGAAGGCGGTCGGGTTCGACCAGGTGGCCGACTCGAAGCCCTGGTACACGAAGACCGGGCGGCTCGAGTTCTACCGCGAGGAGGACGAGTTCATCGAGGCCGGCGAGAACCTGCCCGTGCACCGCGAGCCGGTGGACTCGACCTTCTACGAGCCGAACGTGATCGTCGCGCCCCCGCACGAGGCCATCCGGCCCGCCAGTCCGGAGTCCTACGGCCTCAGCCGCCGGGACCTGTCGTGCGAGGCGCGCTGCGGCCGCAACGTCGTGATGACCTGGTCCGAGGCGAGCCGGACGAAGCACCCCCTCCGGCAGGACCCGGCGTACAGGTTCATCTTCCACACGCCGAAGTACCGCCACGGCTCGCACACGATGCCCATCGACATCGACATGATCGCCGTCCTGTTCGGGCCGTTCGGCGATCTCTACCGCCACGACCGGCGCAGCCCGTTCGTGACTGAGGGGTACGTGGACATCAACCCGTCCGACGCCAGGGAACTGGGCGTCGACGACGGGGACTACGTCTGGATCGACGCCGACCCGGAGGATCGCCCGTTCCGGGGGTGGCAGCGCAGCCCGCGGGACATGGAGTTCGCCCGGCTGCTCTGCCGGGCGCGCTACTACCCGGGCACGCCCCGCGGCGTGACGCGGATGTGGTTCAACATGTACACGGCGACGCCGGGCTCGATCGAGGGGCAGAAGACCCGTCCGGACGGGCTCGCGAAGAACCCGCGCACCGGCTACCAGGCCATGTTCCGCTCGGGATCGCACCAGTCCGCCACGCGCGGCTGGCTGAAGCCGACCTGGATGACCGACTCGCTCGTGCACAAGACCATGTTCGGCCAGGGGATGCGCCAGGGCTTCGAGCCGGACATCCACTGCCCAACGGGCGCGCCGCGCGAGTCGTTCGTGAAGATCACGCGGGCGGAATCCGGGGGGATCGACCGGAAGGGGCTCTGGCGCCCGGCCGCGATGGGCATCCGCCCGCGGTACGAATCGGACGCGATGCAGAAGTACCTCGCCGGCGGATTCGTCGCGAAGGAGAAGCCCTGATGGCACGCGTCTACAACTGGCAGCTCGGGCGCGACATGTCCTACTGGTATCCCGAGAAGCGCCCGCAGCGGCAGTTCGCTGCGGTGTTCGACACGAACAAGTGCATCGCCTGCCAGACCTGCACGCTGGCCTGCAAGACGACCTGGACGTCGGGCAAGGGCCAGGAGTACATGCTCTGGAACAACGTCGAGAGCAAGCCCTACGGCTCCTACCCGCTGGCCTACGACGTCAGGCTGCTCGAGCAGCTGGACGGCCAGCGGTGGGAAGGCTCGCGCTACGCCGGACGGACCATCTTCGAGGCCGCGCCGGCGGGCGAGCGCGTCCTGGGCTGGCGGCCGGAGCAGCAGGACTACTCGTACCCCAACGTCGGGGAGGACGACTGCGCGGGGCAGGTCGATCACGGCGCCCTCATCCAGGTGCCGCACCTGAGCTGGTTCTTCTACCTGGCCAGGATCTGCAATCACTGCACCTACCCGGCCTGCCTGGCTGCCTGCCCGCGCGGCTCGATCTACAAGCGGCAGGAGGACGGCATCGTCCTGGTCGACCAGGGCCGGTGCCGCGGATACCAGGAGTGCGTGCGGGGGTGCCCGTACAAGAAGGTCTTCTTCAACCCGATGACGGGAACGTCCGAGAAGTGCATCGCCTGCTTCCCGAAGATCGAACAGGGCGTGCAGCCCCAGTGCTTCGTGAACTGCATCGGCAAGATCCGCCTCGCGGGTTTCCTGTCGGCGGCCGACCAGGCGAAGGCCGAGAACCCCATCGACTACCTCGTCCACCTGCGGAAGGTGGCGCTGCCGCTGTTCCCGCAGTTCGGCCTGGAGCCGAACGTCTATTACATCCCGCCGATTCACGCGCCGCTCGCGTTCAACGAGCAGCTGTTCGGCCCCGGCGCCGGCGCGGCGATGGCGGCCTATCGCGGCGCGCCCGCGGACAGGGACCTCGCGGGACTGCTGTGCCTGTTCGGCTCGACCCCGTCGCTGGTGGCGCGATGGCGGAGGCGGGGCGATCTCGTGTCCGGGCTGGACGAGAAGGCCTCGGAGATCGTGAGGGTGCCGCTGCTCGAGCCGGTTCACGTGAGGCCTGCCGTCGACCCGACGCGGCAGGTCGTTCGCACGAATTGCCCTTAGTCCGGCGGCGGGCCGGGCTGCTCCCGCAGAGCAGCCCTGCCGCCCCGGGCGCTGTCGAGTCGAGGAGCCCATGAGAGCCCGACGCCAGCTGCTCGCAGCCTCCGTCCTCACCGCGGCCAGCCTGGCGGCAGCGTGCGCGAAGCCGCCGGCGCCGGTCCAGGAGGTCGTCGCCGTCAGGACGGCCGTGCTGCCGGCCGCGCCCGACGAGGCGGTCTGGAACGCCGCGCCCGAGCACGTCGCGAAGATGATCCCGCAGGATCTCGTCGAGCCCCGGCTCCTCGCCCCCTCGACGGCGGAGGTGCGCATCCGGGCGCTGACGAACGGCGAGACAGTCGCCTTCCGGCTGAACTGGGCGGACACGACGAAGAGCGACACGCCCGGGCCGGCGCAGATGGTGGATGCCTGCGCCGTGCAAATCCCGCAGCAGAACGGACCGCAGCCGCCCGCCCCCCAGATGGGCGAGATCGGCAGGCCGGTGGACGTGGTCTACTGGCGGGCCGATTGGCAGGCCATCGTCAACGGCCGCGGGGACTCGATTCGCGACCTGTACCCGAACGCCTACGTGGATCCCTATCCGTTCAACGCGAGGCCGCTGGTTCCCGGGTCGCCGGAGCAGGCGGACATGGCGCGCCGGTACGCGCCCGCCCGGGCGCTGGACAACAACCGCAGCGGCCCGAGGACGGCGCCGGTGGAGGAGCTCGTGGCCCAGGGCCCCGGCACCTCCGAACCGGCAGCGCCGCGGGGATCGACGGGCCGTGGCATCTGGGCCGCTGGCTCCTGGATGGTCGTGATCGCGCGACCCTGGCCGCAGGACGTGCGGGACGGGCAGCGCACCAGCGTCGCGTTTGCCGTGTGGCAGGGGTCGCAGCATGAGGCGGGCGCCCGCAAGATGCGGACGGGCTGGATTCCACTCCTGGCCGGGGGCGCGCGGTGACCGAGGGTCTGCGGCGCTCGGAGGCCGGCCCCGAGGCGCTTCTCCTCGAAGCCGCCGCCTGGCGGCTGATCGCCCTGCTGTTCGAGTGCCCGGGACCGGGCTGGCGGGCGCACGTCGCGGCCCTCGGCCGGGACTGCCGCGACCCGGCGCTGCAGGCCGCGGCGCACGCCGCTCAGACGGAAGCGTCCGAGGGGCTGTACCACTCGCTGTTCGGAGCCGGCGGGCCGGTCTCGCTGCGCGAGGTCACCTACGCCGGTGGCATGCGGCCCGGGTACCTCCTGTCCGAGCTCGGCGCGTATTACGAAGCCTTCGCATACCGGCCCGATTCGCCCGAACCGGCCGATCATCTCTCGGTCGAGGCAGGCTTCGTGTCGTACCTCGCGATGAAGCAGGCGTATGCGGCGGCGTCGAACGATCCCGAAGGCGCCGACATCACGGCCGACGCCATGGCCGCCTTCCGCGCCGAGCACCTGGCCGGGATGGCGGAACCTGTGGCGCGGGCGCTCGAGGCCGGCGGCCCGCCGTACCTCGCCCTCGCCGGCCGCGCACTGCTCGGACGGGCCGGCCCGCCGCGCGGCAGTCCGCTGCCGCTGGGCGGCGCCGGGTCAGACAATGAATGCGGCCAGGCGGAGTGCGGGACGGTGTAGCCGGGATCGCAGCCGCGCCGGCATGCCGCCGGCGGCAGGGCCCCGGGCGGCCAGGGCGGCACGCCGCTAGCGGAAATCCTCCAGCCGATGAAGCAGAACAAGTGCACCTTCCCGGCCAGCGCGGGGAGGCGCCCCGCGGCTACTCGGGCACGACACGGATGCTGGCCGGGTGGAACAGCCTGAAGTTCTGCGGGCTCAACCCCGCTGCCAAGGTGCGCACGATCTGGTTGTCGGACACGCTCCAGAGACGCGAGTGATCGAGATCGACGTCAGTCGGCTGGCTGTTCCACAGCCCGTGGGGATAGCAGAACGCGCCGACGGCGGCGACGCCTATCGACCACGCCAGCGCGGCTCCCGCGGCGATCCTGGCCACCCGCCCGGGTCGCGGCACGCTCATCGCCACGGCCGCAAGAGGGACCGCGACAGGGAGCACATCGACGAGATACCGCGGCCCGTAGGTGTGCCCGGCCCACCACACGGCGTAGCTCCCGTAAAGGACGTACTGCGACGCGATCGCCAGCGCGCACCATGGCAAGGGCGACCGCCATCCTTCTTTGAACGCCCGCGGCACGCCGGCGAAGGCGACGAGCACGACCGGGCTGAACACGATCAGCCCTCGGCTGGGCGACACGAGCAGGCCGATGAAGCCGCCAGGCTCCGCGACGAACATCGAGCGCGTGCCGTGAATCCGGGCGTTGACATCCTGGAGCCAGGCCTGCGCGCCCCGCGGATCCCCAAACCACCGCAGATTGGCGGCGCCGAGCGCGATGCCGAATGCCAACGTGATGGCAGTCGCCACCAGGGCGGTCCTGAGCGGCGCCCTCACCCACGTCCCGGCGAGCAGTACGGCGACCAATGGCGCGAGCTGCGGGCGCGCCACGGCGGCAAGCCCCAGACCGGCTCCGATGGCGATTGCCGCCCGGATGCCCACTAGGTCCCGTGGCGCCGCGAAGGCGGCCACGGCCAGCGCCAGGCCGAGGACGGCGGTCTCGGTCTGCCATAGCGTCTGGCTTGCCATATACCAGTAGCCGGTTCCCAAAGCCAGGCCGATGGCCAGGAACAGCGCCCGACCTTGCGGCAGTCGCTGCCGGGCGCTGATGAACGCCAGGGCGGCCGCCAGCGCAACCAGCAGAGAGGCGGTCGCCTTGGCCATGAGCGCCGGCGCGCGCGGGGCTCGAAGATTGACGATCCCCGACTTCGAGAAGGGCCACGTGAGGCCGGCCGCGATGATGGATGGCGCCGGCGAGTACACGGAACGGTAGGAGCCATCCTTCCCAAGCACGAATCCCCAGCGCTGGGCCAGCTCCGGCAATGCCCCGACCGCGTAGTTCAGCTTCAACGTTCCCCGGAGCAGGAATTCCCGCGCGGCCAGCTTGGTGGGCAGGCTGTCGTAGCTCCCGATCTCACGGCCGTTGGCGTTGTAGGCGACGAACAACGCGAGGCAGAGCCCCGCTGCCGTCGCTCGGGTTCCGCCATGAGCGTGGGGCGTCATGCTGGGCACCGCTTGGCAAGGTCCAAGCGCCGATCATACACGGAGCGTCAACCTGTCGAGGGAGGCGGCCCCGCCATCGAAACCTGCGCGGGCGACAAGCCCCGGGCAAGGGATCTGCGCCGGCCGCACGGGAGCCAGCCGCGCCAATCCCGCGTCGACGCCGCCACGCGCGCGGGACGGCCGCCGGCGCGACGGGCCTCGTGCGGTTGCGTCGTTGACTTCCGGCGTGCATCCGCGGAAGATTCCGGCGTGACGCCCGATCCACCACGCAGCCGCCGGGTGTGAAAGAGCAGCCGATGGCCGCCCCGCGGCTGGTCCGCATTCTCCGTGCGTTGCTTGCAGAGCCGCTGGCCGCAGGCGCAGAGGCCGCGCTCGACCGATGGCGCGCGGTCGTCCTCCTTGCCCTGGCAGGAGCGTGGCTGACGGTTACGATGGCGGCCGCGCAGCGGAAGCCGTTCTGGCACGACGAGGTCGTCACGATCCTCCTCTCCCGCCTTCCGTCCTGGGGGCAGGTCTGGACGGCCACACGGGACGGCGCCGATCTGGCGCCTCCGCTGAACACGCTGGTCACGCGAGTCGTGCACGAGACCGTCGGTGTCGGGCCCGTGAGCACGCGCATCGCGGCGATGGCAGGAACGCTGCTGATGGTCGGCCTGCTCTTCGCGTTCGTCCGCAGGCGTGCCGGCACCAGCCTCGGCGCGGCGGCGGTGGTGCTCGTCTCGTGCACGGCTGCCTTCCGGTACGGGTATGAGGCGAGAGGCTACGGGCTGCTGCTCGGGTTCTTCATGCTGGCGCTGTACTCATGGAGTGAAGCGGCCGGCGGCAGGCACCGCAGGCTGTTCTTGCCCCTCCTCACCATCGCCCTGGTCGGCGCCTGCTGGAGCCACTATTTCGGCGCGTTCGCGCTCGCGCCGGTTGCGGCAGGCGAGATCGTCCGCGCGATCGGTCGCAGGCGGCCCGATGCGGGCGTATGCACGGCTGCCGCCGTGTCAGTGGCGTGCTGCGCGCCCCTGCTGGTGTTGGTGCGGAGCGCGGCGGCGCAGTCGGCCCACTTCTGGGGCCGGGCGGCCGACGTCGGCGTCGCCGCCGCATATGCGTTCGTGCTGCACGAGCTGCTCGGTCCGCTGGTCGCCGGCGCGGCGCTCCTCGCTCTCGTCATCGCCGTGGCGGGCCGATGGACGCGCGCGCGCGCGGACGGCAGGGGAATGCCGGCGCACGAGATCGCCGCAGTCGCCGCATGCCTCCTGCTGCCGGTGATCGAGATTGCAGCCGCCTCGGCGGTCGGCGGGGCCTTCGTGCCTCGCTACGCGCTGCCGGCCTCGATTGGCGCCGCGCTCGCGATGCCTCTGGCTGTCTGGTACCTTAGCCGTGGCGCGACGCTGGCTCGGCTTGCCTTCGCGCTGGTGCTGGTTGCCGGTTTCGCTGCGACGAGCGCAGAGAGCCTCATCAGACCGGGCGCGGAGCCTGCCAGCCCCGCCGACACGCGCCCCGTCCTGATGTCGGCCCTGCGCGGGCCGAGGCCCGTTGCGGTGACCGGCGGCTTGATGTTCCTGCAGTTGTGGTACTACTCGCCGCCCGCCTTGCGCGGGCGACTCTGGTTCCTGGCGGATCCCCGCGAGGCCGCGGCCTTCACTGGTTCGGACACGATTGACCGGGGCCTGCTGGCATTGGCCCGCTGGGCGCCGTTGAACGTCGCCGACTACCAGGGCTTCACGTCGACGCACCCGGAGTTCGGCGTGTACGCTGCCGGGTCGGGCTGGCTCCTGGACCGGCTCATCCGCGACGCCTGGGAGCTGGAATCGGCTGCTGCCGAGCCTGGAGGGCAGCTCTTCGTCGCGAAACGCGTCGGAGTCTCAGGCTCGGGGAGCGGTGCGGGAGCGCCATCGGCCCCTGATGCCCGCCGAATGTCCGCCGCGCCCTCGGAGCTTTTCTGACGAGCGCGCCAGGCCCGTCTCGCCGGGGCGCCTGCGATGCCCCGGGGCGGCGGCCCTGCCAGCGGCCATCACTCTCGCAGTCCCGGCGGCGGACGCGCCCGCCGGCACAGAGCCGTCCTCGTGATCCGGCAAGGGCCAGCCGGAGAAGCCCGAATGAAGCGCGCGCAGCCGGCGTGGCCGACTCGCCGCCGGCGCGTGGCCCTCGCGCCCGATCGGCGGTACTATGACGGAGACGGCAGGTGAGGAACGCCCGTGACACACAAGGTCAGCCGCCGTGACTTCCTGGTGCAGAGCGTGGTTGGCGGTCTTTCGGCGTGCGGCGCGTTCGCGCGGACGGCGCGGGCGGGCCCCGTCGGGGCCAACGACGCCGTGCGCGTGGCGATTGTCGGCGTGAGAAGCAAGGGCGCCCACCACATCCAGATGTTCAAGCAGGTGCCCGGCGTCCGCATCGCGGCGCTCTGCGACATCGACGAAGGCATCCTGGCGAAGGCCGCCGACGGCCTGGCCGCCGAAGGCGTCCAGGTGGCCAGGGAGGTGGATGTCCGCCGGCTGCTGGAGCGGCAGGACGTGGACGCCGTGGTCATCGCGACGCCCAACCACTGGCACGCATTGATGGCCGTCTGGGCCTGCCAGGCGGGCAAGGACGTGTACGTGGAGAAGCCCGTCTCCCACAGCGTGTGGGAGGGCCGCAAGGTGGTCGAAGCCGCGGCGAAGTACGGCCGCATCGTTCAGGCGGGCACGCAGTCGAGATCGGACGAGGCCCTCATCGAGCTGGCCGCCCTGCTGCGCGGCGGCGGGCTGGGAAAGATCCTCTGCGCCCGCGGCTTCTGCTACAAGCGGCGGGACACGATCGGCCGGGTGAACGGCCCGCAGCCCATCCCGCCCGGGGTGCACTACGACCTGTTCTGCGGACCGGCCCCGCTCGAGCCCCTGCGGCGCAAGGAACTGCACTACGACTGGCACTGGGTCTGGCCCACCGGCAACGGCGACATCGGCAACCAGGGGATCCACGAGATGGACATGTGCCGGTGGATGCTCGGCGAGGAAGGCCTGCCGCGGCGGGTGCTCAGCATCGGCGGGCGCTACGGCTACGTCGACGATGCGACGACGCCCAATACGCAGATCGCCGTCTACGACTACCCGTCGGCCCCGATCATCTTCGAGGTGCGCGGGCTGCCGCAGCAGGCGGGCGCCAACTACATGGATCAGTACCGCGGCGTGCGGGTCGGGATCGTCATCGAGTGCGAGCAGGGGTATTTCGCAGGCGGGTCGGGAGGCGGCGCGATCTACGACCAGGCCGGGAAGCGCGTGAGAGGGCTCCCGAGCACGGGCGGCGGCGCGCACGTCGAGAACTTCATCGCGGCGGTCCGCAGCCGGAAGCCCGAGGAACTGAAGGCGCCGGTCCTGGGCGCCCACTACTCGTCGGCGCTGTGCCATCTGGGCAACATCTCGTACCGCCTCGGCACCGAGATGTCGGCCGCCGAAGTGAGGGCCCGGGCCGCCTCGCGGGCCGACGTGGCGGAGGCCTTCGAGCGCTTTGTCAGCCACCTGGCGGCCAATGGCGTCGATGCCGCGACGGCCGCCGTGACGTCGGGGCCGGTGCTGGACCTTGTGCCGGCGGACGAGCGGTTCGCCACGCAGTCGGCGTTCGACATGGGCGCGTGGGCCAACCGGCTCCTTCGCGACGAGTACCGGCCGCCCTTCGTCGTTCCCGAGAAGGTGTAGAAGAGAGGCGCCGCGCCGGGCGTCCGGCGGTTCGGGCCCATCCTGGAGGAGTCCGTGGCACAGAATGAAGCCCCGGCCGCGCGTGCATCCGCGCCGGCGACCCTGCAAGTGTCCTGCGTCCAGCTGCACTGGGCGAAGCCGCTCGGGTTCAACCTCGAGCGGACGGTGCACTACATCGGCGCCGCGGCCAGGGCCGGCAGCCGAGTGGTGCTCTTCCCTGAGGCGTCGCTGACGGGCTACTACTTTCCCTACGCGATCGGCCTCGAGCCGGCGGAGGTCGACGGGGCGCTCGACGCCGTGCGGGCCGAGGCGCGCGATCGCGGCATCTGGGTGATCGCCGGCACGATCCGGAAAACCAGCGACCGGTTCCTGAACCTCGCCCACGTCATCGACCCGTCCGGCGCGATCGTGCACGAATACGCGAAGGTCCACATGGCCGGCCGCGACGAGCAGCAGTACTGCCGCGGCGGCGACAAGCTGTCGCTGTTCGAGATCGACGGCGTCCGCTGCACGCTCGTCATCTGCCGCGACGGCCGGCATCCCGAGCTGTACCGCATCCCGGCGATGGCTGGCGCGCAGATCCTCTTCCACCCATCGAACAGCACCGACGAGGTCGAGGCCGTCTGCTGGAAGCGCACGTCGGGACGCGCTCAGCAGCCCGTCGGCCCGAACTCGAAGATCTTCCACTGCGTGGCGAACACGATCGGCCAGTCGCCCGACGGAAAGCAGACGTCGAGCGGGTCGTCGTTCATCAGGGAGCCGAACGGCCTCCCGCTTGCCGAAGCGGGCCACTACCAGGAAGAGATGATCACCGCGGTGCTCGATCTCTCCCGCGCGGACCGGTCGTACGTCCGCGACAGCCTCGCGCACCCGCCGTTCCTCGCCTCCTACTGGCGGCAGATGGTGGCCGCCGCGGAGGCGCGCAAAGACGTCGCGCCGGAGTAGCGGGCCTGGCCTGCTGACGATGACGATCTTGTCGCTGCCGGGCGCAGCGTGCTGAAAATCGTCCCGACCCCTTCAGACGCCGGGGCTGAGGAGATCGAGGACGCTGTCCACCAGCGCGCGCGCTTCCGTCGCGCTCGGCGCCTCGGCCATGATGCGGAGGACGGGCTCGGTCGTCGACGGCCGGACGAGGAGCCAGCGGTCCGGCCACCTCACCTGCACGCCGTCGATGAGGTCGATCCGCTCGCCGCGGTACAGGTTCCGGACCAGCCGCAGCGATGGCGCGATGTCGCGCGCGGGGCACAGCAGGCGGTCGCGGAGGATCGCATAACGGGGCAGCCGCTCGCGCAAGCCGCTCAGCGTCGCGCCGGACACCGCCGCCGACTCGAGGATGACCGCCATGGCCGCGAACGAGTCCCGGCAGGCGTTGATCGGCAGCACCACCACGCCTCCGTCGCCTTCGCCGCCGAGCTCGGCGCCGCGTTCCTGCATGGCCGCCACCACGTTCGGCTCGCCGACGGGCGAGCGATGGACGGCGACGCCGAAGCGGGCCGCCGCATCGTCCACCATCCGGCTCGTCGCGACGCTGACGACGACGGGCCCCGCCTTGCGCTCGAGCCATCGCCCGACGACCAGGGCGACCGACGCGTCGCGGCCGAGCGGCGTGCCGCGCTCGTCCACGGCGGCCAGCCGCACGGCGTCGCCGTCGATGGCGAAGCCGGCGTCGGCCCCGGAGCCGCGCACGAGGTCGGCCAGGCGCGCGACGCTGGCCTCTTCGGTCCCGGCCTCCTCCGACGCGGCGTCCCGCACGGGCAGGTCGAGGGAGACCACGTCGCAGCCGAGCGCCTCCAGCATCCGGCGCGCCGGCCCTTCCGCGCCCCCGCCGCCCTCGGCGAGCGCGACCGTGAAGCGGCGCGATCGGATCCGATCGGCGTCGACGGCGCGCGTCACGGCGGCCAGGTGGCGCGCCGCCGAGGACGCGTCGGCACGGAGATCGGACATCTCGAGCGCGCCGACGCGCGGATAGACGCCCTGGTGGTAGAGGTCCGTCAGCTCGGCCGCCTGGTTGGCCCGCAGCGCGCGGCCCTCGGCGCTGATGAAGCGCAGCGCGTTCCACGCCGGCGAGCCGGGGCCGCCGCCGACCGAAATGCCGCCGAAGGCGCCGGCCTCGCCGACGTGCAGCATCAGTGACGGGAGCGGCGCGACGCCCGTGTCAATCGGCGTGCAGCCCACGCTCAGCAGGCCCGCGATGGCGGCCTGCTTCAGCATGTCGCCCGACGGCCGGGTGTCGGTCCCGATGAGGATGGGCCCGGCCCCGCAATACGTCCCGAAGGCCGCGGCGAAGCTCGTCACAAGCTGAGGGGTCAGCGTCTCGCCGACGATGCCCCGCACGCCCGAATGCCCGATCTTCAGCGAGAGGCGCTGCGCCATCGACTCAGCTCCCGTCGTACCCGAATGCGGCCCGGCGGGCGAAGACCGCGGCCTCTTCCACCAGGGCCTCGGCCCGCGCCGGGTCCGGAGCCTCGGCGATGATGCGGAGGAGGGGTTCCGTGCCCGACGCGCGCACGTGCAGCCACGCGTCGCCCCAGGCGAGGCGGACGCCGTCGGTGCAGTCTGGGTTCTCGTGCGCATGGTGCCGGCGGAAGCGCTCGATCACCCGGTAGACGAGGTTCGGCGGGCTCGGCAGCTCGCGCTTCCGCATGTGGAGCGTCGGCAGGGATCCGGCCAGTTCGGCGAGGGTCCTGCCGCTCGTCGCCATCTCCTCGAGCACCAGGCCGAGGGCGAGCAGGCCGTCGTAGGCGACGCCGTGCGGCAGCACGGCCACCCCGCCGCTGCCTTCGCCAGCCAGCACGGCGCCTTCCGCGAGGCCCAGATCGACAACCTGGCTCTCGCCGACGGGGCCCCGGATGACGCGCTGCCCGCAGGCCCGGGCCAGCGCCTCGACCATCGCCGAGGTCGAGAGGCTCGTCACGACCGGCCCCGGCCTGCGGCGCAGGCGGGCCATCGCCGCCAGCGCGAGGGAGTACTCTTCCGACAGCGCCGCGCCTTCCGCCGTGACGAAGCCAATCCGGTCGCCGTCCACGTTGAGGGCGGCGCCGGCGTCGGCGTGGAAGCAGCGCGCGAGGGTGGCGACCTGCCGCATGTTCGCTGCCGTCGGCGCCGGCGGGTGCGCGAACTCGCCGGTGGGCTCCGCGTTCACCGGAAGCAGCGTGCACCCCAGCATGTCGAGGAAGCGCGATGCGGCCGCGCCGCACGCGCCGTTCGTGAAGTCGACGGCCAGCCGGAACCGCCGCTCCCGGATTGACGCGACATCCAGGGCGCTCGCCAGGTGCTCGAGGTAGCGGTCTTCGATGCCCCGCGCCTCCTCGACCGGGCGCAGGCGGTCCCAGGCCGCGCGCGCGAAGGCCCCGCCGTGGTAGACGTCGAGGAGCTCCTCGTTCTTGGCCGCGTTGAGGAGCGCCCCGTCCGGCCCGAAGAACTTCAGCGCGTTCCAGCGCGCGTCGTTGTGGCTGCCCGTGACGACGATGCCCCCGGACGCGCCGAGCTCGCGGATGGCGAAGGACGCCAGCGGGCTCGGGCCGACGCCGAGATCGACGACGCGGCAGCCCGTCGAGAGCAGCCCGGAGACGACCGCCGCCCGGAAGGCCGCGCTCGACCGGCGCGTGTCGCGCGCGATGACCGCCGGGCCGCCGCCGCACCACGTCCCGAACGCGCAGGCGAAGTTCACGATCAGCTCGGGCGTCAGCGCGTCGCCCACCACGCCGCGCACCCCGGATGCGCCGATCTTGAGCTCGCGCAGCGCCACGTCAGGCCCCTTCCTTCGCCGCCCGCAGGCGGTCGATGAACGCCCTGGCGTCGCCGGCCTTCTCGCGGAGCTTCCGGAAGAGCGCGAGCTGGGCCATGGCGCGCACGCGGTTCAAGTCGGGCGGATCCGCCGGGCCGAGCTTGAAGTAGCTGTCGCCGCGCAGGTAGTCGGCGAGGAACCGGAGGCCCAGCTCGAGGGCGATGATCTGCGGCGCGTCGGCCATCAGGCCGACCTCTTCGGGCGTCACCTCGCGGGCGGCCGAGAGGAAGCCGCGCGCGACGGCGCGGTAGACGTCCATGTCCACGTCCACCCGGGACAGGTCGCGCTCCTTCTCGCCCGCCACGTTCACGAGCGACCGCACCATGTCGCCCCAGTCGGCCAGCCACGTGTGCGGCATGATCGTGTCGAGGTCGATGAGGGCCTTGACGCGCCCCGTGCGCGTCGAGAAGAGGAAGTTGTCGAGCTTGGTGTCGCCGTGGATCGCCAGGCGGCGGATCCGGCCGGACTCCATGCCCTCGAGCAGCGTCAGGGCGAACGCCTCCTCGCTGCTGACCAGGTCTATCCAGGGGCGGAAGCCGGCGTCGTCCACGCGACGCCGGTACTCGGGCTCGTCGAGGTGCACGAGAAAGTGCTCCTCGGCGCTCTGCCGGAGCACGGGGTCGGCGGGAATCAGATCGCCGGCGTCGGCCGCCGTCCGGCAGCCGGCGAGGACCGAGCGGAGCTGACTGTAGTACAGGCGCGTGTCCCGGTAGCCGGGCAGCGGGTTTTCCAGGTTGTCGGTGCGCATCCGGCACGTGAGATCGCCGTAGATGGCGAGGCCGCGGCCGGCCTCGGACGCGACGCGCAGGCGCTCGGCCGGCTCGGCGATCTCGCCGAGGCTCTTGAACGTGCGCGACTCGGGGATCTTGGCCATCAGGCGCCAGCAGCTGGGGCCCCGATGGCTCTCGACGTCCAGGTACGGCCGGCCGTCGCGCGTGCCGAGGAGCGTGATCGTCTCCCATTCGTCGCCGGCCGGGAGGCGGCCTTCTGCCAGCGCGGCCCGCTGCGCCTCGATCGAGGCGATCATGGCGCGCATGACCGACCGGGGGCGCGTGAAGACGCGCTCGTTGATCCGCTGGAGCAGGTACGCCGCCGGCTCGCCCGGGCCGGCGAAGACGAGATAGGTGTGCTGGTTGATGTTGCCCTTCTCGGCGAAGTCGTGCGCCTCGACCGGGCGGGCGAGCTGGAAGCGCGACGCGAGGCGGCTGGCCTGGGCGAGCGGGTGCTCCTCGCCGTGCGCGAGCACCCGCGTCACGCGCCTCGACGAGGCCGGCCGGAGGGACTGCTGGAGATCGCTCATGGTGCGGCCCGGGCGGCGAGGGCGCGCCGGGCGGGCCGCCGCCGCGCGAACGGGCCCGCCGCAGGAGCGCGCCGCCGCAATCAGCGCCCCGCGCTCACAGCTTCCATCCCTCGCGGTACTGACGGCGCACGTAGGCGTTGGCCTCCTCGTCGTTGGTCACCTTCATCGCCTCGCCGTCCCACAGCAGCAGGCGCCCCGGGAACCGCACCGCGAGGTTGCCCATGAGGACCATCTCGGAGAGCGGGCCGGAGTAGTCGAAGTTCGACGAAGAGGGCTTGCCGTCCTTGCAGGAGCGGATCCAATCCTGCTCGTGGCCGTCCTCGCCCTTCGGCACGCGCTCCAGCGTCTTCGCCGGCTGCGTGAAGTCTCTCATGCGCGTCTCGGGAATCAGGCGCGGACTGCGGCCGTAGCAGCCGGCCATGAGAGTCGCCTCGCTCCCGACGAGCAGCACGCCGCCGTCGTCATCGCCCAGCTTGCGCCCCACTTCCAGCTCGGCCGGCCGGGCGGGCATCAGCCCGCCGTCCCACCACGTCAGCTGGAGCGGCGGCATGTTCTTCCGAGCCGGGAAGTTGTAGCGCACGATGGTCGAGCGCGGGTACGTCTCGTTCTTCGGCTCGACGAGCTTCCAGAACTCCTCCCAGTAGGTCGAGATGCAGCCCTCGACGCTGATCGGGTACTTGAGGTCCAGCGCCGCGAAGACCGGGTCGAGGATGTGGCAGCCCATGTCGCCGAGCGAGCCGGTGCCGAAGTCCCACCACGCGCGCCAGCGGCCGGGGTGATAGGTGGGGTGGAACGGCCGGCTCGGCGCCGGGCCGATCCACTCGTCCCAGTCCATCGTGGCCGGCACGGGCGGCGTGTCCTTCGGCCGCTCCACCTCGACGCCCTGCGGCCACACAGGCCGGTTCGTCCAGGCGTGGACTTCCTTGATCTGGCCGAGCGCCCCGGCGGCGACCCACTCCGAGATGAGCCGGAGCCCCTCGCCCGAATGGCCCTGGTTGCCCATCTGCGACGAGATCTTGTGCTTGCGGGCCGTCTCGGTCATCAGCCGCGCCTCCCACACGGCGTGGGCGATGGGCTTCTGCACGTAGACGTGGAGGCCGCGCTGCATCGCCGCCATGGCGACAACGGCGTGGGTGTGATCGGGGGTGGCGACGATGACCGCGTCGAGGTCCTTCTCCTTGTCGAACATCTCGCGGTAGTTGCCGTACCGCCGCGCGTTCGGGTACTTCCCGAAGGTCTTGGCCGCGAGCGCCGAGTCCACGTCGCACAGCGCGATGATGTTCTCCGTCTCGCAGCGGCTGAGGTTCGATCCGCCCATGCCCCCGACGCCGACGGCGCCGAGGTTGAGCTTGTCGCTCGGCGCGAGCTTGCGCTGCCCGCCGAACACGCGGCCGGGCAGGATCGTGAGCGCACCGACGGTCCCGGCTGCTGCCGCGGCCTGGTGCAGGAACTCGCGGCGGGTGGGCAACCCGCCGGCGGCTTCAGTGAACGGCTTCCTGGGTTCCATGAGCACTCTCCTCGCTGCGGGGCGCCAGCGCCGGCTCGCGAGCCTGGCCCGGCCGCGGGCGCGGCCGGGAGGTTTCCCGGCCTCCGTCGGCCGGCCTGACGGCGGGTAGTATCGCAGGTCGCCGGCGCGGCTTCAACTCGCGCGGAGCACGGCCTCCTCCGAAGGGCCGGACCGGGGGGCGGCGCGGCCGCGATCTCCTCCGCCGCCGGGCGGGTAGAATAGGCCTCGCCGGCAGCGGGCTTCGTCGGATCCGCAGGGAGGACGATCAGCATGAAAGACATCACACGCAGGGACTTCGTCAAGCGCGCCGCCGCGGCAACCGTGCTGCTGGGCACGTCCAGGACCGCCTGGGCCGGCGCGAACGACCGCCTCCGGATCGCCGTGCTGGGGCTCAACGGGCGCGGCAAGTCCCACATCGGCGACTACGACCGGCTCGAGCGCGTCGAGGTCGTCACGCTGTGCGATCCCGATGCGCGGCTGTTCGCGCCGACCGTCAAGGCGTTCTTCACCGACAAGGCCAAGGCCGCCCCGAAGGTGGAGCAGGACATCCGCCGCGTCCTCGAGGACAAGGACGTGGACGCGATCTCCATCGCCACGCCGAACCACTGGCACTCGCTGGCCACGATCTGGGCCTGCCAGGCCGGCAAGGACGTGTACGTCGAGAAGCCGATGACGCACAACGTCTTCGAAGGCAAGCGCGTCGTCGAGGCGGTGAAGAAGTACGGCCGGATCGTGCAGCACGGCACGCAGCTGCGCAGCAACCCGGGGTTCCAGGAGGGCATCAGGCTGCTGCACGAGGGCGCCATCGGCAAGGTCTACCTGGCCCGGTGCGTCTGCTACAAGTGGCGCCCGGACATCGGGAAGGGCCGGCCCGGCCAGCCGCCCAAGGAACTGGACTGGAACGTGTGGCAGGGGCCGGCCCAGGAAGAGCCCTTCATCGTCGACGCCAAGGGCGACGGCGTGTTCGTGCACTACAACTGGCACTGGCACTGGGCCTACGGCAACGGCGACATCGGCAACCAGGGCATCCACCAGGTCGATGCCGCGCGCTGGGGGCTCGGCGTCGGCCTGCCGTACCGGGTGACGTCGATGGGCGGCAGGCTGCTCTGGGACGACGCGAAGCAGATCTTCGACGTGTCGTCGACGTCTTTCATGTTCAAGGGCAAGGACGGCCAGGACAAGATGATGACGCTCGAAGTGCGCCCCTGGATGACGAACGACGAGGCCGGCGGCCGCGAGTTCGGGGTGATGTTCTTCGGCGAGAAGGGGTGGATGAGCTTCCCGGGCTACGGCGGCTACAAGATGTACGAGGGCCGTCAGAACACGCTGGTGAAGGAGCGGGAGGACGGGTCGGACCTGAACCATTATCGCAACTTCGTCGAGTGCGTCCGCAGCCGCGACATGGCCGCCCTCAACGCGCCGGCCGCCGAGGGGCACTGGTCCTCGGCCCTCTCGCACTACGCGCTCACGGGCGCGCGGGTCAACCGCGTGCTGGAGATCGATCCGGCGACGGAGCTCGTGAAGGGCGACGAGGAAGCCAACGCGCACTTGACGCGGAAGTACCGGGCGCCGTTCACGGTGCCCGACGCGGTCTGACGGCGGAGCGGACGGACCATGCCGCGCCGCGCCGTCGTCGTGCCGCTGGCGGCCGGCTGCCTGCTCCTGGCGGCCGGCGCTGCCGCCGCCCAGCCCGCGCCGCGCCCGAACGTCATCGTCATCCTGGCCGACGATCTCGGCTACGGCGACGTCGGCGCGTACGGGCAGCGGATCATCCAGACGCCGAACCTCGACCGGATGGCTTCCGAGGGGATCCGCTTCACGCAGTTCTACGCGGGCTCCACCGTCTGCGCGCCGTCGCGCAGCGTGCTCATGACCGGGCAGCACCTGGGGCACACCCGGGTGCGCGGGAACGCGGGCGCGGGGAACGACGAGGCGCAGACGCTGGCCCCGGGCGAGGCGACCGTCGCCCGCGTGCTGCAGCAGGCCGGCTACGCCACGGCCCTCGTCGGCAAGTGGGGGCTCGGCGAGATCGGATCGGCGGGGGAGCCGACCCGTCAGGGTTTCTCCGAGTTCTACGGCGTCGTCAACCAGACGCACGCGCACAACCACTATCCCGACTTCCTCTGGCGGAACACGCAGCGGATCGCGCTTCCCAACGTCGTGACGCCGGTCGGCCAGGTGCCGGGCGCGGGCTACGCGACCCGCCGCGTGCAGTACGCCAACGACCTCTTCTTCGACGAGGCGCGCGCGTTCCTCGATCGGAGCCGGGACCGGCCGTTCTTCCTGCTCCTCTCGCTGACCGTTCCGCACGCGAACAACGAGCGGGCCCGCGTCCTCGGGGACGGCCAGGAGGTGCCCGACTACGGCCCCTACGCGGCGCGGGACTGGGCCGGCCCGCTCAAGGGCCAGGCGGCGATGATCACGCGGATGGACGGGCACATCGGCGAACTGATCGCGCACGTGCGGCGGCTCGGCCTCGACCGCCGCACGCTCGTCATCTTCACGAGCGACAACGGCCCGCACAACGAGGGCGGGCCGGCGTACGATCCGGACTTCTTCGACGCGAACGGCCCGTTCAGCGGCATCAAGCGCAGCCTGACCGACGGCGGGATCCGCGTCCCGTTCATCGCGCGCTGGCCCGGCCGGATCGCGCCCGGCACGACGGCGGCGCACGTCGGCTACTTCGGCGACATGATGGCGACCCTCGCCGAGCTGGCGGGCGCCCGGCCGCCGGCGCGGATTGACAGCCTCAGCCTCGTGCCGACGCTTCTCGGCCGCGGAAGGCAGGCCTCGCACGAGTACCTCTACTGGGAGTTCTACGAGGGCGGCTTCAGCCAGGCGGTCCTGCTCGAGGGCCGCTGGAAGGGGATCCGCCTGAAGTCGCCAGACGCGCCGATCGCGCTCTACGACCTCGCGGCCGATCCCGCCGAGGCGGCCGACCTGGCCGCGCGCCAGCCGGGGATCGTCGGGCGCATCGCGGATCTCATGCGCGAGGCGCACATCGACAACGACCACTGGAAGCGGCCCGTCGCCGGCCCCGGCCCGGGAGCGGCTCGGGCGCCGGCGCCGAACCCGCGCTAGCGCCGCGGACGCTCCGGGCCCGCCGCGCCGATGTTGAACCCCTCGACGACCATGCGCGGGCGCTCTCCGCGGGCGTCCGCGCGGGTGACCTCGGCCGTGATCGTGCGGCGCTCGCCGGGCATCAGCGAGACGTAGTTGTCGCTGTAGAGGACCGGCAGGATCCGGTCGCCGGACGAGGCGCGCACCGCCTTCAGCCTGACCATGATGGCCGGCGCGCTCGAGCGGTTGACCAGTTCGGTGTCCAGCCGATACCCCTCGGGCGTGCCGGTGACCGTGGTCGCCGCGTCGATCGCGGCCTTCGGCAGATCCCGCAGCTGCAGGAAGTTCCCGTCTTCGAGCCCACGCCAGTAGAAGTTCTCCGACAGCGTCTCGCTGCCGCGCGCGAGCGCCAGGCGGATGAAGTGGACCGGGCTCGTCCCGAGCGGGTACTCCATGTCGATGACCGACAGTGTGGAATCCTCCTTGCTGTCGAGCGCCGCCGACTTCTCCCAGATCAGGCTGCCGTCGATGCTGCGCACCTCCGCGCGCGCGGTCAGGCCCGGCGCGTCTCCGGCGCTGTAATTCACCACCTCGACGGCCTCGGTCGCCGGGTTCCACTGGATGTGGAGCGGCTCGGCCCCCTTGCGCGCGCCGAAGTAGGCGGCCGTGGGCTCGAGGTAGTAGTCGTAGGTCTGCCAGACGAGCGAGGGCCACGCGGGGTGGCTCATCCAGATGAGCAGGCCCATGCGGTTGCGGCTCTGCGCCTCGAACATGGCGCGGTAGCCCTCGTAGTTGACGAACTGCGCCAGCGTGGACCAGTCCGCGGCGTTGTCGGCGGCGCCGTAGCTCCGCTGGATCCGCTCGAGGAACGACGCGCCGCCCTGGGCGCCCTCGAGCGAGAAGTCGTGCAGCCCGTACAGCCGGCCGAGCGGCCACAGCGACGCGTCGGGCAGCATCGCCCTCAGGCTGTCGATGGTCATGACGTTCGGCATGCCCATCTCGCTGTGCAGCTTGGGCGCGGCCCGCCGCAGGAAGTAGTCGTTGACCGGCATCGCCCGGTACGGGCCGTGCCCGCTCGCGTAGTCGTCGGCCGAGCTGGAGAGGTAGGGCAGGTCCCCGTGCCGCTCCGCCAGGAGGCGCCGGATGGCATCGTCGAGGGGCTTCGGCGGGTAGCCCTCGTTGCGCCCGCAGTAAAGGCCGACGGACGGGTGCGTGCGGATCCGGTTGACGAGGTCCTCCGCATTCGCCATGAAAACGCCGTGCGACGCCGGGTCGGGGCCGTCCCAGGGATTGGCCAGCCAGAAGTCCTGCCAGACGACGATGCCGTGGCGATCGCAGGCGTCGTAGAATTCGTCGTCGCCCGTCTGGCCGACCCAGTTGCGGATCATGTTGAAGTTCAGGTGCTTGTGGTAGCGGACGGCCGCGTCGTACTCGCGCCCGCGGTACCGCAGCATCGACTCGGGAAAGCCCCAGTTGCCGCCGCGCGGGATGAAGCGGCGGCCGTTGATCCACATCCGCAGCGCCCCGTGATCGAAGCTCGCGGTGAACTGGCGGACGCCGGCCTTGAACCGCTTCGTGTCCGACGGCCCGGCGGCGCCGCCCGCGGTGAAGGCGAGCTCGACGTCGTACAGCGGCTGATCGCCGTACCCGTTCGGCCACCAGAGCCTCGGCGCCGACACGCGCAGCGCCGGGGCGTTCGACGGATCGAAGACGACCTCCTCGAAGCCGCCGGCCGGCAGCGTGACCGGGGCCTCGAAGGCGGCGTCGCCGAAACGCCCGCGCAGGACGCCCGATACGGGAACATCGGCGTGGTTGCGCAGTTCGGCCGTCAGGCGCACGTCGGCGCGCGAAGTGTCGGGCAGGGGCAGCACGGTCGTGACCGAGGGGTGGTCGATGGTGACGGGGCCGCTGTCGGTCAGGTAGACGTCGTTCCAGATGCCCGTGTTGCGGCCGCGGATGGTCGGGATCCAGTCCCAGCCGATCGACGCGTGGTAGGTCGGGTTGTCCGCGCCGAGCGCCCCGCCGTTCTTGTCCGGGCTCTCGAACGTCTTCTCCTTCACGCTGCCGGGCGCGGTGGTCTTCTCGACGCGAACGGCGAGGGCGTTGCCGGCGTCACGCAGCTTGCCGGTGACGTCGAACCGCGCGCGCATGAACCCGCCCTCGATGCGGCCGAGCGGCGCGCCGTTGAGGAAGACGTCGGCGTTCAGGTTGACGCCGTCGAAGGCGAGCCAGCGCCGCCGCCCGGCGCCGGGCGAAGGCGCGTCGAACTCCGTGCGGTACCAGAAGTCCGCGTGGAAGAACGCGTCCGAGATCATCAGCTGGTTGTCGCCGTAGTTCGGGTCCGGCAGCGCGCCCGCGTTCAGGTAGCTGACGAGCGCCGTGCCCGGCACCGTCGCGGCCACCCACGAGGCGTCGTCGAACCCCGCCGTGGCGAGCGCGGGGCCACCGGCCCCCACGAGCGAGTCCCGCTGGATGCGCCACCGGCCGCCGGCAAGGTCCAGCCGCCCGTCGGCCTTCCGGGGGCCGAGCGGCTTGGGCACCGGCACCGGGCCGCCCCGCCCGAACACCTCCATCTCCGTCAGCACATAGCCTGCCGAGCTGGCGGGCTTCGTCATCGACACGCGGACGTAGCGGGCGCGCACCGCCGGATCGAACGCCACCTCGTCCAGGCCGCCCCCGCCCGCAAGCGCGCGGACCGTGCGCCACGAGGAGGCATCGTCCGAGACCTGGAGCGCGGCCTCGGCAGGCCGGGCGAGCCAGTGCAGCTTCACGCGGTCGAACACGCACCGGGCGCCAAGATCGACGTAGACCCACTCCTCGCCGCGCCCCGCGCTCATCCACGCGCTGGAGAACTGGTGCGGCCCGCCGGGGCGCACGGCGCCGCCGCCGCGGCGGAAGCCGACATCGCGGATCTCCCACGACACCGCGCGCGGATCGTCGAACACGACGCGAATGAGCCGGTGGCGGGACAGCGACCGCAGGCCGACAGCCGCGAAGATGTCGCCGCCGGCCGCCGTCAGGCCGGAGCGCTCTCCCAGGGGAACCCACGCCAGGCCGTCGTCGGAGCCGAGCACCGAGCAGGTCCAGTTCTCCGGGCCCGGACTCAGCGCAGCCACCGTGGCCTGCGCGCGGACCTCGTCGAAGGCGAGGGGCTCGGCGCCGCCCCGCAGCTCGAGCTGGATCCACACGCGCGGGCCGCGGAGCGTGTAGGAGGTGACCCAGTTCTCGTCGAGGGCCCACTCGCGCTTGTGCCTGGGCCAGACCATCTGCTGCCGCGAGTAGCCGCCGAGCGGCCCCTGCCCAAGCTGGCCGGGCAGGCTCGGCGACCCGGCGCCGAGCAGGCCCTGCTGCCACGTGGCGACCACGACGGTGCGGGGCAGGACCGTCTCGACAATGCCGTCGGTGACGAGCTGCGCCGTCAGGTTGTAGTCGTAGGAGCTGGAGTGATACGCGGGGCGGAGGCGCGCCAGGTTCCGGTACGTCGTGCCGTCGATGCGCAGATCGGGCGCGAAGTCCTCGCGCGGATCGCCGGGATAAACGCCGGGGCCCCGCGTCACGAGGCCATCCGACGAGGCCGTGCCGGGATTCGGCGCCCGCGCGGGACTCGCGGGCGGTCGGCGCGGCGTCATGGCCTGACCGCCGGCCAGCTGCGGGCCGGCGAAGAAGAGGGCGGCGGCGAGTATCGTGAGTCGGTGCATCGGTTCCCCCGCCGGCGGCGCACGGGGCCCGCGTGAGCGCCGGCGTGCCGGTCCGTCTGCTGAACGCCTGTGGACAGCGGATTCTCCTGCGGCCTGATGATACGCTCCGGCCGTCGCCCGGGGTCAAGTTCGCCGCCGCCGAAGACCCCCGCTCCCCGGGGCCGTCCGCGCGCCCGGCCCGACGATTCGCCGGGCGGCCCGGTTGCCAGGCATGCCCGGGGTGGAACACAATCCGTCGCCATGAGACGCCCGAACCTTCCTGCCGTCCTGCTTTGCGCGTGCCTGGCCGCTGCCGCGCCGGTTCTCTCCGCCCGCCAGGACCGCCAGGAGTGCACCACGGCCATCTTCGCAGCCGGGGCGACGGCCGACGGGCGGCCCATGCTCTGGAAGAACCGGGACACGGACCGGCTGTCCAACAAGGTGGTGCTCGTCGACGACAAGCCGTACAGCTACCTCGGACTCGTCAATGCCGATCACGCCGACGGCCGGATGGTGTGGGCGGGCGCGAACGCCGCGGGGTTCGCCGTGGCCAACTCCGTCGCGTCCAACCTGCCGCACGAGTCGGGCGAGGAAGCCGATCTCGAGGGGATCATCATGGCCGACGCGCTGCGCACGTGCGAGACCGTCGGCGAGTTCGAGCGGTACCTGGCGCGGCGCACCGGCCCCGACCTCGGCGCGCAGACGAACTTCCTCGCGATGGACGCGAAGGGCGGCGCGGCGATCTTCGAGGCGCACAACCACGGCTTCAGGCGGCTCGATGCCGGGGCGAGCCCGGCGCGGTACCTGGCCAACACGAACTTCGCGAGGACCGGGGCGGCGGACCAGGGCGCGGGCTACCTGCGCTTCGACCGCGAAACGGCGCTGCTCGAAGCGGCCGAGCCGCGGAGCTTCACTCCCGCGTGGGTGCTGGAAGTGGCGGCGCGCGACCTGGGCCACGCGCTGCTCGCGCACCCCGCCCGAAGCGCGTGGAAGAAGCTGCCTGCCGATCGGCCGACGTGGGTGCACACGAACCACACGATCGACCGGGCCAGCACGGCGAGCGCGGTGGTCGTGCACGGCGTGAAGCCGGGCGAGCCCGTGCAGCACACGACGGTGTGGGTCGCGCTCGGCGAGCCGGTGTGCGCGATTGCGGTGCCGGTGTGGGTGGCCGCGGGCCTGCCGCCCGCGCCCTTGCGCGACGGCGAACACGCACCCCTCGCGGCGGAGAGCCGGAGGCTGAAGGGCCTGCTGCGGCCGCTCCGGGCCCGGGAGCGCCAGGAGTACGCCGACCTCGCGAAGCTGGACAACGCGGCAGGCACGGGATGGCTGCCGGCGCTGGTCGCCACCGAGCAGGCGATCATGGCAGAGGCAGCGGCGCTGCTCGCGAAGAACCCGACGCCGGCCCAGCTCGCGGCCTTCCAGCAGGCCGCGGCCGAACGCGCGCTCGGCGTCCTCCAGTCGATCAAGGCGCCGGCGCCCTAGCCCGCCGTCGCGCGCCACGCGAGGGGGCCCCTCGCGTAGCATGAGTGGATGGGATCACGACTCGAGCGGTGGGTCATCGGGCTGTACGACGTCGCGTTCGAGCCGTTCCTGGGGCCGGCGCGACGCGAGGGCCTGCGGCTCCATGAGCCGCCGCCGGGCGCGCTCGTGGTCGATGCGGGATGCGGCACCGGCAGCCACCTGCGGCTCTACCGGGATCGCGGGCGCAGACTCGCCGGCCTCGATCTGTCGCCGGCCATGGCGCGCGCGGCCGCCCGGAAGCTGGGGAGCGCGGCCTCGATACAGGTCGGCGACGCGTCCCGGATGCCGTACCGCGGCGGCTGCGTCGATCTCGTCCTGCTCTCGATGGCGCTGCACGCTCTGCCGCCCGCCCTGGGCGGCGCAGTCCTGGCGGAGGCGGCCCGCGTGCTCAAGGGGAACGGGCGCATCCTCGTGCTCGACTACCATGCCGGGCCCGGCGGATCGCTGCGGGATCGCGCCGTTCGGGCGGGCGTCCATGCCGTCGAGCGGATGGCGGGCGGCGAGCACTTCGCGAACTACCGCCGGTACATGACGGGCGGCGGCCTGCCTCCGCTGGCGGCCGCCGCGGGGTTGCGCATCGATGCCGCGAAAGCCGCACGACGCGGCAGCCTCGGCCTCTATCTGCTCGCCGCGCGCTGACCTGCCCCGCCTCGACCGCCGACGTCCGGGCGGCAGCTTCGCGCCGCGCGCCTCATCGGGCGCGGCCGGCGCCGGCCGACGCGATCGTCAGCCGCCCGTGCTTCACGCCCTTCATGCTGATCAGCTGGTCGGCCACCTCCCGGACGCGCGCCGCCCTGCCGCGGACGACGATGACCTCCAGGCAGTGGTCGTGATCCAGGTGCACGTGGAGCGTCGAGAGGATGTCGCGGTGCGCGTCGTGCTGGACGCCGGTCAGCCGCTCGCCGAGCAGCCGGACGCGGTGGTCGTAGACGAGCGTGATGGTGCCGACGACGGGGCCCGCCCCGGCGGCCCACTGCTCCTGGACGAGCGCGTCGCGGATGAGGTCGCGGAAGGCCTCGGACCGGCTGCCGTACTTCTTCCTCGCCGCGAGCGCATCGAACTGGCGGAGGAGGCCGCCGTCGATGGCGACGCCGATGCGCGCCAGGGTGCTCATGGCTGGCGAGCGTAACACGACTGGGAGATTCGTGGTACGCTTCCCCGGTGTCCACGGATGGCCCCGCGCCGCCTCGGCCGCCCGCGCGCGCGCCCGGCGCGTCCGCCGGCGCCTGGTGGCTCGGCGGGCTCGGCGCGATGCTCGCGGCGGCAGCGGGGTTCGCCCTCCTCACCGGCGCCTACCGCCTGGCCCCGTCCGACGTCCTCGCCCTCCTGCTGCCGGGCTCCGGCGCGGGCGGCGCGGACGCGCCCGTCGCCTGGGCGGTGATCTGGAACCTCAGGCTGCCGCGGATCCTCCTGGCGATCCTCGTCGGCGCGGCGCTGGCTTCGTCGGGGGCCGTCTTCCAGGCGTCGTTCCGCAATCCCCTCGTCGAGCCCTACATTCTCGGCGTGTCCTCCGGGGCCGCCTTCGGCGCGGCGCTCGGGCTGCTGCTGCCGCGCTTCCCCCTGTCGGTGCAGGCCGCCGCGTTTCTCGGCGCGCTGGCCGCCGTCGGGCTCGTCCACCTGCTCGCCCGCTCCCGCGGCGACGCCCCCATCGTCACGCTGGTCCTGTCCGGCGTCATCGTCGGCGCGATGTTCGCGGCGGGGGTCTCGATGGTCAAGTACCTCTCTGACGATGCGGCGCTGCGGCAGCTGGTGTTCTGGCTCATGGGCGGCTTCTACTTCGCGAGCTGGGGCGACGTGACGGTGGCCGGCCCCATCGTCGCGGCGTCGGCGGCCGTCATGATCGCCGGCGGCTGGAGGCTCAACGTCCTGTCGATGGGCGACCACGAGGCGGCCACGCTCGGCGTGGACCCGCGGCGCGCGAGGCCCGTCCTGCTCGGGGCGGCAACCCTCGCGACGGCGGTTTCCGTGTCCGTTGCCGGCATCGTGCCCTGGATCGGCCTGATGACGCCTCACGCCATCCGCCTGCTGATCGGGCCCGACAACCGGCTGGTCGTGCCCGGGTCGGCCCTGCTCGGGGCCGTCATCCTCCTCGCCTGCGACACCGCGGCGCGCTCGATCACGCAGTCCGAGATTCCCGTCGGCATCATCACGGCGCTCGCCGGCGGGCCGTTCCTCGCCGTCCTCGTCCGGCAGCGGACCGCCGGGCTGTTCGGGTAGCGCAGTGCTGTCGGTCCGCAACCTCCGCTTCTCGTACGGCGCGGCACCCGTGCTGCGCGGCGTGTCGTTCGACGCCGCGGCGGGACAGGTGTGCGGCCTGTTCGGCCCGAACGGGTGCGGAAAGACCACGCTGTTCAGGTGCTGCCTGGGCCTGCTCCGCGGCGCCGCCGACGTGCTCGCCGTCGGCGCGAACCGCGTCGACCGCCTGCCGCCGGCCGGGCGCGCGCGGCTGATGGCCTACGTTCCGCAGGAGCACAAGCCGCCGTTCCCGCTGCTCGTGCGCGACGTCGTCATGCTCGGGCGCACGCCCTACCTCGGCCTGCTCGGCCGGGCGAGTGACGCCGACCGCCGGATCGTCGGGGAGACGATCGACTGGATCGGGCTTGGCGACCTGGCCGGGCGCCCGTACGACCGGTTGTCCGGCGGCCAGCGCCAGCTGGTCCTGATCGCGCGGGCCGTGGCGCAGCGCACGCCGGTGATCCTGCTCGACGAGCCGGCGTCGGGCCTCGACTTCCACAACCAGGTGCGCATCTGGGGCGTGCTGCGGAGCCTGGCCGCCTCGGGCGCCGCCGTGCTGTGCTGCACCCACGACCCGAACCACGTCGCCTGGTTCTGCGACCGCGTCCTCGTGATGCAGGCCGGCGCCATCGCCGCCCAGGGCCCGCCCGGCGAGGCGCTGAGCGCGCGGACGTTGGAGCTCCTGTATCCGGGCGTGTGCGAGCCGGGCGTCGCCGGCGGCACGCCGGTCATCCTGCCGAAGGCCGTCACGAGCCGGCGAGGGAGCCCGGGGCCGTGACCCGCCCGCGCGATGTCCTGATCGCGCTCGCCGCCTCCGGCGCCATAGCGGCCGCCGGCTGCCGCGCCCCGGGGCGCCAGGCGGCGCACGGGGGCGCGGCGGATGGGGCCGCCCGCCCGGCCATCCGCACGGTGATCGACATGCGGGGCGCCGCGGTGAGGGTGCCGGCGCGGCTGACGCGCGTGGCCACGATCAACGACGGTTTCGTCGAGTCGGTCATGTCGCGGCTCGGCACGATCCGGACGCTCGTGGCCGTGGGATCGTCCAGCCAGCAGCGGGTCTGGGCCTACACGTACGCGGCCGACGACGGGCGGACCTTCTCGGTGGCGGACGGGATGGGCACCATGCGGGCCCTCCACCCCTGGCTCGCCGGGCTTCCGTGCGCGAGCTACACGAGCGGCGACGCCGTGAACTACGAGACCATCGCCTCGGCGAGGCCGGAGATCGTGATCGTGCGGGTCGGGGATTGCACCGTCGGACCATCGGGCGAAGCCGTGTCGCGCCTGCTGGAGGTGTTCGGCGCGATGGGCATTCCGGCCGTCGTCCTGCGCTCGCCGGCCGACTACCGCGGGCGGGGCCTCGAGACGCTCCGCGCCGAGATCGAAGTCCTCGGCCAGGTCTTCGGAGAGGAGCGCGAGGCCGCCGCGCTCGCCGACGAGCTGGGCGAGTCCGAGGCGATGATCCGGGCGCGCGTGGGCGGTGTCCCGGCGCTCGAACGGCCGCGGGTGCTCTACCTGGGGCTTTCGGCCGGCGCGTCCTCGTCGGGGGGCGCCGCGTTCGCCTGGGGCCCCGGGAGCGTCGAGTCGTGGATGATCGAGGAGGTGATCGGCGCGCGGAACGCGTATCGGGGGCCCGGCGCGCGCGTCGTGCTGAACGCTGAGCAGATCCTGGCGCTGGATCCCGACGTCATCTTCCTGCCCACGTCCGGCGGGTACCATCCGCCGTGGGAACTGGCCGAGGCGCCGCGCTTTCGCGAGCTGAGGCGGCTGCGCGCGGTGCGGGACCGCCGCGTGTATCCGCTGCCCTGGACTCCCATGAACTGCGCGCGCCGCCTCGAGTACCCCCTGGACCTGCTGGTGATGGCGAAAGGCGCGTACCCCCACCGCTTCGCCGACGTGGCCGTCCATGTGTGGGCCGAGGAGTTCTACCGGCGCACCTACCGCGTCGACACGGGCCAGGCGCGGATGCTCCTTCGCGCGCAGTGGCTCGACTGGACCGCGGAGGCGGGCTTCTAGCCGCGGCCGATCGCGCCGCGCCAGGCCTCCGTCGCGGCTCGGCGCGCCTCCCGTCTGCGGGAGATCGGTGTATGATGGCGCCCGGCCTGCCCTCTTCGAGGACGTGCGATGCTGCGCCTGTCCCTGCTCCTGTCCCTCACTGCGTCGTTGGCCGCCCAGGCGCCGCCGGCAGCGGGCGCCGCGAGCGGACCGCCGCCGACCCAGGCGGCGGCCCGTCCGGCGGCCGGCGCGCCGCTGACGATCATGACGTTCAACGTCCGCTACGGGACCGCCGAGGACGGCGAGAACCACTGGAGGCACCGGCGCGAGCAGCTTTTCGCGCTGCTCCGCGAGCAGCGGGCGGATGCCGTCGGCCTCCAGGAGGCGCTGCGGTTCCAGCTCGACGAGATCGTCGCCTCCGTGCCGGGGTACGCGTTCGTGGGCGTGGGCAGGGCCGACGGCCGGCAGGACGGCGAGTACGCCGCCATCCTGTACCGGACCGACAGGCTGACGCCGCGGCGCACCGACACGTTCTGGTTCTCGGACACGCCGGGCGTGGTGCGGTCGGTGTCGTGGGGCAACCGGATCGAGCGGATCTGCACGTGGGCGTACTTCGAGGACCGCGAGGGCCCGCCGTTCTACCTCTACAACCTGCACCTGGACCACCAGTCGCAGCCGTCGCGCGAGCGCAGCGTCGAGCTGCTATTGAAGGTCGTTGGCGCCCGCGACCCGAGGGCGCCGGCCGTCGTGACCGGGGATTTCAACGCCGGCGAGGACAACGCCGCCACGGCGGCCATGCGCGCGTCGTTCCGCGACAGCTTCCGCGTGCTGCACGCCGAGGCCGCCGAAGTCGGGACGTTCTCCGGCTTCGCGCCGGGCCGGACCGGCGGCGACAAGATCGATTTCGTGTTCGTCGAGCCGGGCACCGAGGTGCTCGAGGCGGCCATCGTGCGCTCGTCGCGCGCTGGGCGCTATCCGTCGGACCACTTCCCGGTGACGGCCCGCATCCGGCTGCGGTAGCGGCCGGGCAGGGCCGCGCCGGCCGCGCACGCCGTCAATCAGTTCGGGAGCGGCCATGAAACCCATCACGTCGCGGCTCGTCCTACCCGGGCTTCTCGTTCTCGCGGTGACCGCCGCGGCCGTCTGGTCGTGGGGACGGGCGCCGCGCGCGATCACCGTCGCCCTGCTGGAAGCCCCGGGACGGGGCGAGGTGCCGGCGATCGGCGCCGACGCCGCCACGCTCATCAGCGGCCGGCGGGTGACGCCGGCCGGCCGGACGATCCGCACGCAGTCCTACAACTGGGGCATGGCCGTCGCGCCCGACCAGTCGCGCGTCGCGCTCATCCGGCCGTCGGCCATCGAGATCGTGGGCCTGGCGCCGGACGCACCGAGCGTGCGGCTCCCGCCGTACGGCGAGAAGCCCGCGAAGGAGTTCGGCGAGGGCACCTACATGGGCGTGGCGTTCTCGCCGGACAACCGGCTGCTGTACTTCGGCAGCGCCAACGCCGGCGAGATCAAGGCGATGGACGTCGCCTCGTCCAGGATCGTGTGGACGGTGTCCCTGGACGGCGGCGGGTACCGTGACAGTTTCGCGGGCGACTTCGCCCTCGGCGCCGACGGCCAGCGGCTCTACGCCCTGGATCAGTTCAACTACCGGCTGGCGATCGTGGACGTGAAGCGGCGGGCCGTCGTGAGGTCCGTGCGTGTCGGCCGCAACCCGTTCTCGGTCTCGCTGTCGCCCGACGGGCGGCACGCGTGGGTGACCAACGTCGGCATGTTCGAGTACCCGCTGCTGCCGGGCGTCACCGAGGCCAACCGGGCGACGGCGGGGCTGACCTTTCCCGCCTACGGGGTGCCGTCGAAGGAGGCCGAGGACGGCACCGTCGCCGAAGGCCTGGGCGTGCCGGGCCTGGGGAGCCCGAACCATCCCGACGCGATGTCGCTCGTGCGGGTGGATCTCGAAACGGGGGCCGTCACCGCGCGCGTGAAAACGGGGTACCTCGTCGGCGCCGAGCGCGACGGCCTTCGGACCATCGGCGGCTCCAGCCCCGGAGGGGTCGTGGCCGGCCGCCGGCGCGTCTACGTGTCGAACGCCACGAACGACACCATCACCGTCGTGGACGCGGCGAGCGGCGCGGTGGCCGGCCAGATCGCCCTCGACGTGCCCGGGCTCGAGCGCCTCCGCGGCGTCATTCCCTTCGGCCTCGCCCTGGGCCCGGACGAGCGGCGGCTGTACGTCGCGTGCGCGGGCCTGAACGCCGTGGCCGTCGTGGACACGGAGGCGCAGGCCCTCGAGGGCTACATCCCGGCCGGGTGGTTCACGTCGGATGTCGCGGTCTCGCCCGACGGCCGGACGCTCTACGTGTCGAGCGCCAAGGGCCTGGGCTCCGGGCCGAACGGCGGGCGGGGCTTCGTGGCCCCGGCGCGCGGGCTGCATCCGGCCGAGATCATGCAGGGCACGCTGCAGATCGTCCCGGTTCCGGCCCCAGGCAGCCTCGAGCCGCTGACCCGGCAGGTTCTCGACAACACCCTCGCGCGCCGCGAGGCCGTCGTCCCGCCAGGCCACCCCCTGTATGCCGCGCTCGCCGGGCGCGCGGCGGATGGCCCGATACGCCACGTCGTGTTCGTCGTGAAGGAGAACCGCACGTTCGACCAGGTCTTCGGGCAGCGCAGGGGCGTGGACGGCGATCCCTCGCTGACGACGCTCGGCTTCGGCATGCCGGTGAAGCGCAAGGACGGCACCCTCGCGGTGGACGGGGCGAACGTGTCGCCCAACCACCAGGCGCTGGCGGACGCGTACGCCATCAGCGACAACTTCTACTGCGACGCGGACCAGTCGAACACCGGCCACCGCTGGGTCGCCGGCGTCTACCCGAACGAGTGGGTCGAGGTGAACGCCCGGTCCCGCATCGAGGAGCGGCTGTTCAGCCCGGCGCCGGGCCGCCGCTACGTGTCCGGGAGCAGCGCGGTCGTCAACCCCGAGGACTACAACGAGGCCGGCGCGCTCTGGGAGCACCTCGACCGGCACGGCGTGCCGTTCTTCAACTTCGGCTTCGGCACGGAGATGCCCGCCAGCATCGCCCAGCAGGCGTTCAAGGAGACCGGCATCCGCATGGCGGTCAGCTTCCCGCTGCCCAAGCCGCTCTTCGACCGCACGTCCCGGAAGTACGCCACCTTCAACATGGCCATTCCCGACCAGTACCGGATGGACATGTTCGAGGAGGAGCTGCGCTATCGCTGGCTGAGCGGGAAGGAGGCGTTCCCTCGGCTCGTGACCCTCGTGCTGCCGAACGATCACCTCACCGAGGAGCACCCCGCCGACGGGTACCCGTTTGTCGAGTCCTACATGGCCGACAACGACCTGGCGCTGGGACGGCTCATCCACACGCTGTCGCGCACACCGTGGTGGGAGAACATGCTGGTGATCGTCACGGAGGACGATCCCCAGGGCGGCCGCGACCACGTGGAGGCGCACCGGTCGATCCTGATGCTCATCGGGCCCCACGTGAGGCGCGGGTACGTCTCGCACACGCTGGCCGACTTCGGCTCGATCATGCGGCTGATCTTCACGGTGCTCGGCCTGCCGCCGCTGAACCAGTTCGACGCCGTGGCGCCGCTGCCGCTGGACCTGTTCGCCGTCGGGCGCTCGGACGCCTCGCCCTACACCGCGCGCCCGGCGGACGCGCGCATTTTCGATCCCGACGAGGCCTTCAAACCGTTCGATCGGCGGTTCAACTGGCAGCGCCTCGCCGGGTCTCCCCGGATGGACGATCCGGACGACATGCTCCGGCCGTTCCGCGAGCCCGGGTCGGCGCAGGCGGCCGTGGTGCTCGGCGGCGAGCGGCGCTGACGGCGGCCGCCGCTCAGCGGCGCGGCGCGGCGTCCCAGGAGATGAACGCCCACCGCATCCTCTCGGCGGCGAGCTCGCCCCGGTGCGTCTCGTAGTACTGGCGCACGACGTCGGCCTCGGCGCCGCTCAGGTCGCCGGTCAGCCCGCGGACCTTCCCGACGAACGCCTCGAACCCCTCGCAGCCGTCGAACCGGCCCTTCTCGGTGATGTAATCGAGCCGCGGGTGCATGCCGAGGTGATGCAGGATGCCGACGATGTGGAGGTAGTCGGGCAGCGGGTGGTGCGGCCGGCCGAGCGCCCGCCGGATGCCGTCGCCGGCGAACGTCCCGAAGGCGGGATACGTCAGGTACACGCGGCGCGCCGCCACGGCGTCGAGCTTCCTGGCGGCCGCCTCGAAGTCGCGCACGGCCGTCGCGCGCGAGGCGACCACGACGTCGCACACCGGCACGTCCGACCAGTCGTCCGCCCACGCGCGGAGGATTGGGGTGGCGTTCGAGTGCCCGGCCGCCTTCGCGCGCTCGGAGAAGGCGTCCAGCATGCGCGGGCTGTAATCGAGCCCGTACACGCGCTCGAGGCGCCCCGCGACGGCGAGAGCGATCGTGCCGGGGCCGCACCCGACATCGAGCAGCGTCGAGCACCCGTCGAGATCCATGCGCTCGACGAACTGGCGCCCGTATTCCGACCGGGCGGCGCGCTCGCCGAAGCCCGCCGCGCGGCCGTCCCAGAACTCGGGCGGGTGCTCGGCCCGGCTGATGACGCCCGGGTCACTTCGGTACAACTCGGCGAAATCGACGTGCTCGAAGCTCATGTCGGGCCGCGTGCGCCCGGCCGCGCCGCCACCGGCGCGTGGCGCCACCCGTGCGAGCGTAGCACGAGGCGGCGTCCGGCCGCCGCCCGGGCGGACCTATAATGCAGGGACCGACCGGTGCGTGCGCGGCGGTTCGAGGCCGCCCTGTGCGGCGGCGGCGCGCGCGGGGCCGCCGGGACGCGCGCCGGCAAGACGGGGAGCATCTGCAGCCATGACGAAGAAGAAGACCGCCCACGTCCGCTACCGCAAGGACCTGTCGGAGATGCCCGAGTGGATGAAGAAGAAGGCCCTGCCGCAGCGGCAGAAGTACTTCTCCGGCCGGCGCGTACTGCCCCGCAACGTGACCGGCAGGGAGAAGCTCGCCGACCTGGTGGACGACGCGTTCCTCGCGTACAACTCGGGGCGGCTCCGCGAGGGCTGTCAGCTGTTTGTCGAGAAGATGCTCGAGCCCGACGTGACGATCGGCATGAGCCTGTCCGGCGCGCTCACTCCCGCCGGCCTGGGCGTGTCGTCGATCGTGCCGCTCATCCGGGCGGGCTTCGTGGACTGGATCGTCTCCACGGGCGCCATCCTGTACCACGACCTGCATTTCGCCCTGGACTACCCGATCCGCATGGGCAGCTTCAGGATGGACGACACCGAGCTGCGCGACAACGACATCGTCCGCGTGTACGACGTGCTGATGGGGTACAGCGACTGCCTGATGGCGACCGACGAGATCCTGCGGGCCATCCTCCTGCAGCCCGAGTTCCAGCGCGAGATGGGGACGGCCGAGCTGCACCACCTGCTCGGGAAGTACGCCGCCGAGTGGGAGCGGAAGGCGGGGCTGAAGAACGTGTCGCTGCTCGCGGCGGCGTACCGGGCCGGCGTGCCGTGCTACACCTCGTCTCCCGGCGACTCGACCATCGGCATGAACGTGGCTGGCGTCGAGCTCAGGGGCAGCAAGCTGCGAGTGAATCCGTCCATCGACGTCAACGAGACGACCGCGTTCGTGCTCGCGGCCAAGCGGTCCGGCGGCAAGAGCGGCGTGGTGCTGTGGGGCGGCGGGAGCCCGAAGAACTTCATGCTGCAGACCGAGCCCCAGATCCAGGAGGTCCTGCGCATCAAGGAGTTCGGCCAGGACTACTTCCTGCAGGTGACCGACGCGCGGCCGGACACCGGCGGCCTGAGCGGCGCCACGCCGAGCGAGGCGGTGAGCTGGGGCAAGGTGGACCCCGCCCGGCTCCCCGACGCCGTGGTCTGCTACACCGACACGACTATCGCGATGCCCATCCTGACGCACTACGCGCTGGCGCGGCACAAGCCGCGGCCGCTGCGCCGTCTGTACGACGCGCGGCCCGCGATGGTGAAGGCGCTGACGCGGGAGTACTTCGCGCACAACAAGGTCAGGATGATCGACGGGTCCGCTCCCGTTCTGGACTGAGCCATGGCCAGGCTGACCGCGAAGCAGCTTCAGGACCTCGCCTGGGAGCACGGGACCCCGCTCGTGGTGGTGAACCACGACGCCATCCGGGAGAACTACGCGACGTTCAAGCGGCTCCTGCCGCGGGTGCAGGGGTACTACGCGGTGAAGGCGAATCCCGCGCCCGAGATCGTCCGGACGCTGTTCAAGGCCGGCGCCAGCTTCGACGTGGCGTCCCTGTCCGAGTTCATGCTGGTGTACGACCTCATCCGCCACCGGCCCGCGCGGGTGCGGCAGGACTTCGTGTGGGACAAGATCGTCTACGCGAACCCGGTGAAGGCCAAGGAGACGCTCGAGTCCCTCGACAAGTACAAGCCGCTCGTGACCTTCGACAACGGGACCGAAGTCGTCAAGATCCGCGAGTTCGCGCCCCGCGCCGGGCTGCTGCTGCGGATCCGGGTGCCGAACACCGGGTCGATGGTGGAGCTCTCCTCGAAGTTCGGGTGCGACCCCGGCGAGGCGGTGTCGCTGATGGAAGAGGCCCGCGCCGCCGGGCTGGAGGTGGAGGGGCTGAGCTTCCACGTCGGCAGCCAGTGCACGAACTTCGAGAACTACGTCCAGGCGCTGAACATGTCGGCGGCGGTCATGCGGGAGGCCGCGTCGCGGGGCTTCGACCTCAGGGTCCTGGACATCGGCGGGGGCTTCCCGGTGCGCTACAACCGGCACGTGCCGCCCTTCAGCCTGCTGGCCCGGAGGATCAACGCGGAGATCGACCGGCTGTTTCCCGGCGACGTCGAGATCATCGCCGAGCCGGGCCGGTTCTTCGTGGCCACCGCCATCACGTCCATCGCCACCGTCATCGGCAAGGCGGTGCGCGACGGGAAGACCTGCTACTACATCGACGACAGCGTCTACCACACGTACTCGGGCATCATCTTCGACCACTGCCCGTACCGCATCCACGCCTTCAAGAAGGGGCCGGCCGAGGTGAGCGCGGTGTTCGGCCGGACCTGCGACGGGCTGGACACGATCTCGCAGGCGGAGATGCTGCCGGACCTGCAGCTGGACGATCTGGTGTACTCGCTGGACATCGGGGCCTACAGCAACGCGTCGGCGACGTGGTTCAACGGGTTCCCGCCGGCGAAGGTCGTGCACGTGAACGAGTGACACGGGCCCGGCCGCTCGGCGGCCGGCCCGTCTTCAGGGCGCCGAGGCGGCCCCGGCCGCCGGCGCGTCGAAAGGACATCCACATGACCGCACTCAGTCTCGCTCTGGCCGCGGCGCTCGCGGCGCACGCCCCGGCCCAGGCGCCGAAGGCGGACGACTACGTCGGGACGTGGAACGTCAGGATCACCGATGCCGCCGACACGTTCGTCAGCGGCGGCTTCCAGGTGGACAAGGCGGGAGACGGCCTGACCGGCGGCCTGGTGTGGCGCTCGGGCAGCTTCACGCCCGCCGCGAGCGTCGAAGTCAGCGACGGCGCCCTCCGCATCGTTCGAGGCCCGGCAGGCAAGCAGGACGTCTTCGAGGCGCGCCTGGAGGGCAAGACGCTCAAGGGCCGGGTCACGTACGTCAACGGCCGGACGAACGAATTCGAGGGCCGCAGGGCCCCGCTCCTGCTCTCGAGGAAGGCGCCGGTCTGGGGCGCGCCCGTGAAGATGTTCGACGGCAAAACGCTCGACGGGTGGCACGCGCGGGACCCGAAGGCGCAAAACGGCTGGGCCGTGGTCGACGGCGAGCTGGCGGTGGTGCAACCCAAGGGCAACTCGGACTTGGTGAGCGACCGCACGTTCCTCGACATGAAGCTCCATCTCGAATTCAACGTGGAGCCGAAGTCGAACAGCGGCGTCTACCTGCGGGGCCGGTACGAGCTGCAGATCCTCGACAACCCGGACGCGAAGATGGCGCTCGACACCCACGGCTGCGGCGCGGTGTACAGCCGCCTCGCGCCCGCGCTCGACGCGACGAAGCCGGCCGGCGAGTGGCAGACGCTGGACGTCGAGTTCGTCGGCCGGCAGGTGAAGGTCACGCTCAACGGCCAGCTGGTCGTCAACGGCGTCGTCGAGGGGATCACCGGCGGCGCGCTGAGCCCGTTCGAAGAGGAGCCGGGCCCGCTCATGCTGCAGGGCGACCACGGCAAGGTCCGCTTCCGCAACATCGTCGTCACGCCGGCGACGTAGGCCCGGGGGACGGTCCCGCCGGCGCGGGCCGTGCCGCCGGGCGCCTGGCCAGGTCGAGGTGCCGTTCGGCGCCGACCATCGCGACGCGCAGGAACACCCGGCCGAACACGATCGCCTGCATGACGATCGAAAGGGCGGCAATGGCGCCCCAGCTGCCGGCGGCCGGCGTATTGGCCTCGTAGGCGAGGTAGGCGAGCGCCAGCGCCGCCAGCATCAGCGCGAACGCGATGGCGACGCCGAACACGCTCGCCAGGTTCCGCAGCGTGAAGCCCAGCCCGCCGAGGTAGGCCTTCAACATGCCGCGGGAACCGTCGCGCGCGACCTGAATGCGCGCGTAGTCGAGGGCGAGCAGGAACAAGCCGGCAGTCGCGAGCGCCGCCGCCGCCGTCAGGGCGGCAGCCAGGTACCGGGCCGGCTCCCACTCGGAGCCGCCGAGCGGCGACAGGGCCCCGGCCACGGCCGCCGACACGGCGCCGGCGGCGAGGAGCGCGGACGCCGCGGCGACGAGCGCGAGCCTGAGGAACCGGCCGAAGTACCGTCCTCCGCCGCTGAAGAACCGCTGCAGGAACGGGCCCGGCTCGCCCCCTCTGCCTAGGACCTCGACGGTGCCGCCGAACACGAAGGCGCTGGAGATCGCCGCCACGGCGAGCGCCGCGATCAGCCCGCGCAGCGGCGAGCCCATGGCGCTCGCGGCGCTGTCCTGCACCAGGTCGGCGTACACCGAGATGTCGAACCGCCGCAGGATCTTCTGGGCCTCCGTCGACGGGCCCAGCACGGCGTTCCACGCCGAGAAGACCGGCAGGATCGGCACGAGGGCCAGCAGGGCGTACCACCCCCAGACGAGCAGCGGGAGCTTTGGCTGCGAGGCGGCCGCTCTCAGACCGGCCCTGACGCTCGCGATCATCGTGATGCCTCCGGCAGCCGGCCCTACATCAGGCCCACGGCGGTGATGAGGTGCTGGATGACGAACAGCCACCTTGCCGTCCAGCTCGCCGCCGGGCGGCTGTCGGCCCTGAGCCGCCTTCCGTTGTTCAGCCAGTTCGCGTCCAGCGCGATCCTGCGGTCCGGATCCACGTCGACCCACTCCAGCTTCTCCGGCCGCTCGAAGACGAACTTCCTGAACGTCGCGCGGCCGTCCCAGGCCTGGCGTTCGACGGGCTTCCCCTCGAACTTGAACGCGACCTCGACCGGCAGGCGCACGCCGCCGCTGCGCCGGACGACGACGACCGTCCGGTACACGCCCTTCCCCGTGCGCTCGGCTTCGGCGTCGGCCTTCGCGGCGTCGGCGGCGGACACCGTTGTGCGCCCGCCGGGGCCGTCGAAGACGCCGCGCCCGCGCTTCACCAGGACGGAGGACGCCGATCCGACGTCGTAATCCACGGCGTCGGTGCCGCGCACGACCTGGTCGAAGTACCAGCTCCAGTCCCGGCCGGTCATCTCGTCGACCAGGGCGAAGAAGTCCTCGCTGCGCGGGTGTTTGAACCGCCACCGCTCGTGGTAGGTCCGCATGAGCCGCGCCATGGCCTGCTCGCCCAGGTAGCCCTCGAGCGTCGCCAGCGCCAGGGCCGGCTTCTCGTACGCGTAGAACCCGTACTCGCTGGACGGCGTGTAGTCCCAGGCGGCGGCGAGGATCCGGTTGTAGCGCGCCTCCGGGCTGTTCCGCACGCGCAGCGCTTCCTCGTCGTCCATCGTGAAGCCGAGGAACTCGACCGCCGACCGGCCGCGCCCGTAGGTCGCCAGCATCGCCTTGGCCGTGGACCACGTGTTGAGCCCTTCGTCCAGCCAGGCTTCCTCGAACTCGTTGTTGCCGACGAGCGCGTACCAGAACTGGTGGCCGAACTCGTGAATCGTCACCTCCTCGAGCATGCGGATCCGATCGAACGGCCAGCGGTTGAACAGCCACAGCGTGCCCGCGGTGATGAAGGTCGGATACTCCATGCCGCCGGCGCCGCTCGCGCCCGGCGCCGGATCCACGACCGTCAGCGTCTTGTAGGGATACCTGCCGTACCAGAGCCCGTACCACTTCAGGCCCGCCTTGGCCGCCTCGATGTGCCGGCGCGCCTGCGGCCGGTGATCGGGCTGCAGGAGCACGGTGATCTCGACGTCCGAGAGCCTCACCTCGTCCGGCGTCCGGCCGAGCAGCTTCGCGGTGCGCTCGTACTCGGCGGGCGTGACGTCGCGCTCCGCCGAAAACGTCTCCTTGACGACGAGGTAGTCCGGGTCGGCCGTCCACGCGAAGTCGTGGACGTCGGCCTGCTCGAAGACGTGCGTCGTCGTGCCGTTGGCGTGCCTCCGCTCGCTGGTGCGCGCGCCGGTGGCGCCGACGACGAAGTTCGACGGAACGGTGATCTCGACGGTGAAGGTGCCGTAGTCGGCGTAGAACTCGGACTCGGCATGGTACTGGTGGCAGTTCCAGCCGCTCGCCGCGCGCCCGCGCATGCCGGCCGGCTCGTACACGCCGAGCTTCGGGAACCACTGGCCCGCGAGGTAGAAGTCGCCCTCGTAGCCCGTCCGGGCGAAGACCCGCGGGAGTTGGGAGGTGAACGAGATCTCCAGCGTCACCGACCTGCCGGGCGACACGGGTTCGGGCAGAACGACCCGCGCCACCGTCTGATCGTCCGGGTTGCCGTCGTCGGGCTGGATGAAGGCCAGCGACGGCTTCAGGTCGGCGCCGGCGGCCGTCCTGATGGACGTGACGTCGATCCAGCCCCACGAGTCCGCGCCGGCCGACGCGCCGCGCATCCGGCCGCCCGACTCCCTCATGAACGTGGTCCTCGTGTTCTTGAAGGCGTTCAGGTAGAGGTGGAACTGCAGCTCGGACACGGCATCCGCCGCGGACGGGTTGCGCCAGGTCAGCGTCTCCGTCCCGGTGATCTGGCGGCTGGCCGTGTCGAGCGCGGCCCTGATGTGGTACTGAACCACCCGATCGGACACCGCCGGGAGCGGATCGGCGGCGGCAGGCAGCGCCGCAAGGACGCCAGGGAGGGCCAGGATCATCGCTGCGGCGATGCGGCGCATGGCGGACTCCGCAGGGTGAAAGGGGCGAGGGGCCAGGCGCGTCACACCAGCGCCCGGCGCCCAGCCCCCATGTTGGCTACTTGCCCGCCGGAACCCGCTCGATCGTCACGCTCATCGTGACCGGCGTCACCGGCCTGTCGCCCGGGGCCTTCGGCACCTTGCCGATCTTCCTCACGACGTCCATGCCCTCGACCACCTCGCCGAACACGGAATGGTGATCGTTGAGGTGCGGCGTGGGGCCGAGGGTGATGAAGAACTGGCTGCCGTTCGTGTTCGGCCCGGCGTTCGCCATCGAGAGGATGCCCTCTTTCGAGTGGCGCAGGTCCTTGTGGAACTCGTCCTCGAACTTGTAGCCAGGGCCGCCGGTGCCGACGCCGAGCGGATCGCCGCCCTGAATCATGAAGCCGTCGATGACGCGGTGGAAGATGAGGCCCTCGTAGAAGGGGCGCTTCACCTTGCTGCCCGTCTTGGGATCGGTCCACTCCTTCGTGCCCTCGGCCAGTCCGACGAAGTTGGCGACGGTCTTCGGCGCCTTGTCGTCGAACAGCCGGACCGTGAACTTGCCCAGCGGGGTGGTGAAGTGCGCGTAGATTCCAGGCTTCAACTTGGCCTCCAGGCTGATTGTGCCGGCCAGGACGACGGCCGGCACCAGCAGGCCGCAGAACAGCAGACGTCTCATCGGGTTGCCTCCTCGCAACGGCCCCGCCCTGCCGGCGCCCCGGGGGCGGGGCCAGTCAACGCATCGTACCGCAGAACCCGCCGTGTCCGGGCGCCGCGCTCACGAACCGGGCTTCACCTTCCCGTCGGCGTCGAGCAGCCGGATGTCGCCCAGCCCGAGCGCCTTGAGCGGCGCTTCGATCTTCTTCAGATCGCCGACGACGACCCAGACGACGCTGTCGGGATGCACGGAGACCTTCGCCGCGCGGACGAGGTCGGCCGCGCCGAGGGCGCCGACCTTCGCCCCGTACGTGTCGAAGTAATCGTCCGGCAAGCCGAACGTCACCAGCTGCTGCAGCGTCGCGCCGACGGCCGACATCGTCTCCCACTGGCCCGGCAGCGTCAGCACGAGCGCGTTCTTCGCGGCGGCGAGCTCCTCGGCGCTCACCGGGATCTGGCCGAGGATCCCCCGCAGCTCCTTCTGGATCTCCTGGATGGCTTCCTTCGTCTTGTCGGTCTGCACCGGCGCGTAGACGATGAAGGGGCGCTGGCCGCGGGCGTCCCAGAACAGCGTCTGGGCGCCGTACGACCAGTGCTTGTCCTCGCGGATGTTCATGTTGATCCGCGACACGAATTGCCCGCCGAGCACGGCGTTCATCGCCTCGATGGCGATCTCGTCCGGGTTCGACTTCGGCGGGGCCACGTGGCCGGCGAGGATCAGCGACTGCTCGGCGCCGGGGCGGTCGATCACGTAGACGGCCTGCGCCTTGGCCGCCGCCACCGTGCGCACGTTCCTGGCCGGCACCGGGCCCGGCTTCCACGCGGCGAACAGCTTCTCGATGCGCGGCTTGATCTCGGCCATGGTCGTCGCGCCGACGACGATCAGGGTCGCGTTGGAGGGCTTGAAGTAGTCGCCGTGGAACTTCAACAGGGTGTCCCGGGTGATCCGGCCGACCGACTCGATCGTGCCCGAGCCCGTCAGCGGCAGGCCGTAGGCGTGGCCGGGGCCGTAGATCAGGCCCGGCAGCACCCGCAGCGCGATCCCGATGGGCTGGGCGCCCTCCTGCTGGATCTGGGCGAGGCGCCGCCGCCGGAGCCGCTCGAGCTCGTCGGCGGGGAACGACGGGTTGAGGACGACGTCGCCGAAGATGGCCAGCGAGGCGTCGAGGTTCTCCTTGAGCGCCGACATCCGCACGGCCGCGGTGTCGAGCGTCGCGCCGAGGCTCAGCGTCGCGCCGAGGCCGGCCACGTCCTCGGCGATCTGGAGCGCCGAGCGGCTCGCCGTGCCCTCGTCCATCATGTCGAGGGCGAGGCTGGCCGTCCCGGGCAGCGCGGACTGGTCGGCGGCGAAGCCGGAGTCCACGAGCAGCGTGAGGTTGACCTGCGGCACGCTCTGCCGCGGGGCGACGACGAGCTTCAGGCCGTTGGCCAGCGTGGCGCGCTCGAACGCCGGGAAGCGCACCGCCGGCGGCGCGCCGGGCGTCGGCACGGCGGACCGGTCCACCGTGGACGGCGTCGTGGCGTACTGCGGGAAGGGCCGCACCTCGAGGACGTACACGCCGTCGGAGAGCCAGCGCGAGGAGGCGTCGCGCACGGCCGCCGGCGTCGCCTCGGCGATGCGCCGCTGCGTGATCGCATGCTGCTCCGGGTTCCCCGCGTAGACCTCGCCCTGCGCCAGGACGTCGGACTTGCCGCCGAACCCGCCGATGCGCTCGACGCCCCTGACGAACGCCGCCCGCCGCTGCGTCTTGACGCGCTCCAGTTCGGCCGGCGTCGGCCCGTCCTTCAGCAGCGCGGCCAGCTCCTCGCGCAGGGCCTGCTCCACCTTCGCGGGGGCGATGCCGGGCCGCACCGTGGCCATGACGTAGAACTGGCTCGCGATCTCGCGCGAATCGAGCGACGCGGAGACGTCCGTCGCGATCTGATCGTCGTAGACCAGCCGCTTGTAGAGGCGCGACGTCTTGCCCGTGGCCAGCACGTTCGCCGCCAGGCCGAGCAGGTCCGCGTCGGCCGAGCCCCACTGCGGCACGTTCCACACCATGTAGATCCGCGCCATCGGGACGCGGTCCTCCATGACCTGCCGCTGCTCGCCCGTGCGCTTGGCGATCCACGCCTGGTGCTTCGTCACCGGAGGCCCCGGCGGGATGTCGCCGAAGTAGCGCTCGACCTTCTGCCGCGCGGTCTCCGCGTCGATGTCGCCGGCGATGACGAGCACGGCGTTCGACGGGCCGTAGTACGAGGTGAACCACTTCTTCACGTCGTCCAGCGAGGCGGCGGCGAGATCCTCCATCGAGCCGATGACCGTCCACGAATAGGGATGGCCCTTCGGATAGGTCGCCTCGGCAATGGCCAGGTCCACCTTGCCGTACGGCTCGTTCTCGCCCTGGCGCTTCTCGTTCTGCACGACGCCGCGCTGCTCGTCCAGCTTCGCCTGCGTGATGGCGCCGAGCAGGTGGCCCATGCGGTCCGACTCCATCCAGAGGGCCGTGTCGAGCGCCCGCGTGGGCACGTTCTGGAAGTAGTTCGTCCGGTCCTCGTTCGTGGTGCCGTTGAGATCGGTGGCCCCGAGGCGATCGAGCACCTTGAAGTAGTCGTCGTCGAAGTGCTCGCTGCCGTTGAACATCAGGTGCTCGAACAGATGGGCGAAGCCCGTCCGCCCCGGCTGCTCGTTCTTCGAGCCGACGTGGTACCAGACGTTCACGGCGACGATGGGGGCCTTGCGGTCCTCGTGGACGATGAGGGTGAGGCCGTTCTTGAGGACGAACCTCTTGTAGGGGATGTCGATGCCGGCTGCGGGCTGGGCCATGGCGCTAGCGGCGGCCATGACGGCCAGGAGCCCGCCGGCCAGCGGCGCGGCGAGGAACCGATGAACGCTCACGTGGGACCTCCGTGGAAGGGGCGGGCCGGCGTCGCAGGGCCGGGGCCGTCTCGGGCCGGGAGAACGGGTGATCGTATAGCATGGGACACGCGCAGGGAGCGGTCGGATCCATCATGGGCAGACGCTGCCGCTATCTCCACTTGGACGTGTTCACGCGCGAGAAGTTCGGGGGCAACCAGCTCGCCGTCTTCACCGACGCCCGGGGCCTCACCGCGCCGATCATGCAGGCCATGACGCGCGAAATGAGCTTCTCGGAGTGCACCTTCATTCTACCGGCAGAGCGGCCGGACACCGACATCCGGATGCGGATCTTCACGCCCGGCCGGGAGATGCCCATGGCGGGCCACCCGACCGTCGGGTCCGCGTTCGCCCTGGCCCTCGACGGCGTCATCCCGGCCGGCCGGCGCCGGTGGACGTTCGGGCTGAACATCGGGCCCACCCCCGTGGACCTCGACTGGGACGGCGGGCGCCCGGCCTTCGCCTGGATGACGCAGCAGAGGCCGGTCTTCGGAAACGCCGTGGACGGCGTGGAGGAGGCCGCGCGCGCGATCGGGGCCGAGGCCGCCGCGATTCGGTCCACCGGCCTGCCCGTCCAGGAAGTGTCGTGCGGCGTGCCCTTCGTGCTCTTTCCGGTGGCGTCCCGCGCGGACGTGGACGCGGCGGCGCCGGATCTCGATGCCTTCCGGAGGCTGTGCCGGAGGGCCGGGCTGGACGATCACGCGATGTTCGTGTTCAGCCTCGAGCCCGGCGGGGACGGCGCGACGGTCTACAGCCGGATGTTCGCGCCCGGGCTGGGCGTGGCCGAGGACCCGGCGACGGGCGCGGCCAGCGGGCCCCTCGGCTGCTACCTCGTGAAACACGGCGCGGTGCCGCCGGAGCGGGCCGGCTCGATCCTGAGCGTGCAGGGCGTGAAGATGGGGCGCCCCAGCCGGATCCACGTCGCGATTGGCCTCGACGGGGCCGCCATTTCGACCGTCCAGGTGGGCGGGGAAGCCGTGTTGGCCGGAGAAGGCGAGCTGTTCCTATGAGGAAGACCATCCTGTCCGACCTCGACCTGCACCTCTTCAACGAGGGCAACCACTACCGCGCCTACGAGAAGCTCGGGTCGCACGCCGCGACCTTCGACGGCGAGTCGGGCCTGCACTTCGCGGTGTGGGCCCCGAACGCCGACCGCGTCAGCGTGGTCGGCGACTTCAACCGGTGGGACGGCCGCGTCAACGTGTGCGAGCCGCTCCATTCGTCGGGCATCTGGACGACGTTCGTTCCCGGCCTCGGCTGGGGCGAGAAGTACAAGTACGAGGTGCGGGCGAAGAACGGCGCGCTCGTGCTGAAGGCGGACCCCTACGCGCGGCGCTTCGAGGTGCCGCCCCGGTCGGCGACGATCGCGTGGGACGCCTCGGGCTACCAGTGGAACGACCAGGCGTGGATCGCCGCGCGCGCGGCGTCGGGCAACCAGCTCGAGCGGCCGGTATCGATCTACGAGGTGCACCTCGGGTCGTGGCGCCGCGGGCTCGCCAACGAGGCGCTCTCCTACCGCGACCTGGCGGACCAGCTCGTGCCGTACGTCACCGAGATGGGCTACACCCACGTGGAGCTCCTGCCGGTGATGGAGCATCCCTTCACCGGGTCGTGGGGGTACCAGGTGACCGGCTTCTTCGCCCCGACGAGCCGGTTCGGCCCGCCGGAGGACTTCAAGCGCTTCATCGACGCGTGCCACCAGGCGGGCATCGGCGTGATCCTCGACTGGGTGCCCGGGCACTTCCCGAAGGACGGGTACGGCCTCATCCGGTTCGACGGCACGGCGCTCTACGAGCACGAGGACACGCGCCTCGGCGAGCACAAGGAGTGGGGCACGCTGGTCTTCAACTACGGCCGCCACGAGGTGCGCAACTTCCTCCTGTCGAACGCGCTGTTCTGGCTGGACGAGTACCACGCCGACGGCCTGCGCGTGGACGCGGTGGCCTCGATGCTCTACCTGGACTACTCGCGCAAGGACGGGCAGTGGCTGCCGAACCGGTTCGGAGGCCGGGAGAACCTCGACGCCATCGACTTCCTCCGCCAGCTGAACATCGTCGTGCACGAGCAGTTCCCCGGGGCGCTGATGATCGCCGAGGAGTCCACCGCGTGGCCCGCCGTCAGCCGGCCCGTGTACACCGGGGGCCTCGGGTTCACCTTCAAGTGGAACATGGGCTGGATGCACGACATGCTGCGGTACATGTCGAAGGACCCCGTGCACCGGAAGTGGCAGCACAACGACATCACGTTCTCCATGCTGTACGCCTACACGGAGAACTTCGTGCTCCCGTTCTCGCACGACGAGGTCGTCCACGGGAAGCGGGCGATGGTGTCGAAGATGCCCGGCGACACGTGGCAGCGTTTCGCGAACCTGCGCGCGCTCTACGGCTACATGTTCGGGCATCCCGGCAAGAAGCTGAACTTCATGGGCGGCGAGTTCGGCCAGACGCGGGAGTGGGACCACGACCACAGCCTGGACTGGCACCTCGCGGTCTACCCCGAGCACAAGGGCCTCCAGCAGCTCGTCCGCGATCTCAACCGGGTCTATCGCGAGGAGCCGTCGCTGCACGAGCTGGACGTCCGCCCGGAGGGCTTCTCGTGGATCGACTGCAACGACCACGAGAGCTCGATCGTGTCCTTCGTCCGGCGATCGAAGGACCCGGCCGATTTCACGCTCTTCATCCTGAACTTCACGCCCGTCGTCCGGCACGGGTACCGGCTCGGGGTGCCCGAGGCGGGCTGGTACCGCGAGGTGATCAACACCGACGCCGCCGCCTACGGCGGCTCGAACGTCGGCAACCAGGGCCGCGTGCCGGCTGACGCCATCCCGACGCACGGCTACGAGCACTCGGTCAGCCTGACCGTGCCGCCGCTCGCGTGCCTGATGCTGAAGCCGGATCGGGACCGTGCCGCCAGGGCGCCGGCTGAGCCGCAGGCCGGAGTTCCCGCCGGCGCGCCAGGGGAGCCGCCGGCCGGGCCGAGAGAAGGGTAGCCGTTCCCGCGGGGGGCTGCGCGGGCCTCGCCCAGCCGCGCACCGGCGGCGCACGTCGCGGTCTCCCTGAACGAAGGCGCCGGGGACGGCGCTGCGCGCCCGCCCGGCGCCGCGGGCTCCGCGCGGTCCGCGTGCTAAGATCGGGGCGCACGCCTGCTCCGTCGCGGAGAGATGACCGAGAGGCTGAAGGTGCACGCTTGGAAAGCGTGTGTAGGGGAAACCCTACCGAGGGTTCGAATCCCTCTCTCTCCGCCAGCTAACCTGTCCCACCCAAACGACTTCACCATTTCGCCCGGGCCCGTCTCCAGGATGTCTCCACGGTTCTGTACGGAATTCGGCCGATCGAAGAGCCGGATCGCGCTCTCGATCGCCGCCGGACTGAGTTACATGTGCCGCTGCGTCGTTGTCGGATCCTGATGTCCCGCCAGCTCCTGAATCCCTCGAGCCGGTGCGCCCCGCATCGCGAGATGTGAACAGAGCGTGTGGCGCAGCCTGTGCGACCCGTTGTTGTACAGGCCCGCCTTCTGCGCCGCACGCCGGACGCACCCCTGCGCCAATCCCTCGGTCAGAGGAGTCCCGTCGTCTTGATACAGGACCAACGCCCCGCGGAGGCGACGAAGATCCCGAGGTGCCGCCTCGAGTCGGGTGGTGAGCGGCACGCACGGGGATGTCCCGATGGGCGTCTCGGAGCGAGCGCGTCGCCACGGTGCCGCGCCTGCCGCGCGCCCTCGTGCGCTGCCTCGACGACGTCTCCCCGAGCGCGGCCGAGCGCCTGCGCGAGGGCCTCGACGAGACGCTCACCATCCTGAGCCTCGGGCTTTCGGATCGCCTCCGCCGCTCGCGGGCAACCACCAACGCGGCCGAGCGTCTCATCCGCCGGACCCGGCCTGTGACGCGGAACGTGCAGCGGCGGCGCTGGGGCACGATAGTGGTACGGCGGGTCGCCGCGGGCGTCCTCGAAGCCGTCAGAAGCGTTCGTCGGCTGAAAGGGCACGCACACATGCCGACGCTGGTCACGGCGTTGCGCGCGCGGGATCATCGACTCGGGTTCGTCGCGTCGTCGGAGGACGAGCAGAAGATCGCGCGGGCGTCAACTGGGCCGCCGCCGAAATTCAACAGGCGATGGGAAAACCCCCATCCGTTGGAATCTGTGGTTATGGGTATGGCGTCGGAGCCAATCCACGGCCGGAGATCCGGCCACGTCGGGCAATCTACTGTGTCGATGGCGCTTGATCAGGGTTCAACGGCCGAGCAGAATGGCGGCAGCGGACCGGATGCCGGCGCGAAAGTCGGAGCGTGCGGTGGGCTGGCGCCGGCAACTGGTGCTGTCCGGTTATCGAACGTTAGCTGAAAACAACTCGGGCACGAAAGGAGATAGGACATGCAAGACGAAAAGAAGATACTGACAACGGCTGCGGGAGCACCAGTCCCCGACAACGAGAACGTATTGACTGCTGGTCCACGTGGGCCGCAACTCCTCCAGGATGTCTGGTTCCTAGAGAAACTGGCCCACTTCGATCGCGAGGTGATCCCCGAGCGCCGCATGCACGCCAAGGGATCGGGAGCGTACGGCACCTTCACGGTGACCCACGACATCACCAAGTACACCAGGGCGAAGATATTCTCTCAGGTCGGCAAGACTACCGACCTCTTCCTGCGTTTCTCGACCGTCGCGGGCGAGCGCGGCGCGGCCGACGCGGAGCGCGACATCCGAGGCACGGCGATCAAGTTCTACACCGAGGAGGGCAACTGGGACCTCGTCGGCAATAACACGCCGGTCTTCTTCCTGCGCGACCCGCTGCGCTTCCCCGGCCTTAACCGCGCGGTGAAGCGCGATCCCCGCACGAACCTCCGGAGCGCGAAGAACAACTGGGACTTCTGGACTTCCCTGCCCGAGGCGTTGCACCAGATCACCATCACGATGAGCGACCGTGGCATCCCGGCGAGCTACCGCCACATGCATATGTTCGGGAGCCACACTTTCAGCCTCATCAACGCGAAGAACGAACGCTTCTGGGTCAAGTTTCACTTCCGCACGCAGCAGGGCATCAAGAATCTCTCCGACGCTGAGGCCGAGGCCGTGATCGGCAAGTGCCGCGAGAGCCACCAGCGCGACCTCTACGACGCGATCGAACGAAAGGATTTCCCGCGGTGGAAGCTGTTCATCCAGGTCATGCCTGAGAAGGATGCGGCCAAGATGCCGTACAACCCCTTCGACTTGACCAAGGTCTGGTACCACAAGGACTACCCGCTCATCGAGGTTGGTATCCTCGAGCTCAACAAGAATCCGGAGAACTACTTCGCCGAGGTCGAGCAGTCGGCCTTCAACCCCGCGAACGTTGTGCCAGGCATCGGCTTCTCGCCGGACAAGATGCTCCAGGGCCGGCTCTTCTCATACGGCGACGCCCAGCGCTACCGCCTCGGCGTCAACCACCACCAGATCCCCGTCAACGCCCCGCGCTGCCCGGTCAACATCTACCACCGCGACGGCGCGATGCGGGTCGACGGCAACCAAGGCGGTACGCTCGGCTACGACCCGAACAGTTACGGTGAGTGGCAGGACCGCCCCGAGTTGCGTGAACCGCCGCTGGCTCTCGACGGCGCAGCGGATCACTACCCGCAGGACGACGACACCTTCACGCAGCCAGGGATGCTTTTCCGCTTGATGAGCGCCGAGCAACAGAAGGCGCTCTTCGAGAACACCGCCCGCGCCATGGGTGACGCGCCCAAAGCAATCAAGGTTCGCCACATCGGCAATTGTTGCAAGGCAGACCCGGCCTACGGCGAGGGCGTGGCCAAGGCGCTTGGTATCCCGATGAGCGATGTCAAGAAAGAGACAACCACCGGCTGACAACCGGCTGCGGCGGACGGCGCTCCTTGCCGCCGCTGAACCGGAGCGTCAGCCTGCTGCAGAAGATCGCGAGATGAATGCCGATGGGGTATCCGTTGAGGTTCGAAGGAGGTGGGTCGCGAATCCGAGATCCTGAAGTTGGCGTAAACTGACGGACTCAATGCCGGAGCGGCGGCGTGGATCTGCCAGGCCACCGGCAAAGACGAACCTGGTCCGATGCCAGGGTCGCAAACGGATGTCACACTGCCCGAAGAAGGCCGCGATGTCGAGGAACCGCACGAAAGCGGACAAATAGACAACGACGGCCTGACCCCCCGGCCCGCAGAGAGTTGGGCGGAAGCCTGTTGATGGCGTTCGGCTTCGACGCCGCGGTCTTCCGCCTCCCTCTCTTCCCGCCACTCAACCCTGATGTGACAGAAATCCCGTGCGAGCGGAGCACATAGGAATTGAAAAGGCCTTTTCTTTGTGGTTGAAAGGAGGCGCCAGCCACACCCCGTTTCCACGCCCGAAAGGCCAGCACAAGTGAGACGAGGACATCCGATTGGCCCGGCCGAGTCAACGCGAATCTCGCGCTGGAGTTCGGCGACCTCCAGCTCACGTCCCACGCGGGCCTCGAGTTGTTCAGCCAGTGCCTGCGGCGCGCCGAGTTCAATCGCGCGGTGCGCGAGGCCTTCGCCGGTGCGCCGCTGGGCGGCAACTTCGGCGCCGTTGCGATGGTGCGACTGCTGGTCGGGTTGCTCGTGATCGGTGGGCGACGGCTGCGCCATCTCGCCTTCGCCGCCGGTGACCCCGTCTTCCGCCGCGTCTGCCACATGCGCGTGATTCCGGCGGCGCGACCCGTGCCCCGGCGGTTGACGGCGTTCACCATGACGACCGTCGAGCGGCTCCAGCGGGTGCACGCGGCGGTCATCGCCCAGGTCGCCCCCGGGCTGCGGTTGCGCACGATCACGACCGACGCCGATGACGTCGTGGTGTCGACGGGCGTGCAGGTCGAGCGCGGCTTTCAGGGCTTCAGTCCGCCCCACGGGAAGGCGCCGAGCTACTACCCGATCCTCGCGCACTCGGCGGCGACCGCGCCCGTCCGGCGCGTGAGGAATCGCTCCGGCAACGTACACGACGAGAAGGCGTCGCTGCTGTTCTTGTGCGCTCTGTGGGCGCAGGTTGCGGCCACGACAGCGGCGGGCCAGGCGGTCCGCTTTCACATGGCTGGCGCCTTCTTCCGCCGGGCTGTGCTGCGCTGGCCGGAGGCGCGGGGCGCCGGCTAGGCCATCAAGGTCCCGTTCCATCGCCGGCTCGACCTGCAACAGTCCGTCCGCGCCGCGCCGACGAGGACGCGGGTGGCGGGCGCCGACGTTGGCGCGGGCGCGTCGACGTTGGCGCGCCCGACCTGACCGCGATGGTTCCGATGCGAGCGACCGGGCGGCCGCGGGATGGTCAACGCCGGGCCGGCCCTCGGCCCGTCCGGTTGCCGCTCTGATTCAGCTCTTCCTGTGTCGTGCCTCGATCTTCGCGCAGTATCCTGCGAAGCTCCGGATACCCGTTGACGAACAGGTAGACGCCCTTGTAGGCGACAGGTACCTCGTCCTTCATCTCGAGCGCCGTTCCGTATCGCTCCCTGAACTCGGAAGAGCGCGCTTCGACGGCGCCTCCGGACACGATGGTGCTGGAAACCGCATCTACTATCTCCGCGGCCGTTTTCCACGGCTTCAGGTTGAGCTGGAGCGACACGCACGCAAGGGCGATCAGAGCAACGGCGGCCGTCAAGAAATGGAGCCGACGATGAAGCAGCGAGCTCGCCGCCTGGCTGATGAAGAGCGCCCAGCCAAACGCCGGGAAATAGAGATAGCGCGCGCCTCGAAGATCGGCCGCGACGTAGAAGTGGGCGTAAACGGGCAGAGTGCCGGCCAGAATGATCATGGGACCGACGAGAGCCTTGCCGCCCAGCCCGCTGGCTGCCGTCCCGAAGACCGCACCCAGTGCGAGTGCCGTGACACAGAACGACGCGAACGGCGCAATGTCGGTCGCCGCGGCGTTCCACGGCTGCACGAAGAACTTGTAGGGCGTAGCGAGCAGCTTCTGGACGAAGTATCGAGTCGGCGGCTCCAGGAAGCCGCTTTCCACCGATGCGCTCCAGCTTCGGAGCAGCAGGTACGCAGTCACCAGGAGGGCAAGCGCAAGATACGCGGGCAGCAACAGGCGCCCGCGCGTCGTTTTGAAGAACGCCCAATCGGCGAGCGGCAGGAGCAACACGAAGGAGACTGCCGTCTCCTTCGACAGCAGCGACAGGCTAACGAGCAGGAGTGTCGCGAGCAGGCGTCCAGCGCTGAGGCATTGGGTCCCGGTGTACACCACGAGGCTCGCGAGCATGAAGAAACTCCAGAGCAGCTCTTGCAGGCCCGAGGCCCACAGCACCGCTTCCGGCTGAAGCGGATTCAGGAGGAAGAGTGCAGAGCACAGCGCGGCCGCATCGACCCGTGCGATCAAGCGTCGGGACAGAACGTACACCGACACCGCGCAGGCGATGTGGAGGAAGAGACTCGCAACGTGGAAAGGCAGCGGAGTTCCCCTGCCGAGCTTGGCGAGGATCAGAAACACGAACGCGAACACCGGGCGAAAGAACTGCCACACCCTCCAGGCGTCGGACCAGTCACGATACGCCGCAAGAAACACGTAGTCGTCACTGAGAAACGGGAGCGTCAAGAAGGGAGCGAGTGACAGTACGCCAAGTCCGGCGGCGGTCACGAGGAGAATCCTGCTTTCGATGTCGGTGAGAACCGCCGGGAAGCGTCGGTCTGAGCGATACCAGAGCGCGAGGGGGACGACGGCAGCCGCCAGCAGAAAGGCAGACGATTCCACGCGAAACGCGCGACTTCCGTGCAAGATGACGTAGACGTAGAACGAGTTGGCCAGGGCCCACAGCAGTGCGATTGAGGCAATGGTGACCAACGCGACCCGGACGGCGTCGACCGTTCGTTGTTGTCCCTGCATCGATTCCAGGCGGGAATGTTACATGGTAGTGTCCAGTCAAGTGGTGGACTTTCGTCGGCGTCGTTCCTGAGTGCGGGTCCGTTCCCGGCGCGTGGACGCGGCCGGCGCTGTAGACAGAGAAGACGCCGCCCGCAAGCGCCTTGGAAAACCCTCCCGGGTTGCCCACGGCGCCCACCCGCTCCATCACCTCGTCACGCAATAGCCATCAAGAGCTCCTGCGCACTGGTCACCTCCACCGGCGCCGTGAGGCGCGCCATGGACTCCGCACTGAAGTACCGCCGCTCGGCAACCGTCCACTCATCGTCTTGTTCCACCAGAGTGGCCCCGACCAGGCGCACCAGGGCGCGCACGCTGGGGAAGATGCCGACGACGCTGAAGCGGCGCTTGATCTCCTTGTTCAACCGCTCCAGTGGATTCGCGCTGTGGAGCGGCCGCCGATGCTCGTCGGGGAAGTGCTTGTGGGCCAAGATGTCGTCGGCGGCCTCCTCGAGCCGCGTCGCAGCGGCCGGCAGGCGCTTCCGGCGTCGGTCCGCCACCTTCTGGAGCTGGCCCATTGCCCTGGCGTGATCCGGCCGCGCGAAGATGGTGCGGACAATCGCCGCGACCAGCTCGCGGAGGCGCTGGGGCACCGGCGCAGGCAGGCTGCGCATGAGTATGCACCCGGCAGCGCTGCCAGGCGCCCCGCGGAACACCGTCTTGATTGCCTGTTTCGGGCCCTCATGGGCATCGGAGATGACCAGCCGCACGCCTGTCAGCCCCCGGTTCATCAAGCTGCGGAGGGACGCGGTCCAGAAGCTGCCCTCCTCCGAGGGCCCGACATCGACCCCGAGGATCTGCCGGTGGCCCTCGCGCGTGACGCCGATCGCCATCACCGTGGCCTGGCTGAGGACGCGCCCATCGATGCGCACCTTGTGGCACGTGGCATCGATCCGGGCATACGGATGCTCGCTCGCGATCGGCCGCGTGCGAAACGCCTCCACGAGCGGATCCAGCGCGCGGCAATTCCGCGAGACCTTCGACGTCGACATCCCGTCCAACTCCAAGGCTGTCACCACGTCATCGATCTTCCGCGTCGACACGCCGGGCACGCAGGCTTCTGGTACCACGCCCAGCAGCGCCCGCTCAGCCCGGCGCCGCGGCTGCAGCACCGACGGGAAGTACGTTCCCGGCTGAGGAATACGCCAAGTGCCCGTTCAGGCGGAACCTGATTCCAGGCGGAGCACCGACACGCAGCCCAGCACCTGGGCGCGAAGGAGACCCGCCAGACGCGTGCCCGCCCGAACACACGAGACCCCAGCCAGCGCATCCCGCAGACGTCCTCTCACCGCTCGGGTCCGGCGCCTCGCCCGTTCCCGCGCGCCGCCCAAGGAGGGATTCCCTGATTGGCACGTACGCCGGACTTCCGGACGCGCCGATGCCGCAAGGACCGCAGATCGCTGGACACAAACCACTTGATTCGGGATCGAAACCGCGGAAAGATCCCCGCCATCCGAACGGAGGCCAGCCGGACAACCACACCCACGGAGCGTGCGGCGCCAGGAAGTCCCGCTGGTAACTTGCACAATGCTCGGCGTCTATGGAAGGTACACAAGGCAAAGGAAACCCGGAGATAAGCGCAAGGGAGAGCCAACGTGAGCAAGTGTCGATACTGCAATTCGAGTTCCTACGGATCTGGCTGTGCCTACAGCCCCCATAAGAAGCATGAACATGTTGATGACGGGAAGAAGTGCGGGTTTTGCGGGTCGTCATCATACGGAAGTGGTTGTTCTCATAGTCCAACGGGCAAGCACCGCCACGGGCATGGCAACAACAAGTGCATCTGGTGTGGCTCCACATCCTCCGGTAGTGGATGTGCCTATAGTCCTAATCGCATTCACGAAAGGTGATGCAGCGTAGACGCCGAACAATTCGCCGCTGGCGCGACGGCCCTGACGGGCCGTCGCCTGAACTCAAACGCTAGACGCCCTGCCACCAGCACGGGAGGGCCACACTGCAGACAAATCAGGCTCAAGATCGGCGACCCCACACAAGGCCGCCGCAGGCTTCTGCGATGAGCCTGACCCCGCATCATGCCAGGTACTACGCGCACGACCTCACGCGTCGCGCGGCTTCCGGCATGGACCGCCTCTCCACGGCCCTTTTCGACGCCGCGGTGGACCTCAACCCGCATCAGATCGAGGCCGCCCTGTTTGCGCTGCAATCGCCGCTGTCCAACGGCGTGATCCTCGCCGATGAAGTGGGTCTCGGGAAGACGATCGAGGCGGGGATTGTCCTCTGCCAGTACTGGGCGGAGCACCGGCGACGCCTGCTCGTGATTTGCCCGGCTTCCATGCGCAAACAATGGGCGCTGGAGCTCCAGGAGAAGTTCAGCCTTCCGGTGGTCGTGCTGGATGCCAGGGTGTACCGCGAGGCGCGACGCGAAGCCCGCGATCCGCTGCACCCCGGCGCCATCCTGATCGTGTCGCTGCACTGCGCGAACGCGCTTCGTGAGGAGCTGCGATCGGTCCACTGGGATCTGGTCGTCATCGACGAGGCCCACAAGCTCCGCAATGCCTACCGGCCGAGCAACAAGGTTGGTCAGGGAATCCGGTGGGCGACGGCGGATCGCCGCAAGCTCCTGCTCACGGCGACGCCGCTGCAGAACTCGTTACTGGAGCTCTACGGGCTCTCGACCCTCATCGACGAGCGGCTCTTCGGGGACGTCAACGCCTTTCGCGCCCAGTACGCAAGCGCCGGCAGCGATCTGGTCAGCCTGCGCACGCGCCTAGCCCCATTCTGCAAGCGGACGCTGCGCAACCAGGTCACGGAGTACATCCGCTACACCGAGCGACGGCCGATTACCCGTCCCTTTCATCCCACTGATGACGAGCACGCGTTGTACGAGGACGTGTCCGCGTTCCTGCAGCGCGAGGACAGTTTCGCGTTACCCCGGCGGCAGCGCCACCTGACCGCGCTCATCCTGCGCAAGCTGCTCGCGTCCTCGTCCCCGGCCATCGCGGCGACCCTGGACATACTGCGACGGCGCCTCGAGACGCTGCGCGACGAGCGCATCCAGAGCGACCCGGATCTCGCGGAGCAGTTGGTCGAGGACGAGGAGATCGAGGGAGATCTGCTCGATGAGATCCTGGCGGAGGATGAGGCATTGGAAGGCGAGGCGGTGGCGTCGCAACCCATCGACCGCGGCAAGCTGCGCGAGGAGATCGACGTACTCCAGCGCCTGGCGGCCGAGGCGCGCCGCATCGGCGTGGACTCCAAGTCACAGACGCTGCTCAAGGCGCTGGAGATCGGTTTCCAGCAGATGGCAACGATCGGCGCCGCCCGCAAGGCGCTGATCTTCACCGAGTCCCGCCGCACCAGGACTACCTGAGGGAGTTCCTGGAATCGCACGGATACGCGGGCCAGGTGGTCCTGTTCAACGGCGCCAACTCCGGCCCCGAGGCCGGGGCCATCTACGAACGGTGGGTCGAAAGCAACCGCGACACCGGGCGCGCCTCGGGCTCGCGCGCCGTGGACATACGCACGGCGCTCATCGAGCACTTTCGCGACCACGCCACGATCCTGCTTGCCACCGAGGCCGCGGCCGAAGGCGTGAACCTCCAGTTCTGCTCGCTGGTCGTCAACTACGACCTGCCGTGGAACCCCCAGCGCATCGAACAGCGCATCGGCCGCTGCCACCGGTACGGCCAGAAGCACGACGTCGTCGTCATCAACTTCCTGAACGAGCGCAATGAGGCGGATCGGCGCGTTCTGGAGTTGTTGACCGAGAAGTTCAGCCTCTTCAGCGGCGTGTTCGGCGCCTCCGACGAAGTGCTCGGCAGCATCGAGTCGGGCGTGGACTTCGAGCAGCGCATCCTCGCGATCTACCAGGAGTGCGGCACGCCGGAGGCCATCGACGCCGCCTTCCGGGCTCTCCAGGAGGAGATGGACGAGCAGATCCGTGCCCGACTCGACGACACCCGGCGCGTCCTGTTCGAGCATTTCGACGAGGACGTGCATCAGCGGTTGCGCCTGCGCCTTGCCGATGCGCGGGCCCAGCTCGACCGCGTAGGCCAGCGTTTCTGGTTGCTGACCCGCCATGTACTCGCTGATCGGGCGCGGTTCGACGAAGCTGCGCTGGCCTTCGATCTCGACCGCCCGCCGCGGGAGGAGATTGCGCGCGGTCGCTACCATCTCATCTCCAAGTCGCAACCCAGCGCGGGCGGCGGGGCCGCCGGAGAGTCGAGCCGCTTTCTCTACCGGCTCTCGCACCCGCTGGGCGAATACGTCCTCGACGAAGGCAAGGCAGTTGCAACGCCGGTCGCCCAGATCGTCTTCGATATCACTCACCATCCGGCGCGGCTCGCTGTCGTCGAGGCCCTGCGCGGCAAGCGCGGCTACCTGACGCTCACTCGACTGGCGATCGATTCCTACGATCGGGAGGAGTACCTGCTCTTCTCGGGTTTTGCCGACGATGGAGCGCCACTTGACCAGGAGACGATGGAGAAACTCTTCCTGTGCGGCGGCCGTGTGAGCGCTGCCGTGAGCATCCCCAAACCCCAGGCGCAGCGTCTGGCCGCCGAGTCCGAGCGTCACGCGAAGGCAACCGTGAGCCGGTCGCTCGAACAGAACAGCAAGCACTTCCAAGAGGCGCGCGAGAAGCTGGAGAAGTGGGCCGACGACATGGTCCTTGCGGCCGAGAAGTCGCTGGCGGACACGAAGGAGCAGATCAAGGCCTTCCGCCGTCAGGCGCGCCTTGCGGCGACGATCGAAGAGCTGCTCCAGATCCAAGAGAAGACCGCCCGGCTCGAGCGCCAGCAGCGCCGCCAGCGGCAGGAGATCTTCAGGGTCGAGGACGAGATCGTGGCGAAGCGCGACCAGCTGGTGGCTCAGCTCGAGAAGCGGCTGGCGCAGCGCACATCGATCGAGACCCTGTTCACCATCCGGTGGGCGGTGGCGTGAGACGCAAGGAGGGCGTCAGCACGGGCTTGCGCTCTGCTCGAACGTCTGAGTAAAATTACTCACACCAATGAGCAAGAGAGCTCCCGCCTACGAGAGACCCCAGGCCCGGGTGCTGCGCGACCGGCTGGCCGAGCCGCGGCGTCTGATCCAGTTCGTGGGCGGGCCGCGCCAGGCGGGCAAGACCACGATCGTCCAGCAGGCGCTCGCGGGTCTGGCTACGCCTTCGCTCTACGCCTCGGCCGACGAGCCCGCCGTGCGCGATACCGCGTGGCTCGCGGCGCAGTGGGAGCGCGCGCGCGACCTGCTGTCCGGCCTGCACGGCCGTGGCGCCATCCTCGCCATCGACGAGGTGCAGAAGGTGACCCGGTGGTCCGAGACGGTGAAGCGGCTGTGGGACGAAGACAGCCGCCGCCGGCGGCCGCTGCGGGTGGTGCTCCTAGGATCGGCGCCTCTCCTGATGCAGCACGGACTCACCGAGAGTCTCGCCGGGCGCTTCGAGACGATCCACGTCGGCCACTGGTCGTTCGCCGAGATGCAGAGCGCCTTCGGGTGGGACCTCGAGACCTATCTATACTTCGGCGGCTACCCCGGCGCGGCACACCTGGTGGACGATCCGCCGCGCTGGCGCAGCTACGTCGTGCAGTCGATGATCGAGACGACAATCGCACGCGACGTGCTGCTCATGTCCCGCGTCGAGAAGCCCGCCCTGCTGCGCCGCCTCTTCGAGCTGGGCTGCCGGCACTCCGGACAGATCCTCTCCTTCACCAAGATGCTCGGCCAGCTCCAGGATGCCGGCAACACGGTCACTTTGGCGCACTACCTCGACCTGCTCGGTGGCGCGGGCATGCTCGCGGGCCTGCAGAAGTACGCCGGCACGGCCGTCCGCCAGCGGGGCTCGAGCCCCAAGCTCCAGGTGCTGAACACGGCGCTCATGACCGCGCAGTCCGGCCTGTCGCCCGAGGACGCGCGGGCCGACCGCGAGTTCCGGGGGCGCCTCGTCGAGTCGGCCGTCGGCGCGCACCTGGCCAACGCCGCGGCCGGCGGCGCCTGCGAGCTGTTCTATTGGCGCGAGCGCAACCGTGAGGTTGATTTCGTGTTCTGCGCCGGCCGCCGCGTGGCCGCCATCGAAGTGAAGAGCGGCCGTGCGCCGAACGCCTTCCCGGGCCTGGCCGCGTTCGCGGCGTCGTTCAAGCCCCGGCGCACCCTGATCGTGGGCGGTGATGGCGTCCCGCTGGAGGAGTTCCTGTCGCGACCGGTCACCGACTGGCTGCAACTGTGAGGCAAGGCTAGTGAACCAGAAATACGAGAAGCTGAAGACCCTGCTGAAGGAGCTGTTCCAGCTGGACCAGCCCGATCTGGACTTCGGCTTCTACCGCGTGATGCACGCGCGCGCCGCCGAGGTCACGCAGTTCTTGGAGCAGGACCTCCTGCCGCAAATCAAGGCCGCCTTCGCGCAGTACCGGCCGGCCGACAAGGCGGCGATCGAGAAGGAACTGGCCAACGTGATCGCCGGCATCGAAGCCGCTGGCATGAATCCGGAGGATTCGCCGAAAGTCAAGGAGCTGCGCGCAAAGCTGGCCGATGATGCGGTGGACCTCGACGCGCTCGAAGCCGAGGTCTACGACCATCTCTTCAGCTTCTTCCGTCGCTACCACTCCGAGGGCGACTTCCTGAGCAAGCGCGTCTACAAGCCCGGCGTATACGGCATCCCGTAAGCTTCCCCGTCAAGTAGCCAGTCCGAAGGGAGACTGTCCGGCGGTTTGGTGCCTCGGGAGAAACGTCAGCGGCGGCACCTGGCCGAGGCTCTCATGGGGCCGCTCGTGGTTGTCGCTCGTCAGCCACGCCTCGCTGAGGGGGCGCACCTCTGCGATGGACTCAAAGAGGGAGGCGTCCAGCACCTCCGTTCGATACCTGCGATTGAAGCGTTCGATAGAGGCATTCTGGGCCGGCGTCCCCGGCGGGATGTCGTGAATCGCCATCCCCTGACTCGCGCACCATTCGACGACGTGCTCAGCGGTGAGCTCGGGTCCGTTGTCCACGCGGAAGGCGGCCGGCCGGCCATGCAGGGCCATCAGTGCCTCCAAGATCCGCACGACCCGCGCGCTGGGGATGGAGAGGTCGGCTTCACCGGCCAAGCCCTCGCGATGGCCTGCGTCCAGGATCGTCAGCATCCGGCAGCGTCGGCCCTCATCGAGGGTGTCCGACATGAAATCCAACGCCCAGGTGTGGTGCAGGACCGCGGGCGCCGTCCGCGGCTGTCGGAGCCGTTGCGGCACCCGCCGCGTCGTCCGTCGCGGCAGATTCAGCCGCAGCGCGCAAGACACCCGATGCCCCCGCTTGTGGGTCCACTGGTGCCCTTGGAGGCGCCGCCGATGGACGCACGTCCAGCACCCCCAGCGGCCGTGATGCGCAATCACGGTCGTGAGGGCGGCACTGACGGCGGCGTCAGCCCGTGCCCGCGACACCGGAGGCCGGTCGTACGCCGCCCGCGACAGCCGCACCACGCGACAGGCTCGCTGCACCGGGAGGGGATGCTCCTGACGCAGCACCTCGAGCACTTGTCGCTTCGCAGACGGCGTTAGAGGTTTCGGGCCAGGACATCCTTCGTGGCGGCATTTTCGAGCGCCAAGGCGGCGTACATCCGCTTCAGCTTGGCGTGCTCGGCTTCAAGCTCCCGCCGTCGCCTTACATCCGCCATCGAGGCGCCCGCGTACTTGCTCCGCCACTTGAAACAGGTCGTCTTGCTCAGCCCGTGCTTGCGTATCAGATCCGCCACGGGCACCCCAGCATCGGCTTCCTTCAGAATGCTGACAATCTGGCTCTCGCTACACTTCGATTTGCGCATGACCGCTCCTGAGCCAGGAGCAGTCTACCAACGACTGTCTATCTAGCGGGGTAGCTTACGATTCGACTTGACGAAGAAACCCGCCGCTGGTTGTAGGATCTCGTGCGGCCGAGCCAAGGGGTGAATCGGATGAGGGACGGACGGACACCGTCCGCAAAGCGATGATTCACGCAAACGGCCAGCCGGTATGAGGTGCCATCATGAGAATCAGCAGAAGAGGGTTCGTCGGCAGCGCGGCAGCCGGCCTCGGCGCGGCGGCCGCGCTCGGTGGACGGGCGGTGGAGGCCGGCCCACAGCAGCCGCCGCAGAAGCAGCCGTTCGACACGCCGCCGCCGGCCATCCCGCGCGACCGGATCTCGAGCACCGTCCCGTCGGACGTCGTCGTCGTGGGCGCCGGCATCGCGGGCCTCATCGCCGCGCTCTCGGCGGCCGAAGCCGGCGCGACGGTCACCCTCATCGAAAAGGCCCCGGTCTTCAGCGCGCGCGGCGGCGACAACACCGCCATCAACAGCCGGCTCCACGAAAGGGCCGGCATCCGCGTGGACGAGGATCGGATCCTCCACGACCTGATGAAGGTGCAGGGCGCGCGGATCCATCACGGGATCGTCCGGCTGTGGATGCGCCACAGCGCGCGGACGATGAACTGGGTGCTCGACATGGTGGAGGCCGAGGGCCTGAAGAGCTACCTCGTCATCCCCAACCGCACCGATGGTGAGACGTTCGTCATCGACCGCTGGCCGGACCCGACCGGCATGCCGCCCAACTGGGATCCGGCCGACGAGTACACGATGGAGTACCCGACCTGCCACCGGATCGGCGATCGGGCCGCGAACCAGCGGCGATGGCTCTCGATTGTCGAGAAGCGCGCGATCGCCCGAGGCGCGAGGATTCACTACCGGACGAAGGCCGTGCGCCTGATCCGGGACGACCGCGCGGGCCGGGTGAGCGCCGTCATCGCCCAGGACGCGGGCGGGAAGTACATCGAGTACACGGCCGCGAAGGGCGTCGTCCTCTCGACCGGCGACTACAGCGCCAACCCGGACATGATCGAACGGTACTTCCCGGGGCAGGGGCTGCGCCCCGGGCTCATCCCGACCTCCACCGGCGAAGGCCACCAGATGGCGATGTGGGTGGGCGCCGTCATGGAGAAGACGCCGCACGCGCCCCTGAACGACGCGGTCCACGCGCTGGGCACCGACGCGTTCCTGCTGGTGAACTCGAGAGGCCAGCGCTTCTGCAACGAGGACCTCGATTCGGAGGCCATCGCCCGCCAGGCCGAGGAGCAGCACGGCTGCTGGCTCGTCGTCGACGCCTCCTGGCCTGACGACCTGCCGCGGATGGGCCTGGGATTCGACCGGGTGTTCGAGGCCACCCCGGCCGTCCGCCGCGAGTTCCAGGAGAAAGTGGCCAAGGGCGCCGTGCTCGAGGCGCCCACGGTCGAGGGCCTGGCCGCGAAGATGAAGGTGCCGGCCGACGCCTTGAAGCGCACGCTCGCGCGCTACAACGAACTCGTCAAAGGCGGCCGCGATCTCGACTTCGGCAAACGGGCCGACCGGCTGACGGCGGTCGATGCGCCGCCGTTCTACGCGCAGTGGAATCCGAACCCCGACAGGCCGATGCTCATCTTCGGCGGCCTGCTGACCGACGAGCGCCTCCAGGCCGTGGATGCCGCCGGCCGTCCGATCGACGGTCTCTTCCTCGCGGGGAACACGGTCGGCGGGCGCTTCAAGCAGGCCTATCCGCTGCTCTGCCCGGGGATCAGCCACGGCATGGCAGCCACGCACGGGTTCCTCGCCGGCCGATACGCGATGGGCCTGACGTAGGCAGCCGCCGGTCCCGGCGCTTCGCCGGGACCCGGGACATCGAAAGCCGCGCCGGGCGGCCGACTGCCGCCCTGCGCGGCGCGGATCGTGGCGGGCATCAGACTCGCCCTCCGGGTCACGCCGGTGCGGGCACGCGCCCGCGCTACGCGCCCGGCTTCTTCAGCTCCGCGCGGATGCGGCCGATGTCGACACGCTCGATGTACTCGGGGATGTTGACGTACTTCGCGTGAAACCCGTAGCCGCCGTTCTGCATCTCGGCCAGCGCCTGCTCCCTGGTCCAGCCCTGGACGACAATCCTGTACATCGCGATGACGGCCCCGGTGCGATCGCTTCCGTGTTGACAATGGACGAGCACCGGCTTTCGCGCAGCCATGATGGCCCGCAGCGCCCTGACGATCTCCGCGTCCGTGAACGCCTTGGCCTGGATCTGAACGTCGTACTCGACGAGGTCCAGCCCGTCGAGCAGCGCCGTGTCCACGTGGCGGTCGCGCAGGTTCAGCACGCTCTTGATCCCGAGATCCCTCAGGTGCTTGAATGCCGCCGCGTCAGGCTGCTCGCTCCTGTACAGCGTGTCATCGACTTTCCAGAGGTTCGTCAGGTGCGGGCTCTCGACCTTGACTGCCCAAGCCTCCGGCCGAGTGTCCTGGCCCCGCTCGAGGGCGGAGAAAGAAGCCGACAGCACCAGCAGGCCGGCGACCGCGAAGAACAGGATCCTTCTCATTGTCCTCACCTCCGCGACGCCACCGCTGAGCGCCGTCAGCCGCGGATGGCGACAGTCGGGCCGGCACCATCCGCTCGGGATCGCTCCCCGAGTCGCTCCGCACACCGGCCGCCGCCCGGCTCGCGTTCGAACGCCGCAAGGAGCATAGTGCGTCAGGTGGCGGTTGAGAAGCGCACGGCGCGCTGCGACGCCCCCGCTAGTGGAGTTCCTTGCCGACCTGCTCTAGAATGGCCGGGCCGGCGCGGCGTTTGTCGCACGCGTCCGCGCACGAGGGACCCGCGGCCGTGAGCGAGACACGCCATCTCCTGTGGGCGGGGACCCTGGCGAGCGTCCTGGTCGGAGCGTTCGCCGGGACGGGCATCTTCACGTTCTTCACGGCCCACGGAACGGCGTACTTGTCCGACGATCCGGCCGCGTGCGTGCATTGCCACGTCATGCGCGAGGAGTTCGACGGCTGGCAGCACGGCTCCCACCACAGCGTGGCCGTC
>JAKQTR010000007.1 GCA_029562975.1 Acidobacteriota bacterium | reverse complement strand
GGCTGGGGCGATCACTCCGCCGCCGGCTACCTCACAGAGGAGACCGACACCGCGGCCCTGTCCGCCGTCGCTGCCGTCAGCGGACGCGTTGACACGGTCGAGGGCTGGGGCGACCACTCGGAGGCGGGCTATGCCACGACGAAGGCGGCGGGCGAGATCGCCACCAACGTGGTGGGCGCGGCGACGAACGCGCTTCTCGACCTCGCGGGGACGCGGGCGATGACGGGCAATGTCGTCACGCTGGCGCGGGACATCAAGAGTCGGGACGCGGTGAGCGTGGGCGAGTACGGCGCGGCGTTCGGGTATGGCACGACGGCGGGCATTGCGGGCGCGGCGTTCGGGGATAGCACGACGGCGGGCGATAACGGCGCGGCGTTCGGGTATGACACGACGGCGGGCACCGGCGGCGCGGCGTTCGGGTCTGGCACGACGGCGGGCACCTGCGGCGCGGCGTTCGGGTCTGGCACGGTGGCGGGCACCTGCGGCGCGGCGTTCGGGTATGACACGACGGCGGGCGGGTACGGCTTTTCCGCCGGGCGCGACGCCCACGGTTCCACCGGCTCGTTCGTTTTCGCGGACAGTGCGCCCGTCGCCTTCGACCGCACGAACAGCCCCAACTCGTTCTCCGTCCGCGCCGCTGGCGGAACCTACTTCGATACGCCACTGTTCACGGTGACGGGAGAAGTAGCGGCGGGCAGCTTCACCCTCGGCACGAACGCGCCGATCACCAACTGGCCGGAAGGCGGCGGGGGGGGCGGCTGGACAAACCTCGCCTTTTCCGGCACCGGCAACGCAATCACTGGCGCGATAGCGTCGGGCACTACGCTGACCTTGGAGCGCGGGGAAATTGAGGGCGGCGGCGGCGGCAACCTCACCGCCACCAACACGCCCACGAGCGGGCAGATGCTCTACGCTTCCGGGACAGACAACGACACGCTGTATTGGGGCAACGCACCCGAGGGCGGCGGCACCGGCGGAACGAGCACGAACGAAGTCCGCGCCATCCGCGATGAAGCCTTCCGCCCATACACCACGCTCGGCTTGAGCGGCGGCACCGCGCTAGTCACGCGGTCCAGCGGCCAATGGGTTATGATTGAGGCC
>JAKQTR010000030.1 GCA_029562975.1 Acidobacteriota bacterium | reverse complement strand
TGCCGTTCGCCGGCTGCGTCACCGTCAGCGCGTAGCTCGCAGCGGCCGGCGTGAAGGTCGCCGTGCACGTCACGACGCCGTCCACCAGCACCGTCGTCGTCAGGCCCGTGCCCGTGCACCCTCCGCCCCAGCCCGCGAACGTGTAGCCGGAATCGGGCGCGGCGGTGAGCGACACCGACGTCGCCGCGCTATAGGTCTCCGCGCAGTCCGTCCCGCCCGTGCCGCACGCGATGCCTGTCCCCGTCACCGTGCCGTTCGCCGGCCGCGTCACCGTCAGCGCGTAGCTCGCGGCGACCGGCGTGAAGGTCGCCGTGCACGTCACGACGCCGTCCACCAGCACCGTCGTCGTCAGGTCCGTGCCCGTGCACCCTCCGCCCCAGCCCGCGAACGTGTAGCCGGAATCGGGCGCGGCGGTGAGCGACACCGACGTCGCCGCGCTATAGGTCTCCGTGCAGTCCGTCCCGCCCGTCCCGCACGCGATGCCCGTCCCCGTCACCGTGCCGCCCACGGGCGCCGGGCTGACCGTGATGGAGTAGCCCGGGTTTCGGCCCCCGACAAGCTGCGTCCACAGGCTGGTGAACGAGGCGGCCGTTCCGACGAGCCAGCGCGGCTGGTGCGTGCTGGCGGCCAGGCGCGGATTGAACGCGCCGCTCATGTTCGGTTGCACGATGCTCGTCACCGGCGCCGCGACACCCAGCGGCGTGCCGTCTCCCCCGATCTCGAAGCCGATGTCCTGCTCGGTGTCCGACCCGTGCGTCACGAGGAAGAAGGTTTGGGACAGGCGGTTGTACGCGATCGAGTTGGCGTCGTACGCCCCCGCGCTCGCCGACAGGCGGATGGCCGAGGGCGGCGAGACCGCGCCGTTTCCGTCCACGAAACGGCCGAAGGGGCGCCAGCCGCCCCCGACCGGATCGAGTTGTATCCAGGCGACGAACAGCTCCCCGGTTGTCGTGTTGAGCGTTGCCTGCGGCACGTAGGTGAACCTCGCCTGGCCGAGGGACAACGGCGATCCGGTGGCCGCTCCGCTCGACGCGTCAAACAGCCGTCCGCGGACGAAGTCCGGGCCCGTTTCCCCGGTTGATCCGGCCCAGGCCAGCAGGAAGCGATTCGAACTCGGGATGTAGCCCACCGTTGGTTCGCGGTCGTACTCGTCTGCCGAGGCCGTCACCGCAACCTCGTCGCCTGCCGTCTCGCCAAGAGCATCCAGCTGCCTGGCGCTGATTTCCGCGCCTGTGGTCGCATAGCGGGACCACCCGATCATGTAGCGTCCCGATCCAGTGGCGTAGCTGACGGCCGGCCGGGTGATCCACCGCGTCGAGTAGGTCGGCGCCGAGAGGACCGTCCCCTCGGATGCCGGGCCCGGCGGGTACGTCACGACGGCGGATCGCAGCTCCGTGCGGCTTTCGGAGGCGCTGGCGTGCCAGGCCACCAGGAAGGTTCCCAGGTTGGGGTTGTAGGTGACTGTGGGCGTTTGCGCGTACTTGCCCGTCGAGACATAGAACGTATCTCCCACGCCCGCGCCGTTGTCGTCGATGAAGCGGCCCCGGATGGTGCCGCCGAGGCCCCACACCGCAAGATAGAGCTGGCGGCAGGCGCTGTAGGCAACGTCGGGGTACTGCGTGGGGCCGCCGTACTGTTTCACCGACGCGCCAATCGGCCCGGGCGTGGCGGCGTACTGCGCCGGCTGGGGTGCCGGGCAGCCGAACGGCTGCGTCTCGGGGCCCAGCCACACCTGGATGAACGTCGCGCGGCAGGTCTTGGCAGAGCTGACCTGCACCGTGGCCGTCGGATTGGTTCCGGAGCACGATCCGCCCCAGCCCTTGAACGCGAACCCCGCGTCGGGCGTGGCCGTCAGCGTGACCGGCGTGGGCTCCGTGAAGGTGACCTGGCACGCGGTTCCGCCCGTGCCGCAGGTCAATCCGCCGCCGGTCACCGTGCCGCCCGAGGGGACGGGGGTGATCGTGAGCTTGGGGACCACCGTCCCGCCGCCGCCGCCGAGATCCACGCCCGTGATGAGCTGCGTCCACAGGCTCGAGAACGACGCGGCCGTCCCGATCAGCCAGCTTGGCGTCTGCGCGCTCGCCGCGATCCGCGGATTATAGGAGCCGTTGAGATCCGGCGCGGTGACGGAGGTGACAACCATCGCCGGCGACACCGGCATGCCGTCACCGGTGATCTCGAATCCCACGTCCTGCTCGGTGTTGCCGTGCGTGACCAGGAAGAAGGTCATCGCAGGCGCGTTGTAAGCCACCGAGTTCGCGTCGTACGCGCCGACGGTCGAGGACAGCCTCAGGTTCGTCCCGACAACGACGCCGGCATCGTCCAGGAAGTTCCTGAACGGCCTCCAGCCTCCGCCGGCCGGGTCGCTCTGGATCCAGGTGACGAGCATCTGGCCGGTGGCCAGGTTGTAGGCCACCTCCGGCACGTACGTGAACGTGCTCTGCGCGACGGTCACCGCGGGGCCGATCGCGGCGCCGTCCGCCGCGCCGAACATCCTCGTTCGGATGAAGTCCGGGCTCGAGTCGCTTCCTCCCGACCACGCCACCACGAACGCGTTCGTGCTCGGGAAGTACCCCACTGCCGGCTCGCGATCGTATTCGCCGGACGATGAGGTGACGGCGATCTCCGGCCCCACGGGAGCGCCCGTCGTGTCGATCAGGCGGGCTCCAATCTCGGCGCCCGTCGCGGCGAAGATGTTGTAGGCCACCAGGAACTGCTGCGACCCGGTGGCGTAGGCCACCGCCGGCCCCACTTCCCACCTCGTGGTGTAGTTGGCGTTCGAGTACACCTGCGTGGGGCCCACCGGGCCTGCGCTGCTGAAGTCCACGAGCCTGCCGCGCACGCGCGTGCCTTCCGGATTGCCCGCCACGCCGTCCGAGCTGTGCCACACCACCAGGAACTGTCCGGTGTCGGGGCTGAAGGCGACGCGCGGCGTCTGCGCGTTCGGTGCCGCGTCCGAGATCTGGAACCAGGCGCTGGCGGCCGTGCCGTCGTCGTTGATGAACCGGCCCCGGATGGAGCCGTTGCCCCAGACGGCGAGGTACACTCCGTGCTCGCTGTCGTAGGCCACGGCTGGCCAGCGCGTGAAACCCGCGTACTGCTGGACCGATGGCCCGGCCGGGAGCGCTTGCGCCCAGGCGGTCCCGGTCACGCTCACACCAGCGGCGAACAGAGCGGCGGCAGCTCGAGTGCGTATCCTCATGACCCCTCCGGCCGGGCCCCGGACAAACGAAGGCGACCGGACTGCGAATCGCGCGGCCGAGGCATGCCGGCAGACGCCCGCGAAGGCCCGGCGGAACACCGAATCATAGCCCAGTTCCCACGCCCGTCGCCGACCGAGTTGGAGCCCGTCCGGCCCGCGTGCCTCCGGCTACCGGAGCCTGGCCACCCACAGCGGCGAGTCCTTGGCCGGCAGATCGCAGTTGCGGCAGATGGCCGGGCCCCCGCTCTGGAGCTGCTCCCGCCGCACCCGGCGGTAGGCCTCGCCGTTCCAGATCTCGGCGATGGTCTGGGTGTTCAGGTCCCCGAGCACGACGCGGCCGTCAAGATCGGCGCAGCAGAGGCTGACGCGGCCGTCCCACAGCACGGTGAAGGTCAGCCACTGGCGGTAACAGGGGAAGTTCACCTCCCCCCGGCGCGTCAGCGCTCCCGCCCAGTTGTGCAGGTTGGTGACGTGGATCTTGTCGGCGACGGCGGACCAGTGATCGATGAAGGCCTGCTCCTCGGCCGAGTTGTCCTGGCGAACGAAGGACAGGATGAGCTTGGGCCGCGTGCGGCCGAGCTCGCGCCGGACGCGGATGAGGCCCTCGACGTTGGCGACGACCCGGTCGTACTTCAGGCCGACGCGCGTCGACTCGAAGGTCTCCTTGCCCGCCGCGTCCAGGCTGATGTTGATGGCGTCCAGCCCCGCCAGCACGATTGCCCTGGCGGCGTCCGGGCCCAGCAGCGAGCCGTTCGTGATCACGCCGACTTCGCGGATGCCCTTCGACTTGGCGTAGGCGATCTTCTCGGGGAGCTTCCGATCGACGAACGCTTCCCCGTAGTTGTGCATGCGGACGTGGCCGATGCCGAGGGCGGCGCACTCGTCGACGATCTTCTGGTAGAGCGCCCAGTCCATGATGCCCTGCCGGCGCGTCATGTCGTCACGCGGGCAGAACGTGCACTTCGCGTTGCAGATGTTCGTCGCCTCGATCTGCACGATCTCGGGCGGTCGCGGGGCGCGATCGCGGCCCGCGGCGAGCAGGAGGCGCCGGACGAGGCTCGCATGTCGCAGCAGGAACGACTCGGTGGCGCGGCGCGCGCGGCGGCGCAGCGTGGACGGCACGGCTCAGCGCGTCCGGTGATGGTCGATGACGAGCTGGAGGATCTCGTCGAGCGACGCCTTCGGCTCGAATCCGATGAGCGCGCGGATCCTGGTGATGTCGGGCACGCGCCGCGGCATGTCCTCGAACCCGCTCTCGTAGGCCTGGTCGTAGGGGACGCTGACGATGGGCGAGGCGCTGCCGGTGAGGGCCTTCACGCGCTCGGCCAGCGCGCGAATCGACACCTCCTCGGTGCTCCCGAGGTTGTAGACCCGCCCGAGCGCCTCCCGGCGCCCGGCCAGGGCCGCGAGCGCGCCCACCACGTCGCCGACCCAGGTGAAGCAGCGGCTCTGCGTACCGTCGCCGTACACGGTGAGGGGCTCCCCTGCGAGCGCCTGGCGGACGAAGCTCGGGACGACCATCCCGTAGCGGCCGGTCTGGCGCGGGCCCACGGTGTTGAACAGCCGGACGATGATGACCGGGAGGCGCTTCTCTTTCCAGTACGCGAGGGCCAGGAACTCGTCCATGGCCTTGCTGCACGCGTACGCCCACCGGTGCTTGACCGTCGGGCCGAGGGCGATGTCGCCATCCTCCCGGAACGGCACGTCGTCGCTCTTGCCGTAGACCTCGGAGGTCGAGGCGACCACCACCGTGCGCTGCTTCTTGGACGCGTGCTTCAGGACGACCTCCGTCCCGTGCACGTTCGTCTCGATCGTCCGGACGGGGGCTTCGACAATCAGCCGCACGCCAACGGCGGCGGCGAGGTGGTAGATGACGTCGCACTGGTCGACGAGTTCGGCCAGCACGGGCTCGTTCATGATGGTGTCGATCGTGTACGAGAACCCCGCCCGGCCCTTCAGGTGGGCGATGTTGTCGAAAGACCCCGTCGAGAGGTCGTCGATGACGGATACGGAGTGCCCTCCCCCGAGCAGCGTCTCGGCGAGATGGGATCCGATGAAACCGGCGCCGCCGGTGATCAACGCGCGCATCGATGCTCCTTGACTTCCTAGGATACCTCGCCGGGGCCGCCCCGCGCCGCCGCGAGGCCGGCGATGCGCTCCGCCGCCCGCAGGGCGGCTCGGCCGTCGGATTCCACGCGGTAGCGCCGCATGAAGGCCGCGCTCCGCTCGAGGACGGCCCGCCGCCCGCCCTCGTCGGCCAGCAGCGCCCGAAGGGCCGGTCCGATCGGCTCGCCCTCTTCGACCCCCGACATGGCCCCTGCCTCGACGAAGGGCGTCAGGTTGTTCGGCAGCCCCAGGACGAGGCTGGGCACGCCCATCACCATCGCTTCGATGGCGGCCGTGGAGTTGACCGTCACCAGCAGGCGGCTGACGCGGATCAGATCGGCGAGGCCCTCGCGCGCAGGCGCGATCGTCAGGTGCGGGGCCCCGCCGCCGGCGGCCAGGTAGGGCGCGGCGGCTTCGGCGGGATGCGGCTTGACGACCAGGCGCACGCCGGGGATTTCGCCGGCCTCGCGGACCAGCTGCTCGAACACCGGCCCAATCTGCGAGAACTTGGCCGCCACCACGACAAGAGCGTCGCCGGCGCCCGCGCCGACCGCACGGCGCGTCCGGTCCATGTCGTCCGGCGTGATCGCGGCAGCCCGCTCCACCAGGGCGTCGAGGCGCGAGCTGCCCGTGACCGCCAGCGCCCGAGGCGGGATCCGGCCTGCGCGCGCAAGGTGTTCCGCCGCGAACTCGTCGTAGAGCAGCGTGAGCGTGGGATACGGGAATCCGCGGTCGGCCGGATTGCCCGGCGCCGGCTCCATCTCGTCCGCCTCGTGCAGGTAGTTGAGCCAATGGCGGTAGATGAATCCGTGCTGGAGACCCACCGAGGCGATGCCGCGCCGGCGCGACTCGAGGACCAGCGCGCGGCCCCAGCCCCCGGCCTCCGCGTAGGTCAGCGCGACGGACGGCTTCAGCGCGTCCAGGGCCGCGCCGAGTTGGTCCATCACGCACGCCGACCAGGGGAATTGCAAGTACGCGATGCCCATGAGCGCGGGCTCGACGAGCGGCCACGCATCGCAGCCCCTGATCACCGCGGCCTCCCGCAGGCCCCGGCTCGCGCGGAGAGACGCGAAGACCGAGCGCCGGCGCCGCCAGAGCTCGCGGCCGGGCAGGAGAGCGCGGCCGGAGGCGAAGGCCTCGACCGTCACTTTCGGCGCGCGCGCCTGTTTCCGCGAGGTCAGGTGGTAGTGCCACGGCCGGGCCTTGTAGCTCGTGTCAGGTCCCAGACCGACCAGCGCGACGTCGCCGGCGGGCAGCGCCGCTTCGAGTTCGCGGAGGACGGGGCCGATGTACTGCTCCTCCCGGCCGTGCCAGAACGCCGCGTGTACGAAGGCGGCCACGGCCGCCTGGCCCAGGGGCCGGCCGCCGCCGCGGCCCCGGCGGGGCCCGGCTGCGCGCGCCATGTACGCCCGGCCCCGCCAGACGATGCCGGCGCGCTCGAGCCAGTCCCGTGCTGGTTGCCGCGTGCCGCCGAGCCACGCGATGCCGTCGCGCTCCGCCACGCGGCGCGCCAGGACGCGCACGGCCCGGGTGCCCCCGGCGACTCCCATCGCGGTCGGGCGCTCGCGCCCGACGAGGGCCTCCAGGGCGAGCAGGGCGCGGTGGATCTCGTTGGCGACCCGCATCTTGTGCAGGTAGAGCTCGGCGAACCACCAGAGCGAATCGCCCCGGTGCGTGAACCGCTCGCGCAGCGGCACGCCGTCCACGGGAATGCCGCGAAGCGACTTCACCCACGCGTTCGCCTCGCGCTCGGCCTGCTCCGCGCGAGACGCGTCGAGGGAGTCGGCCAGGCGGACGCGCCGCGTCCCGCCGCCGGTGCGGACGACGATCACATCGTCACTGCCGGCCATCGGCGTGCTCCGTGTTCCGCGCGTCGAGCAGGTCCCGGGCGGCGGCGATGACCTGGTCGGCGGCGATGCCCTCCAGGCAATCCGGCGTATGCCCCTGGCAGCGCGCCGGCGGGTTGCGGATCCGGTTGCAGGGGCTGCACGGCAGGTCGATCCGCACGATGCGGCAGGCGGCAGCAAGCGGCCCCCAGCGCTCGGGCGACGAAGGGCCGAACACCGCGACGAGCGGCGTCCCCATGACGGCGGCCAGGTGCATGGGCCCGGTATCCGGCGTGACGAAGAGGGCCAGGCGGGAGAGCACGGCCGCGAGCGACAGGAGATCGCCGGCCCCGGTGAGATCGGCGACCCGCGCGTCAGGCGGCAGCCAGCCCCGCAGCGCACGGGCCGCGTCGCCGTCGGCGGCCGAGCCCGTCAATACCAGCGCAGCGCCGAGTTCGCGATGGGCCCACGCGCCGATCTCGGCCAGCCGCGGCAGGGGCCACTCTTTCACCGCACGGCCCGCCCCCACCTGCAGGCCCACGAGCGGACGGCCTCCCTGCGTTCCCGACGCGTCAGCCAGCAGCCTCGCGGCTTCACTCGATGCGGACGGCGGGATCCTCAGCGTCGCGCGAGGCAGGGCCGCCGCCGCTTCGCGGCCTTCGACCGGCCACTCGCCCGCGGCGCGCTCGCCGAAAGCCGCCGACACCAGGCGGACGCCGTTGATCGCCGTGTGCGACCGCGGATCGAACGGCACGCACTCGTCGAGCAGCGGGCCGCCGCCGGCCATGCCGAATCCCGCTGTGCGCGCGGCGCCGGTCAGCGCCATCAGCAGGTGGCTGCGGATGTCGCCTTCGAGGTTGATCGCGAGATCGTAGCCGTGCCGCCGCCAGCTCCGCGCCCGGCGAACCATGGCGCGCCAGCCGGCGGAGGCCGCCCCTCGCGACAGCCACGGGGCATCCAGGGTCTCGATGCTGTCCAGCCCGGCGATCTGGAGGGCGAGCGGCAGGTTCCAGCTTCCCACGGCCAGCGTGATGAAGGCCTCCGGCGCGCGTTCGCGCAGCGCGTGCAGGGCGGGCAGCGACATCACGAGGTCGCCAATCCGCTCCAGGCGGAAGACCAGGATGCGCCGGGGCGGCGGCCACGGGCGGGGCTGCCGGCGCCGGCGGATCCACGCGGCGGCGCCAAGCGCCGCATCGGCTGCCGCGATTGCGCGCCGCTCCCACGGGTTGGCGACCTGCAGCACGCCCTACTCCAGCCGGATCCGATCGACCATCACGCCGAGCGCCCGGTCGTCGGGCGTGCCCAGCACGGCCTGCGGGACCCACGTCGTGCTGACGAGCCGGACGAGCGGCGACAGCGGCCCCTTGCCTGCCTCGAGGGCGATGTCCGGCGGGATCGCGACGCGGTAGTCGGCAAAGCCGCCCCTCACGGCGAGGGTTCCGAGCGGATGGTCGTTGAGGAAGACCTGCACCTCGGCCGGGCCCGCCCGCTCGGGCCTTCCTCCGTCGCCCAGGCGAAAGACGATGGCGCGCGTCGGGGCGTCGATTGGCAAGGACACGAACGAGCGCTCCCGCGTCCAGCGGTAGGTCACTTCGTCCTGGATCTGGCGCGTGAACATCCGGAAGACCCATGCGTTGTCGCAGCCGCCGACGTCGACGTCGGCGGGCGTCGGCTCTTCGAGGGGCGCCAGTTCGTACAGGTACAGGTCGAACGGCTTGTGGCGGACTTCGTCGGGGTAGCCGTTGCGCACCGACTCGTACTCGGGCACCGTGAAGCGGTCGGTGCCGACGGGCGTCACGCCAATCCGCGGCGAGGCGAAGCTGAAGCCGCCGTCGGCGACGAGAAACACGCGGTCGTAGGCGTGCGACGCCCACGAGAGGAACAGCTCCAGCTGCGTGCGGCTCGGGCGGGGCGACGCGAAGACGAGGACGTGGCGGGCGTAGATGTAGGCGAGCGGCGTCGCCAGCACGTGGGCGTCGGAGGCGTTGCGCGGCTCGACCAGCACGAGGTCCCGATCGCCGAACCCGCCGGCGAGCCGCTCCAGCGCCGGGATGAGCCCCGCGTACTCCACGTGGCGGCGGATGGGCCGGGAGGCCGAGGCGAAGGCGGCGCCGATGCACGCGACGATGGCGAGCGGCGCGCCGAGCCAGGCGAACGCCCGCCTGGCGACCGGCGCGCGCGTGGCCGCCCTTCCTGCCGACGCGGCGTGCGCGCGGTACGCGACGAAGGCGCCCGAGGCGATCATCAGGCAGGCAAGCGGCAGGATGAGCGACAGGTAGCGGCGTGCCTGCCAGAAGTTCTCCGGCACGATTCGGATCTTGTAAAAGAAGAACACCGAGACGAGGGCGCCGGCCGTCAGGAGAACCGGGTCCCGCCAGAACCTCGTCCAGGCCACCGCGGCGAACCCCGCCACGGCGGCGAGCAGGCCGACCGGCCCGACGTACCAGGCGAAGGCCCGCAGCGCGTACGCATCGTGTTCGGCGAGCAGGCCGGCGGGCTCGCGCAGGAAGTACGCGTACGCGGCGGCGGCGAGCAGCGCCGCCGACAGGGTGCGCGGCACCCACGGCAGCAGGGCGCCCACCAGGCCGGGGCGGCGCTGCCGCAGGGCGCGCGTCAGGGCGAACGCGGCGCCGAAACCCGCCAGGCCGAGGGCGAGGCCGCGCACGCCGCCCATCTGCATCAGCGGGATGGCGACGTAGGCGCGCAGCGGCCCCGCGTAGTACGCCGCCGCGGCACCGAAGAACGCCGCCAGGACCGCCGGAAACGCCAGGCCCAGACGCTTCCCGTCGGCGATCAGGCACAGCAGGCCCGCGGCCACGCCGCCGAGGATCACGAGCGTGTCGAGGCGCACGAACAGGAGCGTGCCGAGCAGCGCGGCGGCCACGGGGGCGAAGAACCGGTCGCCATCCTGGGCGGCGCGCGCCAGCGCGAGAAGCGCCGCGAAGAGCAGCGCCTGCTGCATGAGCTCCGAGTTCGGGTACTTCGCGTACCAGACCTCGGCGACGTTGATCGCCAGGAGCAGCGTGCCGATGAACGCCGGCGCGCGCCCCGCGAATCGCGCGCCGGCGAAGTAGACGGCGAGCAGACCCAGGATGGCCCACGCGCCGACGGCCGCGCGGGCGCCGCTGAGCCCGTCGAGGCCGTAGGCGAGGGCGATCCACGCGGGGAAGGCGTGCGGGAACTGGCCGACGACCTGGCCCCGCGAGCGATCTCTCACGAAGAAGCCCATGAACCGCACGCCTTGGTTGAGTCCCAGCCTGATCTCGTCGCCGTTGACGGTCAGGAACAGCGGCCGGAACTCGTCGGGCATGCCGGCGAGCGTCGCGTCGTGGATCGTCAGCGAGCCGCCTTGGGCGATCTGGATCCCCTCGTTCATGTAGGTGCCCGGGTCCTTGCCGCCCATGACGTACTCGGACGCCGGGAAGTACAGCCAGGCGCCGAGGGCGGCGATCGCCAGCGGCAGCGCGGCAGTCGGCGAGACCGCCGCCGGTGGCCGTTCGTACGCGAGGCGCCGCCGATAGGCGAGCCCGAGGAGCAGCGCGAGCCCCGCATCGGCGCCCGCAACGCGCGCGAGGCTGTAGACGCCGGCCGCCGCGAGAGCGAGCGCCATGGCGGTGGTCACGCACGCGCTCAGGACGACCGCCCAGAACGCGCGTTCGTCTGCCGGCAGCGCCGCGCGGCGCGGTCGGTCGGCCACGGGGAGCCGAAACAGCACGGCTCCGGGCAGCACGGCGACGACGGCGAGCCAGGCGAGGGACTGCAGCATGTGTCAGGCGCGGAACCCCCGGACGGCCTCCGCCACTGCGCGCACGTCCTCTTCCGGGATGCCGGGGTAGAGCGGGAGCGAGAGGATCCGGCGGCACACGCGGTCCGCCTCGGGACATGCGGCTGGCGACTGGGCCTCCAGGGCCGGCTGGCGCGGGATCGGCACGGGGTAGTGGATCAGCGTCTCGATCGAGGCGGCGCGCAGGAACGCCTGCAGGGCGTCCCGCCGTGGCGACAGCACGGGGAACAGGTGGTAGACGTGACCGGCATCCAGCTCCGGCGGCACGTCGACCGCCGATCCCGCCAGCAGCCGCCGGTACTCGGCCGCGCGGGCCCGGCGCGCGGCGGTCCACGCGGCGAGGAACGGCAGGCGCGCCGCGAGGATGGCGGCCTGCAGCTCATCGAGGCGGCTGTTCACGCCCATCTCGGCGTGGCGGTAGCGGTCGGTCTGGCCGCCGTTGCGGATGCGCCGCATCTTCGCCGCGAGGGCCTCGTCGCCGGTCGTGATGGCGCCGCCGTCGCCGAGCGCGCCGAGGTTCTTGGTCGGGTAGAAGCTGTACGCCGCCGCCGCGCCGAACGAACCGACGCGCTGCCCGTCGCACGTCGCCAGGTGGGCCTGGCAGCAGTCCTCCACGATCGCGAGTCCGTGACGCGCGGCGATGGCCGCGATCGCGCGCATGTCGGCCGGCTGCCCGTAGAGGTGCACCGGCAGGATCGCGGCGGTGCGCGGCGTGATGGCCGATTCGATCGCGGCCGGGTCGATCGTCAGCCGCCGAGGATCGATGTCGGCGAAGACCGGCCTCGCGCCGGCCATCATGCAGGCGAGGGCGGTGTAGGCGGCGGAGAGCGGCGTCGTGATGACTTCGTCGCCCGGGCCGATGCCGAGGGCGCGCAGGCTGATCGCGATCGCGTCGGTCCCCGTGCCGACGCCGATGCAGGCGGCGGCCCCGCAGGCGCCGGCGAACGCCCGTTCGAACGACTCGACCTCCGGCCCGAGCACGTACCAGCCGCTGGCCACGACGCGGCGGACGGCCGCTTCGACCGCCGGACGATCCTCGCCGGGAGCGAGGCGGACGCTCGGGATCCGCAGGGTCATGGCGGAAGGAGCTCCTGGGCCTCGGGATTCAGGTAGTGGGGCAGGTGCGCGCGGTAGTAGGCCACCGTGCGCGCCAGCCCGTCCCGGAGAGCGACCCGCGGCTCCCAGCCCGTGGCGGCCTTGAACTTCGACGAGTCGGCATAGAAGCTGCCGATGTCGATCGCCCGCTTCTCCTCGGGCCACGGCACGAAGCGCACGCGTCCGGTGCCCGCCACCTCGATCAGCAGGCGCACCAGGTCCCGGTGGCTGACCGGCTCGGCGCCGCCCACGTTGAACACCTCGCCGTTGCACGCGTCGGCCGCCCCCGCCCGCAGGAAGGCGTCCGCCGCGTCGTCCACGTACACGAAATCGCGCAGCTGCGACCCGTCGCCGTAGATCTGGATCTCGCGGTCCTCGACGGCGAGGCGGATGAACCAGCCGATGAAGCCCTGGCGATCGTGCTTCACGAGCTGCCGGGGCCCGTAGATGTTCGTCAGGCGCAGCGAGCACGCGCGCACGCCGAAGACGTGGTCGTACACGAGGTGGTAGTACTCGCCCGCCACCTTGTTGATCCCGTTCACGTCCGTCGGGCGCACGAGATGGCGCTCTGTCACCGGCAGGCAGTCCGGCTTGCCGTACACCTGGCGCGTTCCGGCGAACACGACCTTCGCCGCGGGGTTGTTGCGGCGGCAGGCCTCGAGAATCGACAACTGGCTCCGGCAGTTGATCTCGAGGTCCGTGAACGGGTCCCGCATGCTGTCGATGTGGCTGACCTGGCCGGCGAGGTTGAAGATGATCTCGGCGTGCCGCACGAGGTAGCTCATCGTGCTGTCCTGGCGCACGTCGGCGACGTTCAGCCGCACGCGATCCGCGATCCCGCGGATGTTGAAGAGATTGCCGCCGTACTCGGGGATGAGCGAATCGACCAGCAGCACGTTGGCGCCGAGGTCCACCAGGCGGCGCGCGAGGTTGCTGCCGATGAACCCCGCGCCGCCGGTGATCATCACGCGGCGGCCGCGGTAGAAGTCCTCGTACTCCATCCTCAGCCTCCGGAGCGGGCGGGCGCCGGCGGGGGCTGGGCGCTGCGGCGGACGACGAGGGCCCACCAGAGCTTCAGCACGTCCGCGGCCGTGCGGGCGATGCGCCTGAGGTTGAAGAACTGGGACTTGCCGTACGCCCGGTGGAAGTGGTGCACGGGCGATTCGGCGATCGTGAACCCCGCGTCCTGGATCTTCTTCATCATCTCCAGGCAGATCACGCCGCTGTCCTTCGTGAGCGTCACCCGGTCGAAGATCGTGCGCCGCATCAGGCGGAAGTCGCAGTCCACGTCGCGGACCTTCAGCCCGAAGAGCCGCTTCACCATGTGATGGTACAGGCGGCCGATGACGATCCGGTGGAGGGGATCAGAGCGGCTGATCTTGTAGCCGTTCACCATGTCGATGCCCGGCCCCATCGCCGCCCAGAGGACGCCCATCTCCCAGGGGTCGTACTGCGCGTCGCCGTCGGTGTAGAAGATCCAGTCCTTCGAGGCATGGGCGAACCCGCTGCGCAGCGCGCCGCCGTACCCCCGGTTCGTCGGGTGGTGGATGACGCGGACCTGCGGGTAGACGCGCGCCAGTTCGTCGAGGATCGCCGGCGTCCTGTCCCGGCTGCCGTCGTTGATGACGAGGATCTCGACGTCGGGCGTGAGGCGCGAGGCGGCCAGCACGGCGGCCACCACCATGCTGGCGATGGTGCCCGCGTCGTTGTAGGCCGGGAAGAACACCGTCAGCCCGGGTGTCGCCTGCTGGTCAGCCATCTCGAGCGCCTAAACCGTACCACGGCGTTCTTCGGCCCGGCAAGCCGCGCGGTCGTAGACGGCCTCGAAACGCTCGGCGACGCGCGCCCAGGTGCGGCTGGCGAGGGCCTCGGCGCGGGCGGCCGCGCCGAGCCCGGCCCGGGAGGCCGGGTCGGCCAGCAGGCGATCGAGGGCGTTCGCGAGGGCCGAGGCATCGCGCTCGGGCACGAGCCAGCCCGTCCGGCCGTGCGCCACGACGGACGGGATCCCGCCGACCCGGGTCGCCACGAGGGGCGTCCCCGAGGCGAGCGCCTCCATGACGGTGTTGGGCAGGCCGTCCACATTGCCGGCCTCGTCGTGGACGGACGGCACGACGGCGACGTCGGCGGCCGCCAGCCGCGCGGCGACCTCGTCTTGGGCCAGCACTCCGGCGAACTCCACGCGATCGGCGACGCCGAGGCGCCGGGCGCGTTCGCGCAGCTCCGCGTCGAGATCCCCGCCGCCGCCGATGACGAGGCGCAGCCTCGGCCAGCGCGTCGCGAGCAGGCCCACGGCGTCGATCAAGTCGCCGAACCCCTTCTTCCGGACCAGGCGGCCGGCCGTGAAGAGCACCGGGTCGTCGGCGTCTGCGCCCATGGCCCGCCTCGTCTCGGCCCTGCGCGCGGCATCCGGGCGGAAGCGCTCCACGTCCACGCCGTAGGGGATCGTCTCCGAGCGAGCGGGGTCTGCGCCGATGGCGATGGCGCGGTCGCGCAGATCGTCGCTGCAGGCCGTCAGGGCGTCGGCGCGGCCGAGCGCCGCGCGCGCCGCGCGGCGCGCCACGGCGTGCCGCTCGGCGACGAACACGTCCGACCCGTGGAGGCTGATGACGACGGGCAGCCGGCCGGCGGCGGCCGCCGCCACCGCGCCGCTCGGCACGAGCCAGTGTCCGTGGAGGATCGTCGCCCCGGCCTCGCGCGCGACGCGCCGGGCGGCGCGGAACGAAGCGGCGAGCGCGAGGGGCGCCGCGGCGTACGCCGCGGCGCGCAGCTCGACGTCCGCGCGCAGCGCCGCCGCGTAGCCGAACACGTTCAGCGAGGGGTGCGGCGCATAGCGGAACGGATGAAAACGCACGCCGCCCTCGGCGGGTCCGCGGGCGAGGCGCGGGTGCCACGGGAGCACGATGTGCACCTGGTGGCCGCGGGCGGCTAGCCCCAGGGCGATCGGCTCCATGAACGTCGCGATCGCGTCGCCCGGGAACCGCGGGTAGGACGTCGTCAGCATGACGACGACATGGCGGCGGCTCATGGGGCCGCGCCTCCCGGCGTCGGGCGCACCCGTCCGCGGTTCCGCAGCACGAGGCGCCACGGCATGATCATCGACTCCGCCAGCACGCGCGCCGACATCTTCGATGCGCCGCGCCGGCGCTCGACGAAGATGATCGGCACCTCGCCGACGCGCATGCCCGCCCGCGCCACCTCGAAGACGGTTTCGACCATGAACGCGTAGCGGTGCGAGAGGAACCGCTCGAGATCCAGCCGGGCCAGCGCGCCGCGGCGCCAGCACCGGTACCCGCTCGTGCTGTCGCGCGTCGTCAGCCCCGTGATCGTCCGGACGTACGCGTTCGCGAACGAGCTGAGCACGATCCGCCGCAGCGGCCAGTTCACGACGCTGATGCCGTGCAGGTAGCGCGAGCCGAGCACCAGGTCGAACGCCGACGCCGCGGCCACCAGGTCGGGGAGGTAGCGCGGGTCGTGCGACAGGTCCGCGTCCATCTGGCAGATCAAGTCGGCGCCCGAGGCGAGCGCCCACCTGAATCCGTCGAGGTACGACAGGCCGAGGCCGCGCGCGCCCGCCCGGTGCATCACGTGCAGCCGCCCCGGGTAGTCGCGCGCGAGGCCGTCGGCGACCGCGCCAGTTCCGTCCGGCGAGTCGTCGTCGACGACGAGCATCTCGTACGGCTGCCGATCCAGGACCTCGCGCGCGAGCAGCGGCAGGTTCTCGCGCTCGTTGTACGTCGGGACGATCACCAGGACGTTCATGCCCTCACCCGCGCAGCGCTCGCCAGGACGCCGCCGCGACGAGGAGCGTCGGGTCCACCACCGGGATCCGGAACCGCTCCTGCGGGAAGAACACCAGGCATACGGCGAGCGACGACGATGCGAGCAACAGCAGCGGCGCCGGGAGCCGCCCTTTCCGCCAGAGCGCGCGAAGGCCCAGGAGCGCGAACGGCAGCACCGCCGCGTACGACAGGGCCGACGCCGCGTAGTAGCGCGCCGAATGCAGGCGGTAGGACGGCCCGACGGGGACGACCGTGTAGAACGCCTTGCGCGCGACGAGGCGCAGCCAGGCGCCGGGCGCTTCGCCGACGAAGCGCCAGGCCTCCCGGTAGTAGATCGGCTCCAGGTCCTCGGGGCTGCGGCCCGGGTAGCGCGCACGCAGATCGGCGTTGGCGCGCTTGAGCGCGGGGTTGGCGGCGAGATCGCCCTCGCCCACGGCCAGCGGGTGGTTGCCGGTCCAGAACGTGATGCCTCCCTCGGAGGCGATCAGGACGAACCGCCCGTACTCGCGCGCGTTCCGGATCGTCCACGGCGCGACGACGAGGAGGCAGGCCACCGTCAGGATCGCGGCGGCGCGCCAGCCGTGGCGCCAGCCGAGCCAGATGAAGGCGAGCGGCAGGAAGAACAGCATCGCGGGCCTGGTCAGCACCGACAGTCCGCCGAGGGCGCCGGAAGCGGCCGCTCCGCCCGGGCTCCCCGGCGTGCGCGTGAGGACCGCGGCGCAGCCGAGCGCCAGCACGCTGAACAGGGTTTCGCTCCAGACGTAGGCCGGCGTCCAGACAAGCGGCGGGTACACCGCGGCGAGCGCGGCGGCGGAGGCGGCGGCGCGCGGGCCGGCCGCGCGGCCGGCCAGCCAGGCGACCAGCCAGACGATTGCCCCTCCGAGAACGGACTGCGCGGCCCGCACGGCGCGCAGAACCGCCGCCGCGGGCGCCGCGTCGGGGGCCGGCGGGATGGCGGAAGCGCCCTCGGCGCCGGAGGCGCGCACCACGCCGGCGAGAAACAGCGGGTAAAGGGGGGCCCGGCCGAAGTGCTCGCCCGGGACGGAAGATCCGTCGGGAGACAGGTGCACGAACCCGCGCCCGGCCGCGACGTTCCCGGCGAGCGTCAGGTACTCGCGCTCGTCGTGCGTGAGGGGCTTGTCCACCCAGTAGCCGAGGGCGAAGGCGAGGCGCAGGGCGACGCCCGCCGCCACCGCCATCCACACCGCGCGGGGCATCTGTGCGCTCACGGCCGCTACTCTCGGCCTTCGAACCTGAGCGCCGCGATCTGCTCCGAGACCAGGCCGACCAGGAACACGATGACGGCCAGCATGATCAGCAGCACCGAGGAGTTCGTCACGTGCGACTGCGTGGCAACGGTCCACGCCGCGTACCCGGCCCCGGCGGCAAAGGCGGCGAGACTGATCGGGAGGAAGACGCGGAACGGGCTGAAGAGCGTCACGATCTTCAACACGATCAGGAGGAACCGGACGCCGTCGCGGGCGAGGCGGATCTTCGAGGAGCCGACGCGCGCTGCGGCCTCGACGGGCTCGAAGCAGACGTTGTAGCCCGCTTTGATGAAGGCCAGCGTCGTTGTCGTCGGGGTGGAGAACCCGTTCGGGAGCAGGTGCAGGAACTCGCGCAGGTGCGTCCGGCGCGCGCCCCTGAAGCCGGAGGTCAAGTCCGGGATCGCGCGCCCCGTGAGGGAGCCGGCCAGCCAGTTCAGCGCAGCGTTCCCCAGCAGCCGCGCGTGCGTGGCCTGCGTGTCCGACGAGCGCGCGCCGATCACGAGGTCGTACTCGCCGAGGCGCGCGACGAGGCGCGCCGCATCCGCCGCGCGATGCTGCCCGTCGCCGTCCACGACGAGCACGTACTCGCCCGTCGCGGCGCGGATGCCGGTCTTGACGGCCGCGCCGTTGCCCTTGTTGTAGGGGTGGCGCACCACGGTGGCCCCGGCCTCGCGGGCCCGCGCGGCCGTCGCGTCCGAGGACCCGTCGTCGACGACGATGATCTCCCGCCAGGCGGCGCCGGCGCCGAGCGCCGCGACGAGCGGCCCGATCGCGGGCTCCTCGTTGAACGCCGGGATCACAATCGAGACCGATGACGGCTCGGCCACGGCCCTAACTCCGGTCCGGGCCCGGCGGCGGACCGCCCGCGGCCCCGTTCTGGCGGAGCTCCATCCGCCTCACGCGGTAGATCAGGTCCTCGAGCATCTTCCGGTTGCCCGAGATGACGTCGGCCATCAGCCCGATGAGGCCGATCTGGAAGCCGACGATCAGGAGGACCGCCGCCAGGATGAGCGACTGGACGTGCCCGAGGCCCTCGCCGACCAGGTAGAAGTACACGAAGCGCAGCGAGACGGCGATGCCGCCGCCGAAGACGACCAGGCCGATGAGCCCGAACACCTTGAGCGGCTCGTACATCGCATAGACGCGGATGATCGTCGCCGCCGACGCCTTGATGTACGTCCAGACGTTCGAGAACAGGCGCGACGGCCGCGTGCCCGGGTTGCTGCGAATCGGAACGTGCACGATCGCCATCCGCCGCTTGCCGGCCTGGATGATCGACTCCAGCGTGTAGGTGAACTCCGAGATGATCGTCATCCGCATCGCGGCCTCGCGCGTGTAGGCGCGGAAGCCGCTCGTCGTGTCGGGCACCTTCGTGTCCGACACCTGGCGGACGACCCAGGAGCCGAGCCACTGCAGCCGCTTGCGCGTGGGCGACATGTGCGCCAGGTCGCGCACCTCGCGATCGCCGATGACGATGTCCGCCTCGCCCGCGACGAGCGGGGCGATGAGCTTCGGGATGTCGGCCCCGTCGTACTGGTTGTCGCCGTCGGTGTTGACGATCACGTCGGCGCCGAGCGCCAGGCAGGCGTCGATTCCCGCGGCGAAGGCCGAGGCGAGGCCCTTCCGCTGCGGGAACCGCACGACGTGCTCGACGCCGTGCCGTCGCGCCACCTCCGCCGTGCCGTCGCGCGAGCCGTCGTCGATGACGAGCACCTCGACGACGTCGATGCCCGGGATGGCGCGCGGGATGTCCCGGAGCGTCGCCGGCAGCGTCTGCGCCTCGTTCAGGCACGGGATCTGGACGATCAGTTTCATCGGGCAGCAACCTATTCCCCAACCAGCCGCTCAATCACCCCATCCCAGGTGATCAGCCGCGCGCGCTCGAACCCCGCGTCGCCGAGGGCCCGGGCGCGCTCGCGGTCCGCGTCCAGCCGCGCGAACGCGCCGCCCACTGCGGCCGGGTCCGGATCGCACACGCAGCCGTTCGTGCCGTCTTCGACGAACTCGAGCGGCCCCCCCGAGTCTCGGGCCGTGACGACCGGCTTGTGGGAGAGAAACGCTTCAAGGGTCACGTAGCCGAAGTCCTCGTCGAACGGCGCGTACACGACCGCGAGGGCCCCGGCGTAGAGCGCCAGCAGGCGCGCGTCGTCGACCGCTCCCTCGAAGGCGACGCGGCCGGCGACGCCGCACGACTCCGCCAGGCGGCGCAGGTTCGCGTCCTGGGTGCCCTCGCCCGCGACGACCAGCCGCAGGCGGGGGGGCGCGTGCGCCAGGGCCCGGATCGCAAGGTCGTGCCGCTTGACCGTTTCGAGGCGGCCCACCGAGAGCACGTAATCGCCCGACGGCCCCGGCGCGAGGCGGCCGGCGAGCCTCGGGGGATGATACAGCGGTTCGGCCGTGAGCCCGTTGAACTTCTCGAGCCGCCGCGCGGTGTTCCCGGCGTTTGCAAAGAGCCGCCGGCACTCGCCGAGCATCCGCGTGTCGAGATCCAGCAGCGACTGGCGCAGGCCCGCGTCGAGATCCGCGTGGGCGAAGTCGCTGTAGACGGTGCCGCACAGCTCGTAGGCCGCGCGGTACTGATGGATGAGCCAGGCGACCTTGTTCGGATGGCGCGCGAAGTACGACGGGAACTTCGTGGCGATGACCAGGTCGACGGGCGTGCCGTTGCTCTCGCTGAGATCGAGCAGCCGCCACGCCGCCGCGTGCGCGAGGATCTCCTCCTTCGGGTACCACTTGAACGGCACCGACACGAGGTCGACGGCGTAGCCGCGGGCGCGCAGGCGATCGGCGAGCTGGCGCACGTGGCTCTCGGCGCCGCCCCTGACAAACGGCACCTGCGCCTCGCACACGAGTATGGTCCGGACCGGCATCCTGCTCACCAGGCGGGCGCCGCGCGCGATCGCCGCCGCCGCGGCCCCGGGTACCGTATCACGTCGCGAATCGGACGGTGATGACGTCGCCGTCCGCGACCGGGTAGTCCTTGCCCTCGAGGCGCACCTCGCCGTGATCGCGGCACGCCGCCATCGAGCCGCGCCCGGCGAGCCGGTCGAACGCCACCACCTCGGCGCGGATGAACCCGCGGGACAGGTCCGTGTGGATCTCGCCCGCCGCGGCCTGCGCCGGCGTTCCGCGCGGAACCGACCACGCGCGGCACTCGTCCTCGCCGACGGTGAAGAACGAGACGTACCCCAGCAGATCGTAGCTGGCGCGGATCACCCGGTCGAGCCCAGAGGCCTTCAGCCCGAGGTCCGCCAGGAAGGCCGCGGCGTCGGCCTCGTCGAGCTGCGCGACTTCCAGCTCGATCTTCGCGCACACCGCGACGGCGCGGGTGCGCGGCCCCGTTCCCGGGCCGGCGAGACCGTACCGCTCGGGCAAACGGTCGAGTCCCTGCGCCAGATCGCGCTCGTCGGCGTTCAGAACCAGCAGGAGCGGTTTGGCCGACAGGAACTGGAAGCCGCGCAGCCTGCGCCGGTCGTCGTCGGGCAGCTCCAGATCGCGCAGGGCCGTCCCTCGCTCGAGGCGGGCGCGGCACGCCGCGAGGACCGCCTGCTCGCCCTCGAGCTCGGCCGTTCGCGCCTTCTTGAGATCCTTCGCCAGCCGATCGAGCCGCTTCTCCGCCACCGCCAGGTCCGCCAGGATCAGCTCGTCTTCCATCGCCCGCGCGTCGCGGAGCGGATCGATCGACCCGGCTGCGTGGGGGACCGCCGGGTCCTCGAACGCGCGCACGACGTGGACGAGCGCGTCGGCGTTCCGGTACGCGGCCACATCCAGCAGGGAGCCGGCGCCGCTGCCGGACGGCCGCCCGGGAATGTCGGCGAACTCCACCATCGCCGGCACCCGCTTCCGGGGGCGGTACATCGCGGTCAGCACGTCGAGCCTCGGGTCCGGCACGCGCGCTACGCCGAGCGTCACGTCCGTTCTGCCGTGGGCGGCCCGCGGCGCGCCGTGGGCGGACGTCATGAGCTGGAACAGAGCCGTCTTGCCGGTCGAGGGGAAGCCGATCAACGCGGTTCGGAGCATGGGCGGATCGTCCGGCCAGCCGGGGCGGCGGCTCGCCTGGCGGCTGAGCCCCATGCTAGCACGCGCCCGGATGGCGCGATGCGCTGCAGGAAGGGGCCGAACCGGGCAGACAGGCGAAGCAAAAGCGAACAGCGAATCGCCGTAACCTGCGCCGGAACAGGTTTTTGGCGTTGACATCCCCCTCCCGCTTCTCTAACATCCGAGTGGTCTCGGGTGGAGCAAAGTGGAGCAGACCGCCGTTCTCAGAGGGAACGCGCCGGCGCGCATCGATGACAAAGGCCGGCTCAAGATTCCCACCGCCTTCAAGGGCCTGGTCGAGGCCCGGCACGGCCGGGACCTGTTCGTCACCAGCCTGAGCGGCGAGTCCGTCCGCATCTACCCGATGCCCGTGTGGATCGAGATCGAACGCAAGCTGGCGCAGATCCCGTCCACCCATCCGTCACGCCTCCGCTTCTTCAGCCGCGTCAACTACTACGGGCAGACGGCCGAGCTCGACAACCAGGGCCGCGTCCTGATTCATCCGCGGCTCCGGGAAGCGGCCGGGATGGCGGGCGAGGTGGACGTCTTCGGGCAGTACGACCACCTCGAGGTGTGGAACCACGAGCGGTTCGTCACCAAGCTCGCGAACGATCCGTACACCGACGCCGACGCGCGCGCGCTCGCCGACTTCGGGATCTGACGCCCCCGGGGTGCCGCCGCCATGCCCGTTCACGTGCCCGTCATGGCCGCCGAGGTCGTGGAGGCGCTGCGGCCGGCGCGAGGCGGGCTCTTCGTGGACTGCACCGTGGGCGCCGGCGGCCACGCCCGCGCCCTGCTGGCCGCCGGCGCCACGCGGCTTGTCGGGATCGACCGCGACGGCGAGGCGCTCGACCGCGCCCGCGAGACGCTGGCGGAATGGGGCGACCGGGTGGCGCTCGTGCACGGCGACTACCGCGACCTCGCGCGGCTGCTCGACGAGCGCGGGGTGATGACGGTGGACGGCGCCGTCGCGGACTTGGGTGTGTCGTCGCTGCAGCTCGACGGCGCGGGGCGGGGCTTCAGTTTCAGGAGGGACGAGGCGCTCGACATGCGGATGGATACCAGCCGGGGCCCGACGGCGGCCGACCTGGTGGCCTCCGCCGGGGAGCAGGCGCTCTCGGACGTGATCTTCCGCTTCGGCGAGGAACGCCGGTCGCGGGCGATCGCGCACGCGATTGTCGAGGCCCGGCGCACCGCACCCGTGGACACGACGGCGCGGCTTGCCGCCATCGTGCGCCGCGTCGTGGGGCGATCCGGCCGGATCGATCCGGCCACGCGGACGTTCCAGGCGATCCGGATCTGGGTCAACGGCGAACTCGACGGGCTGGAGGCGTTCGTCCGCACGGCGTGCGGCCGGCTGGGCGCCGGCGCGCGCCTGGGGGTGATCACGTTCCACTCGCTCGAGGACCGGCCCGTGAAGCACACGCTCCGGGCCCTTGCGGGCGAGTCCGGCCCGCTGCGGCTCGTCACGAAGAAGGCCGTGGTCCCCGGGGCGGAGGAGCGGCGGGCGAACCCGCGCGCGCGCAGCGCGCGGCTCCGCGTGATTGAGCGGATGGAGTGACGTGATGGCGAAGAGACACGAACCGGCGGACGCCATCGCCTACAGCATCCCCCGGGAGGTCGAGAACCACCCGGTGCGCGTGGTGGACCGCGCCCGCCGGCGCGACATGCTGCGGCTGGCCGGCGTCGTGGCGCTGCTGCTCGTCGGCCTGCTCGTGGTGGCCGGCCTGCACTCGGAGTGGCTGGCCCTCGGCTACGACCTGGCGCGGCTCGAGAAGGCGCGCGCGGCGGGCGAGGCGGAGCAGCGCCACCTCAGGCTGGAGCTCGAGACGCTGCGCGCGCCGGAGCGGATTGAGCGCCTTGCGATCCAGGACCTGAACCTGGTCGCGCCGTCGCAGACGGAAGCCGTCGTGCTCGAGCGCGTCAGGCAGGCCGCCGCGCCGGCGCGCACGCTCGTGGCGCGCCGGCAGGCGCCGGAGGGCGGAGCCGGCGGCCATGAATGAGCCGGCCGGGCGGGCGTGGCTGGCGGCGATGCGCGCGCGCGTGCTCGTCATGGCGGCGTGCCTCGCCCTGTGGGCGGGGGCGATCGAGGCCCGCCTCGTCCACCTCCAGGTGTTCCAGCGGGACGCGCTGGAGGCGGCCGCGGCCGGACAGCGGAACCGGACCCTCGCCGCCGATGCTAGGCGCGGCGACATCGTGGATCGGGCCGGGCGCCTGCTGGCGACGAGCGTGGACGCCACCTCCATCTGCGCGATCCCGAAGGAGATCGACGATCCCGGCGCCGTCGTGGCCGCAGTCTGCGCCACCCTCGGCGACTGCACCGCGGAGGAGCGGCGGCTCTTCGCGCAGCGACTCGGCCAGAAGGACCGCGCGTTCGCGTTCCTGCGGCGCCAGGCCTCGATCGAAGCGGCCGCGCAGGTGGAGCGCCTCGGCTTGCAGGGCGTCTTCATGAAGGCCGAGCCCCGGCGCTACTACCCGAACCGCGAGCTCGCGGCCCACGTGCTCGGACACCTCGGCACCGACAACCAGGGCCTGGCCGGCATCGAGCAGTCGTACGAGTCGAGGATCAGGGGAACGGCCGGGCAGATCATCGTCAAGGTCGATGCGAACAAGAGCGCGTTCAGCCGCGTCGAGATCCCCCCGGTGCCGGGCGACACGATCGAACTCACCATCGACGCGTACCTCCAGCACATCGCCGAGCGGGAGCTGGAGCGCGGCGTCGCGGAGCACCGCGCGCTGGGCGGGACGGTCATCGTCATGGCCCCCCGGACCGGGGAGATCCTCGCGATGGCGAACGCGCCCGCGGTCAACCCGAACGCGTACCGGGACTACACGCGCGAGGCGTGGATGAACCGCGCCGTCCAGGCCATCTACGAGCCCGGCTCGACGTTCAAGATCGTGACCGCGTCGGCGGCCATGGAGGAGCGGACGTTCCGGCCGACCGACGCGTTCGACGTGAGCGCGGGTCAGATCCGCCTCGCCGGACGGGTCGTGTCCGACACGCACCGGTACGGCGTGCTCAGCTTCACCGACGTGATCGTGAAGTCGAGCAACGTGGGCGCGATCAAGATCGGCCTCGGCGTGGGCGCCGAGCGCCTGGGCCGCTATGCGCGCCGGTTCGGCTTCGGCGAGCGCCTTTCGGTCGATCTGCCGGGAGAGACGCGGGGCCTCCTGTTGGATTCGGCCCAGTGGAACCAGAGCGGCCTCATGTCCATCGCGATGGGCTACCAGATCGGCGTGACGCCCCTCCAGATGGCCGCGGCGGTGTCGGCGGTGGCCAACGGCGGCGTCCTGCTGCGACCGCGCATCGTCCGCGCGCTGAGGCGGGGCGGCGTGCGCACCGGGGTGATGCCGCAGGAGCTGCGCCGCCCGATCTCCGAGGCGACCGCCTCCGAGATCGTGTCCATCATGGAGCAGGTCGTGGAGCGCGGCACCGGGACCGCCGCGCGGGTGGCCGGCTACTCGGTGGCCGGCAAGACCGGCACGGCGAGCAAGGCCGTCGCCCGGGGGTACTCGAAGACGGACTACCAGTCCTCGTTCGTCGGCTTCGTGCCGTCCCGGCGGCCGGCTTTCACAATCCTGGTGGTCATCGACTCGCCGCACGCCGGGGCGATCTACGGCGGGGCGGTCGCGGCGCCGGTCTTCCAGCGGATCGCGAACGCGGCGCTGCGCTACGCCGGCGTGCCGCCGACAATCAACCCGCTGCCGCCGGTGCTCGTGAAGGCGTCGCTGGAGGATCCTCCGCCGGTGGAGTTGGTCCAGGCCTCCGCGGCGGCCGGCCCGCCTCGCATCAGCGTGCTGACCGCGCCGCCCACGGTGCCGGACGTGCGCGGTCTCGGGGCGAGGGAGGCCGCCCGCCGCCTGTCGCGCCTCGGGCTCCTCGTGCGGCTCACGGGCGACGGCGTCGTCATCGCCCAGGACCCCGCCGCCGGCTCCGTGCTCGAACCCGGCCGCGTGTGCCGCGCGTGGCTCGGCCGCCTTTCTTCCCTGCCTCCTGCTCCGGCGCCCGCCCCATGACGCTCCGGGACCTCCTCATCGTGCTGGACGGGCCCGGCCTTCGCGCACCGGGCGCAGGCGGCGCCGAGACGCCGGCGGGAGGCGTCCCGGTTCTCGACGTGGTGTGCGACTCGCGCGCCGTGTCGCCGGGCGCGGTGTTCGTGGCGCTGCGCGGCCAGCGCGTCGACGGGGCCGCCTTCGCGGCGCAGGCCGCCTCGACGGGCGCGTGCGCCGTCGTGTCGGAGGCGGACGCGCCGCCGCAGTTTCCCGTGCCGTGGGTGCGGGTCACCGACGCCCGCCTGGCCCTGGCGCTGCTGGCCGCGAGCGTGCACGGCCACCCCAGCCGGTCGATGCGCGTGGTCGGCATCACGGGCACCAACGGCAAGACCACGACCTCGTTTCTGGCGCAGGCGGTCTTCGAGGCAGCCGGCATCCGCTGCGGCCTGCTCGGCACGGTGCACTACCGGGTCGGAGCCGAGGCACAGGACGCGGTTCGGACGACGCCCGAGGCCCCGGAATTGCAGCGCCTGCTCCGCGAGATGGCCGGGGCCGGCTGCGGCGCGTGCGTGATGGAGGTGTCGTCGCACGCGCTGGCGCTGAAGCGGGCGGACGGCACCGAATTCGCCGCCGCCGCCTTCACGAACCTGACGCGGGACCACCTCGACTTCCACGGCGACATGGATCGGTACTTCGCGGCGAAGCGCCGGCTCTTCGATCTGCTGCCGGACGGCGCGCCCTCCATCGTGAACGTGGACGACCGGCGCGGGGCGTCGCTCGCCGCCTCGCGGCGCCCCTGCGTCACCTTCGCCGTCGACGCCCCCGCCGACGTCCGCCCCGCGGCCATGCCCGCCTCCCTCGCCGCGCTCGACTTCAGCGTGGCCGCCCGCGGCGTGACCCTGCGCATCTCGTCGCCCCTCGCCGGCCGGTTCAACCTCTCCAACCTGCTCGCCGCCGCCGCGATCGGCGTCGCGCTGGACCTGCCCGCGCAGGCGATCGAAGCCGGACTGTCCTCGGTGGCCTCGGTGCCGGGCCGGTTCCAGGTCGTCTCGTCGGCCGCCGACGACGTGACGGTGATCGTGGACTACGCGCACACCGACGACGCCCTCAGGAACGTCCTGGAGGCGGTGCGCGCGATGGCGGGCGCGCGGCTGACGACGGTGTTCGGCTGCGGCGGGGATCGGGACCGCGCGAAGCGGCCGCTGATGGGGGACGTCGCCGCGCGCCTCAGCGACCTGGTGGTGGTCACTTCCGACAACCCGCGATCGGAGGATCCCGAGCGCATTCTCGACGACATCGAGCGGGGCATCCCGCCGCACCGCCCCAGGCTGCGCCTGGCCGACCGCCGGGTCGCGATCGGCCGGGCCATCGAAGGGGCCGGCGCGGGCGACGTCGTGGTGGTGGCGGGCAAGGGGCACGAGAAGAAGCAGGTGATCGGCGACCGGGCGCTGCCGTTCGACGACGCCGCCGTCGCGCGCGACGCGCTCGACCGGCGCCGCCTCCGGAGCACGCCGTGAGCGCCGCGGTGACGCTGACGGCGGCCCAGGCGGCGAAGGCCATGGGCGGCGTGCTGGCCGCAGGACCGGCTGGCGCCCCGCTGGACGCGTTCTCGATCGACACGAGGACGCTGCGCGCCGGCGACCTGTACTTCGCCATCATCGGCAAGCGGTTCGACGGCCACCGCTTCGTCGCCGACGCGCTCGGCGCGGGCGCGGCGGGCGTCGTCGTGTCGGCCGCCGGCGCCGTCCCGCGCCGCCTCGAGCGGGGCGCGATCGTCATCAGGGTCGAGGACACCACGCGCGCGCTGCAGCGCCTGGCGCAGCACGTCCGGCGCGAGTCGCGGGCGCAGGTGGTGGCCGTGACCGGCAGCGTGGGCAAGACGACCACGAAGGAGATGACGGCCGACCTGCTGGCCCTCGGCCACCGCGTGTTCCGCGCTCCGGGTAACTTCAACAACCACATCGGCCTTCCGCTGTCGCTCCTCGAACTCCGCCGCGGCCCGGACATCGCCGTCGTCGAGCTCGGCATGAGCCATGCCGGTGAGATCCGGGCGCTCGTGGAGGTGGCGGAGCCGGACGTGCGCGTCTGGACGACGGTGGCCGAGGTCCACTCCGCGTTCTTCGCGTCGATCGAGGCGATCGCCGACGCCAAGGCCGAGATCCTCGAGGGGGCGGACCGCGCGTCGCTCGTGGTGGCGAACGCGGCCGACCCGCTGGTGATGGCCCGGGTTCGCGCGACGGCGGCGCAAGTCGTGACCTTCGGCGTCGGCGTGCCGGCCGACGTCTCGGCGGCGCACGTGGCCGATCTGGGCGTGGCGGGGACGCGCGCCACGGTCACGACGCGCGCGGGCGCATTCGAGCTCGACGTGCCGCTGTTTGGCCGCGGGCACCTGGCCAATGCGCTGGCCGCGATCGCCGTGGCGTCGCACTACGGGGTGCCGCTCGCCGACGCCGCTTCCCGCGTGGCCGCCATGAAGGCGTCGCCGAGGCGCGGCGAGGTCTGGCGCCTGGCCGGCGGCGTGACGCTCGTGGACGACTCGTACAACTCGAGTCCCCGCGCGCTGGAAGCCGCGCTGGACGCGCTCGCGGCCGAGCGCGGCTGCGAGCGGCGGCTGGCCGTGCTCGGCGAGATGCTCGAACTTGGCGTCGACACCGTCGCCTTCCACGAGCGCGCCGGCCACGCGGCGGCGCGCGCGGGGCTGGCGCAGCTGTTGACCGTGGGCGGCGCGCCGGCGCGCGCCATGGCGGACGCCGCCGTGGCCGGCGGGATCCCGGCGGAGGCCGTGGCCCACTTCGCCACCAGCGACGAAGCGGCCGACGCCGCCGCCCGTGCGGTGCGGCCCGGCGACGTCGTGCTCGTGAAGGGATCGCGGGGCGTCCGCACCGACGTGGTGGCGGACCGCCTGAAGGCGGGTGCGCCGTGACGGGCCCGCAGTCGACAGGCGGGTTCTCGGTTCGCGGGATGCGCGCCGTCGTGGTCGGCGGCGGCGCCAGCGGAACGGCGGCCGCCCGGCTGCTCGCGGAGCGCGGCGCGTCGGTCACGCTGACCGACGTGCGCGCGGCGATCGACAGCCAGGTGGCGCTGCAGGCGGCTGGCGTCGCCCTCGTCCTCGGCTCCAACCCGGCCGCGCTCGCCGCGGGCGCGGACCTCGTCGTCCTGAGCCCGGGCGTGCCGATCACGCAGCCGGCCGTCGCCGCGGCGCGCCGCGCGGGCGTCCCCGTCATCGGTGAGATCGAACTGGCGTCGCGCTGGCTGCGCGGACGGATCGTGGCGATTACCGGCACGAAGGGCAAGTCCACGACCACCGCGCTGACGGGCAGGATCCTGGCCGAGGCGGGCTACGACGCCCCAGTCGGCGGCAACATCGGGACGCCGCTCGCCACGCAGGTCGCCTCCTCGACGCCCGCGACGATCCACGTGGTCGAGGTCAGCAGCTTCCAGCTCGAGACGACCGACACGTTCCACCCATGGATCGCGGCGCTGCTCAACCTGACGGAGGACCACCTCGATCGCCACGCCAGCTTCGAGGAGTACGCTGCCGCGAAGGCGCGCGTGTTCGCGCGACAGACGGAGGCCGACGTCGCCGTCGTCAACGCCGACGACGCCCGCGCCGTGGCGGTGGCGGAGGCGGGCCGCGCGCGCGTCGTGCGCTTCGCGCGAGACGCCCGGATCGACGCAGGCGTCACCGTGTCGGGGGGCTGGATCGTCGAGCGCGGAGGAAGCGGCGACGAGCGGCTGATGCGGGCCGGCGACGTGCGCCTGGTGGGCCCGCACCTGCTCGCCGACGTGCTGGCCGCGGCAGCCGTCGCGCGCGCGGCCGGCGCGCCTGCCGACGCGGTGGCCGGCGCCGTGTCGTCGTTTCGAGGCCTCGAGCACGCGATGGAGGTCGTCGGCGACATCGGGGGCGTCCGCTTCGTCAACGACTCGAAGGCCACGAACGTGGACGCGGCCCGCCACGCCATCGAGACGTTCGGCCCCGGCCTCGTCGTCATCATGGGCGGCCGCTTCAAGGGCGGCGACCTGGCGCGGCTCCGGCCCGCCCTGGCCGCCCGGCGCGCGACGGTCGTGGCGATCGGCGAAGCCGCGCCGCTCGTGCAGGACGCGCTGGACGGCGCGGCGACGGTGCGCCTGGCCGGATCGATGGCCGACGCCGTGCGGACGGCGGCCGACGCGGCCGCGCCCGGGGGGAGCGTGCTGCTGGCGCCGGCGTGCGCCAGCTTCGACATGTTCGAGGACTACGCCGCGCGCGGGCGGGCCTTCAAGGCCGAAGTCGAGGCGCTGCGGCGCGAAGGGGAACGGAGGAAGGAAGAGCGCCGACCCTGGCGTGAGCCGTGAGCAGTCGTCAGTCGGTTCCGCGCGGCTCGGAACTGGCTGCTGGGACCCCGCGCGGCCCCGCGCGGGGAGCTGGTGTCCGTGCCCAGGACCCGGCTGATGACTGCTGGCGGCTCACGCCCGGGCCCGTGCCCGGATCGGCCGGCGCCCTCTGTGTCGGCGTGAACACGGCGGGACTATAGAGATGGCCCGAAAGCTCAAGTGGGATGTCTGGCTGTTCGCCACGACGCTGGTGCTCGTGGCCGTCAGCATCCTCATGGTCTACAGCGCCTCCGAGGCGATCGCGGCGAGACAGGGCGAGGAGAATCCGTTCGTCGCGAAGCAGGTCCTGTTCGCCGTGCTGGGGCTGGTCTCGATGTTCGCCGCCATGCACGTGGACTACACGCGCTACCGCAACCCGCGGGTCATACTGGCCGTCATCGCCCTCACCGTCGTGGCGCTCCTGGCCGTGCTGATCGTGGGCCCGAAGATCAACGGCACGCGCCGGTGGTTCGGCGTGGGCGGTATCGGCATCCAGCCGTCCGAGCTGGCGAAGCTCACCCTGATCCTCGCCGCCGCCGCTTTCCTCGAGCAGCGGATGCGCCGCATCGACGAGATCAGGGCAATCGCGCCGCTCCTGAGCCTGGTGCTCCTGCTGGCCGCCCTGGTCATGGCGCAGCCCGACTACGGCAGCGCCGCGACGCTGATCGCCATCGTCGGCGTGATGATGTTCGCCGCGGGGCTGCCGCTGAAGTACCTCGCGGGCCTCGGCGGGCTGGCCGCGGGGGTCCTCGCGGGCCTCGCGGTCCTGGAGCCGTACCGCCTGCGCCGGCTGCTGGCCTTCCTCGACCCCTGGCAGGACCGGTTCGGCGACGGGTTCCAGGTCGTGCAGTCGATCATCGCCGTCGGAACCGGCGGCGTGGCGGGCCGCGGCCTCGGGTACAGCGTGCAGAAGCTCTTCTACCTGCCCTACCCGCAGACGGACTTCATCTTCGCGGTCCTGTCCGAGGAACTCGGGCTCGTCGGCTCGACGGCGATCGTCGCGTGCTTCGCCGTCATCGCGTGGCGCGGGCTGAGGACCGCCCTGCGAGCGCCGGACGCCTTCGGGTCGTTCCTGGCGCTCGGCCTGACCGCGATGATCGCGGTGCAGGCCTTCGTCAACATCAGCGTCGTGCTGGGGATGCTGCCCACCAAGGGCATCACGCTCCCGTTCGTCAGCGCCGGCGGCTCGTCGCTCCTTGTGAGCCTGGCCGGCATGGGCGTGCTGCTCAACATCTCGCAGCACGCGTCGGCGACGTCATAGGAGGAGCCGTGCTGGGCCGCACGCAGCGCGTGCACTTCGTGGGAATCGGCGGGATCGGGATGAGCGGGATCGCGGAGCTCCTCTCGAACCTCGGGTACGCCGTCAGCGGCACCGACCTCAAGATGTCCGAGGCCGCTCTGAGGCTGCGCGCGATCGGCGTGCACATCGCGCTGGGCCACGACGCGGCGCACGTCGGCGACGCCGACGTCGTCGTGTACTCCTCGGCCGTGCGCCCCGACAATCCCGAGATCGCCGAAGCCCACCGGCAGCGGATCCCGGTGATCCCCCGGGCCGAGATGCTGGCCGAGCTGATGCGGCTGCGCTCGGGGATCGCGGTGGCCGGCGCCCACGGCAAGACCACCACCACGTCGATGGTGGCGCTGGTCCTCGAGCGGGCAGGGCTGGACCCGACGGCCGTCATCGGCGGCCGCCTGTCCGCCTTCGGCAGCAACGCCCGGCTCGGCCGGGGCGAGTACATGGTGGCGGAGGCCGACGAGAGCGATCGGTCGTTCCTGAGGCTCGCGCCGGTGGTGGCGGTCATCACGAACATCGACCGCGAGCACCTCGAGGCCTACCGCGACTTCGACGACTTGCGCCAGGCGTTCCTCGAGTTCGCGAACAAGGTGCCGTTCTACGGCGCCGTCGTCGCATGCGCCGACGATCCGCAGGTGCGGAGCCTCGTGCCGGCGATGACCCGGCGGGTGATCACGTACGGCCTCGCCGAGGAGACCGCGGACGTGCGCGGCCTCGATGTTGCCCACGAGGGGCGCCGCTGGACGTGCCGGGTCGTGGCGGGGGCCGGCCTGGCCCGCGCCATCGGACGCCGCGGCGGGCTCGCGTCGCCGCTGTGCGATCTGCGCCTCGAGATTCCCGGCTGGCACAACCTGCAGAACGCCCTCGGGGCGCTGGCCGTCGGCCTCGAGCTCGGCATCGACGCCGGCACGGTGGCGGCGGCCCTCGGCTCGTTCCGCGGCGTCGACCGCCGCTTCCAGGAGATCGGCGAAGCCGGGGGCGTGCTCGTCATCGACGACTACGGCCACCACCCGACCGAGATCCGGGCGGTCCTGGACGCCGCGCGGGCGTCGCTGGGCCGGCGGCTGGTCGTGGCCTTCCAGCCGCACCGCTACACGCGCACCGGGCGGCTCCTCGGCGAGTTCGGTCCCGCCCTGGCGCAGGCCGACGCGCTGGTGCTGGCGGACGTCTACGCCGCCGGAGAGGAGCCGATCTCCGGCGTGACCGTGGAGGCGCTCGCCGCGGCCGTCGCACCGCACGTGGGCGGGCCGATCCGCATCGCGCGCACCCTCGACGACGTCATCGGCGAGGTGCGGGCGCTGGCGCGGCCGGGCGACGCGGTGATCACGCTCGGCGCCGGGTCGATCGGCACGATTTCGGCGAGGATGCTCGACGCCCTGGCCGGCGGGGCGGGGGGACGGGCCTGAGATGGCAGTGACCGCTCCGGCCGATCGGCGGTTCAGACGGAGCCAGATCCACGCCACGCGGCGGCGGCGCCTGCGCGCCCGGCCAGTCTACCGCGCGCTGCGCGCGGCCGGCGTCCTGGGCCTCGCCTCCGCAGGGGCGATCTGGGCGGCCGGGGCCGTCGCCCGGGTGCCGTGGTTCGACGTCCGCCACATCGAGGTCAGCGGGAACCAGCGGCTGCACGAGACCGAGGTGGCTGGCCTGCTCGACGGGCTGATCGGCGAGCGCCTGCTCGCGGTCGACCTCGAGCGCTGGCGGGCGCGGCTGCTCGCGTCGCCCTGGGTCGCCGACGCGCGGCTGCGGCGGCGGCTGCCGGCCACGATCCGCGTGGAGGTCCGTGAGCGGGCGCCCCTGGGTCTCGCTCGCGTCGCCGAGGACCTCTATCTGGTCGACGCGTCGGGCGCCGTGATCGACGACTACGGGCCGCGCTACGCGGAGCTCAACCTGCCGGTCATCGACGGGCTCGTCGCGCGACCCGCCTCCAGGCCGCCGGCAATCGATCCGAGGCGCTGGCGGCTCGCGTTCCGGCTGCTGGCCGAACTGAGGACGCGGCCGGAGCTGGCGACGCGCGTGTCGCAGGTGGACGTGAGCAACCTGCACGACGCCCGCGTGATCCTGGAGGGCGACCCGGCCATTGTCCGTCTCGGCGACGCGCAGTTCCTGGAGCGGCTGGAGTCGTACGTGGGGCTGCAGGCGACGCTGCGCGAGCAGGTGCCGGACATCGACTACGTGGACGTGCGCTTCGGCGAGCGCGTCTACGTCGGGTTGTCGCCGGCCCCGGCCGCGGCGCCCGTGCAGGAAGGCGCCGCGGCGGCGGCCGGCAGGCCGCGCGCGCGGACGCAACGGTGAGCGGGGGAGTCGTGGCGCGAAGGGAACGGCATCTGGTCGGGCTGGACCTCGGGACCTCCAAGGTGGCGGCCATCGTCGGCGAGCTGACCGGCGGCGGCGAGGTCGAGATCGTCGGCCTGGGCACCGCCGACTCGGAGGGCATCCGCCGCGGCGCGGTGATCAACCAGGAGGCGGCGATCGCGTCCATCCAGAAGGCCGTCGAGGCGGCCGAGCTGACGGCCGGCGTCGAGATCGACAACGCCCTCGTGTCGCTGACGGGCACGCACGTCAAGGGCTTCAACAGCCGGGGCGTCGTCGCCGTGGCGGGGCGCACGCGGGAGATCACGCGCGACGACGTGCGGCGGGCCATCGACGCCGCCCGCGCCGTGAGCCTGCCCAACGGCCGCGAGATCCTGCACGTGCTCCCGCAGGACTTCGTCGTCGACGAGGAGGACGGGATCAGCAATCCCGTCGGGATGAGCGGGTCGCGCCTCGAGGTCAACGTCCACATCGTCACCGGCGGCACGACGACGACGCAGAACATCCTGTCGTGCGTGAACAAGGCGGGCGTGAACGTCAGGGAGCCCGTGCTCGAGCAGCTGGCCTCCAGCGAGTCCGTGCTCACCCCCGACGAGCGGGAGCTGGGCGTCGCGCTGGTCGACATCGGCGGCGGAACGGCCGACTTGGCGATCTTCGAGCGGGGCTTCCTCTGGCACACGGCCGTCATGCCCATCGGCGGCGACCACTTCACCAACGACATCGCCGTCGGCCTGCGCATGCCGATTCCGGAGGCCGAGAAGCTGAAGCGGCGCTGCGGGTGCGCGCTGTCGGCGCTGGTGGGCGACGACGAAACCATGGACGTCGCCAGCGTGGGCGGCCGTGCCCCCAGGACGATGGCGCGCCGCATTCTGTCGGACGTCCTGCAGCCGAGGGCCGAGGAGCTGTGCCACCTCGTCTGGGACGAGATCCACCGCGCCGGCTACGAGAAGTCCCTCAACTCCGGGATCGTGCTCACGGGCGGCGCGGCCAACCTCGAAGGCCTCGTCCAGATCGCCGAGCAGATCTTCGACATGCCCGTGAGGCGCGGCGTGCCCGCCGGCCTGGGCGGGCTCGCCGACCACATCGTGAATCCCTCGTTCGCCACCGCCGTCGGCCTCATCCTGCGGGCCAGGCGGCAGCGGGCGCACGACGTCAACCAGGCGCCCAGGCGGGGCATCGGCATGCTGACCGACCTCGTGCGGGGCGTCTTCAAGGAATTCTTCTAGGCCGCGATGGAATCGCCAGCAGCGGAGGCCCCGATGCCGTACTCGACCGACATCCCCCACACCCCCGGGGCGCGGACCGCCGCGTCGCCTTTCCGGATGACGATGGACGACACGTCGCAGACCGGCGCCCGCATCAAGGTGATCGGCGTCGGAGGCGGCGGCGGGAACGCGGTGAACCGGATGGTCCGCGAGGGCTTCGACGGGGTGCAGTTTGTCGTGGCCAACACCGACGTCCAGGCGCTGCGCCTGAACGCGGCGCCGATCAAGGTCCAGCTCGGCGAGAAGCTGACGAAGGGCCTGGGCGCCGGCGCCGATCCGACAATCGGCCGGCAGGCCGCGCTCGAGGATACCGAGAAGCTGGTGGAGGCCATCGGCAGCGCCGACCTCGTGTTCGTGACGGCGGGACTGGGCGGCGGCACCGGCACGGGCGGCGCGCCCATCATCGCGAGCCTGGCCAACCAGCTTGGCGCCCTGACCATCGCCGTCGTCACGCGCCCGTTCACCTTCGAAGGGCGCAAGCGCGCGCTCCAGGCCGAGCGCGGCCTCGAGGAGCTGCGCGGGTGCGTGGACAGCGTCATCACAATCCCGAACGAGCGCTTGATCAGCACCATCGACCGCACGACGTCGCTGCTCGACGCCTTCGCGGCGGTGGACGATGTCCTTCGGCAGGCCATCCAGGGCATCTCGGACCTGATTCTCCTGCCGGGGCTCATCAATCTGGATTTCGCCGACGTCAAGACGATCATGACGGGGATGGGCGTGGCCGTGATGGGCACCGGCGTCGGGCGCGGAGAGACGCGGGCGATGGACGCCGCGCGCAAGGCGATCTCGAGCCCGCTCCTCGAGGACGCGTCCATCGACGGCGCGCGCGGCGTCATCATCAACGTCACCGGCGGAGCGGACCTCTCGCTCGTCGAGGTCCACGAGGCGTCCACGATCATCCACGAGGCCGCGCACGAGGAGGCGAACATCATCTTCGGCGCCGTCATCGACCCGCGGCTCGACGGCGAAGTGAAGCTGACGGTGATCGCCACGGGCTTCGACCGGGAGGGGGCCCGCGGCGTGGTGCCCGGCAGCGCAGCGCGGACGCCGGTGGATCTGAGCGCCTACACCGCGTGGCTGGGGGGAGATCCGGCCGGCGCGCGGCTGAACCTCGCCCGGCGGCACGGCGTGGGCGTGGTCGCGCCAGCCTCGCCGCTCGCCCTGACGCTCGACGCGGAGGAAGAGGAACCCGCCGCGGCCGCCGCGGGCGGGAGCGGCGCCGACGCGCTCGACGTGCCGGCGTTCATGAGGCGCGTCCAGCAGGCCTAGCCGAGCGGAACACGGCGTACAACCACGGCAGCCTCGATCGCCGCCGCCGGAGCACGAGTTCCAGCACCGCCGGCGCCCGGGCGCAGGCCGCGGCGGCGCGCCCCGAACGCGCATGAGCCACGCACCGCACCGGGACCGGACATCGCGCGGACGCCTCCGCGAGGCCGGCGTCGTCCGCAAGACGCACGCCGGCCGCCTGCGCATCGCCCTCGCGTTCCCCAACAGCTACTTCGTCGGCATGTCGAACCTGGGCTTCCAGACGGCGTACCGGCTGCTCAACCAGCCGGATGACGCCGTCTGCGAGCGCGTGTTCCTGCCGCAGGGACCGGACCTCGCGTCCGGCCTGGCCCGGCCGGGCACGCTGGCGACTGTCGAGTCGGGCACGAAGGTCCGGGAGTTCGACGTTCTCGCCTTCTCCGTGTCGTTCGAGTGGGACTATCCGAACCTCGTGCGCCTGCTCCGCCTCGCGGGCCTGCCGGTATACGCCGCCGGGCGCGACGCGCGGCACCCCCTCGTCATCATCGGCGGCGCCGTCACGTTCCTGAATCCCGAACCGCTGGCCCCGTTTGCCGATGTGGTCGCCGTCGGCGAGGGAGAAGCGCTCGTGCCCGCCCTCGTGCGCGCGCTCGCGCGCGGCCGCGACCGAGCGCGCGCGCTCCGCGCGCTCGCGGCGGAACCCGGGTTCTACGTGCCCGCCTTCGTGGACGCCCGCTACGGGCCTGACGGCACCATCGAAGCCTTCGAGCCGCGCCCCGGATCGGGCGCGACGGTGCCGATTCGCAAGGCCGTGCTGTCCGCCTCCGCCTGTGCCGATCCGCCGGCGACGGCCGTCTTCACGCCCGACACCGAGTTCGGCTCGCGCCTGCTCGTCGAGGCGGTCCGGGGCTGCGCGAACCTGTGCCGGTTCTGCTGGGCGGGTTACAACTACCTCCCCGTGCGGCCGTTTCCCGCCGACCGCATCCTCGAGATCGCGCGGGCCGCGCGGCCCCACACGAGCCGGATCGGCCTGGTCTCGATCGCACTGTGCGATCACCCCGAGATCGAGCGCCTGCTCGGGGAGTTGATCCGCATGGGCTACTCGATCAGCCCCTCCTCGCTGCGGCTCGACGACCTCACGGAACCCGTCCTGCGGCTGCTCCGCGAGGCCGGAGAGCGGTCGATCACGATCGCGCCCGAAGCCGGATCCGACCGGCTGCGGCGCGTGATCAACAAGCACTTCACCAACGAAGACATCCTCTCCCGGGCCGACCTGATCTTCGCGAGCGGGTTCGAGAACCTGAAGCTCTACTTCATGATCGGCCTGCCGACGGAAACGGGCGAGGACCTCGAGGCCATCCGCGACCTCGTTCTGGCCCTCCGGGAGCGCCTGATCGCGCACGGCCGCGCCAGGGGCCGCGCCGGGCGCATCACCGCGAGCGTCAACCCGCTCGTGCCGAAACCGGGCACGGCCTACCAGTGGATGCCGATGGCAGCGCCCGCATCCATTGAGCGGGCCGTCCGGCGGCTCCGGGCGCTGACCGCCGGCATCGGCGGCGTGACGTTCTCGATGAAGTCCGGGCGGCATGCGGTCATCCAGGCCTTGCTGTCGCTCGGCGACCGACGGGTCGCCCCGGTCGTTGTCGCGGCCGAGCGCAACGGGGGGCAGTGGCGGAGCGCGCTGGCGGAGACGGGCGTCGACGCGTCGTTCTACGTCCACCGGGACCGGTCGCGCGACGCCGTCTTGCCGTGGGAGATCCTCGACAGCGGCGCGCGGACGGCGTTCTACCGGGCCGAGTTCGCCAGGAGCCTCCGGGCGGAGCCGACCGGCCCGGGCGCCGCGGGCCGCTAGTCGGCCGCCGCCACCTGCTCCTCGTACTCGGCATAGGCCTGCAGGATGAACTCCCGCATCCGGTCCTGCGCCGCGGCGTCGGTCACCGGCCGCAGCAGGGCGAAGCTCCGCCGCTCGCCGTTGACGGAGTACTGGCGCGCCGGGAAGGTGACGTTCCGGCCGGTGCCGTTGCGTCGCTCCCAGATGCCGAAGCCAATCAGCTTCAGCCCGTCCAGCGCGCCTTCGGTGAAGTGCAGCTCGGCATCGGCGAGCTTGCCGGGCGGGTTTCCCCGATCGTTCTGCGCGAACCTGACCACCATGATGCCTCCTCTCGTGGCTGCGCCGCGCCCGTCGCCGTCGGCCGGTGCGCGGGCGGCAGGGTCGCGGGCCGGAGTGGTCGGGTGAACCCGGCGCGGCGAGCGGCGTCGTGATGGCCGGCCCGCGACACACCGGGGCGGAGGCAAGGCGGATGCCCGGTCGGGCCGGCGCCGATCCGGCCGGGCATCTCCTTGCAGCGCCAGCGGATCGGGCGCGGAGCCACGGTCACGGGAGCGCCAGCGCTCGCGAGGCTGCCGGCCGAGGACAACGCCGGTTGCGGCGGTCAATCCGCGCTGAACATCACGACCTGGGCCAGCGCGATGGTTTCCGCGTGCGTGATCGTCAGAAGCGAGGCCGTCGCGCCCAGGCGCTGGAAGTGGCCGAGCGCGCCGCCGCGCAGGACGAGCCGGGGCGGCCCGCTCCCGCGCGCGACTTCGATGTCGCGCCAGGTGACGCCCCGGGCGAGGCCGGTGCCGAGGGCCTTCATCGCGGCCTCCTTGGCGGCGAAGCGGCCGGCGTAGTGCGGCGCGGGACGGGCTTTGCGCGAGCAGTACGCGATTTCGGCGTCGGTGAAGATACGATGGAGAAAGCGGTCGCCGTACCGCGCCAACGCGCGCTCGATACGGGGGATGTCCGTCGCGTCGAGCCCGATGCCGAGAATCCTCATGCGTCTCAGTATGCCCGAAGTCCCCCTCGCGGACGGCTTCGAATGGGCGCTCCACCCCTTCGGGCCCGCCCTGCGCTGCGGCCCGCTTCACGGCCTGGCCAGGCACTGCTTCACCACCCGCGCGCCGGCGCTCGGCCGGGGGCCCTCGGACGCCTCGGCCGGCTGGCTCGCGGTTGCCGGCGCGATGGGCCTGGCGCCCGACCGCCTGCTCAGGCTCCGCCAGGTCCACGGGACGGCGGTCGTCGCCCTCCATCGGGTCGACGGCGTCCCGGCGGCGGACCTGGACTGGAGCACGGGCGACATCCTCGTGAGCGACCGGGACGATGTCGCCCTGTGCGTGCGCGTCGCGGACTGCGTGCCGATCCTCCTCGCAGACCGCGCCTCCGGCGTCGTGGCCGCCGTGCACGCCGGCTGGCGCGGAACCGCGGCCGGCGCGGCCGCAGCCGCCGTCGAATCGCTGGCCTCGGCGTATGGCGTGCGGCCAAGGAACCTGGTCGCCGCCATCGGTCCGAGCATCGGTCCGTGCTGCTACCGCGTGGGTGCTGAGGTCCGTGACGAGTTCGAGGCCGCCGGCCGGTGGCACGGCGAGCTGGACCGCTGGTTCAGCGCCGAGCCGTCTTCGCCGGCGCTCTGCGGAATCCCCGGACGCGACCCGGCGGACTCCGGCCTCCGCGCCCCGCTCTTCCTCGACACGTGGGCCGCCAACGCCGACCAGTTGCGCCTGGCGGGCGTGCCGCCGGCACACGTCCATGCCTCGCGCCTGTGCACGTCCTGCTATCGCGAGGTGTTCCACTCGCACCGGGTCGATGGGGACCGGGCGGGGCGCATGGCGGGAGTGATCAGGAAGCGTCCGGGACCTGAGGGCAGGGAGCCGGCATCCGGAATCGGGACCTCGCGGTTCGGCGGGCGCCGTCGCGGCTGACTTCCTGCGCCCCGCCGTCGCGGGCCCGCTTCGACGACGGGCCGCTGATCGCGGACGGGCTCGCATCGTGCTAGTCTGGCCGTCATGTTGAGGAGTACGCCTGACGTGATTCCTGGCGCTGCGGGCGACGATCCCGCCAATCTCGAGCTTTCAGTCGACGACATGCGCCGCCTCGGCGAGGACGCCCTCGCCCGCGTCCTCGCGCACGTGGCCTCCATCGGCGCCCAGCCCGTCCGGGGCGAGATTGCCGCCGCTGAACTGTGCGCGGCGATGCGCGAGGCCGCGCCGGAACACGGCGCGCCGATCGAAACCGTGCTGGACCCGCTGTTCCGCGACTGGATCCCGCGGTCCTTCACCACGCCGGCGCCGGGCTACATGGCCTACATCCCGGGCGGCGGGCTCTACCCGGCGGCCGTGGCGGACTTCATCAGCGCTGCGACGAACCGCTTCACGGGGCTCTGGCAGGCCGCGCCGGCACTGGTGCAACTCGAAGCCAACGTTCTCGACTGGTTTCGCCAGTGGATGTCGTTCCCGCCCGAGACGCGCGGGCTCCTCACGACGGGCGGCTCGATGGCGGCGTTCAACGCCGTCCTCTGCGCGCGCGAACGGCACCTCGGCCGCGACGTGCGGCCGGGCGTGCTCTACCTGTCGACGCAGGCGCACCACTCGCTGGAGAAAGCCGCGAAGCTCGCGGGGGTGTTCCGCGACCGGGTGCGGCACGTCGCGGTGGACGCGCAGTACCGGATGCGCGTGGACGCGCTGCTGGACGCGGTGCGCGAGGATCGGGCCGCGGGACTGGCGCCGTTCATGGTGGTGTCGTCGGCCGGCACCACGAACACCGGGGCGGTGGACCCGCTCGACGCCATCGCGGACGCGTGCGCCGCCGAGGGGCTCTGGCACCACGTCGACGGCGCGTACGGCGCCTTCTTCCACCTCTGCCCGGAGCTGCGGCCGATCCTTGCCGGGCTGCCGCGCGCGGACTCGCTGACGCTGGATCCGCACAAGGGCCTGTTCCTGCCGTACGGCACGGGCGCCCTGCTGGTTCGTGACGGCGCCGCGCTGCGCGCCGTGCACGGCATGTCCGCGGGGTACTTGCCGGCGACGCCGGACCTCGACGAGTTCTACGACCCCGGCCAGTACGGACCGGACTTGTCGCGGGGATTCCCGGGGCTGCGGGTCTGGCTGTGCCTCAAGGTCTTCGGCGCGGCCCGCTTCCGCGCGGCGCTGGCGGAGAAGCGGAACCTGGCGGAACAGGCCTGCCGCCGCATCGCCGCCCTGCCCGGCATTGTCATGACGGCCCCGCCGCACCTGTCGCTCTTCGCGTTCCACGTGACGAGGCCCGGCGCGACGAGAGCGGAGGAGAACCTGGCGACCGCCGCGCTCCTCGAGCGGGTCACGCGCCGCGGCCGCGTCATGCTCACGGGCTGCACGGTGGACGGCGGGCGGTTTCTCGGGCGCGTCTGCGTGCTGAGCTTCCGCACGCGCCAGGCGCACGTGGACGCGTGCGTCGAGGACGTGGCGCAGGAACTCCCGTTCGTGTGGGAGGCCTGAGGCTGCCTCGCCCGGCCCGTCAGGCCCGCGGGGTCGGATCGAGGATTACGGCGTCCGGGGGCCGGGGTGTGACAGCCGCCCGCTCCGCTTCGTCCATCGCCTGGTTGGCGAGGCGGTCCGCGCGGGCGTTTTGTTCGCGGGAGAGGTGCTCGAAGCGCACCCGGTCGAGGCGGGCGGCGAGCAGCCTGGCTTCGGCGTGCAGCGGCTGGAGGCCCGCGTTCTTCACCTTGTACTCGCCGCGCATCTGGCAGACGAGCAGCAGGGAGTCGGATCGGACCAGCAGGTTCCGGTGGCCGTGTTCCACGGCGTAGCGCAGGGCCGCGAGCAGGCCGCGGTACTCCGCCACGTTGTTGGTGGCGATGCCGATGGCCTCGCCGAACTCCGCGACGAGCGAGCCGTCGGGCCGCGAGAGGCGCACCCCGAATCCAGCCGGGCCCGGGTTCCCGCGGGACCCGCCGTCGATGTGCGCGATAATCACGCCGCTACTCCTGGAGCCGGGCCGAGGCCGCGCCCGAGGCGCCGGCGTCGGCCGCCGCGCCCTCGGCGGCGGGCGCCTCGAGGTACAAGATGCGCTGACAGCTCTCGCACTGGACCACGCTGTCGTTCCGGCGGATCTCCTGGACCGTCTGCGGGCGGATGCGGACCTGACAGGCGGCGCACCGGCCGTCGCGGAGGGGCGCCACGGCGGAAGTCCTGCGGTGCCGCAGCACGCGCTCGAACAGCGCCAGGACCGGCGGGCTGAGCTCGGCGGCGACAGCCGCGCGCTCGGCGGCCAGCGTCCCGATGGCCTCGCCGGCGCCGGCCACCTCGGCCGCGAGGGCCTCCCGCCCGGCGTCGAAGGCGGCTCGATCCCGCTCGAACGCCTCTTCGGCGGCTCTCACGCGCTCTCGGACCTCGTCGAACTCGATCATGCGCTCCAGGAGGGCGTCCTCCTGTTTCCGGATTTCCTGCTGGGCGACCTCGATCTCCTTCTGCAGCGCCTGGTACTCGCGGTTGGTCTTCACCTCCATCAGCTGGTCCCGGTACTTCGACAGCCGGGCCTGCTGCACGGCGAGCTCCTTCTCGGCGTCGCGGCGGGCCGTCTGGTTCTCGGCCAGCAGAGCGCGCTGCGTCTCGAGGGCCTGTCGCGCGGCGTCAAGCGCCGCCGCCAGGGCCTCCTGGCGGGCGGGCTCGTCGGCAATCGTGCGGCGCGCGCGCTCGGCGGCGTCCTCGATCCGCTGGAGACGAACGACGCGTTCGAGATCAGGGTGCATGTCGCGTGGTGGGCCCACCAGGATTCGAACCTGGGACGGGCCGGTTATGAGCCGGCGGCTCTCACCGCTGAGCTATGGGCCCGCATAAGCTTACTGCGAAGAGCGCCCTTCGAGAAACGCCCGCAGCTTCCGGCTGCGCGACGGGTGCCGGAGCTTCCTGAGCGCCTTCGCCTCGATCTGGCGGATGCGCTCGCGGGTGACCGCGAAGCTCTGGCCCACTTCCTCGAGGGTGTGCTCCGAGCCGTCGCCGACGCCGAACCGCATCTTGATGACCTTCTCCTCGCGCGGCGTCAGGGTCTTCAGCACCGAGTCGGTCTGCTCCTTCAGGTTCAGGTTGATCACCGCGTCGGACGGCGACACGATGTTGCGGTCCTCGATGAAGTCGCCGAGGTGCGAGTCCTCCTCCTCGCCGATGGGGGTCTCGAGCGAGATTGGCTCCTGGGCGATCTTGAGCACCTTCCGGACCTTCGACACCGGGATGTCCATGCGGACGGCGATCTCCTCGGAGGTGGGCTCGCGGCCCAGCTCCTGCACGAGCGATCGCGACGTCCGGATGAGCTTGTTGATCGTTTCGATCATGTGAACCGGGATGCGGATCGTCCGCGCCTGGTCGGCGATGGCGCGGGTGATCGCCTGGCGGATCCACCACGTCGCGTAGGTCGAGAACTTGTAGCCGCGGCGGTACTCGAACTTGTCCACGGCCTTCATCAGGCCGATGTTGCCTTCCTGGATGAGGTCCAGGAACTGCAGCCCGCGGTTGGTGTACTTCTTGGCGATCGAGACGACGAGGCGCAGGTTCGCCTCGACCAGCTCCTTCTTCGCCTGTTCGGCCTGGGCCTCGCCGCGGCGAATGGTCTCGAGGGTGCGCCGGAGGTAGTCGGGCGTCTCGCCGAGCAGCTCGGCCTGGCGCCGCACCTCGCCGCGCAGCTCCTTCATCCGGCTGGCGAGCGCCCTGCGCTCGTCCTCCTTCAGCTTCGGCCGGCGGGCCCGCGCGTCGAGTTGCCGCCTCAGGGTGTCGGCCTCGCGCTGCACGCGGCTCATGCGCTCGACGGCCTCCTTGATGTCGTCGATCAGGCGCCGCTTGACCGGCTCGGTGAACTCGATCTCCCGGATGCAGCGGGACACGGCGATGCGGGCGCGCATGGCCTTCCAGCGCGCCCGGCGGTACTTCCGCTTGTCCTTCTTCGCCGTGGCGTCCAGCTTCTCCTGCAGCCTGCCGTACGCCGCCCGGGCCTTGCGCACCGCCTCGATTTGCCTGAGGACCTCGCGGGTCCGCTCCGCCAGGCGATCGTCGGTGATCTCCTCGTCGTTGAACACCACCAGCTCGCGGATGGAGCGCTGGCCGGCCTTCAGGGCGTCGCCCATGGCGATGGTCTTCTCCGCGACCGTCGGCGTCCGCGTGATCGACTTGATGACCGCCAGCTTGCCGCGCTCGATGCGCTTGGCGATCTCGACCTCGCCTTCCCGGGTCAGCAGCGGAACGGTTCCCATCTCGCGCAGGTACATGCGCACGGGATCGTTCGTCTTGTCGAGGGTGCCGGGCGAGAGGTCGAGCTCCAGCTCGTCGCCCTCCTGCTTCTCCTCCCGGAACTTCTGGTCGGAGTCGACGACCTCGATTCCCGCGCTGCCGAAGGTGCTGAAGAGATCGTCGAGCTCGTCCGCCGACGTGATGTCCGCGCGCAGGAGGTCGTTGACCTCGTCGTACAGCAGGTAGCCCTTCTCCTTGCCGATGATGATGAGCTGCTGGACTTCGTCGAACTTGTCCTCGATTGACAAGGGTGCCTCCCTCAACTGCCCCTCATCCCCAGCGCCGCTAGGCGCCGGAGCAGTTCGTGTTTCCGCTGCCACAACCGATCGATGTCTTCGCTCCGTCCGGCCTGCTGCAGGCGGTCGATCTCCCGCTGCACGGCCGCGCCTTCCCGCTCGAACCGCAGGCGCTTGATGGCCAGGGCGCACTCGTGGGCCGGGGCCGGCGACGCCGGCGCGGACGCGATCCCGGTCACGATCTGGGCCTCTTCCCTGGTTAGACGCGCGAGCAGGGCCGCGGGTGAGCGGATGCCCTCCGAAGCCTGCCAGCGCAGGGCCTGTCCGAGGATGGACGCGGCCGCCAGGCCCTCCAGGTCCTCCTCGTCCAGGGCGGCCAGCGCGTCGGCCGCCTCGTCGGGCTCGCGCATCGCCGCCCAGATGAGCCCGCGCTCCGCCGGCTTGATCTGGCCCAGCGCCGGCATCTCGCGCGGCCCGATCTCGGTCCGCCGCTCCACCGCCGCCTTGCGGATCTCGTCCCGGACGACGGACTCGGCAATCCGCGCGCGGTGGGCGATGCGGTCCGCGAACTGATCGCGGGCCGCCGCGTCCGGGATCCGCGCCGCCACGCCGAGCATGGCCTGGAGAAATTCGCGCCGGCTGTCGTCGCGGCGCACGTCGTGAGCCGACGCCGTGCGCTCCAGCAGGTAGTCGAGGTAGGGCGTGGACTGCTGCAGCTGCGCGGCGTACTGGCGCCCCGAGTGACGGCGGATGAACGCGTCGGGATCGTCCCCGCCCGGGAGCACCGCCACGTTCACCTGGAACCCCTCGGCCACCAGCAGGTCGCACGAGCGCGCCGCCGCGCCCTGCCCCGCCGCGTCGGGATCGAAGCTCAGCACGACCTTCCCGACGAAGCGCCGCAGGACCTGTGCCTGCTGCGGCGTCAGCGCCGTGCCGCACGTCGCCACGACCGGCAGGCGGCACTCCTGCAGCACCTGCGCGAAGTCGAAGTAGCCCTCCACGAGGACCACGAACCCGGCCTTCCGCAGGAGCGGCTTGGTGTGATTGAGGCCGTAGAGCGTCCGGCTCTTCGAGTAGATGGGCGTCTCGGGCGAGTTCAGGTACTTGGGCGCCTGGTCCCCGTCGACGGACCGGCCGGCGAAGGCGACGATCGACCCCGAGTCCCGCGAGATCGGGATGATCAGGCGGCTCCGGAACCGATCGACCACCTGCCCGTTGTCGCGCTCGATCACGAGGCCGCTCCTGAGGAGCGGCGGCGCCTGGAACCCCCGGGCCCGCAGGTGCGCGAGGAGCAGGTCCCGCGACGGCGGCGCGTAGCCCAGGCCGAGCGTCTCCGCCGTGTCGGGCGCGATGCCACGCTCCTCGAGCTGGCGCCGGGCGCGCAGGCCGGCCGGCGACGCCAGCTGCTGGCGGAACCAGTCGGCCGCCACCTCGTGGATCTTCAGCAGCACCTCGCGCTCGCGGGTGCCCGACTCGCCCGCGTCCGGCCCCGTCTCGGGCACCGCCATCCCGAACTTCCTGGCGAGGAGGCGCACGGCGTCGGTGAAGCCCAGCGCCTCCTGGAGTTCGACGAACTTGATCACGTCGCCGCCCACGCCGCAGCCGAAGCAGTGGAAGAAGCCCTTCTCGCGGTTCACGTGGAACGAGGGCGTCTTCTCGGCGTGGAACGGGCAGAGGCCCTTGTAGCTCGAACCGGCCTTCTTCAGCGACACGTACTCCTGGACCACCTGCACGATATCCGCGCGGGCGCGCACGTCCTCGAGGAAGCCTGCCGGGAACAGGGCCACTAGTCCTTCAGCTCCGCGATGGTCGCGCCGCCGCCCCCGTGCTCCGGAGGCGCAGGCCGGTGTGCCGCCACGAGGGGATGGCGCTCCAGGTACTCCGCAATCGACCGGCGCAGCTGCCCGGTCCCGAACCCGTGGATGATCCGGATCTGCCGCTCGTCGGTGAGGAGCAGGTCGTCGAGGAACCGCTCGATCCGGCCGATGGCCTCGTCCACCGAGCAGCCAATGACGTTGATCTCCGTCTGGGGCGCGTCCCGCGGCGCGACCTGGACGTTGACGCGCACGTGCGGCGGCTCGGACGGGGCGGGCCCTCCGATGACGCGCAGCTCGGCGAGCCGGGCGCGGAGGCGCTTGCCCCGCACGTCGATCTCCGCGTCTCCCGCCTGGATCGACAGCACGCGGCCCTCGACGCCGAGCCCCCGCAGCGCCACCCGATCGCCGACCCGCGCCGCCGGGCCCTGTGGCTGGGCGGGCGGCGGCGCGGCCTCGCGGCCGTCGCCGAGCCGCGCCTCCACCTGGTCCAGCGCGGCCCGCGCCTGGCTGCGCGCCGTGCCGGCCTCGCCCGTGGACAACGGGCGGCCGTGCAGGGCGCGGCGGCCCGCCTCGGCCGTCAGCCGATCGATCTCGCGGCGGAGCCCCTCCACGACTTGGTCGATGTCCTCGCGGGCCGCGCGAACGCGCGTCGCGATCTCCTCGTCCGCACGCTGGCGCACCCGCTCCTCGCGATCCCTGACCGCCTGCTCCCGCGCCTTCAGGCGCATGTCCGCCTCGGCCATCGACTCGCGTTCGCGGGCGACCAGGCGCCGCTCGTGATCGAGGGCGCGGATGTCGGCGTCGATCTTCGCGAGATGCTCGGCCAGCTGGGCCTCGCGCGCCGACACGTTGCTGCGGGCGCTCTCCAGTATCGACGGATTCAAGCCGAGCCGCCCGGCGATCTCGAGGGCGAGGCTGCGGCCGGGCGTGCCGTACTGCAGCCGGTAGGTCGGCGCGAACGACTCGGGGTCGAAGCCGAACGCGGCGCACACGACGCCCGGCGTCGTCGAGGCGTACGACTTCAGCGGCTCGTGGTGCGTCGTCGCCACGACGTGCGCGCCACGGGCCCTGAAGTGCTCCACTACCGCCAGACCGAGCGCGCCGCCCTCGATCGGGTCGGTGCCCGCGCCGGGCTCGTCAAGCAGCACCAGGGCGGGCAGCGCCAGCGACCGGTCCGTCTGGACCATGTTGGCGACGTGCCACGAGAACGTGCTGAGGTTCGCGGCAATCGACTGCTCGTCGCCGATGTCGGCGAACACCGACCGGAACACGGGCACTCTGGACCCCGTGTGGGCCGGCACGTGCAGACCGGCCTGCGCCATCAGCGCCAGGAGCCCGGCCGTCTTGAGCGCGACGGTCTTGCCGCCGGTGTTCGGGCCCGTGACGACTAGGACGCTCGTCCCCGGGACGAGCTTGATGTCCACCGGCACCGGGCCCTCCACACGGGGGGCGGCCGGAGGGGCCGCGTCGGGGCCCGCGCCGCCCTCCCCCGCGGCGGAGGGCCGCGCGGCGAGCCGGTCGGCGACCGCCGGGATGAGCAGCGGGTGCCGGGCGGCCAGCAGCTCGAAGGCGCCGTCCGTCGACAGGGCCGGCTCGGCGCCGCCGACGAGCGCCGACAGCCGCGCCTTGGCCTGGATGACGTCCAGGTCCGTCGCCGACTCGATCGTCCGCTGCAAGTCGAGCGCGCGCCGCCGGTACTGGTCCGTCAGGCCCAGCAGGACGCGCCGGACTTCCTCCGCCTCCTGCTGTTCGAGGGCGACGATGTCGTTGTTGATCTCGACCGTGCTCAGCGGCTCCAGGTACAGGCTCGCGCCGCTCGACGAGCTGCCGTGCACGATCCCGGGAATGGCCGTGCGATGCTCGGCGCGAACCACCAGTACGAATCGGCCGTTGCGGTCGGTGACGACCTGGTCCTGCAGGTACTTGGCGGTGTCGCGGTTCCGCAGGAAGGACTCGAGCGTGCCTCGCAGCCGCGTGCGCTGGCGCCGCAGCCGTTCGCGGATGGCCTTGAGGTCGGGGCTCGCGCCGTCCGCGACCTCGCCGGAGGGCTCGATCTTGTGGCGCGTGTCGGCAATTTCGCTCCTGAAGGAGGCAACGCCCTCGGCCAGCGCCTTCAGCACGGGAAACGGGTGCTCGGTCCGCCGGATGGCGCCCCGGGCCTGGTCGACCGAGTCCAGGTAGTCCGCCAGGGCCAGCAGCCGAAGGGCCTCGAGCGGGCGGCCCTCGACGGCCAGGTTGCCGAGGATGGCCGCAAGGTCCGCAGGCGCCGACAGGGCGAGCCCGCCCACCAATTCGTTGAACCGGACGCCCTCGGACGTGGCGGCCAGCTGCTGGGCGACCTTTCTCGGGTCGGTGGCCGGCTTGAGATTCGCCAGCCGCTCGGCACCGAGCGGCGTTGCGGCGCACCCTCGCAGGACGTCAACGATGCGCGTGAATTCGAGGGCCTGCAGGACGGCTGCGTGCATAGAAATCGCGAACTGCGGTGGAGAGGTCGCGGGCCCCCGGGGCTCGGGCAAACGCACAAACGGCTGCAACCTTCCAATATGGATTCAGCGCAGCCGGTTGTCAAGTCAATAATAGCCGCAAGTCGTTGAGCCGGCAGTTGATGCGCCCGGGCGACGGGGCGCCTACAAATGGTTGATCACGCTGGCGAGGCAGGCGGCGCCGAACCCGTTGTCGATGTTCACGACGGCCACCCCCGGGGCGCAGGCGTTCAACATCCCGAGCAGGGCGGCGAGCCCGCCGAAGCTCGCCCCGTAGCCGACGCTCGTTGGCACCGCCACGACCGGGGCGGCCACGAGCCCTCCAACGACGCTCGGCAGCGCGCCCTCCATTCCCGCGACGACGATGATGACCCTGGCCGCCTGGAGGCGGTCCCGGGCCGCGAGGAGGCGGTGCAGGCCCGCGACGCCGACGTCGTACAGGCGGTCCACGGGGTTGCTCATCACTTCGGCCGTAATCGCGGCCTCCTCGGCCACCGGCAGATCGGAGGTCCCGGCGGCCGCGACGAGGATGGTGCCGGCGCCGGCCGGGATCTCGCCGGCGCGGCGCTCGATGACCCGTGCGCGCTCGTGGTACGAGGCGTCGGGGACGACCTCGCGGACCGCCTCGAAGGCCTCCGGCGCGGCGCGAGTCACGAGCAGCGTGTGCCCGCGGCCGACGATCTGCCGGGAAATGGCGGCGATTTCGCTGCTGGTCTTGCCCTGGCCGAAGACCACTTCGGGCACGCCCGTCCGGGCGGCCCGCTGGTGATCGACGCGCGCGAAGCCCAGGTCCTCGAAGGGCTGCGCGCGCAGCCGCCGCATCAGCGCCTCGTGGGCTGCCTCGAGCGGCAGGTCGCCGCGCTGGAGCCGCTCGAGCAGATCGCGCACCTCGTTGGGGTTCATCATGATGGTCCGGTCCGTTTGTCGGGTCCGCGGACGAACGCTATAATACAGTGCCGTTCGGCACAACACCGGATTGGGTTGGGCGAGCATGAGCCTGCTTGAGACGCTGGTCCTCGGTTCGTACTTCTTCGTGCTGGTCCTGCTGGGGCTGTACGGCTGGCACCGCTACTACCTCGTCTACGCCTACCACAAGAACAAGGACCGCGTGCCCGGGCCGCCGCCAGCCTGGGAGGGGCCGCTGCCGCCGGTCACAATCCAGCTGCCGCTCTACAACGAGATGTACGTCGTGGACCGTCTGCTGCAGGCGGCCGCCCGCATCGACTACCCGAGGGATCTCCTCGAGATCCAGGTGCTCGACGACTCGACGGACGAAACGACCGAGGTCGCCCGGCGCGGCGCCGAGCGGCTCGTCGAGCAGGGGTTCGATGTCAAGCTCCTCCACCGAACGAACCGGGCCGGGTTCAAGGCCGGGGCGCTCGACGCGGGGCTGAAGGTGGCGCGCGGGGAGTTCGTCGCCATCTTCGACGCCGACTTCGTTCCCAGCCCGGACTTCCTGCTGAAGACCGTGCCGTACTTCCAGGATCCGGCGGTGGCGATGGTGCAGGCGCGGTGGGGGCACGTCAACGCGGACTACTCGACGCTGACGCGGGTCCAGGCCGTCCTGCTGGACGCGCACTTCGTCCTGGAGCACGGCAGCCGCAACCGCTCGGGGCACTTCTTCAACTTCAACGGCACGGCCGGGATCTGGCGCCGGTCGGTGATCCCGGCGGCGGGGGGCTGGCAGCACGACACGCTCACGGAGGACCTGGACCTGAGCTACCGGGCGCAGCTCCTGGGCTGGAAGTTCCTCTTCCTGCCGGACCTGGTGGCGCCGGCCGAAGTTCCCGTCGAGATGAACGCGTTCAAGTCGCAGCAGCACCGCTGGGCCAAGGGCTCCATCCAGGTCTGCCTCAAGCTGCTGCCCCGGATCCTCCAGTCGGACCAGCCGTTCGGCGTCAAGGCCGAGGCGTTCCTGCACCTGACGGCGAACTTCAACTACCTGCTCATGACGGCGCTGTCGGTGCTCATGTTCCCGTCCATGATCATCCGCTACAACATGGGCTGGTACGAGATGCTGCTCATCGACGTGCCGCTGTTCGTCGCGGCGACGGCGTCGGTGGTCAACTTCTACCTCGTGTCGCAGCGGGAGCTGTACCCCGACTGGAAGGCCCGGCTGCGCTACGTGCCGGCGCTGATGGCGGTGGGCATCGGCCTGGCCGTGAACAATACGCGGGCCGTCGTCGAGGCGCTCGCCAGGCACCAGAGCGCCTTCGCGCGGACGCCGAAGTACGGGGTCGAGCGCGGCTCTGATCAGTGGGTGGGCAAGAAGTACATGCAGGCCACGGCGTGGCAGCCGCTGGTCGAGACGGGACTGGGCCTGTACTTCACCGCCACGGTCCTCTACGCGCTGGCGAACGGCATCTACGGGTCGCTGCCGTTCCTGATGCTCTTCCAGGGCGGGTTCCTCTACATGGGGCTGATGTCGTTCATCCAGCAGTTCGGCGGCGCGCAGGCGGTGCTGAACGCCCAGGTGGCCCGCGGCAAGTAGGCCATCGCCGTGAACGTCGGCCGGCTCGCCGCATCGGCGATCGTGGGGTGGATGGCCTACCTGGCGACGAGCGCGCTCGTCGCCGACGTGCTGCTGGCCGATCTGCACGCCCGGCACGCGGAGCTGTTCCGGCCGGCTGGCGAGGCCCACACCGTCATCGGGCTGGGCGCGGCGCTTGCGGGCTTTTTCGTGTTCGCGTACGGCTACGCCAAAGGGTACGAGGGCGGTCCGGGCGCGCTGGAGGGGCTGCGCTACGGGATGGTCGTGGGGCTCCTTCTGGTGTGCTTCTCGGTGGTGTGGGCCTGGGCGGCGCTGTCGCTGTCCGGCGCGATCGCCGCCGCGTGGATCGTCGACACGCTCGTGGAGATGTCCCTCTACGGCGCGATCGTCGGCCTCGTCTACGCGCCCGGCGGGAGCCGCAAGTAGCCCGCGATGGACCGCCGCGACATCCGCAACTTCTCGATCATCGCCCACATCGATCACGGCAAGTCCACGCTCGCGGACAGGTTCCTCGAGCTGACGGGCGCGCTGCAGCCGCGGGAGATGACCGAGGCGCAGGTCCTCGACTCGATGGACCTCGAGCGGGAGCGGGGGATCACGATCAAGGCCCATCCGGTGCGCCTCGGCTACGAGGCCCTGGACGGCCGGCGCTACGTGCTCAACCTCATCGACACCCCCGGCCACGTGGACTTCTCGTACGAGGTCACGCGGTCGCTGGCAGCCTGCGAGGGCGCCCTGCTGCTCGTCGACGCGTCGCAGGGCGTCGAGGCGCAGACCCTCGCCAACGCGTACCTGGCCGTCGAGCACAACCTGGAGATCATCCCGGTCATCAACAAGATCGACCTGCCGAGCGCGCAGCCCGAGGAGGCGCGGCGGCAGCTGGCCGACATTGTCGGCCTCGATCCCTCGCACGCCATTTCCGCCAGCGCGAAGGCGGGCACCGGAGTCCGGGAGATCCTCGAGGCGATTGTCGAGCGGCTGCCTCCTCCAGCCGGCGACGCGGCGGCGCCGCTCAAGGCCCTCATCTTCGACTCCTGGTACGACGCCTACCGCGGCGTCGTCATCGTCGTCCGCGTGATCGACGGCGTCCTGCGCGGGCGCATGAAGATCCGCCTGATGGCGCTCGGCCAGGAGTACGACGTCGAGCAGGTCGGCGTGTTCACGCCGAAGCCGGTGTTCGTGGACGAACTGGGCGCCGGCGAGGTCGGCTTCTTCACCGCCACCATCAAGAAGGTCAGCGACGCCAAGCTCGGCGACACCGTGACCGACGCCGCGCGCCCGGCGCGCGATCCCTTCCCGGGCTTCCGCGAGCTGAAGCCCATGGTGTTCGCGGGCCTCTATCCGGTGGAGAACCACCAGTACCCGGAACTGCGCGACGCCCTCGAGAAGCTCCGGCTGAACGACGCCTCGTTCTTCTACGAGCCCGAGTCGTCGACGGCCCTGGGCTTCGGGTTCCGCTGCGGGTTTCTGGGCCTCCTGCACATGGACATCGTGCAGGAACGCCTCGAGCGCGAGTTCGACCAGGACCTGGTGACGACGGCGCCGGGCGTGCTGTACCGGGTGACGACCACGGACGGGGAGGTCCACGAGATCGACAGCCCCGCGAAGCTGCCCGACACCGGCCGGATCGCGAAGTTCGAGGAGCCGGTCATCCGGGCGATGATCCTCACGCCCGCCGAGCACGTGGGCGCCGTCCTGCAGCTGTGCCAGGACAAGCGCGGCGTGCAGAAGGCGCTCGAATACCTCGCGAGCGACCGGGTCCTGGTCACCTACGACCTGCCGTTTGCGGAGGTCGTGCTGGATTTCTACGACCGCCTGAAGACCCTCTCCCGCGGGTACGCGTCGCTCGACTACCACGTCAGCGGCTACTGGGAGTCGCCGCTGCAGCGGCTCGAGATCCTGGTCAACGGCGACCCGGTGGACGCGCTGTCGGTCATCGTGCACCGCGACTCGGCCTACGCGCGCGGCCGCGCGCTGGCCTCGAAGATGCGCGCGCTCATCCCGCGGCAGCTCTTCGAGGTGGCCATCCAGGCCTGCATCGGCAACCGCGTCATCGCGCGCGAGTCGGTGAAGCCCATGCGAAAGAACGTGCTGGCCAAGTGCTACGGCGGCGACATCACGCGGAAGCGCAAGCTCCTCGAGAAGCAGAAGGCCGGCAAGAAGCGCATGAAGCGCGTGGGCAAGGTGGACATTCCGCAGGAGGCGTTCCTGGCCGTCCTCAAGATCGGGCTGGAGGAGTAGTGGTGCCGTTCAAGAAGTCCGTCGTCCGCGAGTACCTCGAGACGATCCTCGTCGCGGTGATCCTGGCGCTGTTCTTCCGGACCTTCGTCGTCCAGGCGTTCAAGATCCCCACCGGATCGATGGAGCCGAACCTCCTCGTCGGCGATCAGCTGCTCGTGAACAAGTTCGTCTTCGCGCCGGCTCACTCGAGCGCCGAGCGGGCGATCCTGCCGATCAGGTCCGTCCGGAGGGGAGATGTCGTGGTCTTCAAGTTCCCGGTGAACCCCGAGCGCGACTTCATCAAGCGCGTCGTCGGGCTCCCGGGCGAGACCGTCGAACTGAAGGACACGCGCGTCTACGTGAACGGCCGCCCCCTCGACGAGCCGTACGCCCACTACCTGGTCAGCCGTCCGGGGCCGGCGGGCGCGGGCGACGGCGGCCCCGAGGACGTCAGGAATCACTACGGGCCCGTTCCGGTCCCCGACGGCGCGCTCTTCGTCATGGGCGACAACCGCGACAACTCGGAGGACTCACGCTACTGGGGCTTCATGCCGATACAGAACCTGAAGGGCCGAGCCCTGATGATCTACTGGTCCTGGGACGGGTCGGGCGGGACGCTCAATCCGCTGAGGCAAACCAGGTGGGCGCGGCTCTTGCGTCAGATCCACTGAGTATGGGACGCCTCCTGAGGCTCGCCGTCGCCTTCGCCGTCGCCTGGGCCGCCTGGCACGCCGGGTGGGCCGCCTGGAACCAGTTCCGGTTCTCCAGCGACGTCGACGAGATCGCGAAGTTCGGCCCCGAGCAGGACGAGCGCGCGGTGCGGGGCGCCGTGCTGGAGGCCGCGGCCAAGTACGGCCTGCCCGTCGAGGAACGGGCGGTCCGCATCCGCCGCCAGGACGCTCCCGCGCACCTCTACATCGACGTGGACTACACGGTGCCCATCGAGGTCCTGCCTCGGGTTACCTACCCCTGGACGTTCGCGACGCACGCCCACGGCTGGTTCGTGCCGGGCGGCCGCGCGCCAGTCAAGTAACCGGCCGGCGCCAGACCACCTGTCCGCGCTTGACGACGGCCCGGATCGCCGGCGCCCCGACCTTCAGGAGATCGACCGCGTCGCCGTCCACGACGACGGCATCGAGATCCTTGCCCGCCTCGAGGCTGCCCGCGCGGTCGTGGCGGTCGATGGCATAGGCCGCGTTGATCGTGGCCGCCACGAGCGCCTCTTCCACCGTCATCCGCATCGCGAAGCACGCCAGCGTCATCGCGAAGGGCATCGACGGCGAGAAGCCGCCGCCCGGGTTGAGGTCGCTCGCGAGCGCGACGGGCACGCCGCCCTCGATCAGATCGCGGGCCGGGGCGAAGCGGCCCAGCTTCAGGTAGAAGGCGGCAATCGGCAGCAGCGTGGCGACGACGTCCGCCTCCTTCATGGCGTGGATGCCCCTGGGCGTCACGTGGAGGAGATGGTCCGCCGACCTCGCTCCCACGCGCGCGGCGACGAGCGCGCCGCCGCTCTCGGCCAGCTCGTCGGCGTGGATGCGGGGCTTCAAGCCGTGGCGCGCGCCGGCCTCGAGGATCTCCGCGGCTTCCTCTGGGGTGTAGACCCCGCTCTCGCAGAAGACGTCGCACCACTCGGCGAGGCCGGCCCGGGCGGCGGCGGGGATCATCTCGCCGACGACCTGATCGATGTAGCGCCGCCGGTTCGCGCGGTGTTCCGCCGGGATCTCGTGCGCGCCCATGAAGGTCGCCACGACGTCGATCGGGTGCTCGTCCTTCAGGCGCCGGATGGCGCGGAGGATCTTCAGTTCGGCGTCCGGCTGAAGGCCGTAGCCGCTCTTGATCTCGCACGTCGTCGTCCCGCACGCGAGCATCTGGTCCAGCCGGGCCTTCGCCGAGGCGACCAGCGCCTCCTCGGAGGCCTCCCGCGTGGCGCGCACCGTGGACAGGATGCCGCCGCCCCCGGCGGCGATCTCGGCGTAGGTCGCCCCGCCCAGCCGGCGCCGGAGTTCCTCGCGCCGGTCGCCGCCGAAGACGGCGTGCGTGTGCGGATCGACGAGCCCGGGCACGACGGTGCCGCCGGCAGCGTCGATGACGGTGTCGCCGGGGCGGGCCGCGAGGAGGTCGGCGTCGCCGGCGTGTCCGACGTAGTCGATCACGCCGTCCGTGGCGACGACGGAGGCGCCGGAGATCGGCCTCGCGTCAGCCTGGGCCGGCCCCGACTTCGGCGCGCCTCCGGCGCACGTGAACACGACGCGGGCGCCGCGGATGATCGATCGTCGGGGCATGACGGCAGGGCATCCTCCCGCGCCCCCGGCGGCCGGGGCGCGCCGCGGCCGCCAGTCAGGCGTGCCGCTCGACGACGACGGGGCCGTCGTCCTTGCGATCCTGGCTCCAGCCGGGCATGACCTCGCGCGAGTCCAGCGGCCGCGGCCGGTGCAGCAGGATCTTCTCCTCGCGGTCCCGCGCGTCCTGCTCGCGCACGAACTCGAGCGTGTTCCTCAGCGAGGCGATGACGGCCTCCACCGAGTTCTCCACCTCGCGGCGCTTCAGGCGGAGACCGTCGATCTCGCGCTGCACGTCCTCGTACCGCGACTGGGCCTTCTCAAGGATCAGGGCGGCACGGGACTCGGCGTCCTTGATGATCGTGCCGGCCTGCTTGTGAGCGTTGTCGCTGATCTCGTCGGCGAGGCGCTGGGCCGTCATCAGCGTGTTGCGCAGGTTCCGCTCGTGCTCGCGGTGCTCGTTGATCAGGCCCTCGAGGCGCGTCACCTCCTGCCGCAGCCGATCGGCCTCGCGGATGGCTTCGGCGTAGTCGTCGGCCGCCTCGGCGAGAAACGCCGTGACCTCGTCTTTGTCGAACCCGCGCATCGTCGTGCGGAACTGCTGCTGGCGGAGGTCGAGCGGGGTGACGTTCATCGTCCTCTCCTGCAACCTGGTGCGGCCGGCGCCGTCAGGGCGGCCGGTCATCTACGCCCTCTCGCCGAAGATGGCCGTCCCGACACGCACGACGGTCGCGCCTTCCTCGACGGCCACCTCGAAGTCGTGGCTCATGCCCATCGACAGCTCGCGAAGCATCGCCGCCGGGACGCCGCGGCCGGCGAGCGCGTCGCGCAACTCCCGGAGCCGGCGGAAGTACGGCCTGGCCTCCTCCGGGTCTTCCGTGAACGGCGGCAGCACCATCAGGCCTCCCACGCTGGCGGCGCGGCACGCCGCCCCGGCCTCGAAAATCGGGAGGCACGCATCCGCGGCCACGCCGTGCTTGGTCGGCTCGCCGGCCAGATCCACCTGCACCAGCACCACCGGGCTGCGCCCCGCGTCGGCCGCCGCCTCGTCCACCCGCCGCAGCAGATCCACGCCGTCGATCGAGTGAATCCACGCGAACGCCGCCGCGGCCTTCCGCGCCTTGTTCGACTGGAGATGCCCGACGAGATGCCAGCTGATCGGCATATCGGCCGTCAGGCCGATCTTCTCCAGCGCCTCCTGGACCCGGTTCTCCCCGAAATCCAGCTGGCCCGCGCCAACCGCCGCCCGGATGTCCTCCGGCGGGCGCGTCTTCGAGACGGCGACGAGCCGCACATCGGCACGCGAACGGCCGGCCCGCTCCAGGGAGCGAGCCAGCCGCTGCCGGACCGCCGAGAGGCTCGCCGCGATCGTGCCGTGTCGCGACGGCTCGTCCATGGCGGGCTACTTCTTGATGCTGGCCAGCACACCCTTGGCCGTCGGCGCGAACTGCCCGTCGGGCGCAAGTTCGAGGTACTTCTCGAACAGCGGAACCGCCTCCGCCAGCTTGTTCTGGTTCACGTAGGCCATGCCCAGCTGGTAATGGGCGTCGGCGTGATCGGGCTTCAGCAAGATGACCTGCTGGAAGTGCTCCGCGGCCTCGGCGATCTTGCCGGCGTTCCAGAGGATGACGCCCTGGTTGTACTCGGCCTCAACGGCGCCCGCGCCCGAGGTGCCAGGCCCGGCCGACGCGGCCAGCTGGGCGGCCTTCTGGCTCGCCTCCGTCGCCTTGTCGAACTTCTTCTGCGCGTTGTACACCGTCGCCAGGCCGTTGTACGCGTCGACGTAGTTGGGCCTCAGCTCGATGGCCTTCAGAAACGCCGCCTCGGCCTGGTCGTATTCCTTCTTCTGGGAGTGCGCGAACCCGATGTTGTAGTAGCAGTCGAAGCAGCCAGGCGTGACGTCCGACGCCTCGGTGAACTTCGCGATGGCCTCGTCGTACTTGTGCTCCTTGCTCAGAGCGACGCCCTCATCGAACAGCGCCTTCACGGCCGCCGCCTTCGCGGCGTCCTCCTTGGTCATGCCCCCGGGGCCTCCCCCGAGCACGATGTCCACCTTCGTCGGATCGCCAAGGCGCACGCGCACGGTCTGCGACTGCTCGCCCAGGTTCTCGTACTTCGCCGTGATCTTGTAATTGCCGGGCGCCAGGCCGATCTGGATGAACTCGCCCTTCTTGTTGGTCTTGACCTCGTAGCGGCGGTTGATGCCGTCGGTGAACTCGATGACGACGACGGCCTTCTCCAGGGGCTTGTCCGCGCCGTCCACCACCCTGCCCGACACGGCCCCGGTCTGGGCCTGGCTGGGCTGAGCGAGCAGGAACAACGCGAGCGCGGCGAGGCCGAGCACGAGCAGCGGACGGCCGGACATCAGGCGGGACATTGGCACTCCTCTAGCAAGTAACGACGCGGATGATTCCGGTCAAGGCATCACGCAGAACCGGCGGTTCGCCGATCTTTGCGTAGTTTACACCCAAATGCCGAGTCCCGCGATCAGAGAAGGGGCGTCCGGACGCCGAAGAACCGCTCGATCTCGGAGAGCTCCGAGGTCACGGGCGCCGGGGGGAGCGACGCCAGGAACCGCCGCCCGTACGGCATCGTGCGCAGGCGCGGATCGAGCACGGCCAGGACCCCCCGATCCCGGCGGTGCCGGATCAAGCGGCCGAGGCCCTGCAGGAGGGCCAGGACCGCCAGCGGAACCTGGTACTCGGAAAATGGATCGCCGCCGCCGGCCTCGATGGCCTCCATCCGGGCGGCCACCACCGGATCCCCGGGCGAAGCGAACGGCAGCCGGTCGACGATGACGCAACTCAGCGCCTCCCCGACGACGTCCACGCCCTGCCAGAAGCTCGACGTGGCCAGCAGCACCGCGTGCGGCGTCGCCCGGAACCGGGCGAGCAGCGCGGACCTCGGCAGCGAGCCCTGCACGAACACCGGGAACGCGATGGCTTCCTGCAGCGCGGCGTGGACGGAGCGCAGCACGGCGTAGCTCGTGAACAGCACGAAGGCCCGGCCGCTCGTTCGGCGCAGGATCTCGGCCACCTCGCGCCCGGCGGCGGCGGGGAAGTCCGCGGTCTTCGGCGACGGCATCCGGCTCGGCAGGTAGAGCAGGGCCTGCGAGGCGAAATCGAACTCGGACGGGAGCAGGAGCTCCTCCCCGCGCTCGACGCCCAGCCGGCCGCGCACATAGGCGAACGAGCCTTCGACGGCGAGGGTCGCCGACGTGAGAACGGCCGACGGAAAGCGCTCGAGCACCTGCGTGCGGACGAGCGTCGCCACGTTGATGGGCGCCGCGCGAAGGAACACGCCGCGGCCCCGGCGCTCGAGGAAGTAGACGTAGTCGCGGTCGTTGGCGGCGAGCAGGAAGCGCAGATCGTCCGCGATGTCGGCGGCGCGGCGGCCGAGCGCGGCGAGATCCTCGGATGCCTGGCTCTCGGCCGCGACCGCCCCGGCGAGGCCGTCGAGCGCATCGAGCAGGCCGAGCCCGGGTTCCTGCGCCGGCTCGAGCGTCCGGGGCGTCACGCGCACGCGCTCGTCGGCGCCCGCCGCTGCGGCGGGCGCCGACGGCCCGGCAGACCAGATCAGGGCCGCGGCCGCGGCGAAGAAGGCGCGCGCCTGGCTGTCGACCCGGTTCAGCGCGCGGCCCAGCTCGCCGCCTTCGTCCGACGCCTCCCCGGACGCCAGGACCCGGTCGAAGTCCCGGACCAGCTCGGCGAGCCGGAAGGCGCCGACGGAGATCCCGAAGTACTGCGTGGCCACGTCTTCGAGCTGGTGCGCCTCGTCAATGACCGCGCAGGGGCAGTCCGGAATGACTTCCCCGTACGACCCCTGGCGGACCGCGGCGTCCGCGCACAACAGGTGATGGTTGACGATGACGACGTCCGCCGCCGCGGCACGCTCGCGCATCCGCGTGACGAAGCAGGCGCCGTGCTCGGGGCAGTCCGGCCCGACGCAGTTCTCGGCGGCGGCCGAGATGGACGCCCAGAAGGGCACGTCCTCGGGCAGGTCGGCCAGCTCGGCCCGGTCCCCCGTCTCGGTGGACGCGGCCCACTCGTCGATCATCTGCAGGTAGACGCGGTCTGCGGGCGACCCGGCGTCGATATCGTCGCGGAACGCGGCGAACCGGTGCAGGCAGAGGTAGTTGCCGCGGCCCTTCATGCAGGCCGCCGTGAACGGGATGCCGAGGCCCTCCCGCAGGAGCGGAATGTCCTTGACGTAGATCTGCTCCTGCAGGTTCTTCGTGCCTGTCGACACCAGGACGCGCCGGCCGCTGAGGATGGCCGGCGCGAGGTATGCCAGCGTCTTCCCCGTGCCCGTCCCGGCTTCGGCGAGGAGCACTCCGCCCCTGGCGAAGACGCGGGCGACGGCGGCGGCCATCTCCCGCTGCCCCTGGCGCGGCTCGAACGCCGGCACGGCCCGAGCCAGCGGGCCGTCGTCGGCGAAGGCGCGCTCGACGGCCTCGTCTAGTCCGGCAGGTCCGCGGGAAGCGGGAACTTGCGGCACAGGGCTTCCACCTCGGCGCGCACCATGGCGTGCGCCCGGCCGTCGGCGGGCGCATCCAGGACGCGCGCAACGAGGTCGCCGATGAGGACCATCTCGGCCTCGCCCATGCCGCGCGTCGTCACGGCCGGCGTGCCGATGCGGATGCCGCTCGCCTTGAGCGGCGGGTTCTCGTCGAACGGGATCGTGTTCTGGTTGACCGTGATGCCCGCAGCGCCCAGCGCGGCCGTCGCCTCCCTCCCGGTGAGGCCCTTGGAGAACACGTCCACCAGCATGAGGTGCGTGTCCGTGCCGCCGGACACGAGCCGGAATCCGTGGGAGCCGATGACCTCGGCCAGCTTCCTCGCGTTGGCGACGACCTTCTTCTGGTACGCGGCGAACTGCGGCAGGAGCGCCTCCCGGAAGCACACCGCCTTGGCGGCGATGACGTGGACGAGCGGGCCGCCCTGGACGCCGGGGAACACCGAGCGATCCAGCTCCTTCGCCCACTTCGCCTTGCACAGCACGAGCCCGGCCCTCGGGCCCCGCAGCGTCTTGTGCGTCGTGCTCGTCACGAAGTCGGCGAAGGGAACCGGGCTGGGATGGACGCCGCCCGCCACGAGCCCGGCGATGTGCGCCATGTCGGTGACCATCGCCGCGCCGACGCGGTCCGCGATGCCGCGGATGCGGGCAAAGTCGATGATGCGCGGGTAGGCGCTGGCGCCCACCATGATGAGCTTCGGCTTGTGCTGGCCGGCGAGCCGCTCGATCTCGTCGTAGTCGAGCCGCTCGTCGTCCCGGCGGACGCCGTAGGGCACGATCGTGTAGAGCGCGCCCGAGAAGTTCAACGGATGCCCGTGCGTCAGGTGGCCCCCGTGCGACAGGTTCATGCCGAGGACCGTCTCGCCCGGTTTCACCAGCGTGAAGTAGACGGCCATGTTGGCCTGGGCCCCGGAGTGAGGCTGCACGTTCGCATGGTCCGCGCCGAACAGCTCCTTCGCCCGATCCACGGCCAGGCGCTCGACGACGTCCGCGAAATCGCAGCCGCCGTAGTACCGCCGGCCAGGGTAGCCTTCGGCGTACTTGTTCGTGAAGACCGACCCGGTGGCCTCCAGAACGGCGCGGCTGACGAAGTTCTCCGAGGCGATGAGCTCGAGGCCCCCGGCCTGGCGCGCCGCTTCGTTGCGGATGGCGTCGGCGACATCGGGATCGACGTCCCGCAGTCGCAGGCCGCGGGCGGGCAGGATGTGTTCCATGGCTACGGATCCTTCCGTTCGATGGCCGCGATCTTCGCCACGCGCGCGCCGTGGCGTCCGCCTTCGAACTCGGTGGCCAGGAACGCGCGGACGATGCTCGGGACGGCGGCGGCCGGCGTCGTGCGCCCGCCGAGGGCCAGGATGTTGGCGTCGTTGTGCGCGCGCCCGAGCGTCGCGCTGGCCTCGGTACAGGCGAGGGCCGCCCGGACGCCGCTGATCTTGTTGGCCGCGATGCTCATGCCGATGCCGGTCCCGCAGATCAGAATGCCGCGGTCCGCCCGCCCCGCGGCGACGGCGCGCGCGACGGCCTCGGCGAAGTCCGGATAGTCCGCCGGCTCGGCCGACGCCGTTCCCAGATCGTCGAACGGGACTCCCAGGTCGTCGAGCAGCGTCTTGATGGTTTCCTTGAGTGCGAACCCGGCGTGGTCCGAACCGATCGCGATGCGCACAGCCGGATTCTACTCGATTTCCCGCGGCGGATTCCGCATGATGGGAGGGCGCGCGGCGGCCCGTGTTCCCGTCGGCGCGGACCCAGCCATGAGCGCCTCCCCGCCGCCGACCGAGCCCGTTGCCGTTGTCACCGCCCGCGGCGAAGATCGGATCCGCGGCGGCCACCCCTGGGTCTACCGCGCGGACGTCGTGAAGGCCCGGGCCGCCGGCGGCGACACGGTGGTTGTCCGGAGCCCCCGAGGCCGGCCCCTCGGCCGCGCCCTCTACAGCGACCGCTCCCAGATCGCGCTGCGGATGCTCACCGCGGGCGAGGCCCCGGCCGCCCTCGATCTGTGGCGGGCTCGCCTGGCGTCCGCCATCGCGCTCAGGCGGGCGCTCGACATCGACGCGACGGCCTGTCGCCTCGTCCATGGGGAAGGCGACCTGCTGCCGTCGTGCATCGTGGATCAGTACGGCGACTACCTGGTCGTGCAGGCGCTGTCGCAGGGCGCGGATCGGATGCTGCCCGCGCTGGTCGGCCTGCTGGAGGAGCAGCTGCACCCGGCGGGCATCCTCGCGCGCCACGACGTGAAGGCCCGCGAGCTGGAGGGCCTGGACTCGGCCGTGCAGGCGCTCGCCGGGAGCGTGCCCCCGCTTGTCACGGTGCGCGAAGGCCGTATCGAGCACGAGGTGGACCTGTGGCACGGCCAGAAGACCGGCCTGTTCCTCGACCAGCGCGAGAACCGCGCCGCCGCCCGCGCATACGCCCGCGGCCGGCTGCTCGACTGCTTCAGCTACCACGGCGCCTTCGCGCTGCAGCTGGCCGACCGCTGCGACCGCGTCGTCGCCCTCGACGTCTCCGAGGACGCTGTCGCCCGCATCGCGATCAACGCCGCGCGCAACGGCATCGCCACGATCGAGGCGCGCGCGGCCAACGCCTTCGACGCGCTGCGCGACATGGAGCGGGCGCGGGAGCGGTTCGACACGATCGTGCTGGACCCGCCGGCCTTCGCCAAGAACAAGGCGGCCGTGGAGCGCGCCCGCGCCGGCTACAAGGAGATCAACCTGCGCGCCATGAAGCTGCTCGCGCCGGGCGGGACCCTGGTGACGTGCAGCTGCTCCTACCACGTGGACGAGGCCGCCTTCGGCCAGATCGTCTATGAGGCTTCCGTGGACGCCCGCGCGCGCATGGCCGTCATGGAGAAGCGGATGCAGGCCCGCGATCACCCCGTGGTTCTGGGCGTGCCGGAAACCTACTACCTCAAGTGCTTCATCATGAGAAAGCTGGCCTGACCCCCGGCCCGGGGCGACAGGCCCCCCTACGGGACCCGGCGGCCGGCAGCCGCCGGCGGCGGCGTGACGATCTGGATCACCGTCGGGAAGTAGGGCGGCTGCGCGCCAGGAACGGGATTGGGCAGGCCGGGCGATCCGCCGAACGCATAGTTCTTGATCGTCACGCTCGGCGGAAACGCCACGTCGGCCTCGCGGTACTTCCCGACGTCGAACATATGCGTGGCGGGCTCGTCGAACACGCGATCGCCCCTGCCCTTCAGCACGCCCCGATAGTACAGCACGATGTCCTCGAACGCCTGGGTCGTGCCGTACAGAAAGAAACGCTGGCCCCGGCCGGCGTCGTAGGAACCCAGGTACGCGGCCGACGGATAGACGGGCGCGTTCAGGCTCTCGGGCGGCGGCGCCACGTCCTGCCCGGCTGCCGCATCGGACGGCGGCTCCAGCTCCGCAGCCACGTCCTGCGGGCGCGCCGCGGGAACCGTCGCGGGCGGGGGCGCGGCCCCGCCGGCCTCCGGCGGCGCGGGAGCCGGCGCCTTCGCAGCCGGAGCGGCGGGCGGCGGCTGCGGACGGGCGACCGGCGGCTGCGCGCGTACGGCGGCCGAGCAGATGAGAAGCAGCGCGGCGGCCGTCACCGCCAGCAGGCGCCCGTGGCAGGTCATGCGAGCATTATATCGAGCGCGAAGGGATTCAGGCCCGTGGTGCGCGATGCGGGCCCTGCGGCGCGCCGACGGGCCTGCCAGTCGGACCCCGGAATGCCCGGGCTCCATTCCCGCCCCTCGGCCACAGGCGGCCCTGCGTAACCGCCGGGCACGCTCGGGCGTCCTAGAGACAGGGCGCTGTCCCGGCGGCGGGCTTGCCGCCGCCTCGTGTGAGGGGTAATCTGGCTGCGCCCCCTCGACAAGGCAGGAACGGACATGGGAAACACTCTGAAAACGGCCTTGCTGCTCGGTTTGATGAGCGGCGTGCTCCTGGTCCTGGGCGACTACTTCGGCGGCCGAGGCGGGCTGGTGATGGCCTTCGGCTTCGCCGTCCTCATGAACTTCGCGTCGTACTGGTTCTCGGACAAGATCGTGCTGCGGATGTACCGCGCGACGCCGGTGGGGCCCGGGCACCCGCTTTTCCAGATCACCGAGCGGCTGGCCCAGCGGGCCGGCCTGCCGATGCCGAGGGTGTTCGTCATCCCCGATCCGTCGCCGAACGCCTTCGCCACGGGGCGCAGTCCGTCGCACGCGGCGGTGGCGGCCACGGAGGGCATTCTGAGGCTGCTCGACGAGCGCGAGATCGAGGGCGTCATCGCGCACGAGCTGGCCCACGTGAAGCATCGCGACATCCTCGTCGGGTCGGTGGCGGCGACGCTGGCGGCGGCCATCATGATGATGGCGAGGATGGCGCAGTTCGCGGCGTTCTTCGGCGGCGGCCGCAGCGACGATCGCGAGGGCGGCTCGAACCCCGTCGCCCTGCTCGCGACGGTCATCCTGGCGCCGGTGGCGGCGATGCTGATCCAGGCGGCGATCTCGCGGTCGCGGGAGTTCGGCGCGGACGCCGGCGGGGCCGCCATCGCGGGCACGCCCTACGGCCTGGTCGACGCGCTGAAGAAGCTGGAGTACGCGTCGAAGCGCGTTCCCCTGGAGGCGAACCCCGCGACGGCGCACATGTTCATCGTCAAGCCGTTCAGCGTGCACGGCCTGCTGTCGCTCTTCAGCACGCACCCGCCGACGGAGGCGCGCATCCGCGCACTGCTCGGCCAGGCGTAGCCGCCCTGAGCCGGGGGCGCCACTCAGCGTCCGGCCATCGGCAGCGTCAGGCCGTGCGCCTTCGCGCAGCGGAGGGCCGCGGCGTAGCCGGCGTCGGCGTGGCGCATCACGCCGGACGCCGGGTCGTTCCACAAGACCCGCGCGATCCGGCGCTCCGCCGCTTCGCTGCCGTCGCACACGACGACCTGCCCGGCATGCTGGGAGTAGCCCATGCCGACGCCGCCGCCGTGGTGGACGCTCACCCACGTCGCGCCGCTGGCGGTGTTCAGCAGCGCGTTCAGGATTGGCCAGTCCGACACGGCGTCCGAGCCGTCGGCCATGCCCTCGGTCTCGCGGTTGGGGCTGGCGACCGACCCGGCGTCGAGGTGGTCGCGGCCGATGACGACCGGCGCCTTCAGCGCCCCCGATCGCACCATGTCGTTGAAGGCCAGCCCCGCCAGGTGGCGCTCGCCGAGGCCGAGCCAGCAGATGCGCGACGGCAAGCCCTGGAAGCTGATGCGCCGGGCGGCCATGTCGAGCCAGCGCCGCACGCCGGCGTTGTCGGGGAAGAGCGCCTTCAGCGCCTCGTCGGTGCGATGGATGTCGCCGGGATCGCCGGAGAGCGCGACCCACCGGAAGGGGCCCTTGCCCTCGCAGAAGAGCGGGCGCACATAGGCCGGCACGAAGCCGGGGAACGCGAAGGCGTCGTCCAGGCCGTGGTCCTTTGCCGCCTGCCTGATGTTGTTGCCGTAGTCGACGACCGGCACGCCCATCGCCTTGAAGTCGAGCATCGCGCGCACGTGCACGGCGCAGCTCCGGCCCGCGGCGGCCCTCAGCGCCTCGTGCTCGGCTGGCGTCGCGCGCGCGGCCGCCCAGCGCTCGAGCGTCCAGCCGGCCGGAAGGTAGCCGTTCACCAGGTCGTGGGCGCTTGTCTGATCGGTGACGAGGCCCGGCACCGGGCCGCCGGCCCTCGCGCGGCGGACCAGCTCCGGCAAGACCTCCGCGGCGTTGCCGAGCAGGCCCACCGACACGGCTTCCCGCCGCGCGCAGTGCCTCCGGATGCGCGCCAGCGCGTCGTCGAGATCGGCGGCCTGGACGTCCAGGTACTTCGTGCGCAGGCGCGCCGCGATCCGGGCCGGGTCGCACTCGACAATCAGCGACGCCGCGCCGGCGAAGGTGGCGGCGAGCGGCTGCGCCCCGCCCATCCCGCCGAGGCCAGCCGTCAGGATCCACCGCCCCGCCCAGTCGCCGCCGTAGTGCTGACGGCCGGCTTCGGCGAACGTCTCGTACGTGCCCTGCACGATGCCCTGGCTGCCGATGTAGATCCACGACCCGGCCGTCATCTGGCCGTACATGAAGAGGCCCTTCCGATCCAGCTCGTGGAAGTGGTCCCAGGTCGCCCACCGGGGCACGAGGTTGGAGTTGGCGATGAGCACGCGAGGCGCGTCGGCATGAGTGCGGAACACGCCGACGGGCTTGCCCGACTGCACGAGCAGCGTCTCGTCGTCTTCCAGGGCCGTGAGCGCGTCCAGGATGGCATCGAAGCAGGCCCAGTCGCGGGCCGCACGGCCGATGCCCCCGTACACGACGAGGGCCTGGGGATTCTCGGCGACCTCGGGATCGAGGTTGTTCTGGATCAGGCGGTAGGGGGCTTCCGTCAGCCAGCTCTTGCAGGTGAGCGCCGTGCCGCGCGGAGCGCGGACGACGCGGCTTGGGTCGTGCCTGGGGTCAATCGCCATGGTGCTCACCTCCGCTGGGGCGCGCGCGTGACTCCCTACTGTAGGCCTCGGCGGCGCGGCCTGCAAGGCGGCGGCGCCCCCGCCTCGGCGCGCCCTCGGCTGGTCAAAGCAGATAGGCCAGCGCGAACCCGATCTGGGCGACGAACATCATGCGGTACATGTGCGCCCACGAGACGTGGTTCTCCTCGACGGCGAGGCTGTCGGGCCGGCGCAGCATCAGGAAACAGACGTAGGCGCCGTAGGCAATCATCACGAGGCCGAGCAGCTGCAGGAGCCAGAAGCTCCCGGTCAGGAGACCGGCCCACGCGCCGGCGGGGATGAGCGCGAACGGGATCACGAAGGACGGCGCGATCAGCCAGGCCGCCTTCGCGACGCCGTACTGCAGGGGCAGCGTGCGGCATCCGCCCCGGCGATCGCCGTCCATGTCGGCGAAGTCCTTGGTGGTCGTCGCGCCGAGCAGGAAGAGCGCGAAGATGGACCCGAGGTACCACGGCTCCAGGCCCAGCGCGGTCTTCACCGAGGACCAGCCGGCGACCTTCAGCAGGAGCCCCCTCGGGATGCAGATCGTGACGTTCGCCCACACGCCGAGGCGCTTGGTCCGCAGCGGAGGCGCGGAGTAGGCGACGGTCATCAGCGCGGCCGCCAGCACCATCCAGAAGCATTCGTGCCGGCCGCCCGGCGCGACGAACCAGGCGAGGCCGAGCGCGGCGGCGAAGCCGGCGAGCGTGACCGCCCACGCCGCGCCGAGCGACAGCCGCCCGCTCGGCAGCGGGCGCCTGGGCTTGTTGATGCGGTCGATGTCCAGGTCGAAGATCTGGTTCAGGCCGTTGGAGGCGACGTTCAACACCGCGGCCATGATGGTCCCGACGGCCGGCGCGGCCAGGAGCCCCCAGCTCCAGGGCTCCCGCGGATAGGCCCCGATGGCCGTGGCGGCGGCAGAGGCGAACCCGAGCGACGGGGCAATGAGCGTGTACGGACGGGCGAAGTCGGCAATCGTGCGGAGCCGCGAAGGTGCGTTCACAGGAGCCTCGTGATCGCGACGGATACGGAAGCGGCTGTCGCCGTGTTGAGGAAGTTCAGGGCGTCGTTGTTGAGCGTCCGGGACGCTTCCAGCGTGGCGGCGAGCAGGCTCTCGACCGCCGACCCCGCCGCCGCCCCCGCCGCGACCGCCCAGATCGTCCACCACGGCACGAGGCCGAGCCACGCGCCGAGGGCCGCCAATGCGAGCGCCGCAACGAGGCCGGCCGCCGTGCCCTCGATCGATACGGCGCCGGGCGTGCCGGGCCGCACGCGCGACCGCGTGAGCGGCAGATACGTGGTCCGGCCCCAGGCCTTGCCAATCTCGCTCGCTACCGTATCTCCGCCGCCGGCCGCCAGGGCGGCGACGAACGCCACGGCGGCTTCCGCGCGGAACGGGGTGGTGACGGCCGCGAGCGCCGCGAGGGCGGCCAGGCCCGTGTTGGCGAAGGCATTGCCCGCGCCCCGGCGGCCGCCGCGGTCCTCGGCGATCCCGAGCAGCGTCTTGCGCGCCAGGCCGAGCCTCGATGTCGCAGCTGCGGCGAAGAACGTCGCGAACAGCAGCAGCCAGCCCCCCGGCCCCAGCCCGGCGTAGACCGCGACCCCGATGAGCCAGCCGGCGAAGGTGCCGGATGCGCGCACCGTGCCGGCAATCCAGCCCGCCGCGGCCGCCACCGTGTTCACCGCCGCTGCCGGCGCCAGACGGGCCGCGACGGCGCTGCCGTTGGCCAGCCAGGCCTCGCCGCTGACCAGGCTGCCCAGCCACAGGGCGCCGCCCGCCACGGCCGGTACCGTGATGTTGTCGTCGAGCTGGATTGGGAGCGTCTCGGCCAGCCCGGCGGCGGCGGCTGCGGCAAGCGGCGCCAGCAGGGTGAAGGCGGGCGCCGGCGCCGGCGCAATCGACGGCGCGATCCACCAGGACAGGAACACGCCAGAGGCGCCGCCGGCCGTGACGAAGCCCAGCAGCCCCTCGAGCGTCTTGTCGGGGTTCCAGGGGAGCCGGTGGCGGCCCAGCGCCCGTCCGGCCAGCGTCGCCGCGCCGTCGCCGAAGGCCATGATGCCCCAGGCGGCGCCGGCGATGTCGAGGCGCGCCGGAAAGGCAAGGATGAGCGCCAGCACCGCAACGGGGTAGAGCACGATGCCGAGCGAGTAGCCGCGGACGGCGTCGGCGGGCCGGGCGAGCCTGCTCCCGCCGACCCTCGGCAGCACGAAGACGTTGAACGCCAGGGCCGCGGCGGCGCACAGCGCGGCCTGCCACCACGTCAGCACGCGCAGCAGGAGCGCGAAGGCCGACATGGAGATGTGCACGAGCTGGCGCGCGGTTTCTGGAGACATTATCAGGCGCCCGCTCCCTCGTCCTGGAGGGCCCGCACCACGCGGGCCACGCCCTCGTCGAGCGGCGTCACGCGGTATCCGAGGTCGTCCGCGGCCTGCGCGTGGCCTAGGGGCCAGTCGTGCAGCAGCACCTCGAGCGTTCCCGTCGTCAGCCGCGGAGGACAGCCGAACCACGACGCGCGCAGTTCGCAGGCCAGCGCGGCCGGCGAAGCGAGCCAGTCCGGAATCCGGCGGGGCAGCGGCCGCCCGGTCAGCGCGCGCACGATGTCGAAGGCGCGCATGGGCGGCGCGTTCTCGCCGCCGAGGTGATAGCGCGCGCCGGGGCGCCCGGCGCCGAGGGCCGCCACGTGGGCCGCCGCGACATCGTCGAGGTACGCGAATGACCAGATCCGATCGCCGCCGACCACGCCCGGAAGCCGGCCGCGCAGATGATCGCCGATCAGGCCGCCGACGAGGTTGCCTTCGGTGGCGGGGCCGGGGCCGTAGACGACGCCCGGGTAAAGACAGACGAGCGGCGCGCCGCGCGAGGCCTCGCGCCTGGCGATGGCGTCGCCCGCCGCCTTGGTCCGCTGGTAGTCATTCCAGCGCGGCGGCTGGGCTAGGCCGCCCGACGCCAGCGCCATGAACGACGACGTGTATACGATGCGGCGCATGCCGCGGCGGCGGGCGGCGCGGAGCACGGCCTGCAGGCCGCCCACGTTGACGTCGTCGAAGTCGCGGCTGCGCGCCTTCCACGTCGACACGAGGGCCGCTCCGTGCAGCACGGCCTCGCAGCCCTCCGACGCCGCAAACAGCGCGCCCTCGTCGCGGATGTCGCCGTCGAACGCCTGGCCCGGCAGGCCCGACGCCGAGGCCCGGCGCGCGAACACGATCGCTTCGTGCCCCGCCTCCGCCACGGCGCGGACGACGGCGCGCCCGAGAAAGCCCGTGCCTCCCGTGACGAGGACCCTCATGCCGTCACGCGGCCCGCCGCCAGAAGTCCAGCAGGTCCTGCAGCGTCCGCTCGATGGGCACACCCGCCTCCCAGCCTGTCTCCCCGCGGATACGGGATGGGTCGCCCAGCAGAAGCGGCGTGTCGTTCGGCCGGAGTCGCGCCGCGTCGACTTCGACCGTGACGCGGACGCGCGCGAGGCCGACAAGCAGGTCCAGCAGGTCCCGCATCCAGTACGCGCGGCCGGAACACACGTTGTAGACGCGCCCCGGCAGGCCGCGCTCCGCGAGGGCGCGGTAGGCGCGCACCGTGTCGCGCACGTCGGTGAGATCGCGCCGGGTGGCCAGATTGCCGACGCGGATCACCGGCTCGGCCCGGCCCGCCTCGATCGCCGCGACTTGCCGCGCCACCCCGGGGACGAAGAACGACGGGTCCTGCCTCGGCCCGGTGTGGTTGAACGCGCGCGCCACGACGGCCGGGACTCCATCCTCCTCGGCGGCCTTCACCACGGCCAGCTCCGTCGCAACCTTGCTGATGGCGTACGGGTTTGCCGCCTCGATCGCGTCGTCCTCCGTCAGCGCGCGATCGGCCGGCCGGTAGACGTACGCCGAGCTCGGCACGACCACCCGGCTGCGCAGGCCCTCGGCGCGCACGGCGTCGAGCACGTGGTGCGTGGCCATCGCGTTGGCCGACAGCGTCTCGGCGGCGGCGCGCCACGACTGCCCGACGTGCGGCGAGCCCGCCAGGTGGTAGATCGCCGCCGGAGCGAGTTCGCCGATGGCGCGGCGCGTGGCGTCGCGGTCGAGGAGGTCGACCTCGAGCCAGGTCACGCCCGGGTACAACGCCTGCGTCGCCGCGCCGACGCCGGGCTTGCGGAGCCCCGCCACGCACACGGGATCGCCGGCGAGGAGATCCAGCAGGTGGGACCCCGCGAAGCCCGCGGCGCCCGTGACGAGAACGGTCGGCAGTGCGGTCATCGTTCGCCCGGCCCGCTGGACGCCTGCGCCCCGGCCCGTTCGCCGCATTGGGCGCGGGAGCACGCCGGGCACGCCGCGTCCTGCGTCTTGATCGGCCGCCACCACCACGGGTTGGCGCGGTACCAGTCCACCGTCGCCGAGAGCCCCGCCTCGAACGAGCGCTGCGGCGACCAGCCCAGCCCGCGCAGCTTGGTCGTGTCCAGGCAGTACCGGCGGTCGTGCCCCTTCCGATCCGCGACGAAGCGGATGAGCGACTCGGGCTTGCCGGCAAGGCCGAGAATGCGCTTCGTCAGCTCGGCGTTCGAGATCTCGTTGCCGCCGCCCACGTTGTAGGCCTCGCCGCACGCCCCGCGCTCGAGCACGACGTCGATGGCGCGGCAGTGGTCCTCGACGTGCAGCCAGTCGCGCACGTGCAGGCCGTCGCCGTAGAGGGGCACCTCGCGGTCCTCGAAGGCGTTCGTGATGAAGAGCGGGATCATCTTGTCCGGAGGCTGGTACGGCCCATAGTTGTTCGACGCGCGCGTGACGATGACCGGCACCTCGTGGGTGGCCCAGTAGCTGTACGCGAGTCGATCGGCCCCGGCCTTGCTGGCGGTGAAGGGGGTGCGGGGGCGCAACTCGTCGGTCTCCTTCGACGCGCCGGCCGCGATCGATCCGTAGACCCCGTCGGTCGAGACCTGGACGAAGCGCCGCAGGCCGGGCGCCGCGCGGGCGGCCTCCAGCAGGACGAAGGTCCCGAAGACATCGGTGTGGATGAACGCGCCCGCTTCCTGGATCGACGGATCCGCATGGGTCTCGGCGGCGAAGTGGACGACGAGGTCCGCGCTCCGCACCAGCGGGGCGCTCACCGCGCTGTCGGCGACGTCCCCGAGCACGAAAGCGTGACGGGGATGGTCGAGCACGTCGTGCAGGCTCTCCAGCCGCCCGCAGCAGGTCAGCTTGTCGAGGGTGGTGACGTGCCAGTCGGCGTGCGTTCGCAGGGCGTGGCGCACGTAGTTGCTGCCGATGAAGCCCGCGCCGCCCGTCACGAGCACCTTCGTCATGCCAGTCCGTCCTTCCGCCAGCGCCGCGCCTACCGGGGGCTCGCGCCGCCGAAGGGCGGGGAGAAGGACCCGATGCCGGCGAGGGAGATGGAGATGCTGAAGCGGCGGTCCTCGTTGAGCGCGCGGGACGCGAAGCCGCCGAAATTGTACGTCTGGTACGACACCGTCAGGCCGCAGCACTGGGCGTTGTAGTAGGCGACCACCCGCCGCTGCAGGAACGAGGCCTGCTTGATGTCGTAGTTCGCCGACAGCGAGCCGCCGAACCGGTTCTGGCTGAAGCGGAACGTGGCGTCCGCGTTCAGGTAGTGCGTCGCCGAGGCCTCGGAGTCGTAGCCCGGCAGATCAGGGATGAACCGGCGCCTGCTCCAGCCGGCCGACAGCAGCATCGTCTCGCCGGCGGCGTAGGTGCCGGACGCGCCCAGGGTCATGAACGCGTTCTTGTAGGGGTTGAACTCCCCGCGGAATGTCGCGTTCAGGCCCTCGGACGGGGAGAGGCGCGCGGCCAGGGAGACAGCCGACATCTTCCGGGCCTCCGCGCTGCCGAAGCTGGTCGAGTAGCTCGAGTCCACCGTGGAGGCTGCCGCCTTCGTGTAGTACGTCTGCCTGGCGGTGACGTTCAGGATCTCCCGCGACCTCCCCGCGTCGGGCCCGGTCTTCCGTTTCGCGTACAGCCGGTTGTTCACGCCGAAGGTAATCCGCGTCGTGCCGCCCACCACGTGGTCGGCCGAGTCGAGCCGGACGATCGGCAGCGACTCGTCGAAGCCCGTGACCCGCTGCACGTTCACCCACGGCTCGATCGTATGCTTGAACTTCTCGGCGTAGCCGTTGTCCGGCGTGTTCCAGATCCGGTTGAACACGGGGCCCACGATCCGGGTCTGCAGATCGACGTACGATCGGTCCACCGCCGCCGGCACCTGGAGCCCCGTCAGCGGGTCCAGGCTCTCCTCCCACCGGGTGTAGCGCCATCCAATCGCGGTGTTCACGGTGAAGAACGCCCACTTCCGGAACGGGACCCGGACGGCCGGCGAGACGTCGAGGCGCCGCAGCCCGGTGTCCGTCCCGGTGTTCCCGTGATGGGTCTCCCGCAGCAGGCTGGCGTACTCGCCCGTGACGCCGAAGTAAACCGGCAGCCCCTTGAACGGCTTCTCGCCCCGGCTCACCGTCAGGCGGGGCATCGACCCGGACACGGTCGAATCGGTGGTGTTGAAGAAGAACTCGCTGCGATCGGCCGACGCGGTGACGCTGTACGCCCCCCACGTGCCGGAGACGCTCCCGCTGTAGCTCCGCTGCCGCCGCGACGCGTCGTACACGTTCGTGTTGTACGCCTGCTGGACCGCGATGTCTGAGAAGTAGTCGACTCGGGCGCGCGCCCGGAGCTTCCACGGCAGGTCCTGGGCGAGGCTGCCTCTGGCGTCGAAGCTGCGCGAGCCCGCCACGCCAACGGTACTGCCGGTGCTGTCCACGTAGCTCGTCGGCTTCTCGCGCAGCAGGTAGACGCGCGCCTCGCCCGACGACGAGCGCGAGCGGACGTAGCGGTACTCCGCGCCGAATCCGTGCCCCGTCTTCGAGAACCAGTCGTGCGTGAAGGTGGCGTCCCGGCTCCGGCCGATGGCCCAGAAGAACGCGTTGCTCAGCGTGTGGCCCTTGTACCGGGACGAGCCGTACACGGGGAGGAGGAAGCCGCTGGCGCGATCCTCCTTGTTGATGGGGTAGTACACGACCGGGAGGTAGAGCACCGGCACGCCCTTGACCCGCATCATCGAGTGGACGAGCAGCGCGTAGTGATCGATGTTCAGGATGATCGTGCCCGACGTGAGCTGCCAGCGCGGCCGCGGCTGGACGCACGTCGTGAACCCCCCCTTCGTGATCCGGTACTTGCGCTCGCCGAGCTTCTCCAGCGTCTCGCCGTAGAAGAAGACCTCCGGCTCCTGCGTGCCGAACTCGCTCTTCTCGGCCGGCTGCTCGTGGGCCTGCTGGAGCAGCACGCTGCCGGACGCGTGATGAAAGGTGCCGAGTCTGGTCTTCGTGTTGAACTCGAGCGAGTCGGCCGAGATGCGCTGGTTCTCCGTCGTGAGCGTGACGTTGCCGCGCGCCGTCAGGAGGTCGCGGTCCGTGAAGATCTCCACCTCGTCGGCGAAGATCAGCGTGCCCTCGCGCTCGATTTCAACGTCGCCGGCCAGCTTCCAGTGCGATTCGCCGATCCGCTCGAGGCGCCACTGGCGCGATCGATCGACGCCCGGGAGCGCGCCCGGCTGGGCCTCCTGCGCGGACCCCTCGGCCGCGACGAGCAGGGCCAGCAGCGCCAGCCACGGAAGCGTCGACGCGCGCAGCCTCATCTGCGCCGAAGATTACCATGCGCGACAGGGGGGGCCAACCGCGGCGCGGCCGCCGCGCCCGCCGCCGCACGGGATCCGTGGCCTCAGCCGGCCGCCTCGGCGGCCAGCCACGGACGCACCGCGCCCAGGAGGTAGATCGATCCCGCGACGGTGATGTCGGGGGCGGCAGCCCATGCGGCCGCCATGGCCGTGATCGGGTCGGCTTCGACGATGACCCGCGCGCGGGGATCGACCGCCCGCGCCACGGCCTCGAGATCCTCGGGCCGCGCGGCCCGAGGCGTGGGCGGAGCCGTCAGCACCAGGCGCGTGGCGTGCGGCACGAGGTGGCCGAGCATGGCCGCGTGGTCCTTGTCGCGCATCGCCGCGAAGACCAGCGGCTGCCCTCGAGGCGCCGCCTCGCCGAGGTAGCGCGCCAACGCCGCCGCGCCTGCGGCGTTGTGCGCCGCGTCCACGAGCGCCGTCCGGCCGTCCGCCATCCGGAACAGCTCCAGCCGCCCTGGCCACCGCGCGCTCCGCAGGCCCTGCTCGATGGCGTCGCCAGACACGGAGACGCCCGCCCCGTCCAGCGCCTCGAGCAGGCGCACGGCCACGACCGCATTCTCCACCTGGTGGCGCCCGCGAAGCGCCAGCGCCAATGGGCCGTACCGGCGGGCCGGCGTGCGAAGCTCGACGATCAGCCGGCCGCCGGCCCCGGAGGCGGCCGCCGTCACGCCGTCCCAGGCCCGGACGAGCGTGGCACCCCGCTCCGCGCACGCGGCCGCAATGACCGAGTACGGTTCGGGCCTGCGCTCGCCGCAGACGAGCCGCATCCCGGGCTTGATGATCCCCGCCTTCTCGCGGGCGATCTCGGCCAGGGTGTGCCCGAGATCGCGCTGGTGATCGAGGTCGATATTCGTGATCGCGCCGGCCAGCGGCGCGGCCGCCGTCGTGGCGTCCAGTCTCCCGCCAAGGCCCACTTCGAGGAGCGCGACATCGACGCGCCGCCGGCGGAACAGCTCGAAGGCGGCCGCCGTCGCGACTTCGAAGAAGGTGGGGGAGGCGGACAGGCGGCCCTCCGCGCGCAAACGCGAGACGAGCGCGCGGAGGTCCTCGACGACGCCGGCCAGCTCGGCCTCGCCGACGGGCTCGCCGTCCACGGTGAACCGCTCCTCGACTCGGACAAGGTGGGGCGACGTGTAGCACCCCGTCCGGTGCCCGGCCGCCGTCAGGGCTGCCGAGACGAACGCGCACACGGACCCCTTGCCGTTCGTGCCAGCCACCGCCGCCGACGGACAGGCATCCTGCGGTCTCCCAAGGGCGTCCGTGATCGCCAGGATGTTCTCGAGGCCGAACTTCCGGCCGTGAAACTCGAGCCCGAACAGGTACTCAAGCGGCGTCATGCATGAAACGGAGGGCCCGGGCGAGCGTCGCTTTCAGCTCGCGCCGGTCGGCGATGAGGTCGATCATGCCGTGGGCCAGCAGGAACTCGCTGCGCTGGAAGCCCTCCGGCAGCTTCTGGCGGATCGTCTGCTCGATGACGCGCGGCCCCGCGAAGCCGATGAGCGCCTTCGGCTCCGCGATGTTCAGATCGCCCAGCATCGCGAAACTGGCGGTGACGCCGCCCGTCGTCGGGTCGGTCAAGACCGACACAAACGGCACGCCGGCGCGGTCCAGCCGCGCGAGGGCCGCCGACACCTTCGCCATCTGCATCAGCGACAGGGCGCCCTCCATCATTCGCGCGCCCCCGGACGAGGACACGACGATCACGGGCGCGCGCGAGGCCAGGCCGCGCTCGACGGCCCGCGTAATCTTCTCGCCGACGACCACGCCCATGCTCCCGCCGATGAAACCGTACTCCATCGCGGCGATGACGACCGGGATTCCCTCCAGCGTGCCGCTGCCGACGATGACCGCGTCGAGCAGGCCCGTGGCCGCCTGGCTGGCCCGCAGCCGCTCGCGATAGGGCTTCGTGTCGGCAAAGCGCAGGGGATCGGTCGATGCCAGACCGGCATCGTGCTCCTGCCACGCGTCGTCAAACAATGACCGCAGCCGCTCCGCCGCCGTCATGCGGAAATGGTGGCCGCAGGACGGGCAGACGCGAAGACTCGCCTCGAGATCCTTGTGGTAGATGAGCTTGCCGCACGAGGGGCACTTGATCCACAGGCCCTCGGGGACACGCGCAGCCGCCTTCGACCCCGCGGCGATCGGGGTCTTCTCCTTCTTGAACCAGGCCACTTTCAGGAACTCTATCAGAAGGTGGAAATGGGAATCCAGAACCCGAGGCTCACGAGGTCGAAAGCCAGGATCCCGAATGCCTCGGGGACGGCAGCACGGTCAGGCGCGGTGCCGAGACCGTCGACCTGACCCCGGAATCCTGGATCTGACCCCGTTACCCCGTTACCCCCGCTGCCCGCTACTTCCGGGGCACGTAGTACTGAGTGCCGCGGCCCATCGCGCGGATCTGCCGCAGCAGGTCGTCCACGGCTTCGTCACTGCGTCCGAAGTCGATTTGCGAGGTCTCGACGATGAGGAGCGGGGTCGCGCTGTAGTGGAAGAAGAAGTGCTGATACGCTTCGTTGAGTTCCTTGACGTAGCCCGGATCGGGGCGGTGGGCCTGCCGCTCCGGGTCTCGCGTGCGCTCCCGGAGGCGCTTGAGCAGCAGGTCGGTCGGCGCCTGCAGGTAGACCACGAGATCGGGCGACGGGATGTCCCGGACGAGGAGATCGTACAGCCGCTGGTAGATGTACAACTCGTTGTCGTCCAGGCTCACGTACGCGTAGATCCGGTCCCGATCGAAGAGATAGTCGCAGACGGTCACCTGGCTGAACAAGTCGGTCTGCCGAAGCCCGGCGAGCTGGCGGTGACGGCTCAGCAGGAAGAACAGCTGCGTCTGAAAGGCGGCGCCGGGCTTGTCCTGGTAGAAGTCGGCGAGAAACGGGTTGTCGGGATCCTCCAGCACCGACGTGGCGTCGACGCGCAGGGCGAGGCGTTCGGCCAGCGCCGTTTTGCCCGCCCCGACCGGCCCCTCAATCGCCAGGTAGCGGTAATCCAAGGTGCGGCGAGTATACCGACCGCCGCGCGGCCAGGGCAAGGCGCGGTAAGATGGCGGTGTGGCGAGGGGAGGCTGTCAAGAGAGGCCGGGCCGATGATTCGCGCGGGCGCGCGGGCGCTCGCCCTGGTGGCGCTGACGGCGGCCCACGCGGCGGCGCAGACGCCGGGGGCCGGGCCGACCTTCGACGAGAAAATGGCCTGGATGATCCGCCTCGAGGACCAGCGGATCTTGCGCGCACCCGAGCCTCCCCCCGCCGCTCCCGCGCCGCAGCCGAAGCGGCGGCTCTGGCAGCGCCGGCCGCCGCCGCCGCCGGCGGCGGTTCCGGACCTGCTGGCTCTGCTCCGCGATCCCGAAGGGCGCGTGCGCCGGCGGGCGGCGCAGGCCGTCGGTCGCGTCGGGCTCCCGGAAGGCGCCGCGCCCCTTGCCGCGGTCCTTGCGTCGGACGCCGATGCCGAGGTCCGGCAGATGGCGGCGTTCGCCCTGGGCCTCATCCGCGACCGCTCATCGGTCGGGCCGCTCCGCGCCGCGCTCGACGATCCCTCGCCGCTTGTGCGGGGGCGCGCCGCCGAATCGCTGGGCCTCCTCGGCGACGCCGGGTCCGCGCCGGCCATCGCCGCAATGGCGTCGGCCGTGCTGGCCGCGGGCGGCCTGGCCGGCGTCGCCGACGACGATGTCTCGGCTGGGGTTCCTCCGCTGGCCGACGCGTTTCGCCTCGCGGTCGTCGCCTTGGCGCGGCTCAAGGCCGCCGACGATCTGCTGGGTGTCGTGCTCGGTTCTTCGGGCGGGCTCCGCGTGCGGTGGTGGCCCGCCGCCTTCGCGCTGTCGCGCATTGACGATGCGCGGGCCGAGCCGGCGCTGGAGGCGATCGCGCGCGACGGCGGCAGCGTCTCGAAGGCGTTCGCGGCGAGAGGGCTCGGCGCGCGCAGGGCCCGCTCGGCCGTGGCTGCGCTCGTGCGCCTCGTCGAGGCCAGAACGGCCGAGCCGCGCGCGGCAGTCAGCGCCGTGCGAGCGCTCGGGCAGATCGGCGACGCGCAGGCCGCCCCCGCGTTGCGTTCGCTCCTGCGCGATCAGGACGTCGATTCGAACCTGAAGCTCGAGGCAATTGCCGCGCTTGGCGCGCTGAAGGACGGGCCGTCGCTCGACACGCTGGTCGACCTGGTCGGCGACGCGTGGCCCGCCGCCAGAGCGGCCGCGCTCCGGGCGATCCGCGAGATCGACGCCGAGACGTATCTCGTCGTGCTCTCCGGCCTCGACGCAGACCCGCACCCAAGCGTGCGCCGGGCCATCGTCGCGGCGCTGCCGTCACTGGGCGCCGAGGTGGCCGTCCCGCGGCTGTCGGCGCTGCTCGCCGGCGAAGATGTCCAGGTGCTGCCCGCGGCCATCGAGGCCGCCGCGTCGCTCGAGGCCAGGCCGCCGGGCTTCGGCGAGGTCCTGCTGCGGCTGCTGGGCCACGCGGACGTGATGGTGCGCGCCGCCGCGGCGTCGGCCATCGGCGCTGTGAAACCCGAGGGCGGAGATCGCGCGCTCGCCTCCGCGTACCGCGCGGCGGCCGGCGACGGCCTGTACCAGGCCCGCGTGGCGGCGCTCTCCGCCCTGGCGAAGTACGGCGCCGGCGCGGCGCTGCCCGTGTTGCGCGACGCGCTCGGCGATCGGGACTGGGCCGTCCGCCTCAGCGCCGCCGCACTGCTGCGGGCCGTCGAGCCGGCCTCGGACACCGCCTCGCGGATCAGGCCCGCGCCGGGGCGGGGGGACGCCGTGGACTACGCCGCCCCCGCCCTGGTGGCCCCGGCCGTGTCGCCTCACGTGTTCCTCGACACCGACGCGGGGACCGTCGAAATCGAGCTGGCCGTGCTCGACGCGCCGCTCACGTCGGCGAGCTTCCTCGCGCTGGCGCGAAGCGGCTACTTCAGCGGGATGGCGATTCACCGCGTGGTGCCGGACTTCGTGGTCCAGGCGGGCGACCCGCGCGGCGACGGGGAGGGAGGTCCGGGCTACACGCTCCGCGACGAGATCAACATGCTCCCGTACCTGCGCGGCACGGTCGGGATGGCTCTGGACGGCCCGGACACGGGCGGCAGCCAGTTCTTCATCACCCATTCGCCGCAGCCGCACCTCGACGCGAAGTACACGGTGTTCGGGCGGGTTGTCGCAGGCATGGATGCGGTGGACCGGCTGCGCCAGTGGGATGTGATCCGCCGGGTCAGGGTCTGGGATGGCGTGGAGCTGGTGACGCGCTGAGCGGCGCGGCGCCGCGGCGGGGGCTGGAACACAAAAAAAACGGGCGCGCTCGGCGCGCGCCCGCCGTCGCCGACGCGCCGGGGCGTCAGCAGGCCTTGCAGCCCTTCTTCGCCGGTCTCTTGGCGGCGGCTTTCTTGACGGCCGCCTTCTTCGGCGCGGCCTTCTTGGCGGCGGCCTTCTTGACGGCCGCCTTCTTGGGCGCGGCCTTCTTGACGGCCGCCTTCTTCGCAACAGTCTTCGCCATGATCGGCTCCTCCCTCGCACGTCCGGCCGGCGGGGAGCGCCGGCCGGCTCTATGGTGATGCCCGGATGCGCGGGCGTGTGCGGGCTGAAAAAAAAGAACGGGGGTGAATCGCACCCCCGTCATCGGCGCGTCGAAGCCTAGCGCTTCTTCGCAGCCTTCTTCGTGGCCTTCTTCGCAGTCTTCTTCGCCATTGTTCCTCCTCGGGAAGTGGCCGCTCAGCTGGTTACTGCCGCCGGTCGATCACAAGCACTGGGCTGAGCAATCCAGGCTCATACAAGCTGTAGATTATGGATGAGAACAAAACGATGTCAAGCACAAAGTGATCGCAAACGCGACTGCCGTCGCGGGCCCGGGTGGTCTCCACGCGACCGCGGGCGGGCGCCCGTGCCATCCGCGGCGGTGGTTGCCGTGCAAGCGCCGCCGCGCGGCGGCGTCAGCGCGGCGACCGGATGCGCTGGAGGGCGCGGCGCGCCTGGTCCTGAGTGTCGGGGAAGGCGCCGCGCACGCGCAGCGCGGCGCCGTACATCGCGGCGGCCCTGGCGGGATCGGACGCGGCCTCCGCGAGTGCGCCGAGGCCGGCGTAGCTCGCGGCGACGAAAGGCGGCGGAGGCGGCGGCCGCGAGTCGAGCGCCCGCTGGAAGTCCTCCCGGGCCCGCGCGCGGTCTCCTGTCGCCGCGAGCACGCGGGCGCGCCGGTAACGGTGCACGCCGTCCTGCCCGCGCGCGGCCACCGCGCGATTCAGCTCCGCCAGCGCCTCCTCGAAGGCGCCGCGCTCGAAGGCGCGCCACCCGTCCAGCGACCGCCGAGCCGCCTCGGCGGTGCCGGCATCGGGCGCGCGCTGAAGCCCGCGCTGCGCCGCGCGCCGGACGAGGCGGGGATCGCCGAGCGGCGCCGCCTCCTGCGCCGCGCGGTACGACGCGACCGCCTCCTCGCGCCGTCCGAGCGCGTCCGCGGCGCGCGCCGCCTCGAGGTGCGCCAGCGCGACGGCCCCGTACGGCCGCTCGGGCCGCAGCGCGACCACGGCCCGCGCCTCCTCGATCGCCCGGTCCTGTTCTGCCAGGGCCTGCAGCTGCGAGGCCGCCCCTAGGTGGCCCCACGTCTCGGCCAGCACCGCTTCGTGCAGCGACCCTCGCCGCGCGCCGTCCACAAGCGCGCGGTACGCCGCGAGCGCGGCCGGGATGTCCTGGCGGTAGATCTCGTGCACCTGGGCCGTGTTGAGCAGGAACATCGGGTTGCCCGGGTGCCGCGCGCGCAACTCGGCCAGCAGCTCCAGCGCCTCGTCGGGCTTGTTCTCGTACCAGATGTCCGCGAAGTAGATCTGGTAGGCGGCCTCGGAGCGCATCAGCACGCCGTGTTCCCGTGCGCGGCGCAGCTGCGCAATCCCTGCCTCGCGGTTGCCCCCGGGCAGGCCCAGGAACCACCGCAGGATCTTGAAGATCGAAGGCGCCATCCCCGCGTAGTAGCGATACAGCCCGATGCCGGCGTGTGCGTCGTGGAGGTCCGGGTCCAGCGCAAGCGCGCGCTCCAGGGCGTTCTTGATGCGCTTGCCGTCGCGCGCCGCCGCCAGGACTTCGAGCCGCTGGCCGTGGTACTGCACGCGCACCCCGTAGGCCGCACCCAGGTAGAGCCAGGCCTCCGCGCGTTCGGGTTCCCGCCGCACCCAGGCCTCGCCCCGCGCGATGACCCCGGCCACCTCCGTCAGCAGCGCCGCGTCGCGCGAGCGGTCGTCGAAGTCCAGGTAGAGACGCCACCAGGCCCCCGCCGCCCGGACAACGTCGCAGGCCTGCGGCGGCGCCGGACCGCACGCCGCGGCGAGCGCCCGCTCGGCCCCGGCGAAGTCCGCGTCGTAGACGAGATCGAATGCCCGGGACAGCAACGGGGCGTGCGTCAGCCCTTTCACCGGCGCGGCCAGGAGCACCGGCCCGGGGCTCGCGGCCAGCCAAGCCAGGGCCAGTAGCAGGCCGCCGGCACCGAGCCGATCTGCCCGCGTCATCACGCGCTCGTGCGCAGGTTCTGTTTGGCCGCGTGGCGCTCGAGCGCCAGATCGATCAACCGGTCGAGCAACGCGGCGTAGCCGAGGCCGGTCGCCTCCCAGAGCCTCGGGTACATGCTGATCGTCGTGAAGCCCGGCATCGTGTTGATCTCGCTCGCGAACCACGTGCCCGACTCGCGGGCCAGCAGGAAGTCCACCCGGCCAAGCCCTTCGCACCCCACCGCTCGGTACGCCTCCACCGCGAGCGCGCGCACCGCCGCGGTCTGCGCCGGCTCCAGCGGCGCGGGGACGAGCAGGCCCGAGTCCCTGAGGTACTTCGCGTCGTAATCGTAGAACGGGCAGCCGTCGGCCGGCAGGATCTCGCCCGGCAGCGACGCCTCGGGCGCGTCGTTGCCCAGGACGGCGACCTCAATCTCCCTCGCCCGCGGCACCGCCGCCTCGACAACGGCCCGCCGGTCGAACTGCAGGGCCAAGTCCAGCGCGGTTTCCAGGCCTGGCGAATCCGCGGCCGGGCTGATGCCGACGCTCGAGCCGAGGCACGCCGGCTTCACGAACACGGCGCCCGGCAGCCGTTCGCCCACCCGTTCGAGCACGGCCGCGCGGTCACGGCGCCAGTCGGCGGCCGAAACGACGAGGAACCGGGGTGTCGGGATCCCGGCCGCCCGGAACAGGGCCTTCGCCACCGCCTTGTCCATGCCCACGGCAGACGCGGTCACGCCAGCGCCGACGTACGGGACGTTGGCCAGTTCGAACAGGCCCTGTATCGTGCCGTCCTCTCCGTGAGGCCCGTGCAGCAGCGGGAACGCCACGTCCAGGTGCAGGTGCCTGATCGAGGCCGTCGCCAGGTGGTCGGCCCGCTCCTCCGCCGAGCCGCGGGACAAGACCAGCATCGTGTCGTCCGCCGCCGGGCGCGCCGGAAGCACGACCTCGCTGTCCCGGCGGAACGAGCGCGACTGCTCGCGCACGAATTCCCTAGCCTCGGCGTTGGTTCGGGCGTCCGGGAGCCGGCTTGGCAGGATCCAGCGCCCGTTCGGGTCGATGTAGACGGCCGTCGTGTCGTAGCGCGACGGGTCCAGCCGGGCGAGCACCGAGGAGGCGGAGCGCACCGAGACCTCGTGTTCGCTGGAGCGTCCGCCGAAGATGACGCCCAGCCGCTTGCGTTTCACGACACTACTATATCCTGTCGGATGCGCGGGCCGCGGGACCCGGCCGGCGGCCCGGAAGAGCCGCGCGCGCGGCCCGGCGCGACTCGGCGAGGCGCGGAGGAGCCGCCTCCCGGGTGTCGAGTCCGACGCCCTCGGTACTGGCCAATGCCTGCCTCTTTTTCCTTCCGCGTGCTGCATGAGGAGGGCGCTGCCCGCCGCGGCGAACTGGCGACGGCCCACGGTGTCGTGCAGACACCCGCGTTCATGCCGGTCGGGACCCGCGGGGCGGTCAAGGCGGCCACCGGGCGCGACCTCCGCGACTGCGGCGCTGAGATCATCCTCGCCAACACCTATCATCTCTGGCTGCGCCCCGGCGAGGACCTCGTCTCCAGGCTGGGAGGGCTGCACCGGTTCATGGGCTGGGAAGGCCCCATCCTGACCGACAGCGGGGGCTTCCAGGCCTTCAGCCTGGGCGCCCGGCGGGCCGTGACCGAGGACGGGCTCAGGTTCCGCTCGCACCTCGACGGCAGCGAGCTGCTGCTGACGCCGGAGAGAGCCGTCGAGATCCAGGCGGCCCTGGGCTCCGACATCGCCATGGTCCTCGACGAGTGCCTTGCCCAGCCGGCCCCGGTGGAGCAGGTGCGGGAGTCCACGGAGCGCTCGGCGCGCTGGGCGCGGCGCTGCCGCGACCGCTTCCTCCAACTCCAGGCCTCGGGTGCCGGAGCGAGTCGATCCGGGCGCACGGCCACGGAGCTCCCGTTGGCCGATTCCCCAGGCGCAGCTTCCGTGTTCGAACCCTTTCCCCTCGTCACCAACCCCGGCCAGGCCCAGTTCGGCATCGTCCAGGGCGGCACCGTCCCGGCGCTGCGAACGCTCAGCGCCGAGCGGACGCTCGCCATCGGCTTCGAGGCCTACGCGATCGGCGGCCTCAGCGTCGGCGAGCCCGCCGAGACGATGTACGAGGTCGTCGGGCACACGGCGCCGCTCTTGCCGGCGAACCGGCCGCGATACCTGATGGGCGTGGGCACCCCGGCGGACATCGTCGAGGCCGTGGCGCGGGGCGTCGATCTCTTCGACTGCGTCCTGCCGACGCGCAACGCCCGGAACGGCCAGCTCTTCACGAGCCAGGGCCGGCTGAGCATCAAGAACGCGAGGTTCGCCGCCGATGCCGGCCCGCCCGACCCGGCCTGCTCGTGCTACACATGCCGCACGCACTCGCGGGCCTATCTTCGCCACCTGTTCGTGGCGGGCGAGATCGGCGCGTCGGTGCTGAACACCATCCACAATCTCCGCTTCTACCTTGACACCATGGAGCGGGTGAGACAGGCTATAGTGTTTGGGACGTTTGAGTTGCTGAGACAATCCGTCCGAGCCGTGTACTCCCGCCCCGTTGAGTGAACCATGACCCTGACAGCGATGTTCGGTCCGGGCCTGGTGCTGGCCATGGCCGCACCGGCTGAAGGCGGCGCAAACCCCTGGGTGCAGCTCGTTCCCTTCGCTCTCGTCCTGGCCATCTTCTACTTCCTGATCCTCATGCCGATGCAGCGCAAGCAGAAGAAGGTCCAGCAGTTCCTCGCGGCGCTGAAGGTCGGCGACCGCGTGGTGACCACCAGCGGGATCTACGGGCAGATCACCCGCATCTCGGATAACAGCGTGCAGCTCCAGATTGCGGACAAGGTCCGGATCGAGATCTCCAGGACGGCCGTTGGCGGCTACCAGGGGCAGGAGCCGGTCGCCTCGGACGCGCCGGGGCAGTAACTACCAGGCTATGGACAAGAATCTACGCTGGCGTACGCTCGCCATCCTGGCGGTCGTGGGGCTGTCGATTTGGGGCTTCTACCCCCCGGCCAAGAAGGTCCGGCGGGGCCTTGACATCCAGGGGGGCGTGCACCTCGTGCTGCGCGTCCACACCGACGACGCGCTGAAGCTCGAGACCGAGACCACGATGGAGCGGTTCCGGGAGCTGCTCGAGGAGCAGGGCATCACTCCGGCGGGCATCGAAGCGGACGGCGCAGACCGTTTCAAGGTCAGGGGCGTGCCGGCAGGGCAGGACGCCCAGTTCCGGGCGGCGGCCAACGAGATCCAGACGAGCTACAACCGGGATTCCGGGTCGGGCGGGGAGTACACCTTCTCGCTCAAGCCGAACCTGGTGGCGCAGTTGCGGGACGAGACGGTCGACCAGGCCCTGCAGAGCATCGAGCGCCGCGTGAACGAGCTCGGCGTCGCCGAGCCCATCGTCGCGCGGAGCGGCGCGGGGGGCGATCAGATCATCGTGCAGCTGCCGGGCATCGCCGAGCCGGAGCGAGCCAAGGCGATCATCAGCTCGACGGCGCTCCTCGAGCTGAAGCTCGTGGAGGACGGGCCGGCGAGCACACGGGAGGCGCTGCTCCAGAGCCGCAACGGCATGGTGCCGAGCAACATGGAAGTGGTGCCGGGCACGAGCGACGCCGTGGCTCCCGGCGAGCGCCCGGAGACGGTCTATTACCTGGTCCGGAAGGTCGCCTCCGTCACGGGGCGGGATCTTCGGACGGCGAAGCCGTCGCGCGACGAACTCAACCGGCCGGCGGTCAGCTTCTCGCTGAACCAGGAAGGGGCGAGGAAGTTCGCGCGGGCGACGGGCGAGAACATCGGCCGGCGCCTCGCGATCGTGCTCGACGGGCGGGTCCAGTCGGCCCCCGTCATCGAGGGGCGGATCTTCGACGAAGGGCGGATTTCCGGGGGGAGCTTCACGCAGCAGGAAGTGCAGGATCTGTCGCTCGTGCTGCGGTCCGGCGCGCTGCCCGCGTCGCTGACCTACCTCGAGGAGCGCACCGTCGGCCCGAGCCTCGGCGCCGACTCGATCCGCGCGGGCGTGATCGCGGCGCTGGGCGGGCTGGCGCTCGTGGTGCTGTTTCTCCTCCTCTACTACCGCCTGTCGGGCGTCAACGCGATCGTGTCGATGGTGATCAACCTGCTGGTGCTGCTCGGGATGATGGCCTACCTCGACGCGACGATGACTTTGCCGGGTGTCGCGGGGTTCATCCTGACGATCGGCATGGGCGTCGACTCCAACGTGCTCATCTTCGAGCGCATCAAGGAGGAGCTGGCGGCCCAGAGGGGCGTCAAGCAGGCCATTGGGGCGGCCTTCGATCGGGTCTTCCTCACGATCCTCGACACGCACGTCGCGTCGCTCATATCGGCGGCGTTCCTCTTCCAGTTCGGCACGGGCCCGATCCGGGGCTTCGCGACGACGCTGTCCATCGGCCTCCTGTCGAACGTGTTCACCTCCGTGTTCGTGTCGCGGACGGTGTTCGATCTGGTCCTGTCCAGGCGCCGCGTCGCGTCATTGAGCATCTGAGCCATGGAGATCTTCAAGAAGCCGAACTTCGATTTCATCCGCTGGCACTGGCATGCCCTCGGTCTCTCGGTCGCCGTCATCCTGGCGGGGCTGCTGTTCGCCTGGTCGCGGGGCGGACTGCCGCTCGGCATCGACTTCAAGGGCGGCACGATCATCATCTTCAAGTTCGACGAGGCGGTCAGTGAGGAGCAGGTGCGCGCGGCGCTCGACCGGATGCCCGGCGAGAAGGTCGTGCAGAAGTACGGACAGGCGTCCGCGCGCGAGATCATGGTTCGGCTGCCGCAGACGATCGAGCGGGAGCAGGGCGCGCTGCTCAGCCGGGACGTGGCGCTGGCGACCGAGGCGCTGCAGGCGGCCAACCTCGGGAAGCTCGAGGTGATCGGCACGGAGGTCGTCGGGCCGGTCATCGGGGCGCAGCTGCAGCGCAAGGGCCTGCTGGCGACGGTGTTCGCGGTCATGGGCATCGCCGCCTACATCGCGGTCCGGTTCCGCCCCTCGTTCGCCATCGGCGCCATCGTCGCGACGCTGCACGACGTGCTCGTGACCATCGCGTTCCTGGCGTTCTTCGGCTACGAGCTGTCGCTGAACGTGGTGGCCGCCATCCTGACGATCACCGGCTACTCGGTTAACGACACCATCGTCATCTTCGACCGGGTGCGCGAGAATTTCCGCTCGATGCGGCGGGACTCGCTGGCGCACGTGGTGAACACCGCCGTCAACCAGACGCTGAGCCGCACGATCATCACTGCCGGCACGACGCTCCTCGCGGTGCTGTCGCTCTTCCTCTTCGGCGGCGAAGTGCTGGAAGGGTTCGCCTTCACGATGATCGTGGGGATCGTCAGCGGCACCTACTCGACCGTGTTCATCGCGGCCGGGATCGCGATTCTGCTAAGCCGCCAGGGCGAGCGTGCGGCCCGCGTCCCGGCCCCGGCCCAGGCCGAGCGGACGATCCGCGTCTCGGCCCCGGCCCAGGATCGGACCGCGCCACCGGCCGGCTCCCGGAAGAAGGGCGGCCGCAAGAAGCGAGCGTCCTAGGTTCGGTTCCCGACTGATCGTGATCTATCTCGCGGCGGTGGCGCTGGGGATCGTGCAGGGGCTCACGGAGTTCCTGCCCGTCTCGAGTTCCGCCCACCTCATCCTGGCCCGCATGTTCTTCGGCTGGGACACCGGGCGCTTCGGCCTGGCCTTCGACGTGGCCTGCCACGTGGGCACGCTGGCGGCCGTCGCGGTCTACTTCCGGACGGACCTGCTGGCGTTGGCGCGCGCCGTGCCGGGGCTGGCTCGGTCCCCGGCGTGGCCGGCCGACGGCCCCGGGCGGCGCCTGCGGCTCATCGCCGTCGGCTCCGTGCCGGTCGCCGTCGTCGGGCTCCTGTTCGCGGATGACATCGAGGCGGCGGTCCGGACGCCGTGGGTGGCCGTGGCGTCGCTCGCGGCCATCGCGGTGCTGTTCCTCGTCGTGGAGCGCGCGGGCCAGGGACGCCACGGCGAGGAGCACCTCTCGGCGCCGGCGGCGTTGGCGATTGGCGTGGCCCAGGCGGCCGCGCTCGTGCCCGGGGTGTCGCGCTCCGGCGCGACGATCGCGACCGGGATGATCGCCGGCCTGCGGCGGGACGCTGCCGCTGCGTTCTCGTTCCTGCTCGGCGTGCCGGCCATCGGAGCGGCCGCGCTCCACGAGGGCCACGACCTGCTCGGGCGCGGCCTCACCGCCGGCGACGCCGCGCTCTTCCTCATCGGCATGACGGTGTCGGCGGCGGTGGGGTTCGTGACCATCAAGTACCTGTTGAGGTACCTGGCCAGCCACACCCTGGCGGCGTTCGCCTGGTACCGGCTCGGGCTGGCCGCCGCGGCCGCGCTGTGGCTGCTCGCCAGGGGAGGGGCGTGATCGTGGTGGCGTGGCTGCGGCGGCGGTTCGTCACCGGCTTGGTCGTCACCGTGCCGCTGGCCCTGAGCGTGGTCACGCTTGTCTGGCTGTTCCGGACCGTGGACGGGGTTGTCGGCCCGCTCTCCCGCCGGTGGGTCCCGGTGCAGGTGCCCGGCCTGGGCCTCCTCATGACGGCGGCGCTCGTTCTCGGCGTCGGCATCGTGGCGACCAACGTCCTGGGTCGGCGCCTGCTGGGGCGTGCCGAGGGGTACCTCATGCGGGTGCCGGTCTTCCGGACGGTATACTCGCCGGTGAAACAAATCGTGGAGGCCTTCTCGCCCGACAACCAGTACGGTTTCAGGCGCGTCGCCCTCGTCGAGGATCCCCGCCGCGGCCGGCTGCTGGGGTTCCTGACCCGGCAACTGACCGTCGATGTGGGTCGAGGCCCCGAGGAGATGGCCGCGGTGTTCGTGCCGACCAATCATCTCTATCTCGGCGATCTCGTGATCGCCCCGGCTGCTGCCGTGACGTTCCCGGACCTGAGCGTCGAGGAGGGCGTCCGGATCATCCTGACCGGCGGCATGGCGCTGCCTGCCGCGGTTGCCGGGTCCGTCCGCACCGCCCGCGCGGACCGTCCCGACGGCTGATGAGGCGGGCGCCCGCGGAAAGGCGGCGATCATGGGTACGAATCCGAAGCGCGTCGGTCGCGATCGGTGGCTCCTTGGTGCCGTGCTGCTGCTCACTGCCGGCGGCGCGCTGGCCGCGCCGCCCGCCGTTCTGGCATCGGCGGCGCTGACAGTCGAGCAGGCGCCGGGGGGAGCGCATCGGGGCGGCGAGGCGGCGCTGGTCCTGCCGGATCTGGCGCAAGGCCAATTCCTGGGTGTGAGCGGCCGGACGCTCCTGCTCGGCGGCCTGGTGGTCACCGCCGCGGGGCTCCTCTGGGGGTTCCGCATCTACCGGCAGCTGAAGCGGCTGCCGCTCCACGCCTCGATGGGGGAGATCTCGGATCTGATCTACGAGACGTGCAAGACGTACCTGCTGCAGCAGGGCCGGTTCCTGCTGGTGCTCGAGGCCTTCATCGCGGCCGTGATCGTGGTGTACTTCGGGCTCCTCCAGCGCCTCGAGCCCGTGCGCGTCGCGATCATCCTGTTGTTCAGCCTGGTGGGCATCGCGGGCAGCTACGGGGTGGCGTGGTACGGGATCCGGATCAACACGTTCGCGAACTCGCGGACGGCGTTCGCCAGCCTGCGCGGGCGGCCGTTCCCGATCATGGAAATCCCGCTGCGCGCGGGCATGAGCATCGGCATGCTGCTCATCAGCGTCGAGCTGTTCCTGATGCTGTGCATCCTGCTGTTCGTGCCCGGCGACTACGCGGGGCCGTGCTTCATCGGGTTCGCCATCGGGGAGTCGCTCGGCGCGTCGGCCCTGCGGATTGCGGGCGGCATCTTCACGAAGATCGCGGACATCGGGTCGGACCTGATGAAGATCGTCTTCCACATCAAGGAGGATGACGCGAGGAACCCCGGCGTCATCGCGGACTGCACGGGCGACAACGCGGGCGACTCGGTGGGGCCCAGCGCCGACGGGTTCGAGACCTACGGGGTGACCGGCGTCGCGCTCATCTCGTTCACCCTGCTGGCCGTGCGCGATCCGCACGTGCAGGTGCAGCTCCTCGTCTGGCTCTTCGTGATGCGCATCGTGATGGTGGTGGCGAGCGGCGTGTCGTTCAACCTGAACGGGGCGCTGTCGCGGGCGCGCTTCGGTCAGGCGGCGTCGTTCGACTTCGAGGCGCCGCTGACCTCGCTCGTCTGGATCACCTCCCTCGTGTCGGTGGCGCTCACCTACGCGGCGTCGTGGCTGCTCATCCCGGCGCTCGGGGACGGCACGCTCTGGTGGAAGCTGTCCACGGTGGTCTCGTGCGGGACGCTGGCCGGCGCGGTGATCCCGGAGCTCGTGAAGATCTTCACGTCGACCGCGTCCAGGCACACGCGGGAGGTGGTGACGGCGTCGCAGCAGGGCGGCGCGTCGCTCAACATCCTGTCGGGGCTCGTGGCCGGGAACTTCAGCGCCTTCTGGCTCGGTCTGGCCATCGTCGGGCTGATGGCGATTGGCGCCGGCGTCAGCGCGCTCGGCTTCGACGCCCTGATGGCGGCGCCGGCGGTGTTCGCCTTCGGGCTGGTCGCGTTCGGGTTCCTCGGGATGGGCCCCGTGACGATCGCAGTCGATTCCTACGGCCCCGTCACGGACAACGCGCAGTCGGTGTTCGAGCTCTCGCTCATCGAGCAGATCCCGGGCATCCAGACGCGCATCAGGGACGAGCACGGGTTCGACCCGGACTTCGTGACCGCGAAGGAGCTGCTCGAAGAGAACGACGGCGCGGGGAACACGTTCAAGGCCACGGCGAAGCCGGTGCTGATCGGCACGGCCGTCGTCGGGGCCACCACGATGATCTTCTCGATCATCGTGCTGCTGACGAACGGGCTGACCGAGCACCTGGATCATCTGTCGCTGCTCTACCCGCCCTTCGTGCTGGGGCTGGTGTCGGGCGGGGCGGTCATCTTCTGGTTCACCGGCGCCTCGATGCAGGCCGTCACCGCCGGCGCCTACCGGGCGGTGGAGTTCATCAGAGCGCACATCCGCCTGGACGGGGTGGCGAAGGCGTCGGTGGCGGACAGCAAGAAGGTGGTGGAGATCTGCACGGTCTACGCCCAGCGGGGGATGTTCAACATCTTCCTGGCCGTGTTCTTCCTGACGCTGGGGTTCGCGTTCGTGGAGCCCTACTTCTTCATCGGCTACCTGATCTCCATTGCGCTGTTCGGGCTGTTCCAGGCGATCTTCATGGCCAACGCCGGCGGCGCCTGGGACAACGCCAAGAAGGTCGTCGAGGTCGAGCTGAAGGAGAAGGGGACGCCCCTGCACGCGGCGACCGTCGTGGGCGACACCGTCGGCGATCCCTTCAAGGACACATCGTCGGTCGCGATGAACCCCGTCATCAAGTTCACGACGCTGTTCGGCCTGCTGGCCGTCGAGCTCGGGGTGATGCTCACGGCGGACGCGGGGGCCGGCGTGGCCATCGCGCTGGCGGCCGTGTCGGTCGCGGCCGCCCTCGTCTTCGTGTGGCGGTCGTTCTACGAGATGCGGATCGGCCGGTCGCCGTCGTGAGGCGGCGCGTGGCGCTCGCGGAGCGCCGGGCGCCACCCAGGGGCCGGCGGGGTCGCGATGGCCGGTTTCGGCGGTTCGGTGTCTAATAGAATGCGAGGCGGCTCCCGGGTCCGGGCGCTGACGTGCTGATGTCCGTTGACACGGCATTTTGGCTCCCGATATAATCGGCCGCCTTCGTGCTTCGGCTCGCAGCGGGGCCAGCGGCTCGGCTTCGGGTCGATCCTGCGGCCGGGCCCGCTCGCGCCGAAGCCCCGAGCGGGCGGCTCCCCAATCGGGCTGCTCGGTCCGAGGGCTTCGTGAATCGCGTGAGTCGACGAGGTTAGGAGGACATACCGGTGCCACGTGATATGTTCGGGGATGTCGTACAGTCCTCAATCACCCTCGGGAGTCGGAAGTGGTACACCGTGCCGCTTTCGATCATCCTTCACACGCTGCTCATCGGGGCGATCGTCATCATTCCCTTGATGGCCGCGGACGTCCTGCCGACGCCGCCCGCGATGATGGCGTTTGTGGCCGCCCCGCCGCCGCCGCCGCCGCCGCCGCCGCCGCCGCCGCCCCCTGCGGCTGCGGCGCCGAAGCCCGTTCTGGACGTGAACCCGGCCGCCGCTCCCGTCGAGGCGCCGGCGGAGATCCGGCCAGAGACGGGCATCGAGGCCCCTGAAGGCGGTGTGGCGGGAGGCGTCGAAGGCGGGGTGCCCGGTGGCGTCGTGGGCGGCGTCGTAGGCGGCCTGCCCGAGGCCCCGCCGCCGCCGCCGCCGCCGCCGATGGCGCCGGTGCGCGTGGGCGGGAACATCCGGCCGCCGACGAAGATCAAGAACGTGAATCCCGTGTATCCCAGCATCGCGCAGTCGGCGCGCGTGCAGGGGGTGGTCATCGTGGAGGCCACCATCGGGCCGGACGGGAGAGTCAGTGACGCGCGCGTGCTTCGCTCGATCCCGCTGCTCGACCAGGCAGCGCTCGACGCCGTGCGCCAGTGGGTGTTCACGCCGACCTTGCTCAACGGCGTGCCGGTTCCCGTCATCATGACGGTCACCGTGAACTTCACGCTGCAGTAGGCGCGTCGGCCGGCGGCGTCGAGCGGGAACCGGGGGTCGGCTGGGCCGGCCGTCCCGGGCGAGTCAGCAACGCGGTTGGATTTCTGGAGGATTGAGAGTCATGAACCTCATTGAGATGTGGCACCAGATGGGATTCTTCGCGAAGGCCATCGCGTGGGTCTTGTTCATCATGTCGATGATCTCGTTCGGCGTGGCCATCGAGCGCTTCTACACGTTCCTGCAGGCCCGCAAGCAGTCGAAGCTGTACGCGCCGCAGGTGGCCAAGCACCTCAAGGAGGGCCGCCTGAAGGAGGCCATCGCGCTGTCGCAGAAGAAGGATTACCGCTACAGCCACCTCGCGAAGGTCGTCCTCGCCGGCCTCAACGAGTACCAGTTCCAGGCCGAGTCCGGCGGCGCCGCCCTCAGCCGCGACGACATGATGGACACCGTCCGGCGCGCCATCCAGCGGGCGACGGCCCTGACCGGCTCGGACCTGAAGCGCGGCGTGGCCTCCCTCGCCACGATCGGGGCGACCGCCCCGTTCGTCGGCCTGCTCGGCACCGTCGTGGGCATCATCACGGCGTTCCAGGGCATCGCGGCCACCGGGTCGGGCGGACTCGGGTCCGTGTCGGCCGGCATCTCGGAGGCCCTCGTCGAGACGGCGCTCGGCCTTCTCGTGGCCATCCCGGCGGTGTGGTTCTACAACTACCTGACCGGCCGGATCGAGTTCTTCAACGTCGAGATGGACAACTCCTCGTCGGAGCTCGTCGACTACTTCATCAAGAAGACCGCCTAGATCCGCGCGTTCCGGCGGCGGCCCGGCCCGCACACGGGCCTGGCCGTGCGCCGCGCGGCGCTCAGGCAGTCAGGCAGAGGAGACGGCTACAATGGCTGTGGATGTTGGCGGCGGCAAGGGCGGCCTCAAGGCGGACATCAACGTCACGCCGCTGGTGGACGTCATGCTGGTGCTGCTCATCATCATGATGCTCATCGCCCCGATGCTGCAGCAGGGCGTGAGCGTGAAGCTCCCGCAGGCGTCGAACACCGAGGACAAGCCCGAGACGCAGGACCAGACGGTCGTGGCGGTCACGTCCGACAAGCGCCTGTACCTCAACGGCGTCCCGGTTCAGGATGGCGACTTGCGGAACCAGATCCAGACGCTCATGGAGACCAAGACGGAGAAGATCGTCCTCATCAAGGGCGACGAGGACGCTCCCTACTCGGCCATCATGAACGCCATGGACCGGCTGCGCGAGGCGAACATCGAGAACATCGGCCTCATCGCCGAGCGCAAGATCGGCCGGGGCGGGGGAGGTGAGTAATGGCGCGCCACCACCAGCACCTCGGAGCGGAGACGAACATCAGAGCGGCGGAGATGCACGCCAGCGCGGACATGAACGTCACGCCGCTCATCGACGTGCTGCTCGTCCTGCTGATCATCTTCATGGCGGCCCTGCCCCTCACGCAGAAGGGGATCGACATCAACCTGCCGCTCGAGACCAAGGGGGCCCAGCAGCAGGCTGACACGAGCAGCCAGATCGTGCTCGAGTACTCCGCCGACCGGCGCATCTCGGTGAACAAGCAGGACATCACCCTCGCGGATCTCGAGGGGCGCCTGCGCAACATCTTCGAGCAGCGCAAGGAGAAGACGATGTTCATCGTCGGAGCCGGCACGCTGCGCTACGGCGACATCATCGAGGTCATCGACGCTGCGAAGGGCGCGGGCGTTGAGAAGGTCGGCATCGTCACCGACGGGATGCGCGCCGCCGCCGGAGTCACGGGAGGCTAAGGGAGGCCCGTACCGGAACGGGCGGCGCAGCGCCGCCCGCTCGCGCATGGAAACCCGTTGGCAGGGCCGGGGGGGCGCGCCGCGCACTCCCCCGGCCCTGCTTTTCGTACCCGCGCGCCTGGAGACGCGCCTGGGGCCCCCAGAGTGCCCCCTGGCGCGCGCGTCTTCTCCGACAACTCATTTCCCAGAGCCGCGGCGATCGCCCGGCCTGCGGCCGCTCAAGCGGGTCCTGGCGCTTCGCCGCCGCCGGCCGCCGGCCGCCGGCTCACCGAGCGGGTGCGCCGCCCGAGGCAGCAAGGGCGTGGCGTACAGCACTCGGGGCCGCCGAACCGGGGAGTTCGGCGGCCCCTGAACGCTCCCGCCGGGCGGGACCGGCCTACTTGATGCCCGCGACCTGCTTCTTCTTCATGTCGAGCGCGATGTCACGCAGGCGGTCGGCCTCCTTGAGAAGCGCCGACTGCTTGGACGGGTCTTTCTCGAGGTTCGCCTGGAGCCGGAGCAGGAGGTTCTTGTAGGTCAGCGCCTCCATGTAGTCGGCCTTCAGCTGGAGGGCTTTGTCGACCTCGGCGATGCCCTTCATCACGAAATCGAGCTTTTCGGCGTCCTTGAGGCGGAAGTCGCGATAGGCCTTGTCCCAGTAGTAGGTCGAAATGGTGTAGAACGCCTCGGGATTGTTCGGCTCGATCGCCGCGCGCTGGTTCAGGGCGTCGATCGTCTGCTCGAACTCCTCCTGCCGGTTGTAGAAGCCCGCCAGCTGCAGGTACACCTGGGGATCGTTCGGGCGGGCCTGCTTCGCCTGCAGCAGCACCTCTTCGGCCTTCTCGTAGTCGCCCGCGTCCTCGCGGATCTTGGCCAGCGCGAAGTAGTTCGTCACGTCCTGCGGATCGAGTTCGATCATGCGGTTGACGATGGGCTCCTGCTGCGAGGGATCGTTCAGCTTGTCGGCGCCGTAGGCGGCGACGAGGAACTCGAAGGACCGTTTCCTCAGCGTCGGATCGGCCTCCTTCTCGCCGGCGAGCTGGTAGTACTCAACGGCCTTCGTCAGGTACGAGTCGTTCTCCGCCTCGCCCTTGCGCGACGGCTTGTAGAGGTTGTCGTAGCTGTTGGCCAGGTAGAAATAGGCGACCGACATCGAGGGGTCTTTCTGAATCACCTCTTCGTACTTCGCCGCCGCTCTCTTGTAGTCCTGCTGCGAGTACAGGAGGTTGGCTTCCTTGAATGCCTGTCTGGCCTGGAGCTTCGCGTACTGGCCGCAGCCAGTCGCCAACACGGCGAGCGCCAACACGGCGGCCAGCGGTGCGACCCGCCGAAGTCCCCTCAACATGATGTCCCCCTTACCTTTCCCGCGACGCGCGGATGCAAGCGGCCTGAGACGGCCCAGTCAGACCCACAAGAAACGGCACAGCACCCTTCAGGCCGGCGGGACTGGCGATCCTCCGGACTGAAGGGACAGGTTCCCAAGCCGCGCCAGTATAGTGAACCAAAAAAGGGCGAGTCAAGCAACACGGCGGGGCGCGCAGGGCCGTTCTGTCGGACGAGGACCTCCGCGGCGGCGTCCCTTCTTGACCGCCCGGAGGGCGCTTCCTATGATGAAGCCTGGCCGCGCGTGCGTCGGGCGCGTCGGCACCGGCCGCCATGATCCGCTTCGAAGACCTCGTGGCCCGGGCTCAGACGTACATGCCCGAGGCGGACATCGAGCTGCTGAGGCGGGCGTACGTCTTCTCGGCGATGGCTCACCAGGGGCAAGTGCGCCAGTCCGGACAGCCGTACCTCGTCCATCCGCTCGAGGTGGCCCACCTGCTGGCCGACATGAAGCTCGACCCGGCGGCCATCATCGCGGGCCTCCTCCACGACGTCGTCGAAGACACGCTGACCACGGTCGAACGGATCGAGGAGCTCTTCGGGCGGGAGGTCGCGCACCTGGTCGAGGGCGTGACGAAGATCAGCGTCATTCCCTTCTCGTCCAGCGAGGAGCGCCAGGCGGAGAACTTCCGGAAGATCCTCCTGGCGATGGTCGACGACATCCGCGTCGTCCTCGTGAAGCTGGCGGACCGCCTGCACAACATGCGGACGCTCGGGGCAATGCCCGAGGAGCGCCGGCAGCGGACGGCCCGGGAGACGCTCGACATCTACGCCCCCATCGCGAATCGGCTCGGGATGAGCCGGCTCAAGAACGAGCTCGAGGACCTCGCGTTCCGCCACCTGGAGCCCGAGGCGTACGAGGCGCTGAAGGCCCGCGTCGAGCGCCGGCGCAAGGCCACCGAGGGCCTGCTCGACGAGATGCGCCGCAGCATGGCCGCCACGCTGAAGGAGGCCCAGATCCCCGTCATCGAGATCGACGGCCGCAGCAAGCGGCTCTACAGCATCCACCAGAAGCTCAGGCGGCAGCAGATCGATCTCGAGCAGGTCTACGACTTCCTCGCCATCCGCGTCATCACCGATACCATCAAGGACTGCTACGCCGCGCTCGGCATCGTCCACCATTCCTGGCCGCCCGTGCCCGGGCGCATCAAGGACTTCATCGCCACGCCGCGGCCCAACGGCTACCAGTCCCTGCACACGTCGGTCATGACGACGAAGGGCGTGGCCGTGGAGGTGCAAATCCGCACGCAGGAGATGCACAGGCTGGCGGAGGAAGGCATCGCCTCGCACTGGAAGTACAAGGAAGGGCGCGTCGGCGCCGCCAACGACGAGCGCTACTTCCAGTGGCTGCGGCAGACCCTCGAGTGGCAGCAGGAGGTCCGCGACCCGCAGGAGTTCATCCAGAACCTGAAGGTGGATCTCTACCCGGACGAGGTCTACACCTTCACGCCGAAGGGCCAGGTGAAGTCGCTGCCGCGCGATTCCACCGTCATCGACTTCGCCTATTCGATCCACTCGGACGTCGGGCACCAGTGCGTCGGCGCCCGCATCAACGGCAAGATGATGCCCCTGCGGACACGGCTGCGGAACGGGGACGTCGTCGAGATCGTCACGAGCGCGAAGCACCGGCCGAGCCGGGACTGGCTGAACTTCGTCGTCACGACGCGGGCCCGGAACCGGATCAGGGCTTTCCTGCACGCCGAGGAAAAAGCGCGGGCCATCGAGATCGGCCGCAAGCTCCTCGAGAAGGCTGGCCGGCGCTTCGCCGTCAACCTGAAGGCGCTGCTGGAAGGCCCGGGGCTCGACCCGATCGCGCCGGAGTGGGGCGTGCCCAACGGCCTCGATCTCCTCGCCGCCGTCGGCTACGGGCGCGTGGGCGCCCGCCAGGTGCTCGCCCGGGCGTCGCCCGACGGCGAGCTGAAGGAGAAGCGGGAGTCCGCGGTCAGGTCCGCCGTCAAGAAGGTCATCGGCCTCGGCAGCGGGGACTCCATCAGGGTCAGCGGCGCCGACGACGTGCTGGTGGTGCGCGCCCGCTGCTGCAATCCCATCCACGGCGAGCGGATCGTCGGCTACATCACGCGCGGCAAGGGCGTGTCCGTGCACGCGGCGAGCTGCCCGAACGTGACCAGCCTGCTCTACGATCCCGAGCGGCGCATCGACGTCGAGTGGACCAAGTCGGCCCAACCCGGGCAGTACACGGTGCGCCTCGGCATCCAGGTGCAGGATCGCAAGGGCATGGTGGCGGCGGTCAGCGCGGCGATCGCGTCGGTCAACACGAACATCGTGGACATCGAAGCCCGCACCGACGACGAGCAGCGCGGGTGGATCCGGGTGACCATCGAGATCAGCGACATGAAGCACCTGGAGAAGGTGATGAAGTCGCTGCGCGGCATCCCCGGAGTGGTGGCCGTGGAACGGGCGAGGGCCGTGCCGCTCGACCTGTCGCGGGCCCCTCAGGGCCCGGCTACAGGGACGCGATGACGTCGATCTCGACGCGCAGGTCCTTCGGCAGGCGGGCGGCCTGGATGGTCGTGCGCGCCGGAGCCGGCGAGGAGAAGTACTCGGCGTAGGCCGCGTTCATGGCCGCGAAGTCGTTCATGTCGGCCAGGTAGACCGTCGTGCGGACCACGTGGTCGAACGACGCGCCCGCAGCCTGGAGGATCGCGCCGATGTTGTCCATCACGCGGCGTGTCGCGGCGGCGATGTCGCCGGCCGCCACGACCTCGCCGGTCGCCGGGTCCACGTGGCCCTGGCCGGACACGAACACCAGGCTGCCCGCGCGGACCGCCTGCGAGTAGGGCCCAATGGCCTTCGGCGCGTCGTTCGTGCTGATCGCGTGGCGCATGTCCGTCTCCTTCACGCGGCCTTGACGACCTTCTTCGAGCGGAGGCAGCGGGTGCAGACCCGCATATACTTCGTGCCCCCGTTCAGTGACACCCTGACGCGCTGGAGGTTCGGCTCGAACCGCCGCGGCGACACGTTGTGCGCATGACTGACCCTGCGCCCGACGACGGGGCCCTTTCCACACACTTCACAGCGTTTGGCCATCGTTCCACACCCCGGCGCCTCGGCGGCTGAACACGCGAACCCAGCCGCAGGCGCGCAACAACCCATCTTATCACTATCGATCACGCCAGGCGGCGCCTTTCGGCCGCGGAAAGGCGCCGCCAGCGGCTTACGGCAGGATGAGCGGCGAACCCGGCCCGCCCGCGCCAGACCCGGCTGCCGGCGGGGCGCCGGGCGGACGGAGGACGGCGGAGAGGCGCTCGGCCAGCCCGAGGAAGGCCCGCTGGTCCGTCGGCGACGACCGCTGGACGGACGTGACAACGTCCTCCAACTGCCGCAGGACCGCCGCCGCGTCCGCCGCGAACCCCGAAGGGCGATTCCGGCCGAGCTCCTCGTACACCTCGCGGATGCCCGCGGCGATCCGCCGGCCGGGCAGCGAATCCGCGCGGTGCTCGTAGATGAGGCCCCTCGAAGCCGTTTCGTAGGTTTCCGCGAGAGCGCGAGCGGCCGAGGCCGCGTCGGCATCAGTCGCCGCCTCCAATCCGTCGCCTCTGAGCCGGTCGACGAGCGTCAGGGTGTAGAGGAACAACTGCTGCCTGGCTTCGGACAGGCCCGCGAGCGCCGGCAGGATGGCATCCATGTCGCGGTCCCGCTGCCGGCGAACGGCAGCCGGAGGATGGCTGCGGGCAGAGGAAAGATAGCCGCAGGATTCCGGGCAGCGGATGTCGACCTGGCGCTTGGTCCCGCAGCACACGGAGCACAGCTGACGGCCCAGGGCCGGGCAGAACCGCCTGGCCGCCCGAGTTCCGCAGACCGGACAACGCATGCCTCAAGCCTGACACGCCAGCCTCCGTGCGTCAACGAGCGCTTCTGGGTGTCGGCGCTCACGACGGCGGCTGGCCACTCCGGGTGTCGACGGCACCGCGGCGAGTGGTCAATTCGGCCACACGAGTGTGTCGCTGCTGCAATAGGTCCGTTGTGCAGGGCGGCTCCGGCACGCCGTCTCGGCGACACCCGGTCCCGGGCTGGGCCGCCTGGATGGAGAACAGGAATTCCACGGCCGGCTGGTAGAACCTTCCCTGCGGGTGAGGCGTCTAAAGACAACAAGGGCGACACAATCGGTCGGAGGTTGACGGTTTGACAAGAGCCTTGACAGCAGTCAGCGGGATCCGCAAGAATGGCAGATTCTTTGCAAGCCGGGGTCAACGGCAGGGATCCTCGTCGCCCCCAGATGACGCGAAAGGAGCGTCAGGCGCCATGGCAACGAACGGGACACGCGTCAAGGGCATGTCGAGCGTGCGCTACGAGGAACTGAAGCGCATGCTCGAAGACCGCCGGCGTGAAATCATGAGCGAAGTGCACGAGAAGATCCGCGACGTCCGCACGGAAAGCGGGCACGGCAAGATGAGCGAGGTCTTCGACCAGGGGGAAAGCTCCGAGGCGGACATCCAGGAGGACATCGAGTTCGCGCTGATCCAGATGAAGGCGGAGACCCTGACGCGCATCAACGAAGCGCTCTCGCGCCTGGAAGAGGGGGAATACGGGTACTGCTACGAGTGCGGCGAGGACATCTCCGAGCAGCGGCTGCGGGCGCTCCCGTTCGCGGTGCGGTGCAAGGACTGCGAGCAGGCGCGGGAGAACGCCCTCCAGCGGGATCGGCTCCTGGCGCAGCGGTCCTCGTCGCTCTTCTTTGACATCTCCGGCTGACTGGGTCATTCTTCAGGCGGGTTTCCGGCTGCCGGAGGCCGGGATCCGCGCCCTCCTGTGTGTATGACCCGGGCGGCCGCCGCGCCGCCAGCCGCCCGAAGCCACGGGTTGCCCATGAGTGATCTGCCTGAACCGCCCGGGTCGGACGATCTGGGAGGCATCGAGAAAGCGGCGGAAATCCCCGCCGAGCTGCCCATCCTGCCGCTGCGCGACACGGTGCTCTTCCCGCACTCGTTCATGCCGCTGGCGGTGGCGCGCGACAGCTCGGTCAAGCTGGTGGACGAGGCCATCGGCGGCGGGAAGCTGATTGCGGTGTGCACGCAGCGGGACGCGGCGGTCGAGGAGCCGCGGCAGGAAGACCTGTACGGCGTCGGGACGGCCACGCACATCCACAAGATGTTCAAGCTCCCCGACGGCAGCCTCCGGCTGATCGTCCAGGGCCTGGCGCGCGTGCACGTTGACGCGATCGTGTCGGCCGAGCCGTACCTACGGGGCCGCGTCCGGCGCGCGGTCGAAACGTCAGCCGACGCCGATCGCCTCGAGATCGACGCGATGCAGCGGAACATCAAGTCGAACTTCCAGCAGGTCGTGTCGCTCTCGCCGCTGCTCTCGGACGATCTCCAGACGCTGGCGCTCGGGATCACCGATCCGGGGCGCCTCACCGACTTCATCGCGTCGAGCCTCAGCACCATCACGACGGCCGCCAAGCAGCACATGCTGGAGACGCTCAACCTCCGCGAGCGGATGGCGGAGCTCAATCGCGTGCTGATCAAGGAGCTCGAGGTCCTGGAGCTCGGCTCGAAGATCCAGTCGCAGGTCCAGTCGGAGGTCGGCAAGAACCAGCGCGACTACTTCCTGCGCGAGCAGCTCAAGGCCATCCAGCGCGAACTGGGCGAGGGCGACGACCAGGCCAAGGAAATCGAGGAGCTGCGCGAAAAGATCGAGGCGGCCGGCATGCCGGACGCGGTCAAGAAGGAAGCGCTCCGCGAGCTGGATCGCCTGGCCAGGATGCCCGTCGCCGCCGCCGAGTACACGGTGGCGCGGACCTACATCGACTGGCTCGTCGCGGTGCCGTGGTCCGCGCGGACCGACGAGGTCATCGATCTGGTCCGGACGAAGTCGATCCTCGACGCCGACCACTCCGACCTCGAGAAGGCCAAGGACCGGATCCTCGAGTACCTGGCCGTCCGCAAGCTCAACCCCTCGGTGAAGGGGCCGATCCTCTGCTTCGTCGGCCCTCCGGGCGTCGGCAAGACCTCGCTCGCCAAGTCCATCGCCACGTCGCTCGGCCGGGCGTTCGTGCGCGTCTCCCTCGGGGGCATGCGCGACGAGGCGGAGATCCGGGGGCACCGCCGCACCTACATCGGCGCCCTGCCCGGCCAGATCATCCAGGGCCTGCGCCGGGCCGAATCCAAGAACCCGGTGTTCATCCTCGACGAGATCGACAAGCTCGGCGCCGACTTCCGGGGCGATCCGGCGTCGGCGCTGCTCGAGGTGCTCGACCCCGAACAGAACAACACCTTCCGCGATCACTACCTGGACGTCCCGTTCGACCTCTCGGAGGTCCTGTTCATCACGACGGCCAATATCCTCGACCCCGTTCCGCCGGCGCTGCGCGACCGGATGGAGGTCCTGGAACTACCGGGCTACACCGAGGAAGAGAAGCTCAAGATCGCCGTCGAGCACCTCGTCGCCAAGCAGGTGCGGAACCACGGGCTGTCCGCCGACGAACTCGCCTTCACCGACGAGTCGCTGCGCGCCATCATCCGAGGCTACACGCGCGAGGCCGGCGTCCGGAACCTGGAGCGCGAGATCGCAGCGCTCTGCCGGAAGGTGGCGCGCCTCAGGGCCGAAGGCCGCGAAGATCCGGTGGCGCTGACGCCGGCCCTGGTCGCCGACTTCCTCGGCGCGCCGAAGTTCCTGGACGAGGAAATCGAGGAGCGGACGAAGAACCCGGGCGTCTCCATCGGCCTGGCCTGGACGCCGACCGGCGGCGAGGTGCTCTTCATCGAGGCCTCGAGAATGCCCGGCGGCGGATCGCTGACGCTGACAGGGCACCTCGGGGACGTCATGAAGGAGTCGGCCCGCGCCGCGCTGTCGTGGTTCCGCGCGAACGCCGACCGCTACGGCGTGAAGGAGGACTTCTTCAAGGACGCCGAGATCCACCTCCACGTGCCCTCCGGGGCCATCCCCAAGGACGGGCCGTCGGCGGGCGCGGCGATGGTGACCGCCATCGCGTCGGAGATCACGGGCCGGCCGGTCCGCGGCGATCTCGCCATGACAGGCGAGATTACCCTGAGCGGGCGCGTGCTCCCGGTGGGCGGCATCAAGGAGAAGGTCCTCGCCGCCCGTCGCGCCGGCATCCGCGCGGTGGCGTTGCCCTGGCAGAACGAGAAGAACATCAAGGAAGACATCGGCGAGGATCTGCGGCGCGACATGACCGTGCACTTCGTCAGGGCGATCGACGAAGTGCTGGCCCTGGCGCTCCAGCCGGAGTCCGCCCCGCCCTCGGGCGGGCCCGACGGCCCGGCGCCGGCGCAGCCCGATCGAGCGGCGGATGTGCGATAATGCGCCCGGTGGCTCCGCACCAGTAAGACGGCCCTGCCCCAGGCGCTTCCGCCCGCGGCTCCACTGAGGTGCGCCCGTGAGACTGGTCTACTCGCCCCGGTACGAACCGGGTGTCAGCGGCCACATCCTGCGCTCGGAAGTGTACGGACAGGTCGTCCAGCGGCTGCTGGCCGCCGGCCTGGTCCGCGCCGCCGACGTTCTGGAGCCCCCTCTGGCCGAATGGGACGATCTGGCCCTCGTCCACACGCCGGACTACCTCGACAAGGTCCGCTCGGGCTCGTTCACGACGGCCGACCTGGCGCTGCTCGAGCTGCCGTGGACGCCGGCCATCGCGGAGTCGTACTTGCTCAACGCCGGCGGCACGCTGCTGGCGGCGCGCCTGGCGCTGGAGGCGGCCGGCCGCGCGGGGGAGGCTGCCCGGATCGGAGCGCCGCGGGAGGCCCCGCCGCTCGCGGCGGCCGCCAATATCGGCGGGGGGCTGCACCACGCCTTCCCCTCGAGGGGCGAAGGCTTCTGCCCCGTCAATGACGTGGCCGTCGCAATCCGCGTGCTGCAGCGCGACGGCGCCATCCGGCGGGCGGCGGTGCTCGACGCCGACGTGCACCAGGGCAACGGCACGGCCTTCATCTTCGCAGGCGACCCGTCGGTCTTCACCTGCTCGATCCACCAGGAACGCAACTACCCGAGCATCAAGCCCCCGAGTTCGCTCGACATCGGGCTGCCCGACGGCGCGGGCGACGAAGAGTACCTGCAGGCCTTCGCGCCGGCGCTGCCGGCCGTGGTGGGCTCCCGCCCCGACATCATCTTCTACCTGGCGGGCGCGGATCCGTACGGCGACGATCGGCTCGGCGGCCTGGGCCTGACGATGGACGGCCTGCGCCGGCGGGACGCCGCGGCGTTCGCCGCCTCGCGCGACGCCGGCATCCCGGTGGCGGTCGTGCTGTCGGGCGGCTACGCGAGGGACCCGGCGGACACGGTCGCCATCTACGCCGCGACGATTGAGGAGGCCATCGGGCTCGGCGCGTGAGCGCCGGCCGCCTCAGGCGGTTGTCGGCCAGTTGCGGCGCTCGAAGAAGGTCGCCGGCTCGAGCCTGCGGCCCCTCGGGTGCCGGCGCGCGTCGCGGCGCGCGGACCACAGCAGCACCGGGCCGGCCAGGCGCGACACCCACCGCGTGATGCCGCCGATCTCGCGCTCCATCTCCCTTCGCAGCGCGCCGATCCGGGCGCTGACCTCCGCGTTCGACCGGCGCAGGTACTTCTCCATCGCGAACAGCGCGGCGCCGTACCCGCGCCGCAGATCGCGGGCGCAGTCGCGCGCCCGCTGCCGCACGCGCGGGTCGGGATCGTCCCGGTACCGCCGCCAGCCCTCCAGCATCGTCCGCGCCATGCGGTAGAGGCTCGGCCCGTTGCGCTCGTAGTCGAGCCGGAACGCCCAGTCGAGGAGCCGCTTCGACTGCTCGCGCGGGATCGCCGCATGCCTGAAGTTGAAGCGGTCCTGGCCGTGGATGTCCGCCAGGTCCACGTCCGCGAGGAGCCGGCCCTCGTCCGCCATCTCCTGGTAGAGCGGGGTGCCCGGCACCGGCGTGTAGAGCATGAACTGGTGGAAGTCCGTCTCGTGCGACACCGCGTGCTCGATCTCGCCCGCGATGTTGTCCGGCGTGTGGTGGTCGAGGCCGACAATCGTCGATCCCAGCACCCCAATCCCGTGCGCCTGCAGCTGCTTCGTGAGCGCCATCGTGTCGGCGCCCGCCAGCTTGCTGTACCGGCTCTGCTTCGCCTCAAGGCCCATCCACACCCAGCTGATGCCCAGCTCGACGAGCTCGCGCATCGAGTACTTCGCGATTGCGTTCGCCGAGGAGAACACGTAGAGCTGCCAGGCCTTCCCCTTCGCCCGCATCTGCTCGAGCAGCTCCATCGCCCGCTTCTTGTAGAGCAGGAAGTTCTCGTCCATGATGAAGAACGCCTTCACCTTCAGCCGGGACTCGGCCTCGCACATCACCCGGAAGAGCTCCTGCCCCTTCTCGAAGAAGTTGACGACGCGGCCCTTGCCTCCGAAGAAGGCCGAGGTCGTGCAGAAGTTGCACCCCATGGGGCAGCCCACTGACGGCACGATCGTCGCGGCCGGCGACCCGCCGCCCTGCGGCGCGCGCAGGCCCATCAGGTGGAAACCGAACGCCGACGGGATGGCAGGGTGCCGGATCGGCGCCCCCGCGGGCTCGCCCAGGAACGCGCGGAACCAGGCGATGCCCTCGCCCCTCACGATGTGGTCGGCATCGATCAGGCGATGCAGGCCGGGGATGGCGGTCACGTGCCCGCCGACGACGATCGCGGCGCCCGGCGCGTGCTCGCGCACGAGCCGGCACATCTCGCGCACCTTGCCGACGTTCACGATGATGCTCGAAATGCCGACGACGTCGTACTCCCCCCGCTGCAGCTCTGCGACGAACCGCTCGCGGGTGGGGAAGTCGAGCAGCGCGCACGGCGCCGAGATGTTGTGCTGGATGAACAGGATGCCCCACGACCGGTGGAACATCCGGATCGAGAACGGCCCCTGCTCCCGCGTCACCTGGTTGTGGTACAGCTCCATCGGGTTGATCGACCGGCTGCCGAACTCGTCGTCCTGGGCGTAGGGGCCGAACACCGACGTAAGGAGGATCCGGGCTCGCGTGCCTTTGGGATGCCGCGGGACGGTCGGGTCGGACATGGGGGCGCGTTCCTTTCTCGAATCGCCGCGGGCCGCCAACGCCACTGACGATCGCGGCCGGCTCGCTGTCCCTGAACGGGCATTATCGCACGGGGAGCCGCGAGCCCGGGGAGCCGTCGCGTCCTGCAGGCCGCGCCCGCCGCGCCTGCCGGCCTCGGCAGGGGCGTCAGGCCAGCGTCAGGCCCCAGGCGGTCTTCAGATCGACGATGTCGCCACGGCGGACCATGTCGCGCGCCTCGCCCAGCGTGAAGACGTGCACGCGGATGTCCTCGTCGGGGTCCGCGTGCGGCTGCGGACGGTCCGGGCCAGGCCGGCGAAGGCCGGTCAGCCGGTAGTAGTGCATGACCTCCGTGCAGAAGCCCGGCGTCGGGTACCAGGAGCCGGCGTGCTCGACGCGCGACGGCACGAGGCCGATCTCTTCTTCGCACTCGCGCGCGGCCGCCGCGACGGGGTCCTCGCCTGGATCCAGGCTGCCGGCGGGCAGCTCCCAGATCCACTGGTCGAGCGCGAACCGGTACTGGCGGATCAGGACGATGCGCCCGTCGTCTGCCAGGGGCAGGAGCACGACGGAGCCCCGGTGACGGACCATGTCGAGCGTCGCCGTCCGGCCGTTGGGCAGGCGCACCCGGTCGACGGTGATCGTGAAAATCCGGCCCTTGAACGCCTCCGAACTCGAGAGCAGCGTCGCTGCGCGTTCCTCCATGCTCGCCTTCCTCCGTTTCGCCGCCTGCCGTCCCCGCTGGTTCGCGCCGCGGGGCGTACGCTAAGATACCTTGCTCGCCGCCGCCGCGGGGCGCTCCGTCACCGGGGCGGCGGCCCGATCCGAGGAGGCCGCCGTGCCGCGTGCATTGTGGGGAGCCGCCCTGGTGGCGGCCGTTTCGTTCGTGTCAGCGTGCAGCGATAAGACCACTCCGATCAAGGTCGTCGAATCCTCCCCCTCGGCGCCGAGCGGCCCGTCGACCGGCACGGCGACGCTGGCCGCCCCGGTCCCGGACGCGCCGGTGGACAACGTCCAGTTGACCACGCTTCGCCCCACGCTGAGCGTGCGCAACGTGCCCTCGACCCAGGCCGGCGGCGCGAAGCTCTACGAGTTCCAAATCGCCGACAACCCGTCCTTCTCGGCCGACAGCGGCGCCTCCAGCCTCTACTACCCTGTGGCCGTCACCAAGACCGGCGTGGCCGAGGACGCGAGCGGCAAGACAGGGTTCACCGTGGACGCGGACCTCCAGCCGGCCACCCGCCTGTACTGGCGCGCGCGCGTCGCGCAGGGGACCGCCGTCTCGGACTGGTCGGCCACGGCGACGTTCAGGACGCGGATCGCCGGCTACAGCCGGGCGGGGGAGCTGTACGACCCGCTGGTCAACGGCGAGACCGTGGGCGAACGCGTGGGGGCCACGGCGTTCGTGCCCGGCGACGGGCTCCGCCTCGACTCGTCCAGCAGTTACGTGCGGTACCGCCTGCCCCAGGCCGTCAGCGCCGGCGAGTTCTCGATGGAGGTGAAGGGGCTCCGGCCCAACAACCCGATCGCCCAGGGCTTTTCCAGCAACAAGCCGAAGATCTTCGGCATGCAGGACGGCGACGGCGACTACACGACGAACCTCTGGCGCATCGACGCCCAGTACCGCGGCCTCGAGGGCAATCCTCCCAATTGCATCCACTTCCGCGCGATGTTCGGCGGCAACCAGTTCAAGATCGAGCCGGACACGGCCGTCCGCTACTCGATGGTGTTCCTGCTCGATCCCGCGAAGGCGTACTTCTGGAAGGGCAGCTGGAGCAACGGCTTCCGGCTCGAGGTGTTCGACGGGCTCGGCGGCGCGAAGCTCTACGACCAGTCGCTCCCGGTGTCGAACGCCTACAACCCGCCGCGCCACGTGGCCTATCTGGGCGCGCCGGTTGGCAGCGGCGGCGAGATGTCCGTGATCGCCGGCACGACCTACCGCAACGTCTGGCTCGGCGCCCGGGCGAAGCCGGCCTCGCTTGGCAGCGCGCTCGAGCGCTGACGGGCGGAGGCGCCGTCAGGTCCCGCCGGCCCTGGCGTGCGCCTCCAGTTCGTCCAGGACGGCCTGAAGATCGGCGGGCAGCGGCGCGGTGAACTCGAGGCGCCTCGCCGCGTCGGCCGGGTGCGTGAACGCCAGGCGCCGTGCGTGAAGGAAGGGGCGCTCCAGCCGCAGCACCGGCCGCAGGCGGGCGGGCATCTGCTTCCGCACGCCCCCGTAGACGGTGTCGCCGACAATGGGGTGGCCGATGCCGCTCAGGTGCACCCGGATCTGGTGGGTGCGGCCGGTCGCGATGGCGACGCGCAGGTAGGAGACGCCGTTGAGGAACCGGGCGAGCGTCACGCGCGTGGCGGCCGACCGGGCGTACCGCGCGCGGTGGGACATCTTCGTGCGGTCGCGCGGGTCGCGGCCGATGGCCGCGTCGATCCGGCGCCCCTGCTGCACCAGCCCCCACACGAGGGCCTCGTATTCCTTCTCGACCTCGCGGTCGTGGAACTGCCGGGCCAGCTCGCGGTGCGAGGCGTCGTGCTTGGCCACCACCATCACCCCGGACGTGCCCCGATCCAGCCGGTGCACGATGCCCGGCCGCAGTTCGCCGCCGACGCCGCTCAGGTCGTCCACGTGGTGGAGGAGGGCGTTCACCAGCGTACCGCTGGCGTGTCCGGGGGCCGGGTGCACGACCATGCCGGCCGCCTTGTTGACGACGATGACGTCGGCATCCTCGAACAGCACGTCGAGGGGCAGCGCCTCGGGCTGCGGCGCGGCGGGCGCCGGGTCTGGCAGATCCGCCGCGACGGCGTCGCCGGCGCGGACGGTGTAGTTCGCCTTGCTCCCGCGCCCGCCCACGGCGACCAGGCCGTCCTTGATGAGGCGCTGGACCTGCGACCGCGACGGCCCGTTCAGCTTCGAGACGAGGAAATGATCGAGGCGCTGGCCCGCCTCCTCGCCCTCGACCCGGAACTCGTAGTGGACCATGGCTCTCCGCAGCGGCCGCCTCGCCGGTGCCCGCATCGCCAGGTCCCCGGCCCGGCTGCGTGCGCCGCGATCAGCGGCCCCTCCGCTTCCTGCGCGGCGCGGCCGGGGCCGGCCCGGCCGGCGCCGCCGCGGGCCCGCGCCGCCACAGCACCGCCAGCATCGCGATCGACAGCGGAACCAGACCCAGCGCGATCCACTGCGACGTGGACAGCCCCATCGCGGCGCCACGCGGATCGCCCCGGAACATCTCGATGACGTACCGCGAGATTCCGTAGAGGAGGATGTAAGTCCACCAGGTCCACCCGGCGCGCCGGCGCCAGCGCCTCTCGGTGGCGAGCAGGAAAAGCAGGATCAGGAACTCCGCCCCGGCGTCGTACAGCTGCGTCGGGTGGAGCGGAACGTGGAGCGGCGTGCCGACATTGCTCGCGGCGAACGGATCGGTGAAGGTCACGGCCCACGGGACCGTCGTCGGCTTCCCGTAGCAGCAGCCGGCCAGCAGGCATCCGAAGCGGCCGACGACGTGCCCGAGGGCGAGGCCAGGCGCCACCGCATCGGCTACCGGCCACAGCGGCAGGTGGTGCCTCCGCACGTACCACAGGCCCACGCCGAACGCAACGATGAGGCCGCCGTAAAAGACGCCGCCCGTGCGCACGAGTGTCCAGATTTCGCCGGGGTGCCGCCTGAAGTGGTCGAAGTCCACGATCAGGAGCAGCAGCTTGGCCCCGATCAGGGCGGCGATGATGATGTAGACGCCCAGGTCGAGCACGCGGGTCGCGTCGAGGCCGAAGCGGCGCGCCCGGCGGAAGGCGACGTACAGCGCCAGCAGGTACGCCGACGCGAGCAGGACGCCGTAGCTGTAGACCGTGAACGGCCCCAGCTCAAGGAGTCGAGGGAGCATGCCTGTTCAACCCCATCATGTCCGCGAGCATGGCCGCGACCCCGACCGTGATGGCCGAGTCGGCGACGTTGAACGCCCAGAAGTGCCAGGCGCCGAACACGACGTCCACGAAGTCCACCACCGAGCCGAACGCGAGGCGGTCGATCAGGTTGCCGACGGCGCCGCCGATGATCAAGGCGAGGCCGGCACGCGCGAGGCGCTGGCGCGACGACACCCGCGCCGCGTACAGCGCGATCCCGATGAGCGCCCCGGTCGCCACGACGGCCACCGCGGCCGCCTTGCCGGGGAAGTCGACGTCGTTCAGGAACCCGAAGGCCGCGCCCGTGTTGCGCACGTGCACGAGGTTCAGCACGCCGGGCACGACGGGCACGCTGTCGTGCAGCGGGATCTCCCGCCTCACCAGCGCCTTGGTCAGCTGGTCGAGGAGGATGACGGCCGCCGCCAGCGCCGCCTCCAGCCGGACGGCCCTGCGGCAGGCCGGCCCCGCGTCCGCCGCGGCGCTCATCGCGCGGCCGCCAGCACGGCCTCGCAGCGCGGGCAGACGCCTTCGCGCTCCGGGTCGCTCGACACGGCGGGCACGTAGCGCCAGCAACGCTCGCACTTCACGCCGGCGGCCCGCTCCGCGACGATGTGCACGGCGCTGTGCTCGTCTTCGCGGTAGATCGCGCCGGCCTCCGGCTCGGCGCCGGCCGAGGGGGCGTCCGTCTCGCCGTCCACCTGCGACGTGATGAACAAGCCGGGCAACTCGTCCCGGTAGGAGGCGATGAGGTCGGCGAGGGCCCCGGTGCCGCGCAGGTGCACCGCGGCCTCGAGCGACTGCCCGATGGCCTTCGCTTGCCGGAGCCGTTCCAGTTCCGCATTGACCGCGGCCCGGAGCTTCAGCAGCCGCGACCAGCGCGCCACGAGCTCCGCGTCGCGGAACAGCTCCACCCGCGTCGGGAACTCGGCCAGGTGCACCGATTCCTCGCGCTCGCCGGGCAGGCTGGCCCAGTACTCGTCGGCCAGGACCGGCAGGATGGGGGCGATGAGCCGCGCCAGGCCGTCTGCGATGGCGAACATCGCGGTCTGCGCGGATCGCCGCCCGCGCGAGCCGGGGGCCAGGGTGTAGAGGCGGTCCTTGGAGACGTCCACGTAGAACGCGCTCAGGTCCACCGCAACGAAGGCGTTGAGCGCCTGGAAGATCGCCGGATAGTCGTACTCGTCGTACGCCGTCAGGACGCGGGAGGCGAACTCCCCGTAGCGGGCCATCGCGTAGCGGTCCACCTCGTCCATCGCCTGGGGCGGCACCATGTGCGCGGCGGGGTCGAAGTCGGACAGGTTGGCCGCCAGGATCCGGAGCGTATTCCGCAGCTTCCGGTAGGCCTCCACGACCCGCGCCAGGATCTCGCTCCCGAAGCGCACCTCCTCGCGGAAGTCCACGCTGGCAACCCAGAGGCGCAGGATCTCCGCCCCGGTCTTCCGGATCACCTCGTCGGGCGGCACGTCGTTGCCGAGGGACTTGGACATCTTCGTGCCGTCCTCGGAGACCACCATCCCGTGCGTCAGCACCTGATCGTACGGCGCCCGCCCGCGCGTCCCGAGGGCGACCAGCATCGAGCTCTGGAACCAGCCGCGGTACTGGTCGGTGCCCTCGAGATACAGGTCCGGCGGCCAGTGCAGCTCCGGGTGAACCACGAGGATCGCCTCGTGGCTCGAGCCGGAGTCGAACCACACGTCCAGGATGTCCCGCTCGCGCTCGAACGCGGTGCCGCCGCACGAGGGGCAGGCGAGCCCCTCGGGCACGAAGTCGGCGACGGGGCGCTCGTACCAGGCCTCCGCGCCGTCCCGCTCGAAGACGGCCGCCGCCCGCTCCACGAGCCCGGCGGTCAGCACGGCCTCGCCGCACGAGGAGCACGTGAGCGCCGGGATGGGCACGCCCCACGTACGCTGGCGGGAGATGCACCAGTCCGGGCGGGTTTCCACCATGCTCCGCATCCGATCGCCGCCCCATTCGGGCACCCATCGGACGCGGCGCGTCTCGGCAATGGCCTGGCGCCGGAGCCCGGTGTCGTCCATGGCGATGAACCACTGCGACGTGGCGAGGAAGATCACGGGGTTGCGGCAGCGCCAGCAGTGCGGGTACGCATGCGAGAACGACTCCGTCTTCCAGAGCGCGCCGGCCTCGCCGAGGGCGGCCTCCACGACCGGGTTCGCTTCGAAGACGGTGAGGCCGGCAACGCGCTCCACATCGCTGGTGAACCGCCCGTCGGCGGCCACCGGAGCGTAGATGTCGAGCCCGTACTTCACGCCGGTCTGGAAGTCCTCGCTGCCGTGTCCCGGGGCGGTGTGCACGATCCCGGTGCCCGTGTCGAGCGTGACGTAGTCGGCCAGCACGCCCACCGAGTCCCGCTCATAGAGCGGATGGCGGAACTTCAGCCCCTCGAACGCCGTGCCCGGCACGCGCGCCACCGGCTCCTCGAACGGCCGGCCGAGCGCCGCGGACAGGCCCTCAACGAGGGCTTCGGCCACGATCACGGCCCTGCCGTCGACGGGACAGACGGCGTAGACGGCGTCCGGGTGGAACGCGAGCGCCAGGTTGGCCGGAATGGTCCAGGGCGTCGTTGTCCAGATGAGCGCCGACACCCGACGCCCTTCGAGTCCGGGGAACCGCGAGGCGAGCGCGGCCGACCCCTCGGCCCCCAGCGGGAACTCGACGTAGATCGATGGGGAGGCGTGGTCCTCGTACTCGACTTCCGCCTCGGCGAGCGCCGTGCGGCAGTGGATGCACCAGTGCACGGGCTTCTTGCCCTTGTACACCATGCCGCGCTCGACGAACGTGCCGAGCGCCCGCACGATGGCGGCCTGGTAGCGGTAGTCCATCGTCAGGTAGGGATCGCCCCAGTCGCCGAGCACACCGAGGCGCTTGAACTGCTCGCGCTGGATGTCCACGTAGCGGCCCGCGTACTCCCGGCAGGCCCGGCGCAGGCCGGCCACGCTCATCTCGCGTGCCTTCGGCCCGAGCTCCTTGAGCAGTTTGAGCTCGATGGGCAGGCCGTGGCAGTCCCAGCCGGGAACGTACGGGGCGTCGAATCCCGCCATGGACCGCGACCGCACCACGACGTCCTTGAGGATCTTGTTCAGCGCGGTGCCGAGGTGCACGTTGCCGTTCGCATAGGGCGGGCCGTCGTGGAGGTAGAAGACCGGCGCGCCCCGGCGGCGATCGCGCAGCTTGCGGTAGAGGCCGATGGCGTCCCAGCGGGCCAGCATCTGCGGCTCGGCCACCTGCAGGTTGGCCTTCATCGGGAAGCTTGTCGTGGGCAGGTTGAGGGTGCTCTTCCAGTCGGCCATGGTGATCGTTACATTTTAGCGCCAAACGCGCGAGCGGCCCGGGACCCGCCCGAACTCGGCGGATCCCCGGGCCGCCCGGGTGCGACAATCGACGCCACGGTCCAGCCGCCGCTACATCGGCGTGATCCTGACCCTGAACTGGCCGGCGTTGTCGTGGCAGTCGGCGTCGTTGATGCCGAGGAACAGCACGCCGTCCGCCGGCATCTGCAGGCCCTGCTGCTGATCGCCGATGCCGAACGGGCGCGAGTAGCCGACGCGTCCGATCAACGCGCCGGCGAGGACGTTCGGGAGCGGCGCGTTCGACAACATCCGGCCGATCTTCGACCCGCCGACACCCGCGACGTCGTTCGGATCCGAGCTCAACCGGATCTCGCCCCGGGCATCGAAGGCGACGTGCTGCCCGCGGCGGACCGTGTACGTCGTGGCGGTCCAACAGACGTTTCCGGGGACGACGACGCCGCCGCCCTGGTCGACGCTCCCCTCCTGGGTCGTGCCGCCAGAAGCTTCGACCGTCGGCATCCCGATCCACCTCGCGAAGTAGATGCGCGCCACCTGGGACGAGGTCACCGTCCGGTCGCCGTAGGGCGTCCGAAAGATGATCTGGAGGGGGTCGGTCCCGCCAATGTCGTACAAGCTGCCGTAGAAAGTGTCGCCCCCGTGGAGGACGACGAAGGCGCGCCCGTCCCGGATCTTCGCCGCTTCCGCCGCGGTCACGCCGCCGTTGGTCAGGTCGATGACGGCGACGTCGCCGGGAGGAATCCGCTGTTCGTTGTTGCCTACCCGAATCGTGAACCCGACGCCGCCGAAGTCGAGGAGCTCGCCACGGATGCGATCCCCCGAGCGGAACGTGATCGTGACGCGCGGGCCAGCGACCGCCGTTGACGGCGCGGCAAGCGCCGCCAGGACAAGAACCGCCGCGATGCGTGTGGTCATCGGTCGTCTCCTTCGTGCCGTCGCGGCGCGCGGCGCCGTCGGCACAAGCCATTATACGCAACGGCCGCCGGGCCCCGGCGCGCGCGCCGGTATAATGAGCGGCGCCCGGACGGCGGCGGGAGGCTCGGCGGTGCTGATCCAAGCGGTGTTCTTCGACGTGGACTTCACGCTGATCTACCCGGGCCCGTCGCTCCAGGCCGAAGGGTACGGCCGCTTCTGCGCCCGCCGCGGCGTGGCCGTGGACACCTCCAGGTTCCGCGAGGCCGTGCGGCGGGCGGCGACGATCCTCGACGACGTCAGGGCCCACGACGACGACGCGCGGCTCTTCGTGGACTACGCGCGCGCCATCATCGGGCACATGGGCGGCGGCGGGCCTGGCGCGGAGCTGGCGGCCCGGGACATCTACGACGAATGGGCGGTCTTCCGGCACTTCTTTCTGTACGACGACGTGCAGCCGGCGCTGCGGGCGCTTTCGGCCGCGGGCCTGAGAATCGGCCTCATCTCGAACACCCGGCGGCCGCTCGACGAGTTCGCGGCGCACTTCGACCTGCGCGGCCTCTTCGCGGCGTCGGTGTCGTCGGCGCAGCTCGGCTTCCTCAAACCGCACCCGGCGATCTTCCAGGCCGCCCTCGCCGCCGTCGGCGTGCCCGCCGCCGCCGCCGTGATGGTGGGCGACAGCGTGAAGGCCGACATCGAAGGCGCGCGCCAGGCCGGCATGCGAGCTGTCCTGCTGCGGCGGAGCGGGGACGGCCTGGCCAGCCCTCTGCCGAGCGGCCTCGGGCCGGGCTGCGAGGATGTGCCGGTCGTCACGACGCTGAGCGAACTGCCGGCGCTCATCCTGGCGGGCGGCGGGACCCGCGCCCCCCTCCCGAGGCCTGCGTTCCGCATGCCGCATCCGGGATCCTGAGCCGATGATCATCCGCCGCCTCCGCAGCGTTCCCGAGTTCCAGGAGGTGTTGGCGCTCGAGGCCGAGGTGTGGGGGTACACGGACCTCGCCGACGCCGTGGGCATCCCGATGTTCGTCGCCACACTGAAGCGGGGCGGGATTCTCCTCGGCGCGTACGACGGCGCCCGTCTCGCGGGCTTCGTCTATTCCATGGCCGCCGTCAAGGACGGCCGCCCGACCCAGTGGTCGCACATGCTCGCCGTCCGGCCGGCCTGCCGTGCAGCCGGCGTCGCGCGAGCCTTGAAGCTGGAGCAGCGGCGCGCCTGCCTGGCGCAGAACGTCGATCTCGTGGAATGGAGCTTCGATCCGCTGGCGGCGGTCAACGCCCACCTCAACCTGCGCCGCCTCGGCGCCACGGTCCGGGAGTACGCGGAGGACCTCTACGGCGCGTCCGACAGCCCCCTGCACCGCGGCGCGCCAACCGACAGGTTCATCGCCGAGTGGAGACTCCGCTCGCCGCGCGTCGAGACCGCGCTGGCGGCCGGCTCCGGCCCCCGGCGCGATGGCGCCCTCCAGGCGTTTCCCGGCGTCGTCCGCGTGAACGCCACCGAGCCTCGCGGCGCTTGGCAGGCGTGCGCCGGCTGGGACATGTCGCGCGGAGACGACGAGCTGGCGGTGGCCGTGCCCGGGAGATACCAGGAGATGCTCGCGAGCGAGCCCGCCCTCGCGCGCGAGTGGCGCGCGGCGTCCCGCGAGATGTTCGCCGGGTACCTCGGCCGGGGCTACCAGGCCGTCGATTTCGCCGCCGATGGCGTCGGCGGCGGGACCTACCTGCTTCGACGCGCGTGATGCTCCAGGGGAGCGCCGGCGGCAGCTCCGCCGGCCGTCACCAATTCCCGCGCACCCGCATCCAACAAGCCATGGACATGATCATCACGTTTCCCGGCGGCGCGCGCGTCGACGCCGAGTACGGTCCCTATACGATCCGCACCGACCAGTCCCCCCAGGGAGGCGGGGAGGGATCCGCCCCGGCTCCGTTCACGCTGTTCCTGGCCTCCGTTGGCACCTGCGCGGGCATCTACGTCCTGTCCTTCTGCAAGCAGCGCGGCCTCCCGATCGACGGGATCCGCATCGTCCAGCGGACGGAGCGCGATCCGCGGACGGGCCTCGTCGCGAAGGTCGGCCTCGACATCCAGGTCCCGCCCGGCTTCCCGGCGAAGTACCACGACGCCCTGGTGCGGGCCGCAGACCAGTGCGCCGTCAAGAAGCACATGGAGCATCCGCCCGCCTTCGACGTTCGGACAGTGGTGGCGTAGCCGGGCGGCGCTGCACCCGAGGCGCGGAGCCGCGGTCTACTCGAACGGGTTGGCGGAGGACCACCCGCCAAGCAGATGCAGGTGGATGTGGAACACCGTCTGGCCTGCGTCCCGGTTGCAGTTGAAGATGGTCCGGTAGCCCCGTTCGGCAATGCCGAGCTGCCGGGCGATGGCCGCGGCGCGCCTCGTCATCGCGCCGACGAGCGCATCGTCTTCCGGAGCGAGCTCGTTGAGCGTCGAGATGTGGCGGCGCGGAACGACCAGCACGTGCACCGGCGCGCGCGGGTGGATGTCGTGGAACGCAATGAGGGCCTCGTCCTCGTGCACTGTTCTGGCGGGCACCTCGCCGGCGGCGATGCGGCAGAAGAGGCAGGGCATCGGGTGCCTATTCTAGTCCGGAGCTCGGGGCTCGGGACTCGGGGCCGGGAACTCGGCTTGCCGCGCCGAAGCCGGATCTTCGGCTTGTTCAGGGCAAGCCGGCAAGCCGTGTGATGGAGGCGGAGACTCGGGATCCGGGGGCGGACCGCCAGCCGCAGTGACCCGTCTTCTGGCCATGGCGACACGGGGGATGCCGGCGAGGTCGGCGCGTGTCCCGTGCCACTCGAACGCCGGTTCCGCCTCGACGATCGCGCGCACGCCCTCCGCCTGGCCGAACCCGAATTCGAACAGGAGCCAGCCGCCCGGACGCAGCCTGGCCGCAGCCTCGGGAACCAGGCGGCGGATGACGGCCAGGCCGTCTGGCCCGCCGTCAAGCGCGCCCATCGGCTCGTAGCCGCGGATCTCGGGCGGCAGGCCGGCGATGTCTTCCGTGGGCACGTAGGGCGGGTTCGACACCACGGCGTCGAACGGCCCAGCCTGGGCTCCGAGCAGATCGCCGCGCACCACGAGGACGCGGTCCTGGACGCCTTGGCGCGCCGCGTTCCGGCGGGCGTACGCCAGCGCCTCGTCCGACGCGTCGATGGCGGCGACTGCGGCCCCGGGGAGCCACCGCGCCAGCGCGACCGCCACACAGCCCGAGCCGGTCCCGACATCCGCGATTGATACGCTCGGAAAGGCATCCACCATGGCCCGGCCTGCGCGGCGAGACGCCTCGGCGGGCGCGCTCAGGCGGGCCAGCGCTTCGTCGACGAGCAGCTCGGTCTCAGGGCGCGGCACGAGCACCCCGCGGCCAACCTCGATGTCGATGCCCCAGAACTCGCGGACGCCGGTGATGTAGCCGGAGGGCTCGCGATGCTCGCGCCGGGCGACGAGCGGTTCGAACGCCTCGTCGAACCCAGGCGGGCAGGCCTCCCGCATCGACGCCAGCAGACGGCCGCGCTCCCACCCGCCCAGCGCGTGGCGGGCCAGCACATCGGCGTCAAGCGCGGCCTCCGCGCGGCCGATGCCCGCGCGCTCCAGCCTGTGCCGCGCCGCCAGAATGCGCTGCTGGAGGATTGCCGAGTCTGCCATGGCGGATTCCGGACGCTGGCTTCCAGTATGCGGCATGGAGCCCGGCACGCGGTGTCCGTGCCCCGCGTCCCGCGCTCCGGGCCCCGGGAACGGGCCCCGGGCCCTATCCTCCGCGCGCGCTGGTCTCGTTGAGGCGCTCGGCGGTGAAGAACGCGACGGTCTCGTCGACGAGTTCGCCCACGTCGCCATCGAGGACGTCGGCCAGGCGGTGCGTCGTGAAGCCGATCCGGTGGTCTGTGATGCGGTTCTGCGGGAAGTTGTAGGTCCGGATCTTTTCCGAGCGCTCGCCCGTTCCGACTTGGCTCTTGCGGTCCTTGGCAATCGCGTCCTGCTGCTTCCGCATCTCCATCTCGTAGAGGCGCGCGCGCAGGACCTTCAGCGCCTTGGCCTTGTTCTTGATCTGCGACTTCTCGTCCTGCTGCGACACGACGAGGCCCGTGGGGATGTGCGTGAGGCGAACGGCCGAGTAAGTGGTGTTCACGCTCTGGCCTCCCGGGCCGCTCGAGCAGAACGTGTCGATGCGCAGGTCCTTCGGGTCGATGTGAATGTCCACCTCCTCGGCTTCGGGAAGGACGGCGACGGTGGCCGTCGAGGTATGGATGCGCCCGCTCGCCTCGGTGGCCGGCACGCGCTGCACCCGGTGCACGCCGCTCTCGAACTTCAGCCGGCCAAAGACGCGCCTGCCTTCGACCGTCGCGATGACCTCTTTCAGGCCACCGACGCCGTTCTCGTTGCTCGAGAGCACGTCGACGCGCCAGCCCTGCCGCTCCGCGTAGCGCGCGTACATCCGGAACAAGTCCGCCGCGAAGAGCGCCGCCTCGTCGCCGCCGGTGCCGGCGCGGATTTCCAGCACGACGTTCTTCTCGTCGTTTGGGTCCCTCGGGGTGAGCAGCGTCGTGATTTCCGCGATGAGCGCCTCGGCCTTCGCCTTCAGGCCCGGCAGCTCCTCCTGCGCCAGCGCCTGCAGGTCCAGCTCCGGGCCGCGCGCCAGTTCCTCGGCCTGGGCGATCTCCGACACGACGGCCTTGTACTCGCGGAACTTCGCGACGACGGGCTCGATCTCGGAAAGCGCCTTGGCGTGGGTGCGGTACTGCGGCGGGTCCGCCTGGACTGACGCGTCGCCCAGCAGCGACAGGAGCTCGTCGTACTTCTTCTCGAGCGCCATCAGTTTGTCGAGCATGGTCTCGTCCCTGCCGGCAAGGCCCGAGCGGGCCGCGCCGGACGTTGTCCGGCTTCCGCATGCCGACTGCCGGATTCCAGCTATCCCCCCGCCACCGGCGGGAGGAACGCCACCTCGTCGTCCTCGGCCACGGGTGATGCGAACCGCGCGAACCGCGCGTTCACCGCGGCCGCGACAGCCGGCCGGTGCGGGGCCACGGCCGGGAACTCGGCGGCGAGCGCGGCCCATACGGTCTCGACCGTCGCGCCATCCGGCACATCTCGAACCAGCCGCGGCGATCCCACCAGGTCCCGCAGGCGGGCGAAGCACAGGATCGTCACCCGCACGCCCGCCTCATCGCGGCGTCGCGGGCCGCGGCATCGAACGGGTCCGCCGTCCGGCCTTCCAGCCAACAGGCGCCGCCTGCGAACAGCTCGCGCTTCCAGATCGGCGCGACCTGCTTCACGCGCTCGATGGCGTAGCGGCAGGCGGCGAAGGCTTCGGCCCGATGCGCCGAGGCGGCCGCGATGACGATGCTCGCGTCACCGACGCCGACGCGCCCGACCCGCTGCCGGATGGCCAGGCGGACGCCGGGCCACGCCGCCGCGGCCTCTTCCGCGATGAGGCGGAAGGCCTCCAAGGCCAGCGGCTCGTACGCCTCGTAGTCGAGCGCGATGACGCGCCGGCCGAGGTTCTCGGCGCGCACCATCCCCACGAACGCGGTGACGGCGCCGTGCTCCCCGGGCGCAGACGCGTCGTCCAGGAGGCGCACGAGCGCGGTTGCGTCCAGCGGCTCCGGCGTCAGGCTCAGCAGGGCGTCCGGCATGGCAGCCAACGCCTCAGTATAGCAGCCGGCTTCGGGCCGCGGCGCGCGGGCCGCACCGCAGGCCAGGCTCAGCGCCGCCCGAAGACCAGCATGAACTGATACGTGAGAAACGTCTCCCGGCGGAGAAGCGCGAGGCCCGCCTCTGCGGCGTCGCGGATCACGAGCTCGGGATCGACGCGCTCCTCCAGGGCAGGGCCTGGCCCGAGGCCGTCCCTCTTGAAGTCCACGACGCCGACGCGTCCCTGCGCCTTCAGGGAGGCCGCGATGTTGCGGAGCATTGCGACGGGGTTCTCGAGTTCGTGGTACGTGTCGACGATCAGGACGGCGTCCAGGGCGCCTTTCGGCAGGCGGGGATCCTCCGAGGTCCCGAGCACGGTCCGGACGTTCGTCAGGCCCTCCCGCGCGGCGCGCCGGCTCGTCGCCTCCAGCATCTGGCGCTGGATGTCCTCGGCGTAGACCGTGCCGTTCGAGCCGACCCGCCGGCCCAGGCGGATCGTGAACCACCCGCCGCCCGCGCCGATATCCGCCACCACGGATCCCTCGGCGATGGCGAGGGCATCCATGATGCGGTCCGGCATCTGCCAGAGGTCGCGGTCCGGGCCCTCGAGCAGGCCGAGATCCACCGGCGCGAACAGCTTGCCGTGCCTGGGCCGCTCCTGCGCGCCGGAAGAAGCGGCGCAGGCCAGCACGAAGAGCGCCGCCGCGGTCGCCGCCGCGCCAAGACGACTCTCCCGCGCCGAAACCCGCGAGCTTATCCTGCGTGGCATCAGTGGTTTAGCCTGAGCCGGTGAAACACGGTATACTCGGGACCCATGTTACCAGAGTTCTTCTCGAGCATGCTGGAGCTGATCGTCAGGACGTCGACGGAGCTTCCTCCCGACGTCCGCGCCGCGATGAAGGCGGCCACGGATCTCGAACCGCCCGACACGCGGTCGGGACAGGCGCTTTCGATTATCGGCGTCAACATCGACCAAGCCGCGGGCGTCGAGGGGCCCATCTGCCAGGACACGGGGATGCCGTTTTTCGAGATCCATCTGCCCCGTGGCTCCGACCAGCTGTGGATGGCGGATGAGATCCGCAGGGCCGTGGCCGAGGCAACCAGGCTGGGCAAGCTCCGGCCGAACTCGGTTGACTCGATCACGGGAAAGAACTCCGGCGACAACCTCGGCCCCGGCACCCCGATCTTCCACTTTCACCAGTGGGCGAGGGAGGAGGTCGGGGTGAAGCTGCTGCTCAAGGGCGGCGGCTGCGAGAACTGCAACGCGCAGTACTCGCTCCCGATGGATCTCCCGCACCTCGGCCGCGCCGATCGCAACCTGGAAGGCGTGCGCAAGTGCATCCTGCACGCCGTGTGGGCGGCGCAGGGCCAGGGCTGCAGCCCCGGGGCGATCGGCGCGTGCGTCGGCAGCGACCGGGCGCAGGGGTACCTCTACGCCAAGGGCCAGCTCTTCCGCACGCTCGACGACGTGAACCCGGAGCCCGCGCTCGCGGAACTCGAGGCGGACATCATGGGCGCCGCGAACCGCCTCGGCATCGGGACCATGGGGTTCCGCGGGCGCACGACGCTCATCGGCTGCAAGATCACGGCGATGAACCGGCTGCCGGCGAGCTTCTTCGTGTCGGTGGCGTACGAGTGCTGGGCGTTCCGCCGGCTGGGCGTGATTCTCGACGCCGCCACCGGCAGGATCGTCGAATGGCAGTACCGGGATCCCTCCAGCCCGCTCATCCCGATGGCCGACCAGGCGGGGTACCGGCGGACGGGCCGCGAGGTGTCCTTGACGACGCCGCTCACCGAGGACGCGGTCCGCGCGCTGAAGGTCGGCGACATCGTGCTCCTGAGCGGCCGGATGTTCACGGGCCGGGACGCGGTGCACGCGTACTTGATGAAGCACGACTCGCCGGTGGATCTGAACGGGTCGGCGCTGTATCACTGCGGGCCGGTGGCGGTGAAGGACGGCGACCGCTGGGTCATGAAGGCAGCGGGCCCGACGACGAGCATCCGGGAGGAACCGTACGAGGCCGATGTCATCCGGAATTTCGGGGTGCGGGCGGTGATTGGCAAAGGCGGCATGGGCGCGAGGACCCTCGAGGCGCTGAAGGAGCGCGGCGCGGTCTACCTGAACGCGATTGGGGGCGCGGCGCAGTTCTACGCGCGGTGCATCGAGCGGGTCGACGACGTCTCGCTGTTCCACTTTGGCGTGCCGGAAGCGATGTGGCACCTCCAGGTGAGGGACTTCCCGGCCATCGTCACGATGGACGCGAAAGGGAACAGCCTGCACAAGGACGTGGAGGCCGAGAGCGCGAGGGAGCTGGCCGCGCTGCGGCGCTGAGCGCCCGGGGGCATCGATGGGCGGGTTCTTCGGGGTGGTGAGCCGCCACGACTGCGTGGCGGACTTGTTCTACGGCACCGACTACCACTCGCATCTCGGCACGTCCCGTGGCGGCATGGTCGTGCGCAACGGGAACGGGTTCAAGCGGAACATCCACGACATCTCGGGCACGCCGTTCCGGTCGAAGTTCAGCGAGGACCTTCCGAAGTACGACGGCGGGTCTGGCATCGGCGTCATCAGCGACAACGAGGACCAGCCGCTGCTCATCGCCTCGCACCACGGCTCGTACGCCGTCGTCACCGTCGGCCGCATCGAGAACGTGGACGAACTGGCGCGGCAGACGCTGCAGTCCAGAGCCGTGCACTACTCGGAGCTGAAGGGCAACGCGTTCAATCCCACGGAGGTCGTCGCCACCATCATCAACGGCCAGGGCAGCCTGGTGGAGGGCCTCCGGGAGGTGCAGGCGCGCGTCCTCGGCTCGTGCTCGGTCCTGCTCCTCACCGACCACGGCCTCTACGCGGCCCGGGACGCCTTCGGCCGCACCTCCGTCACGCTCGGCCGCAAGGACGACGCCTGGGCGGTGACGATGGAGACGTGCGCGCTGCCGAACCTCGGCTACGAGGTGGAGCGCCACCTGGGCCCCGGCGAGATCGTGCGGGTCACGGCCGAGGGCCACGAGACGCTGGCGGCGCCTGGCGACCGCATGCAGGTCTGCGCGTTCCTGTGGATCTACTACGGCTATCCGGCGTCGAACTACGAGGGGATCAACACGGAGGTGGCGCGCTACCGCTGCGGCGAGGCCCTCGCGCGCGCCGATGCCACGCGGCCGGACCTCGTGGCCGGCATTCCAGACTCCGGCATCGGCGCGGCCATCGGCTACGCGGCCGAGGCCGGGGTGCCGTACCGCCGGCCGTTCGTGAAGTACACGCCCACGTGGCCCCGGTCCTTCATGCCGCAGGAGCAGCGGGTGCGCGACCTCGTCGCGCGCATGAAGCTGATCCCCATCCGCGAGATCATCGAGGGGCGCCGCCTCCTGTTCTGCGAGGACTCGATCGTGCGCGGCACGCAGCTGCGGGACCTCATCCGGCGCGTCTTCGACGCGGGCGCGCGGGAGGTGCACATGCGGCCGGCCTGCCCGCCGCTCGTGTACGGCTGCCGCTTCCTCAACTTCTCGCAGTCGAGGTCGGAGCTGGACCTGGCGGCCCGGCGGGCGGTGACGGCGCTCGAAGGGCGTGCCGACGCCCGCCTCGACGAGTACGCGGACCCCGCGACCGACCGCCACTGCGCGATGGTGGAGTGGATCCGCCGCAGCCTGGGGCTCACGACGCTGCAGTACCAGCGCCTCGGCGACATGGTGGCGGCGATCGGGCTGCCGCGGGAGCGGCTGTGCACCTACTGCTGGACCGGCGACGCGCCCTTCGGCGTCAATGCAGGAGGCTCCTCCGCGGCAGCACCGGATCGGTCGTCAGGTTGACGCCCAGCTTGCGCAGCCCGGCCTCGTCGCCGCGCGAGGGCATGAGCGTCATGTGGGCGTCGCACCCCGCCAGCGCCTTGAGCTTCTCCATGGCGAGCTGGGCCGTCGGGTTCGTCGCGGCGCCAACGGTCAGCGCGATGAGCGTCTCCTCGAGATCCAGGCTAATCGAGCTCGACGCCAGCACGTTCTGCTTCAGGTGCGCGACGGCGCCGATGACCGAGGGCGACAGCAGGTGGATGGGATCGGGGATGCCCGCAAGGTGCTTGACGGCGTTCAGCACGAGGCTCGACGCCGCGTGCATGAGCGGCGAGTTCGTGCCGGTGACCACGGCGCCGCCGGGCAGCTCGATGGCGGCCCCGCAGTAGATCCCGTTGTTTCCCTTGCCCGTCTCCCGCGCCCGCTTCGCCGCATCCTCGGCCGGCTGGACGACCGCGCGGTCGCGGGGCGCCACGCCGAGCTCCTCCATGAGCAGCTCGGTCCGCTGCACCGTGTCCGCGTTCACGAAGCCCATGAGGTACTCGCACGACGCGCGAAAGTAGCGGCGGATCGCCTCCTGCCTGGCCGCCTCGCGCACCGCCTCGTCGTCCACGATGCCGAACCCGGCCCGGTTGACGCCCATATCGGTGGGCGACCGATAGGGCGCCCGCCCGAGGATCCGTTCGAGGATCCGCCGCAGCACGGGGAAGATCTCCACGTCCCGGTTGTAGTTCACCGCCGTCCGGCCGTACGCCTCCAGGTGGAACGGATCCACGAGGTTGAAGTCCCGGAGGTCGGCGGTCGCCGACTCGTAGGCGATGTTCACCGGGTGCTTCAGCGGCAGGTTCCAGATGGGGAACGTCTCGAACTTGGCGTAGCCCGCCGTGCGGCCGGCCTGGTGCTCGTGGTACAGCTGCGAGAGGCACGTGGCGAGCTTGCCGCTGCCGGGGCCCGGCGCCGTCACGACCACCAGCCGTTTCGACGTCGGGACGTACGCGTTGGCGCCGTACCCGCGCTCGCTCACGATCGTGTCGACGTCGGTCGGATACCCCTTCGTGACCCCGTGCGTGAACACCCGCAGCCCCTGGCGCTCCAGCGTGTTCTTGAACACGCGCGCGGCCGGCTGCTCGTCGTACCGGGTGATGACCACGGCCGAGACCTCGATGCCCCAGCGCCGCAGGTCGTCGATGAGCTTGAGGGCGTCGGAGTCGTACGTGATGCCGAAGTCCGCCCGGACCTTCCGGCGCTCGATGTCGCCGGCGAAGATGCAGAGCAGCACCTCCACGTCGTCGCCCAGCTCCTGGAGCAGGCGCATCTTGACGTTCGGGTCGAAGCCAGGGAGCACGCGCGCCGCGTGGTAATCGAACAGCAGCTTCCCGCCGAACTCGAGGTACAGCCTGTCGCCGCAGTCGCGGACGCGCTCCCGGATGGCGGCGGTCTGCTCGGCGAGGTAGCGATCGGTGTCGAACCCGGTTCGGACCATGGCTGGGCATTGTAGCCCCAACCGGGGTGTATGATCCGCACGCGAGGCCGCACATGACCGAACCCGCAGCCGCCGTCCGCCCCGCGCCCCCGCGCGCGTTCCGCTGGCTGGTGCTCGTCTTCATCAGCCTCGCGATGTTCGGCAACTACTACGTCTACGACTCCATCAGCCCGCTCGCCGACGTGCTCAAGGCGCGCCTCGGCTTCACCGACACCAACATCGGGCTGCTCCAGGCGATCTACAGCGTCCCCAACATCTTCATGGTGCTCGTCGGCGGGATCGTCGTGGACCGCATCGGCGTGCGGCGGGCCACCCTGGCCTTCGGCGCCGCCTGCCTGGCCGGCGCCGCCGTGACCGCGAGCGCGCCCTCCCTGGCCGTGATGGCGGCCGGCCGGCTGATCTTCGGCCTCGGCGCCGAGTCGCTGATCGTCGCCGTGACCACGGCCATCGCGAAGTGGTTCAAGGGCAAGGAGCTGAGCTTCGCCTTCGGCGTGAACCTGACGATCGCGCGCCTCGGCTCCTTCGCCGCCCTCAACTCCCCGTCGTGGGCCGGCTGGGCCTACGGCGACTGGCGGCCTCCCCTGCTCGTCGCGACCGGGTTCGCCACCTTCTGCGTGACCGGCGCCCTGCTCTACTGGGCGCTCGAATCGCGCGCCGCGCGCCAGTACAGCCTCGGGGCCGCCGGTTCCGCCGACACAATCGTCTTCCGCGACCTTCTCCGCTTCGGGTGGTCGTACGCCCTCATCGTGGCCCTCTGCGTGACGTTCTACTCGGGCATCTTCCCGTTCCAGACCTTCGCCGTGAAGTTCTTCATGGAGGCCCACGGCGCGTCGCGCGAGACGGGCGGATTCCTCTCGAGCATGCTGACGCTGTTCGCCATGATCTGCACCCCGCTGTTCGGCTTCGTCGTGGACAAGGTCGGGCGGCGGTCCCTCTTCATGATGGGCGGCGCGCTGCTGCTCGTCCCCGCCTACCTGATGATGGCCTACACGTCCGTGTCGCTCTACGTGCCGATGGCCATGATGGGGACCGCGTTCTCCCTCATCCCCGCCATCATGTGGCCGTCGGTGGCCTACGTCGTCGAGGAGACGCGCCTCGGGACCGCGTACGGCCTGATGACCCTCGTCCAGAACATCGGCCTGGCCGGGTTCAACCTCGTGATTGGCTGGGCGAACGACGCCGCTGGCGCGAGCGCGGCGAACCCCGCCGGCTACCGCCCGGGCATGTGGATCTTCTCGACCCTCGGCGTCTCGGCAGTCGTGTGCTCGCTGCTCCTCTGGCGGCGCGAGCACGGGCCGCACGCGCACGGCCTCGAAACGATTAGGGCCGCCTGAGCCTGCGTGGCCCCGGCAGCCCCCGTCCTGGCGTAAGATGGCGGGAGAGGCACCGCCATGATCCGATCCAAGGTCGCGATCCTCCGGACGCGGCCGTCCACCGTGCTGCGCGACTACCACGAACTGATGAACCTGGCCGGCTACCAGGACGTCATCGCGCGGGACGCGGACACCGCGCTGAAGGTCAACATCTCCTGGCACTTCTTCTTCCCGGGCAGTTCCACCGTGCCCTGGCAGCTCGACGGCGTGATCCGCGCGCTGAAGGCGGACGGGTACGACCCGAACCTCGTCCACGCCTGCCACAACCGCACGGTGGTCATCGACGCGCACCTCGGCGAGCGCGAGAACAAGCAGATCGACGTCGTCCGGGCCCACGGGCTGCGGAACATCCACCTCTACGAAGGCGAGGAATGGATGGACATCAGGGACGCCGTCGGCGACCTGGCGAAGCAGTTCCTCTGCCTGAACGAGGTCTACCCGAAGGGCTTCCTCATCCCGAAGCGGTTCATCGGCGAGAACATCATCCACCTGCCGACCGTGAAGACGCACGTCTTCACGACGATGACCGGCGCAATGAAGAACGCGTTCGGCGGGCTGCTCAACGAGCGGCGCCACTGGACGCACCCGGTGATCCACGAGACGCTCGTGGACCTGCTGCGCATCCAGCAGCGGATCCACCGCGGGGTGTTCGCCGTGACCGACGGCACCTTCGCCGGCGACGGCCCGGGGCCCCGGTGCATGGTGCCGCACGTCAAGAACGTCATCCTCGCGAGCGCCGACCAGGTGGCCATCGATGCCGTCGCCGCGAAGCTGATGGGCATGGACCCGCTGTCGATCGCGTTCATCCGCCTCGCCCACGACGCCGGGCTGGGCTGCGGGGATCCGCGCGAGATCGAAATCGTCGGCGACCAGGAGGCCGCGAAGGACAACTGGCGCTTCGCCGGGCCGTTCAAGAAGATGACCTTCGCGTCGCGCATGCAGCACCGGATCTACTGGGGGCCCCTCAAGAAGCCCCTCGAGTGGAGCCTGAAGACCGTGCTCGCCCCCTGGTCCTACATCGCCAGCGTCGTCTACCACGACAGCTACTGGTACCCGCGCCACGCCGACCGGATCATGGCGAACGTGCTCGGGAGCGAGTGGGGCCGCCTGTTCCAGAACTGGACCGACGCCGCGGCCAAGGCCGACGAGAACGGGTACCCGGACGTCGGCGAGGCGCCGGCCGACCTCACCCGGCTGGGCGCGAAGGCCTTCGCGCGATCGCTCCGGCTGCTGGGCATGGCCGTGACCGAGGCACCCGAGTTCGCGAACCGGAAGCGGAAGATCGCCGCGGCGCCGTAACCCCGGGGGCGGCAGGATTTCGGAATCCGGAATCCAGAAGTCAGGAATCGGCATGATCGACGTGCAGCGCCTGACGAAGACGTACGGCGACCTCCGCGCGGTCGACGATCTCTCCTTCCATGTCGCGCCCGGGGAGATCGTCGGCCTCATCGGCCCGAACGGCGCCGGCAAGACGACCACGCTCCGCTGCATGGTCGGCATCCAGGCGCCGTCGGCGGGGACCATCACGATCGGCGGCCACGACATTGTCGCGTCGCCCGTCGAGGCGAAGCGGCTGCTGGCGTTCATGGCCGATGAGCCGCCGCTCTTCGACTACCTCACGGTGATGGAGCACCTGCGGCTGACCGCGCGGCTCTACCGCGTGCGCGACGCCGAGGCGCGGGCCAGGGCGCTCCTCGCGGAACTGCAGCTGACGGGCAAGGAGCACGCGCTGCCGGCCGAGCTGTCGCGGGGGATGAAGCAGAAGGCGGCCATCGCGTGCGGGCTGCTGCACGATCCGGCCGCGCTGCTCTTCGACGAGCCCCTCACGGGGCTCGATCCCCTCGGCATCCGGCACATGAAGGAGACCATCAGGGCGCGCGGGCGGGCCGGCGCGGCCGTCATCGTCTCCTCGCACCTGCTCCACCTCGTCGAGGAGATCTGCACGCGCATCGTGATCATCGATCGCGGCGCGAAGGTCGCCGACGCGACCCTCGATGAGCTGCGCGCGCGCCCCGAACTCGCGGCGGCCGGTTCAAGCCTGGAGCAGATCTTCATCACCGCGACTGCCGGCGAGGCCTAGGTGCTCGGCGCCTTCCTCTACCTCACGGCGTGCTCGGTGAAGAACCGGACCGCACGGCGCGTGCGCCTGCTGCGGAAGCCGCGGTACGCGGCCGGCCTGGTCGTCGGCCTCCTCTACATGTGGTTCGCGTTCCTGAGGCGCGCGGGCGGACGGGCGGCGGCGGACGCCGACGCGGCGCAGGCGGCCCTCGAGGCCGTGGCGGGGCCCCTCCAGTTCGCCGGGAGCCTCCTGCTCCTCGCGGCGGCCGCCGCGGCGTGGGTCTGGCCCGGCGCCGGACAGGCGTTCGCGTTCTCGCGGGCGGAAGTGCAGTTCCTGTTCCCGGCCCCGGTCACGCGGCGCCAGCTCGTGCACTACGAGCTGCTGCGGTCGCAGCTGGCCATCCTCTTCGGCAGCGCGATCGCCACGCTGTTCATGCGCGGCGGGGCGCGGGCCGGGTCCTGGGCGTTCTTGTCGGGGCTGTGGGTGCTCCTCATGGTGGTGCGGCTGCACCTGGCAGGCGTCGCCCTGAGGCGGACCAGCCTCGTCCAGCACGGCGCGAGCGGGTGGGCGCGCCACTGGCTTCCGCTGGCCGCCGTGGCCGGCGCGCTGGCCGTGTTCGGCGCCGGCATCGCCGGGCGCTGGCCGGCCCTTGCCGGCGCCGCAACGGGCGGGGAGGTGTTCCGCGAGTTGCAGCGCCTGGGCAGCGAAGGCGCGACGGGCATCCTGCTCTGGCCGTTCCGCGCGCTGGTGCGGCTCCCGCTGTCGGCGTCGGCGGCCGACTTCTGGCGGGCGCTGCCGCCGGCCCTGGCCATCCTAGCCGCGAACTACGTCTGGGTGCTCAGGTCCGACGCGGCGTTCGAGGAAGCCTCGGCGGCCCACGCCGAGAAGCGCGCGTCGGACCGCCGGGCGCCCCGGGCGGCTGTCAAAGGCGCGGCTCCGACGCCGTTCACGCTGGCGGCAGCAGGCCCGCCCGAGACGGCGGTGCTCTGGAAGAACCTGATCCTGGTGGGCCGCTACGCGTCCATCCGGACGCTGGTGCGGCTTGTGCCGATCGTCCTGGTGCTCGGCATCGTTGCGCAGGGCGGCGGCGGCGGGATCGCGGCCACGGCCGCCACCGCCTGCCTGGCGTTCGCGGCCTTCGCGGTGCTGATGGGAACGCAGATGGTGCGGAACGATCTGCGCCAGGATCTCCCTCACCTCGCGCTGCTCAAGACGTGGCCCCTGCGCGGCGCCGCGCTCCTGCGCGGAGAGGCGCTCGGCCCGGTGGTCGTCATCACCGCCGTGACGTGGCTGCTCCTGCTGGGGGCGGCGATCCTCGGCGGAGCCCCCGGCGAGGGCGCAGGCGCGGCAGCGACGTTCGCCAGGCACCGCTACTCGTACCTCGCGGCCGCCGCGGCGCTCGCTCCGTCGCTCATCCTCGCGCAGAGCGTCGTGCAGAACGCGCTGGCGGTGCTGTTCCCGGCCTGGGTCGCCGGCACCGGGCCGCGCGCGCGGGGAATCGACGCCATGGGCCAGCGGCTGCTCGTGATGGCCGGCATGCTCGTGATCCTGCTGCTGTCGGTCCTGCCCGGGGCCGTCGTGGCGGCGCTCGTGGCGGCAGCCGCCTACCGGCTCACCGGCGCCGTGCCGATCGTGGTGCCGGCGCTGGTCGTGTCGGCCGTCGTCGCGGGGGAGTGCTGGCTGGCCCTCGAGGGGCTCGGACGGATCTTCGACCGGACGGACGCCTCGGCCGCCGACGCCGCCGGGTAGGGGGCTCCGGCCGCCCGGCGCCGGCGCCGGCGCAAATACTTGACATGACAACTATTGACTGGTAGTCTAATGGCGTGAGCAGGGCGGCGCGGACCCCGGCGGCGAGACACCAGGCCCACCGGACCGTCGTGGCCGTGCTCCGGGCGGCCGATCTCCTGCGCCGCCGGACGGCCGCCATCGTCGAGCCGGCCGGAATCACCACGCAGCAGTTCAACGTGCTGCGGATCCTTCGGGGCGCTCGCGCCGGCGGCGAGGACGCCCTGCCGACGCTGGAGGTCGGAAGCCGGATGATCGAGCAGACCCCCGGCGTGACCCGGCTCCTCGACCGCCTCGAGGCCAAGGGGCTGGTGAGCCGCCGGCGCTGCCCCGAGGACCGCCGCCAGCACCGGTGCCGGATCACGCCGCGCGGGCTCGGCCTCCTCGCCGCCCTCGACGACCCGATCCTCGAGGACAGCCGGCAGGCCCTGCGCCGGCTGACCGCGCGCCAGCAGGCCGCGCTCGCCGGCCTGCTCGACGCCGTCGGAGAGGAGCAGGGCGGGAAGCAGGGACAGGAATCCAGAAGACAGAATTCAGAATCCAGAAGACAGAAGACGCACGACACAGGGCGCAAGACGTCACACGTCATACGTAGGACGTGAGCGGCAAGACGTCAGGCGCACGACTTGAGACCTGAGACCCAGAACGTCAGACGCAAGATGCAAGATGCAAGACGCAAGACGACACGGAACCCGGGGCGTGGGCCCCGGCAGGCACAGCACCCGGACACCGCCAGACTGCTGCGAGGACAACGATGAGCACGAGCCGCACGTTCACGATTGACAAGACGCATTCCGAAGCGACGTTCCAGGTCCGCCACCTCGTCACGAAGGTGCGCGGGCACTTCTCCGACCTCGGCGGCACGATCCAGGCCGACGAGGCGCACCCGGAGCGATCCTCCGTCACGTTCACCATCCAGGCTGCCAGCATCGACACGGGCACGCCGGACCGGGACGCGCACCTGCGGGCGGAGGACTTCTTCCACGTGGAGAAGTACCCGGCCATCACCTTCGTCAGCACGTCAATCGTCGCCGCAGGCGGCGACCGCTACGACGTGACCGGCGACCTGACGATGCGCGGCGTCACGAAGCGGATCACGCTGCCGGTCACGTTCCTCGGCTCGGCCAAGGACCCGTGGGGCCACGAGAAGATCGGCTTCGAGACCGAGACGACGCTGAACCGGAAGGACTTCGGGCTCACGTGGAACGCGGCCCTTGAGACCGGGGGGCTCCTGGTGGGAGACGAGGTGAAGGTGTCGGTGTCGATTCAGGCGGCTCCCGTTGCGTGAGCGGACGCCGACTGGCTGGCGTGCGACGGGGCCCCGGCTGGAGCCGGGGCCCCGTCGCTCCTACTTCCTGCAGGTCGAGATCCCGAACGGCGCGTAGAGCGGGCAGAAGGCGAGCACCGCCGTCACGAGCGGCACCACGCCGATCCAGGCCCAGACGGGGCCGCCTGCCAGCGCCCACACGACCAGCGCCGAACCCGCCACGCCGCGAACGATCCGATCGACGCCGCCAACATTCTTCTTCATCGAACGGCCCTCCAGATCCAGGTGGACGACAGGGGCCCGACGGGGCCTCTGCCTTGGAGAGATTCACGGGCCGGCCGTCGGTCACAGCCGGCCGTTCCGCCGCCGCGAGCGGGCTGCTGCGCCGGGACGGCCTCGGCGGCCGGGTGTCAGCGGTCCGCCAGCAGCCACGCCGACGCGAACGCCAGCCGCGCCACCTTGGCCACCTGCTCAGCGTCCAGGCGGTCGGCCGTGTCGACGGGTTCGTGGTAGCCGTCGAAGAAGTTCCCGAAGACGCGCACGAACGGCACGCCCCGCCGCGCGAACGCCCGGTAGTCGCTGCCGCCGCTGCGTCCGTTCGTCCGGTCGAGGTGCAGCGCCAGGCCGCACGCGCGGGCGGCCCGGGCGAGCACGGGCTCGAGGTGGGGAGCGGAGTCCGCGACGCCGAGCTCGACGAAGTCCGCCGGCTTCACGGCCGCGAGGAAGGCCGCCCCGTGCTCGAGGCGCGCCTCCTTCACGAGCGCCGCGATCTCCTCTGCCTTCCACGGATGGCCGATCATGTCGAGATTGACGTAGGCCGACGTGCGGGCGAGGGGCCACGCCGGGTGCGCGGCGTAGTGCTCCGACCCGAGGTGGCCTTCCTCCTCGCCGGTCCAGAACGCCACGACCACGGTGCGCTTCGGCCGCGCCGGCGCGGCCGCGAAGGCCTTCGCCATCTCCAGGAGCGAGGCGACGCCCGACGCGTTGTCATCGGCCCCGGGATAGACCGCGCCGTCCCGCACCCCCAGGTGATCGAGGTGCGCACCGACGACCACGGCCTCGTCCCGCAGCCGCGGATCCGAGCCGCGGATCATGCCGATCACGTTGCGGCTCACGATCGCGCGCTCGGTTCCGCTTGCCGCGATCGACACGACCGTGCCCGGCAGCGGCCTCGGGACGTCGCCGCCAGGTTCGCCGGCAGGCGCCGCGCCGCCGGCGAGCAGGATGCGCCCGGCGCGCCCCGACACGCGGACAACCGGCACGTGCGACGAAGGGTCCTCGCCGGCGTCGAACGGCGCGAAGAACGCAGGGGCAGCCGCCGACGCGGCGGCCGCGGCCGCGAACCCTTCTCGCTCGATGACGACGAGCGCCCGCGCGCCGAGCGACTCCGCCAGCGCGCGTTTCGCCTCGTGGCGGTCGTCGGTGTGGGGGCTCGCCCAGCGGCCGGCGAGCGCGGGGCGCGACCACTCCGCCCCCTTCGGCACGCCGTCCTCGACGACAACGATGCGGCCGCGGACGTCGAGATCCCGGTAATCGTCTCTCGACGGGCTGGCTGTGCGGATGCCGTACTCGGCGTAGACGGCCGGCGCGGAGATGACGCGCGGCAGCAGCCTGGGCAGCACGGCGTCGACGCCGTGAGCGAACGTCCACGACTCGAGCGCGTCCCCGCGCCGGCGCTCCACGAGCACGTGGCCGCCGCGCCGCGTAATCTCGCGGATCGGGACCGGGTGGAAGTACGGCTCCGCCGGAATGCCGCCCTCGGCCTGCGGCACCGGCTCCAGTCCCGCGATCGCCAGCGTCGCCGCCGCGTACTCGGCGGCGGCGTCGAGTCCGCGCGCGCCGAGGCCGCGCCCTTCGAGCGCCGCCGAGGCAAGGAAGCGCACGTGCGCCGCGACGGCGTCCCTGGTGATGCCCGCAAGCGCCGCCATCACGTGCGGCCGAAGCGGTTCGACCGGGCCCGGGGCGACGAACGCCGCTCCCGCCTCCGGCGCCTGTCCGTGCGCGATCTGGCCGGCCGCGCACGCGGCGGCCAACAGCACGCCGACCCAGCCTCGTTTCATGGCTTTGCGCCCCCCCCCCCGTGACGGGCGCGCCTCCGGCGCCGCCGGCCGATGCGCGCGCCTATTCGAAGGTCCCGCGGACGACGATCTCGCGCCCCTTCATCAGCCAGCGGCCCTTTGCGATGACGCCGTCGATCTCGAGCCCCGCCGGGTCGAGCAGCACCAGGTCGGCGTCGGCGCCCGCGCCGAGCGCGCCCTTGCCGCGCAGCTTGAGGATGCGCGCAGGGTTCGCCGTGACGGCCAGCAGGGCCGTGGCCAGCGGCACGCCCTCGACGAGGACCGCGTCGCGGACCGATGCGGCGAGGCTCGTCACGCGGCCGACCCGCAACCCGCGAAGCTCGCCGGCCGCGTCGTAGTCCGGCAAGCTGCCCTGGCCGTCAGAGGTGAACGTCACCCGCGAAGCGTCCACGCCGGCCTCCAGCATCCTCCGCAGCCCCGCGCCGCACCGCACTTCGCCCGCGTCGAGGAAGGCCGGCACGGTCGAGGTCGTGAAGTCCACGAACCCCCCGGCCTTCGCCCACGCCTGGCCTTCGTCGAAGAGCGCCGGATTGCGGTTGATGTGCGTCGGCCAGAACTGGGTCGCAGGGATCTCAGTCTCTTCGACGGCGCGCCTGAGCATCGACAGCCCGCGCGGGCCGTCGCCCACGTGGACGTTCACGACGCCGGCCTTGCCTGAGAGCATCCCGCCGCGCCGGGCCTCCGCGGCCACGCGCACGAACTGCTCGAAGGTCGGCTGCGTGGAGCGGTGGTCGGAAATCGCCACCTCTCCGACGCCGACCACCTTGTCGATGAGCAGGAGGTCGCGCTCGATGCTGCCCGTGAGCGTCTGGACCGGCACGGCGTAGTGTCCCGTCAGGACGAACGTGCTCAGGCCCTCCTCGTCGAGCGCGCGGGCCTTCGCGAGCAGGCCTGCGGGCGACCGCGTGGCCCCGTCGGTGCCCAGGCAGCCGACGACCGTGGTGATGCCGCCGCGGACCGCGTCGGAGAGCGCGAGTTCGGGCGTGCGCGTCGCGAAGCCGCCCTCGCCGCCGCCGCCGGCCAGATGCACGTGCCCGTCGATGAAGCCGGGCGCGGCCACCAGCCCGGACGCGTCGACCCGCTCGCAGAGGCGGGCGGGCACCTCGATGTCCGGTCCGACCATGACGATGCGGCCGCCGGCCATGAGAATGTCGGCGCGGCCAATCGCGGCGGGGGTGTAGACGTCGGCGTTCTTGAGCAGCAGCACGGGAACCAGTCTACCTCGGCGGCCGCGCCGGAGCGCACGCGCGCGGAGGCGCGGGCCGGCCGCCGCGCTCCTGCGGACTTGCGGAATTCGCGCGGACTGGCGATGATGCTCCGGATCGCGTGCGCGGGCGCGCCGGCGGGTCCGGCGGCCGGCTGGCGCGTGCGCCTTGCCGGGGCCTCGCGTCGCCGCCCGCGCGGGGACGGCCGCGCGACGGCCCCTCACGCCCCCGGGTGACCGGCGCGCAGGGAGGACGGGTGATGGCTGCGAAAACCGTGCTGCTCGTGGACGACGATCTGGACCTGCTCGACATCTACCGGATCACGCTCGAGGGCGAGGGGTTCGACGTACTGACGGCCGAGAACTCGGACGAGGCGATGCGCATCGCCACCACCACTCCGATCGACGCAGCCGTGCTCGACGTGATGATGCGGACGCCAACGGAGGGCTTCCTGCTGGCGCGGGCGCTCCGGCAGGACGAGCGCACGAGGCGCATCCCGCTGCTGATGCTCACCTCGGTGAACGCCGAGAACGAGGCCCAGGGCTACCACCGCCGGTTCTCGGATCGCGACCGCGACGACCAGTGGCTGCCGGTGGACCGCTTCGTGGACAAGCCCATCAAGCCGGAGGACCTCGTCACGACGGTGCGCACCCTCTGCGGCGGCTGGACCTTCACGAAGTAGCGGCCCGTCCGTTCCCGGTGGAAGGGAAGATGATCTCACCCGCCGACGATGCGTCTCCCGTCCCGCGCGGGCGCGGCCGATCCTTCGTCGAGCAGGAGCTCGCGAACAGCCTCGGCTGGCTGATCTCCCTCCGCTGGGTGGCCGGCGCCGCCGTCGTCCTCGCCTCCGTGGTGGTGCGGGTGGCGCTGCCGGAGCAGCTTCCCGCCGCGCCGATCCTGCTCGTGGGCGCCGGCATCCTGCTCTACAACCTCGTCCTGTCGTGGGTGCTCGCCTGGCTGCAGCGCTCGCGGCCGGAGGCCACGAGCGGGTTCGAGTACCTCGTGCGCGCGCAGGTCGCCCTCGACTGGGGGGCCATGACGGTCCTTGTCGCCTCGTCCGGCGGGATCGAGAGCCCGGCCATCAGCTTCTTCCTGTTCCACATCACGATCTCGTCGCTGCTGCTGCCGCACCAGCACGTCTTCCTGTACGTCACGCTGGCCCCGGTGCTCGTGGGCGGCGTGGCGGTGCTCGAGTACGCCGGCGTCCTGCCGCACGTGTCCCTCGTCCAGGCGGCGCGGTACCGCGACCCGCTGTACGTCGGCGCCGTCCTGGTGTTCTTCGCGACGTCGTGCTACGTGATGGCGTACTTCTGCGTGTCGATCGCGAAGCGCCTGCGCCGCCGGGAGGCCGAGCTGAAGGGCCTCTACGACGGCGTGCGCGACGTGACCTCGACGCTGGACATCACGGCCGTGCTCGAGCGGATCGTCGAGGCCGCCGCGCGCGTGCTCACGTGCAAGGCCGCTGCCATCCGCCTCATCGACCAGAGCCACTCGCAAGTCGAGTTCGCCGCCAGCTGGGGGCTGAGCGACACGTACCGGGACGAGGTGCCCGCCGAGTACGCGCGTTCGACGCTCGACCAGGACACCCTGCGCAGCGGCGTCGTGCACGTGACGGACGTCGGCGGCGACCCGCGGGTCTTCCACCCCGAGCTCGCCCGCGACGAGCGCATCGCCTCGATGCTCAGCGTGGTCATCAAGGGCCGCACCGGGCCGATCGGCGTGCTGCGCGCGTACGGCGCCCCGGGCCACGTCTTCAACGCCGAAGACGTCGCCTACCTGCAGGCGATGGCGGCCCACGGCGCCGTGGCCATCGAGAACGCCAAGGCGTACCGGCTGCTGGCCGATCTCGACCGGGACAAGTCGAAGTTCCTCCGGATCACGACCCACGAGCTCCGCTCGCCGGTGCGTGTGACCGAGAGCCTGCTGATGACGCTGGCGGAGGGCTACGCCGGGCCGCTGACGCCCGAGCAGCAGGACGTGGTCGTGCGCGCCCAGCGCCGCCTCGCGAGCCTCCACGAGCTCATCGACGACCTGCTGGATCTGGCCGCCGGCAAGGCCGGCCTGGAGCAGTCGGCGCCCGAGCGCCTCGATCTCGGCGGGCTCGTCGCCGAGATCATCGACCGCTTCCGGCCCGTCGGCGCGGCAAAAGGCGTGGCCCTGAGGCTGGATCAGCCGCCCGAAGCGCTCCACCTCATCGCGGATCGCAGGGACCTCGAGCGCGTGTTCGTGAACCTCGTGGGCAACGCCGTCAAGTACACCGCCAGGGGCGAGGTCCGGGTGCGGATGCAGCGGGGCGACGGGCGCATTCGCGTCGACGTCGCCGATTCGGGCATCGGCATCCCGAAGTCGGCCCTGCCGTTCCTGTTCAACGAGTTCTACCGCGCAGCGAACGCCAAGGCCGGCGGCGAGCCGGGGACCGGCCTTGGACTCGCCATCGTGAAGCTGCTCGTCGTGCGCCACGGCGGGGAGATCGCCGTCGAGAGCGAGGAAGGGCGGGGGACGACGATGACGGTGACCTGGCCCGCCGCGCCGGATCTCGCCCAGGGCGGCCGCATGCCGGACGCGGGCGAAGGCGAGTTGATTCCTCCGTCGGCCCCCGGCTATGATGAGCGTGGCCGGGCGAGGCTGCCAGCCGCCCCCTCAGGCGGTCGCGCCGCCGGCCGATGAGGCCCCCGGCTGGATCCCCGCACGCCGCCCGTCAATCCCCGAGCGTTGCCGCGGAGTCCGATCCACAGCCGCGCGCCGGCGCCGCCGGCGGCCGGTGCGCGAGGGATGGACCCGTGTGATGCAGGGGCCGAGGACCGGCTGGCGCCGGGCGCCCGGATCTCCGCGGACCGCACCGACCAGGGAGCGTTTCAATGGCAAAGATCCTCGTAGTGGACGACGACCCCGATATCACCTTCGCGCTGTCGCTCTTCCTGAAGCGGGAGCAGCACGAGGTCCGGACCGCGGCGAACCGGGACGAAGGGATGGCCGCCCTCGAGGCCTTCTCGCCCGATCTGATGGTACTCGACGTGATGATGGAGCAGCCGGACGACGGCATCGCCATGGCGCAGGACCTGCGCCGCGCGGGCGTGACGATCCCCATTGTCATGCTGACGAGCGTGGGCAAGGTGACGGGGCTCGACTACGGCCGCGACAACGACCTGGTGCCCGTGGACGCGTTCTTCGAGAAGCCGGTCCGGCCCGAAGACCTGCTGAAGACGGTCAACGGGCTGCTGAAGCAGGGGACGCAGGGAGACACGACATGCTAGTCAGCCAGCAACAGAAGCTGCAGGAGGAGATCCGCGCGCTCGTCGCCCGCCACGGCCGGACGCGTGCGGCGCTGATGCCGGTGCTCCAGGAGCTGCAGGAGAAGTACGCGTCCATCACGGACTTCGCGATGCAGGTGGTGGCCGACGAGCTTGGCATCCACCCGTCCGAGGTCTACGGCGTCGTGTCCTTCTACGCCTTCCTGCACCACGAGCCCAAGGGCCGCTTCCAGATCCGGCTCTGCCAGACCATCTCGTGCGACCTGGCCGGCAAGGCGCGCGTGGCGAAGCAGCTCGAGAACGAGCTGGGCATCGCCTTCGGCGAGACGACGCCGGACGGGCGCTTCAGCCTCGAGTGGGCCAGCTGCCTGGGCATGTGCGATCAGGGCCCGGCGCTCCTGGTGAACGACCGGGTCTACACCCGCGTCACCGCCGAGCAGGCGCACCGGATCATCGAGGAATGCCGCAGCGTGTTCGGGGCGCACGCGACGCAGGCCGCGCACGCGTAGGGAGAGGAGGCCGAGATGCAGCCCAGTGACAGCCGGAAGACCCCTCTCACCTTCGACACGATCGAGCCGGGCTCTGGCCTGGCGGCCGCGCTGGCGAAGAGCCGCGCCGACATCATCGGCGAGGTGTCGGCGTCGAACCTGAAAGGGCGGGGCGGCGCCGGGTTCCCGACGGGCACGAAATGGAACCTCGCCGCGGCGGCGCGCGTGCACGGCGAGGCCGCCAAGTACGTCATCTGCAACGCGGACGAGGGCGAGCCCGGCACGTTCAAGGACCGGGTTCTGCTCACGGCCTACGCCGATCTGGTGTTCGAAGGCATGACCATCGCCGCCCGGGCCATCGGCGCGACCAGGGGCCTCCTCTACCTGCGCGGCGAGTACGTCTACCTGCGGCCGCACCTGGAGGCCGTGCTGGACCGGCGGCGGAAGGCGGGGCAGCTCGGGGCCGACATCCTCGGGACGCCAGGGTTCGAGTTCGACATCGAGATCCGCATGGGCGCCGGCGCCTACGTGTGCGGCGAGGAGACGGCGCTCATCGAGTCGCTCGAGGGGCACCGGGGCGAGCCGCGGAATCGGCCGCCGTTCCCGGTGAACACCGGGTTCATGGGGCAGCCGACCGTCGTGAACAACGTCGAGACGCTCGCGTCGGTCACGGCCATCTTCGCGAAGGGCGCCGCCTGGTTCCGCGGCATCGGCACGGAGAAGTCCTCGGGCTTCAAGCTGTTCAGCGTCTCGGGCGACTGCGACGCGCCGGGGGTGTACGAGTTCCCGCTCGGGATCACGATCGCCGAGCTGCTCGAGCGCGTCGGCGGGACCGGCGCCAAGGCGGTGCAGGTCGGCGGGGCCTCGGGGCAGGCGGTCCCGGCGTCGCAGTTCGGCCGCCGGATCGCCTTCGAGGACCTCGCCACCGGCGGATCGATCATCGTGTTCGGGCCCGGCCGCGACATGCTGCACGTGGCCAAGAACTTCATGGAGTTCTTCGTCGAGGAGTCCTGCGGCCAGTGCACGCCGTGCCGCGCGGGAAACGCCAAGCTGCTCGAGGGGATCGAGCGTCTGGAGCGAGGCGCGTGCTCGTCGGCCTACCTGAACGAGCTCGTCAGGCTCTGCGAGACGATGCAGGTCGCGTCGAAGTGCGGCCTGGGCCAGTCGAGCCCGAACGCCTTCCTGTCGATCGTGACGAATTTCCAGGACGAGATCCTGGGCCGGACGCCGGCGGACCGCTGAGGCGGCCGCGCCGGCGGGACGGGAGCCGTTGACGCAAGCGATGCCACCGGGACTGGCGCCCGGTGCCGAGGTGAACGATGAGCGGAGAAGTGAAGGCCGGACAGGACACGTCGCGCGCGCCGAGCAGCCAGCGCATCCAGCAGGTGGCCGCGCCGCCGGACGTGCTGCAGATGATCGGCGGCCAGATCACGGTCACCATCGACGGGACGGACGTCAAGGTCCCGATGGGAACGACCGTGCTGGAGGCGGCGCGGCAGATCGGGATCCGCATCCCGACGCTCTGCCACCATCCCGACCTGTGCGTCGCGGGGGTTTGCCGCATCTGTGTCGTCGAGGTCGAAGGGCAGCGGACGCTCCAGGCCGCCTGCGCCTACCCGATCACCGGGTCGCTGAAGGTCAAGACGCACACGCGGAAGGTGCGGCAGGCGAGGCGCCATATCCTCGACCTGCTGCTGTCGACGCACTACGGCGAGTGCTATAGCTGCAAGCGCAACAACAACTGCGAACTGCAGTCGCTGGCCAAGGAGTACGGCGTCGACTTCTACCGCTTCGGCCACGTCACCGAGTCGCAGTACCCGAAGGACGAGTCGAGCTACTCCGTCATCCGCGACATGGACAAGTGCATCCTGTGCCGCCGGTGCGTCCGCACCTGCATCGACGTGCAGGAGGTGGGCACGCTCGAGGCGGTGGGGCGCAGCAACCGGACCCGCATCTCGACCTTCCTCGACAAGCCCCTCGCCGGCGTCGTCTGCATCAACTGCGGCCAGTGCATCAACCGGTGCCCGACGGGCGCGCTGCACGCCAACGACACGTCCGACGAGGTCTGGCGCGCCATCGACGACCCGACCAAGCACGTCGTCATCCAGACGGCGCCGAGCCCGAGGGCCGGGATCGGCGAGTGCTTCGGGTGCGAGCCCGGCACGCCCCTGACGTTCCAGCTGAACACCGCCCTCAGGCTCTGCGGCTTCGACAAGGTGTTCGACACGAACTTCAGCGCCGACCTGACCATCATCGAGGAGGGCACGGAGCTTCTCGGCCGCCTGTACCGGGCGCTCGTGAAGCAGGAGCCGGCGGCGTTCCCGCAGTTCACCAGCTGCTCGCCGGGATGGGTGAAGTACCTCGAGCACTTCTATCCCGAGTACATCCCCAACCTGTCGTCGGCCAAGAGCCCGCAGCAGATGTTCGGCGCGGTCATCAAGACCTACTACGCCAAGACCCACAACATCGATCCGAAGGACATCGTCACCGTCGCCCTGATGCCCTGCTCAGCGAAGAAATTCGAGTGCAACCGGCCGGAGATGGCCGGCAGCGGGTTCAAGGACGTCGACTACGGCCTGACGACCCGGGAGCTGGCCCAGATGATCATGGAGGCCGGCATCCACCTCCCGGACATGCCGAAGAGCGGCTTCGACGATCCCTTCGGCGACCGGACCGGGTCGGGCGTGATCTTCGGCGCGACCGGGGGCGTCATGGAGGCGGCCCTCCGGACCGTGCTCGAGCTGGTGACCGGACGGAAGGTCGAAAAGCTCTTCGAGCACGCCAACATCGTCCCCGTGCGCGGGTTCGACGGCGTGCGGTACGTCGAGCTGCCGATCACGCAGGTTGCCGACGAGGTGCCCGCCCTCATCCGGCACGTCATCCCGACGTTCGAGTTCCTGAAAGGCGCGACGCTGAAGCTGGCCGTCGCCCACGGCACGGCGAACGCCCACAAGGTCCTGGAGGACATCAAGGCCGGCGGGAAGCTCAGCGAGTGCCACTTCATCGAGTTCATGGCCTGCCCGGGCGGCTGCATCGGCGGCGGCGGACAGCCGATCCCGACCTCGCCCGAGATCCGCGCGGCGCGGGCCCGGGCGATCTACGCCGAGGACATGGAGTCGGACGTGCGGAAGTCCCACGAGAACCCCGCCGTCGCGAGGCTCTACAGCGAGTTCTTCACCGACGGCCCGTGCGGCCACCTCGCGCACGAGCTGCTCCACACGCACTACACGGCGAGGGGGAAGCACATCGGATAGGGAGCGCGCCGCCGCGCGCCGTCAGTCGACGAAACGCAGGATCTCCTCGACGCGCTTCCGGTCGCGCCGCCGGGCTCCCTCGTCCTTCGGCCGCCCGATCGCCACGAGGGCGATCAGGCGGGCCGGGGCCTTGACGCCCAGCAGGCGCTCGATCGCCGTCCGGGCCACGATCGGGCCGGTCAGCCAGCAGCCCCCGTATCCCATCTCCTCGGCGGCCAGCAGCAGGTGCTCGATCGCCGCGCCGACCGACTGGATGTCCGGGTAGCCCCGCATCGCGTTCACCCGCGCCTTCGTCACGGCCGACCCGCGCAAGGCGCCTTCGATGACCGACTCGTACGGCTCGAGGGCGACCGCGATGACCAGCGGGGCGTGGGCGAAGAACGTCGAGAAGCGCTCTACGCGGCGTCCGGCGCGCCTCGCGTCCTCGTCGGCGGGCCGCGGCAGCAGGTCCTCGAGGCGGTTGCGGACGGCGGCGGCCATCTGCTCGAGGGTCGAGCGCCGCGAGATCGCGATGAACTGCCACGGCTGCGAGTTGTTCGGGCTCGGCGCAAGGCCCGCCAGGCGGACCATCTCGCACACGTCGGCGGGGTCCACGGGATCAGGCAGGAACTGGCGGACGGTGGCGCGCTGCTCGACGAGTGTTCTGAACTCCATGTCCCAGGCCTCCCGGGGGCGACCGCTGCCCGCATTATAGGGCCTCTCGCGGCCTGGACCGGACCCGCCCGACGGCGCCGACCAGGCCGTGGGCGGTTCCCGCCGCGAGGTATGATCGGGTGAACGGAGGAGACCGGGCCATGCCGCGACGCGGACACGACGGGATTGGGACGCGCAACATGCCGGACGAGGCGCGTCACGGCATCCGCCCGCTCCGGGCAGGCGCACGGCAGGAGGAGGCCTGATGCAGGCCGCGCCCAGGGCCCTGCGACTCCACATCGGCCTCTTCGGTCGGCGCAACGTGGGCAAGTCCTCGCTGCTGAACGCCATCACACGCCAGCAGGTGTCCATCGTCTCGAACGTCGCCGGCACGACGACGGACCCCGTCGAGAAGCCGATGGAGCTGCTCCCGCTGGGGCCGGTGCTCTTCGTCGACACCGCCGGCATCGACGACGAAGGCGCGCTCGGCGAGTTGCGGCTGCAGCGGACGCGCGCCGTCCTCGATCGCGTGGACATCGGGATCATCGTCACGGAACCGGGGGCCTGGGGGCCTTTCGAAGCGCGCCTCGTGGACGAGCTGAAGAGGCGGTCGCTGCCCGTGGTCCTCGCCGTGAACAAGATCGACTCGCAGCCGCTGCCCGACGAGGAGCGCGGCCGCCTGCGGCCGAAAGCGGACGCGCTGGTCGCCCTGTCGGCGCTGACCGGCGCCGGCGTCGGCGATCTCAGGGAGGCGCTGCTGCGCCTCGCGCCCGCGGACTTCTTCGACAACCGGCGCGTGATCGCGGACCTCGTGCCGCCTGGCGAGATGGCCGTCCTCGTCGTGCCCATCGACAAGGAAGCCCCGAAGGGCCGGCTGATCCTGCCGCAGGTGATGACCATCCGCGACCTGCTTGACGGCGGGAGCGTGGCGCTCGTGACGCGGGAGCGCGACCTGAGGCGGACGCTGGAGGGCCTCGCGCGGCCTCCGGCCCTCGTTGTGACCGACTCGCAGGCCTTCGCGGCAGTCGCCGCCGAGGTGCCGGCCGACGTGCCGATGACGTCGTTCTCGATCCTGATGGCGCGGTTCCAGGGTGACTTGGCCGAGCAGGTCCGCGGGACCATGGCGATCGAGGGACTCCGGAGCGGTGACCGGGTGCTCATCGCCGAGACGTGCACCCACCACCCGATAGGCGACGACATCGGCCGCGTGAAGATCCCGCGGTGGCTGACGCAGTACGTCGGCGCGGCGCTCGACATCGCTCACGTGCAGGGGCGCGACTTCCCGGCCGACCTGTCGCCCTACCGGCTGGTCGTCCACTGCGGGAACTGCACGGGCAACCGCCGCGAGATGCTCTCGCGGATCGGGAGGTGCCGCGAAGCTGGCGTGCCCATTACGAACTACGGCCTGACCATCGCCTACTCGCTCGGCATTTTCGAGCGGGCGCTCGCCCCGTTTCCGGCCGCCCTGGAGGCCTATCGTGCCGCTCTCGTGTGACGCCCTCGACCATGACGCGATCGCGGCGTGGCTGCGCGAGACGGACCCGGCCGCGCTGGCCGCGCTCTGGCGCCGCGCGGACGCGGTGCGCCGCGCCCGCGTCGGCGACGCCGTGCACCTGCGCGGCCTCATCGAGATCACGAACTACTGCGTGCGGCATTGCGCCTACTGCGGCATCGCCGCCTGCGCCGGGCCGCTGCGGCGCTACCGCATGACGCTCGAGGAAATCCTCGCGTGCGCGCGCCAGGGCCGCGACTTCGGCTTCGGAACCGTGGTCCTGCAGGGCGGCGAGGACCCGGGCGTCACGGGGCCGTTTGTGGCCGACGTCGTGCGCGCCATCAAGGCCGAGACGGGCGTGGCCGTCACGCTGTCCCTCGGCGAGCGATCCGAGGCGGACCTGAGGCTGTGGCGCGACGCCGGCGCCGACCGCTACCTGCTGCGGTTCGAAACCACCGACCAGGATCTGTACGCACGCATACACCCGAACGTGCCAGGGACGTTGTCCGACCGGTTCGCCCAGCTCCGGCTCATGCGTCGCATGGGCTACGAGATCGGCACCGGCGTCATGATCGGCATCCCCGGTCAGACCTGGGACACGCTCGCTGACGACATCCTCGCGTTCCGCGACTTCGACATGGACATGATCGGCATCGGGCCCTACCTCAGGAGCCCGCGGACGCCGCTCGCCGGCCCGCTCGGCCTCGAGTTGGCCGCTGCTCCGGAAGAGCAGGTGCCAAGCGACGAGGTGACGACGCTGAAAGCCATGGCGCTCACGCGGCTCGTGTGCCCCGATACCAACATCCCGAGCACGACGGCCCTCTCCATTCTCGATCCGTCGGCCGGGCGGGTGAACGGCCTCACGCGCGGCGCGAACGTCATCATGCCGAACCTGACGCCGCCCGAGTACCGAGTCCTCTACGACATCTACCCCGGCAAGGCGGGCATCCATGAGACCGCCGAGGTGCTCGCCGACAGGGTCATCGCGCTCATCGACGGGCTCGGCCGCACGATCGGCACCGGCCCCGGCTCAAGGGGTCGGGTCTAATTATGCGAGAGACCACGCTGGAACGACGGATCTGTAGGTCGAAGGGGGGGGCTTACAGTTTCGTCATCGGATTCGGCCTGATCGCGTAATTAGACCCGACCCCTTGGTCTAGGCGAGTCCTGCCGCGCGCGCCCACGCGACCGCCTGCTCCCACTCCTCGGACGTGAGCCGGCGCGAGAGCTCCGGGTAGTCGCGCGCACGGTGCTCCGGCCGGTACTGCCGCATGATGTTCACGCACGTATCGGGCGACAGCTCCGTGGCCACCCATCGCACGAACCGGTCGGTTCCGCCAATGTTGTGCGGCAGCACCAAGTGCCGGATGATCAATCCCCGGGTGGCGATACCGCGTCGATCGACAATCAGTGTGCCAACCTGGCGGTGCATCTCCTTGATCGCCGCCGCCGCCACTTCCGGATAGTCGGCGGCTCCGCTCGAGTACTTCGCCGCCAGCGCCCCGTCCTGGTACTTGAAGTCCGGCAGGTAGATGTCGACGATGCCGTCCAGGGCGCGGATCACGTCGAGGCTGTCGTAGCCGCCCGTGTTGTAGACCAGCGGCAGGCGGAAGCCGCGGTCGACGGCGCAGCAGAGCGCCCCGACGATCTGGGGCGCCACGTGGGTTGGCGTGACGAGATTGACGTTGTGGCAGCCCTTCCGCTGCAGGTCGAGCATCATGTCCGCGACGTCCATCTCGCCGACGACGCGGCCGTCCCCGCGGTGGTTGATCTCCCAGTTCTGGCAGTAACAGCAGAGCAGGTTGCAGTTCGAGAAGAAGATAGTGCCGCTGCCGCCGCTGCCCACAAGCGGCCGCTCCTCCCCGAAATGCGGCCCGTGGGAGGCCACCTTCAGGCGCGCTGTCGAACTGCACACGCCGGTCTTGCCCTTGCGGCGGTCGATGCCGCACGAGCGGGGACAGAGGCGGCAGGCCGCGAGGATCTCTCGAAGCTGCCGTTCGACCTCTCGGAGCCGACCCTGACGGGCGAGGCGCAGATAAGCGGGTTCGTGGTCCTCCGGGTGACTCGAGGCACCCGTCGCACGGCCGGCGGCCAGCGCGAGGCCTCCGACAGTCGCAAGCGAGTCGTGGAGGAACCGGCGCCGGCTCGGACCCATGTCATCCTCCCCAGGGACGCGCGTCCCGGCGGGATCTCACACCTGCGGCCGTGCATCTCCGGCTTCGGAGAGCTCCCGCTCCAAGGCTTCGGCGGCTTCCGCGAGTCGAGTAGCGTGGGCCCGGACGTCCTCCGGCCAGGCCCGGATGAGCTCCGACATGCGGGCCCGGTCCTTCCGGTGCAACGCACGCGCGGCGTCCTCGAATCCCGGCAGGTTGCCGCCCATCACCCACATGAACCTGCCCGCGGCCTCCCAAGCCATCTGGGCGCGTTCCTGGCCCCTGTCGGCCTTCCTCGCTTCGTCGACGAGGCGCCGGAGGGCGCCTGAGGCCCCGCCTCTCTGTCGCCCGAGCCACTCCCAATGGCGCGGCAGCAGGGAAATCTCACGGCTGACCACGCCAAGCCTGGGTCGTCCCGGACCCGGGCGCGCCTGGCGTCCTGGCGGACCCGAGGCGTCCTCGGCCCCGCGAGCGATGGCCGGATGGCTGTTCAGGCGCTCCAGCACCTCTGCTGTCGAGCCCCGCAGGTCGAAATCGAGTTCAGCCCCAGATCGATCGTCGAAGACGAGGACGGCTCCCTCATCGCCCCTGTCGAGCCTGTTCTTGAGTGCCAGCACGACCGAGCGAAGGTCTCCCGACGCGACTTGCCGCGTACCTGCGAAGGCGGTAAACGAACCGTCTCGATCCAAATCCAACCCGGATTCTCAGACAGGCTAATATTACCCGGATGAAAACGACCTGTCAATAACTCCCGGATGAAATGGGCTGCCGTGCTGAGGAAGGCGCGGACAGAAGAACCGAGCTAGTCGTCGTCGGTCTCGATGGAAGCGCGGCGGGCCTTGACCCGGCTTCGCTGAGCCTTTTCGGCGAGGCGCCGCTCGCGCGAGGCGGCCGTGGGCGTGGTCTTCGTGCGAGATTTCGGCCTGCGGAACGCCTGGCGTATGAGGGCAGCGAGGCGGGCGCGGGCGGCCTCTCGGTTCCTCGCCTGCGTCCGAAAGGCCCGGCTGTCCACCAGGATGATGCCCTCGGCAGACGCTCGCGTGCCTGCCAGTGCGAGGAGGCGGCGCTGCACGTCCGCCGGCAGCGCCGACGCGCCGACGTCGAAGCGCAGTTCCACCGCGGTGGCCACCTTGTTGACGTTCTGCCCGCCGGGCCCCGACGAGCGAACGAAGCGCTCGCGCAGTTCGCGTTCGGGAACCGCGTACTCCGGTGTGACCCGCAGCATGCCGCCGCCACTGTACCACGCACGGTGCTACAATCCGCCTCGGCCGGCGTCCCACGTCAAGCGCGGCACCCAGCCCGGGCGCGCCAGCGGCGCCCGGCGCCGGCGGAACATCGGCAGCTCCAGCCCGGGCGAGCCGCGCAAGAAGGTCACTATGCGCGCCATGCGCGCCCTCGTCATCTGCTTCGTGCCGGTCGCTGCGCTGCTCGGCAGCTGCCGGAATCCATCGACCGATCAGGCCAGGCCCATGCTGCGTCCCTACGAATCCACCAGCAAGCTGTTCGTGCTCTTCAAGCCGTCCGACTGGAAGGTGACCGAGGACGCGCGTCCGGACAGCCTGCACGTGCTCGTACGGGACCCTGCGGGGACGTCCATGGTGGACTTCCGCTGGGCGCGGAGCGACGCACGCGTTTCCGACGCGCTTACCGCGCTGCTGAGAGCCAGGAAGGCGCTGGCCCTCGAGCACGGGGACGTGGCGTTGAGCGAGGTGTTCGCATCGAAGGACGGCAGCCGGGCAACGGCGGCCGTCCGATGGGGAAGCGGCGCGGGCAGCGTCGCCGGCAGGCTGTACATCGAAGCGTCGGCAGGGTCGCACTCGGTCCAGGGCTACTTCGCGCCATCATCCCGCCTGGCGGCGCAACGGTCGCTGCTGTTGAACGTGATGGCGAGCTTCGCCTTCTCCAAGGCACCGACGGCACAAGGTGCCCGCGCGGCGGCGCCGGCGCCGCCGCCGCCCGTGCAGGCGGCGCTGACAGCGCGCGCGGCCCCGGATGGCAGCCTGTCGCTGCGCGTGCCCGCCGACTGGAGCTTCCTCGCGGGCGGGGGACGGGTGATCGCGGCCTCGCGGGACGGCGGCCTGGGGTTCATCTTCACCGCGTTCGCCGGCAACCCGCTGGTCCCGCAGGCGACGGTGGCGCAGGGCATCATCCCGACGCCATACCAGCCGCCAGCGGAGACGCTCGGCTACGTCTTCAGCGCGTTCAGGAATCGCCAGTTCCGCATTCACACGGCCGCTTCCGACCAGGGAACGGCGCGCGAGTGCATGGCGCGGATGGGCGGCGCGTGCGACGCGCAGGACTTCCAGGTGAGCTACACGTCGCCGGAGGGCACGGCCTGCGTCGGCGGGTTCAAGGTGATCAACTTCCCGCCGTCGCCGATCACGGGCCTCTGGAACACCATCGTCGCCGGCATCTGGGGGCCCGAGCGGGACTTCGCCCGCTACCTGCCGATGCTCGAGCAGATCGCAGGCAGCTTCGCCGTCAACGATCGGTACGCACGCCGCTACGTCCAGAACGGGCTCGAGAACCTGCGCCGCCTGCAGCAGAAGACGCAGGCTGCGATGCAGGACCTGAACGCCTCCCGGGCCCAGAACCAGCAGGACTGGGAGGCCCGCCAGGAGCGCAAGGCCTTCATGGACTCGGGCTGGGACGACTACCGCCGAGGGCACAGCTACTGGGTGTCGGAGCTCGAGGGCGGCAAGGTGTACGCCACCGACTCGGGCGGCACCGAGGACACCGTCACCGGCCAGTACTACGAGGGCAGACCCTACAGCTGGGTGAACTTCGAAGGCCGGAACCCGCGCCATCCGTCCGAGACGATGCGCGAGATCAACAGCTACGAACTGAAGAAGCTCGAGGAGCGGCAGTAGGCGCGCCGCCTCGTGCGTCCGGCCGCGCGCCGGCTCGGGGTATCCTGTATCCGTGCGCACGTCGGTCGTCATCCCGTCCCGCAACGAAGGCGCCACGGTCGTCGCCCTCGCGGACGCCGTCCGCGCGCATTGCGACGAGGTGATCGTCGTGGACGGTCACAGCACCGACGGGTCGCCCGCGCGCCTGCGGGAGGCCGGCGTCACCGTCGTCGAGGACGGCGGGCTGGGCAAGGGTGATGCGATCCGGCGCGGCCTGGCGGCCGCCGGCGGCGAGGTGATCGTCACGATGGACGCGGACGGGTCGCACGACCCGGCGGACATCCGGGCGCTCGTCGCACCCATCGGAGCCGGCGAGGCGGACCTCGTGATCGGCTGCCGGATGCGGGGCGGCAGCGACGAGTTTGCCGGCACCTGGACGATGTTCGTGCGGCTCTGGGGCAACAACTTCCTGACACAGGTCATCAACACGCGCTTCGGCACCGCGCTCACCGACAGCCAGAACGGCTTCCGCGCGATCCGCGCAGCCGCCGTCGCTCAGCTCGGGCTGAGGGAGAACCGGCACTCGATCGAGCTCGAGATGGTGTTGAGAGCCCTCAAGCGCGGCCTGCGCGTTTCCCAGGTGCCCGCGCACGAGTACGCCCGCAAGGCGGGGAAGTCGAGCCTGTCGGTCGTCCGGCAGACGCCGACGTTCCTCCGCTGCCTGCTCCGCAACATCTGGTAGAGACGTCCGCCGGCAGGGTGTCCGTCCCGCCCGGCAGCGCGCGCTCGGGCGCGCGCAATCTACGGCCGGCGGCGCGCGTAGACGACCATCTCCGGGTTCACCTTGTCGAGGTTGGTGAGAGAGGACTCCTCGTCGCCGCGCATCGGCGCCTCGTACTGCAGAAGTGCCCACGCGGGGAGCGGCGCACGATAGCGGAACGCCTCGTCGTATCCCAGCGACCCGTCCTCGAGGCGCTTGAGCAGCGTCCGGCCTTCCGGCGAACGCGCCCGCTCGTAGCGCCGCGCGAAGCGCCCGTTGATCACGACGTAGTCCGCCGACGCGCGCGCCAGGTCACCGACCGAGCCGTCGACGACGACCGAGCGGGCGGGCGGAGGCACCGCGGGCTGGTACGGGCCTCCCACGAGCGCCACCACCGAGCCCGCACCGGCGCGGGCCGCGAGCCACTTCCGGGCCGCGTGCCTGGCGTCCAGCGTCATCGCCACGTTGATCGAGGCGGCGTAGAGGAGCGAGTACGCGCAGGCGCCGCCCGCCACGAGGCGCGGGAGCGGCTGGCGCCTCACCGCGGCCAGCAAGTCGGCGCAGGCCGACGCGGCGAACAGCGCGAGGACGAAGATCCCGCCGAAGAGGTAGCGGTCGTTCACGTAGCGCGTGACGCAAGTGAACACGAGGTAAAAGGAGAGCGGCACGACCAGGAGCCACAACTGCCACCGGCGCTCCGGCCGCGCCGCCGCCGAAGCGATGCCGAGCACGGCGAGGGCGAAGAAGGGCCAGCCGAGCGACCAGCGGAAGAGCCACAGGGTGAGGCCCGCCAGCTTCGCGTAGCCCGCCGCCGTTCCCGGGACGATCGCCAAGTCCCCGAGCGTGGCGAGCAGCTTGAAGTGCGCAACGGCGCCGGCGGAATTGAAGATGACGTTGTGGAAGAGCGCGAGCGCCAAGGCCGAGGCGGCCGCCGCGGAGAGGACTTGCCGTCCGGCGAGCGCCGACCCGAGCTTGCCCCACCAAGTCCGCGACGTTTCGCGGCGCGCGGTGACGATGAGCACGGCCGCCGCCACGAGGGCCAGGTTCGCGTAGGCCTGGTCCTTCGTCGCGACGGCGCCCGCCGAGGCGACGGCGAGACAAACGTAGTCCGTCGCACGCCCGCGGCGCACGATCCGCAGGAACGCCACCATGGCCCATGCGAACCAGCACAGCGAGGGCACGTCGAGGTTGGCCGTCTTGCCGTAGAACACGAAGAGCGGCGTGAGCAGCAGCACGAGGGGGGCCAGCGCCGCCCGGCGCGCGCCGACGATCTCGACGGCGCACAGGAACGCGGCGACGAGCGTCGCGAGGCCCATCGCAACCGACACGGCGCGCATGACCGCCAGCTGGGCGGCCCACGAGGAGGCGCCGCCGGCGGCGAGCAGGCCTGACTGCTCGGCAGCTTCGAACCCGGCCATCGGAACGGCGAGCACCGCGTAGTGCAGCCACGGATACTTGTCGTACCAGCCGCTCGAGAGACCCTTGCGCAGGACGTCGCGCACCCAGTCCGGCCGAAGTTCGTCGGCGGCCCAGGAGTGCCCGACGAGGCCCCAGTCGATGCCCCAGGCCAGCAGGCCGACGCCAAGGACGAGCACGAGGCCCAGGGCGCGCCGGTCGGCCTCGCGCGGCGCCGCAGCCGCGACCTGCCGCCAGCACCAGCCGGCGGCCGCCCTGACCGGCACGTAGAGGAGCAGGCCGGCCCAGGCGACCGCCAGCGCCAGTCCAGCTTCGACAGGGGCCGGGCGCGGCAGGAGCTGCGCCGTGGCGAGGCTGGCCGCCGCCAGCGCCGCCACGGCGAAGGCCTCTGTCCGGCGCATCCTATTTCGCCACGCGCTCCATCGTGCGGAGCACGGGGTAGAATTCCGGCGCCGGGTCCGCGCCCAGCACGGGGTCCAGGATATTCCAGGCCATGAACCCGTCGTCCGATCTCGGATCGAAGAGGATGAAGGCCAGGCGGGCCAGCGGCTGATCCATCGGCACGACGAGCGACCCGGCGGGCAGCGTCTGCTCGACGCGCTCCCACTGGCCCGTCAGCGTCCGCAGCTTGTGCGTGCCCTGGTACTCGGCCTGGGCGAGTTCAGACGAGGCGATCCTGAACCGCTCGCCGGCGAACGGCGCGTCCTTCGCCGTCACGAAGTACTTGACGCCGTGCGCCTCGAGCCGGTCGATCACGCTCGCCAGCATGCGGGTGCCGGGGCCGCCCGGCGCTCGACCGAAGGGGCCGCCCATCCCGAGGCCGCGGCCACCGGGCTCGGGCGCTCCCGGCCCTGGCGCTCCGGGAAACGAGGACGCCGCCGGAACCACGTACGCCCGAGGGGCCAGGCTCGTTTCGGCGGCTTCAATCGTGCCGATGTGCGGCATCACCTCGACCCGCTCGCTGCCGGCCACTCGGCGCCGCATCATCACGTCCGGCACGTACGGGTTCCGCTCCTCGGCCACCTCCGCGAGCACGATCTCGACGGCGTCCTTCGTTTTCACCAGCTTCCCGCGGACGGCCTGCGGCGTGCCGACGATCGACTCGGCGTCGGCCGCGGCCGTGGTCTTGCGGATGGCCTCGCCGTTCTTCACCGCGTAGTCGATGATCGCCTCGAGGAACCAGTACGTCGCCTTGATGCGGTCCTCGAAGCTCGCGTACGAATACGTCTCCGACAGGATCCCGATCCGGTTGCGGATGCCGAAGTAGGTCTGCGTGTACCTCGGCTTGTAGAGATCGGCGTCTCCCGTCCACGCGCGCTCGCCCTGGCGCGTGGGCCCGCCGTAGTAGAAGTAGTCCCATCCGTGCGCAGCCTTGACGGCCTTCGTCACCGACGGCAGCAGGTCCCCGCGCACGAGCTCGGCGATGCCCGGCGACGTGTTCGGGCTCCCGGACGTCTCGTAGGTCAAGAAGTAGCCGTGGGCGCTGCCGTTCGTCGTATGCAGGTCGATGGCGATGTGGGGATCGTACTCGTTGAGCAGGCGCGCCATCGACCGCGCCTCCGCCGTCTCCATCTTCGTATTGTCGCGGTTCAGGTCGAGGTTCTGGGCGTTGTAGCGCTGCCCCATGCCGCCCACCGGCCCGAACTGGGAGTAGCGATTGCGGACGTTCACCCGCTCGTTGCCGTCGGCGTTGTAGATCGGGTTGACGAGCAGCACGACGCTCCGCAGCCAGTCGGCCCGCTCGCCCTTGGCGATGGATCGCAGCAGCCAGAGGGCGGCCTCCTTGCCCTCGACCTCGCCGGCGTGGATGTTTCCCTGGATGTAGATCCGTGTCTTGCCCGATGCCCGCACTGCGCCGGGCGATGCATCCGTGGCGCCGACGACCGCCAATGGCAGCGGCCGCCCCTCGAACGTGTAGCCGCACACGGTCAGGCGGATGCTCGGCGAGGCCGCGGCCATGGCCTTCATGAACCCGATCACATCGTCGTAGCGGCTGGTCTCGGCGTAGTGCGTGGCTTCCGGGCGGGTGAGCGGCCACGTGCGCGCGTCCTGGCCCGGCCGCAGGATCGAGGCGGCGGGGCCGCGCCCCGGCGCGGGCCCCTGCGCGGGCCCCTCGCCCGGCTTGGAGGCCGGGCCCGGGCCCGGCCGGGCCGCGGGCGAGGCGCTCGGCCCCTGGCTCGGGATCTGGCTCTGGGCCGGGGTCTGGCTCGGGGATGGGGGCTGGGTCGCGCCCGGCCCCTGGGCAGCGAGAAGCCCGGCTGTCAGCAGCAGGAGGACAACGGCGGCTCCCGCGCGCGCGCCGGCCCCGGTCGATCGGATGTCGGTCATCTGGGCACTCTCCGGAGGCCCGCGGCATGCGCCCCGTGCATCCGCGGTTCCGCCGAGTGTAGCAGATGCCTAGACCGGGCCGATCCAGCGGCTTCGCGCCGCCTTCGCCAAGCGGTCTGCGCGCCCGGACCGAGCGCGCCCGAGCGGGCCGACCGGCCGGCTCCGGCGCAGGGCAAGCGTTTTCCCTTGTCCCTTGTTCCTTTGTCTCCGGCTACTCGCCCCGAGTCCCGGGCCCGAGTCCCGAGCCCCGAATCCGACCTACCCCTGGAGCGTCACCGTGAACGTGCTGCCGACGCCGGGCTCGCTCTGGACGGTCGCGGTGCCGCCGTATAGCTGGGCGAGTTTCTTCACGATCGACAAGCCGAGGCCGGTGCCCGCGATGGAGCGCGTGTGCTCGTTCTTGATGCGGACGAAGTCCTGGAAGAGCCGCTGGGCGTCCTCGTTCGTCAGGCCGATGCCCGTGTCCGCCACGCGGATGGCCCAGCCGCCGCCGGCGCCAGGCTCGAGCGTCACGTCCACCCGGCCGCCGTCGCGGTTGTACTTCACCGCGTTCGAGACGAGGTTGTTCAGGATGATGTCGAGTTCGCCCCGGTCGGCCACGATCGGGGCGCGGTCGGGCGCCTGCAGCGCCAGGCGGATGCCGCGGGCCGCCGCGGCGGCCGACGCCGTCTCGAAGGCGGCGGTTGCAGCCTCGCGCAGGTCCGTCGCGACCAGCTCCCTCCGCTTCTGCCCGGATTCGATCCGCGTCATGTTCAGGAGGTCGCCGATGAGCTTGCGCATGCCTTCGGTCCGGACCAGGGCCCGATCCACCACGCGCGCGATCACGGCGGGGTCGGCGCCGGCCGACCCGTCCTTCAGGATCTGCAGGTAGCCTTCGACCGCCGCGAGCGGGGCCTTCAGCTCGTGTCCCAGCACCGAGATGAACTGGAAGCGGACCTGCCGCTTCTCCTCGGCCAGCCGCTTCGCCTCGCGCTGGACCATCAGGTGCCGGACGACGCGCCGGACGGCGACGCGGAGGTCCTCCGGCGTGAACGGCTTCGGAAGGAAGTCGTGGGCGCCGCGCTTGGTGGCTTCGATCGCCGTTTCGAGCGTCGCGTAGGCCGTGATCATCACCGTCAGCGTGTCGATGCGTCGGGCGCGCATTTCGTGCAGCACGTCCAGGCCGGACAGGCCGCCCATCTTCATGTCGAGCAGCAGAATGTCCGGCGCCGAGGCGGCCATCATCTCGAGCGCCGCTTCGCCCGAGTCAGCCGTCTCGACGGCGAAGCGGACCGTGTGACCCGTCGTGTCGTCGATGCGGACGGTGTAGGGAGACAGGACGCGCGCCACCGCCAGGCGCATGCCCTGCTCGTCGTCAACCACCAGCACTCTCAGCGTTTCCACGTGTGCTCCCGGTCCTGGCCGTCGCCGGGCCGCCGGCGGGCCAGTCTCGGCGCGGCGGGCCTGGGCCTGTGTCCGTTCGCCGCGCCCGCCTGGCGCCTCGCCTCCAGCGCCTAGCCCCTGCCCCCCGGCGTCTTCCCCTCGAGCAGCCGGTCCACCTCGCGCTTCAGCTGCTCGAACCGGATGGGCTTGGACAGGAACGCGTCGGCGCCGACCCAGGCCCGCTCCGCCCCCGTGGTCGGTGTGAAGCTGATGCCGGTTTCCGAGGTGACGGCCGTGACCAGGATGACCGGCAGCGCGGGCAGCTTGCGCTTCAGATGGTGGGACAGGATGAACCCGTCGTCGTGCTGCTCCATCATCAGGTCGAGGATGGCCAGGTCAGGCCTGGCCTGGTCCGCGAGCGCCTCGGCCTCGGCCCGCGTGGAGGCCGTGGTGACGCGAAACCCGGCGTTCTCGAGCTGGATCCGGTGCTGGAACAGGAAGTCCTCGTCGTCGTCAACGAGCAGGATGTGGAACGGGGTTGCGTCGGGTGTCATGGTGTGGCTGGCCCTCGGGACTCAGAGCGCGGCGGCGCTCTCGGGGATGGTGGCGGCGACGAAATGGCCGTTGGCGTTCTCGGGCCGCCGGCGCGGCAGGGACACGGTGAAGCTCGTGCCGGTCGCCCCTTTCGCCGGGTCGGCGTTGGAGACCACCGCGAGCTCGCCGCGATGCATCTTGACGATCCCGTACGTGACCGCGAGGCCGAGCCCGGTGCCCTTGCCGCCCCGCTTGGTCGTGAAGAACGGCTCGAACACCCTCGACAGGTGCTCTCCGGGGATGCCCGTGCCCGTGTCGGCCACCGTCAGGCTGCACCGATCGCCGTCGTCGTCGCGGGCGGTCACGCGGAGCCGTCCGCCGTCGGGCATGGCGGCGTACGCGTTCGTGACGAAGTTCACGAGCACCTGCGTGATCTGGTCGGCATCGAGCTCCGCCATCGGGTTGCGCATCAGGTTCTCGACCTCGACGACGACGTTCACGGGCGGCGGCACGCTGCGCATCGCCTTCTGCACGAGCTCGCCGACGTCCACCAGATTGTGCTCCACCTTGTTCTGGCGCGCGAAGTTGAGCAGGCCGGAGACGATCTTCTTGCAGCGGTCCGCCTGCTCGACGACCATCGTCAGGTCCTCGCGCAGCTCGGGCCGCTCCCCGAGCTGCTCCATCAGGAAGTGCGCGTACATGATGACCACGCCGAGGGGGTTGTTCACCTCGTGGGCGATGCCGGCTGCCAGCTGGCCCATGCTGGCGAGCTTCTCGGAGCGCACGAGCGCCTCCTGCGTGCTGGCCAGCTCCTCGTTCGAGTGGGCCAGCTCCCGCACCGTCGTCCGCAGCGTCTCGATGCTGTGCGGCAGGCACATGGTCGGCTCCGCCAGGTCCACGTAGATGGCCGAGGCCAGCTCGCGGCACGACGAATAGCCGCAGGCGCCGCAATTCAGCTCGTGGCGCGGGTCCGACTTGCCGAGATCGCCCAGAATCCGCTGCAGTTCCTCCGGGGACGGCACCGGCATGCGGAGATCGTACGGGGAGTAGGAGCGGGTGAGCGACAGGCCGGCCCACCGCCGGTGCTCCGCCTCCCACGCGGTCGAGTCCACCTCGGCGATGCGCTGCCGCACGAACTGGCTGACGCGGGCCCGGCGGCCGAAGTGGGGCAGGTTGGAGCTCATGCCCGGCCCCATCGTGCAGCCCGGGCAGAACAGGAGTTCGAGCAGCCGCGTCTCGATGATACCCGTCTCGGCTTCCTTGATGGCCTGCACGAACTCGGCCGGCCCGTCGCCGACCATGACGTGGCCCGTGACGAGATCCTCCTCGATCCCCGCCACCTGCAGCATGCCGCCGCTGATGGGGAACAAGGCGCCGTCGCGCGCATGGGGCGGGTCGAACCCGCTCGGCTCGACCGCGGCGATGTCGATGCCGCGCGCCGCGATCATCTGGCGCAGTTCGGTGAAGGTCAGGACCTCGTCCACCTCGCCGTCGAGGTCGTGCGTGGCCGCCTCGCGCTTCTTGGCGATGCAGGGGCCGATGAAGACCACGCGAATCGCGTCGCCGTGCAGCGCGCGCAGCAGGCGCGCGATGGCGATCATCGGCGAGACGACCGGCGCGAGCGACCCGATGAGATCCGGGTGGTACCGGCGCACGTAGCCGACCACCGCCGGGCACGTCGTCGCAATCCAGAGCCTGCCGGAATCCTGCGCCACCAGCCGCTTGTATTGCCGGGCCACGAGCTCCGCGCCGAACGCCACTTCGTGGACCGACGCGAAGCCCATCGCGCGCAGCGTCCCCACGACGTGCGGGTAGTCGACGCGGATGAATTCCGCGGGGAAGCTGGGGGCGAGGATGGCCGCCACCGGCGCCGGCCCGGCCAGCAGCTCGTCCACCGCCTCGACCGCCGAGAGGATGCGCTTGGCGCCCTGCGTGCATACCTGGTAGCAGACGCCGCAGCCAATGCACCGCTCGGGCAGCACCTGCGCCTTGTGGTCCGCGATGCGGATCGCCTTGGCGGGGCACTCGCGCACGCACTGGTAGCAGACGCGGCAGCGCTCGCCGATCGTGGAGACCAGCGCGACCTGCGAGCGAGCCGCCGTGCGCCCCTCCCCGCTCCTCCGTCCGACTCCTTCAGCCACCGTTCCGCTCCCCCTTCGCGGCCGCCTCCGGACCGCGGACCGGCACCTACATCACCGGCTGCCGGCGCTCGTAGTGCGTGTGCAAGAGTTCGTGGCTCCGGTGCGAGAGCGGCTTCTCGAGGAACTCGGCGTACAGCCGCTTGACCGCGGGGTTCTCGTGCGACGCGCGAACCGTCGCGTCGCGGTCGATGAGGTACAGCGCCTGCATCCGGGCCCGGATGGCCTCGGTCGAGGCGGACCGCGGCTGGCCGCCGCCGGCGATGCAGCCGCCCGGACACGCCATGACCTCGATCAGGTGCAGATCGCGCCGGCCGGCGCGCACCTGGTCCAGCAGCCTGCGCGCGTTGCCGAGGCCCGAGACGGCCGCGACGCCGATGTCCAGGCCGCCCACGGTCGTCCGGTACTCCTTGATGCCGTCCAGTCCGCGCAGGGCCTGGATCTTGGGCGCCTCCATCGACTGGCCCGTCAGGAGGTAGTGCGCCGTCCGGACGGCGGCCTCCGCGACGCCCCCCGACGCCCCGAACAGCTTGCCCGCCGACGTGCGCTCGCCGAACGGCGTGTCGGCGGCGTCCGGCGGCAGCGCGGACAGGTCGAGGCCGTACATGCGGATGAGCTCGGCCAGCTCGCGCGTCGTGAGGACCGCGTCGATGTCCTGCTGGCCGGCGCGGCCCATCTCCTCGCGCCCCGCCTCGAACTTCTTGGCCGTGCACGGCATGATGGCCACGCTGTAGATCCGGGCCGGATCGAGGCCGAGGCGCTCCGCCAGGAACGTCTTGACGATGGCGCCCAACATCTGCTGCGGGCTCTTGCAGGTGGACAGGTTCGGCAGCAGGTCCGGGTAGAACTGCTCCATGAACTTGACCCATCCGGCCGAGCAGCTCGTCATCATGGGGAGCACCCCGCCCGTCGTCAGCCGGTGGGCCAGCTCCGAGGCCTCTTCCATGATCGTCAGGTCGGCGCTGAACGACGTGTCGAACACCCAGGCGAACCCGAGCCGGCGCAGCGCCGTGACCAGCGGGCCGTCCACGTCCGTGCCCGGCTTGAGGCCGAACTCCTCGGCCAGGCTGACCGACACCGACGGCGCGTGCTGAACCACGACGATCCGCGACGGGTCGGCCAGCGCCGCCCGCACGTCGTCGATGGCGCGCGTCTCGACCAGGGCGCCGACCGGGCAGACCGCCACGCACTGGCCGCAGTTGACGCAGCTGCTCACGTTCAGGCCCTCGTCGAAGGCCGTTCCGATCCGCGTCTTGCTGCCGCGCCCGATGAAGTCGATGGCGCCGACCGACTGCACCTCTTCGCACACCCGGACGCACTTGCCGCACAGGATGCACTTGGAGGGATCCCGCGCGATCGACGGGCTCGCGATGTCGAGGCGGCCCGGCGTGCGGCCGCCGAAGTACCGGCGTCGGCGGACGCCGAGCTGCTCGGCCAGCTCCTGCAGCTGGCACTCGCCGTTGCGCGCGCAGTACAGGCAGTCGTCCGGGTGGTTGGCGAGCAGCAGCTCCACCAGCGTCCGGCGCGCGTCGACGGCGCGCGGCGAGTGCGTCTGCACCTTGAGGCCGTCCGACGCCGGGAACGCGCAGCTCGGCACGAGGCCCCGCTGCCCCTCGATCTCGACCACGCACATGCGGCACGCGCCGCTCGGCGGCAGGCCCTCGTAATGGCAGAGCGTCGGAATCCGGATGCCGGCCCGCCGGGCCGCCGCGAGCACCGTGTCTCCGGCGTGCACGTCGACCGACCGGCCATTGATCTCGAGTGTCATCATCGCCTTGTCCCTTGCCCCTCAGCCCTTGTTCCCTGCCCGGCCCTTCGCTGCTCGCGCCTCGCCCCCGGGCTCCGGCCCCTGCCGAGCTAGTGCACCAGCACCGCGTCCAGGTTGCATACGTCGACGCACGTGCCGCAGGCGATGCAGCGCTCGGGGATGATGTGGTGCGGGCTCTTCAGCGCGCCCACGATGGCGTCGGACGGGCACTGCTTGACGCAGAGGCCGCAGCCCTTGCAGCGCACCGGGTCAATCTCGTAGACGAGCAGCTCGCGGCACGCGCCGGCGGGGCAGCGGCGGTCGAAGACGTGCGCCTCGTACTCCCCGCGGAACCAGCGGAGCGTGCTCAGCACCGGGTTCGGCGCCGACTGGCCCAGGCCGCAGAGGCTCGTGTCCTTGATCACGCCGGCCAGCTGCTCGAGGTTCATCACCGCCCGGAACCGCTCGAGGGCCTCGAAGCGCTCCTCCGACCGGCGGCTCCGCGTCAGGCTCTCCAGGATCTCGAGCATCCGCCGCGTTCCCTCGCGGCACGGGATGCACTTGCCGCAGCTCTCCTTCTGGATGAAGTCCATGAAGAACTTGGCGACGTCCACCATGCAGCTCCCGTCGTCCATGACGACCAGCCCGCCGGAGCCCATCATCGCGCCCACCGACTTCAGCGACTCGTAGTCGATGTCGATGTCGAGCTCCGACGTCGGGATGCATCCGCCGGACGGCCCGCCGATCTGGACCGCCTTGTAGGCGCGGTCGCCGGGGATGCCGCCGCCGATCTCGAACACGATCCGCCGGAGCGCCGTGCCCATCGCGACCTCGACGAGGCCCGTCCGGGCGACGTTGCCCGACAGCGCGAACACCTTGGTGCCCTTGCTGCTGGCGGTGCCGATGGACGCGAACCACGCCGCGCCCTTCGCGACGATCGGCGGGACGTTGGCGAGCGTCTCGACGTTGTTGATGACCGTCGGCTTGCCGAAGAGCCCGGCGATGGCCGGGTAGGGCGGCCTCGGCCTCGGCATGCCGCGGCGCCCCTCGATGCTTGCAAGCAGCGCCGTCTCCTCGCCGCACACGAAGGCCCCGGCTCCCTGCTTGACGTGGATGTCGAGCGAGAAGCCCGAGTCGAAGACGTTCGCGCCCAGCAGGCCGTACGCCGTGGCGTCGGCGATGGCGGCGTTCATCCGCTGGATGGCCAGCGGATACTCGGCGCGCGTGTAGATGTAGGCCTTGCTCGCGCCGATGGCGTACGCGGCGAGCGCCAGGCCTTCGAGGACTCGGTGCGGGTCGCTCTCCATGATCGCGCGATCCATGAACGCCCCCGGGTCGCCCTCGTCGGCGTTGCAGACCATGTACTTCTGATCCGCCGCCTGCTTGTTCGCGATCGACCACTTGGTGCCCGTCGGGAAGCCGCCGCCTCCGCGTCCCCGCAGGCCGCTCTGCTCGACCTGGGCGCAGACCTCCGCCGGCGTCATCGTCCGCAGCGCCTTGGCGAGGGCGGTGTAGCCCCCGCGGGCGAGGTACTCGTCCAGGCTCGCCGGATCGAGGATGCCGCAGTGCTCCAGCACCCAGCGCGTCTGCAGGGCGAAGAAGGGATGGGCGTCGAGCGCCGCCACGCCGGGCCAGCGAGTGGCGCCGGCGTGCCGGAACTGGCCGAGCGGCTCGACCGGCAGCGGGTGCCCGTCGAAGATCGCGTCCAGGAGCGGGCCCACCTTTTTCTCGCTCACGCGGGCGAAGCTCAACCGGGGACGGCCGGGCATCTGCACGTCCACCAGCGGCTCCTCGACGCAGAGGCCGATGCAGCCGACCTCGACCACGTCCGCCTCGCGCGCCCCGGCGTCGACCCAGGCGCGGACGGCGGCCAGCGTCCGTCCGGCGCCCGCACCCAGGCCGCAGGTCCCGGTGCCGACGAAGATCACCGGGCGGACCGGGGCCTCCCGGCGCAGCTCGACTTGGCGCCGCACGCGCCAGGAGGCGCAGGCCTCGCTTTCGTGGCAGAGCGGACCGCTCGCCAGGCAGGCCACCAGGTCCGGGCAGGGCCGTTCGGGGGAGTGCCAGCACTCGGCGCAGCAGCGGGGGAATGACGCGTGCGTCACTTGACCTTCGCCTCCTTCCGGAGCGTCCGCACCAGGCGGTTGACGAGGTCGGGTGACGCGCCGGCGTGGAACTCGCCGTTCACGGCCACCACCGGGGCGAGACCGCACGCCCCGAGGCAGGCGACCACCTCGAGGCTGAACAGCCCGTCGCGAGACGTCTGGCCGGGCTTGATGTTCAGCGCGCGCTGCAGCGCGGTCAGCGTCTGCATCGACTTCTTCACGTGGCACGCCGTGCCTCGGCAGACCTGGAAGTGATACCGGCCCAGCGGCTGGAACCGGAACTGGTTGAAAAAGGTGGCCACGCCGTACACCTTGCTGGCGGGCAGCTGCAGGTGCTGGCCGATGCGGACCACCGCCTCCCGGGGCAGGTAGCCGCACTGCTGCTGGACATCCTGCAGCAGCGGGATCAAGGCGTCCCGGTTCCCGGAGGGGTACTTGGCAACGATCGGGTCGAAGTCAGGCGCTGTCATGAGGCATGCATCCCGGGGGGCTCACGAGCCCTGCGGCTGGTGCGCGTAGAACGCCACACGGTCGAGGGCCGTCGTCATATCAACGTCGTCGACGAACGTGCCGGTCGGCACGTGCAGGCGTACCGGCGCGAAGTTGAGGAAGCTGCGGACGCCCGCAAGAACCAGGCGGTCCGCCGTGTGCTGGGCCTCGGAGGCCGGCACCGCGATGGCAGCGGCCCGGATGCCGTCGCGGCGGATGATCTCCTCGGCGCGGTCGATGGGGTAGACACGGCACCCATGGAGGATCCGGTTCACCTTGTCCGGGTCGCGGTCGAAGGCCGCCGTGAAGCGGACCCACGGCTCGCGGTTCGCGAAATAGGCTAGGATCGCGCGCCCGAGATTGCCGACGCCGACCAGGGCCACGGAGGTCTCGACGTTCCGGGCGAGGACGGCGTTGATGGCCGCGATGAGGTCGTCGACCGCGTAGCCCCGGCGGGGGCTGCCGGAAAAGCCGATGGCCATGAGGTCCCGCCGGACCTGCGCCGGCGTGGCCACGGCGGCGGTGGCGAGTTGATGGGAGTAGATCTGGCGCGCGCCCGACGCGGAAACCTCAAGGAGGAGGCGGCGGTACAGGCTCAATCGGCCGATCGTTTGAACGGTCAGCCGGGATGAGACTGGTTTGAGGTGTCCGTGAACCATATTATCTGTGACGTGTTTCACATTGTGAACGCAGTCACAGATAGCTTACGCAGTCAAACGAACCTTGTCAAGAGCAACTCCGAACGGTCAGGAAACGCGTCAGCAGAACACGTCCCGCTTGCCGCCGCGCACCTTGGCCACCATCGTCGTCGCGGCTCGCCTCGGCCCGGGTTCCATCGATGCGAGCGCCTCCTCGACCAGCGCGTCCCCGACCTTTCGCGTCTCCTCCGACGCGTAGTCGATCAGGTACTCGACGAAGGTGGACAGCGCGTTCGGGTCGCAGTGCGCCTTGATGTCGCCCGGCTTGGCCAGATCCATGAAGTCCTGGCCCGTCCGGCCCAGACGGTAGCACCCCGTGCAGAAGGACGGAATGTAGCCGAGGCCCGCGACGTCGCGGATGACCTCGTCGAGCGGCCGGTGGTCGCCGAGCGAAAACTGCGCCGCCTCGAAATGCTCGTCGTCGGCGTATCCGCCCGGGTTCGTCCGGCTGCCCGCCGAAATCTGCGACACGCCGAGGGCGAAGGTCTCGCGCCGGATGTGCGCCGACTCACGCGTGGACATGATGATGCCGGTGTAGGGCACCGCCAGCCTGAGGATGGCGACGATCTTCCGGAAGTCGACGTCCGAGACCGGGTGCGGCGGCTGGCTGGCCACGTCGGACCCGCTCGCCGGCTCCATCCGGGGCACGCTGATCGTGTGCGGACCGACGCCGAAGCGCGACTCGAGGTGCCGGATGTGCTGCATGAGCGCCAGCAGCTCGAAGCGCCAGTCGAACAACCCGAACAGCACCCCGATGCCCACGTCGTCGATGCCGGCCTGCATGGCGCGGTCCATGGCCGTCAGGCGCCAATCGAAGTCCCTCTTCTTTCCGGCGACGTGGACGGCGGCGTAGGTGGGTCGGTGGTAGGTCTCCTGGAAGAGCTGGTAGGTGCCGATCTTCGCCGCCTTGAGCTGACGGAACTCGTCGAGCGTGAGCGGCGCCACGTTGGCGTTGATACGCCGGATCTCGCCGTGGTCCTCGGTGACGCCGTACACGGTGTCAATCGCCTTGAGGACGTACGAGAAGCCTTCGTGCGGGTACGACTCGCCCGCCACCAGCAGGACCCGCTTGTGGCCCTGCCGGACGAGGATGCGCGTTTCGTGGGCGATTTCCTCCTGCGTCAGCGCGCGGCGCGTCAGCGCGGTATTGCGCGCGCGGAACGCGCAGTAGGTGCACTCGTTCCCGCAGAGGTTCGACACGTAGAGCGGCGCGAACAGCACCAGGCGCCGCCCGTAGATGGTGTTCTTGACGTCGCGCGCCGCGGCGAACAGCTCTCCGAGCAGTTCCGGGTCGCTCACCGTCATCAACGCCGCCATGTCCTCGCCCCCGAGGCCCTGCAGCTCCCGGGCCTTCGCGAGCACGTCCCGGACGCGCGGCGCGTCGGCGTGGCGGCAGCGCTCGAGCGTGGCCGCAATGGCAACATCGTCAATCGGCACGGTGGCGTGGCTGTCGGGCATATCGCGGATGCTCCTGTGGGGCGCGCCCTTCCGTGGCGGCCGCGGATCCGGCATGTCGCGGAGGCTTCGGGCCGGGCTCAGCCGGCAGCGGGCGGGTCTCCTTCCGATTATACCCTCGCCGCCGCGGCTCCCTGCCGCCCGCACGGGCGCCGCAAGCGCCTGGCGCGGCCGCCGAGGTCAGAAGCGAAGCGAGACGCCGACCGACGCGCGCACGAAGCTGAACGCCTCGTCCGGGAGATCCAGCGCGCTGTTGCCCGCTGAGAAGTTGCGGAAGCAGCGGATGTCGGCGTTGAGCGCGAGAAGCGGCAGCACCGGGACATCGATGCCGCCCCCAATCGTGTACGCCGATCGCGTGTCGCTTACGGTCCCCCCGCCCAGGACAGGAGCGTAGGTGGCCCTCCGGCGGACGAGGCCGACGCCCGCCACGGCGTACGGGCGTCCTAGGAAGACGGGAAGCCCGGCCTTGAGGGTTCCCATGACGGTGAGCAGGCTGGACGAGTCGAAGACCGTTCCCTTGCCGTAGAAGTCCGACGTGCGGCCGACTTCGATCTCGCCGCCGACGAGGCCGAGGTCGACGACCCCCAGTCTGGCTCCGACGGCGAGCCGCGACCTGTCGTCGATGCTCTCGTGGAGCGACACCCCCGAGTCTCCGCCGAAGTTCGCCCCCACGAACACCGTCAGGCCCTGCTGCGCCCGCGCCGCCGCAGGCAGGAGCAGCAGGGCCGCGACGCCGAGCAGAACCGTGTTGGCGGTTCTCATTGTTGCCTCCGATCGCCGGAGCGCCGGCCTGAGTGAAGCATAACAGGGGGCGGGCCCTGCGTGCACGAGGGGCCGCGCGGCGCTCCGCCCGCGCTGATCCTCGCGCGCGCCCTGGCGCGGACCGGGGCGCGCTCGCCACGGCGCGGACGGGCTCAGTGCAGCCAGAAGCTGAAATAGACGTACAGGCCGAGCACGAGGGCCAGGATCGCGCCGGCCATGATCTTGTTGCCGGTGTCCCAGCTCTTCTTGATCTCGTCTCCCGCCTCGCGATGGATCGACCCGTAGGTGAGGCCGCGCACCTGTGCCTCGGGCGGCTCGGGCGTCATCAGCGACGCTCCAACCACGATGGCCGCGCTCATCAGCGCGAGGACGCCCGTCGCGTAGTACGGGTTGAAGTCGCCGATGGCCGCCAGCAGGGCCGGGCTGTGGATCCGGCCCTCGCCCGCGCCGAAGAAGGTCTGCAGCGTCAGCTTGATCATGCCGAGCACGAAGCCGGCCGTGAGGCCCCAGACGGCCCCCGACGCGTTGACGCGCGTCCAGAAGAGCCCCAGCAGGAACACCGCCGTGATGGGCGGCGCGATGTAGCCCTGGACGTTCTGAAGGTACTGGTAGAGGCCGCCGCCCTGCACCTTCTGCATCACGGGAATCCAGAGGATGCCCAGCACGACCACCGTCGCGGTGGCAATGCGCCCCACGCGAAGCAGGTGCCGCTCCGAGCGGCCCGGGCGGAGCTTCTCGTACACGTCCACCGTGAAGAGCGAGGCGCTCGAGTTGAAGAGCGACGCCAGCGAGCTCATCAGCGCCGCGAGCAGGCAGGCGATGATCAGCCCGCGCAGGCCCGACGGCAGCAGCTCGCGCACGAGCGTCGCGAAGACGAGGTCGGGGTTGATCACCGCGACGCCGTCCACGAGCGTAGTCGGCAGCAGGAGCAGGCCCTTCTGGTGCAGCGCCCAGCCGATCAGGCCCGGGATCACGAAGATGAGCACGGGCCACACCTTCAGCACGCCGCCGAACAGCGCCCCGCGGCGCGCCGTCGCGAGGTCCCTGGCCGACAGGGCGCGCTGGACGATGTACTGATCCGTGCACCAGTACCAGATGCCCACGATCGGCGAGGCGATGACGACGGCCAGCCAGGGGAACGTGGGGTCCGACAGCGGCCGCCAGAGCGCGAACGCCTCGCGGTTCACCCGCGCCATGGTCACCAGTTCGCCCCAGCCCCCGAGCCTTCCGAGACCGACCGCCGTCACGATGAACGATCCCAGCAGGATGATCACCGCCTGCGGCGTGGCGGTGTTCATGATGGCCCGCATGCCGCCGAAGACCGTGTAGATGCCGGTCAGGATCACCGTGGTGAAGGCCCCGACCCAGAACGCGTTCTCCGGGGAGCCGAACGCCTCCGGCAACAGGGCCTTGAACACGACCGCGCCGGCGTACACCGTGACGCTCACCTTCGTGAACACGTACGCGACCAGCGACACGCAGGACAGAATCCACCGGGCGCGGGCGTTGAACCGCTTCTCCAGGAACTGCGGGATCGTCTCGACGCCGGACTTGTAGTAGAAGGGCACGAACAGCCCGGCGAGCATGATGAGCACCCACGCGTGCAGTTCCCAGTGGGCCATGCCCATGCCCGTCGTGGCGCCCTGGCCGGCCAGCCCGACGATGTGCTCGGAGCCGATGTTGGAGGTGAAGATGGAGGCGCCGATCACGACCCAGCCGGCGTTCCGCCCCGCGAGGAAGTAGTCGGTGGTGTCCTTCTGGTGCCGTCCGTAATACCAGGCGACCCAGCCGATGAGGCAGAAGTAGAAGACGATGACGATCCAGTCCAGCTGTGTCATCGGCGCGCCTTTCGATCGATCGCCGGCAGGCGACGGCCCGCCGCCGGGGCGTCCCGCGCGGCCTCCGGCCGCGGCGTGTTCGCAGCACACTAGTGCGGTTCCGGGAGCAGCGTCAACCGCGGTGAGGGGCGCCCGCAGGGCGCCGCCCCCCGGCGGCGGCCCCGGCGTCCGCGTTGCTGTGATATAAGCGAGCGACCGCGCGGCGTCGGCCGTGCGGCCTCTTCCGGAGTCCCAAGCCGCATGAACATCACCCGCCGCGCGCTCCGCGCCGCCTTCTTCGCGTTCGCCGCCGTCGCGCTGACGGCGTCCGCCGTCGCCCAGGACCGCCTCAAGGCCATGCCGGGGTATGAGCAGTACCAGCGCACGAGCCGGGAGATCCCGGGCGCCGTCCAGTCCGGCGCGCTCCAGGCGTCCTGGAGAGACGACGGCAGGTCGCTGGACTTCAGGAAGGACGGCAGGATGTTCCGCTTCGACGCCGCCACGCGCGCGGTGTCGGAGCTTCCGCCTGACGCCGGGTCGCCGGCGACGCCGCCGCTCGGGCGCCGCGGCCTGGGCGGCGCCGTGGCGCGCGGGCGGCAGGCGACCGCAGCGGAGTCGCCCGACAAGACGCTGGTGGCGTTCTACCGCGACCGGAACCTCTTCATCGGCGATGCCTCGGGCGGCGGCGAGGTCGCCGTCACCACCGACGGCAGCGAGACGGGCCGCATCAAGTCCGGAACCGCGAGCTGGGTCTACGGCGAGGAACTCGCCCAGACGACGGCGATGTGGTGGTCGCCGGACGGTCGGAGGCTCGCGTACTACCGCTTCGACGAGAGCCGCGTGCCCGACTACGTTCTCCAGCTCGACCAGACGAAGCTCTACAGCACCGCGGACGTCGAGGCCTATCCGAAGGCCGGCGAGCCGAACCCGGTCGTCGATCTGTACGTGTACGACCTCGCCGGAAAGTCGAGCGTGCGCATCGACGTCCGGGACGGCAAGCCCTTCACCAACGACGTCGTCGGGCACTACGTCTACCGCGTGGCGTGGTCGCCGGACGGGAAGGAGCTGCTGTTTCTCCGGGCGAATCGCAGGCAGAACGTGCTCGAGCTGGCGGCCGCCGATCCCGTGACAGGGGCCTGCCGCGTGGTCGTGCGCGAGGAATGGCCGACAGGCTGGGTCCAGACGAGCCCTGCGACGGTATTCCTCAAGGACGGCCGGCGGTTCATCTGGGCGTCTGAGCGGTCGGGCTGGCAGAACTACTACCTGTACGACCTGTCCGGGCGCCTCATCACTCCGCTCACGCGCTACACGACGTTCGAGGCCGCGAACCTCGTCAAGCTGGACGAGGACGCGCAGGTGGTCTTCCTGATGGCGCGGGACGGCGACAATTTCCTGAAGCTGCAGCTGCACCGCGTTGGCCTCGACGGGCGGACGGACGTGCGACTGACCGATCCGGCGTTCCACCACACCGTCGGCAGCTGCCTGCCCGGCGGCGGCGGCCGGGGCGGCGGACCGCCGGCCGGCGGCCCGGCTGCCTGCGGCATTTCCGCCGACAGCACGCTCGCCGTGGACGTCTACCAGACGCATGACACGCCGCCGGCGCTGCGCGTTATCGACGCCGTCACGGGGAGAGTCGTGTCGGAGCTGGCGGCGAGCGACACGACGAAGTTCGCCGCGCTGGGCCTGAGGAAGGCCGAGATGTTCACCTATCTCGCGGCGGACGGCAAGACGCTCCTGCGCGGTCTCGTCAGCTTCCCGTCGAACTTCGACCCGTCGGCGAAGTACCCGGCCCTGGCCGCGGTGTACGGCGGACCGGCGTCGGCGGCGGCGCGCGAGACGTTCGTCCCCCCCAACGCGCTCTGCGAGTTCGGCTTTCTCGTGCTGACGCTCGACACGCGCGCCGTGCCCGGCATGGGCAAGCGCGCGCTCGACGCCATCTACCTCAAGCTCGGGCAGGTCGAGATCGACGATATGGCCGAGGGCGTCAAGGCGCTCTGGAACCGGCCGTACTTCGACCGTGACCGGGTGGGCATTTTCGGCACCTCCTACGGCGGGTATGCGTCGGCGATGGCCCTCCTGCGCCACCCGGACGTGTTCCGGGCGGCGTCGGCCTCGTCGGCGGTGACCTCGTGGCTCCACTACGACAGCATCTACACCGAGCGCTACATGTGGATCCCGCAGGAGAACAAGGCGGGCTACGACGCCGGCAGCGCGATGTCGTTCGCCGGCGGACTGGACGGGCGGCTGCTCGTCTACTACGGGACGGCGGACAACAACGTGCACCCGACCAACGCGATGCAGCTCATCCAGGCCCTGCAGCGGGCGGGCAAGAGCTTCGAGGTGCAGGTCGGCCCGGACGCCGGCCACTCGGGCGTGAATCCGCAGCGGATGATGGAGTTCTTCATCCAGAACCTGGTCGTCGACCCGCCTGGCCGCGCCAAACCCAGAGCCTGAGGGTCCCGGGGCGCGCCCTTCCATCGAGTCGGTGCCCTCGGATGGACACGGCCCCGGGCGCGCGCTCCAGGTGATGGCGCGAAGGGGCGGCAGGGCCCCTCGCCTCGAGGCCTGGCCTGCAGATGCCGTTCGGGTCCCACCGGGAAGGCCGCGTTTCCGCGTCCGGCGCCCTCCTCACACCTGCTCCGGCATCGGGACGTACGGGCACTCGCGCAGCTCGATGGGCTTCCGGCCCCTGAGCATCCGGAACCAGTCGCGCGCGCATCCCGCGACGATGACCGCCACGAACAGGAGAAAGAGCCCCGCGACGGCGGCGTCGAGCTGGTTCATCGCCACCGTCCGCTGCCACAGGGCCGCCTGGGCTGGCGGGCCGCCGTCGGCCGCCAGTCCGGCGAAATGCCGCGCGCCGGCCAGGAACCCCAACGCCGGGTCCGGCGAGAAGATCTTGATAAGCCCGGCCGAGAAGGTCACGGCAATGAGGAAGGCGAGCGGGACCGCCGTCACCCACGCGTAGCGCGTCCGGCCCATCTTGATGAGGATCGTCGTGCCGAGGGCGAAGGCGATCACGGCGAGCAGCTGGTTGGCGATGCCGAAGAGCGGCCAGAGCGTGTTGATGCCGCCCATCGGGTCGACCACTCCCTGGTAGAGGAAGTACCCCCACGCCCCGACGATGAGCCCGCTCGCCAGCACGTTCGCGGGCCACGAGCGCGTGTCGCCGAGGGGTGCCCACATCTGGCCGAGGAAGTCCTGCAGGACGAACCGGCCCACTCTCGTGCCGGCATCGATGGTCGTCAGGATGAAGAGGGCCTCGAACATGATGGCGAAGTGGTACCAGAGCGCCATCCAGCCCTCGCCGAACGCCTTGGCGAACATGCGCGCCATGCCGAGGGCGAAGGTCGGCGCCCCGCCGGTGCGCCCGAACATCGTCTTCTCGCCGACGTCGGCGGCGATCCGGTCCATCTCGGCCACCGTCACGGGGAAGCCCGCGGCGGTGACGGCCTCGACGACGGCGGCGGGCGCCTGCGTCTTGTTGATGCCGGCGTTGATCGCGAAGTACTGCCCCGGCTGCAGCGCCGACGCCGCGACGAGCGCCATGATGGCCACCAGCATCTCGGTGATCATCGCGCCGTACCCGACGCTGCGGACGACCGACTCGCGCGAGGCCATCTTCGGCGTGGTGCCAGACGAGATGAGCGCGTGGAACCCCGAGACGGCGCCGCACGCGATGGTGATGAACACGAACGGAAACACCGGGCCGGCGAACACGGGCCCCGTGCCGCCGACATAGCGCGTGAGCGCGGGCATGTGCAGCGGCGGCGCCACGATCACGATCGCCGCCGCGAGCACCGCCACCGTGCCGAGCTTCATGTACGTGCTCAGGTAGTCACGCGGCGCGAGCAGCAGCCACACCGGCAGCACCGACGCCGCGAAGCCGTACAGGATGATGGCCCACGCGATCCACTCGGCGCCGCGATCGAACCACGGCGTCAGGCCCCACGCGCCCAGCTGGCTGCCGCCCCAGACGCTGGCCAGGAGCGCCGTCACGCCGAAGACCGTCACCGTCCGCACGCTGACCTTCCCGACGGTATGGGCCAGCCCCATCGCCAGGGCGAGCGGGATCGTCATGGCGATCGTGAAGAGGCCCCAGGGGCTCTCCGCCAGCGCCTTGACCACCACCAGGCCCAGCACGGCGAGCAGGATCGTCATGATCGCGAGCAGGCTGACGAGGGCGATGACGCCGACGACGGGGTTGACCTCCTCTTTCAGCATCTGGCCGAGGGACCGGCCGCATCGCCGCATCGAGGCGAACAGGATGACTGCGTCGTGGACGCCGCCGCCGAGGGTGGCGCCGACCAGGATCCAGAGCATGCCGGGCAGGTAGCCGAACTGGGCGGCCAGCACGGGGCCCACAAGCGGCCCCGGGCCCGCGATGGCGGCGAAGTGGTGGCCGTAGACGACCCACGTGTTCGTGGGCACGAAGTCCTTGCCGTCGCGCTCGGTGATCGACGGCGGCGCGCGCCGGTCGTCGATCGCGAGCACCTTCACGGCGAGCCACTTGCTGTAGAAGCGGTAGGCGATGGCGAACGAGCACAGGCCGGCGGTCACGATCCAGAGTGCGTTGATGGACTCGCCGCGGTGGAGCGCCGAGACGAGGACGGCGGCGGCGCCGGCCGCGGCCACCGCGCCCCAGACGGCGACGCTCAGCAGCCTCGACATGACGGGAATTCTAGCGCGGCGGCTTTCGCGGGAGAAGCGCCGCGAGCGGCGGCGTCACGGCCGCCGCGTCATCGTGAAGTGATAGAGGCGGCTCAACGTCGAGACGCGCATCGAGCCCCGGATCGTGTCCGGCCCGGCGAACGCCCCGTCGAAGCGGATGCCGCCGTCGCCGAAGTACGCGTTGATCACGACCGCCGGTCCGCTCTCGTACGTGCCCCAGAGGGAGCCCGTGTCGTGACGGTCGCTGTACCGCCCGAGGATGCTCGCGCCCCGCATGTAGACGTCCATCGTGAACGGCGCGTTGAAGTAGTCGGACTCGCCGTCCCAGACGCCCGACAGCGCGTCCCAGCACGTTGGCGCGATCCCCTGGCCGTCGATCTGGCTGAGCACCTTGGCGGCGGCGGCGGCGTGGCCGCACCGGTTCACCCGGTACCGCAGGTACTCCTGCGTCCAGACAATCGATCCCTCGATGTCGACGTTGGACGAGGTCGCAGGCCGATGCAGCCCGTCGCGGTACTTCGCCTCCAGCTCTAGGCGGAACGCGTACGGCTCGTTGCGCGGCGGGAACGCGACCGGGCCCGGCGCGGCGTCGCCGCACACGGGCGACACCCCCCGGCCGTCGATCTGATCGAACACCCGCTGCGCGGCCGCCGGATGATCGCACCCGTTCACCCGGTACCGCACGTACTCCTGCGTCCAGACGATGTCGCCCTCGAGATCGACGAAGGTGGGGGACGGCGGCCGCCCCAGGCCGTCGCGGTACTTGGCCTCCAGCTCCTGCCGGAACGCGTACGGCTCGTTGCGCGGCGGAAACGCCACGGCGCCAAGGTTTCGCGCGGCCCCGGTGGCGCCGTAGAGGCGGCCCAGCGGCGAGGCGCCGCCGCCGCCCTCGACGGCACTGGCACTGGGCCCCGTCTGGGAACGGGCCGTCGCCGGGCCCGCCCGATCGTCGGGGCCTGCGCAGGCCGTCGGCAGCGTCGCGGCGAGGAGGACGAGGACCACGAGCGCCGTCTTCTTGTGCATGGCGCCTCCAAGCTGCTGCGCGGAGCTGGCACCAGTGTAGATCGTCCGCCCCTTGGAGTCAGCCGGGTATGTGGGGCAGAATGGCGGGGACCGCCGACCTCTCATGCCGCCCGACACCGCGCCAGACGACCGCGTCCGCATCCTCCTCGTTGAAGACGATGCGGCTTCGCGCGTCGGGTTCCAGCAGCTGCTGCAAGGCTGGGGCTTCGCCGTCGAGGCCGCGTGCGACGGCGAGGACGCGCTGGCGAAGGCTTCCGCGTTCCGCCCGGACATCGTGCTCACCGATCTCGTGATGCCGCGGCTCGACGGCCTCGGCCTGCTCCGGGCCCTCCGGCAGGAGGACGGCGAAATCACGACGGTCATCCTCACCGCGCAGGGGACGGTGGACACGGCCGTCGAGGCCCTCAAGCACGGGGCGTACGACTACCTGAGCAAGCCGGTGGACATCCAGCGCCTGCGCGTGGTGCTCGACAAGATCATCGAGCGCCAGGAGACCCTGCGCGAGGTGAAGGCGCTGCGCCGCCAGCTGCGCGAGCACGGCTCCTTCGGCCGCATGATCGGCCGGAGCCCCGCCATGCAGGCCGTCTACCGCGTGATCGAGCAGGCCGCGCCGACCAGCGCGTCGGTGCTCGTCAGCGGCGAGTCCGGCACGGGCAAGGAGCTGGTTGCGCAGACCATCCACCGCCTGAGCCCCCGGGCGTCGGCCCCGTGGGTGCCGATCAACTGCGCCGCGATCCCGGAGGCGCTCCTCGAGTCGGAGCTCTTCGGCCACGAGCGGGGCGCGTTCACGGGCGCGGTCGAGCGCCAGGCCGGCTGCTTCGAGCTGGCCCACCGCGGCACGCTGTTTCTCGACGAGATTGCCGAGATGGCCCCGGCGATGCAGGTGAAGCTGCTCCGCGTCCTGCAGGAGCGGTCGTTCCGCCGCCTCGGCGGGCGCGTCGAGCAGAGCGTGGACGTCCGCGTGATCGCGGCGACGAACAGCGATCCCGCATCTGCCGTCGAGACGGGGCGGCTCCGCGAGGATCTGTACTACCGCCTCAACGTCGTCGCGATCAGGCTGCCGCCGCTGCGCGAGCGCATGGAGGACCTGCCGATCCTGGTGGACAGCTTCGTGCGGGAGTTCGGCGAACTGCACGCGAAGTCGGCCGCGGGCATCTCGCCGGCCGCCCGTCGCGCGCTCGAGTCGTACGCGTGGCCCGGCAACGTGCGCGAACTGCGGAACGTCATCGAGCGGGCGACGATCATGGCCTCCGGCCGCCTGGTCGAGGCGCAGGACCTGCCGCCCCTGGGCCGGCCGTCTTCGCAGCCTCCGCAGGGCGGCGGACCGCTCCAGCCCGGCATGACCGTGGACGAGGCCGAGCGGCGGCTGATCATGCTGACCCTCGAGCACACCGGGAACAACAAGACCCGGGCGGCCGAGATGCTCGGCATCAGCCTCAAGACGCTGCACAACAAGCTGAACCGCTTCCGCGACCTCGGCCTGGGGAGCGGCGCCTAGGCCATGCGCCTCAGCCTCAAGGCCCGGCAGGTCGCCGCCGTCACGTCCATCGTCGGCTTCGCCGTGATCGTGCTGGGCGCCGTCTATGTCACGGGCGTCGCGCGCGTGCGCCTGGAGGAGACCCGGGCCCGCGGCGTGTTCCTGGCCAATGCGATCTATCACCGCGCCCGGGACGTCGTCGCGGCGTCCGCCCAGCCGTACGCCGCCTTGCGATCGGACCCCGGGCTCCGCTCGATCCTCGAGTCCAGCGTCTACTCCGAGAACGTCACCTACGCCGCCATCGTCGACGCCAGCGAGGTCGTCGTCGCCCACAGCGACTCGGCGTGCGTGGGACAGGCCATGCCGGCGCGGCCGGGCCTGGACGCGCTGCTGGCGGACCGGCCGTGGGCGCAGGTGCGCGCGATCTACGCCGACGCCGGGCGGATGCTCGAGATCCAGCAGCCGCTGCTGATGGGCGGATCGAGGTTCGGCACGATCCGCGTGGGCGTGTCGATGCTCCTGGCCCGGGCGGATCTCGGCCGCGCCATGCGCCCCGCGGTGCTCACGGCGCTTGCCGCCCTCGGGCTGTCGAGCCTGATCGCGATGATCCTGGCGCAGTCCCTGCTGCGGCCCATCCACCTCATTAGAAGCGGCCTGTCGCGCCTCGGGCGCGGCGAGTTCGGCGTGAAGCTCGACCTGCCGCGTGAGGACGAACTCGGCGAGCTGGGCGGCTTCTTCAACACGGTGAGCGAGCGGATCTCCGCTGACCGATCGAAACTCGAGGGCGAGACGTCGAGGCTCGAGTCCATCGTCGGCCGGCTCGAGGACGCGGTCGCGTTCTTCGCGCCGGGCGGCGAGCTGCTCTTCGGCAACCCCGCCATGTCGGCGGCGCTCCCGGCCGGGCTCGCGGGCCGGACGCTCGCCGAGATCTGGCCGGACGGCGATCCCTGCCGGAGCCTGGTGGAACAGACCGCCTCCGACGGGCAGTCGCGCGGGCCCGTCGCCATTGACGCCGGCGCCCCGGGAGGCGGCCATCGCCAGGCAGACGGGAGCGCCGGCCGCGGCCGGCGCCTCGTCATGACGCACGCCATCGAGGACGGCGCGGGGCGCACCCTCGGCGTGATGCTCGTGTCGCGCGACCTCGGCTACATCGGCGAGGTGGAATCGACGCTGCAGTATTCGCGGAAGGTGGCGGCGCTCGGCCGCCTGACCGCCGGCGTCGCGCACGAGATCAAGAACTCGCTGCACGCGGCGACGATCCACCTCGAGCTCGTGAAGCAGGATCTCGGCGCGGGCGGGCCACGCGCGCAGCCGGTCGACCGGGAGGCGGCCGCGGCGCACGTCGCGTCCATCACCGCGACGCTCAAGCGGCTGGACGAAATGCTGCAGGGCCTGCTGACCTTCACGCGGCCAGAGGAGCTGAAGCTGCAGGAGGTGGGACTGGCGGCCGTCGTGGGTTCGCTGATGCCCATCGTCCGGGCCGAGGCAGGAAAGACCGGCGTCGAGATCGCGGTGGACTGCCCGGAGGACCTGCCGATGCTGCGGGCCGACCCCGGCGCGTTGCAGCAGGCGCTGCTGAACCTGGCCCTGAACGCCTGCCAGGCCATGCCGGGCGGCGGGCGGCTCAGGATGGCCGGGCACGCCCTCCGTGACCGGCGCGTCGAGATCGTCGTCGAGGACACCGGCGCGGGCATCCCGCCGGAGCACCTCGATCAGATCTTCAACCTCTATTTCACCACCCGCCAGGGCGGAACCGGGATCGGCCTGTCGATGGTGTACCGGACCATCCAGCTGCACGACGGCGAGATCGAGGTGCAGTCGTCGCCCGGCCGCGGCACGACGTTCCGCATCACGCTGCCCTGCGCCTGAACCGCGGCCGGATCCGCACCACTGCGGATCTGACCGCAATGGCGCATAATGCATAATGAGGCCATGACACGGCACGTGACGGGGCTGGCGCTGGCGATGGCCGCAGCCGCGGCGCTGGCCACCGCGTGCGCGACCGCGCAGGCGAAGATCGATCCTGCCGCAGGGCCAGCTCTCGCGCCGCCGGCGCCTCCTCCCCGCGCTGTCGAACCCGTCGAGCTTCCTCAAGGGACGCCGGACGCCGAGCCCGAACCCGGCCCTGTGCCGGTCGTCATCAAGCCCGCGCCACGCCCAACCGTGTCCCGACCCGATCGGAACTCCGGCAAGGCCGCTGAGAAGGCGGATCAGGCCGGTGCCGCCGCCGCGCCGCCGCCGGTTGCGCCCGGGCCAGGCGCGGCCCCGCTCCAGACGACGGCGAACGTGATGGAGGCGGAGCGGACCGTGCGCGCCCTGATGGCTCGCGCCGCGCACGACCTCGACCGCACCGACGCCCGCGCGCTTTCGGGCGACCGGCGCATGCAGTACGACACGGCGAGACGCTTCCTGCAGCAGGCAGGCGATGCGCTGGAGGTGAAGAACTACGTGTTCGCCGAGCAGCTGGCCGACAAGGCCGCGACGCTCGCTGCGGCGCTCGTGAAGTAGCCGGTCGGCGCGTCAGCGGCGGATGCCAATCTCCTTGACGGCTTCCCAGTCGCGCTGCATGGCGGCGGCCGCCTGCCTGGCGTCGCCCCCAGCCGTCGGGAGCCGGGCCCGAAGCGGGATGATGGCCTGCTGGACGAGGCGCTCGAGATCGGCCCGCAGCGTGGCGCGCGGCCCGGCGGCAAGCGGCGCGCGGATCCAGCCGGAGACGGCCGCATGCCACGCGCGGCCGGCGTCTCCGGCGCCGGCGGCGGCTGCCGCCAGCCAGTACAGGGCCGCAGCCGAGGGCGGGTCTGCCTCCGCTGCCGGCTCCATGCGGTCGATTACGCGCCGGTAGAGCCGCTCCCGATCGGCGCCGGTCGTCAGTTGGGCCTCTCGATCGAGCGCCGCCGCCCACCAGTCGAGCACGAGATCGCGATCCGCGGGTGCCGCCTGGCCGGCGCTCGAGAGGGCCGCCCCGAACATCTCGGCCGCCGCGCCGTAGTGGCCGTCGAAGTACAGCAGCTCGCCGTACCCGACGAGCAGGTCGTGGCGGTCGCGCGGAGCGAGGCGGCGGCTGTCGGCAGCGGCGAGCGCCTGGCGCGCGGCGAGGAGGTCGGCGGCCTCCCCCGACGCCCGGTAGCATTCGAGGTGCGCCCGGGCGAGCACGACGGCCGCCACGTCGGCAAGCTCGGGCACGCGGCTGGCCTCGCGAGCCGCCACCGCTGCGGCCTCGTACTGATGTTCGTTGTAGAGCTGCCGCGCGCGGACGAGCGGATCCTGCGGGGCGGCCCCGAGGGCCAGCCAGACCGCGGCGGCAAGCCCAATCGGCTTCATCGACATGGGCGGTGATAGAGTAGCGCAAGCGCCCGAAGTGCCCCAACCCCCCGCGCCTCGGCCCAGCCCGCTGCCCGTCCTTTTCCGAGTGTGCGCCAGGCGGCTCCGCCCGCCGGATCCGGTCTCGAACGCTCCGGAGGCCAGGCGTGTGTGCGGCCTTCCTGGACAAGCCGAGCGTCTCCGCCAATCCACGGTCAGGCCGGTCGGACAACAAGTATATGGCGCTCACGCAGACGGTGTAGTTCTTACACATCCCGGTGCGCGAGCAGCCGTGCCCGCGTCCGTTCCGGCCGTTTTTCGCGTGTCCGCTCCGTCCTTCTCTGGCACGGGTCTTGATTCACTTCGTGGCGTGAGACGCGGGGCCATCGCCGTCCTGTCGCTGTTCATGGCGGGGCTGTCGTCGGCCGGCGACCTGGTTTCCGCTCAGGCAGGGCAGGCTTTGCCAGTGAAGACGACGTTCCGGTCCGGTGTCGATCTCGTGCGCGTGTCGGCCACCGTGCGCGATCAGCGCGGCCGGCCGGTGCTCGGGCTGACGCGCCACGACTTCCAGCTCAACGTGAACGGCGAGCGCGTGCCGATCCTCGCGTTCCAGTCGGACGCGAGCGGCGTGAGCCTGGCGGTGCTGGTGGACTCGAGCGGCAGCATGAAGCTGGCCGGCAGGATGGCGGCCGCCCGCGACATCGTCGGGCACGTCGTGCGGTGGGTCGAGCCTGGGCGCGACGAGGTCGCGCTCCTCAGCTTCGACCGGAACCTGCGCACGGTCCATCCGTTCACGAGCGACCCGCTCTCCGTGCTGCCGCACCTCGACGCGCTGCAGCCGTACGGCATGACGTCGCTCTACGACGCGATTGCCGAGGCCGCGCGGCCGCTCACCGGGCGCCAGCGGCCGCGTCGGGCCGTCCTGGTGGTGACCGACGGCATCGACAACGGCAGCGAACTGACGCCGCCCGAGGTGTCGCGGATCGCGAGCGAGATCGACGTGCCGGTCTACGTCGTGGCGGTCCGCGTCGGCGCCGACCGCATCGGCGGCGTGCCGGACGAGACCACCGTCATCGACGATGCGTCCCAGGCGACGCTGCTGGATCTGGCCGCCTGGACCGGCGGGGACGCATTCTTCGCCGGGTCGCCGTCCGAGACGAGCCAGGTGGCGCGCCGCATCCTCGCGGAGCTGCGCCACCAGTACCTGATCGGGTTCCAGGCGAGCGCCCGCACCGGCTGGCATCCGCTGTCGATCGGCGTGCGCAAGAAGAACCTGTCTGTGCGGGCCCGGGGAGGCTACGTGACGGGCCCCAGCGTCGGTTCACAGTAGCAAAGGAGTGGAGATGGGTCACAAGCTGGCATCGGGAGTCGTGTTGGTCACCGTCGCGATATTCGGGGCGTCTGCGTGCGCCACGAAGGGATACGTCAACAAGAACGTCGCGGACGTGAACACCAAGGTCGAGTCGCTGACCAAGTCGCTCGAGGAGGCGCAGGAGCGCACGAAGGCCAACGAAGGCAAGATCAACGTCGTCGACCAGAAGGTCGGAGCGGTTCAGGGCTCAGCCGACGCGGCGCGCAAGGCGGCCGCCGACGCCGATGCGAAGGCCGTGGCGGCCGACGCGAAGGTCGCGACGCTCGACAAGGCGTCGCGCAAGCTGGTCTACAGCGTGGCGCTGTCGGCCGACCAGGCCAACTTCGGCGTCGGCAGGACCGAGCTGCCAGAGGGCTCCAAGGCCAAGCTGGACGAGCTGGCCACTCGCGTGAAGAACGACGGCCAGCTGGTGTTCTTCGAGATCGAAGGCCACACCGACTCGACCGGTCCGAAGGAGCTCAACTACAGGCTCGGGCTGGAGCGCGCCGAGGCCGTGAAGATGTACCTTCACGATCAGCACCAGATCCCGCTGCACAAGATGAGCGTGATCAGCTACGGGCCGGACAAGCCCGTTGCGCCGAACAAGACGCGGGCCGATCGCGCGCAGAACCGGCGGATCGTCGTCAACGTCCTTCAGTAGCCGGCGTCGGGGACCGTGCGGAGGCGCCGCGTGCGCCTCCGCACGCGCCCAGTTTCCGCGTCCGCCAGGCGGGCTCTCGGTCGAGGCCCGGCCGCTGGAGGCCGGGGGGCGCCCTCCGCCCCTGTCGTCCCGCGTTTCACGGCCGAACAGGGCTCCTGTTCGGCCGGCAGCGCTACTTCCGCACGCTCTCGTACGAGAGAGCGCGGTACTCGAGGGCGTCGGCCAGGGCAATCTCGCCCCGGGCCCTGGCCACCGCCGCGGCCGACCGTGCGGTACGCGCGGCCTCGGCCAGTGACCCGTCCGCCGCCTGCGCGGCCGAGAGCGCCTGCAGGGCGCGTGCGTCCTGTCCGCCCGTCGCCGCCACGGCCCGTTCCGCGTACCCCCTGGCCCGCGCCGGGTTCCGCACGTTCGGGTCCCGCGATCCAGCCAGGACCGCCGCCAGCGCCGTCAGCACGCGCGCATCGGCCGGCACCGTCGCAAGTGCGGCCTCGTAGTGCTCCACCGCCGACTCATCTTCGCCGCGCAGGGCGCGGATGTCGGCGAGGAAGCGGTGCGCGTCGAAGTTGCCGGGGCTGACGGCCAGAGCGGTCACCAGGTGCGAAACGGCCTCGTCGTACTTGCGCTGCTGCGCCAGCACGCTGCCGAGCCGCACCAGCGCGAAGGCGTCCTGAGGCGCGAGTTCCGTCCCCTTGCGCAGCTCGGCCTCCGCCTCCGCGAACCGGCCCGCCGCCGCAAGCGCTTCCCCGTACGCGATGTGCGGCCGCGCATCCTCCGGGCGCTTCTCCACCGTGTCCTGCCACAGGCCGACCGCGCTCGCGTAGACGTGGCTGCGGGCGCGGGTGCCGAGGCCCAGTGCGACCACGGCCGCGGCGAGGACGATGGCGGCGGAGGCGCGTGCCGCCGTCAGCCGCGACGCGGCAGAGGATGAGGGCACGAGGCGCTGTCCGAGCAGGAACAGCCCGACCACCACGCCCGCCACGACCGACGCCAGCGGCAGATACATGCGGTGCTCGGCTGCCACTTCGGTGATGATGGGCAGCACGCTGGAGGAGGGCGCCAGGATCAGGAAGAACCACGCGCCCAGGAACGAGGCCGGGTGCCTGCCGACGAGCCCGGCCGCCGTCAGCGCGAGCAGCGCGAGCACGACGGCCGCCTGCCAGGCCCTCCACAGCGGCGCGGGCATCAGCGCCCAGTCGTAGAGGAACACCAGCGGCGACGGCACGAACGCGAGCCGAAGGTAATGCACGATCACCTCCGCTTGGGTGCGCGCGTAGAGCCAGACCGTCGACGGGTCGAGATTGACCGACGGCCCCCGGAACTGCCGCTGGACGAGTACGGCCAGCAGGAGCCACGTCGCCGCCAGTCCCGCCACCGTGCCCCATCTCACGCGGCCGCGTCCGGACGTGTCCGGCTGGCGGAACAGGCGGTCCCAGATCGCCACGGCGACCGGCGCGGTCACCATCGTCTCCTTCGTGGCCATCCCGGCCGCGCAGCCTGCGACGGCCGCCGCCGTCCACCAGCGCCCGCGGCGTCCGCCGTCCGCCGCCCGAATCGAGGCGTACATGGTCAGCAGATAGAAAAGCCCCATCAACGACTCGACGCGTTGCGCGACGTAGGTCACCGCCGACGTCTGCAGCGGGTGCACGACCCAGATGAGGGCGACGGCCCCCGCGAGCCATGGCGGCGCGGCTCCGAAGACCGGGCGGAGTCTCGGAGACGACAGCGTCCTCCGCACGACGCCGAACAGCAGCAAGGCGGCCGTCAGATGGATCGCGAGGTTGGCGGCGTGGAACGCGGCCGGATCGATCGCCTCCGGCGTGGACGATCCGAGCGCATAGCTGAGGGCGAAGGTGAGGTTGGCCACAGGCCGGCCTGCCACCGTGGAGGCGGACGGCGGCGACAGGGGAATCGTCACCGGCCACAACGTTCGGATCGTCTGGTTCCGCACGATCGCGCGCACGTCGTCCAGGACGAGGACGCCGTCGAAACTGGTCGCGAAGGCCCACGCCCCGGACGCGGCGACGATCAGGAGCAGCGCGGGGATCAACAGCGGATGATGGCGAGCCGACGTCGGGTGCGGGGGCGCGGGCTGCACCGCAGGACCGGACGCGGCAGCAGGGAAGGCGGTGCGCGGCTTCGCCCTGGGCTTCCTGGCAGTCACACCCGGGATCTTACTCCGGCCGTTCGCCTGTCCCGAAGGCGCGGCTTCAGCGGGGCCAGCGGCGTCCCGAGTTCCGGCTCCGCACGCGCTCCATGGCCCTCTCTGGCGACTGGCCCTCGATGCCCGTTCCGAGCGCCGCCGTCTTCGGCGGTTCCCGGGGGTACTATGAAGCCACAGCTCCGGAGACTCCCTCATGCATCGTCTTCGTGCTTCAGTCGCTGCCGTCCTGGTCGGGGCGTCGTTCGCCGCGGCTGGTTCCGCGCCCCAGCAGGCGGCGCAGCCGGCGTTCCGGCCGCCGCAGTCGCAGCCGGCGGCCGCGCAGCCGCAGGAGCCTGTTTTCCGCTCCGGCGTCGATCTCGTTCCCGTCGATGTGATCGTCGTGGACAAGGACGGCCGCCCGATCGTGGGCCTTGCCCCCGAGGACTTCAGCGTCACGGTCGAAGGCAGGCCGCGCCGCGTCGTGTCGGCCGAGTTCCTGTCGCATGCCGACCGGTTCGCGACGGCGCCCGACCGCACGCAGGTCCCGACCCTCAACGTTGAAGACCGGGTCATGATGCGCGCGGAGTACAGCTCGAACACGAGGTCCGCCCCGGGGCGCCTGTTCGTGCTCGCCGTCGACGCGGGCAACATGACGCGCGGCGGCGGACGCGGGGCGATGGAAGCAGCCCGGCAGTTCGTCCAGACGCTGGCGCCGAACGACCTGGTGGCGCTCGTGACGCTCCCGGCGGGCGTGACCGTCGATTTCACCGCCGACCGCGCCGCCATCCGGGAGGCCCTGCTCAAGGTCACCGGCGGCGGGGCCAACAAGTACCTCGCGAACGTGAACGTCAGCCTGACCGAGGCGCTCGCGCTGCAAGTGGGCGGCGACCGGAAGCGGATCTTCGAGAACGCCGTGCGGATGGAGTGCGGCTTCGCGCGCTCCGACACCGAGCTGCAGAACTGCCGGATGAACCTCGAAGCCGAGGCCCAGAGCAAGCTGTTCACGGCGCGGGCGTCGGCGCAGTCGAGCAGCCGGGCGCTCGAGTTCCTCATCCGCCGCCTCGCGATCATCGAGGGCCAGAAGCACGTCATCTTCATCGGCGAATCGCTCGTCACGGGAGCGTCATTCGGCCTGCTCGAGGGGTCCGGCGACCTGGCGTGGCTCGGGAGCCTGAGCCAGGCGGCGCGCGTGAACCTCTACGTGCTCCATCTCGACCGGGCGTTTCTCGAAGCGTTCGACGTGCTCGAGCGCTTTCCGTCGCGGACGCCCCTGGAAGACGCCCGGCTGCTCAACGACGGGCTGGGGGAGCTGGCCGGGCAGGCCGGAGGCGCGTACTTCAACCTGACGGTCGCGATCGACCCGGCCTTCGAGCGGATCGCGAGGGAGACCTCGGCGTCGTACTTGGTGGCGTTCGAACCGGCACCGGACGACCGCGACGGCAAGGCCCACAACGTCTCCATCAAGGTGGCGCGGCCGGGCGTGCACGTCAGGGCGCGCCGGCAGTTCACGGTGGATCCGGCCGCCGCGTCGGCCTCGATGGCGCAGCGTGTCACGCGGGCGCTCAACTCGCCGCACCTGCCGGTCACCGTGCCGATGGACCTCACGACGTACGTCATCGGCGACTCCCGAGCCGGCGGCGTGCGCGTGCTGATGGCCGCCGAGATCGGCTGCGGCGCCGGCACGACGGCCGACTTCGAGGTGGGCCACCTCGTGACCGATTCGTCCGGGAGGGGCGCCGGCTCCGCCGTCCAGCGGCCGGCCGGACTCATCGAGCGCGGAGGCGGCGTGCGCTGCGTCTATTACTCGTCCGGCTTTGGCATCAAGAGCGGGGAGTACGTCGTCCGGGCGGTGGCCATCGACTCGGCGAACCGGGCCGGGGGCGTCGAGCGCCGTCTCGACGCGCGCCTCGCGCCGGCGGGGCCGCTCGGGCTGAGCAGCCTGGTCCTGACCGACCCTGCCGTGCGCGTCGATGACAAGATGAAGCTCGTGGTGGACGGCCGCGTTGCGGGGCCGAGCGTGGCGGCCTACGTCGAGATGCGGCGGCTGCAGCCGGCCATGGACGCGCCAGCGGCCGCGCTTCGCCCGGCCGTCCAGTTCGAGGTGGCCCGGGCCGAGGACGGGCCGGCACTGGTCGGAACCGTCCCTCCGGTGGCTGACGAGGCGGATGGCGGCGCGTGGTATGCGGAAGGCGCCGTCAGCCTGGCGACGCTGGCTCCCGGCTCGTACGTGGTGCGCGCGCTGGTGACGTGGGACGGCAGGATCGTGGGCCGCGCGAGTCGATCCATCATCCTGGAACGCGCCGCGAGCCAGTAGGCCGCAAAAGGAACGGCCCCGCAGGCCGCGATGGCGTGCGGGGCCGGGGTCCATCGGATCGCCGGGGCCCAGGCCCCGGCGCCGGTTCGAATCAGCTCAGAACAGGAACCGGACGCCCACGCGGGCCGACCGGCCGCCCTGGAAGTCGCGATCCTTCAGGAAGCGCGCGTCGGGCGTCAGGGTGCCGACCAGGTTCGAGACGTTGACCTGGCCGAGGTAGAACGCGGTCTCACTGAAGCCGACCGCCTCGCCCGGGCGGTTCAGGGTGCTGAACCTGGCCACCGCGACCCGCTGGTTGAGCACGTTATCCACGTTCAGTTCCAGGTGCAGCTGCCTGCTGCCCGCGAACTTGAACGCGTGCTGAACGCTCAGGTCCGTCCGCGAGTACATGGGCATGCGGCCGTCGCTGCCGCGGCCGAGGTACATCATCGGGAAGTTGCTCCCCGGGATCACCGCCACCTCGCGGGTCACCGGGAGTCCGCTCGCGATGTACTCATTGAGCCCCACGGACGTGCCCCAGGGCATCTGATAGATGAACTGCGCCTTGACCTGGTGCGTGCGGTCGGTGGCGAGGACGCCGAAGACCGGCTTGGCCTTCCCGTCGAAGCTCATGAGCGGATAGTCGAACGACCGCCCGGAGTTCGGGTCTGTGCGGCCGTCCTCGTCGGACTGCGACAGGCCTGCGTAGTTGCCGTAGAGGCGGCTCCACATGTAGCTGCCGCGGAAGTACCAGCGGTTCGACAGGTTCTTCGTGAAGGCCAGCTCCACGCTGTCGTAGTCGCGCTTGGCCTTCGGCTGATCCACGGCCGGATCGGCCCACGCGAGCTTCGTCAGGCCTTCGCCCGGGTTGGCGATGATGTAGATCTCGTTGCCGTCGGCGTCGAGCGAGCCCGTGTCCTCGATGGCGCGGTTGAGCCACTTGCGGACGTAACGGGCGCTGATGGCCATGGTCGGCGAGAGCTGGTGCTCGAGGCCCAGCGAGGCCTCCTGCATCTTCATGGGCTTGAGGTTGGGCTCGATCGCGTCCGAGCCGAACGTCGCGTGACGGAAGTCCACCGGGCCGCGGAAGAGCGTGCCCGAGCAGGCCGGCGGGCAGCCGGACGAGGACGCCAGGGTGTCCCACGCGTAGGTGTCGAGCGTGTAGTAGTACTCGAGCCACTTGTCGCCGCCGAACAAGCCGCGCGGCAGCGCCAGCTTGAAGATGTCGTAGAACACGCCCCAGGACCCGTACGCCTTCCACTTGCCGTCGCCCTTGACGTCGTAGGCGAAGCCGACGCGCGGGGCCAGCTTGTCCTTGAAGCCGAACTCGATCCCATAGACCGGGATGCCCTCGCCCGTGGTGTAGGCCGGCACCTTCTCCTGCTCAGTGCGGATGCCGAGGTTGACGGTCAGCTTGTTGTTGACCGTCCAGGCATCCTGCAGGAAGAACCCGTAGTTGTTGAGGTAGACGTCGCCCTCGGTCAGGAATCCCATCCTCGGGTTGACGCCGTTGCTGCGGACCTGGTAGTAGCCGTAGTTGCCGCGAACGCCGCCGAGGTTCGAGTTCCAGCGGATGCGGACGATGTTCGCCTGCTCGCCGTCGAGGACGTTGTTGCCGATCCGATCGAACTGCACGCCGGCCTTCCACGTGTGCTGGCCGGCCAGGTTGAGGTACAGCGTCGCGTCGATCTGGCCGTTCAGGCGCGTCTGCTGGTCACGCGTGGTGGACCAGTTGGTGGTGACGTTCTGGAAACCCGTCGGGCGTCCGTACGACGCCGGCACCACCGTGCCGTCGAGGCCGGTCAGGCCGATGTTGTTGCCCGTGCTGAAGATGTAGCGGATGTCGGTCGGAATCCCTTCGCTGAACGCGTCAGAGAAGTAGTACCCGCCGCGCACGCCGATGAACACGTTCGGCGTCGCCACCCAGTCGATCTGCGCCGACGCGCTCCAGTTCGGGTACGTCCAGTCGATGTCGTACGCCGAGCCCGGCGCGTCCGTGCCAGCGAGGGCCGGCAGGTTGCCGGTGTCCTTGAGCCAGCTGTTGTTGTAGGCGATGCGCGTGCGGAGGCTGTTGCTGATCTGCGCGGTCTGGTTCGCGGAGAAGTTGCGGCCCAGGTACTTCTGGGTCACGCCGGACACCGGCGTGGCGGTGGGCGTGCCGGCAGTCTCCGGCGACACGCTGCGCGTCCACTTGCTGATGCGCGGCTGGTAGGCGACGAAATACCACGCCTTGTCCCGCCAGATCGGGCCGCCCAGCGAGAAGCCGGGATCGAACCGCGTCCACTCGTCCTCCGGGTACGTCCAGTACTCCGCGACTTCGGAGTTCGTCGGGTTCAGCCGCAGCGACTTGCTCCGCGCGCTGGCCAGCACGTCGCCCTCGAAGTAGACGCGCAGGCTGCCGCGGAAATTGTTCGTGCCGCTCTTCGTGACGGCGCTGACCACGCCGCCCGTGGCGCCGCCGAACTCGGCGGTGTAGCCCGACGACTTGACCTGCACCTCTTCGATGAAGTCGGTCAGCAGCTCCTTGCCCTGCGTGCCGCTGATGATGTTGGTCGCCTCGACGCCGTCCACGATGTAGCGGTTCTCGCCGGCGCTCGCGCCGTCAATCGAGAGGCCGCCAAGCTTGGCCTCGTTGTTGGCGCCCGGCGCCTGCGTGACCAGCGACGAGAAGTCGCGGCCCTTCGGCAGCAGGTCGATCTGCTCGCCGCGGATGCTGGTGGCGCGCGCGCTCTGCTTCACGTCGACGAGCGGCGACTCGGCGGTCACCTGCACGCTCTCCGTGACGCCCGCGACGGTCAGCGCCAAATCCACCTTCTTGATCTGGCCGAGGGCAAGCGGCACGTTGGCCGACCTGATCGTATTGAAGCCCTGGAGCGACGCCGTGACGTCATAGGTGCCCGGCGGGAGCGCCGGAAAACGGTAGACGCCCGTGGCGTCGGTCACGGTCGAGACGACCGAGCCGACCTCCAGGTTCCTCACCTCAACAGTGACGCCCGGCATCACGGCCGCCGGACGCATCCTTGATGACGCCCTCGATAGACGCCCTCTGCTCCTGCGCCATCGCCGGCACCGCCAGCGGGAGCATCAGGAACAGCAGGGCAAGGTTCCTCACACGCATTCTCCTCATCCTCCTTGCAGGTGAACCGACTCGCTCTCGAGTCCTGACCAGCCGGGCGGATTCGCCGACACCCGCTCGCGGTGGTACTTACCATGGTGTTAATGCACGCATCGTGCCAAGCGATGATATTGCTAAATGATTGATAAATAGATTCTTGGTGTTTGGGAGTTACTCGGCATGAACCTGCCATCCACTGCTTTGGAGAGTAGCGATCCAACTGCTTGGACGTTTGCCGCAGGGTCGCGCACGCGCGCCGACTGTCTCGACGCCTCCGCGGGCCTCATTCCTCGTCGGCGGGCTGGGTTCCGGCCGGGGCTTGCTTCTCCGGGTCCGCGCGCCAGACGAGGTACGAGTAGACCGACAGGACGAGCACGACGCCGACCACTGCGACCAGTATGCCCGGGCCGAACCGGCCGAGCCTGAAGGCGCCGGTGAGGGCGAAGAGGATGCCGAGGGCCATGAAGAGCCAGCCGCCTAGGCGGTGCGTGCGAACCCAGGAGCGCTTGCTCGAGATGGTCCACGGCGTGCGGATGCCGACGAACCAGTTCGGCCGCACCTTGCCGAGCACGGCGCCGAGCAAGACGAACAGCGCGCCGACACCGAGCGGCGCGGTCTGAGACACGTCGATCCGCCGGCCCGAGATCCACGCGAGGACGACGGCGTGGATGAGCGCGAGAAGCGCCTGGATGCCGACGCGCATCGCGGCGTAGGCGCCGGAAAACCGGGCGTAGTTCGCGCGGCCGGGATCGATGCGCGGCAGGAACCGCATCAACAGGTAGATCGCCAGGGACATCAACGGCAGGCCGAGGAGCCCCTCGACCTTGCCGCCGTGACGATCGACCTCGCCGGAGGCGTTCCAATGGACGGGAATGTCGGACGGGGCGTTCGGCCACGCGAGAATCGCCGCCGCGAACATGGCTGCGATCAGGAAGAGGAGGGCGAGTTCGAGGCGCCAGTTGGTCTTCACGGCGGGGTTCCCTTCCGGGCCTTGCCGACGCGCAGCGCATCCATGATCAAGCCGAGCGCCTCCTCGGCGGCCGAGACGTTGAGGCTGTAGCGGATGGTGGTGCCGCGCTTCTCCGGCACGATGAGGCCGGCCTGCCTGAGCGACTTGAAATGGCTGGAGAGGGTGGACTTGGCGAGGGGGAAGCAGTCGGCCAGTTCACCAGCGCTCATGTCGCGCTCGCGAAGCAGGCGGAGGATCTCGCGCCGCGTCGGGTCGCTGAGGGCCTGGAAGATGTCGTTGATCCTCATCGGCGCGCTCGCGCGGGCCCTGTGGCTCGCGAGAGGCCGGTATCCTGGACTCCCGCTAGGTTTCGATATTTCGCCAATAATAGAAATATAGCCCGAAACCCGCTTGCCGTCAACGCACCTAGAGGCGTCGACGCCCCGAATCCCGGGTTCCGAGTCCCGGGCCCCTAGCGTCCGGCCGCCCGCGCCTGCCTGACAAGCGCCAGCACGTCGTCGATTTCCTTGGGCACGCCCGACGTCAGGACCTCTGGTCCCTGTTCGGTGATGAGCACCGTGTCCTCGATCCGGACGTGGATCTGCTTCGAGGCATCCTCGACGATGGGCTCGACTGCGAGGACCATGCCGGCCCGGAAGGGCAGGCTGGCGTCTCCCACGTCGTGCGTGCTCATCCCGACGTAGTGGCCGGCGCTTGCGCCGCCCGGCACGCCGTGCTGCTTGTAGACGGCCTCGCCGATGGCGCGCGTCTCGGCGCGCGTCGCCCCGACCGTCATGGCGGCGATGATGGCCTTCTGCGCCGCAAGCGCGCACTCGTAGGCTTTCAGCTGGTCCGGCGTGAACGTCCCCGACACCGGCCAGGTGCGCGTGATGTCAACGGCGAGGTAATCGAGGGCGCCGCCGTAGTCCATCACGATGAGATCCCCGTCCTCGTACTGCCGGCCGTTGGTGAAGTAGTGCCAGACGTTCACGTTCGGGCCCGAGCCCACAATGGCCGGGAACGCGTTGCCTTGGACGCCGTTCCGCAGCAGCCAGTAGGTCGCCTCGGCCTCGATCTCGTACTCGAAGCCGTTGCGGCGCGTGGCGAGAATGGCCCGCCGGATGGCCTCTGCGCTGATGCGTCCGTTCTCGCGCAGGACCGCGATCTCGCGGGCGCTCTTGATCGTCCGCATGCGGTCGATGAACGGCGTGACGTCTGCAACCTGGAGGGCGGGGAAGTGCGAGCGGATGTAGGCAGCTCGGCTCGCGTCCTCGCTCAGCGTCGTGCCGCCCAGGTTGACGAGGCGCCGGGCCAGGCTGGTGGCATGCTCGCTGCGGTTGACGTCGGCTTCGTCGCCGGCCGCCAGGCGCAGCCAGAGCCGCGAGTCCGCCGACCCGGCCACGCGGGCCACGGCGAGCGGCAGGTCGTCGAGCGGGCGGATCGCGGCGAAGCCCCAGGGCTTGCCCAGGCCGGCATCGGTGAGCCAGTTCTTGCCGTGCGCCCGAATCTCGCTCGCAGTCTGGCGGGGGAGGTACAGCGTGGCCGAACCGGACGGGGCCTCGAGCACCATCGCCGCGTTCAGGTCCTCGTTGCCGGTGAAATAGTAGAAGTCGTTGTCCTGGCGGAACCGGATGCCAGCCTGGGCCTCCGTCCGGCCGAACAGCACGACCGTGCCCGATCCGACCGCCCTGGCCAGCGCCTGGCGCCGGCCGATGAACTCCTCGGGCGGATACCCGAGCCGAGCCGCGCTCAGTCCAGCCGCCAGAACCGCTCCTGCCGTCACCGCCAGCGCCAACGCTGCTGCCTGCCGCCGCATTCCCAGCCTCCCTTCGCGAAGGGCCAGTCCCCTCGGCCTCCGAGGGCCCTGGCGCTCTCAGGCCTCCGGCCAGAGGCCCGGCCCTGTGTTCAACGCAGTCAGCCTGCCGTCGTCGAGCAGCCAGCACGCGCCGGCGAAGCCGGACGCGGCCACCTGTTCCCGCAGCGCCGGAATCGCCGAGGCCCGGTCGTAGCGAATCGACAGGTGCTGCAGCACGAGGCACCGCACGCCGGCCGCGCGGCCCACCTCGAGGGCCTCCGACGCCGTGGCGTGAATCTCCCGCCTGCGATCGGCGGCGTCGAGGAACGTGGCGTCGTGCACGAGAAGATCGGCCCCGGCCGCCACCGACGGGTCGACGGGCATGCTGTCGCCGGAATGCGCCAGGCGCACGTGGCGGTAGGGCTCCATCAGCGCATCGCGCCCGCCTTCGCGCGCCAGCTGCCGCACCTCGGGCTCGGCCAGCCCGGCGAAGGCCGGCTTGAGGCGGCGCCGCTCCTCGAACACCACGTACCCCAGCGTCGGCTCGGTCCCGCCGTGCGTCGCGGCGAACGCCCTGAGTCCCAGCGCCTTGCCGAGGCGGAACTCGTCGCCCGCCCGGACGCCCGTCCACGTCACGGGGAACGCTTCATTCGGCCAGAGGCGGCCGACGAGCTCCCGCACGGCGAGGACGCCGGCGTTGCCCTCAGGGTACACGATGGCCAGCGGCTTGTCCTGCGCGCCCTTGGCGTACCGGCGCGAGGCGATGAACCCCGGCAGCCCCAGCACGTGGTCCGCGTGACCGTGGGTCAGCGCCACGGTTCTCGGCGACCAGATCCTCTGGCCGAGCGCCAGCTGAAGCCCCTCGCCGGCGTCGATGACGAGGCCAAGGGGCTCGTGCCACAGCCAGTTGCTGAACATGGCGCGGGAGAAGCCGGTGAGACCGCGGACGGGAGACGTCACGCGGATATGTTACACGGTGGCCGCGTTCCGTCGGCCCCGCTCGCCCCGGCGGCCGAGCCAGCCGCCACGGGCCTTGGGCGCCCGGCGTCGCCGCGTGTAGACTGCCTCACGCCGGCCGCCCGATTGGCGGCCGCTCGTGCGCCCATGAGGATCCTCGTCGACAGCCCGGCATTCATGGATCAGTTCGAGCGGGACCTCGCGCAGGCGACGCGCTCCGTCGCGATCCAGGCCATGTCGTTCGAGGGAGACCAGGCCGGCCTGCGCCTCGCCCGGCTGCTCCGCGATCGCCATGACCTCGATCGCACCCTGGTGATCGATCGGTACTCGCTCTTCTACGTGAGTGACTGCTTCCTGCCAGCCCCGTGGAACGCCGTCTCGGCCTCGCTGTGGCGGGAGCGCGCGTCGACGCTCGCGGCGGTCCGCGAGCTGCGCCGCCACGGGGTCACGGTCTTCTGGACGAATCCGGTCGGCCTGGCGTTCCGGAAGTTCATCGCCCGGAACCACAAGAAGTCGGTCGTCATCGACCGCCGCGTCGTCTACTTCGGCGGCATGAACTTCTGCGATCACAACTTCGACTGGCACGACGTGATGCTGAGGCTCGAGGACGAGGAGCTGGGCGCGTTCATGTGCGAGGAGATCCAGGCGACCTTGCGCGGCGGGAACCAGTCGATCCGCCGCGACTTCGGCGGAATCGAGATCCTCCTGCTTGACGGCGTCGGGAACGAAGAGGGATTCGAGCCCGTCTTCCGGCTGATCGGCGAGGCCCGCCGGTCGATCGTCGTCGAGAGCGCCTACGTCACCTTCCCGTTCTACTCGCACCTCGCGCAGGCGGTCCGCCGTGGCATCGCGGTGACAATCATCGCGCCCGAGCACAACAACAAGCCGAACATGAACCGGTACACGCAGTGGGAAGCGGCGCGCGCGGGCATCGAGTTGCGCCTGTACCCCGGCCGCATGAACCACATCAAGGCGATGCTCGTCGACGACGAGGCCCTCATCATGGGATCGTCGAACTTCGACTACCTCAGCGTGCACGCGTACCAGGAAGTCGTGGCGATCGTGAGAGAGCCGGCGGTCATCGAGCAGTACCGCCGCGAGGTGCTGGACGCCGATCTCGCCCGGTGCGTCGGGCCGACGCGGCGTTTCTCGGCGGCCTGGCAGTCCGCACGGCGGGCCGCGTTCGGCACGCTGGGCCGGGCGGCTGTCGGCCTCAGCCGGCTCTGACGCTGTCGCCGGCCCGCTCTCAGTCCGTCACCGGGTAGACGGGCAGCATGTGGCCGTGCCGCCCGGCGAGGCTGGCCCCGTCCTCGAGATGGCCGCTGTCGGCGTTCAGTGCCGTCCTGAGGTACACCTCGAGGCTCCGGTTCTGCCCGCCGGTCCCGTCGTAGAACATGTTGACGATGGGCATGCCGGTGTCGGCGCTGACCTTCCGGAACAAGGCCGTCGTGATCGTGCCGGGCATGCAGCTGAACGGCGCGACGTTCACGACCATGGCGGCCTGCTGCCGCGCGAAGGCGATCGTCCGGCCCACCGTCAGCAGCGCCTCGCCCCCGATGCTGTCCGGCATGATCGTCATGGCGGCCTCGAGCACGTCGCCGAGCGGGGGCTCGTGGCGGTCGTCGAGCAGCGGGCTCGCCGCGCGGTACAGCTTCCGCTCCCAGCGCTGCATCCACTTGTACGTCAGGAACGTCGACACCATCGCCTTCGACAGCTTGTGATCGAGGTGCGTCCGCACGTTGTAGGGCGACGTGACGAACAGGATCCACTCGATGAGGGGCACCATCCACGCCTCGGCGCCCAGTCTCTCGATCGACTGCACGACGTGCTCGTTCGCGAAGGCGTTGTTGCGGACGTAGATCTCGCCGACGATGCCGACCAGCGGCTTCGGCGGGACGTCCTTCCGCGGCACCGACGCGATGTCGCGCACGGCCGCCGCCAGCTCCCTGGCGACGTCGCCGCCGCCCTCGAGGACGTCGACGATTCGCCTGCGAGCCCGCTCGAGGCGGTAGTTGGTCTCACCCGCCTCGCGCTCGTACGGACGGACCCTGCAGCCCGCCTTCATCAGGAGATCGCCGGTGACGAGGACCTTGAACAGCGTCTTCCGCATGGCCTCGTTGATGATCGAGTAGCCCATGAAGCTCGTCGGCGCCAGGATGGGCACGTCCGGGAAGCCCTCGCGGTCGAGGATCTGGCGGTGCAGCGTGACGTACTGGCCGAACCGGCAGGGGCCCTGCGCCGTGGCGAGGAAGTACGCGTGCTTCTCGTCCGGCGGCGACGTCCGCATGGCCGTCAGCAGGCTGCCGATCGTCAGCGCCGTCGGCAGGCATTCCGACCCGCGCGTCAGCGATCGGCCAAGCTCGAACGTCTCCTCCGTCTCGAGCGGCAGCGCCCGCGCCCGGTAGCCCTGGCCGCGGAAGGCCGCCGCGACGAACTCGGTCGAGTACGGGTGCATGTCCGGCACCCACAGCGTCCGCCCGTCGATCGCCTGCGACGCGGGCGCGACCGGCGCCCGCCGCCGCGCCGCGTCCTTGCGCGGCCGCCGCAGCACGTCGAAGAACGCCTCGATGCGCGTCATGTAGCCCGTGTCCGAGCCGTGCTCGTCCAGCTCGAGCGCGAGGAACGGCTTGTTGCCCATGATCTCGGACGCATAGCTCAGCAGGAAGCTGTCGGGCCCGCAGCTGAAGTTCGTGAAGTAGACCGCGTCGAGCAGGCCGTTGGACGCGACGTCCTCCAGCGCGGCGAGGATCTTCTGCCCGTAGCCCCAGTACGTGTTCCGGTAGCGCTCGCCGAGCCGCGAGAGATCGAGCGTCAGGAAGTCGATCGGCAGGACCGTCCGGCCGAACTCCGCGAGCTTGTCGGGCAGATCGAGGTTCAGGCCGCTGTCGTAGAGGTTGTACGGCCGCCCGATCAGAACCAGGAGCTTCTCGCCCGCGGCGCGCGCCTGCTCGATCGCCCTGGCGCCCTCGTCCCGCAGGCGCTGCTCGAACGCCCGCTGCGCGGCGTATCCGTCGCGCCACGCCGCGGCGATCTCCCTGGGCGACCGGCCGAGCGGCCCGCCCAGTTCGGAGGCCAGCCGCTTGAGCAGCGTCCGCTCGCTCAGCCGGAGATCGATGATCGGCGCGAGCAGCCGGACGGTGTCCATGGCGTTCAGGGCGAGCGCCGCCCGCGCGTACGACGGCGACGCCTGCACGTACGGGCAGAAGGTGGACGTCGTCACATGCTCGTTGGGCACCTCGTTCTTCATCTCGGGCAGAAAGACGAAGTCCACGCCCTCCTTCGCGGCGAGCGACGCCACGTGGCCGAGGAAGCTCTTCGCGGGGAAGCAGAACTCCGCGCCGCTCATCCGGCCGCCCAGCTCCCTGATCGCCTGCGTGGTGCCGCCCGACAGCAGCACGCGGTAGCCGAGCGCGTTGAAGAAGCGCCGCCACAACGGCAGGTACGTATAGATGCTCAGGGCCTGCGGGATGCCGATGACCGGCGCGCCGTCGGGAACCTCGATGCCGCGCCCCCCTTCGAGCCAGTCGCGCCTGCGCCGCCTCAGCAGGCGACTGTGCGGCGTGACGCGCATCCTGCGCTCGCCCGGCTCGCGGCCGCACATGTAGCCCCACGACGGCCCCGCCTCGCCGTCGATCGTGGCGAGCGTGATCCCGCAGTGGTTGTTGCAGAGGTCGCACGTCTGCTTCGACAGCCGGATCTCGCGCTCGTCGAGGTCCAGCCCCCGGAAGGCCGTCGCGGCCCGCCCCTGCTCCTGCACGACCCGCTGCGTCAGCAGCGCCACGCCGTAGGCCCCCATGACGTGGCAGTAGGGCGACACCACGATTTCCACGTCGAGCAGCCGCTCGAAGGCCGCCACCAGGGCGGGGTTCCGCGCCGTCGCGCCCTGGAAGAAGATCTTGTCGCGGCTGCGGTAGCGGTTGCCGACCACCTTGTTCAGGTAGTTCTTGACGACCGACACCATCACCGCCGCGAACGCCTCCTGCGGCGTGCAGCCCGACCGGATGAGCAGGCCCAGGTCCTGCTCCATGAAGACCGTGCACCGGTCCGTCGCCCTCGGCGGCTGGAGGCCCATCACCGCCGGGCCGGCCTCCGACACCGTGTACCCGAGCTTGAGCGCCTGCTCCTCGACGAACGAGCCCGTGCCGGCCGCGCACACGTAGTTCATGTTCGCGTCGCGGATGTGCCCGTCCACCAGGTGCATGTACTTGGCGTCCTGGCCGCCGATCTCGAAAATCGTGTCGATGGCCGGATCGACGTGCGCCGCCCCCGCCACGTGCGCCGAGATCTCGTTGATGATCGCGTCGGCGCCGATGACGTGCCCCACGATCTTCCGCCCGCTCCCCGTGGTGCCGGCGCCGAGGATGTCGAGCCGCGACCCCTTGGCCGCCGCCAGCGCGCGCAGCGAGCGGAACAGCAGCTTCGTCGCGCCGATCGGGTCGCCACCCGTCTTGCGGTAGATGTCCGCGACGACGCCACCCGCCTCGTCCACGAGGATGAGCTTCGTGCTCGTCGAGCCGATGTCGATGCCGAGGTAGGCGCGGATCGTCTCGCCGTCCGACCAGCGCGTGACGCGCACCTCGTTGCGATCCTCGTCCTCGTAGCTCTCCTGCGTCGCGAAGGACGGGTGCGTGGACTTCTCGAGCGTCAGCGGCCAGGGGAACCGGGTGCTGCCGCTGGCCGCCACCGTCTCGCGCGCCGGCACCAGCGCCAGCCCGCCCTCGGCCGGCCTGGCCGCCAGCGCGGCCCCCCGCGCTGCCAGGAGGTGCGGGTGCTCGGGCACCTCGATCAGCCCGGCGCACTCCTTCTTCAGCCAGGCCACGACCTCCTGGTTGAGCGCCACCCCGCCCACGAGGACCGTCTTGCCTTCAAGGGGGCGCCCGTTCAGCAGCGTGCCCAGCACGGTTCGCGTCATGCCGCGGCAGAGGCCCGACCACATGTCCATCCGGCTGCAACCCTCCTGCTGCCGGTGGATGAGATCGCTCTTCGCGAAGACGCTGCAGCGCGTCGCCACCGTCGGCGGATTCGGGTTGTGCCTGAAGCCCCTGGCCTCGTCGTACGAGATGCCCAGACGGCCCGCCTGCTCGTCGAGGAAGGACCCCGTGCCGGCGGCACAGAGGGAGTTGGAGGAGTAGCCCTGGAACTTGCCCTGGCCATCGAGATGGATCAGGGTCGCCGAGCCGCCGCCGATGTCCATGATGGCGGCGGCGTCCGGCGCGAGCCGGCGCACGGCATCGATCTGGCACAGCGTGACGTCCCGGTAGGGCACCTTCAGCTGGAGCGCGAACAGCTCGCCGTTGGAGCCGGTCAGGCCCACCGGCTCGTCCGGCTGGACGCCCAGCCGGTCGAACGCTTCCGCCAGCACCCCGGCCGGTTCGCCGCGGTGCCGCTCGTAGACGCTGGCCAGGACCCGGCCAGCCTCGTCGAGGCGGACGGCCTTGAGGAACAGCGCTCCGATGTCGATGCCGACCACGGACATGCCAGGGGCTCCAATTGTAGGGGATGCGGTAAGCGTGACGTCCCAAACGGCGCCAGCACGCGGCGGCACCGCACCCGCCGCGTGCGATCCCTGGCTCCAGTCTACCGGACACGTCCCGTTCGGATCTACCCGCCGCGGCTCGGCCGTCCGGGAGGGCGCTGCCGGGCCGGCGCCGCGGCCGGGCGGATCCCCGCTCGAGAGGCGGACGCGACCGAGGCGCAGAAGGCGCCTGGCCCGCATCGCCGGCGCCGGGGCGGCGGGTTGCACGCTGATTGCAGCGGGGCCTTGAAATCCCGTTGCACGCGCGGGTGAGGCCGTCTACGATGCGCGGGGGAGGCGCGTGGCGCAGCCGTCGAACGGGACGCTGCCGGCGGGGCCGCCCGGGCCGCGCGGCCAAGGCCGCACATGGGCCCGGTGGACGGCCGTGCTCGACGAGCCGCTGGTGCGGTCGGCCATCGAGCGCGCGCCGGACACCTGGCGATCGGCCGGCGCGATCAGCGCGGAGACGGGCATTCCGCTCGACCGGGTGACAGCCGTCCTCACCGGCTCCCTGTCGGACATCATCGTCGCGCCAGGCGGACACGACGGCGCCTGCGACCTGTACTCGACTCGCACGCACTACCGGAAGACCAAGAGCCTGCTCGAGCGCTATCTGGACGTGCTGGATTCCCCGTAGGGGGCCGGAGGCTGCGCGGCCATGAGCCCGATTGCGGCGTTTCTCTGGGCGGCCGGGGCGGGGTTCGCCGTCAGCGTCCTCGACTACGCGGCACTCGCCGGAGTGCCGAGACAGCGCCGCCGCGTCGACTTCTCCGATCCCGCCTACCTCCTCAAGTTCGCGGGCCACCCGCTCGTCGGAGGGCTCCTGGCCGCGGCCTACGCGGCGAGCCGGCCCGATGCCACGCCGCTGCTTGCCGCGATCCTCGGGGCCGCGGCTCCCGGCATCTGGCGCACGATCGTGCGGTCGGGCGCCGCGATCGCCAGGGCGCTCGTCGGCCGTCTCCCCGCCGCCTGACCGCCGCCCTCGCCCGGGGCGGCGGCCCCGCCCGGCTATCCCGGGCTGAGTGAGCCCCTCCTGCGCGAGCGGACGCATGCCCGGGCCGGAGAGGCAGGCGGGAGGTTGCGTGACTCTCCCATCTTGTAATAATCTCCGCCCGTACCGATTCCCACTGAACCTGCGGGGCGTCCTTGCCATGACGCAAGTCCGCGCGGATGATGGTGCGCCGGCGACGAGGCCGGAGGCGCAGGCGCGGGCCGACCGGATCGAGGCGTTCCGCCAGGAGTTGGCCGCGCTGGACCGCGCCGGCGTCTTGCGCCTGGGGGCCGAGGACCGCGAGCGCGTGGAGGCGTATCACGCGGGCATGCTCGACGATCTTGCGGCCCGGTTCGACGTGGACCGGAGCGAGCGACAGCGCCGCATGTCGCTGGGGATGCGCGTCGCCACGCTCCTCGGCGCCCTCACGCTGAGTGCGGCCGTCGTCTTCTTCTTCTACCGCGTGTGGGGACTGCTGGGCACGGCGACGCAGGTGTTGGTGCTCGTATCGGCGCCGCTGGTCCTGTTGGCCGCCGCCGAAGCGTTCGCGCGCCGCGAGCGGACCCTCTACGTGACGTCGATCATGGCGGTGACGGCGACGGCGGCTTTCGTGCTCGACCTCAGCACTGCCGGCGCGATCTTCAACCTGCGCCCGTCGCCGTTCGCGCCTGCGCTCTGGGCGGCCTTCGCGCTGATCGTAGCCTACCGCTACGAGTTGCGACTGCTGCTGGCGGCAGGCCTCGCGATGGCCGGATGGGCGGCCTGCGCGATCGTCGGATGGGTCGCCGGACTCGACATCAGCGCGTGGGGGGCAAGGCCCGAGCCGCTGCTGCCGCTCGGCGCCCTGGCCGTCGCCTTCGCCGCGTCGGCGCCGAACCGGCGCCGTCCTGGATTCAGCGAGGTGTGGCGCCTCGGAGGCCTGGCCGCGCTGCTGCTCCCGCTCGTCCTCCTGTCCACCTGGAGCGAGGCCTTCAGCTACATCCGGCTGCCCGGAAAGACGCTCGGCGCGATCTACGACGCCGCCGGCTTCGCCCTCGGCGGCGCTGCGATCTGGCTTGGCTTCCAGAAGGGCTGGACGAGGTTCGTTCAGGCAGCGGCCGGGTTCCTCGTTCTGTTCCTCTACGTCAAGTGCTTCGACTGGCTGTGGGACTGGATGCCGCGCTACCTGTTCTTCCTTCTGCTCGGCGGGATTGCCGTGGCTGCGGTGATCGCGCTCGGGCGCGTTCGGTCGCGGCGGCGGAGGCTGTGAGATGCGAGGGCGCGGTCTGTGGTGGGCGTCGGCGCTCGTGGTGGCAGCCAACCTGGCCGTGCTGGGGCTGGCCGCGGCGAATCGGTCCGGCGAGCCCGACGCCATCCTCGACCTGACCGAGCGCGAACTCCGTCTGCCGGTCAAGGAACCCGAGAACACGGCGCTCGCGCTGAGCCTCGAGTTCCAGCGTCGGCGGCCCGGGCCGGAGACGGAGTCCGAACGGCCGCAGGTGAAAGAGGCGGGCTGGTTCGACCGCGCGTAACTCGAGGCCATCGGGTTCGATTGCAGCCGGCCGGTCGCGCCGGAGTACGCCTCGTTCTACCGGGGCCAGCCTGCGCGCACGACGTTCGCGGCGCTCGAATACGAGGGGGACGAGTGGCGGCGGCAGGTGGAGCAGGCGCCGGGCCCGGACGCCGCGTTCGACACGCGCCTCATCGCGGTTGACGTGGACAACGATCCGGCCGCGCTTCGCCGGCGCCACCCGGACCGGCGGCGCGTGGCCATCGTCGAGGCGACAGCGATCCTGCACTACGTCGCCGGCGCCGGCGGGCCCCCGTTCCTCATGGGACGCATCGTGAGCGTCTTGCCGGGCTCGATCACCGTGCCGCGTGAGTGGCGCGCGTCGCTCGAAGCGTACCAGAGCGATCGATTGCCGGACTCGTCGCCTCCGCCGATGCGCGAGCCGCGCTACCGGGTCACGGTGGAGTGGGGATCGCGTTTCGAGCCGCGGGTGACCGGCGTCCAGCCGCTGGTGCCGGCCGCGCCGAGATGACCGCCCGGCCGCCTCGCGCTGGGGGTCTGCTGCCCTGCAACGGCCATCCTCCGACTTCGCAGTAAGCCCACGATCCACCCCGCGATCGCCGCCCGGCTGCCCCGGACATCGCGCTCGGCTCGTGCCTGCCGTCCGTTCAGGCTGGGCCCGCCGCGACGGCGCCGGGCCTGCAAGAAAACGCCAGGCCGTCGTTCTTCAGGCAGGAGGACGACATGACGTACAGACCCGCGTTTGCGGCCCTAGCAGTACTGGTGGCAGCCGGCGGCCAGGCGCCGGCGGACGTGCGGCCGGCGGCGGAGCCGCGCCCGACCGTCGACATCCTGGTCGACGGTCGGCCGCTGCCGACCTACCACGCGCGCGACACGATCTACGTCGAGGCCACGAAGGGGAGGGAGTACGAGATCTGCATCCGGAATCCCTATCCCGTGCGCGTGGCGGTCGCGCTGTCGGTCGACGGCCTGAACACGATCGACGCCCGCCGCACGAGCGCTGCGGCAGCGCGGAAGTGGGTCATCGAGCCGCACGGCACGATTACCATCGGCGGGTGGCAGACGAGCCTGGAGCACGCGCGGCGATTCGAGTTCACGACCGAGGAGCGATCGTACGGCGCGTGGCTCGGGAGGGCGAACGACCTCGGCGTGATCGCGGCTGTCTTCTACCGCGAGCGGCAGCGACAGTCCGTCGCGCCCATCTGGTCGTCCAGCCCGCGGCAGTCCGATGCGCCTGGCACGGCGCCGCAGGCGGGCGGCGTCTTGAGCGGGGAGGCGCCTGCGCCGGTGGCGAGCGAGCGGCAGGAGGAAGCCGGTGCGCGGGCGTCGGCCGCGAACGACCCATCCCCAGCGGGAGCCGCGCTGGCGCGGCCGGCCGCGGCCGACGAGTACGCCGCCACCGGCATCGGACGTCAGGTTCAACACGCCGTCACCCAGGTGCACTTCGAATTGGAGCCCTCTCCAACCGCGTCTATCTGCCTCCGCTACGAATACCGCGAGCAGCTCGTGCGTTTGGGGGTGCTGCCCGACACACCGGTCCATCCCGACGCGCTCGAGCGCCGCGAGCGCGCCCGCGGCTTCGACCCGGGCTTCTGCCCGGACCCGCACCGGTCCTGGTAGCGGATTGGGGTCAGATCCAGGTTTCCGGGGTCAGATCCAGGATTACGGGATCTGACCCCGGAAACCTGGATCTGACCCCAAGTCGAATGCGGCGGCGGCGGCCCGTCCGCGCGCCTCGCGCACGAACACGGTGGCGAGCAGGGCCCCGAGAAAGAACAGCGAGCAGACCAGGATCGCGGTCCGCAGGCCGAAGCGCGCCTGGAGCGCTCCAATCGACAACAGCCCGGCCACCGAAGCGAGCTTGCCGAACAGACCCCAGAACCCGAAGAACTCCGCCGACTTGGAGGAGGGGCTGAACACGGCGACGATCGTCCGGCTCGCCGATTGCGTCGCGCCCAGGCACAGCCCCGCCACCGCACCCACGGCGAGGAACAGGTGCTCGGCCGACCAGGACACGCCGAAGGCCCGGTGCATCCAGGCGGCGATCGAGGGCGTGCCCCAGATGCCCGCCACCGACGCGATCCAGATCACGAGCGTCAAGTTGAACGTGCGCAGGTTGCCCCACCACTTCTGCAGGAACCCGAAGCCGACCGACCCCGCGCTGGCCGTCAGGTTCGTGATCACGAACATCAGCATCAGGCTCGACGGGCTCCAGCCGATCACCTGGTCGCCGTAGATGAAGGCGAACGCGATCACGATCGAAAGGCCCGCCATCGCGAAGAAGTAGGCCGCGAAGAAGACGAGCAGGTCGCGGAACTCTCGAAGCGCCCGGCCCGTCTCGCGCAGCCGCCGCATCCCGGCCCCGACGAGCGACTCGCCCGGCGGCAGCGCCTTCGGCGTTCCCCGCTCGCGCAGGAACAGGAACGTGGGGATGGCCGCCACCAGGAAGAACAGTGCCGTCACCGGCCCGACGAGGCGCACACGCTCGAAGTTCGCTGCCGTCTGTTCGCCCACGATCCCGATGACGAGAGCCGTGCAGACGACGCCGCCGATGTAGCCCAGTCCCCAGGCGTACCCCGAGATCTTGCCCAGCTCGTCGACCGGCCCGAGTTCAGGCAGGAAGCTCGACGTGAAGGACTCGCCGACCGAGAAGCCGTAGTTCGACAGCACGACGAGCGCCACGCCCAGCGGCGCGCGGCCGGGCGTCACGAAGTACAGCATGGCCGTCGCGACCACGGTGAGCGCATAGCTGCCGAACAGGAACCGTTTCTTCGCCGCGCGGAAGTCCATGATCGCGCCGAGAAGCGGCGCCGTTAGCACGACCAACGCGTAGCTCACCGACAGCGCCACGCTCCACAGCAGGTTCCCGTAGCGGTACTCCGGGCCGTCGCCCACCACCAGCCGCGGGAAGACTACGCTGAAGACGACGGTGACGATCACCGTCGTGTAGCTGGAATTGGCGAAGTCGAACATCGCCCAGCCGAAGATCTCACGGGCCGGCGCGCGCGGCGTCGTCGGCGGGGGCGGGGGTGCGGCCGCCGGCGCCGCTGGAGGGCCGGGCGAGGCAGGGACCGTGGAGGATGCGGCCATGGCGTGAGCGCGAGGGTAACACGGAGGGGGCGGGAGGAGGGAACGCAGGCGGAGCGGCCAGAAGTCGGAACTCCGCAGCCGGGGCAGCCCTGGCCTCAGGAGCGTCGATGGCGGCTCCGGCGCGCTGATTCTTCTTCGCGGGTTCGCCGGTCCGGCCGCCCAGTCGCTGCCGCCGCGACCGCACCGGCCGCGCGGTTCCCGAGCGCGTGCGCGTCCACGAGGTGACCGGCTCACCGGGGCCGGGAATCGTCTGACGCCGCCCGGGTGAGCGACAACGGCGCAAGGCCGGCAGGCGCCGACGCGCGCGACGCCGGGCAGCGCCGCAGGACCGACGGCGAGCGCTGGCCGCCCGCCTTCAGCCGCTTCACCGGCAGCGCCCGCGTCTTCTTCGCCCGGCGCCTCGACGTGGGTCAGGCCTCGGGGTCCCCGGCTACCGGCGGATCGACGGCCCCTGACCCCGGCTGCGCTATGATCGGATGGCCGCCGATTCTCGGCGGCTGAGCCCCCCAGAGCGGGCCCGCCGGCCCGCGCGCAGGAGACTCCGGTGTCCGATCATCCCGAGTTCGCCAAGGCGACGCTCGACCAGTGGCTGAAGGCGGCGGCGAAAGTCGCGCCCGGAGGCAAGGTCGAGGCGCTCAACTGGGTCACGCCCGACGGCCTGTCCGTCAAGCCGCTCTACACCGCCGCCGACACGAACGGGCTGCCGTACACCGACACGCTGCCGGGTTTCGAGCCCTTCGTCCGCGGCCCGCAGCCGACGATGTACGCGGGCCGGCCGTGGACCATCCGCCAGTACGCCGGCTTCTCGACCGCCGAGGAGTCGAACGCGTTCTACCGCCAGTCCCTCGCGGGGGGCCAGCAGGGCATCAGCGTGGCGTTCGACCTGGCGACGCACCGCGGCTACGACAGCGACCACCCGCGCGTCACGGGCGACGTCGGCAAGGCGGGCGTGGCGGTGGACTCGGTCGAGGACATGAAGATCCTCTTCGACGGCATCCCGCTCGACAAGGTCAGCGTGTCGATGACGATGAACGGCGCGGTGCTGCCGGTGCTGGCGGGCTACATCGTCGCGGCGGAGGAGCAGGGCGTTGCGCAGGCGCAGCTCTCGGGGACCATCCAGAACGACATCCTCAAGGAGTTCATGGTCCGCAACACGTACATCTACCCGCCGGAGCCCTCGATGCGGATCGTCGCCGACATCATCGAGTACACCGCGCGGCACATGCCGAAGTTCAACTCGATCAGCATCTCGGGCTACCACATGCAGGAGGCCGGGGCGGGCCCGGCGCTCGAGATGGCCTTCACCCTGGCCGACGGCATGGAGTACGTGAAGACCGCGATCGCGCGCGGGCTGGACGTGGACGAGTTCGCCGGGCGCCTCAGCTTCTTCTGGGGCGTCGGCATGAACTTCTATCTCGAGATCGCCAAGATGCGCGCGGCGCGCCTGCTGTGGGCCCGCCTCATGAAGGGCTTCGGGGCGAAGAAGCCGAAGAGCCTGATGCTGCGCACGCACAGCCAGACCTCGGGGTGGAGCCTCACCGAGCAGGATCCGTACAACAACATCGTGCGCACGACGATCGAGGCGCTCGCGGCGGTGTTCGGCGGCACGCAGAGCCTGCACACGAACAGCTTCGACGAGGCCATCGCGCTGCCTACCGAGTTCAGCGCGCGCATCGCCCGCCACACGCAGCTCATCATCCAGGAGGAGACGCACATCACCAGCGTCGTCGATCCCTGGGCGGGCAGCTACATGATGGAGGCCCTGACGCAGCAGATGGCGGACGCCGCCTGGGCCATCATCCAGGAAGTCGAGACGATGGGCGGCATGACGAAGGCCGTCGACTCGGGCTGGGCCAAACTGAAAATCGAGGCGGCGGCGGCGGAGACCCAGGCGCGCATCGACTCGGGCCGGACGGTGATCGTCGGCGTGAACAAGTACGCCCGGGCCCAGCAGGACCAGGTCGACGTGCGCGAGGTGGACAACGTCAAGGTGCGCGAGGGCCAGATCGCGCGCCTGGCGGCGGTCCGTGCCTCGCGCGACGCCACGAAGGTGGCCTCCGCCCTCGATGCGCTGACCGCCGCGGCGGCGGGCGGCGAGGGGAACCTCCTCGACCTCACCGTCCGGGCCGTGAGGCTCCGCGCCACGGTGGGCGAGGTGAGCGACGCCCTCGAGAAGGCGTTCGGGCGCCATCGGGCCGACACGCACAAGGTGACGGGCGTGTACGCCTCGGCCTACGAGGCCGCGCCCGGCTGGTCGGACCTGCAGGCGGAGGTCGCCGCCTTTGCCGAGGCCCACGGCCGCCGCCCGCGCGTCATGCTCGCGAAGCTCGGCCAGGACGGTCACGACCGCGGCGCCAAGGTCGTGGCCACCGCCTTCGCCGACCTCGGCTTCGACGTGGACATCGGCCCCATGTTCCAGACGCCCGAGGAGTGCGCGCGCCAGGCCGTCGAGAACGACGTCCACGCCGTCGGCATCAGCACGCTCGCCGCCGGCCACAAGACGCTCGTGCCGGCCGTCATCAAGGAGCTGACGGCGCTCGGCGGCGGCGACATCATCGTGTTCGTCGGCGGCGTGATCCCGCGCCAGGATTACGAGCTGCTCTACGGCGCCGGCGTGAAGGCGGTCTACGGGCCCGGCACGCCGATTCCCGCGAGCGCGAAGGACGTGCTCGAGCGCATCCGGCAGGCGCAGGCCGGCCGGTAGCCGGCCGACCGGGGCCATGTTGACGCCGGGCGACCGCTCGATGGTGGACGCGCTGCTGGGCCGGCCGGGCCCGGCCCGCCGGCGCGCGCTCGCCCGGACGATCACGCTGCTCGAGTCCACCCGCCCCGATCACCGCGCCCGGGCCGACGCGGTGCTGGACGCGCTCCTGCCGGAGAGCGGCCGATCGTTCCGCCTCGGCATCTCGGGGGTGCCGGGCGCGGGCAAGAGCACCTTCATCGAGACGCTCGGCCTGCGCCTCCTCGCGCAGGGCCGGCGGGTGGCCGTGCTGGCGGTGGACCCGTCGAGCAGCGTGTCCGGGGGATCGATCCTCGGCGACAAGACGCGCATGGAGCGGCTCTCCGCCGACGAGCGCGCGTTCATTCGTCCGAGCCCCTCGTCGGGGACGCTCGGCGGCGTCGCCGACAAGACGCGCGAGGCGATGCTGGCGGTCGAGGCTGCCGGCCACGACGTCGTCATCATCGAGACCGTCGGCGTCGGACAGAGCGAGACGGCAGTCGCCGGCATGACCGACATGTTCGTCCTGCTGCAGCTGCCCAACGCGGGAGACGATCTGCAGGCGATCAAGAAGGGGATCACCGAGCTGGCCGATCTCATCGCGATCAACAAGGCCGACCTCGACGAGGCGGCCGCCACGAACGCACGGGCCCAGATCACCTCGTCGCTGCGAATACTCGGCCTGCACGGGCGCGGCGAGGAGGAACCCCTCGATGCGGCCGCCTGGCACCCGGAGGTGCTGACGGTGAGCGCCCTCACCGGGCAGGGCCTGGACGCTTTCGAAGACGCGATCTCGCGGTTCCGGGAGATGCAGCAGGCCTCCGGCCGGTTCGCGCTGCGGCGGCGGCAGCAGGCCGAGGCGTGGATGAAGGAGCGCGTCGAGGCCGGGCTGCGCGAGCGGTTCCGCGCGCACCCCGCGGTGCGCGCCGCGCTGCCGGAGGCGATCGAGGACGTGCGCGCGGGCCGCCTCGCCCCGTCGGTTGCCGCAAGGAGGCTGCTCGACCTGCTGGACCGGGGACCCGGGATCTGACGCCCCCGGGGGTCTCATCGGCCAGCCGGAGGCCGCGCCGCCGGACCCGGCCGGCGCCTAGCGGATGGTGAAGCCCACCAGCGCCTTGAACGAGGGGCTGTCGATCCTGCCGATCTTCAGCTCGAAGAAGGCCCCGCCGCGCCGGCGCAGGCCCGCCACCAGGTTGAACCCCGGGTCGATGTCGGTGTCGTCGCGGTGCTGGTGCGTGACCGCGAGGATCGACGGCCCGCCGCCGAGGTAGAGGTGCCAGTCCGGCGAGATCTTCCGCCACAGCGCGAACTCGCCGTTGAAGGCGATCGTCGTCTGGCCGCCGCCGAGGCCCACCTCCAGGTTCGGCTGGAAGCGCAGCATGCCGGTGAGCGGCTGCGTCACGTAGTGCCCGCCGAAGAAGATTTGATCCGGGCTGGCGCTGAGCCCGGCGCGCAGTCCCGGTCCGTCCTGCGCCAGGGCGGGAACGGCCGACGCCGCAACGACGAGCGCCGCAACGACGAGCGCCGCCGCGACGAGCGCCCCGCGAGCGCCGCGCCGCGTTCCTTCGCTGAAGAGGCTGTCCATCCCTGTCACCCCCGCATCCCTGTCCATTGTACCTGCCTCGGGGGCAGACGGCCGGAGAAGCGCTGAGCCGGCTCCCGGTGCCTGGGGACCTCCGCCCGGCGGGCTCAGCGCCCGAGAAGCGTCGTCTCGCGCAGCCAGCGACGCGCCTCGGCGCAGTGCGGGCAGAGACGCTCGACCTCGCGGTGGAACCGCGCCGAGTGATCGGCGTGCTTCAGGTGCGCCAGCTCGTGCAGCAGCACGTAGTCGCGGACGGATGCGGGCACCTGGATGAGGCGCCAGTTCAGCGAGATGCGCCCCGATCGCGAGCAGGATCCCCAGCGGGTGCGCTGGGCGCGGATGCTGACGGCCGCCACCGTGAAGCCGTGCGCGCGCGCAAGTTCGTGGAGGCGGCCGCGCAACTCGCGGGCCGCGACCGATCGGAGATGGGCTTCGAGGGGCGGACGGAGGTTGTGACAGGCTGAGGCCGGCAGCACCAGGCGCTCGCTGCCGAGCGTCACCGCCAGCGCGCCCCCGGCCGGCTGGACCCGGATCGGCTCTTCCACGCCCCGCAGCAGCACCGAGGTGCCCGGCAGCCACGGCCCGCTTCGCGCCGCGGCGCTCGCCGCATGCTGCAGCCGCTGGCGCAGGATCCAGTCGCGGCGCTCGCGCACGAAGCGCTGCGCCTCGGCTCGCGATCCTCTCCACGGCAGCGTAACGCGCACGCTCCCGTCGTCGCGCAGGCGCAGCACGTACTGGCGCGCGCGGCGATGGCGCACGAACACGACGCCCGCTCCGACGCCGGGCACCGACACGACAGCGCCGCGCGTCGTCTCCCGCGCGGACCGTCCGAAGGGCAGCCGCAGCTGCGCGCCATGTGGCGGGCCGTCCGCCCGCGATCCCGTCCGCCTCATGTGACCTGGACTAGTATAGAGACGGCTGTCCGGCTTGCGAAGCGTCGACCGGCGCGTCAGCGGGCCGCGCGGCTGGCCCGCGCAGACGGACGCGCGGCTCGACTGGCACACGGGTCCTGCCGATGGAACGAACCGGCTGGGAACGCATTGACGAGCTGTTCGAAGCGGCGCTGCAGCAGCCCGCCGGCGAGCGCGAGACGTTCCTGCTCGGTGCGACCGACGATGAGCGGCTGCGGGCCGAGGTGCGGGCGCTGCTGCACGAGCACGACTCGGACCCGTGGTTCGTGGACGAGCCGAGCGCCGCTCCCATCGGGCCGCCTCGAGCCGCGGCGGCGCCCTCACCAGCGCCGCCGCGTCTGCCCGTGGTGGCCGCCGCCGACGAGCCGCCTGCGGCGCTCGTGCAGCGGGCGGCGTCCCGTCCGCAACCAGGATCGGCGGCTCGTCCCGGAGGCCCGGCGGCTCGTCCCGGCGGCCCGGCGCCGACGTGGCCGACTGCCCGGCCTCTGCCTCCCGCACGCGGCGAGCCGCACGCCGCGCCGTCCGCCGCGGCACCGTCCGCCGCGGCACCGTCCGCCGCCACGCCGTCCGCCGCCGCGCCATCGGCCGCCTCGCTGCAGCCGCAAGCGCCGCGCGCGCACGCCCTGCCGCGGCCGCCGTCGATCCAGCCCCAGAGCCCGCGCCCGACGCCCCCCGCGAGCCCGCCTGCCGCCTCTGCGCTGCGCCGGACTCCCGTGCTCCGTGAGCCGCCGGACGGCCAGCCTGAGACGGCGCCGGAACTGGCTCCCGGCGCCCTCTTCGGCGCCTATCGCATCATCCGGCAGGTCGGGCGCGGCGGGATGGGGGCGGTGTACGAAGCGGCCGACCAGTCCGGGGCCTTGCCGCAGCAGGTCACGCTTCGCGTCCTGCCGCCCGGATGGAACACGGCTGCGTGGACTGACTGGTTCCGCGCCGCCTGCCACCTCGTGGCCGGCCTCGACCATCCGTGGGTCGCGCGCCTCCTGGACGGCGGCGTGGCCGAGGGCGGCATGCCGTTTGTGGCGATGGAGCACGTCGCCGGAGAGGACATCTGCGCCTACTGCCGCAGCCGCGAGACCAGCCTGCCCGACCGCGTGAGGCTCGTGCTCCGCGTCTGCACCGCGCTCGAGTACGCGCACCAGCGCCTGATTGTCCACCGCAGCGTGGGCCCGAAGAACATCCTGGTGACCGCGGACGGCCAGCTCAAGGTGATGAACTGCGGCGTGGCGCGGCTCCTGTTCGGCCGGCCCGACTCGGGCGAGGGGCTCACGCGCACGGGGCAGTCGCTCTTCACGCCCGAATACGTCAGCCCGGAGCAGGCGCGCGGAGAGCTCATCACCGCGGCGAGCGACATTTACTCGCTCGGCGTGCTCCTGTACGTTCTGCTGACGGACCACCCGCCCTACGAGTTCCGGGATCTGACGCCGGTCGAGATGACGCGGGTGATCTGCGACACGGACCCCGAGCCGCCGAGCCGGGTCGCGCCGCCGTCGCAGCGCCGCGCCCTGGCGAACGATCTGGACGCCGTCGTCATGAAGGCGCTGCGCAAGGACCCGCGCATGCGCTATCAGTCGGTCACGGCCTTCGCCGACGACCTCCGCGCGTGGCTCCACGGCCGGACCGTATCGGTGTTTCCGGCGAGCCGGCGTCAACGCGCGGCGAAGGCGCTACGCCGGCACTGGCTTCTGGCGGCCGTCCTGGGGGCCGCCATCGCCGCCCTTGGCGCGGGGACGGCCCTGTTCGGCTGGCAAGCGCGGGCACTGCGCGCGGAGCGGGATCTCGCCGGGGGCCGGCTGAGGGTGTCGCAGCAATTCTCGCGGTCGCTGCTGAACGAGCTGCACGAGGCCATTGCCGCGCTTCCGGCATCTGCTCCCGCGCGGACGGCCGTTCTGACGCGCGCCGTCGAACAGGTGGACGGCCTCGCGCGCGATGCGGCCGGCGATCCGGCCGCGGCGCTCGATCTGGCCCGAGCCTACCGGCTCGTCGCCGCACTCCAGGCGGCTACGTCCGGCGGCGCGCCGGCGGGCCGCGCCTCGGCCGCCGCCAGCCTCGATGCGGCCGTCGCGGCAGGCGAGCGGGCCCTCGCGGCCGAGCCGGAATCGGTCGAGGCGGCCATCGCGCTCATCGCGGCGTGCGGTGATGCGGCGGCGCTGCGCCAGGAGCTCGGCGACGCCGAGGCCGCCGGGAGGGCGGACGCTCGCCACTTGGGACTGGTCGAGCGCCTCGCGCGCCAGCAGCCGCGGGACGCACTGGCCCGCGCGGCGGCGTCGTCCGGGTACGGGCGGCTGGGCGCGTTCCGCGCCGCACGCGGCGACCTGGCCGGCGCCCGGATGATGTACGCCTACGCCGCGGCCGGTTTCGAGACGCTGGCCGCCGAGAACGTGCTGCCGGCCGCCGCCCGGCGGGACTACGCCGGCGTCTTGCGCGCGCTCGGGGGCTTCCTGCTCGCGGACGGCGCCCTCGACGACGCCGACGCGCGCTTTGCGTCGGCCCAGCTCCTGGAGCGCGAGGATCTCGCCGGACAGCCCGGCGACGAGTCGGCCCGGCGCGGCCTCGCTGCCTCGACCGGCGGCCTGGCGGACGTGGCCATGCGCCGAGGCGATCATGCCAAGGCCGAGTCGCTGTGGCTCCAGGCGCTGGCCGACGCGCAGGCGTCCGAGAACGGCGGCGCCGACGACGCGGCCGCGGCGGAGATCGCTGCGGCCGCGCGCGGGTCGCTGGCGGAGCTGTGCCGCTCCCAGCGCCGGCTCGACGAGGCGCTGAGGCACGCCCGCGAGTACGCCCGCATCCGCGAGCGCCTCGCAGACGCTCCCGGAGCTCCGGCCGCCGCCGCGCTCGATCTCGCCGTCGCCCGCACGGCCGTGGCCCGCGTCCAGCTCGACGTGCTCGATGCGCGGCCGTCCTCGCCCGACGAAGGCTGGCGGCTTCGCGACGCCGGCGCGCTCCTGACCCGCGCGTTCCCGCCGATCCGCGCCGCCGCGCCGTCGTCGGCGCAGCAGGCGGCGCTCGCCGAGATCGAGCGGCAGACCGCCCGCTTCAGCCGCCTCACCGCGGCGCGGCAGCCGTGAGCGGGCGGCCGAGGCGGCGGGCCGCCCGTCCCGCGCCCTGGCGCGCGTCCCGCAGCGGCGGCGCTTGCGCGGCGCCCGCCACGAGCGGCACAATCGCCGCATGCCGCGTCTGACGGTCCTCGCAGACGAGAACGTCCCGTTCGCCCGGGAGGCCTTCGGCACTCTCGGCGACGTGCGCCTGGAGCACGGCCGCCGGATCCTGCCGGCCGGCCTCGCGGACGTGGATCTGCTCGTCGTGCGCTCGATCACCCGCGTGGACGCGGCGCTTCTCGCGGCGACGCCCGTGCGCTTCGTCGGCACCGCCACGTCGGGCACCGATCACGTGGCAGAGCCCGATCTCGAGCGCCTCGGCATCGCGTTCTACGCCGCCCGCGGGTGCAACGCTGCCGCCGTCGCCGAGTACATGGCCGCCGCGTGGCTGACCCTTGCCGCCCGGCGGGGCGAGACGCTGGCCGGCAGGCGCGTCGGCGTTGTCGGCGTCGGCCACGTCGGATCGCTGGTCGTCCAGAAGGCGCGCGCGCTCGGGATGGAGCCCGTGCTGAACGACCCGCCGAAGGCGCGCCACTCCGGGTCCGCGATCTACCGCCCGCTCGACGACCTGCTCGACTGCGACATCGTGACGTGCCACACGCCGCTCACGTTCGACGGCCCGGACCCGACTGTCCGTCTGATTGGCGAGGCCTTCCTCGCGCGGCTGAAGCCGGGCGCGTGGCTTTGCAACGCGGGCCGCGGCGGCGTGGTGGACGAGGCAGCGCTCCACCGCGCGCTCGACGCCGGCCGGCTCGGTGCCGTCGTGCTGGACGTCTGGGATCACGAGCCCGCGATTGACAGCCGCCTCCTCCGGCGCGTGGACATCGGCACGCCCCACATCGCGGGCTATTCGCTCGAGGGCAAGCTCAACGGCACCGGCATGGTCTACGATGCCGCCTGCCGCTTCCTGGGCGTCGAACCGGCCTGGCGCCTCGCCGACGCGATGCCGCCCCGTCCGGCCGGCCTGCCCATCGGGGGCTTCGCCCCTGAATCCGGCGCCGGGTTCCGCTCGCTCGATCGCGCTGGCATCGCGGCGCTCGCCGCGCGGGTCGCCGAGGCCTATCCGATTCTTCGGGATGATGAGGCGCTGAAGGCGACGGCGTCGATGGATGACGAGGGGCGAGGCCGGGCGTTCGACCTGCTGCGCAAGATGTACCCCGTCCGCCGCGAGTTCTCCTGACGCGCGCGAGCGAGAGGCGGAGGCTTCCTTCGCCAGCGGGGCCGCGCCGGCACATGCGAAGGGCGGCCTCGCGGCCGCCCTTCGCGCCCTCGTCCGCCGATGCCGCGGCATGCCCCCGAGGCGGCGTTACCAGGGTTCCATGACGCCGTGGTAGGGGAGCACCATGCCCGCCTCGACCTCGACGTCCCACTCGAGCGTCATGTAGCCGTCGCGCACGATCGCGATGCGATGCACGCCTGGCACGAGCGTCAGCGGCTCGCCGTAGGGCGAGAACTGGCCGACCTCGCCGACGTACTCGCCGTCGATGTAAAGATCAGCGTCGGAAGGCTCGATGTCGAAGCTCAGCCCGCCGTAGTAGTCCGGCCCGCGGTCCGCGTAGTAGACCTGACCGGGCACGTAGCCGTACCCGTAGCCGTAGCCATACACGCGCGGCGCGTAGCCGCCGTAATACCAGGACCAGGGGTAGCGCACCGAGTAGCCGAGCCAGAGGCCGAACCCGATGTTCAGCCGGGGACGGAACGCGTAGTACGACCTCGAAAAGTAGTATGGCCGGTAGGGCACGAAGGTCCGCGGCCTGGCGTAGCGGCGCCCGTCGTACCGGATGATCCGGTTGTACGAGGCGTACCCGCGCGCGCCGTAGGCTCCGCCGCGGCGCTGGTCGTACACCCGCCCGGCATCGGAACGGTAGCCCTGCGTCGAGGCGCCCGGGATGGCGCGTGGCGCCGTCCGCAGGCCCGTCGCCTGTCCGCCCTGGTAGCTGCGAGACGCCGGCTGCCCGCCCGCCTGCTGGCGCCCGGCACTGCCCCGCGGGGCGCTGTAGACCGCTCCGGCCTGCCGCTGTGCGGTCGTCGCTCGCGGCAGGTTCTGCACGCTGGCGCCCTGCCGCCGCTCGGTACCGCGCGCCACCGCCTGCCGGCCGCTCTGCTGCCGGCTGCCGTCGCTGCGCGGAGCGGACACGCTCGGCGTCGAGCGCGCTGCGTCGCGCTGCCGCGCCTGGGCACCCCGCCCCTGCGCCAACGCCGGCGCAGCTGCCAGGCCCAGCGCGACTGCGACGACAGTGGATGTGACAATCAGGGTGGGTCTCATGGCCCCCTCCTCGCTTCGGCCTCGCACGCGCCCCACTCGGGTGGTGACGACCTTCTGGAGGACCGTCGCCAGTCACTAGAGCAACAGGGATGCCAATCACGATCGCGCGGAAACACCCGCAGTCGAGCGAGGACGGAATGCGTGCGCGACGAGTGTCGCCTTTCTGTGACAGCTCGACCGTCCTGCCGCGAGGTGCCTGTCCGCTTCCTGACTCTCGGCGCCTGGCGTCCGGCCCCTGGCTGGCGAATGCCGGGTTCCGATTCTCGCTTCCCGATCTATCATCCCCCTCGGAGGGTCATCCACGATGAAGCGAACCTGCGCCCTGCTGTCCCTGGCGTCGCTGTGCTGCCTGGCGGCGCCTGCGCTTGCCCAGGACGCCGACTCGATCGTCGGAACGTGGCTGAACGGAGAGGGTACCGCCCATGTCGAGATCCAGAATGAGGGCGGCAAGTACTTCGGCAAGATCGTCTGGCTGAAAGAGCCGGTGTATCCCGCCGACGACCCTAAGGGCATGGCGGGGAAGACCAAGGTGGACCGCGAGAACCCCGATCCGGCCCGCCGGAACGATCCGATCCTCGGTCTGCGGATGCTTCGGGACTTCAGGTTCGACAGCCCGGGGCACTGGAAGGACGGACGCATCTACGACCCCAAGAATGGGAAGGACTACAAGTGCAAGATCGCGATGGAGACGCCGGACGTCCTGAAGGTTCGCGGGTTCATCGGGATCTCGCTCATCGGCCGCACCGATACGTGGACGCGGGTCAGGTGAGCGGGAGCGAGGTCCGGGTCGGCACCGTCGCCGGGCGGCCGCTGGATCGGTGACGGGTCGCCCGGATCCTCTCCTCTGAACAGCCGGACGGGCGGCGCCGGCCGCCTCGTCCCGGGTCCCCGGCCGCGGGGACGCCCAGGCTCGAACGCCGGCTGGACGCTCTCGTCCGAACGTCCCGGCCCCTCGAGCCCGGCGCGCGACGTCCCTGGCAGCGGCGACGAGGCGGTCGGGGCCGCCGGCGCGGCTAGATCGCCGCCAGCACCTTCTCCAGGAACACGCGGTTCGCTCGCGCGTTCTCGGTCGTGGCTTCCGGCGTGTCGCCCACCTTGCAGCACTCGACCATGATCGGCCCGTTGAAGCCGGCGGACTTCAGCACCTTGAACACGCCGGCGAAGTCCACCTTGCCCGCGCCGAACTGGATCATCACGTCGCCCTTCACCTCGCCGCAGTCCTTGGCGCAGAAGCCGGTGACGTGCTGCACGATGGGCTTGAGCTCTTCAACGGGGTCCTTGCCCTCGTAGTAGATGATGTTGCCGGCGTCGTACCAGATCTTGAAGTTCGGGTGGTTCACCTGTTTGATGCCCGCGATGATCGCCTCTGACGCGCCGCTCGATCCGCCGTGCGGCTTCATCACCACCTGCACGCCCTTGTCGGCGCCGTACGCCGCGGCGGCCGCCATCGACGCGTAGTAGTGGTCGACCTGCGCCGGGTTGGCCATGCCGAACGTGATGACGTATTTCAGGCCGAGGAACGCGGCGTTGTCGATCTCCTTCTTCAAGCCCTTGATCGTCTCTTCGAGCGGGATGTCGTGCTGGCTCCGCAGCGCGCCGAGATTGGCCGTGAGGCCGGCGGCCGCGATGGCGCCCTTGAGGTTCTCGAGGTACTCCGGCGTGGCGTCCGCCCCGATGAACGGCTCTTCCTTCGTACGGGTCAGCAGGCCGGTGATGGCGTAGCCGGCGGCCTTCACGCCCTTCAGCGTCTCGGCGTACGGCCATCGGGTCCACGGGCGGTTGAAGCAGCCGATGGGCCAGGATACGCCGGGGGCCGCCAGCACGGCGGGCGCGTCCGCCGCCAGCGCGGCCCCGGCCAGGATGAGAGCTGAGTCTCCGAGGAATTCCCGACGTGTGCGTTCCATCTGTCCTCCTTCGGCCACCCCGGTGGCGGGTTCCAGGGGCGCGCCCGCTGAGAGTCTATACCGGCCGCGCCGGCGGCTGGCCGTACATGTGCCGCTCCGTGGGCGAGGGGTCGCATAGCACGCGCGAGAAGACCGCGACATCGGCCTGCTGCGGCGGTGTCAGCTTCGCGCGCCGCATCAAGGCGAAAGGCCTCTGCGCCCGGGGCTTCAACGACGAGACCCGTCCGCCGACGTCGACCGGGTGGTGCTGCCGATCGCCAAGCAACCCGGCCGCCGCACGCATGCCGGGCTCGAGGTCGTGGTGCGCCGCCATCCCGACGGGCAGCACTCGGTGTGGCGGGGCCTGCAACGGCTCGGCCGTCTGACGCGAGGGGCCGGCCGGCGGACGCTGCCCCGGCGGTGCTCGGCCGATCGACCCGAGCGCGCACACGCCGGTTGGGCCGGTCGCCAGAACCGCGACCGGCCCACAGCGCCACCGGCAACAACAGTGCGGCGAAACCGGGCAGATCACTTGTCAAACCAGGCCGGACAATTCACGTGTTGACAACAGAGGAAGATGCGCCAGGAGGACGCCCACGGCCCTTGGCCCAGGCGCTGCGCCCGCGCACCCTGCGGGCGGCAAGGGTGCGGCCTCGGGCGCCATTAGGCCGGCTCTCCGGCACAGCCAAAATAAGACACTTGACAATATGACAGTTGCTGTCTATATTGTGTCCCGTGGACAGCGGGCGCGGACGACTCAGCATTGACGAACTGGCCGGCCTCGGCGGCGTCTCCCGCCGCACCATCCGCTACTACGTTCAGGAACGCCTGCTTCCGCCGCCCCTGGGCGTCGGGCGCGGCCGCCACTACGACGAATCGCATCTCCGGCGCCTCCTCGACGTCAAGGCGCAGCAGGAAGCGGGCTGGTCCCTCGACGAAATCCGGGCCGGGCGGCGGCAGGCGGCAGGCGGTGGTGTCGAGCTCCCGGGGCCCCAGGGCCAGGTCCTCGCGCGCAGCACCTGGAGGCGGCTCGAACTGGCCCCCGGCGTCGAACTGCACGTCGCGCACGACATCAGGCTGCCGGCCCCAGGCCGGCTGAACGAGATCGCGGACTGGTGCCGTGCGCACCTTCCGCGCAACCCGGAAGGAGAGGCCTAGCATGAACGCGTCTGGACTCGTCGTTCGCGGCAGCGGTCAGACCATTCCCCTCGAACACGTGCACGTCGACGCCCGCGTCGTCGACGTCTGCGCCCGCGTCACCGTGCGCCAGTCGTACCGCAACCGCGAGGGCGTGCCGCTCGAGGTCGTCTACGTCTTCCCGCTGGACGAGGGCGCGGCCGTCTGCGGCTTCGAGGCGACGGTGGACGGCGTCCGCTACGTCGGGCGATCGGTCGAGCGCGACGAGGCCTTCGCGCAGTACGACGATGCGCTGGAGGCCGGGCACGGGGCGTTCCTGCTGGACGAGGAGCGCGCGGACGTGTTCACGGCGAGCCTCGGCAACGTGAAGCCCGGCTCGGCCGTCGAGCTGTCGATCACGTACGTCACCGAGCTGGCGGCGGAAGGGCCGGCGGCGCGCTTCACGCTGCCCACGACCGTCTCGCCGCGCTACGCGCCTGGGCCCGATCAGACTGGTGTCAGCCCGACGCCGGCCGAGGCGCTCAACCCGCCGACGGCCCTCGACGTGCCGTATGCGTTCACGTTCGAGATGGACGTGGCGATGGGCGGGACGATCCGCAGGATCCAGTCGGCCACGCATCCCATCGAGGTGGATCAGGACGGCGCGCGCGCGAGTGTGCGCCTGGCGCAGCGGAGCGCCCCGATGGACCGGGACCTGGTCATCCTCATCGCGGCCGACGGGCTCGACGCGCCGCATGTGACGGTGGAGCGCGGCGCGAAGGGGAGCGCGGCGCTCGTGTCCTTCGTGCCGCGGTTCGAGGCGGCCGCGCAGCCGGCCGAGGTCGTGTTCCTCATCGACCGGTCGGGCTCGATGGGCGGCGAGTCGATCGAAGAGGTCCGCAACGCGCTGCAGCTGTGCCTGCGGTCGCTCACGGCCGGGTCCCGCTTCAACATCGTCTCGTTCGGCACCGCGCACGCGGCGCTCTTCGACGAGAGCCGGCCGTACGACGAAGCGTCCATGCAGGAGGCCGCGGCGCTCGTGCGGGACATGGACGCCGACATGGGCGGCACCGAGCTGCTGCCGGCGCTGGAGTGGGTGCTTGGGCGGAAGGCCGTGGCCGGGATGCCGCGCCAGGTCCTGCTCCTGACCGACGGCGAAGTGACCAACACCGACGAAGTGATCAATCTCGCGAGAAGGCACGCGGCCGACGCGCGCTGCTTCACGTTCGGCATCGGCGCGGGGGCGAGCCAGCACCTGGTGAAGGGCATCGCCCGGGCGAGCGGCGGCGCGGCCGAGTTCATCAGCCCGGGCGAGCGCATCGAGGCGAAAGTCCTGCGGCAGTTCGCGCGGCTCTTCGCGCCGGCGCTGCTCGACCCGCGGGTGGACTGGGGGCAGCCCGGCGTCGTGGCGGCCGCGGACCGCGTGCCGCCGATCTTCAGCGGCGAGCGCGCGTCCATCTATGCCCTGCTCGACGAGCCGCGGAAGGGGAGCGTGAGGCTGACCGGCACGCTGGCCGGCCGGCCCGTCGCCTTCGACCTGCCGATCGACCCCGCGGCCGCGGTCGAAGGCGACACGATTGCGACCCTGGCGGCGCGGGCGCGCATCCGCGAGCTGGAGGAGGCCGGCGAGTACCTGGAGAGCCGCGGATCGCTGCAGCGGCGCGCTCGGGCGAAGGCGAAATCCGCGTCGGCGATCGCGGCTCTTGCCGTGAAGTACCAGCTCGCCTCGCGCGAAACGTCGTTCGTGGCCGTCGAGCACCGCGAGACGCCCCTCGAGGGACGCGCCGAACTGCGGCGCGTCCCGGTGGCGCTGACGCACGGATGGGGCGGTGTCATGCGCGAGAGCCACGTCTCGTGTCTCGCTGCCCGCGCATCCGCCATGCCGTCGTACGCCTATCTCGATGCCGGGCTCGCGCTGGACGCCCTGGACAGCTGCGCCCTCAGGGTGGAGCCGGCGCGGGCGCCACGGCCGCTCGACGCGCTCGTCGCGCTCCAGCGCGCGGACGGATCGTGGGGCCTCGACGCCGCGTTCGCCGCGGCCGTGTCGCTGGCGCCGTCGTCTGCCGCAATCGACGAGCTCCTGCGCGGCGCCGTCGGCGATCCGGAGACCGCGCGGCGCGCGCTCGCGACAGCGGTCGCGATCGCGTGGCTCGAGCGGCACGCTGGAGCCGAGCGGGTCGAGTGGGAGATGCTTGCCGCGAAGGCGGCGCAGTGGCTGTCGACGTCGCGCACGGAGCCGGCCGCCGGCGCGGGCTGGAACGGCTGGCTCGACGTCGCGCGCCGGCTCGTGCGCTGAGCGACGGGCTTGCGTGAGGCGCGCCTCGTCCGACGCCCAGAGGAACCGGGGGTCCAAGAGGCGCTGTCCCCGAGCCAGGCCCGCCGCGAGGTGTCCGCTCGTCCGGGCCGGGCCGGCGCGGGCGCCATCGAGCGTTCACTCGGGACGCCGACGCGCGCGGCGGCGCCTGCTGCGCCGTGAACCAGCGCAGCGCCGGCGGCCCGCCGGCGGCGATCACGCCGGCCGGCAGGACGTGGCGGCACGGGCAGCGACGTCGACGGTTGGCGGCAGGCCGTCGTGTTCCGCGGCGGCCTGGCCGGGATCGCGCCCTCGCTCGTCACGCGGAAGGCCGATCGGTTCGTCCACGGCGGGCCCGGCATCCCGGCCACCGACGGCACGCACATCCGGGTGACGCGAAGGCGGCAGTCTCCCGTGGCGTGCGGCGCCGGAGAAGCCGGGCGCGCCTTCTACAGGAACGGCTCCAGGCCCCGCGCCATGAGGTCGGCGTAGGAGGGCAGGCCGCGCAGCGACACGGGCCTCCCCGGGTTGGCCGACGTGTACGACGCCAGGATGGCCCCGACGGAGGCGGCATGCCTCCCCACTCGCTGCTTCAGCGGCCACCCCCGCTCGTCGAACGGCACGGCCAGCCGGCCGAGCCTCGCCGCGCGCAGGTACTTGTCGTCGGTGCCCTCGATGACCTGCCGCGCGCCGGTCGCGCCCCGCAGGCGCCCCTGCGACACGTTTGACGTCTCGCACAGCAGCGCCAGCGCGCCGGTCGCGTCTCCCAGCTCCCGGTGCGACAGCCCGCGCAGGTTCTTCGGCGACGGCTCCAGGCCGATCGTGATGTCGTCGAACTCGAGATTCAGCACCGCGCCGGATGCGACCTTCATCGCCCGCTCGTGCGCCACGATGGCGTTGACCACTGGGTACTCGGGGGACGCCTCGTGCAGGTCGATGACGAGGTCCACGCGCTCCGCGCGAACGAGCGACGTGATGGCGAAGGCGATGCGCTCGGTGAACGTCCCGTCGGGACGGCCGGGATACGCCCGGTTGAGGTTCCGCGTCTCCGCCCCCGACAGCTGCTGCCCCGACGAGGCGTGGACGTAGATGTCCGGGTCGGGCCACTGGTCCGTCGGGTTGGTCGCCCGGCTCCCGAACCGGAACGTGCGCCGCCCGGACGCGCCCTGGAACTCGAGCAGGCGCGGCGACGCCTCCTGGTAGTCCGTGTGCGTCATCGACGATCGGTTCGCGTGCGGGATGACGATGACCGAGCCCTCCGCGGCGGCGGCGTTCTCCACCAGGACGATGGCGGTGAGATAGCCGGCCGGCTCGTTGCCGTGCGTGCCGCCGAGGACGAGGGCGGTGGCCCCTGGCCTGCCGGAATCCAGCACGTACACGTCCGTGTCGCCGCTCGTGCCGCGGATCCCCGGGAACCACTCCGACAGCCGGCGCACGGCGGTGACGCCCGGCCCCTTCCTGATCGCCTCGTCGCGCCCCGCCGCGAGGTGCTGCGGCACGACTGCGGCGACGGCCGCGAGGCTGAGCCCCAGCACGGCGACGGACAGGACGGCGTTCGCGCGGGCGGCGCGCGGCGGGCCGGCTGACGTGCCGGTCGGCGCGTCAGCGGGCGTGCCGGCAGGCTGGCCGGCGTCGTGGCGCGAAGCGGGTGCTCGTCGGGAGTCCATGCGGCAGTCCTCCTACGCGATCATCAGCGCGCGCAGGATCAGCGGGACGAGGACCAGCCCGGCCGTGAGCTTCTCCTTCCACCCCCGTTGCGAGAACAGCTCCAGCACGACCAGCACGACCGCGCCGGCGGCGATCAGGCGGTAGACGATGGTGATGGCGCTCACAGGCCGAACACCCTCGCGACGGGGTTCGCGTAGATCAGGATCAGCGTCCCGACGACGACGGCGGCGGCGGCCGGCACGGCGCAGCGCCGCACAATCCGCAGGTACGGCCCGCCGATCGCCCCGGCGGCGACCACCGGGGTGAACGCCACGGGCGGCAGGTAGCTGCCCATCGCGCCGATGAGCGACAGCGCCGCCAGCACGACGATCTGGTTGCGCCCGAGCAGCGCGAGGGCGAACGGCACGCCGAGGACGCTGGCGCCGCCATACACCGAGATCCCGCCGAACAGCGGCAGGATCACGGCGATGCTCGCGAACAGGAACGCGCTGGGGATCGACAGCGCGCCGACCACGATCGCCCCGCGCAGGCCGGTGAGCGTCAGCATCTCGATCAGCATGCCCACGCCGACGAGGATGCCCGCGACGGGCAGGATCTCGCGCACGCCCGCGCGCGCGGCGGCCGCGAGGGGCACGCGCCGCCCGGCCACCGCCGCGAGGGCGCTGCCGACCAGGAACGTCAGGGGCAGCCGCGGGTCGGGGAACCACCCGGGGAACGTCCGCGGACCGGCCATCAGGGCGACGACCACAGCAAGCGGCAGGTAAAGCAGCCCGCGCCGCCAGCCGCCAGCGGCGCTTGCGGCGATCTCGGCCCGGCTCTCCGCCACTACCTCGGCCAGCCTCGCCCGCTCCACCTTCCCCCTCGCCAGCCACATCGTCGTCAGCACGGCGGGCACGATGGTGAGCACGGCGAGGATGAGGCCGAAGCCGACGTACGGCATGTCGATGCCGCCGCCGATGATCATCACCGGAACGTTGACCGGCGGCGCGATCATGCCGTACACGGCCGCGCTCGAGACGACCGCCCCCGTCGTGTCGCGCGGCAGCCCCATCCGCATCAGCACCGGGGCGACGATGACGCCCGTGCCGAGGACCGAGGCCGTGCACGAGCCGGTGATCATGCCGGGGAACATGATGACAATCGTCAGCGCGACGAGGAGGACGGACGGCGAGCGGCCGAGCAGCACGACCAGGCTGCGCGTCAGTTCCGCCAGCAGGCCGTTCGCCTCGATGACCTTCATGAAGATCATCGCGGCGAAGAGCACGAGCACCACGTCGAGGTAGCTGAACATGCCCTCGACGAGGTGGTCGATGGGGACGCCCTCGCCCGCCGCCAGCGCCAGCGCGACCGACGAGGCCGCCAGGCTGAGCGACACGGGCAGCTTCGCCGCGATCACGAGGGCGGCGAAGCTGCCGGCCGTGAGGAGGAGCAGCAGGGCGTCGGGGCCGCTCATGAGCGACCCGCCGCGCGGGAGGACGTGCCGCGTCCGGCCGTCACCTGAAGGCCCTCTTGAGCGGTTCGACGGCCCTGGACGTGCGCTCCACCTTGTCGATCGGGATGGCCGTCCCGCACAGCCTGCTGATGAACCCGTCCTTGTCGCCCTCGGCGACGGCCACGACGTACTGGCACGCGGGCACGGCGGCCTGGATGAAGCGGTCCGAGAGCTGGCCGCGGCGGGCCTCGCCGCCCACGTGCACGCCGATCACCGTCAGCTTGAGCCGCTTCGCCTCGGCCAGGAGCGCCCTGGCCCGGTCCAGCTCGGCGTCGACGGAAATGCCCGCGGCGCCCAGCCCCTTGGTGCTCCCGCCGAGCACCACGATCAGCGTCTTCGCCCCGGACGCAGCCAGATCGGCCGCCTTCGCCTGGGCGTTGGCGGTGTGGGGCACGGCAGCGCGCTCGAGCAGCACCTTCACCATCTCGATGTCGGCGCTCTGGCCGACGGTGGTGACGAAGGCGGGCTTCTCGGCGATGGGCGCCGCGAGGGCGAAGGTCTGGGCGGCTGCCGCGCTCGCGGCGGCGAGCATAAAGGCGGCCGGCAGCGCGGCGGCCGCCGCAATGGCGGACGCGGCGGCGGCGATCGGCGTGGTTCTCGTCACAGTGCGCTCCCTGGTTTCGTACCGGCCATTCTCAGTATCCCGCGGCCTGCCCGTCGCGCCGCGGGTCGGCCCCGCCGTGCAGGACCTTCCCCTCGCGATCCAAGAGCACGGCGTGCACGCCGCCGTACGCCGGGTCGTAATCCGGGCTCACCGTCACCGCGTGGCCCAGGCGAACCAGCCCGTTGTAGGCGTTGATCGAGTAGCGCCCCTCGATGGACACGCCGCCCGTCCGGCCCTGGTAGAGGCGAGGCGCGTTGATGGCGGCCTGGATCGGCATCCCGCGATCGACGACGTTCGAGATGACCTGGGCCAGCGTGGGGATGATGCGCGTCGCGCCCGGCGATCCGAGGGCCATGAACGGCCGGCCCTGCGGGTCGAGCACGAGCGTCGGGCTCATGCTCGACAGCATCCGCTTGCCGGGCTGGATCGAGTTCGCCGATCCGGGCCTGGCCTCGAAGTCGTCCATGTCGTCGCCCATGACGATGCCCGTGCCGGGCACCACGACGCCGGAGCCGAAGAACATGTTGATCGTCTTCGTGACCGCCACCATGTTCCCGTCGCGGTCCATCACGGCATAGGACGTCGTCGAACCCGACTCGTACTTGGCGGGGTCGCCCGGCGGCGCGGGCGCCGGCAGCACCGCGTCGGGCCTGACGAGCGCGGCGAGCGTCTTGGCGTAGGCCTTCGACACCAGCCCCGCCACCGGCACACGCACGAAGTCGGGGTCTGCCGAGTACCTCGTTCGATCCGCGAACACGAGCTTGCAGGCCTCGGCCCACGCGTGCGCCGCCTCGGCGCTCTGCTCTGGCAGCGCGGCCACGCCGAGCTGCTCGGCGAGGTTCAACAGCTGCAGGACGTGCGTGCCGCCGGAGGGCGGCGGCGCCGCGATGAGGGTGTAGCCGCGGTAGGACCCGACGACAGGCTTGCGCTCCTTCACCTGGTACGTGGCGAGATCCTCCAGCGTGAGCACCCCGCCGCGCTTCCGCACCTCGGCGACGATTCGCGCGGCGATGTCGCCCGCGTAGACGGCGTCCGCGCCCTCAGCCTGGATGCGGCGCAGCGTCGCGGCGAGGTCCGTGTTGACAAGCGTGTCGCCCGCCTCCGGCGGGAAGCCGTCAACGGAGTAGATCGCGAGGCCGTGCTCGTACTTGCGGAGCTTGGCGAAGTTGTCCTTGATGATCTGCGCGAGGTTCGCCGTGACCGGAATGCCGCGCTCGGCCCAGTCCACCGCCGGCTGAATCACCTGCGCGCGCGTCAGCTTCCCCGAGCCGTAGTGCTCGAGGGCGTACAGCAGGCCCTTCACTTCACCCGGCACGGCCGATGCCAGGCCGCCCTCGACCGACGCGTTGCCGATCGGGCGGCCGCGCTCGTCGAGCGCGAACATGTCCGGCGCAGCCGCGGCCGGCGCGGTGGGCCGGAAGTCGACGACCGCGGCCTCCCGCATCGAGGCGAGCTTGATGAGCATGAACCCGCCGCCGCCGATGCCGGACGCGTTGGGCTCGAGGACGCCGAGGGCGAACCCGGTGGCCACCGCCGCGTCGACGGCGTTGCCGCCCATCTTCAGGATCGCGATTCCGGCCTGCGAGGCGTCAGGCTTCGCGGCCGCGACGACGCCGTTCGCGCCCGACGCGCCGCGGCCGTAGAGGTTCAGCGGCGTCTGGGCGGGCGTGCGCGCCTGCAGCAGGAGGAGCAGCGCCGCGGCAACTGCCGACGGCACGGACACGATCGCGGGTCGGCGCCGGCAGGCGCCCGGGCGTGGCATGTCGGTGATCCTCCTGCGGCAGCGCCGCGCTCGTTGGATTATGCACCGGTTCCGCCGCCTGGTTCCGTCCGCCCGGCCGCCTCCGGCGCCGGGGATCGCGGGCGCCGGCGGCACGGCGTGCCCGCTGAACCGCCGGCGCGCCCGGCGCGTCTCGAAGCCCGCCGCTCACCGCGCCGTGTGGCTCCCGATCCCCGGGAGGTTCACCGGTGCCCCCGGGTCGAGGTGAAGCACGTCGGCAGCCCCGGCGAACTCTGCGTGCGCTCCGAACTCCGAGGACCGCCGGGTCCACCGAGCCCTCGGCCGTCAGCGCGGCGCGGCCGCGCCAGGCCCCGGCGGGCGGGAGCCCGCCTCGAGCGTCCCGACGAGCGACTCAATAATCTTCGTCAGCGCCTCGTCCTGCGCGCTGAGGTGGTCGAGCACCGCGCGCACCTCCTCCTCGGCCTTGCGGTTGATCAGGTAGTCGTTGTGCGCCTCGAGGCGATCGCGGGCCGCCATGCGGTTCTGGCTCATCATCAGCATCGGCGCGGTGTAGGCGGCCTGCAGCGACAGGAACAGGTTCATCAGGATGAACGGGTAGGGGTCCCAGTGGTGCGTCCAGGCCACGACGTTGATGCAGGCCCAGCCGGTCAGAACCAGGCTCTGCAGGCCGATGAAGCGCCACGACCCCACGATGGCCGCGACGCGATCGGCGGCCCGCTGGCCGAGCGTCAACTGCTCCGTCTCGATGTCGTTGACGCTGCGCACGGGCGGGTGCGTATGCTCGAACCGTTTCGGGAAGTGGAGCTGGTGCATGGCGGCGGGGCCTCCTCGGAATCGGACCGGGGCCATGCTACAACCGGTGGCCCCGCCACGCGTTCCCGCGCGTGACGGCGGGTTCCGACGCGCCCGGCAGGCTTCCCGCTGCGGCCGGCGCGGCCGCGGGCGTCGCGGCCGCTGGCGCCGCGACCGCTGGCGCCGCAGCCTGGGCGGCGCTCGACGGCCTTGCCGCGACGCGGGCGCTCGCGGGGACCGCGACGGGCTGCCGCGCGGCGGGAACGGAGTCGGACTGAAGCCCGGGCGGGTCAGCGCGGCGGGAGCGAGAACGGGCCGCCCTCTTGCGCATGCAGCCGCTCGAGGGCCTTGCCGCCTTTCGGCGGATCCTCGCCGGCCAGCCGCCAGAGCCTGAAGAGGGTCGTCGCGGCCACCACGGTCACGCCAATCCGCTCGAGGACCGCCAGCGCGTCGGGCTGGAGCGGGTCGGGACGCCCGGCGGGCGGCGACGCCGGGTCGCTCGTGGCGACGAAGACGACGCGGTCCCCGGTTCCGGCCGACTGGATCGCCGCGAACGCCCGCGCGAGCGACTCGTCCGACTTCGGGATCGGGCCGGCTGCGCCGGCGACGACCACGAGCATGCGGCGCGAGTCGCCCAGTTTCGCGACCAGGGGCCCGCCGGGCGCCGCGGCGGCCTCGACTTCGCACCTGAGCGCCGTGAACGCCGCGGCCACGGCGTCCTTCAACGGCTCCCCGGTGCTCCAGAGGACGCGCGCGACGCGATCCATCGCGTCGAGCTCGGCCGTCATCCGCTGGATCTCCCAGCGCCTCGTCTGGTAGCCGGGCGGCATTTCCGCGGCGACCCACTCGGGGGCTTCAACGACCGACGCCGGCGTGTCTTGAGCCATGGTGACCTCTCGTCGGAATATCGACTCCTGAGGCGTTCAGCTTGAGGGGGGCGGGCAGGAGTATGATCGCATCCGTGCAAGACGACCGGTTCCGGAGGCTCTTCCTCGTGCTCATCGTGGCCGGGATCTCCTTCCTGTTCCTGGCCATGATCCGCAGCTTCCTGATGACGCTGCTGCTGGCGGCAGTGCTGACCGGCCTGATGTACCCCTTGTACGGCTGGCTGCTCCGCCGCATGCGAGGCCGGCGCACGCTGGCCTCGCTCCTGACGCTCGTTGTGGCCGTCGTCGCGGTGTTCAGCCCCCTCATCACCATCGCCGGCATCGTCGTGCAGCAGGCGATCTCCCTCACGACCAATGCCAAGGGCATGATCCAGCCGTATCTCGACGATCCGGAGCTGCTGCGGAGCCAGCTCGCGCTGATCCCGGGCAGCGCGCGGATCGAGCCGCTCCTGCCCCAGATAGCCGAGCGCGGCGCCCAGGTCGTCTCCAGCCTCGGCGCGTTCCTGGTGAAGCAGGTGTCGGCCGCGACGAGCGGCACCGTCGTCTTCCTGTTCCACGCCGCGATCCTGCTCTACGCGATGTTCTTCTTCTTCGTCCACGGCGAGCGCTACCTGCGCGCCGTGCTGTCGTACCTGCCGTTCAGCGACGAGGACAGCCAGCGGCTGACCGCGCGCTTCGCGTCGGTGACGAAGGCGACGGTGAAGGGGACGCTGCTCATCGGGGTCATCCAGGGCACGATCAACGGCCTGGCGTTCTGGATCGTCGATCTGCCGGCGCCGACGTTCTGGGGCGTCGTGATGGTCGTGCTGTCGGTGGTGCCGGCCATCGGCGGCGCGCTCGTCTGGGTGCCCGCCGCCATCCTGCTGGCGCTGACGGGCCGCATCGGCGAGGCCATCACGCTGATACTCATCTGCGCCGGCGTGTCGGGCAGCGTGGACAACCTGCTGCGGCCGCGCCTGGTCGGGCGCGACACGCAGATGCCGGACCTGGTGATCCTGATCTCGACGCTCGGCGGGATCGGGTTCTTCGGCGCGCCGGGCTTCATCGTCGGCCCGCTGGTCGCCGCGTTCTTCATCACGCTCTGGCAGATCCTCGCCCAGTCGTACCGGCCGGCCGCGAAGCCGTGAGCGGCGGGGATCGCCCGCGCCCGCCAGGGCGCCGCTCTCACACCGCCCGCTCCGGCCCCTCCGGCACGAACCCGCTGACATCGTCCTCGTCGAACGCCGCCGCGGCCAGATGGACGGTCTCCGTCGTGACGAGCGAGTCCGAGCCGAGGCCGAAGTAGAGGTGCGCCGGCACCGAGTTGCGCAGCATCGTCCGGAAGAACGACAGCCGGAGGCGCACCAGCGCGCCGACCTTCGTCTCCGTGACGTTCTCCTGGCCCACCAGCACGAGCCACTTCCGCGGATCGCCCGGCACCTTGATCTTCTTCCGCCCCTTCGCCTCGACCAGCGCGCGCCGCACGTCCGGCGTCTCCATGTAGCCGTAGGTGGACTGCAGGCCCACGACCGACCCGAGGCGGGAATCCGAGAAGAAGGTGACCGCCTCGGTCCTGGGCGCCCCGACGGCGCGCGCGTTCGGCACGGGGAGCTGGCGCACGGTGAGCAGGACCACGTGTTTCGGCAGCGCGCCGAGGCGCACCCAGAAGAGGTGGAGCGCCGGGGGGATCCGTTCGTCGAGGTCGAGCACGGGCCTCGACGACATGACGACGACCGAGCGGGGAAGCTGGGGCACCGAGGGGTGCCGCTTGAGCTCGATGAGGCGCCGGACCGTTTCGCAGCGCGGCGCGAGCTCCGCATACACGCCCGCCACCCGCCTGCGGCCCCACTGCCACGTCGTCATCACCGAGAAGGCCAGCAGGCCGACCGCGAGCGGCACCCAGGCGCCGTGGAGGATCTTCAGGCTCGCCGAGAAGAAGAAGACCGCCTCGATCGCGGCGAAGAACCCGAAGAGCGGCACGGCCAGGCACGGCGGCCAGCCCCAGGCGCGCACCGCGATGGTCATCATCGCGAACGACGTGACGAGCATGACGCCCGAGACCGCGAACCCGTATGCCGCGGCCAGGCTCGAGCTGGATCCGAAGCCGATGACCAGGAAGACGCACGAGACGAGCAGGGCACGGTTGATGGCGGGGACGTAGATCTGGCCTTCGTGGGTCCCGCTCGTGTGCACAATTTCGAGGCGCGGGAAGAGGCCGAGGGCGATGGCCTGCCGTGCCAGGGAGAAGGCGCCGGAGATGAGGGCCTGGGAGGCGATGACCGTGGCGAGCGTCGCCAGCGCCACCATCGGCAGCAGGAGCGGCCGCGGCACGAGCGCGTAGAAGAGGTGCCCGCCTTCCACCGGCCCGCCGCCGTAGGCGTAGGCGCCCTGGCCGAGGTAGTTCAGCATGAGGGCGGGGTAGACGAGCGAGAACCAGGTGAGGCGGATGGGGCGCGCGCCGAAATGGCCCATGTCCGCGAAGAGCGCCTCGCAGCCCGTGACGGCCAGCAGCACCGAGCCCAGGACCGCGACCGACCCGGGGACGCCGTTGGCCCACAGGAACGCGGCGGCGTTCCGCGGATCGATCGCGCCGAGCACGGCAGGATGCCGCAGGATGTGCGTCACGCCGAGCCCCGCGATCGTGACGAACCACAGCGCGATGATCGGCCCGAAGGTTGCGCCGATGCGCGCCGTGCCCCGGCTCTGAATGGAGAACAGCGCCAGCAGGATGAGCGCCGTGGCCGGCACGACGACGGGATCGAACGCGCCGGTGGCGATCTTCAGGCCTTCGACCGCCGACAGGACTGAGATCGCCGGCGTGATGATGCCTTCGCCGAAGAGCAGCGCCGCCGCCAGAACCAGTGCGAGGCTGAGGCCCCCGAGGAACGGCGCAGCCCCCGTCCTGCGCGCGCTGGACGTCGAGCGCTGGATGAGCGCGAGCAGCGCGAAGGTGCCGCCCTGGTTCTCGTAGCCCGCGCGCAGGACGAGCAGGACGTACTTGAGCGTGACCGACAGCGTCAGGATCCAGAGCACGAGGCTCGTCGCGCCGAGAGCGTTCTGCGGGGTGTACGGAATCCGGTTCGGCCCGAAGAAGATCTCCGAGATCGTGTAGAGCGGGCTCGTGCCGATGTCGCCGTAGACGACGCCGAGGGTGGCGAGGCAGAGGGCCGCGAACGCGCGTCGGCTCCTCGTGGGACTCCTGGTTGGGGCCATCGGTGGACGGGGACCCCGGCGCCGGGGCCCCCGGCACTCTCACACAGCCGCGTGTGTTTGGCAAGCGGCTGGCGTCGCGGCGGGCGCGGCGGCGCCGTCTTCCAGTGTCCCGCCTTCTGCTTCCTGTTCCCGTCCGCCCGTCTCCCGGTCGTGCCGAGCCGCTTGCCCGCACGGCGGCGATTCGACCATGATGGCCTCATGCCCACATCCGAGGCGGTCACCCGCGGCATTCGCATTCACGCCGAGTCCGGCTACGCGCCGGAGCGCTCGAACCCCGCGCGCAGGCAGTGGTTCTTCCCCTACACGATCACGATCACGAACGAGAGCGACGTCACCGTCCAGCTGCTGGCGCGGCACTGGATCATCACCGACGGCGACAACCGGGTCGAGGAAGTGCACGGCCCGGGCGTTGTCGGCGAGCAGCCCGTCCTGCGGGCGGGGGAATCGCACACCTACACATCGGGCTGCCCGCTGGGAACGCCGTTCGGCATGATGAAAGGCAGCTATCGGATGGTGACGGAGGGCGGCGAGCGCTTCGACGCGACCGTCGCGCCCTTCGCCCTGAGCGAGCCCTACACGGTCCACTGACGGAGTTGGGTCCCGACGCCGGCGAGGCGTCCGCGCGTCGCCGCCGGGCCGGCCCGCCCGGAGCTGGGTCGACGGCGCCGGTCGTCGGCGCCAGCGCCTGTGCCGCGCGCGCTTCTTCAACGAACGCCGCCGGCAGCACCCGCGCCGTCCGGACGCGCGACACCCGCATGCGTGTGCGCGGCGCGGCCAGCGCCTGACACGAGTGAATGCTGCGCCGCGACCTGGCCGACTCCGGCCGCTGGACTCCGTCTGGCCGACTGTGGTTCGATCTGAGGCTCGCGGTCCGCCATTCCCAGGAGTCCCAGGATGAAGAGCGTGTTTCGCCGGATCGCCTCCCCGACGGCCGCCGCCGCGGCCCTCGTCGCGCTCGCCGGCATCGCCTGCTCGCGTCAGGCGGCGCCGAAGCTCGACTACCCGCAGACGAAGACGGTCGATCACGTCGACACGTATCACGGCGTCGCCGTCGCCGATCCGTACCGCTGGCTCGAGGACGACAACTCGGCCGAGACGGCGGCCTGGGTCGAGGCGCAGAACAAGGTGACCTTCGGCTACCTGGAGCAGATTCCTTACCGGGCCGCGGTCAAGGCGCGCCTGGAGACGCTCTACAACTACCCGAAGTACACCGCGCCGCGCCGCAAGGGGGATCGCTTCTACTTCAGCAAGAACGACGGGCTGCAGAACCAGAGCGTCCTCTACGTCCAGCAGGGCCTGGACGGCGTGCCGGAGGTGCTGATCGATCCGAACACGTGGTCCGCCGACGGCACGTCCCGCCTCACGGCGTTCGCGCTGTCGAAGGACGGCAAGTACGCGGTGGTCGGGGTGTCGCGCGCGGGCTCGGACTGGCAGGAATACGGCGTCATGGACGTCGCGTCCAGGACGATGCTCGGCGACAGGATCGAGTGGGTGAAAGTGTCGGGCGCCTCGTGGCGCGGCGACGGCTTCTACTACAGCCGCTACCCGGCGCCGGCGAAGGGACGCGAGCTCTCGTCGGCGAACGAGAACCACCAGGTCTACTACCACAAGGTCGGCACGCCGCAGTCGGCCGACGAGCTGGTGTTCGAGGACGCGGCGAACCCGCAGCGGTTCCACCGCGTGGACACGACCGAGGACGAGCGCTTCGCGGTCCTCGACGTGTCGGACCGCGGCAAGGGCAAGGACGGCAACGCGCTGTTCGTGCGCGATTTGGCCAGGAAGGACAAGGCGTTCCGGCCGCTCATCGGGACGATCGGCGACGACACGTTCTCCGTGATCGACAACGTCGGCGACAAGCTGCTGGTGCGGACGAACCGCGGCGCGCCGAACGGCCGAGTTGTGCTGATCGACCCGGCAAGACCGGAGGAACCGAACTGGGTGACGGTGCTGGCGGAGCGCCCGGAGCCGCTGCAGGGCGCGTCCACCGCCGGCGGGAAGCTGTTTGCGACCTACCTGAAGGACGTGGCCACCGTGGCCGAGGTGCACGCGCTCGACGGCGCGCTCGAGCACGTGATCGATCTGCCCGGGCTCGGCACGGCCGGCGGGTTCGGCGGCGAGCGCGACGACGCATTCGTGTTCTACACCTTCGCCAGCTTCAACGTGCCGCCGACGATCTACCGCTACGACATCGCGACGAAGGCCAGCACGGTCTTCCGCGCGCCCGAGATCCCCGGCTTCGATCCGTCGGCGTTCGAGACGAAGCAGGTCTTCTTCACCAGCAGGGACGGCACCCGCGTGCCGATGTTCGTCGTGCACCGGAAGGGGCTGGCGCTCGACGGGAAGAACCCCGCGCTGCTCTACGGGTACGGCGGGTTCAACATCACGACGGCGCCGGGCTTCAGCGCGCTGCGCGTGGCCCTCCTCGAGCAGGGCTTCGTGTACGCCTCCGCGAACCTGCGGGGCGGCGGCGAGTACGGCGAGGCCTGGCACCGCGCCGGGATGAAGCTGAACAAGCAGAACGTGTTCGACGACTGCATCGCGGCCGCCGAGTGGCTGATCGCGAACAAGTACACCTCACCCGCGAAGCTGGCTGTCCAGGGCGGATCGAACGGCGGCCTGCTCGTCGGCGCCGTCATGAACCAGCGGCCGGAGCTGTTCCGGGCGGCCGTCCCGCAGGTGGGCGTCATGGACATGCTGCGGTTCCACAAGTTCACGATCGGCTGGAACTGGATCGCCGACTACGGCTCGAGCGACAACCCGGACGAGTTCAAGGCGCTCTACGCCTACTCGCCGCTCCACAACATCAGGGCCGGAGTGAAGTACCCGGCCACCCTCATCACGACGGCCGACCACGACGACCGCGTGGTGCCGGCGCACTCGTTCAAGTACGCGGCCACGCTGCAGGAGAAGGCGAGCCGCGAGACCCCGATCCTGATCCGGATCGAGACCAAGTCGGGGCACGGCGCGAGCAGCACGGCCAAGCAGCTCGAGACGACGGCCGACATCTACGCGTTTCTGTTCCGCGAGCTGGGGGTGACGCCGAAGCTGGCGGCGAAGTAGCGGCAGGAGCCCAGGCAGGAAGGACAGGGGGCGGCGCGCCCGGCCGTCACGCCGACCACGGCGTGGGGGCGCACACGCGCGCCTCGACGGCGCCCGCGCGCGGCAGCCGAGTGATGCGCCCGCGCCGCTGCACCTGCCCGGCTGTCGCGATAGAATGCCCCGGTGGACGCGATCGGCTTCGAAGTCCTCGTCATCGCGGTCCTGCTCGTCGCGAACGGGGTGTTCGCGATGGCCGAGATCGCGGTGGTGGCCGCCCGTAAGAGCAGGCTGCGGCACTGGGCCGAGCGCGGCGACGCCCGCGCCCGCGCCGCGCTCGACCTGGCGTCGAGTCCCGACCGCTTCCTCGCGGCCGTGCAGGTCGGCATCTCGGCCGTCGGCATCCTGGCGGGCGCCTTCGGCGGCGCGACAATCGCCGGGGCGATCGCCGCGCGGCTGCAGGGCGTGCCGCGCCTGGCGCCCTACGGCGACGCCATCGGCCTCGCCGTCGTCGTCACGGTCATCACGTACTGCTCCCTCGTGATCGGCGAGCTGGTGCCGAAGCGCCTCGCCCTCAACCACCCGGAGCGCCTCGCCTCGTACCTCGCCGGCCCGATGCGGAGGCTCTCGGCCGCCGCGGCGCCGGTGGTCTGGCTGCTCGAGGCGTCCACGCGCGCGGTGCTCTGGCTGCTGCGGGCGAAGCCGTCGAAGGATCCGGTCATCACGCCGGAGGAGCTGAAGCTGATCATCAGCCAGGGCACCGAGGGCGGCGTGTTCGAGGCGGCCGAGCAGGAGATGCTCGAGGGCGTCCTGCACCTCGCCGACCGGACGGTGGGCGCCCTCATGACGCCGCGGACCCGCATGGTGTCGGTGGACGTGGACGACCCGCCGGACGCGATCCTGCGCAAGATCGCGGCGAGCCACCGATCGCGCTTCCCGGTGGTGCAGCACGACGAGGAGAACGTCATCGGCATCCTGCGCTCGAAGGACCTGCTGGTGCGCGTGATGGCCGGCGAGCCCTTCGACCTCCGTCCGCTGCTGCAGCCGGTGGTGTTCGTGCCCGAGAGCATGACGGCGCCGCGGGTGCTCGAGACGTTCAAGCAGCAGGGCGCCCACATCGCCATCGTCACCGACGAGTTCGGCAGCGTGCAGGGGCTGGTCACGCAGACCGACATCCTGGAGTCGATCGTCGGGGAGCTGCCCGCCCGGGGCGAGGGGGATCCGCCCTCGGCCGTGCGCCGCGACGACGGCACGTGGCTGGTGGACGGCCTGCTCGACATTCCCGCGCTGCGGGAGGCCATCGCCCTGCCCGAACTGCCGGGCGAGCACGAGGGCGTCTACCAGACCGTCGGCGGCTTCATCACCCACCTGTTCGGCCGCATCCCCGCCGCAGGCCAGCACGCCACCTGGAGGGACTGGCGGTTCGAGGTGGTGGACATGGACGGCCACCGCGTGGACAAGGTGCTGGTGGGGCCCCTAGCCCGCTGACGGCAGCAGGATCTCGAAGGCGGTGTCGCCCGGCCCGCTTGCAGCCGTCACGCAGCCGCCGTACTGGCTGGCGAGCGCGTAGAGCGTGGCGAGCCCCAGCCCCGCCCCCCGCCCCTCGCCCGGCTTCGACGAGAAGAAGGGCTCGAAGATGTGGGGCAGGATCTCGCTCGGGATGCCCGGCCCGGTGTCGCGCACGGCGAGCCGGGCGAAACGGCCGGCGTGGATCCCCATGCCCATCGCCGCGTCGCCGTCGAGATCGACGGCGCCGGTCTCGATGCGGCAGCGGCCGCCGCGGGGCATCGCGTCGCGGGCGTTGGTCACGAGGTCGAGCAGCATGGCGCGCAGGTGCGCCGGGTCGATCTCGGCGACGCACGGCCCCCGCGACGGCGCGATCTCCAGCAGGATCTGCGGCCCGAGAATCTGGCGCAGCTCGTGCGCGCGCTCCGACACGGCCGCGGCCACGTCGACGCGCACCGGGTGCCCGCGCTGCTGGCGGCTGATGGCCTGCAGGTTCCCGGTGAAGTCCGCGGCCCTCTGCACCTGTTCGGCCGCGCGGATGGCCTCGTCGTGCAGCGGATCGCCGGGGCCGGTGGCGTCGATGGCGCGGTCCACGAACGCGCCGAGGACGCGGACGAGCGCCGAGTACTCGCCGGCCACGACGCCGGCGAAGCGGCTCACCGCCTCGAGCGTCCGCGCGCGGCGGACCCGCTCCTCGAGGGCCGCGCGCCGCCGCTCAGCCAGGACCCGGTTGTGCTCTAGGTGCCGGAACGCGATGACGCCGAGCGCGCCCAGCAGAACGAGCTCCGCGGTCACAATCACCCGGTGGGTGGCGACGAGGGCGGGCAGGACGGGATACGCCGTGTGGAACGCGAAGTGGACCAGCGGAAAGGCGAGGGCGCTGCCCACCAGGAAGCTGCCCACCCGCACGGGCTCGAGGCCGGCGCTCACGGCGCGCTCGTGCGTTGCGGGATCGATCGCCCGGGGCAGATCGGCGTCGCGCAGCCGGAAAGCCAGCAGCAGAACGAACGCGGGAATGGCCCACAGGAGGTCCGTCAGCGCGCCGTCCGCCAGCGCGAACACGCGCAGCCCCTCGAGGACGTCCAGCGTGTCGGTGGCGAACAGGGCGACGCCCGTCAGCGCGACGGTGCCGTAGAGCACGCGCCACCGCGTGGAACCCGACGTCCACGCCCGCCAGGTGAACCGGACGACAATCGTGACGTCCAGCGTCATGAACAGGAACGCCGAGGAGGCCGTGGCGCCGAAGCGGTCCGGATCCAGGACGGCCGGCGTCACGACGAAGCAGGCGAACCAGCCGAGCACGAGCAGCGTCACGCCGGCCCAGCGCAGCTGACGCTCCACGTCGCGGTGCGGGCCCACGCCCGGGATGTGCGGCTTGCACTCGGCGGCAAACAGGATCGGCGAGTAGAAGAACAAGTACGCCGCGTCGACCAGCACGTCGTCGATGAGCCGCCACTGGGCGACCGGCACGGCGGCGATGGCCGCGAGCGTGGCCAGCCAGAAGACGCAGGCGTAGGCGAGGTGCGACCAGAACAGCCGCTCCTCCCGCTCCTGGACGCGGCCCAGCCCGTAGAAGCCGGCGGCCGTCGCCGTGGCGACGAAGGGGATCAGGAACGGCGACGCGCCGAAGGCGGTCAGCGTGCCCGGGTCCATCAGCGGCAGCGAATAGATGAGCGCCTCTGTGACGGCGACGGCGTAGAAGAGCAGGACGAGCGTGTCGCGCGTCAGCGCGTTGGCGATCGCGGCCCGAGCAGCTGGCGGAGACACGTGTCCCATGTGCGGCAACAGCCGGACTTATCGGCCCGAGACGGGACGCCCTTGAGGTCCCGGCGCCAAAGCATGCAAGAATACGGCGGGCGCGCGCCGCGGCCTCCGCCATGATTGGGTATCTCGTCAGACGAATGCTGTTCTCCGTGCTGCTCGTGGCCGTCGTCTCGTCGGCCGCGCTGCTGCTGACGGGCGCCGCACCGGGCGACATCATGTCGGAGCAGGTGGGCCTCGGCGCCACCGCGCGATCCCTCGATGCGGAACGGGCGCGCCTCGGGCTCGACCGGCCGGCGGCCGAACGGTTCGCGCGCTGGGCGTCGCGCGCGGCGCGCCTCGACTTCGGCACGTCGCTCATGTACGGGCGTCCCGTGGCCGGACTGGTCGCCGAGCGCGCCGCGAACACGGCCGTGCTCGCCGCCGCGGCGCTCCTGCTCGCGCTCGTCGTCGGTATCCCCCTCGGGGTCGTGTCGGGCAGCCGCCGCGGCCCCGCGTCGAGCGCTATCCGCGCGGCCTCGCTCGTGGCCCTCTCGCTGCCCACTCTCGTCAGCTCGCTGCTGCTCGTCCTCCTGGCCGCGCGCACGGGCTGGCTGCCCGTCGGCGGCATGCGATCGATCGAGCCCCTTGCGGAGGCCGGCCCGCTGGCGCAGGCGGCCGATGTCGCGCGCCACCTGGTGCTGCCCGCCGTCGCCCTGGCCCTGCCAATCGCCGCCATGATTGAACGCCTCCAGTCGGGGGCGATCGCCGCGACCCTCGGCGAGCGGTTCGTGGCGGCGGCCGTGGCGCGCGGCGTGCCGCCGGGCCGCCTGCTCTGGCGCAACGCGCTCAAGCCGTCGCTGCGCCCGGTGGCGGCGGTGTTCGGCGTGGTCTTCGGCAACCTGCTGAGCGGCTCTTTCATCGTCGAGATCGTGGCGTCGTGGCCAGGGCTGGGGCGGCTGATGTTCGACGCGCTGCGGTCGCGCGACCTGTACCTGGTGGCCGGCTGCGCGGCGGCCGGCGGCGCGTTCCTGGCCCTCGGCGCGATCCTGTCCGACCTGGCGCTGGCGGCCATCGACCCGCGCCTGCGCGGGCGCGAGGAGGCCGGCGCGTGAGGCGCGCCGGATTCGCGCTCATCGGGGCCGTGGCGCTCCTCGCCGTCCTCGCGCCCGTGCTGACGCCGCACGCCGCGCACCAGCGGTTCGCCGACCGCGCGTACGCGCCGCCCATGGCCGTGCACCTCATCGACGGGCAGGGCGCGTGGCGCGCCCCTTTCGTCTACCCGATCGTGCTGGCGGATCGGCTGGAACGGCGGTACGAGGAAGACCGCGCGCGGCCCGTTCCGCTGGCGTGGTTCTCGGGCGGCGTGATCGTCCGCCTGGCCGACGAAAGCCGCGGGCCGTGGCTTCCGCTCGGCGCCGACGGCTCCGGGCGCGACGTGCTGGCGCGGCTCCTCCACGGCGCGCGGCTGTCGCTGGCCGTGGCGCTCCTCGCCGCGCTCGGCGCGCTCGCCATCGGCACGGCCGTCGGAGGCCTCGCCGGCTCGGCAGGGCCCGTCCTGGACGAGGTCCTGATGCGGCTATCGGACTTCGTGCTCGTGCTGCCGGCAATGTACGTGGTGCTGTCGCTGCGAGCCGCGCTCCCCCTCGTGATGCCGCCAGCGCAGGTGTTCGCCCTCGTCGCCGGCATCCTCGCGCTGGTCGGCTGGCCCATCGTCGCGCGGGGCGTCCGGGCCGTCGTCGCGGCCGAGCGCGAGCGCGACTACGCGCAGGCGGCACGGGCGCTCGGAGCCGGGCGCGCGCGGCTCCTCGTGCGCCACCTCCTGCCAGCCGCCCGCGGGTTCCTTGCGACGCAGGCCACGCTGCTGTTTGCGGCGTTCATCCTCGCGGAGGCCACCCTGTCGTTTGTCGGCCTCGGGTTTCCCGATCCGTCGGTGACGTGGGGCGTGATGCTGCAGGAGGCCGCAAACGTCGCCGCGATCGCCGACGCGCCATGGACGCTCGCCCCGGCGGCGGCGATCTTCCTCGTCGTCCTCGGCGTCAATCTCGCTGCGCAGGATGCGGCGCGGCTCTGAGCCCGGACGGCGCCGGCCGGCCGGCGCCCGCGCTCACCCGGCGAGCCACGCGTCCACCCACGGGCGCATGCGGCGGACGTGCGAGCCGTCCCAGTAAACGCGGCGGCAATCAGGGCACTCGCGGAACTCGGCGTAGTACCTGCGCGTGTCCGCCTGCAGGCGGTCCTCCACATCCTCGCGCGCGGCGGGCCGGAGCACGCCGTTGCACGACAAGCAGCGCGTGAAGGGCGCCAGCCGTTCGGGCGCGGGAAACCGCCGCAGCACCTCGGACACCTGCGCCTTCGGATCGGTCGCGTGGACGAAGCCGCCATGCACGACCGCGCGGCGCATCAGCAGCTGCCGGTCGCGCGAGAGCAGCACGCGGCCCTCCTCGACGGCGACGGCCGCCACCTCCTCGTCCGGGAACGACGCGCGGTGGAGGCAATCCAGCCCCAGCAGGCGCAGGTAGGCCGCCAATCTGCCCAGGTGCTGGTCGAGCACGAATCGGCCCCGGGGATACGGCGGCCGGAGGGCGAGCGGGGCGTCGAGGCCGGCCGCGGCGGGATACACTCCCACGCGATCGCCGTTGCGCAACAGGCGCGAGAAGCCGGCGGGCGCGCCGCCGATCTCGATGAGCGCGACCTCGGTGTGAGGCACGCCGTGGGCTTCGATGCGGTCCTTGACACTGGCCGGCTCGTTGAAGACGTGAACGATCTCGCGCCGGCGCCACTGGCGGGGCAGCAGGTCGCCAAGCTCGCCGTGGAAGCGGAACGTCGCGCGGGCCATCGGTACCATGATGCGCCCAACGGCCGCCGATGGCGAGCGCGCCCGTCCGGGAAAGGCAGGCGACTGGGCGTCCGCGACGACGGGCCAGCCGACGGGCGCCAGGCGGACGAAGGAGATGGAGACCGGGCCTCCGTTCTCCTGTATCCTTCCCCTCGTGCTGAACCTTGCCGGCATCTATCCCCCCATCGCCACGCCGTTCGGGCGCGGCGAGGTGGACTACGCCTCGCTCCAACGCAACGTGGAGCGCCTGATGACCACCGGCCTTCGCGGCGTGCTGGCGCTCGGCACCAACGGCGAAGCCGCGCACGTGGACGAACGCGAAGCCGAGCGCATCATCGGAGCGGCACGGGAGCGCGTGCCGGCCGGCCGCGTGCTCCTGGCCGGCACGGGGCGGCAGTCCACTCGGGCCGTCATCGCCGCCACCAGCCGGGCGGCGCAGGCGGGCGCCGACGCGGTCCTCGTGCTGACGCCCTTTTTCTTCAAGAGCCGGATGACGCACGACGCCCTGGTGGAGCACTACCGGGCCATCGCCGACGCGTCGCCGGTGCCGGTCCTCTTGTACACCAACACCGCCGTGACGGGCGTGAACCTCGCGCCCGACACGGTGGCGGCGATTGCCGCGCATCCGAACGTCGTCGGGATGAAGGACTCGAACGGCGATGTCGCCCAGATGGAAGCTGTGATCGCGCGGGTGCCGGCGGGCTTCGCCCTGTTTGCCGGGTCGGCGCCGGCGATCCACCCCTCGATCCTCGCCGGTGCGGCGGGCGCCATCGTGGCAGTGGCCAACGTCGTGCCCGGCCTCTGCGTGCGCCTGTTCGAACTGGCGAGGGCGGGCAGGCAGGAGGAGGCGCGGCGGCTCCAGGCACGAATCACGCCGCTCGCCGTGGCGGTGACGAAGGAGCACGGAATCGCGGGACTGAAAGCCGCGATGGACATGGCGGGCTACACGGGCGGCGAAGTGCGCGGGCCTCTCCGGCCAATCACGGAGCAGGCGAGAGAGGAGATTCGGCGGCTGGTCGATGCCCTCGTCAGAGAGTGATCCCGTCATTCCAGATCCCGGCGCCGCATGGCGGATTCCAGAGAGCCGTCGCCGGGGGGCGGCCTGGTCGCACGCGGGACCCGCTGGGCTAGGGCTCGAGCCTGGTGGCGCCGAGGGGGAGGCAGGCCATGACCGCGCCGGGCGGCCTGCAGGCGCGATAGGATCTCCGCATGCGGAGCGGCGCCCTCCTCGCGCTCGTCGCGTGCCTGGCCCCCCAGGCCTCGCCGCTCGACCAGGCCCGCGCCGACCTGCAGCGGAGGCGCGAGGCCCTCATCCGGGCGTACGACCTGGAGGCTGACCGCCCCCGCCTCGACGCGTTCGCGCGCACCATCGCCGGCGCGTTCCGCGAGCCGGCGATCGCCAGGCAGGCGCCGCTCGACCGCCTCCCTTTCGTCGCCAGGGACCGCCGCGACTTCCTCGAGCGGACCGCGGCGTTCGTCAGCGCGCGCCTCGGCGTGCGCCTCTCCCGCATGACGGTCCGCTTCGCCGGCCTCGGCCGGGGGACCGCCGGCCGCGTGCGCATGGTGGACGAGGCCGCGGTGGTCGAGGTCTCGTCGCGCCACCGCGACGACGACGAGCAGATCCTCGCGATCCTGGCCCACGAGTTCGCGCACATCGTCCTGGACGCGCCGCGGTCCGGCGTGCCGGCTGGAAGTCGGGACGAGGAAGACATGGCCGACGCGACGGTGGTGATGGCGGGCCTCGGCCCGCTGCTGCTGCGCGCAAGCTACCGCGAGGGCATCGCGGCAAGCGGCGACCGGGTCGAGTGGGACGTGCGGCGGACGGGGTCGCTGCATCCCGTCGCGATGGCCTACCTCACGCTCGTGCAGGCGGAACTGGCAGGACTCGATCCCGAATCGCGCAGGAGGCTGCTTGGCGACTGGATCGAGCCGGCGTGGACCGTGAGGCAGAAGGCGGGAGGAGGAATCGGGGATTCCCGGCTTCCTTTCCCTTCGCCGATTGGCGACCGGCGCCTGGTCCCCAGCGCCTTGCTCGCAGCCCCGAGTCCCGGGCCCCGAGTCCCGGCTTAGAATAGCCCCAGCCCCTCGGAGGTTCCATGAAGCGGCACATCCTGATCGGCGGGCTGGCGGCGTGCTCCCTGCTCGCGTGCGCGACGAACCCCGTGACCGGCGACCGCCAGCTCAACTTCATGAGCGAGGCGCAGGAGATTCAACTGGGGCGCGAGTCCGACCCGCAACTCAGGGCGGAGATGGGCGTCTATCCCGATCAGGCCTTGCAACGGTACGTGGAGTCGGTCGGCATGCGCCTGGCGAAGTCGTCGGAACGGCCGGACCTGCCGTGGCAGTTCGCGGTGGTGGACGTGGCGGCGGCGAACGCGTTCGCCGTGCCGGGAGGGTTCATCTACATCACGCGCGGACTGCTGGCGCATCTGGACACCGAGGCCGAACTGGCCGGCGTGCTCGGCCATGAAATCGGCCACGTCACGGCGCGGCACTCGGCGGCGGCCTACACGCGCTCGACGATGGCGACAGTCGGCATGCTTCTCACGAGCCTCTTCGCGCCCAAGGCCAAGCCGTACATGGGCGCCGTCGAGGCTGGCCTCAGCATCGCGCTTCTGAAGTACGACCGGACCCAGGAGCTGCAGGCCGATCGTCTCGGCGCGGGATACGCCGCGAAGGTCGGCTGGGCGCCGTCGGGGATGTCCGGCGTCCTCGAGACCCTCGGCCGCATCAGCGCCGCGAGCGACAGCCGCGGCCTGCCCAACTGGCTTTCGACGCATCCCCAGCCCGCCGACCGCCTGACGAAGCTCGCCGAGACGGTACGGGCGCTCGAGTCGGCGCGGCCCTCGTCCGAGTGGGAGGTGAACCGCGAGGCCTACTGGCGGCACTTGGACGGGCTGCTCTACGGCGACAACCCGCGTGAGGGATTCCTGCGCGGACGCGAGTTCGTTCATCCCGACATGCGGTTCACCGTGACATTCCCGGACGGCTGGCGCGTCCAGAATGGCCGGCAGCAGGTGACGTCGGCGCCTCCGGGCATCGACGGCGTCGTCATCCTGCTCCAGGTGGTGCAGAACCCGCAGGGCGCCTCGCTCGAGCGGGTGGCGGCGGCGTGGATGTCGCAGACCGGGTTCCAGAAAGTCAGCGGGGAATCGGTGCGTCTCGGCGGCGGCGTGCCGGCCTATCATGGGGTCTACAGCGGACAGACGGAGAACGGCGCGGCTGTCGGCGTGGAGGCGGCGCACATCAGCCACGCAGGCCGCGTGTTCCTGCTGGCCGGCGTGGCGAGCCAGGCCAGGTTCGCTCAGGTGCAGCCGCATTTCGCGCGGACCATCCGGTCCTACAGCCCGGCAAACGAGGCCGAGATGGCGCGCGTCAAGCCCAACCGCATCGCCTTCGCGACCGTCGCGAGCGGAGACACGTGGCAGAGCATCGCCCAGCGCACGGGTGGCCTGGTTCCTGCGGGCGAACTGGCCATCGTGAACGGGCATGCCCCGGACAGCCGGCCGCCCGTGGGGAGGCGCATCAAGACGGTCACTCAGGGAAGCTAGATGGCGGCTGCCGGGCGTCTCCTCAGGTGGACACTGGCCGCGGGGGCAGTGGCGTTCGCTGCGGCAGCCTACGTCTATCTGTCGCTGCCGGACGTGAGGCCGCTGAGAACGGAGGACCCGGGCGTGACCGCGTTCATGGAGCTGCGGGCCCGGCAGGCGGCGGCGGCAGGGAAGAAGCCCAGGCGGGTTCAGCGCTGGGTCCCCTACGGCCGGATCTCGGCCAGCCTGAAGCGGGCGGTGCTGGTGGCCGAGGACGCCGCGTTCTTCTCGCACGGGGGCGTCGACTACGATGAGCTGCAGAAGTCGCTGGAGAAGAACGTGAAGGAAGGCCGGTTCGCGCGCGGCGGCAGCACGATCACGCAGCAGCTCGCCAAGAACCTGTACCTGGACCCGTCCAAGAACCCCCTGCGCAAGATCCAGGAGCTGCTGATCGCCCGCCGGCTCGAGGCGGAGCTGTCCAAACGCCGGATTTTCGAGATCTACCTCAACGTGATCGAATGGGGCGAGGGCGTCTACGGGGCCGAGGCGGCGGCCCGCGCGTACTTCCAGAAGTCGGCCGCCGAACTCGGTCCGGGCGAATCGGCGCTGATGGCTGCCGCGATTCCCAGCCCGAGGCGGTCGAACCCCGCCCGCCCCTCGAAATACCTGCTGCGGCGCCAGCAGATCATCCTCCAGCGGATGGGCGGCGCCGAACCGCCGGCCCCTCCGGTTCAGCCCGCCGCCCCCGAAGGAGCAGGAGGCCCGTCGTGACAAGCCGTCGATCGATTGTGCGGTTCGTGGCCTCGCTCGCGCTCGCGGCGGGAGCTGCGGCCCCGGCCTCGGCGTCCTCGATCCTGCCGCAGACGCTCCCCGAACTCGTCGCGCGCTCGCGGACGGTCTTTGTCGGCGAGACGATCGGCGTCGAGTCGCGATGGGCCGACGTCGGCGCAGACAGGGTGATCGTCACGCGCGTCACCTTCAAGGTGGATCGCGTACTGAAGGGCCGGCTGGGCGGCCAGACCGTCCTTGAGTTCCTCGGCGGCACGGTCGGGGAGGACCGTCTCGCCGTGGCCGGCATGCCGAAGTTCCGCGTCGGGGATCGGGACGTCTTGTTCGTCGACGACGGGGGCCGTCCGATGTGTCCGGTCGTGGGCATGACGCACGGCCGGTTCCGGGTTCTGGAGGACCCGCAGACCGGCCGCCGATCGATGGCGAGATCGGGCTTCGAGCCGCTCGCAGCCGTCGGTGACATCGGCGCCGCCGGGCCGCCCGCGCGCGTGAGGTCGGCCCGCGCCCTCACGCTCGAGGCGTTCGCCAGCGAGATCGAGCGCGAGGTCGAGCGGCAGCGCGCTGCCAGATAGGGAGTCCGCCATGAAGCACAGGCTCCTGCTCACGATCGCGATGGCAGCGCTGGCCGTGCCGGCGGCGCGGTCCTACTACCTGAACGGCCCGTCGTGGCCCGCGGGCTCGGTCATCTCCATGCACGTCCAGCTCGGGCCGTCTCCCAGGCTGGCTGACGGCTGCCTGGACTGGGCGTGCTCGGCGGCCGCCGCGGCGGAGCTGTGGAACGTCGCCCTGGGGCGCGTGCGGCTGCGGACCGTTCAGGATGAGGGCGTCGCGCAGGGCAGGCAGAACGGCCGCAACGACATGTTCTTCGCCAGCAACGCGTACGGCTACGCGCTGGAGTCCACCACGCTGGCGGTGACGACGTGGTGGCAGCGGCTGGGGCGGATCACCGAGGCCGACATCACGTTCAACTCGGCGCTCCAATGGGACTCCTACCGCGGGGACATCGAGCGGCGCCTGCACGACCTGCGGCGCGTCGCCGCGCACGAGATGGGCCACGTGCTCGGCCTCGGCCATCCGGACGAGCAGGGACAGACCGTCCACGCGCTGATGAACAGCAAGATCGGCAACCTCGACACGCTGACGGTGGACGACATCCAGGGCGTGCTGGCGCTCTACGGGCTGTCGGGCGCCGGCGTCGCCGAGCCGATCGGCACGGTGGCGTTCCCGCCGCGCGACGAGACGTTCGAGTTCCGGGCGTGGCTGGAGACCAAGTACCGCGACGCGCTCGGCCGGCCCGCCACGTTGTCCTACACGGACGTCGAGGGCTCGGTCGTGTGGGTGCAGGAGTACCTGAGGTACCGGCTCAACGCGTGCGGCCACGAGGGGGCGGTTGGGCGGGTGCGGATCCAGATTGCCGGCGGCGGGATCGTGGGCGCCTGCGGAACGCCGAAGCCGGGCAGCGTCATCGTGTTCCCGTCGCGCGACGAGACCCACGCGTTCCGGCGGGCGCTCGAGGCGATCTACAGGGACGACCTCGGGCGCGCGGCCGTGAAGACCTACGTGGACGCCGAGGGCGACGTCGTCTGGATCCAGGAGTACCTCCGGTACCGGCTGAACGGCTGCACGCACGCGCAGTCGGTCGAGAAGGTGGGCCGGCAGATCGACGGGTTTGGCGTCCAGCCGGTGTGCAGATAGGCGCCTCAGTCGCCTCCGTCGGCGGCCGGCTCCGCGACCAGGCCGAGCGGCACCGGCCGCCAGCCGCGCCAGGCCAGGGTGCGACCGCGTTCCCGCACGAGCAGCTGCGCCGACAGTCCGCCGTCGAGTGACACGGCGCGCCGGCAGCCGAGCCCGAGCATGACGTCGGCCGTCTCGCCGAGCGTGAGCCCGAGGGGAAGCGCGGGGCTCACCGCGCCGAAGCCATTGAAGCGGGTGATGACGACGGCCAGGCGGCCGTCAGGGAGCGAGCCCATCGCGAGGCGCGCATCGCGATGTTCCGCGTCAACGCCGAGGCCCGGCTCCCGGAGCGGGCGAGGGACCGCGCCCCGCTCGTCGATGAGAGTCGGGTACGACTGGATGGCTTCCGCCGTGCGTCCGGCTGCACGCTCGGCTTCGATGTCGGAGGGAGCCAGCCAGCGGACGCGGCCGGCCGCGTCCCACGCCACTGCGGTGGAAAGCGGGCCCCGGCCGGGCGGCCGGATCTCGCGCCCGCCCATGACGAGCCAGCCCCAGGGCGCCAGGCCCGAGAACTGGCCGGCGTTCATGGCGAGGACGGCCGACTCCGGCGCGCGATCCACCGTCCAGGCGGGGCGGGCGCCGCTGAGGCGCGCGCGGAGGCGGAACCGGAAGCGGTTCGGATCGACGCGCACGGCCACGATGCGCGTGCGCCATCCGCCTCGCGCGCCGGGCAAGTCGAACTCCGTCCGCTCGAGGCCCGGCGCCGACTCGTGCCACGCCAGGCCAGGCACCGCCGTCGCCCCGGTCTGGCGAGGCCCTGGCGCCGACACCACGGCGAGAACGACGGCGAAGCCGGCAGCGAACGCTCTCACTTGAGCGGCAGCGCCTTCTCGAGTTCGGCCGCGCGCTTGTCGATGGCCTCGGCCGACTCCGGCGTGGTCGGGGTCGTGTTCGGCGTGGACAGGCGTCCGATCACGCACTCCTTGAGCCTGGCGTACTCCTGTTCGGTGAAGCCGCCGGCCTTCGAGCCCGCCCTGGCCGGGTCTTCCGCATCGGCCATCAGGGCCGTAACAGCTGCCTGGGTGTCAGCCGCCTCCAACGAAGCCGCGGCGGCCTTCGGCCCTCCGCCGCAGGCCTTCTCGGCTGAGGCGTCGATCAGCTCGTCGATGGCGTCCGCCTGCGCCGAGTACTCCTGGTACTTGCGGTTGTCGACCTTGCGGACCGCATCGTCGGCGAGAGCCCGGAGGCGATCCCGCTCTTTGGTCCGCGGGTCCTTCGCGATGGCCGCTTCCTTGCAGGCCTCGAACTTCGCGAACCCCTCCGGGGTCATCACCTCGGCGGCGTAGCGCCCCGCGTCGGCCACGCGCTGTCTGGCCGCCTGCCGCTTCGCCAGGGCCGCATTCTCGGCGTTGAGCGCCGACAGGAAGCGGTCGAGAACCTCGTCGGTGATCGCCGCGCAGTACTTCGGCCGCTCGGGCGCGGCCGGAGCCGGGGCCGACGCGCCGGTGACGGGAAGCTTCGGGAGCTTCTTCTTGAGGAACCCGCCGATCTGGGCGTGGGCCGATGCGCCGCCGACGAGGGCGGCGGCCAGGATCGCGGCGGTGAGCGAACGCCGGGCGTGCAGGGTCATGGGGGCCTCCGGGTGTCGCACGCGGTGACGCACCTCCGAGGCAGTCGGCCATGGAGGGCAGCCGGGCGACTGGTCGCTGCAGGTTAGGGTACCCACTTGCAGGATAGCACGGCCGGCGCCGGTCCCGCACGCGGCATCCAGCGCGTCGCGATGCCGGCGGGCCCGCTAAAGCCCGTTCGGGTCAAGGCCGACACACCACAGCGACGCGCCGCGGGCGCCCGTGACGGGGCCCTGCCTGCGCGTGCCCTGCATGATTGACTACACCGATCACGTCCACCGGCTGATGGCGGATATCGTCTCCCGCGTGCCGGCGCTCTCGCATGTGGACGTGAGCAGGGTGCTGGTCTTCGCGCGTCCCGGGCGGACGGGGGCCCACGGCCCGTACGCGACGTGCCACTCGCTGCTGGTCCCGGACAGCGAGCCGGCGTACTACTACTGGCGGGATCCCCGCACCGGCGCGATGGCCAAGCGGTCGGAGTGGTTCGTTGTGCGGTCGCCCGAGGTCCGCATCGGACCGAGGCGCATCTGGCACCTCGTCTCGGTGGCGCTGCCGCGTTTCTGCGATCAGACCGCGGCCGACACGCACAAGGAGCGGGTGTACGGGCGGGGCCGCGAGTGGCTCGCCAAGCTGGACACGATCGTGCACGAGCTGTATCACGTCGATCCGCACGAGGGCGGAATCCGGCGCGGCTCGAACGGCGACGGCCGGCTGTCGGCGTTGACCCACACGCCGCAGTTCTTCCGGGAGGTCCAGGGCATCGTCCGCGCGTACCTCGCGAGCGGGCCGGACTCGTCGGTCGTGGAGTTCTTGTCGTTCGACTTCGACGCGCTGACGCGGCGCTACGGAGGTGTTGTCGGGACTGTGTTCCGCGGCTATCCGGCGTTCCCGCAGCGGTACCGGCACCGGCTCAAGGTGCAGCCGCGCGCGCCTCGGGCGGCGCAGATCGTCCTGGTGCCATCCCAGCCGGCGCGGCGGGTGTTCACCGAGGCCGACCTGGAGAAGCGGCAGTTCCTGCGCGGCTCGACGCTCAGATTGGGGGATTGGGGTCAGGTCCAGTAAAACGGGGTCAGGTCTCGACCTGACCCCGTTTTACTGGACCTGACCCCAGCAGACGACGGGCTGACACGAAGCGCGACGACCAGTACGTGGACGACAGCGACTCCATCCGCACCACGGCGCCGTTCTTGGGCGCGTGGATGAAGCGGCCGCCGCCCATCGCGATGCCGACGTGCGTCGGCCCGGACCCGGTGGTCGCGAAGAAGAGCAGGTCGCCGGGCAGAACCTCGGCCGGCTCGACCTCGATCCCGGCGACGGCCTGGCGGCGCACGTCGCGCGGCACGGGGATGCCGTGGCGCGCGAAGACGTAGCTGACGAGGCCGCTGCAATCGAACCCGTCCGGCTGCGCGCCCCCGTCCCGGTACGGCGCGCCGAGCAGGCGCTCTGCCGTCCGCGCAATCGCCTCGCCGGCGAACGCGGCCCCGCCGCCATCGGCGGGCGGCAGCGCGGGTGACGGCCGGCCCGGCGCGGGCGCTTCTGCAGCGGGTTCGGCGCGCGGCGGCAGCACCCGCACGCGCGGCTGCTGTCCGGCACATGCGGCCGCCAGCGCCGCTCCCGCAATCGCGGCGCACGCCGCCCCGCGCGTCCGGCAATATGCCATCTCGATCAGGCTATCGGCCGTCCGGCCTCCGGGGAACAGCCGGACGCCGCCGCGTCTTGTTGTAGAATGCGCGCATGGAGCAGACGCTCCTCCTCAACGCCTCGTTCGAGCCCCTCAAAGTCGTGCACTGGAAGAAGGCGGTGACGCTGCTGTGCCAGGGCAAGGTCGAGGTGATTTCCGTCTACGACCGGGACGTCCGCAGCGTCTCCTTCACGATCAAGCTGCCGTCGGTCATCCGCCTGCTGCGCTACGTCCGCATCAAGCACCGGTTCGACTACGTGCCGTTCTCCCGCGCGAACATCTACGCCCGCGACGAGCACACCTGCCAGTACTGCGGGCGGAGGCTGCCGACCTCCGACCTGACGTTCGACCACGTCGTGCCGGTCGCGCAAGGCGGCACCAAGGACTGGGAGAACATCGTCACCTGCTGCGTGGCCTGCAACCGCAAGAAAGGCGGCCGGACGCCGGCCGGCGCCGGCATGCGGCTCATCCGGCTCCCGAAGCGCCCCGAGTCGGCGCCTGCGCTGCGGATCACCATCGGGTTCCGCTATGCGCCGGAGAGCTGGCGCGACTACCTCTACTGGAACGTCGAGCTCGACGACGAGTAGCGGGGATGCCGCGCCTGGTGCTCTGTGCCTGACTCCACGCCAGCCCGCGTCGCCTCGGCCGACCCCTCGTGGGCCGTTCCGGGCGGTCGTATTGCCCTATGCGGGTCCGGATTGCACCGCCGGGGAACCGGCATGCCCGAGGTCCGCGTGGGAGACACGCCGGCGCGGGTCCTGATGGCCTCGGAGTCGCGGCTGTCGGTCGAAGTGCCGGCCGGGCTGGCGCGCGGGCGCTACGAGGTTCAGGTCGGCGGCGTTGAAGGCGCGGCGTCGCTCGATGTCGGGGCGCCGCTCGTCACGGGCGTGCACCAGGTTGACAGCCCCGCCTTTGGGCCCGACGGGACGCTCTACGTGACGTTCAGCGGCACCCGCGGTCAGCGCGTGCCCGTATCCGTGTTCCGAGTCGGGCCCGACGGCGAGAAGGCGCCGTTCCTGACCGGCATCGCGAACGCCACGTCCATGGCCTTCGACGCCGGAGGCGCGCTGCATGTGACGAGCCGTCTCGATGGCTGCGTCTACCGCGCGGACGAGACGGGCCGGCTCGAGGTGGTGGCGCGCGAGCTGGGGACCGCCTGCGGCATCGCCTTCGGCTCGGACGGCACGATGTTCGTGGGCGACCGGAGCGGAACGGTGTTCCGCATCGGCTCGGCCTCCCGGGTCGTGCCCTTCGCGTCGCTTCCGCCGAGTCTCGCGGCCTTCCACCTGGCGGCCGGCCCGGCGGACGAGCTCTTCGTGACCGCCCCGACGATGGCGACCCGCGATGGCGTGTACCGGATCGACCGGCAGGGCGTGGTCGTCAAAGTCGCGGACGGATTCGGCCGCCCGCAGGGAATGGCCGTGGACGCCGAGGGCGCGCTCTACGTGGTGGACGCCGTGGCCGGCGGCGCGGGCCTCTACCGCCTGCGGTCCGGCGCGCGCCGCGAACTCGTTCTGGCGGCCCCCGCGCTCGTGGGCGCCGCATTCGATCCCCGCGGGGGGCTGGTGGTCGCGTCCAACGACACCGTCTACCGCCTCGATGTCGCCCTGCGCCCCTGGAGCTTCGCATGAGACACCTGTTCGCCACGAAGTCGCTCGACCAGATCGCGCGGGACAGCGAGTCGGCCGGCCACGCGCTGAAGCGCACGCTGGGTCCGGTGCAGCTGACCGCCCTGGGGATCGGCGCCATCATGGGGGCGGGGATCTTCTCGACGATCGGGTCGGCGGCGGCTGGCGGCGGGACGCACACCGGGGCGGGGCCCGCCATCATCGCGTCCTTCGTGCTGACCGCCGTGGCGTGCGGCTTCGCGGCGCTCTGCTACGCCGAGTTCGCCGCCATGGTGCCCATTTCGGGCTCGGCCTACACCTACGCCTACGCGACGCTGGGCGAGCTGGTTGCGTGGATCATCGGCTGGGATCTCATCCTGGAGTACGCCGTCGGCAACGTTGCCGTCGCGATCTCGTGGTCGGGCTACTTCCGCGAACTGCTCGCCGGCTTCGGCGTCTACATTCCCGGCTGGCTGTGCATCGACTACCACACCGCCGCGCGGGCCGCCGAGCAGGTGGCGGCCCTCCAGGCCCAGGGCGGCGACGCGGCCGGCCTGGGCATCGTCGTGACACGCAGCGCCGCCGCCTTCGCCGCCGCGCCGCACCTCTTCGGCATCCCGATCGTCTTCAACCTGCCGGCGTTCGTGATCGTGATGGCCATCACCTGGGTGCTGGTCGTCGGCATCCGCGAAAGCGCGTGGGTGACCAGCGTGCTCACGGTGATGAACGTGGCGATCCTGGTTTTCTTCTGCGTGGTCGGCGCCTTCTACGTCCGGCCGGCCAACTGGGTGCCGTTCGCCCCCAACGGGTTCGCGGGTATCTCGAGCGCCGCCGCGATCATCTTCTTTGCCTACATCGGCTTCGACGCGGTGTCCACCGCCGCCGAGGAGACGAGGAACCCCCAGCGCGACATGCCCATCGGCATGATCGCCAGCCTGGTGATCTGCACCGTCATCTACATCGCGGTGGCGATGGTCCTGACGGGCATGCTGCCGTGGCGCCAGCTCGGGACCGCCGAGCCCCTGGCGACCGCCTTCTCGGCCAACGGCATCACCTGGGCGTCGGGCATCATCGCGTTCGGAGCGGTCTGCGCCACGAGCGGCGTGCTGCTGGTGTTCCAGCTCGGCCAGCCTCGCATCTTCTTCTCGATGGCGCGCGACGGCCTGCTGCCGAAGTGGGCCGCCCGCGTGCACCCGGAGTACCGTACGCCGCACGTCACCACGATCCTGACGGGGGTCCTCGTCGCGGTCTTCGCGACCTTCTTGAACATCAACGAAGTCGTGGAGCTGACGAACATCGGGACGCTGTTCGCCTTCGTCCTCGTCTCGGCCGGCATCCTGATCCTGCGCCGGACCGACCCGAGCCGGGTGCGCCCGTTCCGCACGCCGTTTGTGCCGTGGGTCCCGCTCATCGCGATCGCCATGTGCCTGTACCTGATGTTCCACTTGCCGCTGCTCACGTGGATCCGCTTCTTCGTGTGGCTGGCGGCGGGAGCCGCGATCTACCTGGCGTACGGCGTGCGCCACAGCGTGCTCAGGTCGCGCGCAGGGAGCCGGACCGGGCTGCCTTGACATTCCCTCGGCAGAGGGGCATCGTTGAAGACGGGCGGCCCGTCACGCGTCACGGCGGGCGCCGGCCGGGGCCGAGACGGGCGGCCGGGGTGGCATCATGCGCGAGCAACGCGGGTTCACGCTCATCGAACTGCTGATCGTCGTCGCGATCATCGGCGTCATCGCGGCCGTGGCGGTGCCGGGGCTGGTCCGCTCGCGGCAGACGGCCAACGAGACGTCCGCCATCGCCTCGCTGCGCGCCATCACCGAGGCGCAGTCCCTGTACTCGGCGAGCTGCGGGAACGGGTTCTACTCGCCGTCGCTCTCGAACCTCGGCACTCCGCCGCCGGGCGGCACGGCGTTCATCAGCCCCGACCTGAGCACCGGGAACAGCGTCTTCAAGAGCGGATACCAGGTGACGATGGGCAGTTCGAGCGGGCCTGCGGCGGATGCGCCGCCGACCTGCAATAATCTGGCGGCCGGGGCCGCCGTGCAGGGCTACTTCGCCACGGCGACGCCGTCGCCGGGAGGCGGCACGAAGGCCTTCGGCACGAACCTCAACCACACCATCTACTACGCCACGCAGGCCGCGCCGCTCGCGATGACCGACATGACGGCCCCGGCGGGCGCGCTCTCCATCCAGTAGCCTGGCGCCGCCTCGCGCGTCAGCGCGGGAGCGCGATCCGCAGGTAGTCCACCGAGCCGCCGAGCTCGCGCGTGTCGCCGCCGACGCCGACCCGCGCGGGGACGGCGGCGGCGGGCCAGACAAGCTGCACGCGATTCACGCCCGCCCGCCACGCCTCCGCATCGGTCGGAAAGTCCACGCGCTGCCAGCCCGGCGCGACCGGGAACGGGCCGTAGGCGCGGCCATTGACGCGCACGGCCAGGGCGGGCGACGCGCCGGGCGGCGAGAACGGGCGCACGCGGAGCTGCACGGTGACCGGAGCGGGATGATGGAGCGGCAGGAGGATCTCGGCGGTCGAGGCGGCCCAGCGGAATGTCGTCCCGTCAGCGTCCGCCTCCGGGGCATGCCAGCCCGCCGTCACGTAGAACTCGTCCTGCCCGCCCAGGTCGACGCGGCCGTACGGCTGCCGCTCGTCGGCAAGCATCGGGAATGCGAAATAGTCCCACCGCCAGGGCGCGACGCCCTCCCGCAGCGCGTAGATCAGGTTCGCCGGATACGAGAAGGGGTGGCCGAACCACCGGCTGAGCGTGCGCGCCTGATCGACAGAGAGATCGGTGAACGACTGCGGCACGCTGCCGCCGAAGCGCCCGGCGAGGGCCGCGGCGATGGCGGTGACATTCCATAGCACGAGCGCCGCGAGCAGGGAAGCGATGGCGGCCATGGGGCGCCGCGCAAGCCAGCCCCGCAGCCCTTCGACCGATGCAGCCAGGCCTAAGACCAGCAGCGGGACCGTGCCGTCGAACCGGCGGGGCCCGAACGCCGCGCCGCCCCACCAGTCCTCGACCGAGGCGTTGACGTACACCGCCAGGCCGAATGCGGCGAGCGCCAGCGGGCCGAACGAACGCTCGCGGAAGGCCCACCAGGCGAGGCCGACCGCCGCGACGTACGTGACGGGCGACGTCGCGAACAGCCCGTTGCGCGACGACCAGAGCATGCCGACCAGATCCGGGTTCAGCCACAGCATGCGTGGCGAGTACGGAGAGACGGCGAGCGGCGACCCGTAGATCGCGTTCCACGCGAGGAGCTGCGGGAGGAAAGCCGCGAAGGCGGCCCCGGCAAAGGCCGCCCCGTTCGCCAGCATCCGGCGTCGGCCGGCCGCCCCGGGCCCGGCAACGATTGCTCGCGCCGCCTCCCACGCGGGGAACAGCATGAAGACGAGATTCTGCCAGCGGATCGCGAGCATCAGGCCGCCGAGCAGGCCGAGGGCGGCCCACTGGAGCAGTGTTCGGCGGCCGCGCGTGACGGCCCAGGCGTAGACGAACGCCGCCACAGCGCACATCGACGTCGCGTGCGACATGGTCGGCTCCTTCACGAGGTACCAGAGCATGAACGAGCCGAAGGCCATGACGGCCGTCGAGAGAGCCGCGATGCCCTCGGGGACGTGTCTCGCCGCCAGGCGGAACGCGAACCAGAAGCCCAGCAGGCCGTAGAAGAGCCCCGCGACGCACACCGCCTGGCGATAGGGGTACGAGGAGCCGTCCACGTGCACGTCCACGCCCTGTGAGGCGAGGTACCGCGCGCCCGCGTGGCCGATGGCGAAGAACGGAGACCACGCCATGGCCGGGCCGACGGACCACGCCGAGTGCGCGTGCCCGGTCACGGTGGCCGCGTCCGCCCACTGCCCGCCGATGCCGATGAGTGGGTAGTCGTTCCTCAGATTCACGTCGCGATCGAACACGAATGAGCGCAGGAAGGCGAAGTAGAAGAAGCCGTCGCTCTGGAGGCGCGCGCCGAGGCGCTGCTGCGCGGCCAGCCCGGCGACGAAGAGGACGGCAAGCGCGAGGGCCACCGCCCGGGGCGCCGTCGCGCCTCTGCGGCGCCGCAGCCAGAACAGGCAGGCGGCCGCCGCGAGCGCCGCGAAGCCGATGACCGCCCCGGCCGGCGGGGCGGTGAGAGCCGTCGCCTCGCCGAGGACCGACCGCCGGATGACCTGGCGGCCGCCAATCTCGACGGCGCTGGCCAGCAGGCACGCGCCAGTCAGCCAGGCCGGCCAGGCCGCGCGCAGGGAGTGTGTTCGGGTGTTGATCGCCATGGCATCTGTCCGGAGATTATGACCGCACCCTGCCGACATGGTGACACGTTCCGGCGCCGGCAGCATTCACCAGGCTGGGGCGTGTCGCCTCGTCGTCCCGACTGCGGCGGGCCGCCCTGCCGTCGACCTGCTTCGCGGGAAGGGGAGGGTGTGGCCTGTCCGGACCCCGAGGTCAGAGCCTCTTCGGCGGGGCGCACGCGGAGGCCGAGGGCGCGAGGGGCGCGCGCCTGCTTCTATATACTGTGCCCCGGAGGAGGAGGCGATGTCGATCTTCAATGCGGACGAGCCGCCGCGCACGGGCGGCACCGGAAAGCTCCTGATCATCGGCCTCGCCGCGCTCGCGCTGCTCGGCCTGATCGCCGTGATCGCCAGCAGGCTGACGCGCAGCGAACCTGAGCCCGCCCCGGCCCAGGAAGCCAGGACTGAAGCCCCGGCCCCGCCTGCGGTGCCGAAGCCCGCCGAGCCGGAGCCCGAAACCGGGTCCCCCCCGGTCCGCAGGCCGCGGCCGAAGCGTGACGCGCCTGTCGAGGCGCCGCCCCCGCCAGCGCCGGCGGGTCCCGCCTTGGTCGTCGAGAGCGATGTGCCAGGCGCTTCGGTGTTCGTGGATCGTAAGTACCTCGGCACTACCCCTCTCCGAACGACGGAGGTGACCGCCGGCACGCACCAACTCAACGCGTCGGTGGCGGGGGAGGACGGCCTGGTCCAGTCGATCGAGATCGCCGAGTCGGGCGACACGACGGTCACGCTCAAGTTCAAGGAAGTGCGCCTTAACGCCGTTGTCGCCGTCGTCCACAAGCACGGCGCGGGCGGGTCGTGTGAGGGCCGGCTGGCGGCGACCGTCGAGGGCCTGCGCTACGTCACGGCCAACACGAACCACGCCTTCACGATGCCCTTCTCCAGCGTCGAGATTTTCGAGGTCGACTACCTCAAGAAGGAGCTGAAGGTGAAGCAGCGCGGCGGGAAGACCTGGAACTTCACCGACAGGTCCGACAACGCGGACAAGCTGTTCGTGTTCCACCGGGACGTCACGAAGGCTCGCGAGAAACTCGCCGCGCAGGGGAAATGAGCGTCAGGGAAGAGAACAGGAGGGAGGGAAGAAAGAAGAACGAGGAGCCGGAGTCTTGGAGCTGGGATGGAGAACGATGCCTCGCTGACCAACACCGGGGACCGAGCCTTAGATCGCGAGCCTCAAGTCTCCCGAGTGGCGGGGAGGGACGCGGAGAGGCGGGGTGGATGCGGGGATGCGGGGGGGGGATGCGGGGTCAGATCCAGTATTACTGGATCTGACCCCGCATCCCCGCATCCCCCCCGCATCCTCGCGGAGGCGTGCTCACGAGTCCTCCGGGGGCGTGACCGAGGCTGAGGCTGTGTCGAGCGGTAAGGCAGGGAAGGTAGCCACGCGGCAGGATGCGGGTCTCGGAATTCGGGAATCGACATCCCCCGGCCCCCAAGCCCCAATTCCTGGCGGATTGGCGCCACGCGCCTCGCTCCCTGGCTTCTGCGCGCCGGTTGTCCGACGGGGCGGCACCACGTCCCGTCATGATGCCAAGATCCCAGCTCTGACCCCGCAAACCTGGATCTGACCCCATCAGCCTGTCACCGCCTCACGGGGCGGTGGAGGACCAGAACTGGGTGAGGAGGCGGGCGGCTACCTCGCGGCGGTAGGCGGCGGTCGAACGGATGTCGTCGATCGGGCTGATGTCGAGCTGAAGCACCTCGCGCGCCTCGGCGATGGTGGCGCCCGCCGCGAGCGCGTCTTCGGTGCGGCGCGCGCGGACGACGGTTGGCGCGACGCTGCCGAACGCGATGCGAGGCCGCTCGGCGCGCACCCCGGCCATCACCACTTTCGAAATCGACTGTGCCGCGTGCGTGCCGACCTTGCGGAACCATTGCGCGCCTTCCACGGGCGGGACTTCGATGGCGGTGATGATCTCGTCGGTCCGCCGCACGCTCCTGCGATAGCCCGTGTAGTAGAGGGCGAACGGGACTGTCCGCACCCGGTCCACGCTGCGCAGTTCGACGCGCGCATCGGCGGCGGCCAGCACGGGCAGCGTGTCTCCCGCCGGAGACATGTTGGCGATGTTGCCGCCGATGGTGCCCCGGTTCTGGATCTGCACGGCGCCGATCGCGCCCGCGGCCGAGGCCAGCATGGGCAACCGGCGACGCACCAGCGGGGACCGCAACAGCTCGGAGTACGTCGTCAGCGCGCCGATTCGGATCGCGCCGCCGCGCACGGCGATGCCGCGCAGGGCCTCGAGGCGCGCAAGATCGATGAACCGCCGGTCGGACGCGGTCCCGAGGTTCAGCCCGACGTAAACGTCGGTGCAGCCCGCGAGCGGCGTGAGCGGCCCGTCGTCGCGCATCATGCGCAGCGCGTCGCGCAGCGACAGCGGCCGCAGCAGCGTCAGGGCCGACAGCGCGGTCCTCACGTGCGCCTCCGGCGGCGGGGCGGGACTCCGGCCTTCGCCAGCCGGCCTGCCGGACGGCTCCGGCGCCGCGAGCAGGACGCCGGACGCGGGACTCGGCTGCGCGCCTCGCCTTTGGCGTGACTTGTCTTTTCCTGTCTTGTGGATCCCGCATTTCGAGTTCCGGAGTCCGACGCCCGACTCGCACCTCCCGACTTCAGGATGGCGCGATAGATCCCCTCGTATCCCGTGCACCGGCAGATGTTGCCCGCCAAGCCCCTCCGCACGTCCTCCAGTGTCGGGTGGGGACCGAGGGCGACGGCCGCCAGGATCATGCCGGGCGTGCAGAAGCCGCACTGCGTGCCGCCGTGCTCGGCGAAGGCGCGCTGAAGCGGGTGGCGGCCCTTCAAGCCCTCGATCGTCAGCACCTTCCTTCCGGCGACGTGCGCCACGGGCACGAGACACGAGTTCACCGCGCGGCCGTCAACGAGCACCGTGCAGGCGCCGCACTCGCCTTCGCCGCACCCCTCCTTCGTGCCCGTCAGGCCGCAGCTCTCGCGCAGGACGTCCAGGAGGCGCGCCATCGGGTGGGCGCGAACGGACGCGCGCGCGCCGTTGAGCGTGAACACGATCGGGCGGAACGCGGATCGTGTTGTCACCGGCTCCTCGCCCGTGTCTTCGGCGCCCCGGCGTCGGAGGCTCCCGGGTTCCAACCGCGCCTGCCTGTGCCTCGCCCCTGGCCCCGCGTCCCTTGTCCCCGGCCGCTTCGTCCCGGCGCCGACGAGCCATCAGTCGCCCGTCCCAGGCCCCCGATCTCCGGCGCCCCCATGACCCGCTCGGGCGTCGCGGGGATCTCCCGCAGGTCCACGCCGAGGCTCCGGATCGCGTTGACGACGGCCGGCGCCACGCCGTCGATTGGCATCTCGCCCACGCCCTTGGCCCCGAACGGGCCGTGCGCGTACGGTTTCTCCAGGATCAGGACATCCAGTGGCGGGATGTCGAGGGTCGTAGGGACAACGTAGTTGGTGAACTGCGCGTTGGCCATCGCTCCGCCGCGCAGGACGACCTCTTCGAGCAGCGCGTACCCGAGGCCTTGGGCCGTCCCACCTTCGATCTGTCCGCGTACCGCGAGCGGATTGAGGGCCCGGCCGACCTCGTGGGCGGCCGTGACCCGGATCGGCCTGATCTCCTCGGTGACAGGGTCGCGCTCCACCTCGATCACGTCGCAGGCCCAGCCATACGATCCGTACGCCGATCCGCGGTAGCTGTCCTCGTCCCATTCCTGGTTCGGCGGTGGCGCATACTGCCTGGTGACGACGAGGGGGCCGTGCCGCCTCAAGTACGCGGCCGGAGAGAGCCGTCCCAGCCTCCGCCGCATCTCGACGGCGCAGTCCCTGAGCAGCCCTCCCACGATCATCGTCGTCCGGGAGGCGACCGTCGGCCCGCTGTCCGGCACGACGGCGGTGTCGGCAACCGCCACCTCGACGGCCTCGTACGGGACGCCGAGGGCCTCGGCGACGATCTGGGCGTGGACGGTGCGCTGGCCCTGGCCCATCTCGGTGCTCGAGACCAGCACGCGCGCGCCGCGGGGGGTCAGTTCGAGCGACGCCTTCGACTGCAGGTGCAGCTCGCCGTTGCCGGTGAAGCCGGCGCCGTGGAAGAAGAGCGCCAGGCCGATCCCGCGGTGCGTGCCGCGATATGCGCGCCGCTTGCGGGCGAAGCCGCTCCGTCTGGCGGCCGCACGCAGCACGTCAAGGGCGGCGGTGTCCTCGCCGAGGACCTGGCCGGTCGCCGTCGTGTCGCCCGGCCGGAGCGCGTTGACGGCGCGAACCCGGACGGGATCGAGGCCGAGGGTCTCGGCGATGCGTTCGACGTGCACTTCCGCGGCGAAAAGCGTCTGGGGAGCGCCGAACCCTCTGAACGCGCCGTTGGGCGGCGAGTTGGTCATGACGACCCGCCCGGTGACGCGCACGTGATCGCAGCGGTAGGGGCCGGTGGCGTGCAGGCAGCCGCGCGACAGGACGACCGGGCTCAGCGTGCAGTACGCGCCGCCGTCGAGCAGCACCTCGATGTCCATGGCTGTGATCCGCCCGTCGCGCGTCACGCCGGTCCGGTGGCGCACCACGGACGGGTGCCGCTTCGTCGTCGCGAGCAGGTCCTCGGCGCGGTCGTACACGAGCTTCACCGGCCGGCCCGACTTCAGCGCGACGAGCGCCGCATGGCCGGCGATCATCGACGGGTAGTCCTCCTTGCCGCCGAACGCGCCCCCGGTCTCGGCCTGCGCGACGCGCACCTTGTCGGGCGCCAGCCCGAGCAGCGCGGTCAGGGCGCGGTGCACGTAGTACGGGCACTGCATCGAGCCGATGATCGTCACGCCGCCATTCTCCGGCACGGCCAGCATGCCGTTGGGCTCAATGTAGAGGTGCTCTTGGTGGCCGGTGCGGTACTCGCCCTCGACGACGAAGTCGGCCCGGCGGAACCCGGCGGCAAGGTCGCCTTTTGCGATGGACACGGTCTTGAACGCGCGGCCCGACGCCGCCGGGTCGAGGACGGCCGTGCCGGGTCGGTACTCGATCCGGACCTCGGCCTCGATCAGCCGCTCTCGGTCTTCGTGGGCCAGCAGCAGGACAGGTTCGGCGACGTGGCGGACGACGCCGTCGGCGAGGCACGGCTGGTCGTCGGCGACGAGGGAGATGACGTTGCGGCCGGGGATGTCGCGGGCGTCCACGATCGTGAATCCGGCGCGGTCGAAATCGAGCCGGATCCGCGTCACCTCGCCGCAGGGGATGGCGGAGCGGATCGTGCGGGCATGCAGCATGCCCGGGCGCGCCAGGTCCGCGACGTAGCGCGCGGTGCCTGCGGCTTTGGCGGCTCCGTCGCTGCGGAGGACACTGCGCCCGACGACGAGGCCCATGTCAGCCTCCGGCAGTCTCCATGGCGAGGTCACCGGGGCGGGACGACGGGGACCAGGAGGGTCCGCCCGCCCGCCGCCGGGTGCCGCGATTATAACGCCCGCGCGTGGTAAGATCTTCGGTTTGGGCAGGGCCTGGCCTGGGCTTGTGAGGAGGGGCGGGCCGGGGCTCGACCCCGAGTCCGGTCCTCCGGGCCCCGAGCCCCGACTCCCGAGTCGAATCGATTGTGACCCATCGGCAGATCACCATCCGCGGCGCGCGCGTCCACAACCTGAAGAACATCGACGTGGACCTGCCGCGCAACCAGCTCGTGGTCATCACGGGCCTGTCGGGATCCGGCAAGTCCTCGCTCGCCTTCGACACGATCTACGCCGAGGGGCAGCGCCGCTACGTCGAGTCGCTCTCGGCGTACGCCCGGCAGTTCCTCGAGCAGATGGAGAAGCCCGACGTCGATTCGATCGAGGGCCTGTCGCCCGCGCTCTCGATCGAGCAGAAGACGACGGGCGCCAACCCCCGCTCGACGGTGGGCACCGTCACCGAGATCTACGACTACCTCCGGCTGTTGTTCGCGAACACCGGCGTGCCGCACTGCCCGCAGTGCGGCCTTCCCATCACGTCGCAGTCCGTCGAACAGATCGTGGCGCAGGTGCTGGCAAGCCCGCCGGACACGCGGATCAACGTGCTGGCCCCGGTCGTCCGAGGCCGGAAGGGCGAGTTCAAGAAGGATCTGGCCGCCTGGCGGCAGCGGGGATTCCTGAAGGCACGGGTGGACGGCCAGTTGCGCGCCCTTGAGGAGGACATTGCCCTCGACCGACGCCGCAATCACTCCATCGAGATCGTGGTGGACCGGGTGGTCATCCGGCCCGGGATCGAGCGCCGGCTGGCGGAGTCGGTCGAGATCGCCCTCGGGCTGGCCGACGACATCGTGCTCGTCAACAGCCTCGCGGCCGGGGATCGCCTGTTCTCGCGGAAGCTCGCCTGCGTGTCGTGCGGGCTGAGCATCCCCGAGCTCACGCCGCGCGCCTTCTCCTTCAATTCGCCCCATGGCGGATGTCCCGAATGCCAGGGCCTCGGCGCGCTGTGGGACTTCGATCCTGAGCGGATCGTGCCGGATCCGGACCGCTCGCTGGCGGAAGGGGCCGTCGCGCCGTGGGCAGCCGGGGACCGGCGCCTGGTGCGCGAGGCGGTGGCGGCCCTCGGTCGCAACTTCGGCATCGACATCACGGTGCCGTTCGGCCGGCTGCCGAAGCGAGTGCGCGACTTGCTGCTCTACGGACCGGCCGCCGAGGCGAAGACGAACGGCCGGGGGGCCGGGCGTGGCGGGCCGGGCGGCGGCGCACCGGCCGCCGCGGAAGACGGGCCGGCGGCGGGCCGACGGGGCTCCGCGGCGTCGGCCCGCGCAGCGGCCGCGAGGCGGCTGAAGGATCCATACGGCAAGGGGTTCGAGGGCATCATTCCGAACCTCCGCCGGCGCTACGACCAGGCGACGTGGGTGGATCAGGCCGACATCGAGCGGTTCCGTTCGCTCCGGCCGTGCCCCGCGTGCCAGGGCGAGCGGCTTCGGCCCGAGAGCCGGGCCGTGCGGGTGAAAGGGCGCACGCTGCCGCAGGTGGTGTCGCTGCCGATTTCCGCGGCGCTCGAGGCGTTCGAGACGGACCAGTTGACGGCGCGCGAGGAGCTGATCGCGGGACGCATCCACCGCGAGATCGTCGAGCGGCTGCGCTTCCTCGTGGACGTCGGCGTCGGCTACCTGACGCTCGGCCGCAGCGCCGCCACGCTCTCGGGCGGGGAGGCGCAGCGCATCCGCCTGGCGACGCAGATCGGCGCGAATCTGCGCGGCGTGCTGTACGTGCTGGACGAGCCGTCGATCGGGCTGCACCAGCGCGACAACCGGCGGCTGCTCGCGACGCTCCGCCGGCTCCGCGACCTCGGCAACACGGTCATCGTCGTCGAGCACGACGAGGAGACCATCCGCTCGGCCGACTACGTCGTGGACCTGGGGCCAGGGGCCGGCGAGCACGGCGGCCGTGTCATCTTCCAGGGGACGCCCCAGGCCCTGCTGCGCGAGGGCCGCGCGTCGCTCACCGGCCAGTACCTGCGGGGCGAACGCATGATCGGCGTGCCGCGCGCGCGGCGCGCGGCGCTCAAAGGCGAGCTGGTGATCCGGGGCGCGCGGGCCAACAATCTCAAGCGCATCGACGTGCGCATCCCGCTCGGGCTGCTCACGGCGATCACCGGCGTCAGCGGGTCGGGCAAGTCCACGCTGGTGAACGACATCCTGTACCGCGCGCTCGCGCGCTCGCTCTACCGCGCGAACGACGAGCCCGGCGCCCACGATCGAATCGAGGGCATCGAGCTCATCGACAAGGTCATCGAGATCGATCAATCGCCCATCGGCCGGACGCCGCGGTCCAACCCCGCGACGTACACGGGGCTGTTCACCTTCATCCGCGAGCTGTTCGCCCTGGTGCCGGAGGCCCGCGCCAGGGGCTTCAAGCCCGGGCGCTTCTCCTTCAACGTGAAGGGCGGCCGCTGCGAGACCTGCCAGGGAGACGGCGTGATCGCCATCGAGATGCACTTCCTGCCCGACGTCTACGTCACGTGCGAGGAATGCAAGGGCCGCCGGTACAACCGCGAGACGCTCGAGATCACGTACCGCGGCCGATCGGTGGCCGACATGCTCGACCTGACGGTCGACCAGGCCCTGCCGCTGGTCGAGCACTTCCCGTCAGTCGCCGGCAAGCTCAGGACACTGCAGGACGTGGGCCTGGGCTACATCAAGCTCGGGCAGTCGGCCACGACGCTCAGCGGCGGCGAGGCGCAGCGCGTCAAGCTCGCGAAGGAACTGTCGAAGCGCGGAACGGGACGGACGCTGTACATCCTCGACGAGCCCACGACGGGGCTGCACTTCGACGACGTGAAGAAGCTGCTGGACGTGCTGAACAAGCTGGTGGACCAGGGCAACACCGTCGTCGTGATCGAGCACAACCTCGACGTCGTCAAAACGGCGGACCACCTGATCGACCTCGGTCCGGACGGCGGGGAAGCGGGCGGGAAGGTCGTGGCGGCCGGGACCCCGGAGTCCGTGGCGACCGAACCAGCGTCTTATACGGGCCAGGTGCTCGCAGCCGTGTTGAACCGGGCGGCCGGTCAATGCCCTGAACGTGGCTGAATTACCACGTTTAAGGGGCGGCGTGGTGTGTCTGATTGACTGCACTAGCGGTCGAGTGGAAGTCGTCCGAAACGAGAGCGTGTTGACTTAACTGTTGATATCAATATGACTTACTTGACTCCGTGCGACAGGATCCATGCCGGTATGGAGTTTGCGTAGTAGAGGGCGGTTCTAGCTCCTGAACCGACGAGAGGATCATGGCCTTTCAACGGACACTACGGCGCCAGGTCACGTGCGCCGGCATCGGACTCCATTCCGGTCAGAAAGTCACGCTGACGCTCAAGCCTGCTCCCGCGGACTCCGGCATCCGGTTCCGCCGCACGGACCTTGGCGTGGAGATTCCCGCGTCGGTGGCGCATGTGAGCGGGACGAACCACGCCACAGGGTTGACGCGCGACGGGGCGGTCGTCGAGACGGTCGAGCACCTGCTGGCTGCGATGACCTGCCTGGGCTTGGACAACGCCGTGGTCGAGATCGACCACCGCGAGGTTCCCGTCATGGACGGGAGTTCGGCGCCGTTTGTGTACCTCATCCAGGAAGCCGGTCTGCGGACGCTGCCGGCGCCGCGGCGCTACTTGAAGGTGCTGCGGCCCATCACCGTGTCGCGGGGCGACAAACTGATGTCGCTCTACCCGTCGGACTACTTCAAGGTCACCTACAGCATCAGCTTCGACCACCCGCTCCTGCGCCACCAGTCGCACACGCTGCGCGTCAACGAGGGCGCGTTCGTGGACGGCATCGCGCCGGCCCGGACGTTCGGGTTCCTGAACGAGGTCGAGCTGCTGCGTCAGCAAGGCCTGGCGCTTGGCGGGTCGCTCGAAAACGCGATCGTGCTGAGCGAGACCGGCGTGCTGAACAACCAGCTGCGCTACGACGACGAGTTCGTGCGCCACAAGATCCTGGATGCCATCGGCGATCTGTCGCTCGTCGGGCACCCGATCATCGGGCACCTGGTGGCCCATCGGGCCGGCCACGCGCTGCACACGGCTTTCGCGAAGCGGATCCTCGAGGAGCGTGACGCGTGGAAGCTCGTGGAGCTGGTGCCCGAACAGGCCCCGGCGTTCGCGCCGGCGGCCGTGCCGGTGAAGGCCGGTTAGTCGCCCCGTCCGCTCATCCTCCTCCTCCAGGTGACAGGGCCGCAGGTGCCGGCGCGGCGCGTGCGGCCCTGCCGCCGCGCGGGGCTGGCCGCAGGCGGGGGCGTGCCGGCTGTCAGCTCTCCGGGCACAGCCCGCACACCAGCATCGTCATGTCGTCCGGCTGCCGCATCGGCATCTGCTGCCGCGCCGCGTCGCGGATCCTCCTGACGTTTCATCGGCCGGAATGGCGGCGCCGGCAACGTCGCAGCCGCTGCCCTGGGGCGGCGGCCCGGGGTACATCCGCTGCTGCACCCGGCGGGCCAGGCTCAGCTTGCTTGCCCGCTTCAGCGCGGCGCGGACGTCGGTCAGGTCCTTGGGCGCGAAGCCGGTCATGCGCTCGACCGCCGGGTTCACGTGCTCGATCACGCCGTTTCGGTCGGTCACGATGACGGCGTCGGCCGTCTGCCGCCACCACGCCTTCCGCCACCCACTCGAGGAGATCCTTCAAGAAGCCGTCGACGGGAAACGGCGAGAGCGGCCGCTCGACCCGGGACTCGTCGGACATGGCGTTCGCTTCTGGCTCGCCTGGACGAGGGCGGCACGATCCCAGCTGCTGCCGGCGGCACGACGCGAGCGGCGGGGCCAGGCGCCCCGGGTGACTCGTCCTTCCTGGTGGGCTCAATTACCGACCAGTGTTTTCAGATTCACTGGCGGCTGGCGGCTCCCCTTCGACGGCTCGTCTCGCGAGGGGCGGTCAGAGCACGACGAGGGGCCTGAGGGTCGTGTCGGATCCGCAGGCTTCGAACCAGTCGATGCCTTCGCTGACCAGGTCGAACTTGAGCTGGTAGCGTCCGGGCTGCGGCGGGGCCAGCACTTCGATGGGCACGGCCACCTGCTCGCCGGGGCCGATTGGGCGTGGCAGCCACGCCCGGGCGTGGTCGCGGTCGAGCACGATCCCGGAGGCGTCGCAGAGCTGGGCGCCGAGGCGGACGAGCCGGCGGCCGTAGCTGGCTTCGCGCGGGAAGGGCCGGGTGGAGAGGTTGTGGACGCGCGTGCGCACGGCGAAGAGCCGGCCGCGCCTGGCGAAGAGCGGCAGGCCGGGGACCATCGGCGCCACCTCGATGCGGGCCCGCGGGGTCGCCCCGGGGATGGCGTTGCCGAGGTTGCTCGTGTCCCAGATCTCGTGGCGGATGCGCTGGTGCTCGGCTGTTCCGGGCGCGAACCGGCGCGAGAACGCCTCCTCCGGATGATCGGTGATCTCCCAGGCCAGGCGATCGACGCCAATCTCGGCCGCCAGGTCCCGCGCGCGCTGCATCTCCTCGTCGCTGTCGTTCCACTCGAAGAGGATGTAGCGCCAGTTCAGCACGGGCACGTCCCGGCCCGCGGCGCGCTTCTCGGCGGCCATCGCGCGCAGGTTGGCGATGGCGGTCTCGAAGCGCCCGCGCCGGCGGTAGCGCTCGTAGGTGGCCTGCGAGGCGCCGTCGATGGAGAAGGTGACCTCGTCGATGCCCGACCGCGCGAGCCGCCGCGCGGACTCCTCGCCGAGCGCCAGGCCGTTGGTGCTCGTGTAGAGATAGATGTGCGGGAAGTCGCGCTTCACGCGTTCGCACATCTCGACGGCGCGCTTGTGGAGGAAGGCCTCGCCGTAGTTGAAGAAGTCGATGCGGCCGAGGAAGGGGCCGGCTTCGTCGAGCACGCGCCCGAACAGGCCGGCATCGAGCATGCCCGCCTGCCGCGTGCGGGTAATGCCGGTTTCAGGCGCGCAGCAGGCCTTGAAGCACGAGATGTTGCAGGCGGCGGTGCACTCGACGTAGAGGCGCGACGGCTGCGGTGGGACGTCGAGGCCGCGCTGCGGCGGGGCGTCGCCGTCGCCGAGGGGGAGCTTCAGCGGACAGTCACCGCAGAAGGCGGCGCCGCCGCCGTTCAGGCCGGCCCGCAGCGCGGCCATCGGCGCCCCGGTCCAGATTTCGTGCAGCGTGGAGGTCCGCGCATCGCCCACGACGCGCGCGGCGTACGGATCGGCGCAGCCGCACACCACCCGGCCGTCGCAGAGCAGAACCAGTGTGCTCCACGGCCAGGAGCACGTGAACCGCGTGGCGAGGTGGGCGAGCCCCATCGGCAGACGCGCCGTCCGCCTACGCGCCCTGGCCCAGCCTGCGCATGTAGGCGCCGAGGCGTTCGTTCTCGTAGGTGACGGTGTTCAGGAACAGGCTCTCCCGCAGGTACGCTTCCCGCTCCGCCTCGGTCATCTGGCCGACGAGGTGCTGGATCTCCCGCACCATGTCGTCGAACGACCGCTCGAGCTCCCGCCGCGCCGTCACTTCCTGGAAGAGGGTCTCCATGACGGTCAGCAGGTCGCCGTCGAGGGGGATGTCCGCGCCGGTGGTCGTCTTGATCGTCCGCATGGCTACCCCTCGAAGCTGGCGAGCGCGGCCGCCTCGTCGGCGAACAACTGGATGAAGTTGTGCGCGCCGGTCATCGTCAGCATCGTCTCCACCCGCCGCTGCACACCAGCGAGCTTCAGCGACCCGCCGGCCGCCGCGGCCTGGCGGTAGAGATCCATCAGGCAGCCGATGGTGGCGCTGTCGATGTAGACGACGGGCGAGAGATCGATGATCACCTTGGGGGTGCCGGCGGCCACGAGGCCGCCCACCGCCGCCGCGAAATCGGAGAGCAGCGGGTACATCAGCCGGCTCTCGGCGACGCGGACGACGGCGACGCCCCGAACGTGGTCGATGGTCAGCGTCATGCTCATGCTCCGGACACCCCGGCCTGGCGGGGCGCGGCCCCTCTGGCCTGGTCCTCTTCTCTGAGACGCGTGATCTGGCGCGCGAGTTCGTGCCGGCCGCGGTTGATTCGGGACTTCACCGTGCCTTCAGGCAGGCCCAGCCGGTCGGCGATCTCCTGGTAGGAGAGATCCTGGAGGTCCCGCATCACGACCGCCGCGCGCAGCGCCCTTGGCAGCTCGTCGAGGGCGCGGCGCAGCTCCCGTGCGAGGTCGCGGCGCTCGAGGGCCACGAGCGGGTTGACTTCCCTCGAGACCGGCGACAAGTCGTCGGCGTTCACGTCCCGGTCGATCGTCTCCCGCTCCTTGCGGACGCTGCGGTAGTGATCGATGCACAGGTTGCGGCTCACGCTGATAAGCCAGGTCTGGAAGTTGGCGCGGCGGTCGAACGTGCCGAGCGACCGGTAGACCTTGAGGAACACGTCCTGCGTCAAGTCCTCGGCTTCGTCGTGCCGGCCTACGAACTTGTAGGCGACGTTGAACACCCGCCGCCAGTGGAGGCGGACGATGGCGTCCCAGGCCTGCTGATCGCCCTGGAGGCAGCGCTCGATGAGCGCGTTGACGTCCGTCGTCGGGGCGGTCGGCTCTGGCGGCATGTCGTCAGCGAGACAGCGCCGCAGAATACCGCGTGAGCCGGGGGGTGTCAAACGCCGAGGAGGTCGGGTAAGATGCCCGGTCTGTGACCGGATTTGGCTTCCGCGGCGGGCGGCTCGCGTGCGAGGGCGTCCCGGTGGCCGACATCGCGCGCGCGGCGGAGACCCCCGTGTACGTCTACAGCGCCGGGAGCGTGCGGGCCGCGTACGCGAGCCTCGACCGGGCGCTCGCCGCCTGGCCGCACGCCATCCACTTCGCCCTGAAGGCCAACTCGGCGCTGGCGCTCCTGGCCTTGCTGCGCGAACTGGGGGCCGGGGCCGACGCGAACTCGGGCGGGGAGATCGAGGCGGCGCTGCGTGCGGGCTTCTCGCCGCCGCAGATCGTCTTCACCGGCGTCGGGAAGACGCGGGACGAACTCGAGCGGGCCGTCGCGCTTGGAGTCGGCGCCATCAACATCGAGTCGGGCGGGGAGGCGGAGCGCATCGATGCCATCGCCCGCGGGCGGGGCGTGCGGGCGCGAGTGGCGCTGCGCGCCAATCCGGACATCGCACCGAACACTCACGCGCACATCTCGACCGGCTCGCGGCTCAGCAAGTTCGGCGTTCCCATCGAGTGCGCCGCCGGCCTCCTGCGGGAGATGGCGCGCATGCCGGGACTCGAGCCGGTGGGCCTGCACGTCCACCTCGGCTCCCAGATCCTCGACGTCGCGCCGCTCGGGCGGGCGGCCGGCCTCCTCGCCGGCTTGGCCCGGGCAGCCAGGGACTGGGGCCTTGCCCTCGAGCACATCGACCTTGGCGGCGGCCTGGGCGTGCCCTACGAGGGCGGAGCGGGTCCCAGCGTCGACGAGTACGCCGCGGCCATCCTGCCCGCCGTCCGGGAGACGGGCCTCCGCCTGATCGTCGAGCCGGGCCGGTACCTTGTCGCACAGGCGGGCGCCCTGGTGGGCCGCGTCGCCGACACGAAGGCGTACCCCGGGTCTCCGAGATTCGTCATCCTCGATGCCGGCATGACGGAACTCATCAGGCCCATGCTGTACGAGGCGTACCATCGAATCGTCGAGGTAGAGCCGCGCGGCGGAGCGGCGACGCCGTGCGAGGTCGTGGGTCCGCTGTGCGAAACAGGCGACACGCTCGGGCACGCCCGGGAACTGGGGCCGGTCGAGGTGGGCGACCTCGTGGCCGTGCTGGACGCGGGGGCGTACGGATTCGTCATGGCGTCCAACTACAACCGGCGGCGGCTGCCCGCGGAAGTGCTCGTGGACGGTGAGCGCTGGCAGATCGTCCGCAAACGGCAATCGTACGAGGACTTGTTCAGGCACGAGGTCTGAGCAGGGCCACGGGACCAGGGGCGAGGATTCGGCGCTCCGAATGCCGGTTCGGGGTTCTGGCTTCCGGCGTCCGGCGGGTTCTCATGAGCGGACTGCTGATCGTCTTCGAGGGCCTCGATCAGAGCGGCAAGGAAACGCAGGCGCGCCTGCTGCGCCGATGGGTCGAAGCGCGCGGCCGGGAGGTCGAGTCCCTGGCGTTTCCGGATTACGACACGCCGATCGGGGCCGAGATCTGGAAGGGCCTGCATCAGGAGCGGGACTTCGGCCCCGACACGCTGCAACTGCTGCTCATCGCGAACCGTTTCGAGCGGAAGCAGGCGATCCAGGGATGGCTTGCCGCGGGCCGGGTCGTGATTTGCGACAGGTACCTCGCGTCGAGCGTGGCCTACGGAGAGGCGCAGGGCCTCGACCCGCGCTGGCTGACCGCAGCCCAGGTCTGCCTCCCGCAGCCCGACCTGACGGTGCTGCTCGACATCGCGCCCGAGGTGGCCGCGGCGCGGAAGGCCACCGGGCGGGACAAGTTCGAGCGCGATCTCTCCATGCTGGCTCGGGTGCGGGCCAGTTACCTGCGGCAGGCAGCGGATCTCCTGTGGGTCGTCATCGACGCGGCGCGCGGGGTCGAGGCCGTCGCCGACGAGGTCGCTACCGCCGTGGCGAGGCGACTCGGGCTGCCGTGAGCGCCCGCACCTCCCGAGCGCCCGCCTCCAGGAGGACGCGAGCGCAGGCGTCGAGTGTGGCGCCGGTCGTCGCCACGTCGTCGACGAGGACGACGATGCGGCCGGCGAGCGGCCGCGCGCCGCGGCGCCAGCGAACTCGGCCCGGCGGCCCGCCGGCGCACCGGGCGAGGCCGAACGCCCCGCTGACGTTGCGGTGGCGGTCGCCGGCCGGCAACTCGACCTGCGGCCTGGTGCGCCTGGTCCTTCTGAGCGCCCGGGCGACGGGAACGCCGAGGCGGGTCGCGAGGGCTTCGGCCTGGTTGAATCCCCTCTGATGGCGGCGTGTCCAGTGGAGCGGCACCGGCACCACGACATCGGCCCCGTCCAGGACCTCGCGTCCCGCCTCGAGGAGCAGCGTCGCGAGCGGGCCGGCGAGCGAGGGGCGCCGCTCGTACTTGCAGGCGTGAATGATCTCGCGCAGGCGGCCTTCATAGGGGCCGACGGCACGCGCGGCCGAGACGACGCGCGCGCCCGATTGGCAGGCCTCGCACGGGCCGGCTGGCCCGGTCGCGTGCGGCGACACGGATATCCCGCACGCGGGGCAGACCGGGGGAGTGAAGCGGCGGACGGCCTGCCAGCAGGCGGGGCAGACGGCCCCGAGGTCGGGCCGCTCGAGTGCGCGTCCGCACGCCGCGCACTCGGGCGCAATGACGACGGACGCCAGGGCGCTGAGGGCCTCGCGGGCGAGCCCCGCCGCGCGCCCCGCGGCGCCGCGCAAGGCGACGAAGCCGGCGCGGATGGCCGTCCTCCGCGCCAGCCGGGCGGCCTCAGCCCGCGGCGTCCGGCAGGCTGAGCCGGCTGGCGCTGCCCCAGAGCCGCTCGATGTCGTAGAAGGCCCGCGCCTCCGGCGCGAAGACGTGGACGACGAAGCTGAAGTAGTCGAGCAGGATCCAGTTCGCCCGGTCATAGCCTTCGACGTGGGCGGGCTTCTCGCCGTGCTTTCCCAGCGCCGCCTCGACCGCGTCCGCAATCGCCCGCACCTGCCGGGTGTTCTGGCCCGTGCAGATCAGGAAGAAGTCCGTGAACGCCTGCACCTGGCGCAAGTCGAGCGCCACGACGTCGGTGGCCTTCTTTTCGGCTGCGGCCCGCGCCGCCCGGACGAGTGCGATCGGCGGTTCGTGCCCCGCCGTGTCGGCGGCCGCTTTGCCGCCGGCCTTTCGGGTTCGCGGGCCCGGGCCGGGTCCGCCTGCGGTCTTCGCGCGCGCGCTCGGAGTTCTACTCATGCAAGTTGCCGGCCGCGGGCCTGCCACCGTCGGCGGCGCCAGCCGGAGCGCCGTAGAGACCGTGGCGGCGGATGTAGTCGTCGACTTCGGGAGGCACCAGGCCCGCCAGGGGCCGCCCTGCACGCGCACGCGCGCGAACCGCCGTGGATGAGATGTCGGGCGTCTGGCCGTCAAGGAGGAAGATGCGCGTTTCCCGCCCGTTCCAGGGCTCGTCGCCTTCCTGGCGAGGGCGGCCGACGGCGCTGCGGCCGGCGTCCCAGACGTTCGGAGCGAGCAGGACCATCCGTCCGGCCAGCTCCGGCAGCCGGGCCCGAAGCGAGGAGGCCTCGATGCCGGCACGCGCGCAGACGACGAAGTGAGCGAGCTCCAGCACGCTCGGATACTCCCGCCAGGTGGCAATTTCCGCGAAGGCATCGGCCCCGGTCGTGAAGAAAATCTGCCACGCGGCGAGCCCCGTCGCGTGGAGCGCGCGGAGCGTGTCGGCCGTGTACGACGCGCCGGTGCGATCGAGTTCGAGGTCGCTGGCGACCAGCCGCGGATCGGTCGCTGCCGCCAGCGCGACCATCGCGAAGCGGTGGAAGACCGACGCGGACGGATCGACGCGGCGGTGGGGCGGCGTGCGCGACGGGACCAGCAGGACCTCCTCGAGCCCCAGTGCGGAGGCGGCTGCCGTCGCGGCGGCGAGGTGGCCGAGGTGGATGGGGTCGAAGGTGCCGCCGAGGACGCCGAGCCGCCGCGTCCGGCTAGGCATCCGGCACCGAGCCTTGCAGGTGACGCCACATGTCCTCGACGAGGGCGGCCACGCCGCGGCCGGTGACCGCCGAGATGCGGTGGATCGGGATTCCGAGCGGCGCGACGTGCGCGTCGAGGCGGTCGGCCTCTCCCGCGTCGGCTGCCGCGTCCATCTTGTTCGCGGCGGCGATGGCCGGCTTGTCGGCGAGCTCGGGGCGGTAGAGGCGGAGCTCGCGCCGGATCGTGTCGAAGTCCTCGACGACGTCCCGCCCGGACGCGCCCGACACGTCCACGACGTGCACCAGCACGCGGGTGCGCTCGAGGTGCTGGAGGAACTGGTGGCCGAGGCCGAGGCCGCGGTGCGCGCCCTCGATGAGTCCCGGCACGTCCGCGACGACGAAGCTGCGGTCATCGTCGAGCGCGACGACGCCGAGGTGGGGCGTCAGCGTCGTGAAGGGGTAGTCGGCGATCTTCGGTTTCGCCGCGGAGATGGCCGAGATGAGCGTGGACTTGCCCGCATTGGGGAAGCCGACGAGCCCGACATCGGCCAGCAGCTTGAGCTGCAGCCTGAGGCGCTTCTCCTCCCCGGGCATACCGGGGTCCGCCCGCCGGGGCGCGCGGTTCGTCGCCGACGCGAAGCGAGCATTGCCCCGGCCGCCCTGGCCCCCGGCCGCCACGCGCACGCGCGCGCCGGACTCGATCAGGTCGGCAATCTGGAGGGGCTCGCCGCCCGACTCCGGCAGCTCGTAGACGACGGTGCCGATAGGCACCTTGATGACGAGGTGCTTGCCGCGTCGGCCGTGCATGTTGGAGCCGAGGCCGTGCTGGCCTCGCTCCGCCCGGAAGTCGGGGTGGAAGCGGAAACTGACCAGCGTGTTCAGATGAGGGCTCGCCGTCAGGAACACCGAGCCCCCGTTGCCGCCGTCGCCGCCGCTCGGGCCGCCCCTCGGCACGTACTTCTCGCGCCGGAACGCGATGCACCCGCGCCCGCCTGCGCCGGACGCGACCCGGATTTCGACTTCGTCGACGAACATCCGCCCCTACGCTAGCACACTGCCGGCCCTCGGGGTCAGCCGCCGGGGTCAGGCGAGGCCGGCCCTGCGCATCACCGCGTCGATGTCGTACGCGGGCGAGCGCGGCGCGCGCCGGCGCATGGCGTTGGCCTGGTCGTCGTCCACGAAGGCCTCCCGCGCCGGGTCCCACGCCAGCTTCCGCTGCAGCTTCATGCCGATCCAGGCTGCCGCGCACGCCTCCAGGCTGCGGGCCGCCTGATCCACGGGCGCCACCGGGTCCTTGCGCGCCGCGATGGCCTCCAGCCAGTTGCGGTAGTGATCCTCGCTCTCAGGCCACCGCACGTCCTTCGGTCCGTAGGGCGCCGTCAGAATCTCGAGGCGGCTTGCGTCGAGCGACTTGGCCCGGGACGCCTGCTGCTGCGCCGCGCCGGGGTCGCTGCTCGTCACCAGGCCCGCCCCGCGCGCGCAGAAGACCCAGCCGTCTTCGCCCTCGAACCGGATGCCGTTGGGGAACGTGTCGTCCATGATGAGGCGGACGCCGCCGGGATAGGTCATCTCGACGTGATAGGTGTGGTGCACGGTCCACACGTCGCCGGTCATGAACGCGGCCTTCGCCTCGATCGTCAGCGGCCCGCCCAGTTCCTGTCCGAGGCCCCACTGCGCGATGTCGATGTGGTGCGCGCCCCAGTTCGTGATCATCCCGAGGCCGAAATCCTCGGTGGTGATCCACCCCGGACGCTCCAGGCTGGTCTGGGGGTGAACCCGGTCCTCCATGTAGGGCTGCTGCGGCGCGGGCCCAAGCCATGTCTCGTAGTCGAGGTTCGGCGGCACCGGCTGGGCCGCGGGCGGCTGGCCCTTCGGCTGGTCCTGGCCGATGCCCACCTTCACCGTGTGGATCCGGCCGATGCGGCCGTTGCGCACCGCCTCGGTCGCCACGCGGAAGGTGTTCCACGGGTTCGACGACCGCTGCTGGCTCCCGGTCTGCAGGATCCGTTTCCTGGCCCGCACGGCCGTGCGCAAGGCGATGGCTTCGTTGATGTCGTAGGTGAGCGGCTTCTGGACGTGCAGGTCCTTGCCGGCCAGCGCGGCTTCCACGGCCACGATCGCGTGCCAGTGGTCCGGCGACGTGACGCTGACCGCGTCGATGTCCGGCCTGGCGAGCACTTCGCGGTAGTCGCGGTAGGCCTTCACGTCGACGGCGCGCTCGCCCCTCTCCCGGTAGAACTGCTCGGCTTTCGCCTTGGCCGCTGCGAGCCGCTTCGAGTCGAGATCGCACACGGCGACGATGCGGCAGAGGTCGGCGTGCCTGATGGTGCCGAGCAGGTCCTCCGTGCCCATGCGCCCGCAGCCGATTTGCGCAATCTGGATGCGCCGGTTCGGCGACTGCCCGAACAGCAGCGACTCGCGGCCCAGCGGAGACGCGAGCATGAGGCCGGCCGATCCGGCTACGGTGGTCTTGACGAAGCGGCGTCGGGTCACGTGCGGTGTGGACGGCATGGCCGATCCTTTCGGGGGCGGTGCGGCCGCGTGCGCCGGGCCGGGTGCGGCTACCTGGCCGGCGCGCGCGGATCCAGTTCCCTGATCTTGATGCTGCGGAACGACACCGCGTTGCCGTGGTCCTGCAGCAGGATGCGCCCTCTCGGCCGCTCGCCGAAGCCGGGCCACACGGTGTACTTGCTGTGGCTGACGAGCGCGCGCCACATCTGCGTGCCGCGCTCGTACTCGACGGTCTTGAACCCGTTCAGCCAGTGCTCGACGCGCGCGCCGCGAACGACGATGCGGGCGCGGTTCCACTGACCCACGCCGTTGAAGCGCACGCCGACGGGAGGAATCAGGTCGTACAGCCCGGCGAGCGTCCGGTTGCCCTGCACGCCCAGCGCGGCGTCGGGATGCGAGGCGTCGTCGAGCAGCTGGTACTCGCACCCGATCGACGACCCGGCGCCCTGGTTGAGGTCGGTGTCCACGAAGTACTTGATGCCGCTGTTCGCGCCCTTCGTCAGGTTGAACTCGACGATCAACTCGAAATCGCCGTACTCGTCCTCCGTGACGATGTCCCCGCCGGCGGCGGCCTCGCCGCCGCCCGTCTCGGCGACGCTCAGCGTGCCGTCAGTGACGCTCCAGCCCTTCTCGGGGAACGTGCGCAGCCTGGCGCCCCGCCAGCCGGCCGTCGTGCTGCCGTCCCACAGGAGCCTCCAGCCCTCCTGCCGCTCCCGCTCGGTGAGCGTGTTGGGGATGAAGTTGAACTGCGGCGTATCGCCGCGGTCGGGCGTGCGGTGCGCGGCGAGGTTCGCCGTCAGGACCCGGATGTTGCGGAAGCGCACCGTCTCGCCGGCCCGCGAGGCGTCCTTGCCGATGCTGTGCACTTGAAGGCCGATGAAGCCTCTCGGCGTCAGGTCGTCCACCACGTTCGCCACCGGAACGCCGTTGACCCACGTGCGGAGCGAGGGCCCGATGGCTTCTACGCGAAACCTGTTCCACTCGTGCATCCGAAAGGCCCTGCGCGCGGCCTCCTGCCCGTAGACCGGGTGCAGCCACCCGCGCCGCGCCTCGTCGTAGATCCCGCCGGTCCACGCGCGGTCGCTCGGATCGATCTCGACCTGGTAGCCGTGCACGCGGCCGTCCATGTAGGCCGGCGTGCTCAGGCTGCGGAACTGCACGCCGCTGTTCATCGGGGCGTCGAGCTTCGCCTCGAACTCCAGGATGACGTCGCCGAACTCCTCGGTCGTGCAAAGAAAGCTGTTCGGCGAATCCACCACCGTCGTGCCGACAATGGCGCCGTCGGCGACGGTGAACGGGGCCGTGCCGTTCAGCTGAGCCCATCCGTCGAGCGTCTTGCCGTTGAAGAGCGGCCGCCAGCCGTCCTCTGCGACGGCCGGGCCCGCGGCCGCCGCGAGGGCGGTCAGGGCCGCGATCCACCGTGTCATGACGTCCTCCGGGAAGATGCCCGTTCGCGCCTGGAGCGCCGTCGACCGGGTGCGCCAGGCTGGCGCTCGGACCCGGCCCGACAAGTACACACGAGGCGAGAGGGAGTGTCAACGCGGCGGCGGGGCGCCAACAGGCGGCTGGGGCCGCCCGTCGACGGCACGCCGGCGTCGTGCGCGCGGTCGCGGATGCAGACAGCCGAGCTGCCCTCCGCCGCCTCGGGGGCGGCCGCGCCCGCAGAGGCGCTAGACTCTGACCGTGACGAGATCGATCCGCGCGCGGTCGCCGACGCCCAGGCCCGCTCCGGCGGCCGTCTCGATGTGACGGCTCCGGCGCATCACGTCGGGCAGGCCCGCCGCGACACGCTTCGCGTGGATCACGTCCCGCATCACCACGTCGAGGGCCACCGGGTCGGTGGCCACGTAGATGGCGTTCTCGCGCCAGACCGCCTGCGAGTTCGACGGCGCCGGCCCCTGGTCGAAGCATCCCTCGGTGGCGTCCAGCACGATCAGCGGGACCCTGGCGACCCGGTAGAAGTGCTCGCACGTTTCGGCGATGTACGGGTCGCAGTTCCCGCTGTGCGCAGTCCGGGTGTTCCGGTAGCAGCCGAACGCGATGTTCTTGAGCGCGCCGGTCACGCCCGCCATGCCGTGGTCCTTGATGACCGGCAGATTGATGGTGACGTCGGTCTCCTCGATCGGGATCCGGTCGATGGGCGCCTTGCCCCCGCTCGTGTCGGCCGCGATCGTGTCGTGGTACACGGAGCCGGTCTTGATGCGCTCGCCGTGCCTGCCCGTGCCAGGCTGGTAGGTGTCCGGGCCGAAGTGCTCGGGCTTGCGATCCCACACCGTGAGGTCCTCGGGCCTCACGCCAGCGGCGAGCGCGCCGGACACGACGGCATCTGTGACCTCGCGGGCGGTGATGACGAGGGGTCGGCCCAGCAGGTTGAGCTTGACGCCCACGCGCATGCCGGGCTTGACGAAGCGCCGCCACGCCGCGTCGGCCTTCGACTCGCCGGTGAAGGACATGAGGCCGGCGCCGATCATGGCCGCCACGACCTCGGGCCGTCTTGCGTCGCCTTTCCAGACGCCCGGCGACTCCACGCGGACGACCCTCGCCCGCGCAGTGTCGGCCTGCGCGGGTCCTGGCGCGAATGCCGCCGCCACCGCCGCTCCCATCACGCCCTGGAAGAACCCGCGTCTCGTCAGGCCGTTGTCGTCGAGAGTCATCGTTGGACTCCTTCGCTGCCAGGCCGGATGCCCGGGGCCGGTCCGCCCTCCCGGGCGGGGTTCAGAGAGTCTAGCAGCAAACCGGCCCGGCCCGCCTGCCGCCGGCTGATTCCGCAGAATGCCGCGGTCGAAGGCCCGCGGGCTTCGCAAGTGCGCCGCGGCGGGCGAGGCTTTCCTTGGGCACCCTGCGCCCGACCCGGAGTGGCGCGGCGGACGGAGCCGCGGTGCGTGGGCTCGGGCGGCCGGAGCCGGCCGCGGCCTCCCGACTTCGCCGCGAACCCGCGGGTACACAACGAGTGGCGCGAGGCGCCCGCGGCTGGTACGATGCGCATGCCATGGCCGCTCGCGCGCGCCTGTCGCGGATTCCCGTCTCCCGCCGCGCGGTCCCGCCGCGCGCCGCGGCGAGCGCCGCCGGCGCTCCGCTCATGGCGTACGTGGGCACCTTCAGTTCGCCGCATCGCGGCGTGCCGCGGGCGCAAGGAGGCCCGCCGCCGGGGAACGGCCGCGGCATCCACCTGTTCCAGGTGGCTTGTGAGACCGGCGCGTTCGCGCCGCACGGCACCGTCGATCTGGGGACCAGCCCGAGCTGCCTCGCGGTCAACGCCGCCGGCACGCGGCTCTACTCCACGAACGAGACGGACCGGGTCGGCGCGTCGGCGGCCGGCTCGGTGAGCGCCTTCGTCCTCGACCGCGCCGACGGCCGGCTGTTCGAGCTGAACACCGTGTCGTCGGGCGGAGCGGGGCCGACCCACCTCAGCGTGCATCCGTCGGGGCGGTTCCTGCTCGTCGCCAACTACCTCGGCGGATCGATCGCGGTGCTGCCGATCCTGGCCGACGGGCGACTTGGGCGCGCCGCCGACGTCAAGCGGGGTGCAGGGGCGGTGGGGCTCCGGCTCGCGCCCAGCGCGCCGCCCGGGAGCTACGCGTGGGGCGGGCACGACCGGGCGCACGCGCACATGGTCCAGGCCGATCCGTCGGGGCGGTTCGTGCTCCATGCCGATCTCGGGCTCGACCGGATCTTCGTGTGGAAGCTCGACGAGCGGACCGGCGTCCTCGCGCCCGCCGACACGCGCGAGATGGCGCTGCCGCCCGGCGACGGGCCGAGGCACTTCGCGTTCCATCCAAGCGGCCGCTGGCTCTATTCGATCCAAGAAGAGGGCTCGACCATCGCGCTCTTCGACTACGACGGCGCGACGGGCGGGCTCGCGCCCCGGCAGACCGTGTCCAGCCTGCCGCCGGGGTTCGCCGGCAGCAGCTACGGCTCGGGGATTCTCGTGTCGGCCGACGGCCGGTTCGTGTATGCCGGGAACCGGCTGCACGACAGCATCAGCGTCTTCGCGGTCGGCCGCGCGGGCGAGCTGACCTTCGCCGGCAGCGAGTGGACGCGCGGCGACTACCCCAGGAGCTTCGCGTTCGATCCCGCAGGCCGGTTCCTCTGCTGCTGCAATCAGCGGGCCGACAACGTGACCGTGTTCCGGGTGGATTCGTCCACCGGCGCGCTGGCTTTCACGGGGCAGTACGTGCCGGTGGGCAGCCCGTCCAGCATCGTGTTCGTCGATCTCGCGGAAGCGGGCTAGCGCGGGCGCCGGCGGGCGCCGCGCCAGCCCGCGCCTTGAGCTTTTCTGCCCGCCGTGTCACACTCGCTGGAGTACTGCCGGGCCGGGCCGGCCGGCCTGGGCCTTCACCGCTCTTCCGCGGCCGCGGCCGCCTGAGCTGCGCCGCCCCCGCGGGTTCGCGAGGATATGCCATCATGAACAGCGAGATCGTCACCCTGCTCGGCGACAAGGCCGGGTACCTGCTTGAGCACTCCTGCACGACGGTGCCGAAGGATCTGCTGCACCTGCCCGGCCCGGACTTCGTGGACCGCGTGTGGGCCGTGTCCGACCGCAACAACCGCGTGCTCGGCAACCTCCAGCGGATCCACGCGACCGGGCGGCTGGCCGGAACGGGCTACCTCTCGATTCTTCCGGTGGACCAGGGCATCGAGCACTCCGGCGGCGCGAGCTTCGCGAAGAACCCGATTTACTTCGACGCCGAGAACATCGTGAAGCTCGCCATCGAGGGCGGGTGCAACGCGGTGGCCTCGACCTTCGGCGTCCTCGGAGCGGTGTCTCGCAAGTACGCCCACAAGATCCCGTTCATCGTGAAGATCAACCACAACGAGCTGCTGACGTACCCGAACAAGGCCGACCAGATCATGTTCGGCGAGATCCAGCAGGCGGCCGACATGGGCGCGGCGGCGGTCGGGGCGACGATTTACTACGGATCCGACCAGAGCGGCCGGCAGATCGTCGAGGTGGCGAAGGCGTTCGCCGAGGCGCACCGCCTCGGCATGGCGACAGTGCTGTGGTGCTACCTGCGCAACAGCGCCTTCAAGACCGACAAGGACTACCACGTGAGCGCGGATCTCACCGGCCAGGCCAACCATCTCGGCGTGACGATCGAGGCCGACATCATCAAGCAGAAGCTGCCCGAGACCAACGGCGGCTACAAGGCGCTCAACACCGGCGGGTCGAGCTACGGCAAGCTGGACGAGCGGATTTACACCCACCTCACGACGGACCACCCGATCGACCTGACGCGCTACCAGGTGGTCAACTGCTACATGGGCCGCGCGGGGCTCATCAACTCGGGCGGGGCCTCGGGCAGCAACGACTTCGGCGAGGCCGTGGCGACGGCGGTCATCAACAAGCGCGCCGGCGGCATGGGCCTCATCTCCGGGCGCAAGGCGTTCCAGCGGCCGATGGCCGAGGGCGCGAAGCTCCTGCACACGATCCAGGACGTGTACCTGGACGCGGGCATCACGATCGCGTGAGGGCGATCTTCTGCAGCCGGGTCAGCCGCTTCAGGGCGCGCTCGCGCCTGAGAGCGGCTGACCGCGATCCGCACGCCTCCCTGTACACCACCGTCACCGGCGTCCGGCCGGACGTGTAGCGCGCGCCCCGGCCTTCGTCGTGGGCCCGCGCCCGGGCGTCGACGTCCGTCGTCGAGCCCGCGTAGAAGGTGCCGTCCGCGCAGCGCAGGAGGTAGACGGACCAGCAGCGGGCCGGCGGCGTCACGCCGCCGCCCACGGATCGGCCGGCTGCCGCCGCAGCAGGCGGAACAGCATCACGCACGCGTTGACGGCGGTGAAGGCCAGGATCCACCCCAACACGACCTTGATGGGACGATCGTAAGCGAACGCCGGCGGTCCGGTGACGATGCGCAGCAGGATGGCGGCGAGCCCCAGCTCGAGCCCGAAGTCCAGCCACCGCGTCGGGCGCGTCCATCGGCCCCCTCGCAGCACCGCCAGGTTGAGGAGGAACGCCAGGCCCCACCACACGCTGAGCGCCGGGAGGTGCTGCCCGACCTCGTGCGCGTAGCGATCGATCATGTCCATTCGGCTTCTCTCCTGTGTCAGCCGATCACCGTTCCGAGCGCGTCCGCGAGCTTCCGCCACTCGGCGGTCAGCTCCTTCGCCAGCTTCGCGCCCTGCGCGCTGGCCTGGTAGTAGCGCCGCGGGCGGCCGTCTTCGACGCGCCAGGCGCTCCTCAGCAGTCCCTGCGACTCGAGCCGGCGCAGGAGGGGGTACAGGGTGCCTTCGTCGATCTCCAGGCCCTTCTCGGAGAGCAGTTTCTTGAGCGAGTAGCCGTACTCCTCGTGACGCAGTTCGAGGAGCACGGCGAGGACCAGGGCGCCCCGGCGGAGCTCGAGGGAGAGGCCGTCGCGCAGTGTCTGCTGTGTCGCGCCAGTTACCATGTATACTACTATACTATGCAATACACAGTATTGCAAGCGAAGGAGCTCCGGCGCCCCGGGACCGGCAGAAGCGGCGCGGCCCACGGCGCGAAGGCCAACGCCTGGCGAACGCGCTTGAAGTCGCGGCCGAGGTGACGCAAGATCGGCGCGCACGGAGACAGGGGGGATCATGAGCGCATCGCACCGTCGTGCACGCCGGCTGACGCGGAGCCTGCTCGCCTGCGCGTGCCTGTGCGCCGCCGCGGCGCCGCTGGCTGCTCGGCAATCCGCGCACGCGTCGCCAGATCCGGCGAAGGAGGCCAGGCTCGCCTGGTTCCGCGAGGCGAAGTACGGGCTGTTCATTCACTGGGGGCTCTACGCCATTCCCGCGGGTGAGTGGAAGGGCGCCCGGATTCCCGGCATCGGCGAGTGGATCATGCACCGCGCGCGGATCCCGGTGCGGGAGTACGAGGAGCTCGCCTCCCGGTTCAACCCGATCAAGTTCGACGCCGACGCCTGGGTGCAGCTCGCCCAGGACGCGGGCATGAAGTACATCGTCATCACGTCGAAGCACCACGACGGCTTCGCGCTGTTCGGGTCGAAGGTCAGCCGCTACAACGTCGTGGACGCGACGCCGTTCCGGCGCGACATCGTGAAAGAGCTGGCCGAGGCGTGCGCGAAACGCGGCATGCGGCTCGGGTTCTACTACTCGCAGGCGCAGGACTGGCACGAGCCCAACGGCGCCGGCAACGACTGGGACTTCAAGCCGAACGCGGAGAAGGACTTCGATCAGTACCTGCGCGACAAGGCCTATCCCCAGGTGCGCGAACTCCTCACCGGCTACGGGCCGGTGGCCCTCGTCTGGTTCGACACGCCCCAGCTGATGACCTCCGAGCGCGCGCGGCGGTTCACGGAGCTCGTGAGATCGTTGCAGCCGGACACGCTCATCGACGGGCGGCTCGGGGCGGAGGGCGACTACATCAGCACCGGCGACAACATCATCCCGGGCGAGAAGCAGACGGAGGCGTGGGAGACGCCGGCGACGATCAACCACACGTGGGGCTACCGCAAAGACGACGTGGACTGGAAGAACCCGGGAGAGATCGTCTTCAAGCTGGTGGACATCGTCAGCAAGGGCGGCAACTACCTGCTGAACGTCGGGCCCATGGCGGACGGCGTCATCCCGCAGGCGAGCCAGGACGTCCTCCGCGCGGCCGGACAGTGGCTGAGGATCAACGGCGAGGCCGTCTACGGCGCGTGGCCGACGCCGTTCGGCGAGGAGTTCGGCGAGGCCAGCGCGAAGGGTGCGAAGGACCTCCGCGGCAGCCCCTTGTTCCTGTCCTGGAACGACTACCGGGTGACGGCCAAGCCAGGGAAGCTGTACTTCACGATCTTCGTCGAGCCGCGCGTGCCAGTCGAGCTGCCGCCCATGAAGAACGCCGTGAAGCGGGCCTACTTCCTGGCCAACGGGCTGCCGGTGGCGATCGCGGAGAAGGACGGCCGCCAATCGTTCACGGTGCCGAGGCCGATCCTAGACCCGATGGGCACGGTCATCGTGGTCGAAATTGAAGGCGAACGGGTCGCGCGGTAGGGCACAGGAGGGGCGGGGGACGCCGAAATCGGAATCCGGAACTCAGAATCCCCGGCCCCAGACCCCCGAACCCCGACCGGGGAGGGGTGGCCCGAACCCCGACCTGGCACCGGAATCCTGGATCTGACCCCGGTTTCCCGGGTTCTACGAAAGGGCGGCGCGGACGAACGCCTGCACGTCGGCCAGCGTGCGCGCGAGCGGTACGCCCTCGGGCGGGCTCCAGTCCACCGGGTTGTCGCCGAAGTGCGCGACCGCCGGCTTGCCGTAGCGGACGGCGAGCTCGGCTTCCGAGCGCGTGCCCTCGCCTCCAGGGAGCACGATCACCACGTCCGAGGACAGGATGTTGATGTGATTGCGGCTGCGGGGATCTGTGCCGGCGATGCCGCTGAGCGGCAGGTGCGTGAAGACCGCGATTTCGACGAACGGGTTCGGGTACCCGGGCCGCGGCGCTGCGACGCCCGCGACGAGGTCGGCCGGCACGATTCCGATCGCCTGACCCGCGCGGGGCTGCGTTTCGACGAAGGCGCGGCTGACCGCCGCCATCGTGCCGGCGCCGGCGCCCGTGAGCAGGTGCACGCCGAGCGAGGCCAGCCATCGGCCGAGCGGCGCCGCGAGATCCTCGTACGGGCTGGTGCTGGATCCCATCACGCCGACAACGGGACGGCGCCTGGACGGGGCGGGCGTCATGGCTGGCTCCTGAACGGCGGGTTTGCAGCAGGGCGGCCGCGCGGCGAGGCGGCCCGCGGCCATGACGGCGGCCGAAGCCGCGATGCGCGGGGCGCGCGGCCGGGGCTACTTCTGGTCCACCGGGTGGACGCTGATGAAGCGGCCGTGCCCGCCGTGGTCCTCGAACTTCACGACGCCGGTCACCTTCGCGTAGAGCGTGTCGTCCTTGCCGAGGCCGACGTTGAGGCCGGGCTGGAACTTCCGCCCCCGCTGGCGGACGAGGATGGAGCCGCCCGGCACCAGGTTGCCGCCGAACCGCTTCACGCCGAGCCGCTGCGAGTTGCTGTCGCGCCCGTTGCGGGAGCTGCCCTGTCCCTTCTTGTGTGCCATGGTGGTGCTCCCTAGACCTCGATGCTCGTGATGCGCACGCGAGTCAGTTCCGCGCGAAAGCCGAGAGTCCGCCGCACCTGCTTGCGGCGCTTGCTGGTGAACACCCGGACCTTCGGTCCGCGCGGGTGGTCTTCCACGACGCCAAGGACCTTGGCGCCGTTCACGAACGGGGTGCCCGTGGTCACCTCGCCGTCCTTGGCCACCAGGAGGACCTTGTCGAAGGTCACCTCGGCGCCCGCGTCACCGGCCATGCGATCGACGGTGACGGTCGCGCCGGGCTCGACCTTGAGCTGATGTCCGCCGTTCTGAACAATCGCGTACACGACTGGCTCCTCTGTCAGAGCGGGCCGGAAGCCGGGCCAATAAGAGGGCCCAACTCACCGGCGCAAACGCCAATCATAGCAGAACACGCGGACGCCCCGCCAGCCCGACGGATTCTCACCGGCAGCCGCCGTCCGGCGCGCGCCCGGCGGAGGAACCGGCGGCGTGGCGCTACCTGATCAGCATCCGAGTGCCCTTGATCGACTGGCTGCTGAGCGTCGCCAGGAACGAGGGCAGGAGGCGGTCCATCAGCTCGAAGTAGGCCGACAGCGCCGGCGTGCTCTGCTCGGCGTTGTACAGGACTTCTTCGCGGAAGGTCTCGGTATGGAGCGTCTCGCCGGTCCGGCCGTCGATGAAGATGAACTTCGGCTTGAGGATGTAGCCCTTGCGATCCATGTACGTGCGGGTGGGGACCACGCTGCGCCGGCCGAACGCGTCGTAGGTTTCCTGCTCGCGCTGCACGTACCCCGACCGCTGGTGCGGCACGAAGATCACGGAGCCCGTCACGATGAGCGGGCCCTGGTACTCGTCGCCGATCTTCTTCCAGTAGTCCTTCCGTTCGAACACCTTCTCGTAGGGCTCGAGGTCCTTCTCCTCGCGGATGGCGGCCAGCGGGGTCTGGGCGGTCGCGGCCCCGCCCTCCTGGGCGCCAGCCGCCGCGTCCATCAGGGGCAGCACGTCGGCCTCGATCACGCGCAGGCTCGCCTTGTTCCTGAGCTGGCTGCGCAGCAGCCGCACGGTCTCGATGTTGGCGTCCACGTCCTCCTCGCCCCCCGCGAGGAACCCGGCCACGTACACCCGATCAAAGGCCGAGGCGTCGAGTTTCGGCTTGATCGGGGTCTCGACCGGGACTTCGACGACGCTGGCCGCGGCGCAGGCGCCGGCAAGGAAGGCGGCGGCGACGCTACTGAGGATCCTTGCGGCTCGCACGGTCGTTGATTTCCTCGAACAGCTCGATGTTCTGCTTGATGGACGCGTTCTTCGGATCCAGTTCGGCGGCCTTCTGGTAGGCTTGCTTCGCCTTGTCGAGCGCTCCGGCCTGCTCGTACGCCACCGCGAGGTTGTTGTAGGCCGCCGCGTAGGTCGGGTCCAGCTGAACGGCGCGCTCCCACCGGTAGGTCGCCTCGCGCCAGAGCCCCTGGCGGGCGACGCGGATGCCGAAATCGACCTGCTGCTGGGCGGCCTTCCGGTCGGCAGCGTCGGCGAGCGTGGCAGAGAGTGCAACCCCGCAGGCCGTGAGTGCGATGAGTCGGTTCAACGCGGCCATAGACGCCCTCGCCGGCACCTGGCGCCGGAACGAGCAGAGCAGGCAGGCTTTCTACCACTATAGCCCCCGGCTCCCAGAGGCGCAAGCGGCTGGTATGCTCCTCGCATGCGGGTTCGCGTGGCGTCTCTCCTCGATCGCGTCGCGCTGTCGCTCCTGTGGACCGAACGGGAGCGGGCCAGGCGGCCGCGGCCGCCGGAGCCCGGGCAGGGCGATTCGTCTGCGGGCGCACCGGAGGTCTGGACGTTTGCGGGTCTTGAAGCGGCGCTCCGGCAGCTGGGTGTCGAGGACGTGCCGGCTGCGGCGGCGGCGCTCAGGGCGCGAGCCGGGCAGGCCTTAGCCGCCGCTAAAGCGGGCGGCATGGGGATCCTCGCGCGGGGCGGGCCGGAGTACCCCGTGCTCCTCGAGCGCATTTCCGATCCTCCGCTGACGCTCTGGCTGCGCGGCCATCTCGGCCCCGGAGAACCGGCCGTCGGCATCGTCGGGTCGCGCTCGGCCTCGCCGCACGGTCTCGAGGCGGCCTTTCGCCTAGGCCGCGACCTGGCCCGCGCGGGGCTGCTCGTTGTGAGCGGCCTCGCGCGCGGCATCGACGCTGCAGCGCATCGCGGCGCGCTGCGCGCGGGCGGGCGCACGGTGGCGGTCCTGGGCTGCGGCGCCGATGTGCCCTATCCGCCCGAGCACGCGGCGCTCATGGCGGAGATCGCGTGCGCAGGGGCCGTCGTGAGCGAGTTCGCCCCGGGCGTGCCGCCCAGGGGGTGGCACTTCCCGCGCCGCAACCGCATCATCAGCGGCCTCTCGCTCGGCGTCGTCGTGGTCGAGGCGCCGGGCCGCAGCGGCTCGCTGATTACCGCCAGGTGCGCGCTGGAACAGAACCGTTCGGTCATGGCCGTGCCCGGCACGGTGCTCGGCGGCCGCAACCGGGGCGCGCACGCTCTGCTTCGAGACGGCGCGCCGATTGTCGAGGACGCCCGGGACGTGCTCGAGGCGCTGCGCGGCGACTGGTCGGCCGGCCTCGCGGGGCTAGGACTCGAGCCAGGACCCGGCGTCGACGCCGTGTTCGCTGGAGCGTCCGGCCCCGGACCGCTTCCGGCCGGCGGGCAGCCCCGGCGCTCGCGCCTCCTCACGCTCATGCGCCCCGGCGAGTCGTACGGCATCGACGACCTGGCCGCGCTGACGGGGCTGGGCACCGCGCAGCTGCTCGCGGAAATCGCCAGGCTCGAGGTGGAGGGCGCCGTCACGCGCGCCGGAGGCGGGCGATTCGTGACGGCCGGGGCGAACGTGCTAACGTAGCGGAACGCTCATATGCCGGTGAAGATATGGCGAAACCGTTGGTAATCGTGGAGTCGCCCGCCAAGGCGAAAACCCTGGCGCGGTTCCTCGGGCGCGCCTACCAGATCGAGGCGAGCTTCGGCCACGTCCGCGACCTGCCCGAGAAGGCCTCGGAGGTCCCGGCCGAGATCCGGGAGAAGAGCTGGAGCCGCCTGGCGGTGGACGTGGAGGGCGATTTCACGCCCTACTACGTCATTCCCGCCGGCAAGAAGAAGCAGGTGCAGGCGCTCAGGGCGGCCGTCAAACAGGCGTCCGAACTCCTGCTCGCGACGGACCCCGACCGCGAAGGCGAATCGATCAGCTGGCACCTGCGCGAGGTGCTCAAGCCGAGGATTCCGGTGCGGCGCATCGTGTTCCACGAGATCACCGAGGGCGCCGTCAAGGAGGCCGTGCGGGGGGCGCGCGATCTGGACGAGAACCTCGTCCGCGCCCAGGAGGCGCGGCGGATCCTCGACCGGCTCTACGGCTACACGCTCTCGCCGGTGTTGTGGAAGAAGGTCGGCACGGGCTTGAGCGCGGGGCGCGTGCAGAGCGTGGCCGTCCGGCTGCTGGTCGAGCGCGAGGAAGCGCGGCGCGCGTTCCGATCCAGCCGCTACTGGGGCCTCGAAGCTGCGCTCACGGGCGGCGGCCGGCCCTTCACGGCGACCCTCGTGCGCATCGGCGGCCAGCGCCTGGCGACGAGCAGGGACTTCGACGCGGGCACCGGTGCGCTCGCCGCCGACGGCGTCCGGCTGCTCGACGAGGCGCAGGCGCGCGAGCTGGCTGGCTTGCTGGCGGGGACGCTGCCGTGGACGGTCACGTCGGTCGAGGCTAGGCCGGGCCTCGAGCGCCCGGCCCCGCCGTTCACGACGTCCACGCTGTCGCAGGAAGCCTCGCGGAAGCTCGGGTTCTCGACCGAACGCACGATGCAGGTGGCGCAGCGCCTGTTCCAGGGCAAGGAAATCGGCGGCGGCGAGATCGAGGGCCTCATCACGTACCACCGGACCGACTCGACGACGCTCAGCGAGAAGGCGATGGGCGAGTCGGCGCGCGTCATCCGGGAGCTCTTCGGAGCTGACTACTATGCGGGCCCCCGCCGCTATCAGACGCGGGTCAAGAACGCCCAGGAAGCCCACGAAGCCATCCGACCGACCGATTTCCGCCTCGCGCCGCGGGACCTCGAGCGGTTTCTCGATGCCGATGAACTGCGCTTGTACGATCTCGTCTGGAAGCGCACCGTGGCGTCGCAGATGGCCGACGCGCGGGTGCTCAAGACCAGCGTCGAGATCACCGCCGCAGGCCCCGCCGGCGAGCCGTGCGTCTTCTCGGCGAGCGGGAAGGCGATCGAGTTCGCCGGCTTCCGGCGGGCGTACGTCGAGGGCAGCGACGATCCGGATGCGGACCTGGCGGACCAGGAGTCGATCCTGCCTCCGATGCGCGAGGGAGACCTCGTCGTCGGGCCAGGACCGTCGGACGCGGCGCCGGGCGGCACGGGGATCGCGCTGACGCGCCTTGAGGCCAAGGGGCACGAGACGCAGCCTCCAGCGCGCTTCACCGAGGCCGCGCTGATCCGGGAGCTGGAGCAGGCCGGCATCGGCCGGCCCTCGACTTATGCCACGACCATCGCCACCATCGAGCGGCGCGGCTACGTGTTCCGGCAGGGCAAGGCCCTCGTGCCGACCTTCTCCGCCTTCGCGGTGACGAACCTGCTGCGCGATCATTTCGGCGACTACGTGGACGTGGGCTTCACCGCGGAGATGGAGGAGGACCTCGACGAGATCTCGAACGGCGAGCGGGACGCCGTGTCCTTCATCCGGGCGTTCTACCGGGACGGCGACGGCGGACACGCCGGGCTCGAGCCGACGGTGGAAAAGACGGAGCCGAGCATCGAGTACCCGGCCATCGAGATCGGCGCCGACCCGGTGTCCGGCGAGCCCCTTCGCGTGCGCGTCGGCCGGTACGGGCCGTTCGTCCAGCGCGGCGAGGGCGGGCCGGGCAACACGGCCACGCTGCCGCGCCAGCTGCCGCCGGCGGACCTCACGGTGGAGAAGGCCCTCGCGCTGCTCACGACGAAGGCCGAAGGGCCGAAGAGCCTCGGCGTGGATCCGGCGACGGGGCTGAGGGTCTATGTGCATCACGGGCGGTTCGGGCACTACGTGCAGCTCGGGGAGCACCCGCCGCGGGCGGCGGGCAAGGCCGCCGAGAAGCCGAAGCGGGCGTCGATCCCGGGCGGCGCGGCCGCGTCCTCGATCACGCTGGACGACGCGCTGCGGCTGCTCAGCCTGCCTCGCGAGCTTGGCCCGCACCCGTCGGACGGCGAGCCGGTGGTCGCGGCCGTCGGCCGCTTCGGCCCGTACGTGAAGCACGGCGACGAGTTCAGGTCGCTCGAGGACAGCGACGACGTCTACACCGTGTCGCTGGAGCGGGCGCTGGATCTGCTGAAGGCTCCGAAGAAGAGCCGGCGCCGCGCCGCCGCGACGACGCTCCGGCGCCAGCTGGGCGCCCACCCGCAGACGGGCGCCGAGGTGAGGCTCATGGAGGGCCGCTACGGCCCCTACGTGACGGACGGCCACGTCAACGCGTCGGTGCCGAAGACCGCGGACGCCTCGCAGGTGACCCTCGACGACGCCGTCGCCTTGCTGAAGGCGCGGGCCGAGGCGGGGCCGGCGGCGCGCAAGGGCGCCGCTCGCGCCGCGGGCCGCGCAAAGCGACGGGCGGGGAAGCAGACAGGAGCCGGGAGTCGGCATCCCGAGTAGGGGGTGCCGGCTGCGGAGGGCCCGCCACAGCAGACGGTCGTCTGCGCGCGAGGCCCTGGGTTCGGCGTACGACGGGCGAGCAAGGCGGCGATGGGCGGCACCATGCCTGCGATTCGCGTCATCGGCGGGGGGCTGGCGGGATGCGAGGCCGCGTGGCAGGCGGCGTCCCGCGGCGTCTCGGTGACGCTGCACGAGATGCGCCCCGTCCGGATGACCGAGGTGCACCGGACGGGCGACCTCGCCGAGCTGGTCTGCAGCAATTCGCTCCGCGCCGACAAGCTGGACAACGCCGCCGGACTGCTGAAGGCCGAGATGCGGCGCCTGGGCTCGCTCGTCATGCGCGCCGCGGATGCGACGCGGGTTCCGGCCGGCGCGGCGCTCGCCGTGGATCGGCGAGCGTTCGCGGCGTACGTCACGGCGGCGATCGACGCTCATCCGCTCATCACCGTCGTGCGCGGGGAGGTGACGGAGATCCCCGCGCCGGCGGAAGCGGGCGGGCCGGTGATCGTCGCCACGGGGCCGCTCACGAGCGGCCGGTTCGCCGCGTCGCTTGCCGCCGCCGTCGGCGAGGACTGCCTGTACTTCTATGACGCCATCAGCCCCATCGTCTCGGCGGACAGCATCGACAGGCGCGTGGCATTCAGGGCCTCGCGGTGGGATCGGAGCCTCGGCCCGGAGGGCGCGGAGGCCGGAGGCGACTACCTCAACTGCCCAATGAACGCGGAGGAATACCGGGCCTTCCATGCGGCGCTCGCGGGCGCCGAGGGCGCGACGCTCCGCGACCTTGACCGCGCGCAGTTCTTCGAGGGCTGCCTTCCAATCGAAGTCCTGGCCCGCCGGGGCGCCGACGCGCTGCGGTTCGGGCCGATGAAGCCGGTGGGGCTCGCCGATCCTCGCACGGGCCGCCGGCCTTACGCCGTCGTCCAGCTCAGGCAGGACTCGATTGCGGGCGACCACTACAGCCTCGTCGGGTTCCAGACGCAGCTGAAGCGGAGCGAGCAGGAGCGCGTGTTCCGGATGATTCCCGGGCTGGCGGGCGCGGAGTTCGTGCGCTTCGGCATGGTGCATCGCAACACCTACATCAACGCCCCGCGAGCGCTCCGCGACACGTGGCAGTCCCGGACCCGGAGCGACCTTTTCATTGCGGGCCAGGTATCGGGCGTCGAAGGCTACGTCGAATCCGCGGCGTCCGGGCTCCTGGCCGGCCTCAATGCCGGCGGCGCGGCTGCCGGCGGCGCGGCGCCGACAGCCGCGCCGCCGACGACGGCCATCGGGGCGCTGGCGCGCTACGTGTCGCACGCCTCGGCGCTCGCCTATCAGCCCAGCAACATCACCTTCGGGATCATCGAGCCGCTCGAGTCCCCGCCGCGGCACGCGCACGAGCGGCGGCACGCGCTCGCGGCCAGGGCGCTGGCCGATCTCGATCGGTGGATGATCGCGGCGGGCCTGGCGACGCAGGCCGCAGGAGGGAGCCCCGAGGCCTCACGGTCCGGGCCGGGCTCGTCGCGATGAAGGGCCACTTGAAGGCGTTCCTCGTGCATCTGCGCGACAACCGCGGCGCCTCGCCGCACACGGTCCGGGCGTACGAGGGCGATCTCTCCCAGTTCATCGGCTTCCTTCCGATCCACAACGGCAAGGCGGCGCGGGACCAGCGGCCGTCCGACTGCGATGTCGCCGCCATCCGCTCGTTCCTCGCCGAGCTGTACCGGACGCGCCGATCGCGCAAGACCGCGGCGCGCAAGCTGGCCTCGGTCCGCGCCTTCGTCCGCTACCTCCGCCGCGAGTCGCTCATCGACGGCGATCCCGGCTCCCTCGTCTCGTCTCCGCGCCTCGACGCGAAGCTCCCCGCGCACCTCGAGATCGACGAGATGACCCGGCTGCTCGAGACGCCGAACGAGGGCACGGCCCTCGGCCGGCGCGACCGGGCGATTCTGGAGCTGCTCTACGCATCCGGGCTGCGGCTCGGCGAGCTCGTCGGCCTCGATCTGGATCACGTCAATCTCGGCGGGCGGATGGTCCGGGTGTTGGGAAAGGGCGGCAAGGAGCGGGTCGTCCCGTTCAACACCAGCGCCGAGCAGGCGATTCGGGCGTACCTGAGGGACCGTCCCGATCTGGAACGGGCAGCAGCCCGCCAGCGGTCCGGCCCGGCCAGGCCGGCGCCAAGGAGCGGCGCCGGCCGCCCCGCCCCGAGGCGCACGGCGGGTTCCGGCCCGCTGTTCCTGAACTTCCGAGGCGGGCGGCTGACCGGCCGCAGCGTGCACCGGCTCGTCCGGCGCTACGTGGCGGCGTGCAGCGCGAGGCTCGGCGTCAGCCCGCACGCGCTGCGCCACTCGTTCGCGACGCACCTGCTCGAGCGCGGCGCCGACCTCAGATCCATCCAGGAACTGCTCGGCCACGCCCAGCTGTCCACGACGCAGCGGTACACCCATGTGAGCGCGGCGCAGCTCATCGACGTCTACCGCAAGGCCCACCCGCACGCGAAGTAGGCGCGGCCCCGCAGGGGCGTTGCGAGCGCCCACCCTGCCGCTGGCTCTTCGCGCATCCGCCACCGCAGGCGCCCGCGGCGCGGCACGACCGGGCCGGACCGCCCTGTGAGCCCGGCCTCGGGAAAACGCCAGCCCGCGGACTCGGCGCCGTGCGGCACCCCGGTGCGCGCGCCGCACGTCCATGCTTGCGCGACGGTGGCGCCGCTTGCGTCCGGGAGCTGGCTGTCCCGCCGCGCCGCGGCCACGCCCGGCCTCCGGCGTCCTCCGCCAGGCCCGCGACAAACGGCAGCCTGGGTCCCGGGGCCGCGAAGTGGTCCAGTGTCGGCTGCGGGTCCGACACGACGCCGGCCCGGGCGGTGGCCAGCGCCAGATGCCGGGGCGTCAGCGCCATGCGAGCCTTCGGCGCAGCAGCAGATAGGAGACGACTGCCGTCGCGAGCGCGGGCAGGGTGCCGCCCCAGGAGCTGGCGACGTAGTAGGCGAAGGCGCCGAGCGCCCAGGCGATGACGCCGGGCAGGAGCACCCCCCGGCACGGCCCGGCCGGGTCGTAGAGGTCCGGCACGTGCGTGGTCGTCCGGCTCAGCCGGAAATGCGCGACGAGCACGCCGCCGACGGGGACCAGGATGCCGCCCAGAACCACCATGTATTCGGCGTAGCGATCCAGCCAGGTTCCGTAGCACAGGCCGAAGAGCGTGCCGACGATCCCGACGGACCAGACGGCCGACTGGGCGCCCGCGCGCGGGAACAGGCTCTTCCACGCCAGGCCCGACATGTAGATGTTGACGAAGTTCGTGGTGATCGTCGCCAGCACCATGAGGGCGGCGCCGGCCCAGCCCAGGCCGACAGCCGCCATCATCGCGCCCGGGTCCGCGCTGTGGGCCACGCGCGCCGCCGCGAGGCCGAGGGGCATCATCCAGAGGCTCGTGAGCAGCAACCCGAAGAACACGGCCGCGGCGCCTGCGCGCTCCGACGTCGTGTAGCGCGAGAAGTCGGCGAACATCAGGATCCACGACACCTGGTAGCCGACGACGATGTCGAAGCCGCGGAGCCAGTGGGCGGGCGCGGCGGGCGGCTGACGCATCGCCGCCGGCGCCGGCGGCGCCTGGACGACGGCCCAGGTGATGATGAGGCCGACCAGCAGCAGCAGCGGCACCGCGACGCGATCGGCGAGGCCGACGGCGCGAGGCCCGAGGGCCACGACGGCAGTGGACACGAGGCCGAGGCCGACGACCCAGATCGGCATCGCGCCGGGGCCGCCGAGGATCTGCGATCCGACGGACGCCGCGATGACGTTGTTGACGGCGATCCAGGCGAAGTTCGTGACGTAGAGGAGCCCCGCGACGAGCGCCGCGCCCCGGACCCCGAGGGCCGCGCGCGCGGCAATCACGGACGGCACGCCCAGCCGCGGGCCCAGCACGGAGAGCGAGGCCACCAGAGCCGAGCCGCCCACCGCGCCGGCGGCGATGAGCGCCACGGCGGCGATGGCGCCGAAGTCCGCCGCCAGCGCTGCTCCCACCTGCAGCGTCGTGGCGACGATGTTCGCGCCGGCGAAGATGACGAACAAGTCGAGCGGCGACTGCCGGCGGTCCCCGGGCGCAACCGGCGCGATGTCCGCTGGGTTCATGCCAGCAGGGTACTTCGGAACGGGGCGGAGGAGCGCTCGACGGTCTGGGACCCGGCTCTCGGGGGAGCGTGCGCCCGCCGGGAGGGACCCGTGTGCCGGAGCAGAAGAGCTCGAGCAGGCGCCGGCCGCCTCCAGCGCGGCGGCCCGCACGGCGAGCGCCGACGCCTCGCCTGCAAGCGCGGGCGCCGGCGACCCCGGACGTGCTGGCGGCGATCGGCGTCGCCGTCACCAGCTCGCCAGCCGGTTCCTCCACGGCGACAGCGCGGCGGGTCGCGAGACGGGGGCGCGTGTGCGGGCCCGCGCGGCTTGTCTCGGGCCTGCAGTTGTGGCATCGTTCGAGGCCGGCCACGGAGGGCCGCACGATGATCGCTGATCGCCTCGCCAACGCGCACCGCTACCTGGCGCTCGGCCCGCGCTTCGCCCGCGCGTTCGATTACCTTACCCGGACCGACCTCGCGGCCGCTGCCGAGGGGCGCGCGGACATCGACGGCGCCAGCCTCTACGCCATGATCCAGCGCTACACGTCCAAGCTGCCGCAAGACGGCGTGTGGGAGGCGCACCGCGTCTACGCCGACCTCCAGTACATGGTTTCCGGGGAGGAACGCTTCGGGGTGGGGGCTATCGAGCGTTTCACGCGGGGCGCGTACGACGCCGAGCGGGACTTCGAGGCCCTGGCCGGGGATGGCGACTTCCTGCGCATCCAGCCGGGGCGCTTCCTCCTGCTCTGGCCCGGCGAGCCGCACATGCCGGGCATGGCGATCGGCGCGCCGGCGCCGGTTCAGAAGGTCGTCGTCAAGATCCGGGTCGACTGAGCCTCGTCGACGGCCGCTGCGGGCCGCGGGCCGGTCCGTCTTGGCCGGTTGCGCGCGGGAGCGTATACTTCGTACCAGAGGGAGCGCCCCATGACGAGGAGACTGCTGGTTCGGTGCGGCCTTGCGCTGCTGGCCGGGCTCGCGCTGCCCGGGCTGCTCCAGGCGGGCGAGGTGAAGCTCGCGATCCGCGACGGCCGGGTGACGCTGTCCGCCCGGGACGCGCCGCTGCGCCAGATTCTGGCGGAATGGGAGCGCGTCGGCGGGACGAGGATCTTCAACCGCGATCGCACGCCCGCCACGCCCATGACCATCGAGCTCGTTGACGAAGCCGAGGGGCGGGCCCTGGCGACGCTGCTGCGCGCGGTGGCGGGTTACGCGGCGGCCGAGCGCCTCGATCCGGCGGCGGGCGTTTCCCGCTACAGCCGCATTGTCATCATGCCGGGCGAGGCGGCGGCGTGGGCCTCGGCGGCCAGCCAGCCAGCCGCGCCCTCCGGTTCCGCCTTTGGCGGAGGCGGCATGGGGCCCGGAGGAGGCGTCGGCATGCGCGGGCCGATGCAGCGCCGCGTCCTTCCGGATGGCCGCGTGGTCCTCGGGATCAGCGACGATCAGGGGGAGCCGTCCGACGACGCGGACCTGGCGGCGCCGGGCGGACCCGCGCCCGGCGGTATGATGCGCCCGCCGTTCCAGGGGCCGTCGCGCAGCGCGCAGCGGCAGCCCGCGGACGGAGACGAGCCGACGCGGATTGACATCGGGCAGGAACGCGGCTCGCCTGCGATGCCGACGTACGTCCCGGCGCCGGCTCCTGGCATGTCCCTCACCGCGCCCGGCGTCGTGCCGGGCACGCGGCCGCCGCCATCGGCGCCGATCAGGCCGCCGCGCGACTGACGCGGCCCTCAGCCGTCGTTCTGCCCGGGTGCGGCGCCGCGCCCGCGCGGCAGCTTGATCCCGAGCGTCTTGATCTTGTAGTTGATCACCCGCGGACTGACGCGAAGGAGCTCGGCCGCGTCCTTCTGCACCCAGTTGCACATTTTCAGCGACTCGACGAGCGCCTGCCGCTCGATTTCCTGGAGGGCGATGCCCGCCGGCGGCACGCGCACGACCCGCGCCGCATCCGCGTCGCTGCCGAAGGATGTCGTCTCGCCCAGCCTGAGATCGTCCGCGGTGATCACGTGCCCGTCGGTGAGCAGGACGGCGCGCTCGAGGGCGTTCTGCAGCTCGCGGATGTTGCCGGGCCAGTTGTAGCGCATCAGCAGCTTGAGGGCGTCCGGGGCGATCCCGTCGATCTTCTTCTTGAGCTCCCCGGAGAAGCGGCGGACGAAGAAGTCCGCGAGCGCGGCGATGTCCTCCTTGCGCTCGCGCAGCGGCGGCATCTCCACCGACACGACGTTGAGGCGGTAGTAGAGGTCCTCGCGGAACTGCCCGGCCGCCACCATGGCCGGCAGGCTGCGGTTGGCGGCCGCGATGAGGCGCACGTCCACCTTCAGCGTCCGGGTGCCGCCCAGGCGCTCGAATTCGTGCTCCTGCAGGACCCTGAGGATCTTCGCCTGCGTGCTTGGGCTCATGTCGCCGACTTCGTCGAGGAACATCGTGCCGCCGTCCGCCTGCTCGAAGCGGCCGATGCGCTGCTTGTCGGCGCCGGTGAAGGCGCCCTTCTCGTGGCCGAAGAGCTCCGACTCGAGGAGATTCTCCTGGAGCGCGGCGCAGTTGACCTTGACGAAGTTCCGGCCCGATCGCGCCGAGTTGTGGTGGATGGCGCCCGCGACAAGCTCCTTGCCCGTGCCGGTCTCGCCGTGGATCAGGATCGTGGTGTTGCTCCTCGCCACCTTGCCGACGACGGCCAGCACCTTCCTGAGCGCCTCGGAATCGCCGACGATCGAGTCGAAGGTGTAGATGTCGTGCTGGGTGTGCCGCAGGTAGTCGATCTCGTGGCGCATCCGGCGCAGCTCGAGCGCCTTCCCGATCTTGATCTCCATCTCCTCGATCTCGAACGGCTTCTGGACGTAGTCGAAGGCGCCGATCTTCATCGCTTCGACCGCGGTGCCAACCGAGCCGAATGCCGTCATGAGGATGACGGCGGCCGAGGGGTGCAGGGCCTTCGTCGAGCGCAGCACGTCGATCCCGTCGCTCCCGCCCATCTTGAGGTCGCTCAGCACCACGTCGAAGGAGCCCTCGTGCAGGCGCTCGATCGCCAGGTTGCCGTTGGCGGCCTCCTCCACCTCGTGCCCGGCGTCCACCAGGGCCCGGGCGAGCGCGCGCCTGAGCGCGTCGTGATCGTCGGCAATCAGAATGCGAGCCATGCGCACCTCGCGGGGCCGCCCTCGCCGCCCGCGCGCCTGGCACCCCGGTGCCGGCGCGCGGGGCGGTGGGCCGCCCCTAGAAACCCAGCTGCCCCGGCACTCCGACGGGCAGCGTCACGGTGAACGTGGTGCCGCGTCCGGCCGAAGTCGCGACGTCGATCCGGCCGTCGTGGGCGTCCACGATCTTCCGCACGATCGGGAGCCCCAGCCCCGATCCCTGCGGCTTGGTGGTGAAGAACGGATTGAAGATGCGGCTCGTGATGTCGCCCGGCACCCCGGGTCCGTCGTCTTCGATGACGAGCTCGACGGCCGCCGAGCCGTCGTGATCCTCCGGGACGAGCCGCGCGCCCACGCGAATCGTCCCCCCGCCGTCGAGCGCCTCGAGCGCGTTGATGAGCAGGTTCGTCACCACCTGGACGAGCTGGTGGTGATCGCCCTGGATCGCCGGCAGGCCGCCCGGGACGTCGATCTCGAGCCGCGTCGCGCGCCTCGGCACCTTCGATTCCGCCAGCGGAACCGCCTCTTCGATCACCTTCGGCACCGAGGTGCGATCGACCTGGAGCCGGATCGGCCGCACGAACTCCAGCACCTCGACGACGATGGCATTGGCCATCTTGGCTTCGTTGATGATGTCGGTGGCCAGCCCGCGGAGGTCCTCGCGATCGGGCACCTGGCGCCGCAGCAGGCCGGCCATGACCTCGATGCTGGCGAGGGGGTTCTTGACCTCGTGGGCGATCATGGCCGCCATTTCGCCGAGCGTCGCCAGCCGGTCCCGGAGCCGGTCGCGCTCTTCCGCCTGCTCCACGAGCGTGAGGTCCTTGAAGAACAGCGCGGCTCCGTAGGGGCGGCCCCGCTCGTCGCGCACGAGGGAGAGCGTGTAGCCAATCACCTTGCCCGACGGCCTCAGCCGGAGCTCGGCGCGGTTGGGAAGCGTGGCCATGTCGAAGGCCGACGCGAGGACGCGCACGATGTCGTGGTGGTCCTTGAGAAGGCTCGAGAAGTGCCGGTCCGCATCCCCCGGCTCCAGGGCCACGTCGAGAATGCGGCAGGCCTCCTCGTTGATGAGCAACATCCGCCCCTCGCGATCGATGGCGAGCACGCCGTTGCGCATCCCGGCGACGAGGTTCCGGAAGAACCGGTTGTCGGGCATCTGCACCACCATCCTCCGCCTTCGAACGGCCGGCCGCGAGCCGAGGGATTTCAATATTGTAATCCCCTCCTCTGAAATATGCGAATGCGTGCTGCGGTGGCCGGCTGGGCCGGCGCAAACCCGGGCCTTTTGGGTCGGGGAGCGCCGACGCCCGGCCTTGCGTTCCCCGGGGAGCAAAGGAGGTGCCCGGGCGAGCCGGAGCGGACGCGCGGTGGCGGCCGGGCGGCGCCTCGCGCCGCGCCGCTACTCGTGCGCCACGCGGCCGGGTTCGGCCCGCGCCGGGTCGCGCAGGAAGTAACCGACGCCGTGCGCCAGCAGGTCCGCGTAGCGGGGGATGTTCTTCACGATCACGGCGCGGCCGGGGTGGTCCTCGCTCCACGTGGTCGCGGTCTGCGCGACGGAGGACGTGTGGCGGCCCACGCGCGTGGCGATGGGCCATCCGCGCTCGTCGATCGGCGCAAAGAGCAGCCCGTGCGCACCGGCTTTGACGACGAACTCGTCCTGCCCGCTGAGGAGCACGTCGGCGTCGGTGCGCCCCCGGGTGGCGTCGAGGAACGGCTCGGGCGCCTCGAAGAGGAGCGAGACGGCCTGCGAGTGGTCGCCGATTTCGCGGTGCGAGAGGCCGTGCAGGTTCAGCGGCGAGAACTCCGTGCCGATAGAGAAGCCTTCCATGTCCGTCAGCATCATCGAGACCATCGTGGCGAACTCCTGGCCCTTCTGGTGCGTGACGATCGTGTTGATCACGGGATACTGCAGCTCGGCCTCGTGCAGATCGATGGCGACGTCCACGCCTTCGCGCCGGATGAGCTCCATGAACGCGAAGGCGGTGCGCTCGGTCAGGGTGCCGTTGGGTCGGCCCGGGAAGGTGCGGTTCAGGTTGCGGATGTCCGAATACGCGAGGTACTGCCCGCTCGGGTAGTGGATGAACACCTCGGGGTCGGGCCACTGGTCCAGCGGGCTGCTCCAGCGGTCGCCCATTCGGAACGCCTGGCCGCCCCAGGCCGTCGGGATCGTGTACGTGGGCGGATAGGCGGCGCCTGGCCGCGTCACGGTGGACGCGCTGCGGTTGGCGCTCAGGGCGACGATCAGGCGGCCCTTGTCGACGGTGGCGTGCTCGACGATGAGCCACGCGGCGAGGCGGCCGGCCGGCTCCTCCGCGTGGGTGCCGCCGAAGACGAGGATCGTGCCCCCGGGCTCCCGGCCCTCGAGCACGTAGAGGTTGATGTCGTTGGCGGTGCCGCGCAGCGTCGCGTGGTAGTCGGCGAGCCTGGCGACGCGGGTGACCCCGGGCCCGAGCACGACGGGCTCGGCGAGGCGACGGTGATCGGAGAAGCTCTTGCCCGACGCCCCGACGAAGAGGACCGCGAGCACGCCCAGCAGGGCCTTGCGCACAGCGGCGCGGTTCATCATGTCGTCGCCCTCACTTCAGCCGCAGCACGCGCAGCAGGAACGGGACCAGGACGATCAGGTAGAGCAGCTCCCGGTCCCACTGCTTCGTCCTCACGAAGTTGCCGATGAGCAGCGCGGCCGCTCCGGCTGTCAGCAGGTAGTACGCGAAGGTGATGACGGTCTGGAGGGTGATCATGAGCACCTTCGAAAGACAAAAAGCCGGGTTTCAGCACTCAGGGCCCGATGGGGCCTCCCGCCGCACGTCGCGCTCTCCCGGCTGAAGAGCGCCGAGCCCCGTCGTCCCCCGCCCCGATCAGATGCCCGTGAGCCACGCCAGCTTCGCGCTGTAGACCACCATCAGCGTGCCGATGACCGCCATGACGAGCGCCGGGATCGCGCACGCTCTCAGGAACCCGCCGTAGGGCCCCTTGTAGCCCACGACGTCCACGGTCAGGCGGCCGATGATGGCCGTCGGAGGCAGCGCGTCGCCCAGCGGCCAGATGATGCTCATGCCCGCCAGGGCCACGATCGGGTTGAGGCCGATGGTGTTGAAGAGCAGCACCAGGGGCACGCCGATCACCGGCGCCGATCCCCACATCAGCACGGCCTCGGACGCCGGAAGAACCAGGAACAGCGTCGCGTACACCACGGCGACGGGCAGCGTGACGGCCGTCACCGCCAGGAGGCCCCGCGCGCCGGTGAGAGTCATGATCTGCACGAGGATGCCCGCGCAGGTCAGCGTCGCGAGCAGCGGCAGCAGCTGCTCGATGGTGTCGCTCGCGACGCGCAGGACGCGCACCGGCACCGGCGACAGGCCCCACGACACGAGGGCCGAGGCCGCGAACATGAGCGGCAGCCCGACGACCGGCGTGTCGTGCGGCCACTGGCGGCCCATCCAGACCAGTCCGAGGAACACCGCGAAAGGCGCGAGCACCCGCCACCAGCTCATGCCGGGCGGCGCCTCGGGCAACTCGGCGAGCGCGCACTCGAGGTCGGCGGCCGTGCCCCTCCATCCCAGCGCGAACACGGTGAACAACGCGGCGGCGAGGCACGGCACGAGCAGGGGCCAGAAGAAGCCGACGTACGGCATGTTCACGCCGGCCGCCGTCATCATGGCCCACAGGCTGACGGGAGGCGCCGCGGCGCTCAAGCTCGCGACGACAAAGACGATCGCCGCGACGCGCACGCGCGAGATGCCCATGTACCCGAGGACGGTGGCCACCATGCCGCCGGCGATGAGCACCGTCACGCTGCCGGCGCCCGTCAGCGCCCCGGGCACGAGCAGGACGAGGGCCAGCATCGCAAGCAGCAGGGCGCGCCGGCGGTGGAAGCGCCGCAGGATGCCGCGCACCACGAACGCCACGCCCCCGGACGCCTTGAGCAGGTTCATGAACAGCGTCGCGGTGATGAAGATCAGGTTGATGTCGAGGTAGGTCGCCGCGCCCTCGGCAATCTGACGCGCGGGGAAGAGGTGGCCGCCGGCCACCGCGCCGCCGAGCGCCGCGGCGACCATCGCCAGCTCGGTGGACAGGCGGAGCGCCCGGGCCGCGGCGTACACCGCGACCATCACGCCCAGCACGACGCCGGCCCCGGCAAACATGCTCACTGGACGATCCCTTCCTGCCCGGCCGGCTCGCCGAACCGTGCGCGGCTCCGGGCGTTCCCTCGCCGTCTGCGCCTGCGGCGCGCACGAACAGGCTGCCCCTGCGGCGACCCCCCCCCCGGACCAAATCGCCTCGGACTCATGCCGGACCGCCCCGGGCGGGCGACGGGCGCGCGGGGCGGCGGCAGTATGACGGATCCGCAGCGACCCTGACAAGTTGCCGGACCATCCCCGCGCCCTGTGCTCACCGCCCGATCGGAAGGCGCCTCCGGCAGCCGGCGGCATGCCGACGTCTCCTGCGCGCGCCGGCGGTTGCTTGACAGGTGACCCCGGCGACGCTAGACTCTCTCTCCACATGGCTCGTCCGACCGACTCCACCCCGGCTGCCGCGATGCGGATGATGGCGATGCGAATGACCGGCATCGGCGGGGGAGCCGTCTCTGGACCCTAGCATCACGAACCCACGAGAGACCCAGGAGGACCCGCCGAGCTGCAGTGCAGTCGGCGGGTTTTTTTTTGCCGGCAACTCCCGACGCGGGCCTGCCGGCTGGACGGATTCGGACACACGGACGGCGCATCCGCCGGCCACGGGACGGAACGAACGATGGCGACGAGGAGCTGGGACGTCGGGATTCTAGGGGCGACGGGGATGGTGGGCCAGCAGCTCGTCAGGCGGCTCGAAGGCCATCCGTGGTTCAGGCTCGCGTGGGTGGCCGCGAGCGAGCGGTCCGAGGGCAAGCGGTACGGGGACACGCCCTGGCTGCTCGGAGGGAGCGTTCCGGCGTACGCGCGGGATCTCGTCCTCGACAAGGCCGAGCCCGGACGGGCGCCGAGGCTGGTCTTCTCCGCCCTCGACGCCGGTGCCGCCGGCCCGCTCGAGCGAGCCTTCGCCGAGGCGGGCCGCCTGGTGGTCAGCAACGCGCGCACCCACCGGCTCGCCGACGACGTGCCGCTTCTCATTCCGGAGGTGAACGCCGGCCACCTCGATCTGCTGCCGACCCAGCGCGCCGCGCGAGGGTGGAGCGGGGCGATTGTCACCAACCCGAACTGCTCCACGACCTTCCTGGCGATCGTGCTGGCCGCCTGCCGGCCGTTCTCGCCGCGCCGCGTGATCGTCACGACTTTCCAGGCGGCATCGGGCGCCGGCCATCCGGGCGTGGCCTCCTGGGATCTCCTCGGCAACGTCGTCCCATTCATCGACGGTGAGGAAGAGAAGATCGAACGCGAGACGAGGAAGATCCTCGGCACGTGCACCGGCCGGTCAGTGATGCCGGCGCCTGTCGCCGTCAGCGCACAGGCGGCGAGGGTGCCCGTCCTCGACGGGCACACCGAAGCCATTTCGGTGGAGTTCGATCGCGTGCCGGAAGAAGCGGAACTGGCGGCGGCGCTCGGCGGGTTCACCGGCCTGCCGCCGGAGGCGGGCCTGCCCTCGGCGCCGGCCAGGCCGATCGTGCACCTGCGGGAACCCGACCGGCCTCAGCCGCGACTCGATGCGCTGCGCGAAGACGGGATGGCGGTCTGTGTGGGCCGGGTGCGGCGCTGCCCGGTGCTGCACTACAAGCTGGTCGCCCTGGGCCACAACACGATCCGCGGCGCGGCCGGGGCCGCGATCCTGAACGCGGAACTGCTCGTGGCGCGCGGCTGGGCGGGCGGAGGCGGACGGTCATGGTCGTGATGAAGTTCGGCGGCTCGTCCGTCGCCACCTCCGCCGCCCTTGCGCGCGTGTGCGCGATCGTCGCGGCCGAGCGGCGGCGGAAGATCGTCGTCGTGTCGGCGCTCGGCGGCGTCACCGACGCGCTGCTGGCTGCGGCCGCGCAGGCCGGCGCCGGCGATCTCGCGGGCGCGCTCGAGGGCCTGCGCGGCATCCGGGAGCGCCACGAGGCCATCGCCTCCGGCGTGCGCGGCCAGGCCGAACGCGCTGCGCTGCTGCAGGACCTCGGCGCCGGCTGGCGAGACGCCGAGGCGCTGCTGCGGGCGGCATCGCGGCTCGGGAGCTGCTCGCCGGCCGCCTCAGACGCCATCGTCGCGCAGGGCGAACTGGCCAGCAGCCGGCTGGCCGCGGCCGTGCTGAACGACGCCGGCGTGCGAGCCCGCTGGATCGACGCGAGGCAAGTCGTCATCACCGACCGCCGGCACCAGCACGCGGCTCCGGCCGCCGCCGAGACCGCAGCCAGGCTCACCGAGGTCGCGGCCCCGCTCGTCGGCCGGGGCGATGTTCCCGTCATCGGCGGCTTCGTCGGCGCCACCGCCGACGGCGTGACGACCACGCTCGGCCGCGGAGGGTCGGACTACTCGGCCTCGCTGGTCGGCGCGTGCCTCGGGGCCGCTGAAATCCAGATCTGGACCGATGTCGACGGCATGCTCACGGCGGACCCGCGAGTCTTTCGCCGCGCGCGCCCGGTGGCCCGGCTGTCGTTTCGCGAGGCGTCGGCGCTGGCCGGGTTCGGCGCGAAGGTCCTGCACCCGTCGGCCGTGCAGCCCGCCTTCGCGGCCGGGATTCCCGTGCGCATTCTGAACGCTCGCCGGCCTTCGGCGCAGGGCACGGTCGTCACCGAGGAGCCCATCCGGCGGTCGGCCCCGGCGGCAGGCATTGCGTGCCTCGGCAACCTCTGCGCGATCGACGTGCCGTTGCCGGACGGGGCGGGCCGCCTGCCGGCGCTGGCGTCGGCATTCGAGGCGTGCGCCCTGGCGCAGGCCGTGCCGGCCCTCGCGACCGTTTCGGACGCGGGCGTCTCGCTCGTGGTGGGAGAGGGGCCTGAAGCCGACCGCGTGGCGGCGCGCCTTGGGCCCGCCGCCCCCACGCGGCGCGGCGGACTTGCGCTCATCGCCGTCGTCGGCGACCGCCTGGCGTCGGGAGTGGACGTGCCGCGCCGCCTGCTGGCCGCCCTCGACGGCATCCCGGTGCACCTGCTTTCGCGGACTCCCGGATCGATCCACGTGGCCTGCGTGATCGACGAGAAGCACCTCGCCCGCGCGGTCAGCGCCATTCACTCGCGCGTCTTCGAGCGGGGCCGGCCACCGGACTCGGGCCGCGGTGTCCCGGCGGACGGGCCCCGGCGGCGCCGGCCCTTCGGCCCGGGCGGCACGGAGGCGCTGGCGTGACGCCCCGGCGCCCCGCGCTGACGGTCGCCATTGCCGGCTTCGGCACGGTCGGCCGGTCGGTCGCCCGCCTGATCTGCGAGCGGCATCACTCCCGGGTGCGCCTCGAAGCCGTGCTGACGCGCCGTCCGGCGGCGGCCAGGCGCGAGGCCCCGTGGGCGCCCCCGCACGTCACGTGGACCGACGATGCCGCCATCCTGCTGACGCGGCGGACTGACGTCGTCGTCGAACTCATCGGCGGCATCGAGCCCGCCCGGACGTGGATTGCCTCGGCGCTTCGGGCCGGGCAGGCCGTCGTCACGGCGAACAAGCAGGTCATCGCTGAACATGGCCGGGAGCTGATCGCGCTGGCGCGGGCGCGCGGCGGCGCGCTCGGATTCGAGGCGGCGGTGGCCGGCGCCGTGCCGGTCATCCGCGGCCTCCAGGAAGGCCTCGCCGGCGACCGTGTCATCGGCCTCGCCGGCGTCATGAACGGCACCTGCAGCTTCGTGCTGGGGCGCATGGCCGAAGCAGGCACCAGCCTCGAGGAGGCCGTCGCCGAGGCCCAGGCGCGCGGGCTGGCCGAGGCGGACCCTGCCGACGATCTCGACGGGCTCGACGCGCGGGCGAAGCTCGCCATCCTCGCGTCGATCGGCTTCGGGAGGCACGTCTCGCCCCGCAGCATCCGGGCGGCGTCGATCCGGGGCCTCGACGCCGGCGACATCGCCGCGGCGGCGTCCGCAGGGCGGGTCATCCGCCAGGTGGCGCGTGCCAGGAGGCCGGGCCCGGAGGCGCGCAGCATCGCCGCGGGCGTGAGCGCCGCGCTGGTGCCGCGCGATTCCTGGCTGGGGCGCGGACGGGGGGCCGAGAACGTCGTGCTCGTGCACGGCGAGCGGAGCGGCACGACCGTGTTCGCGGGACAGGGGGCCGGCGGCGAGGCCACGGCGGTGGCCGTGGTGTCCGACGTGCTCGCCGTCGCGCTGCGCCGCGCCGTTCCGCGGGCGTGGCCGTCGGGGCCCGCCGCCTGCGTGCGCCGCGAGGGGGCGTCGCTTCGCTACGTGCGCGTGTCGAACCTGGCGGCCGCCGGCGGGCCGGACCCGGCGCGCCTGCTCGAGGCGTCCGGCATCGGGCTCGAGCGCATGCTCACGGGGCCGAACCGGCAGGGCGGGCGGTGGGCGGCCATTGTCGGGCCCTGTGGCGAGGCGGCCCTGGATCGGGTCCTCAGGCCGCTCGCGCGCGCAGGCAGCGCGGACCGGCCGGTAGTCCGCCTGCCGCTGTTCGACCCGGAGATCTGACACGCAGTCGGCCGGCGCCGCCAGGCGCCGGACGCCAAGGGAGACACCCATGCCGAACCGTGCTTCGTCGCTTCGTTCGGCCACCGTCGCGCTGCACGGGGGCCAGGCTCCGGATTGCGCCACCGGGGCGCGCGCGGTGCCGATCTACCAGACGTCGTCGTTCGTGTTCGAATCGTCCGATCACGCGGCGGCCCTCTTCGCGCTGCAGCAGCCGGGCCACCTCTACACGCGCCTCGGGAACCCGACGACCGAGGTGCTCGAGCGCCGGCTGGCGGAGCTCGACGGCGGCGTCGGGGCCCTGGCGCTCGCGTCGGGACAGGCAGCCGTTGCCGCGGCCGTGCTGACGCTGACGGGACAGGGCCAGAACATCGTGTCCTCGCGCTCCCTCTACGGCGGCACCTACACCCTCTTCCGCCACACGCTCGGACGCCTCGGCATCGAGGCGCGGTTCGTCGACAGCTCGGATCCCGGCAGCGTCGCCGGCGCCATCGACGCCGGCACGCGCCTCGTCTACACGGAATCGATCGGCAACCCGCGGAACAGCGTGGACGACTTCGCCGCGCTGGCCGAGATCGCGCACGCCGCAGGCGTTCCCTTCGTCGTCGACAACACCGTGTCGCCGCAGATCTTCAGGCCCTTCGAGCACGGCGCGGACCTCATCGTCTACTCGCTGACGAAGTTCATCGGCGGCCACGGCACCTCGATCGGGGGCGCCATCGTGGATTCCGGCCGCTTCGACTGGGCGAACGGGCGGTTCCCGGAGTTCACCGAGCCCGACCCGTCCTACCACGGGCTCGTCTTCTGGGAACGGTACGGGACGCACGGCCGGGCTGTCGCGCCGGGCGCCGCCTTCATCACGAAGGCGCGCGTGCAGGTGCTGCGAGACCTCGGCGCGTGCCTCTCGCCCTTCAATGCGTTCCTGATCCTGCAGGGCCTCGAGACGCTGCCTTGCAGGATGGCCGCGCACTGCTCGAACGCCGCCAGGGTTGCCGAGTGGCTGGCGTCGCACCCCGACGTGGCGTGGGTGAGCTACCCGGGCCTGCCGGATCATCCCGATCGCGCGCGCGCCGGGCGCTATCTCCCGCGTGGCGCCGGCGCGATCGTGGGTTTCGGGATCAGGGGCGGACTGGACGCCGCTCGGCGCTTCATCGACCGCGTGCGGCTGTTCAGCCATCTGGCTAACATCGGCGACGCGAAGAGCCTGGTCATCCATCCCGCGTCGACCACGCACCAGCAGCTCTCCCCGGAGGAGCGCGCGGCGGCCGGCGTGCCCGACGACTTCATCCGCCTGTCGATCGGCATCGAAGACGCCGACGACCTGATCGCTGACCTCGGGCAGGCGATCGCGGCGGCGGCGGGCCGGGCCGAGGGGGCGTAGGTGCCGCGGGCGGGCAGCGGACTGGGCCTGGTCGAGACGCGGCAGGCGCGGGTGTGCGAGGGCGGCCTCGATCTTGCCTGCGGGCGGCGGCTCGACGCCGTCACGGTGGCCTACGAATGCTACGGCCGGCTGAACGCGGCGCGCGACAACGCCGTCCTGGTGTGCCACGCGCTCTCGGGCGGCGCCCACGCCGCCGGCTGGCACGAAGGCGCCTCGAAGCCGGGATGGTGGGACGTCATGATCGGCCCGGGCAAGGCGTTCGACACCGATCGCTACTTCGTGATCTCGTCGAACGTGCTCGGCGGCTGCTACGGCACGACCGGCCCGGGATCCATCGACCCGGCCACCGGGCGCGCGTACGGCAGCCGGTTCCCGGTCGTGACAATCGCCGACATGGTCACCGTGCAGCGGGCGCTTGTCGATGCGCTGGGCATCGCGAGGCTCCGCGCGGTGGCCGGCGGCTCGATGGGCGGCATGCAGGCGCTGCAGTGGGCGGTGCAGTACCCGGAGGCGGTGCAGTCGGTCATCGCCATCGCGACATCGCCGCGTCACTCGCCGCAGCAGATCGCCTTCAACGAAATCGCGAGGCGCGCGGTCATGAGCGACCCGGACTGGCTGGGGGGCGACTACTACGCCGGCGAGCCGCCGCGGGCCGGGCTGGCGGTGGCCCGCATGCTCGGCCACGTCACCTACCTGTCCGATCGCGGGATGGAGCGGAAGTTCGGGCGCCGCCGCCGGCCCGGGGCGCGCGCCTTCGGCTTCGATGCGGAGTTCGAGGTCGAGGCCTACCTCCAGCACCAGGGCCAGGCGTTCGTCGAGCGGTTCGACGCCAACGCGCTGCTGTACATCACGCGCGCCATCGACTACTTCGATCTCGCGCCGCGCGGCGGCACGCTGCGCGATGCCTTCGCCGCCTGCGGGTCGGAGTTCCTGTTCCTGGCGTTCTCGTCAGACTGGCTCTACCCGCCGCGCCACCTCGAAGCCGCCGCCCGGGCTGCCCGGGCTGCCGGCCGCGCCGTGACGTACCGGGAGATCCTCAGCGACTGCGGCCACGATGCGTTCCTGCTGGAACACGAGGCCCAGGGCCCCCTCATCCGGGAGTTCCTGGACGGCTCCGGGGCCGTCCGGTCCGCGGCTCCGCTGAGGTCCGCAGACGCCGGCCCCGCGCGCGTCGCGCCGCCGGGGGCCGCCGCCTGGCGGGCGGCCCGGCCGCGGCGGCGCGCCCGCCCTAGCGGCCGAACAGGGACTTCATGACGCCCTCGATGTCGAGGTTCTTCTCGAAGGCGATCATCGGGATGCCCTGCTTCTTCGCGATGGCCGTGAAGCGCCCGTCCGCGTCGCCGTCCTTGCGGATGACCAGCACCTGCGACCTCGGGCAGACGGCGTCGATCGACTGCTCGTCCGACGTGTCGCCGGCCTCGGCGCCCTGCGCCCGGCGAGCCATGCCCTCGATGTGCGATCCAACGATGAGCACGCCGGCCTTCTTCGCCGCGTCGAGGAGCGCGGTGGTGCGTGCCAGCTCGTCCTTGATCGACACGCCGGCCGCGCCCATGCCCTTCAGGCTCGCGCCGGTAACCACGATCAGGGTCTTGAACTTGTTCGACGCGACGTCCTGCGCCGTGGCATCGGGCTTGTACTCGTGTTCGACGCCCAGGCGCTTCAGGAAGACGGTGATCTTCAGGGGGCCCGGGCTCTGCCCGCACGAAGTCACGAGCACGGGCGGCTGCGCCTTCGGGGCGGCCGGCTGCGCGGATGCGGCGGCCGGGACGAGGCCGAGGGCCGCGCACGCGGCCAGGGCGAACGCCAGCGGATGTCGGATCATGGACGCATCCCTCTCTGAGGGGGGCGGGCGCGGCCCCCCGCCGAAGTCAGTCAGCCCGGGTACCCGGTCAGGATCGGCTCGTGCCGCTCCTGCTGGCCGCCCAGCGTGGCCGGCCCGGCCTCCGCCAGCGCTCCCAGCGCGGCCAGGTTGCACTCGCCCCGCTCGAAGCGGGCACCGGCGGCGGCGCCCGCGGCCACTCGGTATTATCGCCCCTTCGCATGCGAGCGCAACGGGGGATGTCGGGCAAGGCCGGGCGGCGTCGTGCATGCGTCCCGTCGGGCGCGCCGCGAGGGGCCTCCGCGCTCCGGCCGGCGGCGAAGGTGATACCCTTGAACCGCACGCGATGACGGCGTTCTCACGCATCCTGCTCACGGGCGGCGGCACGGCCGGTCACGTCAATCCAGCCCTTGCCATCGGGCGCGCGCTTGGCGACGAGCGCACCGCCTACCTGTACGTCGGCGTGCGCGGCCGCGCCGAAGCCGACGTCGTCCCCCGGGAAGGCGTGCCGATCCGGTTCGTTCGGGCGTCTCCCTATCCGGGCGCGCGGCCGTCGCTTGCCTGGCCCGGCTTCCTCTTCGACCTGCTCGTCGGCACGGCCCAGGCGCTGGCGATCGTCCGCTCGTTCAGACCGGACGTCATCATCGGCACCGGGGGGTTCGCGTCGGCCCCGACGATGGTCGCGGCCGCGATCCTGCGGAGGCTGGGCCTGACCGAGGCGAGGCTGTACGTGCACGAGCAGAACGCGGCACCGGGCCGGCTGAACCTGCTCGTCGGCCGCCTGGCGGACCGGGTCTTCGTGGCGTTCGACGACACGCTCGCGGCGTTCCCCTCGAACGGCGTCCTGGCGGGGTATCCGCTGCGCCGGCGCATCCGGAGGCTGGACCCGGAGGCGGCCCGCGCGGCGCTGGACTTCGCGGTGGAACCCGGGCGGCGCGTCGTGTTCGCCTTCGGCGGGTCGCAGGGCGCGCGCACGATCAACCGCGCCGTCGTGGACGCGCTCGGATCGCTGCTGCCGCACAAGGACCGGCTGCTCGTGGTGCACGGCACCGGGCTGCGCCGCGGCGCCGGGGCCCTCGACCCGGACGCCGACGCGCGGGCGCGCCTTGCCGAGCGCTACACGGAGGAGGAGCGCCGCGCGATCGCGGGCTTCTACGTCGCGCGGCCGTACTTCCACCAGATCGAACACGTGTACGCCCTGGCGGACCTCGTCGTGGTCCGCGGTGGAGCGGGCACGCTGAACGAGGTCGCGGCTCTCGGCCTGCCGGCCATCGTCGTGCCGAAAACCAACCTGCCTGGCGAGCATCAGGTGATGAACGCCCGTGCGCTGGCGGCCTCGGGCGGTGCCGTCGTGCTGTACGAGGAGCGCCGCCTCGAAGGAGGAGAGGCGGTCGAGGCGCTCGACGGCGCCGTGCTCGCGTCGCAGATCCTGTCTCTCCTCGACACGCCCGGGCGGCTCGAGCAGATGGGCGCGTCCACGCGGGCGTTCGTCCGTCGCGACGCGCTCGACGCCATTCGGCGATCGATCTGCGGCGAGGCGGCCGCGCCGCCGGACGCGGCCGCGCCGCCAGCCGGCGGCCGGCTGCTGTCCAGCGAGGCGCTGCTCTACGCCCTCGAGCACCGGCGCGCGTCCACCGTGCCTGCCGGGGCCCGCCGCCCCGAGCAGCCGGCGCCGGCCGACCGCGCGTACTACGTCGCGCGCGCGGCGTCGCTGGCGGCGAGCCCGGCCTGGGAGACGCGCAACCTCGGCGTGAAGCTCATCGGCCTGCTCGAGGCCCGCGACAAGCTGCCGGTCCTGCTCGCGATCCTCGGGGACCGGACGCCGGCGCCGTGGTACAAGCGCGCGCTGGGCGGGGACTATGCGCAGGTCGGGTTCATCCGCCGCAACGCGCTGACCGCCATCGCGCGCCTCGGCGTGGTGACACCGGACGTCGAGACGCGGCTGAGCGCGTCGCTCGACGATCCGTACTACGAGGCGCGGGCCGAGGCGGCGCGGACCATCACGGCCCTGGACCGCGGCCTGAGCGAGGCGGGCAGGGCGCGCCTCATCGCGGGGCTCATCGGACGCCTCGGCGATCGATGGCTCGAGGTGGCGGCAGCGGCGGCCGAGGCTCTGGGGCGCGTCGGGGGCGAAGCCGACGCCCTTCCGGCCCTGCTGGCGCTCGCCGATCACCGGTTCTGGGCCGTGCGCGCCGCCGGCCTGCGCGGTCTCCACGCGCTCGTGGAGCGCGGCCGGGGCGGCGACCTCGACGCGCTCGAGCGGCGCGTCAGGGCGTTCCCGCTGACTGCGACGGACTTCCGGCCGGAGTTCAGCATCCGGACGGCCTACGCGCGCCTCATCCGGGCCATCGGTGCGAAGCGGAGCGCCACGTGATCTATCTCATCGGGCAACTCCTCGAGGGCGGGTACCGCGCCTGGTCGTTCCTGCGGCTCCTGGACTACCTGTCCGTGCGGGCCATCGGCGCGGCGATGACGGCGCTCATCCTGGTGCTCATCGTGATGCCGCGCTTCATCTGGTTCCTCCACCGCCGCGGCCTCGTCGATCACACGCGCGAGACCGGCGTGCCGTCGGCATTCGACAAGGCCGGGACGCCCGCGATGGGCGGCGTGGTGATGGTCGGCGCCGTGCTCGCCGCCTGTCTGGTCTGGTGCGACCCCACGAACCGGTTCGTCTGGGCTGTCGTTGCGGCCATGATCTGGTTCGCGCTCATCGGCCTCTCGGACGATGTCGCCAAGTGGCGGGAGCAGTCGGGCAACCGCGGGATGAGCGAGGCGCGGAAGCTGGTGCTGCAGGGGCTGTTCGCGGCGCTCTTCGTGGCGTTTCTCGCGAGCCCCTACTCGCCGCTGCCGGCCCGGGAGGCGGGCACGCTGTATGTGCCCTTCGTGAAGCACGCCATCGTGTCGTCGGTGTGGGTCTACCTCCCCGTCGTGTTCCTGTTCGTCGTGCTGGTCGGGAACGCCGTGAACATCACCGACGGCCTCGACGGCCTCGCCATCGTTCCGTCCGCGTTCGCGGTGGCGACGCTGGGCTTCTTTGCCTGGATCATGGGCAACGCGATCTGGTCGCGCTACCTGTTCTTTCCGCTCTTCCCCCACGTGGGCGAGCTCGTCGTGTTCTGCGCGGCGTTTGTCGGCGCGGCCATCGGCTTCCTCTGGTTCAACGCGTATCCGGCGCAGGTCTTCATGGGCGACGCCGGGTCGCTGGCGATCGGCGGATGCCTGGCCGCGCTGTCGGTGCTGGTCAAGCAGGAAGCGCTCTTCCTGATCCTGGGCGGCCTGTTCATCGCCGAGGCCGCGACGTCGCAGGTGCAGGACAAGATCGGGATCAAGTGGCTGGGCCGCCGGCTGTTCTACCGCGCCCCGCTGCACCACCAGTTGCAGCACACCGGACTGGCCGAGACGAAGGTCGTCATCCGGCTCTGGATCGTGGCCCTCATCCTGGCGCTTGTGTCCATCGCGACCGTGAAGCTCCGGTAGGCCGGGCGGCGCTTCCGCGCGGAGGAGCGTGCCGGGGCCGTCGGCGGGCGGCGCGGCCCGGGCGGGCGCGCCGGCCCCCGGCTAGCCGTCTTCGGCGTGCTTCTGCAGGGCCTCCCACTGGCTCATGAGATCGCCCACCTCCCACATCAGCCGCTGGTGGCGATCGACCAGCTCCTGAGAGCCCTCGCGGTCCTGGTAGAACCCGGGCCGGGACATCGCGGCCTCGAGCGCCGCGACTTCCTGCTCGCGGGCGGTGATCCGGCCCTCGAGGTCGGCGATGCGGGCGTGGAGGGCCTTTCGCGCGCGCGCGCGCTTCTGCGCTTCGGCGTCGGCGCGTTTCTTGGCGCCGTACTCGGCCGCGCGGCCGGCCTTCGGCGCGGCCGCCTGAGGCGTGCGCGGGTCCGCCCGGCGCGCGGGCTTCGCGGCGCCGACGGGCGGGCGCGAGACAGGCGTCGTGATCGGGGCCGCCGGACGCGCCGGCGCGTCCGATGCGCGCGAACGGCTCCAGTGGAACTCCTCGTACGTGCCCGGGTAGAGCACGGCGCGCCCGCGGCCGACGTCCACGACTTTCGTCGCGAGCTTGTCGATGAAGTACCGGTCGTGCGACACGAACACGATCGTCCCGCCGTAGGCCATGAGCGCGTCGAGCAGCACGTCCTTGGAGTCGAGATCCAGGTGGTTGGTCGGCTCGTCGAGGAGGAGCGTGTTCGACGGCTGCAGGAGCATGCGCGCCACCGCCAGGCGGGTGCGCTCGCCGCCGGAGAGCACGCCCACGCGCTTGTAGATGTCGTCGCCCGAGAACAGGAACCCGCCCAGGATGTCGCGGATCATCGGGACCATGTGGACCGGCGATCCCGACGAGAGCGTCTGGTAGACCGTGAGCGCCGGGTCCAGGCGCGCGGCCTCGTCCTGGGCGAAGTACTGCATGATGACCTGGTGCCCCAGGGTGCGCGCGCCCGCGTCAGGCTTCTCGACCCCCGACAGCAGCCGCATCAGGGTGGACTTGCCGGACCCGTTCGGCCCGAGCAGCGCGATGCGATCGCCGCGCTCGATGAAGAGATCGGCGCCGTCGAAGACGCGCGTGTCCCCGTAGGCCTTGCAGACGCCCTTCAGATCGAACACCATCCGCCCGCTCTTCGCGGCCGCGGGGAACGTGAAGTGCACCCGCTTGCGCTCGGGAGGCACCTCGATTGGCACGACCTTCTCGAGCATCTTGATCCGGTCCTGCACCTGCGACGCCTTCGTCGCCTGGTAGCGGAACCGGTTGATGAACATCTCGATGCGGGCGATCTCCTCGTCCTGCCGCCGCTTGGCGTCGCGCAGCCGCTCGATCCGCGCGTCCCGCTCGGCCAGGTACTGCGTGTAGTTGCAGGCGTAGTCCACGAGCGTCCGCAGGTGGATGTCGGTGATGCGATCCACGACCGCGTCGAGAAAGAAGCGGTCGTGCGAGACGAGGATGACGGCGTGCGGGTACTCGTGCAGGTAGTCTTCGAGCCAGTTGCGCGCGTCCAGATCGAGGTGGTTCGTCGGCTCGTCGAGGAGCAGGAGGTCCGGCTTCGCGAGCAGGAGCTTGGCCAGGGCGATGCGCATCTGCCAGCCGCCCGAGAAGGCCGCCGTGGGCTTGCCGTAGTCCTCGGCGCGGAAGCCGAGGCCCCGGAGCACGGTGTCGATCTTCAGGTCGATCGCATAGCCGTCGTGCAGCCGGAACCGATCCTGCAGGTCCGCGTAGCGGTGGAGCATCAGCTCGTGCTCGCCGGTCGGGACCCCGGGATCGGCCAGGCGCGTCTCGATGTCCTCGAGTTCCCGCCTGACCTCGAGCAGCCACTCGAAGGCGAGAGAGGCCTCCTCGTGGAGCGTCTTGCCCTCGTGCGTGAGGCCGTCCTGCGGCAGGTACCCCACGCGCAGGCCGGCGGGCTTGACGACGGCGCCTGCGTCGGCTTCGTCGAGGCCCGCGAAAATGCGGAGCAGCGTCGTCTTGCCGGCGCCGTTCGGCCCGCACAGGCCCACGCACTCGCGGTCCGACACCTGCCACGTCACGTCCTCGAACAGGACGCGTGCGCCAAACGACTTGGTGACGGCGGTCAGCTGGATCATCGAAACCCGGGCCGGGGGCGCGGCTACGGACGCTCGGCTCCGGCCCGCGCAAACGCTCTAGTGTACCATACTGGCAACTCCCGTTTCGCCAAGGGTTTAGGCGGTTTATAATCGGATCCCGACTGCCGCCGTTTCCCATCCGTCTAAGTTGTTGAATGCGGGGCCGGATGAGCCGGCGCGCCGGGAGCGCCAGGAGATCAGCGGCGATCGCGACGACATGAGCGACACCGACGAGGAACTCGTCGCGCGTTCCATCGCGGGCGACACGGACAGCTTCAACCAGCTCATCCTGCGATGGGAGCGGCCGATTTACGCCCTGGCGTACCGCCAGACCGGCCGCGAGGAGGACGCCCGCGACATCGTGCAGGACGCGTTCCTGCGCGCGTTTCGGGCGCTGCCCGGCTTCAAGGGCGAAGCGAAGTTCTCGTCCTGGCTCTACCGGATCACGCTCAATCTCTGCCGCGACTTCCTGCGGCGGACGCGGCGTGCGCCGTTCCTGCCGGCACCGGAGGGCATGGACGTCACCGAGCTCGCGCCGGCGGGCGCCGCACGGGAGGAGACGGTCGAAGATGTCGTCTCGCGGAAGGACCTCAGCCGGCATGTGGCGCGGGCGATGGGACGGCTGCCCGAGGAGCAGCGGTCGGCAATCCTGCTGAAGGAGTACCACGGGCTGACGTTCCAGGAGATCGCCGAGCTGCAGGGCGTGCCGCTCAGCACGGTCAAGACGCGCCTATACCAGGGACTGACCGTCCTGCGGCGGGAACTCGATCGGCGGGGCAGCGGCCCGGCGAGGGCCGAGGGCAGAAGGCCATGAACGACTCACGACTGTGCGGCAACACGGACGTCCTGATGTCCTACCTGTACGGAGACGGGGACGAGCAGGAACGGCTCGACTTCGGCGCGCACCTGGAGCGCTGCGAGCGGTGCGCGGCGGAGATCGCCGGGCTGCAGGCCGTGCGGCGCGACATGGCGGCGTGGTCGCCGCCGGAGACGGTGCTTGGATTCCGTGTCGTGCGCGCGCCCGACCCGGCGAGGAGCCGGTGGGCCTGGCTCAGGCCGGCTGCCATGCCGGCGTGGGCGCAGCTTGCCGCGGCGTCGCTCGTCATCGGCATCGCGGTGGGGGTCTCCGGACTCGAGGTCCGATACGGCGGCGACGGCTTCGTGGTGAGGACGGGATGGAGCCGGCCCGCGCCGCAAGCCGCGGCCGTGGCGCCCGCCGGCGCGGTCCGGGCCGCCGCATCCGCCGACGGCGCCGCGCCGTGGAGGCCCGAGCTGGAGAGCCTGCGCGAGCAGCTGCGCGGCGAGTGGCGGCAGGCGGCGCCGGCGGCGCCCGGGCCGGCCGGCGTCGGGCGGACGATGAGCGACGCGGAGTTGCTCGCGCGGGTGCGCCAGATCGTCGAGGCGAGCGAGCGGCGGACGGATCGCGAAATGGCGCTGCGCCTCACGCAAGTCGTGCGCGACGTCGAGACCCAGCGCCGCGCCGACATGACGCGCGTCGCCGACAGCTTCGGCGTGCTCGAAGGGCGCACCGGCGCGGCCGTCGCGCAGCAGCGCGAACTGATGAACTACCTCGTGCGAGTGTCGCAGCGGCAGCAGTAACCGCGGCGACAGCAGGCCTGGGCGGCCCAGCCGCCTGGGCGTGAACGACGGAGGGTGTGACGTGAGCGTTCGAACCCTGGTGGGAACCCTGGCGCTGGCCGCGGCCGGCCTCGCGGCGGCGGTCCCCGCCGCCGCGCAGCCCAGGCCGGCGGCGCCCGCCCCCGACCCGCAGGTCGCCGCCCGCTACCAGCTGGCCATCATGGCCGACGTCCTCGAGCGGGCCGTCCAGCAGGGGGCGCGCCTGATGAGTCAGCACCTGCAGGGGCCGATGCCCCAGATGCTCTTCATGGGCGGACAGGCCCGCGCGAGAGGGTTCCGCCTGGAGGGGTACGGGATCTTCTTCGACGTCGACGTGCCCGCCATGCGCCAGAGCCTGATCTGGTCGTGGCGGATGCTCGACCTCACCAACGACGGCGCCGTCGGCGCCATCGAGGCGCTGAAGGCCCACCTGCAGACGGTGCGCGACCCGGCCCAGCGCCGGGAACTCGACCAGGCCATCCGGCAGCTGGAGCTGCAGATCGCGCCCTTCGCGAACCCCTCGGGGCCGGCTCGCGTCGACAGCGGCGCGCCGCGCGAGGGCCGGGCGGCCGTCGTGACGCTCCCGGGGCCCGGCCAGCGCGACGCAGCCCAGGCGGGACGCGCGCCCCTGCCCGAGCCGGCGGGCGAGCGCCTCGACCCCGGCGCAGCCTACACGGCCGCCGTCAGGGACGCCCTCATCGACGCGATGCTGCGCTACAGCGAGTCACTGGCGGTCGGGGCGGACGAGTGGCTGGTGGTCGCGGCCCGAGACCGCGGCGAGCCGGGGATCGCCGCCGACGATCCGTTCGACGTGACGACCATCCAGCTGCGCATCAGGGGCTCGGACCTGCAGGCCCTGCACGCGGGGCGCATCGGGCCGGAGGAGGCCCGCAAACGCGTCGAGTCGCGTGAATACTGATAGAGTGGAGCAGGTTCGGCGTCCCCGGCCTCGAGCCGGAGCGAACGAAAGGGCAGCCCAATGAGCGCGTATGTGACGCGGGCGGCGGCCGGCGCGGTGCTCGCTGCCGCCCTGACGCTGGCCGGATGTTCGGAACCGACGGTCGACCTCGCCACGTCCGTCACCGTGAGCGACCTCACGACGGGCTGGTTCGACGCCGGCGTCGTCGACGGCAAGAACAAGCTCGTGCCAAGCGCCTCCTTCACCGTGACGAACACGGGGACGCACAAGCTGAGCGCCCTCCAGCTCAACTCCGTCTTCAGGTTCGAAGGCGAGGAGCAGGAACTCGGGTCCGCCCTCGTGATCCTCCGGGGCGCCGACGCCCTGGCTCCCTCGGCAACGAGCAAGCCGATCACCGTTCGCGGCACATGGGGCTTCACCGGCGAGCAGCCGCGGGCCCAGATGCTGATGCACGCGCAGTTCAAGGACGCGTGCGTCCAGATCTTCGCCAAGTACGGATCGGCGCCCGCCGTGAAGATCAAGGAAGCCAAGATTGTCAGGCAGCTGTTGACGAAGTAGCGCCGGCTTCGCCCCGCGCCCGGGGCGGGAGGGGCGGGTTCGAGCCCGGCTCACGCGCGGGTTTCTCGTTCAGGAGCCCCGCCGCTTCACGAGCGGGACGAAGCGCACCGGAATCACGCTGCGCGAGAGGACCCGCCCGGACTCGTCCTTCACGAGCAGCCGCAGGTCCTGCACATCGTGCACCGGGCCCACCGGCACGACGAGCCGCCCGCCGGGCTTCAGCTGATCGACGAGCGCCTGCGGGACCTCCTCCGGCGCCGCCGTCACCAGGATGATGTCGAAGGGCGCTTCTTCCGGCCAGCCCAGGTAGCCGTCGCCCTGGCGGACCGTCACGTTGGCGCAGCCCAGACGCTGCAGCGTCGCCGCCGCCGATCGGGCCAGCGGCTCGAGCAGTTCGATGCTGAACACCCTCGCGACCAGGCGGGACAGCACGGCCGCCTGGTAGCCGGATCCCGTCCCGACTTCCAGCGCCCGGTCGCCCGGCGCAGGCCTCGCCAGCTCGGTCATCAGCGCCACGATGTACGGCTGCGAGATCGTCTGGCCGTAGCCAATCGAGAGCGGGCTGTCCCAGTAGGCATCCTCCCGGAGGGGACCCGGAACGAACTCGTGGCGCGGCACGGCGCGCATCGCGTCGAGAACGCGCGGATCCGATACTCCGCGGGCCGCCACCTGGTCGGCCACCATCGCCCGCCGCGCCTTGACCCACGGGTCCTGCGGCGGAGCGCCGTCCGGCGAGCAGCAGGAAGGCGTCATCGATGCCACCATCATCCAGCAGCCGGCGATGAGCGCGGGGAGCATCCGAGGCACCAGCTATAATACCGGGATGCCACAGCCGCCGATCGGGCCGCAGCATCTGGATCGCCGGCTGGGTCCGCTCGACGCTGCCGCGATCGTCGTCTCGAACGTCATCGGCGTCGGCATTTTCATCACGCCGCAGATCATCGCACAGGCCGTGCCCCATCCGGTCGGGTTTCTTGCCGTGTGGCTGGGCGGGGGCCTGCTCGCGTTTGTCGGCGCGATGGCCTATGCCGAGCTCGGGACCCTGCGCCCGAGGTCGGGCGGGGAATATGTGTACCTGCGCGAGGGGTACGGCCAGCTCGCCGCGTTCCTCACCGGGTGGACCTCGTTCGTGGCCGGGTTTGCGGGGGCCATGGCGGCGGGGGCCCTGGGCGCAGCCGACTACCTGGGACGCTTCCTGCCGGCCGCCAGCGACGCGACGCCGCTCGTCACCATCCCGATCCCGGGCGTGCCGCTCGTCGTCTCGCCTCGCGCGATTGTCGCCCTGACGGCCCTGTTCGGACTCGCCTTCGTCCACGTCTGCGGGCTCGGACCCGGCCGGATCGTCCAGAACACCCTCGCGCTGCTGAAGGTGGGGGCGCTCGTGCTCTTCGTGGCGGCGGGGCTCAGCACCGGCTTGGGCGACTTCGGACACGTGGTGGCCGCGGCGCCGGCCTCCGCCTCGTCCAACCTGCCGCTCGCCCTCATCGTCGTGATGTTCTCGTACAGCGGCTGGAACGCGGCGGCCTACGTGGCGGAAGAGATCCGGGACCCGGGGCGCAACGTGCCCAGGGCCCTGGCCATCGGCACGGCCGCAGTGGTGCTGGTGTACCTGGGCCTGAACCTGCTTTACGTCTACGCCGTGCCGATGCCCGAGATCGGCGCGGCGACGTCCGAGATCGCGATGGTCGCGGCAGACCGGCTGCTCGGCCCCGGCGCCGCCCGGCTCCTCGGCGGCCTCGCCGTTGTCGTGCTGCTCGGCAGCCTGAGCGCGATGACGACGGCGGGCCCCCGCGTCTATTTCGCCATGGCCCGCGACGGGGCGTTCTTCCAGGCGGCAGCCCGCATCCACCCCCGCTTCCACACGCCGTGGATCGCCATCATGGCCCAGGCGGTCTGGAGCGCCGTCCTCGTGCTCACCAACACGAAGGACCAGCTGGCCGAGTACACGGGGTTCGCGGTGCTGCTGTTCTCCGCGTTTGCGGTGAGCACGGTCTTCGTGCTGCGCAGGCGCAACCCCGGCGAGCCGAGACCGTTCAAGGCGTGGGGGTACCCGGTTGCGCCCGCGATCTTCGTGACGGCCGCGCTCGCCGTCACGGCAGCGTCCGTGACCGGCCGGCCTGGGCCGTCGCTCTGGGGTGCGCTCATCATCGCTGCCGGCGTGCCGGCCTACGCGTGGTTCCGGCGGAGCGCCCCACGGCGGCCGCCTGCTGTCATCCCGGACTGACGGACCCGGACGCGGCCTGCCGGCGGGTGCGCCACAGCGCCCAGAACGTGACGAGCGCGAGCGTGCCGTCGCACGCCGCAAACAGCAGGAATGACGCGGGCGAGCCGCGGAGCACGCGGTCGGCCGCGAAGAGCAGCGCCCCCGAGCCCTTGAGGAACGGCCCCATCACCCAGAGGTAGGCGCGGTAGCGCTGCGGGTCGCGGCAGGGGAGCAGGTAGCCCGCGGCGACCGCCAGGGCGAACAGCCCGTTCAGATCGGCGTGAATCGGCGGATCGGGCGCGCCCACGCCGAGCCAGCCCTGCAGCAGGCCGCGGCCCGCCAGCAGCGCCAGTCCCAGCAGGCCGTCGTAGACGAGCGAGACCAGCGCCACGCCGCGCAGGACCGACGGAGACGACGAAGCCCCGGGCGTCGCCACCCGGGGCTCGCCGGTCGCGCGGGACGAACGCTCCACGGCCGCCGCTACCTGGCGATCGGTTCGAGCCACGCTTCGTACGTGATCGTGTCCCAGCTCCGGATGTTCAGCTCGAAGACGAGCGGTTTGTAGCCGGGGGCCGCGATCTCGATGCGGTGCAGGCCGAGCGGCAGTTGGAGCTTCTGGAACATGTTGTCGAAGTCATCGACGCGGCCCGCGTAATACCCGTCTACGTAGACGGAGGCCGTGTTCGGCTTGACCTTGAGGCGGACGCCGCCCATCGGCTCGCGAGTGCCCGTCGCGTATCCGTCGCCGTAGCCCGCCGGCCCGTAGCCGTACCCGTAGGCGTAGGGCAGGCTGGAGTAGCCGCCGTAGTTCCGGTAGCGGTAGTCCTCATACGACCACCAGAACGGGTCGTAATAGAAATAGCCGAGACCGAAGGCGCCATAGCCCCAGACGTTGCCGTACCAGTTGAACGGGTTGTATCTGTATCCGTAGTAACCGTTGTAGTAGTTCTGGTTGAAAACGTAGTACCCGCCGCCGCCCTGGGGGGCCGGCGCATCGGCGCGCGGAATGGCGGTGCCCGTAGAGGGATTGCCGCCGCGCGGGCGGGAATACCACGGGACGCCCACGACGTCCGCGCCGCCGCCGTCGCGGGCGCGCCCGGCTGCCTGGCCGTCAGCGGGCGAGCGCCAGCTGCTGCCGCCATCGCGGGGCCTGGCCTCGCGGCCGGCGCTGCTGCCGGCGTTGCCGCCGCCGGCTCGTCCGCTGCGGGGAGCCGCCGAGCTCGGCTGCCGGGAGCCGCCGCCGCTTGAAGCTCCGCCGGGCGAGACCGCTGCGCCGCCGCCGCCGCGCGGCTGGGCTGCGCCTCCGCCCTGGCCTGCGCCGCGCCCGCGCGGCGACTGGGCGAAGACGCCTGAGGGGCCGGCAACGAGCAGCGCCGCCATCAACGCCGCGAACACGACACCGGAGAACGCGAGCCGTCTCATGGTCGGACTCCTCCTCCCCCTGAAGCTGCAACTTCGCTGCCAGCGGCGGTGCCTGGAACGCCTCACCAAATCTACGCTCCGGCCGCCGAGTTGTCCAGTCCGGATGCCATCGATGTGTTGCCCCCGTCCCGTTTTCTTGACACTATGCTCTGGATGACCCACTCAACCACGATCCTCGCGGTCCGGCACCACGGCCGGGTCGTCATGGCGTGCGACGGCCAGGTGACGCTCGGCAACGCCATTGTCAAGCAGGGGGCGCGCAAGATCCGGCGGCTGTACGCCGACAAGGTGCTGGCGGGGTTCGCGGGCTCGGCGGCCGACTCGTTCGCCCTGTTTTCGCGGTTCGAGGGGAAGCTGGAGCAGTACCGCGGGAACCTCGAGCGCTCCGCCGTCGAACTCGCGAGGGACTGGCGGACCGACCGGGCCCTGAGGCGGCTCGAGGCGATGCTCATCGTCGCAGACGAGCGCGCGACGTTCCTGCTGTCGGGCACGGGCGATCTCATCGAGCCGGACGACGGGATCGTGGGCATCGGCTCGGGGGGCTTGTACGCGGTGGCGGCGGCCCGGGCCCTGGCGCGCCACACGCAGATCGAGGCCCGCGTCATCGCGGAGATCGCGATGGGCATCGCCGCCGGGATCTGCATCTACACCAATGCGAATCTCTCCATCGAGGAGCTGACCCCGACGTCCTGACACGTCGCGGCCGACACCCCATGCCGCTGCTTCCACCGGCTTCCCCGGACGCCCTCGCCTCGGCCCCGACGCCCCGGCAGATCGTGTCGGAGCTTGACAAGTACGTCGTCGGCCAGCACAGAGCCAAGCGCGCCGTCGCCATCGCGCTGCGCAACCGGCTGCGGCGCCAGCAGCTCCCGGCCGAGATGGCCGAGGAGGTGGCGCCGAAGAACATCCTGATGATCGGGCCGACGGGCGTCGGGAAGACCGAGATTGCGCGCCGCCTGGCCCGCCTCGCGCGTGCGCCGTTCCTCAAGGTCGAGGCGTCGCGGTTCACCGAGGTCGGCTACGTCGGGCGCGACGTCGAGTCGATGATCCGCGACCTGGTCGAGATTGCCGTCGGGATGGTCCGCGAGGAGCGCGTCCGCGAGGTGCGCCACAAGGCCGAGCAGCTGGCCGAGGAGCGCCTGCTCGATCTCTTGCTGCCGCCGCGCCCGCCCTCGGCCGAGGGGCACCCCGCCGTCGATCCCGCCGCGCAGACGCGCGAGCGCCTCCGCGCGCAGCTGCGCGAAGGGAAGCTCGACCACCGCACCGTCGAGGTGGATGTGCGGGAGTCGGCCCTGCCGATGATGCAGGTCGTGGGCGGCTCGTCGATGGAGGAGCTCGGGCTCAACCTCAGAGACATGCTGCCCGGGATGTTCCAGGGCCGCCGGCGCTCGAGCACGATGAAGGTCCCCGAGGCGCGCGCCCACCTCGTCGAGGAGGAGCAGCAGAAGCTCGTGGACATCGAGAGCGTGGCGCGGACGGCGATCGAGCGAGTCGAGCAGGGCGGCATCCTGTTCGTGGACGAGATCGACAAGATCGCGGGCCGCGAGGGCGGCCACGGTCCCGACGTCAGCCGGGAAGGCGTGCAGCGGGACATCCTGCCGATCGTCGAGGGCACGACCGTCAACACGAAGCATGGCATGGTGCGCACCGACCACATCCTGTTCATTGCCGCCGGCGCCTTCCACGTGTCGAGGCCGTCGGACCTGATTCCCGAACTGCAGGGCCGGTTCCCGATCCGCGTGGAGCTGGAGGCCCTCGGGCGGGACGACTTCGTCCGCATCCTCCGGGAGCCCCGCAACGCGCTCGTCACCCAGTACACCGCGCTGCTGGCGACCGACGGCGTCGAGCTGCACTTCACCGACGACGCCATCGATCGTCTGGCCGAACTGGCCGCGCTCGTGAACGAGCGCACTGAGAACATCGGCGCGCGGCGCCTCCACACGGTGATGGAGAAGCTGCTGGACGAGGTCTCGTTCGAGGGGCCCGATCTGGCCGGGAGATCGATTACGATCGACGCCGCGTACGTCGATCGCATGCTGGCCGACGCGGTGAAGAACGAGGACCTGAGCCGGTACATCCTGTGAGACCCAGCCGAGTCGCCCTGGTGGTGTGCGTGGCCGCGGCAGGGCTCGCCTGGCCGGGCTGCGGCAAGAAGGGCCCGCCGCTCGCGCCCTTCGTCAGGGCGCCCGGGCGCGCGATGGACCTGCAGGCGCGGCGGTCGGGCGACCTCGTCACCCTCACGTTCACCGTGCCGTCGGCCAACATCGACGACACGCGGCCGGCGGACCTGGCGGCGCTCGAGGTCTATGCGTACACGGCGATGGCCCAGAACGACGTGCGGGACACGGCGCGCATGACGCTCGTCGCGAAGATTCCCGTGCGCAAGCCGGCAGCCCTCGCGCCAGGCGCGGCGTCTCGGCCGGCCGAGCCCGCCCCGCGCGGCGACTCGGCCGCGGACCAGGGGGCCCTCGTCACGATCACCGAGACGCTGACGGCCGACATGCAGGCCCCGCTCCCGCCAGACGGCCGCCGGAAGACGGCGCGGGCGCCCGCTGAGCCGCGCGCGTGGCTCGATCCGCCGCCGCCGCCGCCGCTGGGCGGCCCGGCCGCGGCGGCGATCCCCAACCGCTACTACCTGGTGTACGGCGTCAGCCGCTCGGGCAACCGCGGCGGCGCGTCTCCGCGTCCCGCGGTGCCGCTCGTTCCGCCTCCGCCCGCCCCGGAGCAGCCGGCGCTCTCCGTGACTGAAGAAGGCGTCGTCGTGCGCTGGGCCGTGCCGCCCGGCGCTCGCCTGCCCTACCAGGCGCCTGCGTCGGATGACGCGCTGGCCGCGAGCACGTTCGGCATGGAATCGGCGCCGGCGCTGTCCTACGTGATCTCGTTTGGATCGGTGAGGCTCACCGACACGCCGGTGAAGCGCCTGACGTGGACCGACGCGAACGCGCCTTACGGCGCCGAGCGCTGCTACGACGTCCGCGCGGTCCTCGTCAGGGGCGCCGCGTCGGTTGAGAGCGAGCCGTCGTCGGCCGCGTGCGTCACGCCCGTCGACACGTTTCCGCCCCCGGCGCCGTCCGGCCTGGCGGCCGTGGCGGGCGAGGGCGCGGTGAGCCTCATCTGGACGGCGGTGTCCGCACCGGATCTTGCGGGCTACATCGTGCTGCGGGGCGAGGCGGGGAGCGCGGCCCTGGAGCCCCTGTTCACCGCGCCCGTCATGGAGACGACCTACCGGGACGCGTCGGCGAAGCCAGGCGTCCGGTACGTGTACGCCGTGGCGGCCGTGGACACCGCCGCGCCGGGCAATCGCAGCGCCCTGTCCAACACGGTCGAGGAGACGGCGAGGTAGCGCAGGAAGCAGGAGGCCGCATGGGGGCAGGAGCCCCGCGCTCCGGAGCTCCCGGCCCGGGAAGGGCAGGGTGATGGGCCGCATCTGCCTGACCGAATGGCAGGGCGAGGCCCGGCATGCCGTCGGGCATCGGCGGCCTCCAGCCGGGCGACGTCGTGGCCGACGCGGTCGAAGGGGTCGGAGCGCTGACGAACACGGCGGTGGAGGGGGAGTAGAATTCAGAAGGCGGGACGTCGCGTAGGAGGAGGCAGGGGAATACGGAAGACAGAAGACAGAATCCGGGATTCGGAACTGGGAAGCTGTCACGCTGCAGTTCCCGAGTCCCGAGTCCCCGGTCCCGGGGCACGCGTCGCGGCTCGCCACGCATCACAGGACACACTAGCGCCCAGCGCCTAGTCCCGAGCACCTGCGGGGGAACCATGAAGCTCTTTCTCGACACCGGCAACATCAGGGACATCGAGGCCTACTGCGCCATCGGCATCATCGACGGCGTGACCACCAATCCGTCGCTCATGGCCAGGGAGGAGGGTGATCCCCGCGCGATCACGAAGCGGATCTGCGAGATCGTCCGGGGGCCGGTGAGCGCCGAGGTGCTCGCCACCGACGCGGAGGGGATGATTCGCGAGGGCCGGGATCTGGCGGCGATCGATCCGCACGTCGTCATCAAGGTGCCGTTCGGCAAGGCCGGCGTGCAGGCGTGCAAGGCGCTGCGCGAGGACGGCATCGGCGTGAACGTCACGCTGGTGTTCACGCCGGCGCAGGCGCTGCTGGCGGCCAAGGCCGGGGCGTCGTTCGTGAGCCCGTTCGTCGGCCGGCTCGACGACGTGGCGACCGACGGCATGGAACTGGTCGCGCAGATCGTCGAGATCTACGAGAACTACGGCTACCAGACGGAGATCATCGTGGCGAGCGTGCGCCACCCGATGCACGTCGTGCAGGCCGCCAGGCTGGGCGCGCACATCTGCACGTGCCCGGCGGCGGTCATCGAGGCGCTGTTCAAGCACCCGCTCACCGACGTCGGCATCGAGCGGTTCCTGAGGGACTGGGCGGCTGCGAAGGGAGCCCGGCCGTGACGTCGCCGCTCGACCGCCTGGCCGACCTGCGGCGGCGCGCCGAGCTGGGCGGGGGCGAAGCGCGCCTGAAGCGGCAGCGCGAGGCCGGGAAGCTGACGGCCCGCGAGCGCATGGAGGCGCTTTTCGATCCCGGCACCTTCGAGGAGCTCGACAAGCTGGTCACGCACCGGTGCCTCGATTTCGGCATGCAGGAGCAGCTCGTCCCGGGAGACGGCGTCGTGTCGGGGCACGGGCGGGTGAACGGGCGGCCGGTCTTCGCGTTCGCCCAGGACTTCACGGTGTTCGGCGGCTCGCTCTCCGAGACGAACGCCGCGAAGATCTGCAAGGTGATGGACCTGGCGGTGCGGATGGGCGCGCCCATCGTCGGATTGAACGACTCGGGCGGCGCGCGCATCCAGGAAGGCGTCATGTCGCTCGCGGGCTACGCCGACATCTTCCTGCGCAACACCCTCGCCTCCGGCGTCGTGCCGCAGATCTCCGCCATCATGGGCCCCTGCGCCGGAGGGGCGGTGTACTCGCCCGCCATCACCGACTTCAACATCATGGTGAAGCAGACGAGCTACATGTTCGTCACGGGCCCCGAGGTCATCAAGACGGTGACCCACGAGGACGTCACGAAGGAGGAGCTCGGCGGCGCCATGACCCACAACGAGCGCAGCGGCGTCGCCCACTTCGCGGCGGAGGACGACCGGGAGTGCCTTGCGCTCATCCGGGAGCTGTTGGGCTTCCTGCCGTCGAACAACCTCGACGAGCCGCCCCGGGCGGACGCGTCGGACCCGGTGAATCGCGAGGCTCCGGCGCTCGACGCACTGGTCCCCGAGTCGCCGTACCAGCCGTACGACATGCTGGATCTCGTCCACGCCGTCGCCGACGACGGGTACTTCCTGGAGGTTCACCGGCACTTTGCCCAGAACCTGATCGTGGGGTTCGCTCGGATGGGCGGGCGGTCCGTGGGCGTCGTGGCGAACCAGCCGGCGCACCTGGCGGGAACCCTCGACATCGACGCCTCGGTGAAGGGCGCCCGGTTCGTCCGGTTCTGCGACGCGTTCAACATCCCGCTCGTCGTGCTCGAGGACGTGCCCGGCTTCCTGCCCGGCACGGTCCAGGAGTTCGGCGGCATCATCCGCCATGGCGCCAAGCTGCTGTACGCGTTCGCGGAGGCGACGGTGCCGAAGGTGACGGTGATCACCCGCAAGGCGTACGGCGGCGCGTACTGCGTCATGGCCAGCAAGCACATCCGCGCGGACTTCAACTTCGCCTGGCCGACCGCCGAGATCGCGGTCATGGGGCCGGAGGGCGCGGTGAACATCCTGTACCGGCGGGAGCTGGACGCGGCGCCGGATGCGCCGAGCCGCCGGACCGTGAAGACCGCCGAGTTCCGCGAGACGTTCGCGAACCCGTTCGTCGCGGCGTCGCGGGGCTTCGTCGACGAGGTGATCGCGCCTCGGGACACGCGGCGGAAGATCATCTCGGCGCTCGAGGCGTCAGCCACGAAGCGGGATACAAACCCGCCGAAGAAGCACGGCAACATCCCGCTCTAGCCCGGACGGGCCGCCCATTCTGGCCTTGACCGAACGTCCGGACTAGAATGGCTGCGGGATGCCGAACGCGCTGACGAAGGTCCTCGTCGCCAATCGCGGCGAAATCGCGGTGCGGATCATCCGGGCGTGCCGCGAACTGGGCCTCCGCACCGTGGCGGTCTACTCGGCATGCGACCGCACGGCGCTCCACGTCCGCTACGCCGACGAGGCCTACCCCATCGGGCCGGATGCGCCCCGAGACAGCTACCTCCGCATCGACGCCCTGATGGAGGTCGCACGCCGATCGGGCGCCGACGCGGTCCACCCCGGGTACGGCTTCCTGGCCGAGAACGCCGGCTTCGCGAAGGCGGTGATCGACGCGGGCCTGGTGTTTGTCGGGCCGTCGCCTGACGCCATCGCCACGATGGGGAGCAAGACCGCCGCGCGGGCCGAGGCGGCGGCGGCCGGGGTCCCGGTGGTGCCCGGAACCGAGGCGCCGCTGGGCCCGGACGCGACCGACGCCGACGCCGGGCGCATCGCCGGGGCCGTGGGGTACCCGCTGCTCGTCAAGGCCGTCGCCGGCGGAGGCGGCAAGGGCATGCGCGCGGTCGCGCGGGAGGCGGAGCTCCAGGGGGCGCTGCGGGCCGCGCGCTCCGAGGCGCTGTCGTCGTTCGGCGACCCGGCGGTCTACTTCGAGCGGCTGCTGGTGCGGCCCCGCCACGTCGAAATCCAGCTGCTCGGCGACGTGCACGGCACGATCGTGCCTTTCGTCGAGCGCGAATGCTCGATCCAACGCCGCCATCAGAAGGTCCTCGAGGAATCGCCGTCCGCCGCGGTCACGCCGGACCTGCGCCGCCGCATGGCGGAAGCCGCCGTGGCCGTGGCGCGCCGCGTGGGCTACACGAACGCGGGCACGATTGAGTTCCTGCTCGATGCGTCGGGCGAGTTCTTCTTTCTCGAGATGAACACCCGGCTCCAGGTCGAGCACCCGGTGACCGAACTGGTGACCGGCACCGATCTGGTGCACTGGCAGTTCCGCGTCGCGCGAGGCGAGCGCCTGGACCTCGACCCGCGCAGGACGCTCGACCCGGTGGGGCATGCCATCGAGTGCCGGATCTACGCGGAGGATCCGGACCGCGACTTCCTGCCCTCGCCGGGGCTCGTCACGGCGCTGCGGGCGCCCGCCGGCCCGGGCATCCGCAGGGACGACGGCGGCGCCGTGGCGGGCGTCGTCGTGCCGGTTCACTACGATCCCCTCATCGCGAAGCTGGCGGCGTGGGCCGAGTCGCGCCCCCAGGCGATTGCGCGCATGGCGAGGGCGCTCGGCGAGTACGACGTGCGCGGTATCAAGACGACGATCCCGTTCTTCCGCTGGCTGCTGGGCGACGCGGCCTTCCAGGAGGGCCGGCTCGACACGACGTTCATCGACGCGGCGCTCGAGGCGCGCGGCGGCAGGCCCTTCCTCGAGGTGCCGGACGAGGCGGAGCACCTGGCCATCGTGGCGGTCGCGCTCCAGGCCCATGCGGGAACGGCCGCGCCGACCGCCGCCGCCGCGCCGCCGGCAAGCCGATGGCAGCAGGCGGCCCGCGCGGGCGGGCTGCGCCGATGACGATCGGGGCGATGACACCCTCTGACAGGATGGACCAGGTGACGCCTTCCAGATCGGGCTCGCGCCGGCGACGCGGAGCACGCCGCCGTCCCGGGCGATGGGCGCGCGGCGCCTTCTGCTTCCGGAGGCGGCGATGCGCCTGACGGTGGAGGCCAACGGCAGGGCGAGGTCGGTCGATGTCAGCGGCCGGGACGGGATCTACCGCATCGTTATCGACGGCGTCGAGCGCGAGGTGGATGCCGCCGCCGTGGACGACACGACGTTCTCGCTGATCTGCCTGGGCAGCGGGCGGGCGAGCCGGGAAGTCGGCCTAGGGCCGTCCCCGGTTCCCGGCGAGACGGCCGTCCACATGCCCGCTGGCGTGGCCGTCGTCAGGGTCCTGAGCGGGCCGCCAGGACGCTCCGGGCGGGGCGGCGGCGGAGCCGGGCTCGCGCAGGGCACGCAGCAGGTCGTCACGCCGATGCCCGGCAGAGTGGTGAAGGTGCTGGTTCGGGTCGGCGACGAGGTCCGCGCGCGGCAGGGGATCGTCGTCGTCGAAGCCATGAAGATGGAGAACGAGCTGCGCTCGCCGAAGGACGGCCGGGTCACGCGGATCCTCGTGGACGAGGGCGCGCCGGTCGAGGCCGGGCGCCCGCTCGTCGTGATCGACTAGCAGGGCGGTCGCATGGGGCTGCTGCACGCGATCAGGCGCGCCGGGCCGTACGCCCGCAGGGCGGGGATGATCGCCCTGGGCGTCGCGGCCGCCGGCGTCGTGCTGACGCTGAGCGTGGACCTGGCGGAGCTGGCGCCGGCCCTGACGGGCGGCCGCGTGGACCTGCGGCAGGTCGCCTCGTCGGCCGCTTCCGCCGAGTTCGACCGCCCCGTCCGGGTGGGCGGCCTGTCGGTCCGCCTGGTGGACGGGCGCTTCCTCATCCGCGATCTCGTCATCGAAGGGCTCTCGCCCGCGGCCACCCCGTTTCTCACGGCGCGCGAGGTGGCGGTGGACATGCCGCTCTGGTCCCTCGTGCGGCGGCGCCTCGCGATCCGCAGCATCGAGGTCTCCGACTGGGCGCTGACAATCGAGACGTGGACCGGGCGCGATAACCTCCCGGCGCTGCGCTCGCGCGGGCGGACGGGGCCGAGCTCGATCACGACCACGCTGGCCTTCCTGCACGGCCGCCGCGGCGTCGTCCATTACGCGGACCACGCCTCGCCGATCACCGTGATCGCGCGCGATTTCGAGATCACGGCGACGAGGTCCTCCGGCTACCGCGGCCAGACCACCTCGACGGGCGGCACCATCGCGATTCAGTCCTACACGCCGATGTCCGCGGACATCCGCACGTGGTTCCGGATCGACGGCGGCAAGGTGCACTTCGACCGGATCGAACTCGACACCGACGGCGCCTCGACGGTCGCAACCGGGGACGTGGACGTGCCCCACTGGCCGGAGATGACGTACCAGATCGAATCGCGCATCCAGCTGGCGCCGCAGCGGGGCATCTGGTGGGCGAACGACCGCTTCACGCTCTCCGGAGAAGCGACCTTCAAGGGCCGCCTGCACTACTTCAAGGGCGGCAGGGAGCTCGCTGGGGAAGTGGCGAGCGACGAGTTCGGCATCAACTGGATCCGGTTTCCCGACGCCACGGCGTCCGTCGTGTGGACGGCGGCGCGGCTCGATGTCAGCAGGGCGCGCTCGAGGTTCTACGGCGGGCGGATGGATCTGACCTACGCCATGGCGCCGCTGAACGTGCCGGGCACGCGGTCGACGGCGCGCCTCGACGTCCGGTACTCGGATGTCGATCTCGGGGCCTTCTCGGACGCGATGGCGATGAAAGGCCTGCGCCTGGCGGGGCGGGCGACAGGCCGCAATGACTTGGAGTGGCGCCTCGGGGCGTGGGAGGGCCACCGCGGCGGCGGCGAGATCCAGGTGTCGCCGCCGCCAGGCGTCAGGCTGCAGGGGAAGGAGCTGGGCGCCACGCGCCGGCCGCCGTCGTTCGCGCACGTGTACGGCGATCCGTTCCCCCCGCTCGGGCGCGTGCCGATTGGCGGCAGGCTGCGCTACACGTACGGCGCCGAGTGGGTGGACGTCGAGCCGGGAGACGTCGCGTCGCCGTGGACCTACCTCGCGCTGGAGGGGCGGACCGCCTGGGGCGAGCGGTCCCGGATCCCGTTCCACGTCACCAGCACCGACTGGCAGCAGAGCATGCGGGAGCTGGCCGGCGTGCTCACCGCCTTCGGATCGCCGTCGCGCCCGGCTGAAGTGGGCGGGGAGGGCACCTTCGAGGGCGTGCTCTTCAACGCCATCTGGGACCCGCGCATCGAGGGCTTCTTCGCCGGCGCAGGCCTGACGTTCTGGGACGTGGACTGGGGCCGGGGCGAGAGCGCCGTCGTCATCGAGCACCTGTACGCCGACGTGAAGGACGCGGAGGTCCGGAAGGGCGCGGGGACGCTGCGCGCGACCGGCCGCTTCTCGCTGGGCTATCCGCGCAGGGACCGCGGCGAGGAACTCAACGCCGTGATCCGGATCAGCGACTGGGACCTGGCGGACTTCCGCCACGCGTTCGAGTTCGACGCCTATCCCTGGGACGGCCGCGTGCACGGCGAACTCCACCTCTGGGGCGCGTACGAAGAGCCGTTTGGATTCGGCAAAGTCACGTTGGCTCCGCTGGCGGTCTACGAGGAGACGCTGACCAGCGCCACGGCGTCTCTGCGCTTCGACGGACCGGGGGTGTGGCTCGACGGCATCGAAATGCGGAAGGGGGCCACCGGCATCGTGCGCGGCGGCGCCCGCGCCGAGTGGCTGGGCTCGTACTCGTTCAACGTGGACGGGCAGAACATACCCGTCGAGTCGGTCGACCTCTTTGCCTTCCCCGACGCGCCGCTCTCGGGCCGGCTCGATTTCACGGCCAGCGGCGGGGGCAAGGCCCTGGACGTCTCCTACGACGCCGACTTCCGGATGCGCGACCTCTACGTCAAGGACGAGGGCATCGGCGACGTGAAAGGACGCCTCGAGCTCCGGGGCGACGACATGAACGTCTCGTTCGACGCCATCTCGTCCCGCTTGACCGCATCCGGGGCCGGGAAGGTGACGCTGCTCGGCGACTACCCCGGCGATGTCACGCTGCGCCTGACCGACGCCTCGCTCGATCCCTACGCCCGGGTCTTTATGCCCGGCCTCTCGCCGTTCGCCTCGGCGGTGGGGTCGGGGACGGTGCGGGTCAGCGGCACCCTTCTGAGCCTCGACAACGTCGTCGCGCATGTGCACGTCGAGCGCCTGGCGCTGAAGCTCTTCGACTACGTTCTGCAGAACGACGGCGGCCTCGACGCCAGCCTGGAGCAGGGCATCCTGCGGGTCGGGCGCTTCCGGCTGAGCGGCGAGGACACGCGCCTCACCCTGTCGGGCAACGTGGACCTGGTGCAGGGGATCCTCGGGATGCGCGCCGAGGGCAGCGCGAACCTCGGGATCCTCCAGGCCGTGACGTCCAACGTCCGCGGATCCGGCCGTGCGGACGTCACCGCGGATTTCACCGGCACGCTCGAGGAGCCGCGCGTCGGCGGCAGCGCCGCCATCGAGGGCGGGCGGCTGCGGCACATGTGGCTGCCTCACGCCATCGACGGCATCAACGGGCGCGTCCGGTTCGACGGGGAGAGCGTTCGCTTCGACGACATCGCGGCGACCATCGGCCGCGGCGACGTCCGCCTTGGCGGGCGAGTGGATCTCGCCGGCCTCTGGCCGTCGCGCTTCGACATCACCGCGACCGGAGAGGGCATGGAGCTGCGCTACCCGGAGGGCTTCCGCTCGGTCATCGACGCGGACCTGGGCCTGCGCGGCACCGTCGATGACCTCGTGCTCGGCGGCACGGTCCTCGTCCGGCGCGGCGAGCTGCGGCGCGACCTGGAGCTCGGGACGGGCCTCGCGGACCTTGCCGCCGGGGGAGGCGGCGCCGGCATCGCCGCGCCCCAGGCCCCGGCGCCGGCGCTGCCGCTGCGCTTCGACCTTCGGCTGTCGGCGCCGTCCACGATCGAGATCGACAACAAACTCGCCCGCCTCACCGCCAGCGCCGATCTGAGGCTCCGCGGGACCTACGCCCGGCCCGTTCTCGAGGGCCGCGCCGAGGTCCAGCGCGGCGAGCTCTGGTTCGAGGGCAAGCGCTACGTGGTGTCGCGGGGATCGGCGGAGTTCACGAACCCGTCGAAGATCGACCCGTACTTCGACGTGGAGGCCGAGACGCGCGTCCGGGCGCCCGGCCAGACCTACCGCGTGACGTTCCGCGTCGCCGGCACGACATCGGCGTTCGAGTACGATCTGTCGTCCGACCCGCCGCTTCCCGAAGTGGACGTCCTGTCGCTGCTGCTTGGCGACGTGGGCTCCACGCAGGACGCCGAGTTGCGCGCCCTCAGGACGCCGGACGAGGCCGAGCAGAACCTGCTGATCGCGCGCTCGGCGCGGCTGCTGGCCAGCCCGATCTCCTCGGGCGTCCAGAAGGCCGTCGAGCAGACCTTCGGGCTGGACTCCGTGCAGATCGCGCCCTTCTTCGTCGACCCGAGCCAGTCGGCGGGGCGCTTCTCGCCGGGCGCCCGCCTCACCATCGGCAAGCGCATTTCCGACCGCATCTACCTGACGTACTCGCGCAGCCTGTCGTCGGCCGCACGCGACCAGGTGATCCTGCTCGAATACGATCAGAGCGACCGTCTGGCGTGGATTGTCACCCAGAACGAGGATCGGACCTACGCTCTCGACCTGCGGGTCCGCCACGTGTTCCGATGAGACCGCCGCCACCGGCCCGGGCGTTCGCGCTTGCCGCCGCGCTCGCGGCATGGACCGCGTCGCCGTCGGCCGCCCAGGATGCCGGCCTGCCGGTCGGCCGCACGATCTCGGACGTCTCCGTCGTATCGGAGGGGCGGCCGGTCCTCGACGCCCAGGTGCTGGAGCTGCTCGCGCTTCGAAAGGGCTCGCCCCTCCGGATGGAAGACGCCCGGGCCACGATCGTCCGCGCGATGGGCCTCGGCCGCTATCTGGATGTGAGGGTGTCGGCCGAGCCCGACGGCGACGCCGTCCGCCTCTCCGTCGACCTGGTGCCCCTGCCGGCCCAGGGCCGCCTCGTGTTCGAGGGCGATCTCGGCCTGTCCGAGTCCGCGATCCGCGGTGCGGTCACCGAGCGCTTCGGCCCCGACCCGCCCCGGGGAAGGGCCGACGAGGTCGCGCGGGTGGTCGGCGACCTTCTCAGGGATCAGGGCTACCTGCGGGCCACCGTGACGCCGGGAGACGCCCGGCCGGGTGAGACCGGGTTTGGCGATCTGGTCTTCAATGTCGTTTGCGGCCCGCGAGCGCTGGTGCGCTCGATCTCGTTCCGCCCGGAAGCCGGCGAGGAGGTCGAGCAGCTGCGCCTCCGCTTGAGCATCCGGCCCGGAGTCGTTTTCAACCGCGTCGAGCTCCGCCGGCAGCTGGATGCCGCGACGGAGGCGTGGAGATCCCGCGGCTACCTGGAGGCCAGAATCGACGCGCTCGTCGAGGAGCTGTCCGAGGGACGCGGGGTCGCGGTGTCGATCGACGTTCACCGCGGGCGCCGGGTGTCGGTCGAGTTCGAGGGCGACCCCCTGCCGCCGCCGCAGCTGGCCGAGCTCGTGCCGATCCAGCGCGAGGCGTCGGTGGACGAGGATCTCCTCGAGGACTCCAGGGCCCGTATCGTGTCGTACTTGCGGGGGCGCGGGTACCGGGACGCGCGCGCGGAGTTCCGGCGGGTCGTCGAAGACAGCCGGCTCCGGGTCGTGTTCACCGTGGCGAACGGGCCGCTCTACCGCGTGGCGGGCATCGTCACCGACGGCGCGTCGCAGGTCCCGCTGAGGGAGCTCACGCCGCTCCTGCGCCTGTCACCGGGCCAGGCGTGCATCCAGGCCGTGATCGACGGGGACCTCGCGGCGCTCACTGCGGCCTACCGCCGGCGCGGGTTCGGCGAGGCGTCGTGCAAGGCCGCGATCGAGCCCGTGCCCAACGCGAGGACCGCCCACGAGGCCCCGGTCCTCGTGACGATCCGGATCGCCGAAGGCGCGCGCACGCTGGTCGGCTCCGTCGGTGTCTCGGGCAACGAGGCGGTGGCCGACGCGGACCTGCTCGCGGGCCTCTCGACGAGGCCCGGGCAGCCGTTCTACGCGCCCAACACCGAGGCCGACCGCGATCGCATCCTCCTCCGCTACCTGAACCTCGGCTACCGCCTCGCGCGCGTCGAGGCGTCGGTCGAACACGACCCCGACACAGGCCGGGCGTCGGTCGTCTTCTCGGTCAGGGAAGGCCCGCAGATCCTCGTCGGCCACATCCTCGTCGTCGGCAACGCCCGCATTGGCATGGACACGATCCGCCGGGAACTCGCGGTGGAGCCTGGAAGGCCGCTCGCGCTGGATGCCGTCAACGAGAGCCAGCGGAGGCTCGCGTCGCTGGGCCTGTTCCGCCGGGTCACGATCTCCGAGATCCAGCAGCGCGACGACCACGTGCGGGACGTCGTCGTCACCGTCGAGGAGGCGCCCGCGACGACGCTGGGATACGGCGTCGGGCTGGAAGCGCAGAAGGTCGAGACGTCGGAAATCGCCCCGCGCGGCTTCGTCGAGATCGGCCGGCGGAACCTGTTCGGCGGCAATCGGTCCATCAACCTGTTCGGCCGGGTCAGCCTCCGCCGCCGCACCGCCGAGGGGGCGGCGACCGGCGGCCAGCCGGTCGACGGCGGCAGCGAGACCGCGGCGGAGTACCGCGTGGCGGCGACGTACCGCGAGCCCAGGCTCTGGCGGTCCCTGGACTTCCAGATCATCGCCGGCGCCGAGCGGGGCAGGCGCACGAGTTTCAGCTTCGAGCACCAGTCCGCGCGCTTCAACCTGTCCCGTCGGCTGGACGCCGCCTGGAGCGTCCAGGGACAGTACTCGCTCCAGGAGAACCGAATCTACCACGATCGGATCGCACCGGCCGATCGCCCGCTCATCGACCGGCTGTTCCCGCAGGTCAGGATCGCGTCGGTCTCGGCGTCCGCCGTCCGCAACACGCGCGACGATGTCTTCGATCCGGGGCGCGGCACGTTCCTCGGCTTGAACGGCGAGCTCGCCCTCCGTGAACTGGGGTCCGAGGTCGGCTTCGCCAAGACGTTCCTCCAGGGCTTCGTCTACCGCAGGCTGCCGACCTCCCGGCGCATCGTCCTGGCCGGCGGATTGCGCCTCGGACTCGGCGTCGGCTTCCCGCGCGAGGTCCGTCTCACCGACGAGCACGGGGAGCCGGTGATCGGCGACGACGGGGGGCCGCAAATCGTGCGCGTGAGCGACCTGCCGGCGAGCGAGCGCTTCTTCGCTGGAGGCGACACGACGGTGCGCGGATACCGGCTGGATCACGTGGGCCGCCCGGACACGCTCGACAGCGACGGCACGCCGAAGGGCGGCCGCGCCGGCCTGATCCTCAACGGCGAAGTCCGCGTGGGGCTCTGGCGGGACCTGGGGGTCGTCGGGTTCATCGACGCGGGAAACGCCTTTCGCGTCGTGGACGACGTCACGCTCCGGCACCTCCGGAGCGGCGCGGGATTCGGCATTCGGTACAAGTCACCCATTGGTCCGTTCCGGCTGGATCTCGGATTCAAGCTGGGGAAGCTCCGGAAGTTCGTGGGCACGCGCGAGGGCCGGCGAGCGGTTCATATCAGCATCGGGCAGGCGTTCTAGGGGAAGCCGGAATTCAGCATTCGGAATGGACGAAGACAGGAGGTAGAGGAGCGCTCGGGATCCTGGATGCGGAGTGCGCCACGCGCAGTGCGCGACGACGAGGATTGCAGCGGCGCGGGCGCCTGGTGAGCAGAGCGGCGGACACGATGGGAGCGGCGGTGGCGGAGAGAGCAGCGGTGATGAAGAGAGCGGCGGGAACGAACCAGCCCGTGAGCCGCGCCGCCGTGGCGGCGCTGGCGCTGTCCCTCGCCTGGGCTCCCCTCGGCGCCGCGGAACTCCTGGATCGCGTGCTGGCCGTCGTGTCGGGCACCGTGATCACGCTGTCGGACGCCCGGGCGAGCCTGGCGTTCGGTTTCGTCGGCGCCGAACCAGCCGGCGACCGAATCGCAGCCGCCGTGCGCTGGCTGATCGATCGCCAGCTCGTCCTGGACGAAGTGCTGCGGAGCGGCGGCGAGGAGGTGGACCAGGCCCGCGTGGCCCGCGAGATGGCTGCCATCAAGGGGCGCTTTGCGTCCGAGGCCGCGTTCGAAGCCGAACTGGAACGGCTCGGCCTGGGCGGAGGGCGCGCGATGGCTTTCGTGCGCGAGACGCTTGAGGCGAGGCGATACGTCGACCGCCGGTTCGGCGCCTCGGTCGAACCGAGCGAGGAGGAGCTTCGCGACTACTACGCCCGCCACCTGGAGCGGTTCGTCCGCGACGGCCGCCAGCTGGACTTCGTGGAGGCGGCCGACGATGTGCGCACGGCGCTCCAGAACGAGCGGCGCGAGCAGGCCGTCGCCACGTGGCTCGATCGGCTCAGGCGCCGCTCCTCCGTCGTCGAGATCTATCGAGCGCCGCGCTGACAGAGCCCGTGCGGCGCCGCCGGCGCAGGCGCGGCCGGCCGCCGGCCGACTAGCGCCGCGCGATCCGGACGAGGCGCAGGTGCGGCCCCGGGTGCTGCGGCGTCGGCGCGAACACCCTGACATCGCTGGCCTGGGACAGAATGGCGGCGTACTCCGCCGGCGGGGAGCCCGGTGGTGTCCGGCCCCGTGATCGGCTCGCACCCCACGCGTCCGACGACAGCACCAGCCACTCAACGCCGGCAGCAGCGAGTTCGGCGGGATCGCAGCCGGCGAGCGACGGGACGCTCTCGGTGCGGTAGGGCGGCTGCGGCAGCTCGAAGCCGCGCGCCTCGGACACGATCATCGAGCCAGGCCAGACATGCCGGCTCACCCATTTCCACGCCAGCGCCTGCGTGGTCTCGACGCCGTGCTGCCGCACCCAGTCCGCCGATCGCAGCGAGCCGGGCGCAATCGCCGCGAGCAGCAGGGCCAGGGCGGCAGCAACCCGGATCGCCGGCCGAACCGGCAGGCGGTCGAGACGCTCGAGGAGCGCGACGGCCGCGATGCCCGCCATGAGCGCGAGGAACGGCACCAGCGGCAGGGCGTAGCGCGCATACAACAGTCCCCATCCGGTGATCAGCCAGAAGTACGCCGCGGGGAAGACCACCAGGTGGATCCAGCGGAGCCGGTCCGGCCCCGCCGCCGCGCGGACGCACGCCAGGACGAGACCGGCGACGGCAAGCATTGCGGCCGGCCAGCCGAAGGCGAGTCGCAGGTGCTTCGCGTACAGGAGCCAGCTCGGTTCCCCCGACAGGGCGCGGCCCGAAAACGCATCCGCCTGGATGCCGAACCCGTTCAGGAACGCCGGCAGGTCGAGCAGCGCGTAGGGCGTGGTGACGAAGAACGCCGCCACGCACGCGGCCGACGCCGCAGCCAGCGCCGCGGCCCGACGTCCCCAGGACGGGCCGGCGGCCGCAACCGCGGCGAGCGGCATGACAACCGCCATCAAGCCGTTGTACTTGATGCCCGCCGCCAGCCCCGCGGCCGCCCCCGCCAGCGCGAACGCCGCCGGAGCCGGCCGCTCCGCCGCACGGAGCGACAGCAGGAAGGCGAGGACGGCGGCGAAGGTCATGGGCACGTCCGTCAACACGAAGTGCGACTCACGCACGTGCATCGGCATGACGGCGAGGAGCGCGGCGGCGACGAGTGCCGGCCTCGTGCCCCACCGGACGCCGGCGCGGTAGAGCAGCGCAATCGTCGCCGTGCCGAGGATCGCGGTGACGGCCCGGCCCCAGTGGTAGAAGTCGGCGGGCGCAACCTGCTCGACGGCTTTCCACGAGTGCCGCATCGCGCCGACGAGGAAGTTCACAATCGCCACGCCCGTCTGCACGTAGATGTAGCCGGTCGGGTACTCGAAGAACCTCGGATTGAAGTCGCCGGACTTCAGGATGCGCACCACCGTCGTCATGATGGCGGGCTCGTCCACCCCGACGGCGAAGGGAATCCCGCTCCCGAGGTTCACGACGCGCAGTGCGAACCCGGCGGCGAGGATGAGCGCGAGCGCCAGACCCGGCCGCGCGGCCGCCGCGGCGTCCTGCTTCCATGGGTGTCTCATGTGATCGTCGCCTCCCGCATGATCGCGCCGAAGACCGCCAGCATGCGGTCGGCGGACCGCGCCCATGAGAACTCCGCTTCCACGAGCGCCCTCCCCGCGCGGCCCATCGCTTCGAGGGGTGCGCCCGGGTGCATGGCCGCCCGGAGGGCGCCAGCGAGCCCGGCCGCGTCGCCGGGCGGCACGAGCCACCCGGTCTCACCCGGCCGGACTTTGTCCGGCAGCCCGCCGGCAGCCGAGGCCACGACCGGCAGCCGGTGGGCCATGGCCTCGAGGGTGACGATCGAGCTGCCCTCGTACTGCGTCGGATGCACGAACATGGAGGCCGCCTCGTACCAGGCGTGGAGCGTCGCGTCGTCCACCCGCCCGGCCAGGAGCGTGCGCGCCCCGATGCCGCGCTCCGCGATCCTGGCCTCGAGCGCGCCCCTGAACGGGCCATCGCCGACGACCACCCAGCGCCACGGAAGGTCCGCGAGCGACGCGAGGGCATCGGCGAGCACGTGCAGCCCCTTGTTGCGCTCGATTCGCGCCACGCTCAGCAGCACCAGTTCGGCGGGCCCGATGGCGCGAGCCTGCCGTATCCGCTGCCCGTCCCGAGGCGACGCGAGCGCGTCGCACGAGGCGAGGTCCACGGCGTTGGGCACCAGGCTCACCCGGTCCGCTGCCACGCCCAGCGTGCGCGCGATGAGCGGCTCGAGCGACCGGTCCGTGGCAATGACGCGATCGGCCGCGGCGGCGCAGTACCGCACCGCCGCGCGCAGCGGGCCGTAGCCCAGGCGCTTGGACGGCCGGCCCCCGTACAGGCCGTCGGGCCCGCCGAACTCCTCGAGGCCCTGCGGGTTCATGACGAGCGGCGCGGTCGCTCCGGGCGCACGTCGCCTGGCGATCGCATACCCGAGCGTGCTCGCGCCGAGGCCGTAGACGAGATCCACCTCGCGCGCACGGACGGCCCGAGCCGCCAGGCGGCCCAGGCGGAAGCCGAACACGGGATAGGCGGTGGCTCGATCCAGGATCGTCGTGCCGCGCCTGCCGGCGAACGGAAACGTCACGTAGGGCACGAAGCGGAAGGAGAGACCGAGCTGCGACCACGGCGCCGCCGCCGTCGGCGGCCGCGTCAGGACCGTCACCGCAGCGCCGCGATCCAGCAGGTGCCGGACGAGATCCTGCGTGGCGCGCTCGAGGCCGCCGACGCCGTGAAGCGGCGCGATCGCGCGGGTGAGCACGGCGAGACGGAGCCCGGCCGCGGTGCCGGTCGCGTCACCCATCGCGGCGCCTCCGATCGATGAGGTCCCGATACAGCGCGAGCAGGCGCTCGACCACGACCGGCGTGTCGAATCGCGACTCGACGTGCTCGCGGGCGCGCCGCGCCAGATCCGCTGCAAGGCCGCGGTCCGACACCAGGCGGGCGACGTCGTCGCCGAGCCCCTCCGGCGTCTCCGAGAGGAGCCCGGTCACGCCGTGGCGGACGATGTCCCCGGTTCCGCCCGTGTTCATGGCCGCAATCGGCACGCCCACCGCCGCGGCCTCGAGCAGCACGCGGCTCAGCGACTCGGGCCCTCGGGAGGGGAAGACGAGCAGGGAGGCGTGCGACAGCCAGGCCATCGCGCGCTCGCGCTCGACCCATCCGAGAAACCTCGCATCCCGGCTCAGCCGCCTTGCTTCGGCCTCCAGCCTCGGCCGCAGGGCCCCGTCGCCAACGACGGCGAGCGGCCACGGCAGGCGGGCGCGCTCGACCGCCGGCAGCAGCGCGTCGGCGCCCTTGTTCGCCTCCAGCTTCCCGACGAACACGGCGTAGGGGCCCTTCAGGGGCGCGGCGCCGGCCTCGCGGCGCAGAGCGGAGACGTTCACCGGATTGGGAATGACCTCGAGGCGCCCCCCTGCCACGAGCGGCGCGCGTTCGCGAAGGTCCCGCGCGATGACCGAGCCGACGGCCACAATCGCGTCGGCCCGCGCAAGGGCGCGCTGCTTGCGGGCGAGGTTCGCGCGCATGTACGGCACGGCCGGAAGCGTGGCAGGCCACGCGGCCCCGGCCCGCGGCCGGAGACACGCCGTCATCATGCGCGCCGAGCACCCGGGGCACAGGCCCGTCGAGGCGGGGTCGAGGATGAGCGTGCCCCAGTAGCAGACGGGCCAGTAGTCCCGCACCGTGCAGACCGCCGGCACGCGGGCTGCGGCCGCGGCTTCGACGGCGGCGGGAGAGGAGAACACGTGCTGCGCGTGGATGATCTCGGCGCCGTGCGCGGCCGCCGCCCGCCCGATGCCGGCCGCCGCACGGCGCCACAGCCGCTCGTTCCGCCAGTAGTTGCGCACAAACGGCACGGCAGGCGCCCCGATGCCGACGATCCGGATGCGGAAACCGTCGTAGGTCTCGCCGTCACGGCGCGGGCGTTCCCCAACGACCTGCACGACGCCCACCTCGTGTCCGGCCTGCCGGAGGCCTCTCGCAAGCTCGTACGTGCTCCAGCCGCTGCCGCCGCAGACGGGGGGAAACGCGTCGGTCGCCAGCAGGATTCGCATCACGCCGTCCGACGCCGCGCAAGCGGCGCGATCGCCTCCTCGAGGCGGCGGCAGTGCGCCGACCAGCTGAACTCGCGGCAGGCCCGTTCGCGGCCGACCTTCCCCATGCGCTCCCGCTCCGAGCGGTTCGCCGCCAGGCGCAGCAGCGCGTCCGCCAGCCCCCGCGGCGCGTTCGGATCGTAGAGTCCGCTTGCGAGGTCGGGTCCGAGAATCCCGGCCAGGCGAGGGATGGCCGGCGCCACCACCGGGAGGCCGGACGCCATGTACTCGAACACCTTCAGCGGAGACCAATAGAAGCCCAGCTGCAGCGGCGGGTGCGCCGCGACGTCGAACGGGGCGACGCCAAGATCGGCCGCAGCCAGGCACGCCGGCATTTCGGCGTGGGCCACCGGGCCCGTGAAAGTGACGCCGTCGAGGCCCGCCGCCTCCTTCCTGGCCGGCGCGAGTTCGGGACCCTCGCCGACAAGCACCGCGTCGATGTCGAGCTGGCCCTCCAGGCGGAGCTGCCGCACGGCCCGCACAAGGTGCACCGCGCCGTGCCAGGGCCTGAAGGCGCCGGCGAAGACCGCCAGTACCGCGCCCCGCCGCCGGGCGAACGGCACGGGGCCGGAGGCGCCCGGCGCGAAGGCGTCCGTGTCGGCGCCCCATTCGGTCTCGAGGATCCTCGCCCGCGGCACGAACGGCGGCAGCACCTCCGCCGCCGGCGTGACGATGAGGTCGGCGTGGCGGCACTGCCAGTCGCGCCATCTGCGCATGGGCTCGACGAGAGCGGCCTTGTCGAGCCTGGCCTTCCACGACCCCGGGTAGTCGATGATCGGCGCGTTGACCTCGAGTACGGCGGCCGCTCCAATCGCTCGCGCCGCGCGCACGCCCTCACCGCCGAAGTTGTGGTAACGCTCGATGACCACGTCCGCGTTGGCCCGCCTGGCGAACGTACAGACAGCCCCGGCGCGGAGCAGCCGGAGGTGGCGGACGCCGAGCGGCGGTGCCAGGGAGTGGTAGCGCGCGCGCCCGGCGGGCGCAGGACCGGCCCCCCGGGCCGCCAGCACGCTCACCTCGTGCCCGAGCGAGGCGAGGCCCTCGGCGACCGCCGAGACGTGCACCGAGCCGCCGGTGGTGCCGGGCACGCGTTGATCGAGCGCGCAGTAGACGATTCTCATGGCGCGCCGCCCTCGGCAGGCAGGCGCCTGAGCAGGGCGAAGTACGGGCCCGAACGCACGCGGCCGAAGAGCACCAGGTCGATCTTCATGATCCACGTGACCGCGCGCAATCCCCAGTACGCCGGGCCGGACTCGCCGGCCCTGCGCTTGACGGCGGCCCGCACGTCACGCACCGCGGCATCCCGGCCCGCGCCGCCGCCGCCCGCCGCCACGCGCGCCGCCGCCCGCTTGGCGAGCCAATGCTCTCCCGCCCGCACGAGGATGTTCTCGACGAACCCGCCCACGAGCGGCGTGTAGTACCGGATTCTCTCGATCCGGAAGCCCGCGCCGGCCACTGCCGACTCGAGATCGGGGATGTCCGCAAGCGGATTGAGGTGATCGGATTTTCGCAGCCGTTCCCGCGACAGGTCGACCAGGCCTCGGCGCTCCATCCAGCGGGCCAGGCGGTTGATCTGCCGGAGGCCTCCGGCCAGCCGTGAGTTCTTCCGCACGTGGCTGTAGACGAAGAGCGCGCCGCCGGGTGCGAGCACCCGCGCGATCTCCGCAAGCACGCCGGCCAGCGCGTCCCGCGAGAGGTGTTCGAACACGTCGAGCGCCGACGCCTTCGTGAAGGCGCCCGCGGCGAACGGCAGCCGCCTGAGATCGCCGAGTACGAGGTCGGCCTGCGCCCGGGCTTCCCGGGCGAAGTACGGGCTCACGTCGATGCCCGCCTGGTAGGCCCCGAGGCCGGCATTCCACACCAGCGTCCGGCCGCTGCCGCAGCCGAGATCGATGACGGCGTCTCCTGGTCCCGGGGCGAGGAACGAGCGGAGCACGTCGTTGCGGATGCGCGCGCCGAGCAGCGGGGGTGTCACCCGCTCGTGCCTCGCGTCGGCATGCAGGGCTGCGTCGAGGTACTTCGTCTGCTCGGCGAACGTGATGCCGGGGTGGAGCACGAGGAAATCCGGGTCCGTCGCGAACGGGCGGCTGCAGGACTCGCAGACCAGCCCCGGCGGACGGCCGCCGAGCCGCCCCCCGCAATCAGGGCAGCGGACCAGTTGCAGGAGCCGATCCGAGATCATGCGGCGCCTCCGGCGACCGCGTCGAGCAGGGCCTCCAGGCGCCGGGCGCGCGCGTCCCAGGTCCAGCCCGAGGCGTCCTCGCGGGCCTGCGCCGCCAGCCGCGCCGCAAGCGGCGCGTCCCCGAGCACGCGCGCGAGTGCGGCCGCGAGGGCCTCGGCGTTTCCGGCTTCCACCAGCACGGCGTTCTCGTCCCGCCTGAGCACCTCGCCGAGCGCCGGCAGATCGGAAGCGACGATCGGACGGCCGGAGGCCATGTATTCGAACAGCTTCAGCGGGGACGTGTAGGACGCCGATGCGCGGCCGGGCGTGTTGGGCACCACCAGGACGTCGGCGTCGCGCAGCAGCGCCGGCACGCGCGGCGGTTCGACCAGGCCCGTGAACCGCACTCGCCCTGGTGCGATCCGGTCCGCGAGCGCGCACACGCGCGGCAGATCAGGTTCTCCCGGCATGCCTCCGACCACGACGGCCCGGACTCCCGGCAGGCGGGCCACGGCCTCGACCAGGACGTCCGCGCCTTTCCACGGGTACAGGTGGCCGGCGTAGGCGACAACCGGCGCCTCGCCATCCGCGCGCGCGCGAAGGCCGGTTCCGTCGATGGGGGCCAGCCTCGCGCCATCCGGAATCACGGCGAGCCGCGTCCTGGCGCCGAACCGGTCCTCCAGTTCGCGCGCGAGCGCCGCCGTGATCGTGACGTACCCGTCGGCGGCGGCCCACACGAGGCGTTCGCGCGCTTCGAGGCGGCGCCGCTTGGCGGCCGAGAGCGGCGCGGCCCCCGACACCATCGCCGGCAGGTCCTCCGCAACGGCGGGCGCGTAGCCGTGCGACTCGTAGACCACCGGCGAGCGCCACGGCCGCGGGAGGCGGACGAGGAGCGCTGCGAACGCGAGATCCCGCGTCAGGATGGCGTCGGCCCGCGGAATGCCCGTCACGCGCCGCAGGCTCTTCGCGATGAACATCGCGCGGCGCGGCGCCTCGCCGGCGGGCACCCGCAGCCGCTCGACCGACAGCAGGGGATGCGAGGGGAGGCCGTAGTAGGCGAACGGATCGCGCGGCGGGTCGGCGCTGTCGCGGCGCACAACCAGGTGGACGAGGTGCCCCCGTCGCGCCAGCGCATGGCAGGTCTCCATGGTCTGCACGCCGTTGGCCCGCTCGAGCGGGAAGCGGATGTCGGCGAAGTACCTGATCAGCATGGAGCGACCGGCCGCATCAGCCCGGCCCCCGGCCCGGCGCAGCCGGGCGGTAGAAGCTGGCGCGATCGAACAGGTAGCGGTGCGCCAGCTCCGGCAGACGCCGCGGAACCTCGATGAACGTATTGTAGGCGTTGCGGCGCAGTTCGAGGCGCTGCCGATCCATCAGCCCGGCGCCGAACTGCACCATCAGCCCCAGGTTCCACCAGACGCACACCGCGGCCAGCGCGGCTGCGGCGGTTCGCGCGCGCACCGAGGCGAGCCGCGCGCCGGCCACCGCCAGGCCAATCACGAAGGGCGCCGTCAGCGCGACGAAGCGGCGCTGCCCGAACGCGCCGGCCACCGTCCAGCTCTCGACCGACCCGGCGATGTAGATTTGCAGCAGCACGATCGCCGCAAGGCCCGCGCCGATTCGGGCTGCCGAGCGCCGGTTCCCGCAGTCCGGCGCCGCGCCAGGGGCCGCGCCAGCGCCCGCGGCGAGCAGCCCGATCCCGGCCATGGCCGCGAGCGCGAGCGGCGTCCACCAGATGAGCCCGTGCTCGGTCGAGCACACGACCTCGAGCGCGTGCGGCGCCGTCCACGTCATCTTCCGGCTCACGAGGCGCGAGGGGCCGAGGTGCCCGTTGATGAGGAGGTATGCCGCCGCCTGCGGCAAGTACGCAGCCGCCGCCACTGCCGCGCCCGCCAGGGCGCGCACGATCAGACGCCAGCGGCGCTCGCCGACCACCGTCCACAGCAGGTCGATCGCCGGCCCCACGACGATGAACGCGTCCTGCTCGCGGACCATCGCCATCAGTGCGGCCAGGGCGCCGAGGCCGGCCAGGCCTCGCAGGGACCACTCCTCCCGGACGGCCAGCCACGCGAGCACGAAGGCCGATGCCGCGAACGCCGAGGTCGCATGGGCGTAACCGGGGGCCACGTACATGTAGAAGAGCAGCGGCGTGCCGAGGCCCACGGCCACGGTGGCGGCCGTCGCCGGCGCGGCGCGGGCCTCCCCGGCGAGCGCGAGCACCCGCCTCGCGGCGAACCAGGCGAGCAGCAGCGCCAGGATGCCGTAGGCCGCCGATCCCACGCAGATGGCCGAGATGTACGGCGCCGAGTAGCCGTCGGCCTGGACGTCCCCGCCGAGCGCCCGCGCCGCGCGCGTGCCCGCGTCGGCGACCGCGTAGAACGGCGCCCACAGGAGCGCCGAGCCGATCGTGCCGAACGTGCGCCGCCGCCCGGTTTCCGTCGCGGGGATCAGGAACGTCTCGACGAAGCCCGCGTCACGGGCCGGTCCGGCCTCATGGAAGTGGCGGTACTCGTTGTCGAAGGACAGATCACCGTCGAACCACAGCGAGCGCAGGAACGAGACGTACTGCACCTCGTCGGACGCGTAGAGGCGCCGGGTCACGCCGGGGAGTGTGAGAACGAAGATCAACCCGGCGGCCAGGATCGCCCGGCCTTCAGGCGCCGAACACCGCGAAGTGCAGAACCTGCGCCGCATTGAACCCCGCATGGCTGACTGACGCCGCAACGACGCTGCGGCGCCAGAGAAAGACGGCGCCCCACGCCACCCCGAGCAGCGTCGTCGCCAGCGCGACGTCGTATCCCTGGATGACGTGCCCGGCGCCGAAGATCACACTATAGAGCAGCAGGCCCGCTCTGGCGCCGCCAAGGGACTGGCTGAAGCGGTGCAGCACGAACGCGCGCTGCAGCTCTTCTTTGACGCCGCCCGCGAGGGTGGCCAGGACGACGAAAACGGCGACGTCCCCAGGCGTGCGGAGGAGCGCTTCGAAGGGGTTGACGTCGACGTTGTGCAACCCCGGCCACGCCGTGCGCAGCGCCAGCAGGAAACCTGCGACGCCGCCCACTACGAGCGGCACGAGCAGGATGCCGAGCCAGGCCTCCCGCGCCCAGCCCCTCGACCCCAGCAGCACCGTCGAAGCCCGGCCGCCGCCGGCGCGCAGGCGCCAGACGATGAAGGCCGACAGCAGCAGCGTGTCCGCAGGCATCAGCAAGGCGAGGTACTGCATCGACAGCCGGCCGTCGGACCCGACGGGCGAGAGGCCGGCGGACGCGAGCAGAGCGCCAAGCGCCAGCTGGGTCGGGAAGCCCGAAGCCAGCACGACGTCGGCGGCTGCGGCAAGCGGCGATGGGGCGCCCCGCGGAACTTGGCGGGCCGGAGCAGGCGGGGCCGGAGGCGCCTCGGGCGCCTCTGTTGGGACGTGCTGCACGTTCCAGTGACTCTACCACGCGAGGCGTCGAACGGCCCGGAAGCCCGCCCTGCGGATCGGGTTCGACGCGGCGGGCGCCCTGCGCGGCGCCGCGAAGCGAAGATAACGCAAAAGTCGCGGGAATAGGCCGGAATACACACTCTATTGCGTATGACCTAATCCGAAAGCACAATATCTTGTAGGTTTGCACTTGACACGCCGGGGGTGATCGGCGCATATTATGCCCTCGTTACGGATTAGCTACGACGAGAACCTCCCAGCTTCTCGCCAAGCTTCGCAGCTCGAGTTTCCACGATTCGTCACGAGGTCGGCCGGAGCCCAGCGCCACGAGCGAACCTGGCAATGCGGGTCATGGGCCGGCTGGCTGGCGGCTGCGCTGTCTCTGGAACGCGGGATCGCGTTCTGCGGCTCGGGCGGGGGACTCGTCGTTTCGCACACGGTTATCGGTCGGCTCGGCGCGCCTGAGGGGCCCGGACGCGCTGTGGCGGCGGAGGCGGCATGGAACGCGGATCGGAGCAGGTGGGTCCGGTGGGTACGCCCATCGCGGGTCGGGGTGTCGACGCCGCGGACCAGTGGTCCGCGCAGGCGCCGGGCCTGGAGTACACGCGGGTGTTCTCCCAGGCCGGGCGGGACCCGTATGACGGGATCGAGTGGGACCGCCGCGACGCGGTAATCGCGAACGAGCGGGGCGAGGCGGTGTTCGAGCAGCGCGGCGTCGAGGTGCCGCGCAGCTGGTCGCAGCAGGCGACGAACATCGTCGCCTCGAAGTACTTCCGCGGGCTGCTCGGCTCGCCCGATCGCGAGTGGAGCGTCCGGCAGCTCATCGACCGGGTGGTGCGCACGATCGTCGCGTGGGCACGGGCGCAGCGATACTTCGCGAGCGAGGCCGACCTGGAGGCGTTCGGCGACGACCTGACGCACCTGCTGGCGCACCAGCAGGGCGCGTTCAACAGCCCCGTGTGGTTCAACTGCGGAATCGAGCCGCACCCGCAGCTGTCGGCGTGCTTCATCAACTCGGTCGAGGACACGCTGGAGTCGATCCTGACGCTGGCCAAGACCGAGGGGATGCTGTTCAAGTTCGGCTCGGGGACCGGGACGAACCTGTCGAGCCTGCGCTCGTCGCGCGAGCACCTGGCGGGGGGCGGGACGGCGTCGGGGCCGGTCTCGTTCATGAAGGGCTTCGACGCGTTCGCCGGGGTCATCAAGTCGGGCGGCAAGACCCGGCGCGCGGCGAAGATGGTGATCCTGAATGCCGATCACCCGGACATCGTCGAGTTCATCACCTGCAAGGTGGACGAGGAGAAGAAAGCCTGGGCTCTCATCGACGCCGGGTACGACGGTTCGTTCACGGGCACGGCGTACGGGTCGGTGTTCTTCCAGAACTCGAACAACAGCGTGCGCGCGACCGACGACTTCATGCGCGCCGTCCTCGACGACGGACCGTGGCAGACGCGGGCGGTGAAGGACCCGTCGCGGGTCATGGACACGTACCGGGCGCGGGACCTCATGCGCCAGATCGCCGAGGCGACGCATGTCTGCGGCGATCCGGGGATGCAGTTCGACACGACGATCAACGAATGGCACACGTGCCCGGCGACGGAGCGCATCAACGCGTCGAATCCGTGCTCGGAGTACATGTTCCTGAACGACTCGGCGTGCAACCTCGCGTCGATCAACCTGATGAAGTTCGTGGACGCGCGCGGCGAGTTCGACGTTGACGCGTTCAAGAGCGCGGTGCGCGCGTTCATCACCGCGCAGGAGATCATCGTCGGCTACGCCAGCTACCCGACGAAGGCCATCGAGCGGAACAGCCACGACTACCGGCCGCTCGGCCTCGGCTACACGAACCTCGGGGCGCTGCTGATGTCGCGGGGGCTGCCCTACGACGGCGACGCCGGCCGGGCCTACGCCGCCGCCATCACCGCCCTCATGACGGGCGAGGCCTACGCGCAGTCGGCCCGCATCGCCCGCGATCACGGCGGGCCCTTCGCAGGGTACGCGAAGAACCGCGAGCCGTTCCTGCGCGTCATGCGCAAGCACCGCGACGCGCTCCGCGACCTCAACACGGCCATGGTGCCCGCCTCGCTCCGCGAGGCCGCCACCCAGGCGTGGGACGAGGCCATCGAGATCGGCGAGGAGCACGGCTACCGCAACGCCCAGGCGACCGTGCTCGCGCCGACCGGCACCATCAGCTTCATGATGGACTGCGACACCACCGGGATCGAGCCCGACATCGCCCTCATCAAGTACAAGAAGCTGGTGGGCGGCGGGCTGATGAAGCTGATCAACACGACCGTGCCCTCCGCCCTCGCGAGGCTCGGCTACACCGCCGCCCAGACGAAGGCCATCGTCGACTACACCGACGCGCACGAGACCATCGAGGGGGCGCCGCACCTCCAGGAGAAGGACCTGCCGGTCTTCGACTGCGCCTTCAAGCCCGCCAAGGGCAGCCGATCCATCCACTACACGGGCCACATCAAGATGATGGGCGCCGTGCAGCCCTTCATCTCAGGGGCGATCTCGAAAACCGTCAACGTGCCCAAGGACGCCACGCCCGAGGACATCATGCAGGCCTACATCGAGGCCTGGCGCCTGGGCGTGAAGGCGATCGCCATCTACCGCGACGGCAGCAAGCGCATGCAGCCGCTGAACACGTCGAAGGACGCCAAGGCCAAGCCCGCGTCCGCCGGAGCGGCGCCCGCCCCCGCCCTGCCGGTGCGCCGCAAGCTGCCCGAGGAGCGCCAGGCCATCACCCACAAGTTCGACATTCAGGGCCACGAGGGCTACCTCACCGTCGGCCTTTACGAAGACGGGATGCCCGGCGAACTGTTCCTCGTGATGGCCAAGGAGGGATCGACCATCTCCGGCTTCGCCGACGCCTTCGCGCAGGCCATCTCCTACGCGCTCCAGTACGGCGTGCCGCTGCACGTGCTCGTGGACAAGTTCAGCCACATGCGGTTCGAGCCCTCGGGCATGACGAAGAACCCGCAGGTGCGGTTCGCCAAGTCCATCGTGGACTACGTCTTCCGCTGGCTCGCGGCGAAGTTCCTGTCGTCCGAGGCCCAGTACCGCGTGGGCGTCAACATGGCCGGCGCGCAGGCCCGGGAGGGAGCCGCCGACGCCGAGCAGCTCAGGCTCGAGGTCGCACCCGCGAGCGAAGTGGCCGTCGGGGCCGAGATGATGACCGTGCAGAACCAGGAGGACGCGCCGCCGTGCAGCCTGTGCGGCGCGATCATGGTTCGCAGCGGAAGCTGCTACAAGTGCATCAACTGCGGCAACACGAGCGGGTGCGCGTAGGGGAAGGGGCGGGAGGAACAGGAGGCGAGAGCGCCGGAATCCAGAGCCCCGCCCCCCGCGCCCCGGGTATGATCGCCTCATGTCCTCCCCACCCGACCGCCGCTGCTGCTCCGCGGGCGGCCGAGCCCTGAGCTTCCTGCGCGCCGGAGACCCGGACCCAGCGCGCCTGGTCGTCTTCCTGCACGCGTTTCCGCTGAGCGCCGAGATGTGGCGGCCGCAGCTGGCGGCCCTTCCGCCCGGCTGGGCAGGCGCCGCGCCGGACTACAGGGGGTTCGGGCTGTCCGACCCGGACGGCGAAGCGCCGGCCGGCCGCGCTCGCGCGCGCATCGAGGACTACGCGGCGGACATCGGCGTCCTGCTGGACGCGATTGGCGCAGAGCGAGCCGCGCTGTGCGGCTGTTCGCTCGGGGGGTACGTGGCGCTGGCGGCCCTCCGGCTGTTTCCCCGGCGCGTTGCCGGCCTGCTGCTGGCGGCCACGCGCGCGGGGGCCGACAGCGAGGCCGCCCGATCCGGACGGCTCGCGGCCCTGGAGCGCCTCGAGCGCGACGGCCCGGCGGCCGTGGGCGCGGACATGCGGGCGAAGCTGATCGGCAGCAGCTCCCGCGCCCACAGGCCCGACGTGGTCGCGGGCGTCGAGCGCATGATGGAAGGCCTGACGGCAACCGGCGTCGGCTACGCCGTGACAAGGATGATGTTCCGGCCGGATTCGTCGGCCGACCTTGCCGCGTTTCGCGGCCCGGTGACCGTCGTGGTCGGCGAGGAGGACGTCCTGACGCCCCCTGCCGACGGCGCGGCGCTGGCGGCCCTGGCTCCAGGCGCTGCGCTCGAGACGATCCCCGGGGCGGGGCATCTTCCGAACCTGGAGGCCCCGGAATCGTTCAACGGCGCGATGCTCGCCTGGCTGCAGGCCATTGAGCGTTCGAGCGCGTGAGGCTGCGCGCCTGACCCCGAAACCCGAACCCCGACCATGAACCTCGAACTCACCGACAAGGTCGCCGTCATCACGGGATCGAGCCGCGGCCTCGGCTTCGCCAGCGCCCGCGCCCTCGCCGATGAAGGGTGCCGCGTGGTCATCTGCGGGCGGACCGCAGGCCGGCTGGACGAGGCGGCCGCGGAGCTGCGCGCTTCGTGCGGCAGCCCCGCGCGCATCGCCGCCATCCAGGCCGACGTGTCCACCGAGGCCGGCGTCCGAGCCGTCATCGACGGCGCGGCGGCACGCTTCGGCGGCCTCGACATCCTGGTGAACAACGTCGGCCTCGCGCGCGGCGGCGACCTGCTGGCCACGACGGACGCTGAGTGGCAGGAGGCGGTGGACCAGACGCTGATGCCTGCGGTTCGCGCGTCGCGGCTCGCCGTGCCGCACCTGCGGGCCAGGGGCGGCGGCGTGATCCTCATGATCGCCTCGATCTTCGGCCGCGAAACCGGCGGCCGCATGACCTACAACGCGGTGAAGGCCGCCGAGATCAGCCTGGCCAAGTCGCTCGCGCAGCAGCTCGCGGGCGACAACATCCGCGTGAACAGCATCGCACCAGGCTCGATCCTCTTCCCGGGCGGGTCGTGGTGGAAGCGCCAGCAGGCGGATCCCGAAGGCATCGCCGAGTTCGTGCGCCGGGAACTGCCGTTCGGACGGTTCGGCCGGCCGGAGGAAGTCGGGGCCGTGGTCGCGTTCCTGGCGTCGCCTCGGGCCAGCTGGGTGAGCGGCGCGAGCATCGTCGTCGACGGCTGCCAGTCGAGATCGATGATCTGAAGGAAGCAGGAAGCAGGAAGCAGGAAGCAGGAAGCAGGAATCCAGAACCCGGAATTCAGAAGACAGAATCAGGAATCCAAGATCCAGAAGACAGATGCCTGCCTCCCCCCGGACGACGCACGACGTGCGCGGCGCGGAAGGATGCCGATGATCGAGCCACTCGACTACGAGGCGGTGGGCTTCATGTCGGGCCTCGAAGTGCACCAGCAGCTGCTCACCGCCCACAAGCTCTTCTGCCGCTGCCCCGGCGGGCTCTACACGCGCGAGCACGACGGCGAGGTGCTGCGGCACATGCGCCCGACGCTCTCTGAGCTGGGCGAGTACGACGGCACCGCGCTCATGGAGTTCAAGACGAAGAAGGAGATCATCTATCTCCTGAACCATCTGAACGTCTGCACCTACGAGATGGACGACACGCCGCCGTTCCTCGTGAACCAGGAGGCCATCGACATCGCCATCGAGCTCTGCCTGATGATGCACATGGACATCATCGACGAGGTGCACATCGCACGGAAGCAGTACCTCGACGGGTCGATTCCCACCGGGTTCCAGCGGACCGCCATCGTCGGGGTGAACGGCTGGCTGCCGTTCAAGGGCCGCCGCCTGGCGGTCACCCACGTCAGCGTGGAGGAGGACTCCTGCCGGGAGGTGTCCGACAAGGGGCATCGCATCGTCTGGCGGACCGACCGGCTGGGCATGCCGCTCACCGAAACCGTGACCGCGCCCGACTTGCGGACGCCCGGAGAGGTCCGCGCCGCCATTGTGCTCTGCGGGCTGACGGCGCGGTCGACGCGGCGCGTGCGGACGGGCATCGGCGCCAGCCGCCAGGACGTGAACGTGTCGGTCCGCGGAGGATCTCGCGTTGAGATCAAGGGAGTGCCGCGCGCGCCACTGGCCGCCAGGCTCGTGCACAACGAGGCCGTCCGGCAGTGCAACCTGCTCAGGCTCCGCAGCGAGCTTCGCCGGCGCGGCCTGTCGGCCCCGGACGCGATCCGCGTCACGGCGGCCGACGTGTCCGACATCTGGTCGGGAGCGGACCTGGGCTTCATCCGGCGGGCCCTGCAGTCGGGCGGGCGCGTTCACGCGGTGCGGGTGTCAGGCGCGGCGGGGCTGGCGCAGCACCCGACGCAGCCCGACACGACCTTCCTCGACGAGTTGTCGGGCCGCATCCGCGTCATCGCCTGCCTCGACGAGGCGCCCATCGTGTTCTCCGGGGCGGACTTCCCCCAGTTCCAGGGGCGCAACCAGGTGCTCGATCGGGTCAGGCGGCGCGCGGACGTGGGCGCGTCCGACGAAGTGTTCATCGTCTTCGGCCCGGAGGACGATGTGCGGACGGCCGCGGAGGAAATCCGGCTGCGCTTCGCTGACGCCACGGCCGGCGTGCCGAAAGAGACGCGGCAGGCGCTGCCCGGCGGCTACACGACCTTCGAGCGGATCCTGCCTGGACCGGACCGCATGTACCCGGACACGGATTCGCCGCCGACACGCGTGACGGCCGAGCGGGTCGCGGCGATCAGGGCCGGCTTGAAGCCGCCGCCCTGGACCCGCCTCGAGCGCTACGCCGGCTGGCGGGTCCCGGCCGAGACGTCGGAGTTCCTCATCCGCCGCGGGGGCGCCGACATCGTGGACGCTGTCGTCGAGTCGACGGGCGTCGACGGCCTGACGGCGGCCGTCGAGATCGGCCAGCGCGCGAAGGCCCTCGCGCGGAGGGGCGTTCCGGTGGGACGGCTGGGCGCGGCCGAGTGGGCCGCGGTGTTCGATCTCTACGCCTCGGGCCGGATCGCCAGGGAGGCCATCGCCGCCGTGGCGTCGCGCGTGGCCGCCGACGGGCTCACTGCCGAGGCCGCCGCGTCGGCCGAGGGCGCCTGGCTCGCGCCGCGGGAACTGTGGCTGCGAGAACTCAGGGAGCTGGTCGCGGGCGCTGGTGCGGCGACCGGCGTCGGTGACGCGGCGGCCAGACGGCTGCGCTGGCTCACGGGGCGCGCCGTGCGCGCGCTGAAGGGCCGGGCCCCGGCACGCGAGGTCGCGGCCTGGCTGGCCGCGGAGGCGGGGCGATGAATCCGGACACGACCGAGCGGCCCGATCGCCTCCAGGGGTATCGCGGCCCGGCCATGGCGGTCCTCGACCGGTTCGGGGTCGGCGTCTGGAGCGAGGTCGAAGTCACGAACGACGACGGGTCGATCTTCGCCGGCGTCATCCTCCCTCGCAACGAGACCTGCGACGACTTGCACATCGTGATCAAGCTGTTCAACGGCTACAACGTCGGCGTGGCCGCGAGCCGCGTGGTGCGGGCCGTCGAAACGGGTTACCGGCGGGCCGTCTACAAGATCCCGGAGAAGGACTTCCCGTTCGATCCGCGCAAGAAGAACGTCACGCTCCTCGGCACCGGCGGCACCATCGCGAGCCGCCTCGACTACCGGACGGGCGCGGTCATTCCGGCGTTCACGCCGGGCGAGCTGTACGGGGCGGTGCCGGAGCTGGCGGACATCGCGAACCTGAAGACGAAGCGGCTGTTCGGCGTGTTCAGCGAGAACATGGGGCCGGAGCAGTACAAGGCCCTCGCCGTCGCGATTGGCGAGGAAATCGAGCAGGGCGCCGACGGCATCGTGATCGGCCACGGGACCGACACGATGGCGCACACGGGCGCGATCCTGAGCTTCATGGTCCAGCAGTCGCCCGTGCCCATCGTCCTCGTAGGCAGCCAGCGGTCATCGGACCGCCCCTCGTCTGACGCGGCGCTGAACCTGATGAACGCGGTCCGCACCGCGGCGGAGTGCGACATCGCGGAGGTGATGCTCTGCATGTTCGGCCCGACCTCGGACAACTACGACCTGCTGCACCGCGGGACGCGCTGCCGCAAGATGCACTCCAGCTACCGCTCGACGTTCCGAACGGTGGGCGCCACGCCGCTCGCGACGGTGAGCCGCTACGCCAGGGAGGACGGCGGCCACTTCACGTACCTGACGCAGGACGTCCTGAGGCGCGACCCGTCGCGGCGCCCGGTCATCACGCCGGTGTTCGAGGAGAAGGTGACGATCCAGTACTACTACCCGAACTTCAACCCGGACATCATCGACAGCCTGTCCGGGCTCGGGTACCGCGGGCTGGTCATTGCCGGGACGGGCCTCGGCCACGTGAACAAGCCCCTCTACCCGGCCATCCGGCGGGCGGTGGCGCGCGGCATGACGGTCGTGATGACGGTCCAGACGCTCTGGGGATTCGCGCAGATGTACGTCTACGACACCGGCCGCGACCTGCTCGACCTGGGGATCATCCCCCTGGACAACATGCTGCCCGAGACGGCCTACATGAAGCTGGCGTGGGTGCTCGGCCAGACAGAGGACCCGGCGCGGATCCGGGAGATGATGCAGACGGCCGTCAACCACGAGATCACGCCTCGGGAGCCCCACAACGGCTACTTGATCCTGCAGGGGGGCCTGCCCGAGGTCGAGGCGTTCGTCCAGCGGCACTGGAAGTGAAGGGCCGGCCTGACGGCCGGCCCTCGCGGCGCGCGCGGGCCCGTCGCCTACGGGGCGACGTTGACCTTGATCATCTTCGCGAAGGTCTTGCCGCCGTCGTCCTTGAGGTTGAGCGTGATGGTGATCGCGGCCTCTTTCTTGAGGCTCGGCAGGTCGTACCACACCTCGAAGTTCATCGAGACGCTGCCGCCCACCGCGGAGATCTTGTTCCCGGTCGCGCCGCTCAGCACCGAGTCGTAGTGCTCGGTCTCGCCGCCCGTCGGCGGCGTGATGATGCCGCCCGACGCCTGCTCGACTTTGACCGCCGTCGAGACGATCTCGACCGGGAAGTTCAGATCCACGTCCTTGTCCGTGGCGTTCTTGTTGATCGACACCGTCAGCCCGAACGTCGTCTTCCAGTCGAAGAGCAGGATCTCGTCGGGTTGGTTGTTGCCTCTGACGACGCGGTAGGTCTTCCCGTCGGTCGCGGGCTCGGCGCTCACGGGGTTGGGCGTGACGACGGCATCCACGAAGTCGTCCACGTTGAGGGACTCGTCGTCATCGGCCGTCGCAGACTGGCACGCGCCGATGCCGAGGACGGCCCCGACGAGGAACGGCAGCCACAGGAGATACGCGAACTTCCGCATCTGACTTACTCCTTGAGGATTAGAACGTCGTGCCCACGGCGAACTTGAAGGCGGAGCGCGGCTGGAAGATGTCCTTGTAGAGGTTCACCGCGTAGATGAGCCGGAACGGCACGTTGAGCATCGGGACCATGACGCGCAGCTCCGCGCCGGTGGACGTGCGCAGCTTGCGGACGTCCAGGCGCTCTCCTTCGGCGAACGCCTGGCCGGCGTCGTGGAAGAGGAGGAAGCGGACCTGGCTCATCACGTCGAACGAGTACTCGGCGTTGAACAGCATGAACTTGTTGCCGCCGAGGGAGCGGTGGTACTGGTCGACCGGGCCGACCGAGCGGATGTCCACGCCGCGGATCTGGGTCTCCCCGCCGAGGAAGTAGCGCAGGTAGTACGGCACGTTCCGAGTCGTGCCGTAGCGGCGCAGCCAGCCGCCCTGGGCCCGCACCCCGAGCGAGGTCCTCCGGGAGATGGGCAGGTAGAAGACCGCCTCGCCCTCGGGCTTCGCGTAGTTGTAGCTTCCGCCCAGCTGCTCGCTGGCGAGGGACCCGCTCAGCGTGAGGCGCAGCCCCGACCTCGGGAAGAGGGGCTGGTCCACCGTGTTGTACGAGAGCGCCGGCATGATCCGGCTGTCGGTGTGCCGCCCCGAGTCGAGACCGAAGCTGAACAGCGGCATGCCGTAGAGGCTCGATCCGCTCGTCGCCTTCAAGAGGTCGCTGCTGATCGCAATCTGAATGACCTCGTAGCTGTAGCCCAGGTAGCCGTGCATGAACCGCCGGAGCGGCCGCCCGATCGACAGCGACGCGCCCTCGCGCACCTCGCTGTAGCCGACCACGTTGATGGCCGTGTAGTAGTTGTTCTTCCGCGAGTAGAGGTCGAACGACGCGCTGATGGGCTGGTCGAAGAGGTACGGCTCGTTGATGCTGAACTGGTAGAGGCTCGACCGCGACCCGCGCTGGAGCGCCAGCGTCACGCCCTCGCCGCGGCCCAGGAAGTTCGCGGCCGTGTACGCGAAGGTGCCGAAGAAGCCGTCGTACTGCGACATGCCCGCACCGAAGTTGAGCTGGTTGCGGTTCTGCTCCTCGAACTTCAGCGTGACGTCCACCTGGTTGTCCGCGTCGGTCGCCTTGTCGACCTTGATGTTCTTCTGATCCTCGACCGGCTTGAAGTACCCGAGCTGGTTGAGCCGTTTGACCGTGTACTTCAAGGCCTCGACGTTGAACACGCCGCCTTCGTAGAAGGCCAGTTCGCGCCGGATCACCCGGTCCCGCGTCGTCGTGTTCCCCGTGAACTCGATGCGGCGGACGAAGTACTGCTTGCCCTCCTGCAGGCGCATCGTGATGTCCACGGTCGGAGGGGCGGGCGGCGTCGGCGACAGCGCCGCCTCGTCGGGCGACATCGGCTCGCGCGGCGTCAGATCGGGGTACCCCGTGAACTCGTAGTACCCGGCCGAGCCGTACGCCTCCCTGGCCTTGTCGAGCGCCTTGCGGATGCGGCTCTCGTCGTAGTACCGGCCCTTCTTCAGCGGAAAGAGCTGCGTCAGGGCTTCCGGCTTCAGCACGGTGTTGCCGTCGAAGGCCACCGTGCCGATCCGGTAGCGCTCGCCCTCCTGAACCGGAACCTCCAGCGCCACGTACCGCGTCCTGCCGTCCTTCGAGTCCCCGATCGTCCGCAGCGTCGGCTGCCCGATCCGAGCGGTCACGTACCCGTTGTTGCGGTAGTACTCCGTGAGCCGATCCGCATCCTCCTCGAGCTTCGTGGCCTGGTACGTCCCCCGGCCCGTGAGCCACGACAGGCCCCACTCCGCCTTGTTGAACTTCAGGCGCCTCCGGAGCTTCCGGTCGCTCACCGCCCTGTTGCCGATGAACTCCACGTGCCGGATGCGGACCTTGGGCCCCTCGTTGATGGTGAAGGTCAGGGTCACGAGCTTGGGATCGCTCTCCATCGGCCGGATCGCATGCGTCACCTCGCCGTACTCGTACCCCTTCTCGGCCAGCATCCCCCGGACGAGGCCCTCTACCCGCCGGATGGTGCCAGGGTCGATGAACGAATCGACCCGGAGCTGGAGGCCCTCCTCGCGGAGCTTCTCCTCGATCTTCGACTGCTCGATCGCTTTCGAGCCCGCGTAGTCGACGATTTTCACGCGCTGCCGTTCCTCGAGGTTGAAGACGATGTGCTTGCCCTCGACCCCGTTCGGGTAGGGCACGTCCTTGACTTCGATCCAGATGTTGTCGAGGAACCCCGTGCCCCAGAGACGCTTGAAGTCCTCGAGCACCGACGCGCTGTCGTAGGGAGACCACACCCCGGCCGACGGCCGGCTCGGCATCGTCTTGATGTAGAAGAGGTAAGTCGCCGGATCGATGGCCGAGACGTTACCCTGGGTCGGGAACGCGATCTCGACCGTCCGGACCAGCGGAGGCGAGTCCGGGGGCGGCAACGCGGTTGGCGCAGGGACTTGCTGACCGGTGAAGGCAATCACCAGCCATGCCAGGCACGTCATAGATTGGGCGCTCCGTCGCGCTTCAGGCAGGCGCTACCCGAGACAACGGACGGTCCGTGACCGTCTATGATATCAGGCAGGGAGACAGGTTCCCGCCGCACCCTCTCGTGGTTCAGACTCCCATTCTGTCGGATTGTTCGGAACGCATTTGTTAAGTTTTGTTAGCACGGGAGATCGATGGCGATCTCCAAGCCGGGATTCATGTTACGGGCGGCAATCCGGCCCCCGGCCTCTGCAATCGCCCGCTCCGCAATCGCCAGCCCCAGACCCGTCCCCCCCGTCTCCCTCCGGCGCGCTTCGTCCAGGCGGTGAAACGGGCGGAAGATGCGCTCGAGCTCGGCCGGCGGCACGCCCGGACCCCAGTCGCGGACGGTGAGGCGCACCACGTCTCCCGCCTGCACGGCCCGGATCTCCACCGGCGTCCCGGGCGGAGTGTGCAGGAGCCCGTTCCGGACGAGGTTCTCGACGGCCCGCCTGACCCGCTCTGGATCGGCCCGCGCGCGGAGCCCGGGAGGCACGTCCACGCTGATCGGCCGGCTCTCCGACTCCGCGTCCCGCCGGCAGTCGGCGGCGACCTCGGCCACCAGCGCGCCCAGGGGGACGTCGCGGCCGCTCGCCGCCGGCCCGAACACGGGACGAGTCGTCTCGAGCAGATCCGACGCGATCGACGCCATCCGATCGATGTCCTTCCGGATGTGGGCCAGCGCGGTGTCGCGGCCCTGATCGGTCCCCGCCAGCTCGACGGCGTACTTGAGCCGCGCGAGCGGGGAGCGGATTTCGTGAGCCACGTCCCGCAGGAGGCGCCGCTCGTTCTCCAGCGTTCCTTCGATGCGGTCGGCCATCCGGTCGAAGGCGCGCGCCAGATCGCCGAATTCGTCGCGGCTGGCGGAATGGCAGCGCACCGACAAGTCCCCCCGGCCGAAGCGCTCCACGGTGTCGCGCAGACGGCGCGCCGGCGCAGCCAGATGCTTCGCCAGGAGGTAGGCGAGCGCCACGATCGCCAGCGGGATCCACACGTAGTAGGGCGACACCTCCACCACATCGATGGGATGGGGAGAGAACGCAATGAAGTGGTAGCGCCCGTCGGCCGTCGCCGCCACGACGGGCGCGCTTCGACGCGGAGGCCACAGGGCCGGACGAGGCAGCGCGCCAGCGATGGCCGGCGACCGGTCCTCGCCCGTCAACACGTCGCGGCCGGCGGCGTCCGCAAGATGGTAGCGTCCGCCGAAGTCCCGATGCAGCCGCTCCAGGTAGGCCTCGAGTGCCGGGGCGCCGCGGGCCTCGTACGTGCGCGTGGCCCCCTCGAGCTGGAGCAGCAGCGCCGCCGCCAGCGGATCGCGGGCCCGGCGCTCGATGAGGAGGACCGATACCACGACGAACGAGACCGCGCCGAGCACGAGCGTGCCGGCCAGCCAGCAGAGAATCTTGCCGAGGATGGACCGCATCGGCGCTCTCCGCCTCGCCTAGTCCGCGCGGAACAGGTAGCCCTCGCCCCTGATTGTGCGAATGAGGTCCCGCCGACGGCCGAGCTTCTTCCTCAGATGGTGGACGTGGACGTCCACGGACCGGTCAAACGCCGCCGCGTCGCGCTGGTGCAGCAGCGCCGCCAGGACGTCGCGCGAGACGACGCGGCCGGCGGCGCGCGCGAGGCACTCGAGGATGTCGAATTCGATCGAGGTCAGGGGCAGCAACGCGCCGTCGGCCAGCACGTCACGCGACGCCGGCCTGACGTCCAGGCCGCCGGCGTGAAACGCCGCGCGCGAGACCTCCCCGGCCCGGCCCGCCCGCCGCAGCACCGCCCGGATCCGGGCCACCAGTTCCTCGGGCCCGAATGGCTTCGGCAGATAGTCATCGGCCCCGGCGTCGAACCCCTGGATCCGATCGTCCATGTCCGTGCGCGCGGTGAGCAGGATGACGGGGACGTTGCTGCTCCGCCGGAGGCGGCGCAGGAGCTGGATTCCGTCAATGCCCGGCAGCATGACGTCGAGGATGATCAAGTCATGCCGGCCCTCGAGGGCGGCGACCAGCCCGCGCACGCCGTCGTGCTCGGCATCCAGCGCGAAGCCGTGGCGCTCGAAGAACGGCTTCATCAGCTCGCACAGCTCGGCATCGTCGTCCACGACGAGGATGCGCGCCGGTTCCGGCGGGCGCCGGCTTGCCTGGGTGTCGTCCACGATCGCGTCGCGAGCCTTCGCTGCAGTGTACCGGCACTTGCGGAAAAGGCCAACGTCCACGGGCCGCGCGGCCAGGTGCGTTGCCGGCGGCGTCCCCGAACGTGCGAACGGGCGCGCCCGGTCCGGGCCTGGACGGCAGCGGCCGCGGCTCCGGCGCGTCGCGCCGGGACTTTCGCCTCTTGATCGGTACCGCCACGGCTAGTACGATGCCGGCTGTGCGGACCCCGCCCATGCTTCCGGGAGGCGACGCGCGCCGGGACCAGGCGCTCGAGATGGCGTTGCGCGAGGTGCTGCCGGACCAGGCTGTCAGGGAGCGCCCCGACCAGCCCGACGGCCTCGTCACCGCCGTCCGGCGCGTTCCCGCACGCGACGCCGACTTCGAGGACCTCCCGCCGCTCGTCGATCCGCGCCTGCGCGACGCGCTGGCCCGCCGGGGGATCGACCGGCTCTACAGCCACCAGGCGCGGGCGGTGGCGCATGCCCTCGCCGGCCGCCACGTCGTGGTGACGACGCCGACCGCCTCGGGGAAAACGCTCTGCTACAACATCCCCGTGATGAACGCCGTCCTGGCGGACCCGTCCTCGCGGGCGCTCTACCTGTTCCCGACGAAGGCGCTGGCCCAGGATCAACTGGCCGAGCTCGATCGGCTGACCCGGGAGATCGCCAGGGCGTCGGACGTGGAGGTCGGCGCCTTCACGTACGACGGCGACACCCCGCAGGACGCCAGGCGGGCGATCCGGGGCCGCGCGAACGTGGTCCTGACGAACCCGGACATGCTGCACGCGGGCGTGCTCCCGCACCACCCGAAGTGGGCCAAGCTCTTCGGGGGGCTTCGCTACGTCGTCATCGACGAGCTCCACGCCTACCGCGGCGTGTTCGGCAGCCACCTGGCCAACGTGCTCCGGCGGCTGCGCCGCGTGTGCGAGCACTACGGCTCGTCGCCGACCTTCATCTGCTCGTCGGCGACGATCGCGAATCCCGTGGAGCTGGCCGAGAGCCTCGCCGAGCGGCCCTTCGAGCTGGTGGCCGAGAGCGGCGCCCCGCGCGGGGAGAAGTGGCTCGTCTTCGTCAATCCGCCGATCGTGAACCGGCAGCTGGGGATCCGGCGCTCGTATATCTCGCAATCGCGCGGCCTGGCGCTGGAGTTCCTGCAGAAGGGCCTGCAGGTCATCGTCTTCGCGCAGAGCCGGCTGTCCACGGAGATTCTCACGCGCTACCTGAAGGACGCGCACGACGGCGCGCCAGGCGAGTCCGATCTCATCCGCGGCTACCGGGGCGGCTACCTGCCGCACCGGCGGCGCGAGATCGAGCGCGGGCTGCGCGAGGGTGCCGTGCGCGGCGTGGTGTCCACGAACGCGCTCGAGCTCGGGATCGACATCGGGGCGCTGGACGTCGCGGTGCTTGCGGGCTACCCCGGGACCATCGCGTCCACGTGGCAGCGGTTCGGCCGCGCGGGCCGCCGCTCTGGCCGTTCCGCCGGCGTGCTGGTCGCGTCGAGCGCGCCGCTGGATCAGTACGTCGTCCGGCACCCGGCGTACTTCTTCGACGCGTCTCCGGAGCACGCGCTGGTCAACCCCGACAACCTCCAGATCCTCGTCGATCACGTCAAGTGCGCCGCCTTCGAACTGCCCTTCGCGACGACCGACACGTTCGGGCGCGAGAACGTGCAGGACATCCTCGGCATCCTGGCCGAGGAGGGCTTCGTCCACCTCAGCCGACCCGGTTCAGCCGAGGGCGCCGCCGGGCGCTGGCACTGGACCAGCGAGTCGTATCCCGCCGACGCGATCAGCCTGCGCACGGTGTCGTCGGACAACTTCGTCGTCGTGGACGTGACCGGGAAGCCGCGCGACATCGGCGAGACGGACTTCAATACCGCCCTCGAGATCCTGCACGAGAAGGCCATCTACATCGTCGAAGGGCGGCTCTATCAGGTCGAGCGGCTCGACGTCGAGGGACGCAAGGCCTACGTCCGCCACGTGGACTGCGACTACTACACCGACGCCATCACCTACAGCCGCGTCACGCCGCTCGACACGGCCGGCGCCGCCGGCGAGCGGCCGCGGGCGCTGGCGGCCCACGGAGACGTTCACGTCGTGTCCCGGGTGGTCGGCTTCAAGAAGATCAAGTTCTACACGAACGAGAACGTCGGGTCCGGCGAGCTCGATCTGCCCGAGCGCCAGATGCACACGACGTCGTACTGGCTGACCGTGCCGCGCGAGCTCGTCGGGTCGCTCTCGTGGCCCGGCGACGACCGCCGTGACGGCGTCGTCGGGATGGCGTACGCGATGCGGCAGGTTGCTCAGCTGCTGCTGATGTGCGACGCGCGCGACATCGGCGTGTCCATCGGGTCCGCGAGAGACGCCGCCGAAGACGGCTCGGCGCAGCCGGCGGCCGGGCCGCCATCGGGCGTGACCCCGGGCGCCCGCGACGGCGACGAGCCGCGCGTGTTCATCTATGACAACTATCCCGGCGGCATCGGGTTCAGCGCGCCGCTGTTTCGCATGCACCGGGACCTGCTGGCGCGAACGCGCGAGCTCATCGCCGGCTGCCCCTGCGAGTCGGGTTGTCCGTCGTGCGTCGGGCCGCTCGGGGACGTCGGGCCGAAGGCGAAAGAGGTGGCGCTGGAGCTGCTCGGACGGCTGCAGTAGCAGGAAATCGGGTTTCATGCAGAATCCGGAATTCGGAATGGAGCCGGCGTCGGGAGATGCCGCCGGAGACCAGGAGTGGAGGGCGGAGCCGAGACATCCAACGAACGGCGCGCCCCGGCTCGGCATGTCCCGATTCTGGCTTCTGACTGCTGGCTTCTGGCTGCTGGATTCCGTCTTCCTCTGATCCACGATGTCCACCGATCCGTCCCGCCTCTCGTCGCGCCTCCGCGAGCTGCTGCGCAACGCGCCTCCCAGGTTCGGGGGGCGCGGCGATGCGGCGGAGGCGGCCGGGCCGCGGCAGCCGTCAGCGCCGGGGCGCGGCCTGGTCTACGCGCCCGAAGACGCGCCGAGCGGGCGCGGCGGCGCTGGCGGCGCAGGCTGCGCGGTCATCGAGCGCCAGTACGCCGGAGAACGTCTGCACGGCAGGCGCCGCGTGGCCGAGTACGGGGAGATGCTGGCGCGGTGCATGCCAGGGCTGGCGGTGCTGGCGGCCGACGACCGTGCGGCCGCGCCGCGCGAGCCGCGCCGCGAGCGCCTGCAGTGGGACGGCGGAGCGCGGCTTGCCGAGTCCCGGCGGCGCGCGGGCGCCCCCTCCGGCGGGCCGCTGCTGTTCTTCGACCTCGAGACCACCGGCCTCAGCGGAGGGGCGGGCACGCTGGCCTTTCTCGCGGGCTGCGGGTCCTTCGACCAGGACGGGTTCCACACGCGCCAGCTCTTCTTGAGCGGCTGCGAGAACGAACGGGAACTGCTCGACAGGCTGGCCGGCATGGCGGGCCGATGCGGCGGGCTCGTGACCTTCAACGGCCGCGCGTTCGACGTGCCCCTCATCGAGACCCGCTACGCGTTCCACCGCCTCGAGTCGCCGTTTTCGGGCCTGCCGCACTTCGACTTGCTGCACCCGGCCAGAAGGCTCTGGCGCCGGCGGGGCCTGCCCGGGCCGTCCCATCGCGATCGCCGGGCCGGCGGCCGCCCTGGTGACGCCGCCAGCTGTGCGCTGGGCGCGCTCGAGGAGGCCATCCTCGGGCTCGCGCGCCTCGACGATGTGCCGGGCGCGGAAATCCCGTCGCGCTACTTCGGCTACCTCCGGACGGGTGACCTCGGGCCGCTGGAGCCCGTCTTCGAGCACAATCGCCTCGACTTGCTCTCGCTGGCCGCGCTGACCGCGATTGCGGCGCAGCTGGCAGTCGAAGGGCCGTCCGGCACCGCGTCTCCCCACGAGGCCCTCGCCATGGGCCGGATCTACCAGCAGCTCGGACGCGAGGACGAAGCGGACGCCTGCTTCTCGCGCGCCTCGGGCCTGGGCGGCGCGCCGTGGGAGGCGGACGCAGTCGACGCGGGGGTCAGGGCCGACGCCCTGCGGGCCCTTGCGCGCGGGCGCAGGCGCCGACGGCGCTACGCCGAAGCCGCCGATGCCTGGGAGCGCCTGCTCGCATCGGGCGCCAGCCTCGCCTTCGCGCAGGAAGCTCGCGAGGCGCTGGCCATCCACCACGAGCACCGCGCCCGGAATCTGGCCGCCGCGCGGGAACTGGCCGTGCGCGCCCTGGCGGCTGAGCGCGACCCCGGCGCGGCCGCCGGCCTCAGGCGCCGCCTAGCCAGAATCGACAGGAAGATCGGCGCGTCCGGAGCGCGGCGGGGCGGCGGGGACTAGGCTGGCGGCCGTCAGAGAAGGAGGTCCAGATGCCAGGCGTCACGCGACTGGCGATCACCGGGGCTGTCGTAGCCGTGGCGGCATGCTGCGGGCTGGCCGCGGCCGCGCGCGGCCAGCAGGAGTCCGCCTCGCCGCCCGCCTGGGCGCAGGCCGTCGACGCCGTGTTCGGCGAGTGGGATCGCCCCGGATCGCCGGGCTGCGCCGTGGCGGTGTCCCGGGACGGGGCCGTGGCCTACGCGCGCGGCTACGGCCTGGCCGATCTCGAGCACGATGCGCCCATCACGCCGGACTCCGTGTTCTACGCGGGGTCCGTGTCCAAGCAGTTCACGGCGATGGCCGCGGCGCTCGCCATGGGGCAGGGCCGCCTCGGGCCGGACGACGACGTGCGGACGTACGTGCCGGAGCTGCCGGACTACGGCCGGACGATGACCATCCGGCACCTCCTTCATCACGCGAGCGGGCTCCGCGACGTCAACACGCTCCTCGTGCTCGCCGGCCGCCGCGACGACGAGGCGTTCGACAACGAGGGGGTCCTGCGGATCGTCGCGCGGCAGCGCGCGCTCAACTTCCCGCCCGGCGACGGCCACGACTACTCCAATTCGGGCTACGCCCTGCTGGCCCTGGCCGTCGAGCGGGCGACGTCCACGCCGTTCCCGGCGTTTGCCGACGCGCACATCTTCGCGCCCCTCGGCATGACGGCCACGCACTTCCACACCGACGTCGCGCGCGTCGTGAAGCACCGGGCCTGGGCGTACGATCGCCGCGCCGACGGGACGTTCGCGCTCAACTCGCCGCAGAACGAGCGCGCCGGCGCCGGCGGGCTGTTCACGACGGTCGGTGACCTGGCGCGCTGGGACGAGAACTTCTACAGCGGCCGCGTCGGCGGCCCCGCCACGATCCGGCTGCTCGAATCACCGGGGCGCCTGAACGACGGCACCGTGCTGGCCTACGCCTGGGGCCTGAGGATCGCCTCCTATCGCGGCGCGCCCGTCGTGGAGCACAGCGGCTCGCTTGGCGGGTACCGCGCCCACGTCTTCCGGGTCCGGGGCGCCCGCACGTCGGTCTCGTTGCTGTGCAACGTGTCCGGCGTGGACACCGGGGCCGCGGTTCGCCGTGTCGCCGACGCCGTGATCGGCGGCTGGTTCACCGAGAAGCCGGCTTCCGCTCCGGGGCCCGCGGCAGCTTCCGAACCGCCGGGCCCCGCGCGCGCCTACAGCGCGTCGGAGCTGGCGGCGCTTGCCGGCACCTACTGCAGCGACGAACTAGAGAGCTGCTACCGCGTGTCCGTCAACGACGGCCGGCTGGAGCTGCGCCGGGGCACGGCGCGCGCAGTCCTGAGGCCGAGAGCCGGGCCGGAAGGGGAGTTCCGCCTCCCCGACAGCTCGATTCGTTTCACCCGCAGCGCGGACGGATCCGTCGCCGGCCTCCTCGTCGAGTCCGGCCGCATCCGGGGGCTCGCCTTCTCGAAGCGCTGACCCGGGCCCGCTACCGGGCCGTCAGTCCGTCGGGGCCGGAGACGAGGGTCACCGGCCTGCCCGCGGCGAACCGGCGTTCGACTGCGGCCCTGCCGTACCGCACGCGTGCGGGGCCGTCGCGGTCCGCGCGGATCGTCGCCGACTCGAGGGCGCCGTCCTTCCAGCGGATGTCCACCGTGAACCCGCCGCGAGCGCGCAAGCCGAGAACCGAGCCCGACGGCCACGCGGCCGGCAGCGCGGGCAGCAGGTGAAGCGCGCCGCGCCGGCTCTGCAGCAGCATCTCCGCGATGCCGGCCGTTCCGCCGAAGTTGCCGTCGATCTGAAACGGCGGATGCGCGTCGAAGAGGTTCGGGTACGTGCCGCCGCCCGTGTGCCGCTCCTCGCCCGTCGCCGGCACGTAGTGCAGGTGCGAGCGCAGCATGCCGTATGCGCGGTCGCCGTCGAGAAGGCGCGCCCACAACGCGATCTTCCAGGCCTTGCTCCAGCCCGTGCCGCCGTCGCCGCGCAGTTCCAGCGACCGGCGCGCCGCCTGCGCCAGCGCCGGCGTGTCGGAGGGCGTGATCTGATCGTCGGGGAAGAGCCCAACAAGATGGGACACGTGCCGGTGCTGCGGATCCCGATCCTCCCAGTCCTCGTACCATTCCTGCAGATGGCCCCGGCGGCCGATCTTGTACGGCGGCAGCCGCTCGAGCGCCGCCGCGACGCGCGCGCGGAAGTCCGCGTCGGCGCCGAGATCGGCGGCCGCCTCGAGGACGCGCAGGAACAGCCCCCGCACCAGGGCGAGATCGCTCGTCGTCATGATCGACACCGAGCCTTCGTAGCCGTCCGGCGTCCTGTACACGTTCTCCGGCGACGTGGACGGCGCCGTGACGAGGTGCCCGTCCGGCCCTTCGACCAGCCAGTCGAGGGCGAACTCGGCGGCGCCCTTCATGAGCGGGTAGCCGGACTCGCGCAGCCACTCCCGGTCTCCCGAGAACGCGTAGTGCTCCCACAGGTGCCGGGCGAGCCACACGCCGCCCATCGGCCAGTTCGCCCACACCGGGTCACCCTGGCCGAAGTCGCCAACCGGATTGCTCATCGCCCAGAGGTCCGTGTTGTGGTGGGCCGCCCAGCCGCCGGCGCCGTAATAGTGGCGCGCCGTCACCGCGCCCGTCCTGGCAACATCCCCGATGAACCGCAGGAGCGGGCCGTGGCACTCCGCGAGGTTCGTCGTCTCCGCCGGCCAGTAGTTCATCTCCGTGTTGATGTTGATCGTGTAGTTGCTGCTCCAGGGCGGGCGCATGTGAGGGTTCCAGATGCCCTGCAGGTTGAGCGCCGGCGAGCCCGGACGCGACCCGGCGACGAGCAGGTAGCGGCCGAACTGGAAGTAGAGCGCCTCGAGGCCGGGGTCCCCGGCGCCGTCCGCGTACTCGCGCAGGCGGACGTCGGTGGGGATCTCGTCTCTCGCCGGGCGCCCGAGGTCCAGCGCGACGCGGGACATGAGCGCCTCGACGTCGCGTGCGTGCGCCAGTCGCAGGGCGGCATAAGGCTGCCTGGCGGCCGCGTCGAGCGTGGCGCGCGTGGCCGGAACGGGATCCGGGCCGCCGGACGGCTCCCGGTCGAACCCCGCGAAGCTCGTGTCCAGCGCGATCGCGACAAGCGCCTCGCGCGCGCCGGCGACGGCGAGCGACGAAGGCCCCCGCTCGATCCGGCCGTCCGTGCGGAGCACCCTCGCCCGGGCCGCGAACCGCATCCCCTTGGGATCGGGCCCCTCGTCGTAGACGATCGGGTCCTTGATGTTGCCGCGGTAGTTCGGCTCGGCCCGCACGGGCGCGCGTCCCGTCATCAGCAGATCGCCGCTCGCATCGACCGCCGCCGCGTGCTTCAGCTGGCTCTCGAACCGGAGCGAGAAGGCAAGTGCGCCGGGCGCGGACGCCGTGAGCCGGACGAGCAGGATCCGCGCGGGGTGGGACACGAACGCCTCCTGCGCGATCGCCGTCAGCCCGGCCTTGAAGCTCGTCCTGGCCACGCCCGCGGCGATGTCGAGCTCGCGGCGATAGGCCGAGACGGAGCCGGCGGCAACGGAAGGCATGTCGAGGTAGAGGTCGCCGAGCGGCGCGTACGACTCGGAGAAGCGCCCCTGGAGTTTCCGCGTCAGCTCGGTGGCCAGCCGGTAGTCGCCCGCGAACAGCGCCTCGCGAACCTTGGGCAGCCAGGCGATCGCGTCCGGGTTCATCGCGGGGTCGACCGGGCCTCCGGACCACAGCGTCGAGTCGTTCAGCAGGAAGCGGCTGGAGGAGGGCCCGCCGAACACCATGACCCCCGTCCGGCCGTCGCCGAGCGGGAGCGCCTCCTCGAAGGCCGCGGCGGGCTTGCCGTACCACAGCACGAGCGGAGAACCGGCCGGTGCAGCCGCCCGGTTCGAGGCGGCCGCGGCGAGGCCGGCTGCCGCCAGGACGGCTGCGGCGGCCGCGCTCGCGAGCGATTGACGGGACCGATGCGACGCATGCGGCATGGCGGAGCCTCCGCGGGGACGTTACCGCGGGGCGGGCCGGGCGTCAAACGGGTGGGGGAGCACGCGGGGCGCCCGCTGGCGGGGCGCCCCTGCGGGGATGGCCGGCTTCAGCTCCGGGCCGCCGCGCCGGCGGCCTTCTTCGAGGCTTTCCTGGTGGCGGCCGCCTTCTTGCGGGCCTCAGAGGTCTGCGCGCCGTACTTCTTCGTGAACCGCTCGATGCGGCCTTCGGTGTCCATAATCTTCTGCCGGCCGGTGTAGAACGGGTGGCAGCTCGAGCAGATCTCGAGGTGAAGCTCGGGCTTCGTCGAACGGGTCTTCCACGTCGCCCCGCACGCGCAGCGCGCGACAACGTCGAAGTACTTCGGGTGGATGCCTTCCTTCATGACCGCTCCTTCACGCCTCCTGCGATCTTCCAAGTATAGCAGGTACGCCCCGCCGCCACGAACCAAGCGGGGCACCGCGTGCGGCGCGCGCCGATGGCGCGCTCGCGCCGGCACGCCGCCGGCGCCGCGGCCGCGAGGCCGTCCTCGCCCCGGCTGCCCGGCCCCTCGCCTTCGCTGAACGGCCTGCCGGCCAGCTTCGGCGGGCAGGCTTTGCTCCTTGTCCCTGCCTGACGGCCGCCGAGCGCCCAGCCCCTATCGCCTACGGAATGACCTCGTCCCGGTCCCAGCGGTGCCGCCGCATGGCGTCGAGCAGGGCTGGCGGGAAGGCCCGGCCGTCGGAAGCGGCGAGGTTCCTCTCGACATGGCCGACCTTCCGCATCCCGGGGATGACCGTCGTGACGGCAGGGTGGTGCAGGATGAAGCGCAACGCCAGCTCCGGCAATGCCATGCCGTCCGGAAGGTCGGCCTGGAGGCGCTCGACGCGCGCCAGCGTCGCCCGGAGCTTGTCGGGCGTGAAATACAGGCTGCGCCAGTCGCTCGCCGGCCACGTGTCGCTCGCGGTCATCGTCCCCGTCAGGCTGCCTTCGTCAAACGGCACGCGGGCGATGACGGCGACGCCCAGTTCCCGGCACGCGGGGAACAACTCGTCTTCCGGCGCCTGGTCGAAGATGTTGTAGACAACCTGGACGGCATCGATGAGCCCCGTCTGGAGGGCCCGGATCGCGTTGGCCGGCTCCCAGCGGTTGATGCTGATCCCGAAGGCCTTCACCAGGCCCTCTGCTTTGAGATCGGCGACGGCGCGCTGCCAGCGGTCGTCAGCCGCCCAGGCGTCGGTCCACACGTGGAACTGCTGCAGGTCGAGGCGATCGATCCCCAGGTTCTCCAGGCTCTCCTCGGTAGCCCGGCGCACGTGGTCCGCCGGGAACACGTCGTCGAGGAGGTAGTCTGGCCTTGCGGGCCATCGCCCGTTCTTCGGCGGGACTTTGGTGGCGATGAACGGCGCCGGGCCGTCCCAGCCGGAGAGGACGTCGCGGATGAGGCGCTCGCTGTGTCCGTCGCCGTACGCGCGCGCCGTGTCGAGGAAGTTGCAGCCGAGTTCCAGCCCCCTGCGAAGCGCCGCCCTGGAGGCCGTGTCGTCGGACCCGCTCCAGCCGCCCATGCCCCAGGTGCCAAAACCAATCTCAGCGACCGGGGTTCCCACTCGTCCGAATGGTCTGTACTTCATTTCGTCAGTCCTGCCCTGTGACGCGCCCACCGGGCTCCTGCGCGGCCGGTACACGCCGAGGGGCAGCGCGCCTGTGCACGCTGCCCCTCATGCGTCTCCCTCGGTCGTTGCCGACCAGACGAGCACGCAGTACTCGGGCGAGCCTCCCTCTCCGTGAGATTCCGCATGCGAACCCCATGCCGACGAAGCGGTGTTCTGGCGCACTGAGTCGTTCTCTAACATCCGTCCAATCAATGGGTTACGCGACCGGCCAGCAGACTGGGCCGCAGCGCGCTTCTCGAGAGGTCCGAGAAATCCGGAATGCCGGATTTCGAATCCCGAATCCCGAATCCCGCTCTCGCCAGGCGGCCTGTCGGCAGGCGACGGCGTGGCGGGCCGAGCGCCGCCATGGCGCCCCGCATTCCCTCTTGTCTCTAGCGATGCATTGCCGCCAGGAACTCGGCGTTGCTCTTGGTTTTCGACAGCTTCCCCAGGAGCAGCTCCATGGCGTCGACGGTGGACAGCGGATCGAGCACCTTCCGGAGGACCCAGACCTTGTTGAGCGTCTCTTTGTCGAGCAGGAGCTCCTCTTTGCGGGTGCCGCTCTTCTGCAAGTCGATCGACGGATAGACGCGGCGGTCCGACAGCTTCCGATCGAGCAGGATCTCGAGGTTGCCGGTGCCCTTGAACTCCTCGAAGATGACGTCGTCCATGCGGGAGCCGGTGTCGATGAGGGCGGTGGCGACGATGGTCAGCGAGCCCGCCCCTTCGATCTTGCGGGCGGCGCCGAAGAAGCGTTTGGGTTTCTGGAGCGCGTTGCTGTCCACGCCGCCCGACAGGATGCGCCCCGACGCCGGCACCACCGTGTTGTAGGCCCGCGCGAGCCGCGTGATCGAGTCGAGCAGAATCAGCACGTCGCGCCCGGTTTCCACCAGCCGCTTGGCCTTTTCGATGACCATCTCGGCGATCTGCACGTGGCGCTGGGGCGGCTCGTCGAAGGTGGACGAGATCACCTCGCCGCGCACGGACCGCTGCATGTCGGTGACCTCCTCGGGCCGCTCGTCGATGAGCAGGACGATGAGGAAGACGTCGGGGTGGTTCGCCATGACGCTGTTCGCCAGCGCCTGCAGCAGCATGGTCTTGCCCGTGCGCGGCGGCGCCACGATGAGGCCGCGCTGGCCCTTTCCGATGGGCACCATCATGTCGATCACGCGGGTGCACAGCTCGTCGGCGGCGAACTCGAGGTTGAACTTCTCCTGCGGGTAGAGCGGCGTGAGGTTCTCGAAGTAGACGCGCTCGCGCTTTCGCTCCGGCGGCTCGAAGTTCACCGCGTCCACCTTGACGAGGGCGAAGTACCGCTCGCCCTCGCGGGGCGGGCGGATCTGGCCCGACACGGTGTCGCCGGTGTGCAGGTCGAATCGCCGGATCTGCGACGGCGACACGTAGACGTCGTCCGGGCCCGGGAGGTAGTTGTAGTCGGGGCCCCGCAGGAACCCGTAGCCGTCCGGCAGGGTCTCGAGGACGCCCTCGGAGAACATCAGGCCGCTGCGCTCGCTGCGGGCCCTGAGGATCTGAAAGATGAGGTCCTGCTTCCGGAGCCCCGTGGCGCCGGGAAGGTCGAGCTGCTTCGCGATGGCGGTCAGGCCCGCCACGCTCATCGTCTTGAGCGACGCGAGGTCGAGCTGCGCGACGTCTACGGTCTGCGTTGCGTCCACTGTTCCACCTGTTGTGCGATCCACGTCCACAGAGACTCGAGCCCTTCCCCGGTCCGCGCCGACAGCATCAGCACGTCTCTCCCGAACGCGCGCGCGAAGGATTCCGCGGCGCGCTGCCGCTCCCCGCGGGACAGCTTGTCCGCCTTGGCCGCCGCCACCTGGTACGGGCAGCCGTGCGCCGTCAGCCAGGCCGCTGCCCCGAGATCGGCGTCCAGGCCGGGGTGCCTCGCGTCGGCCAGCAGCACGGCGGCCGCGATGGCCCCCCTGAGGCGATCCGGCGCCCGGCCGCCGAAGAAGTAGTCCCGCGCGAGCGGCTCGAACGGCCGGCCGTCCCCGGCGCCCCTCGCGTAGCCGTAACCCGGCAGGTCCACCACGTGGCAGGCCGTGCCACGGCGCGGCTCGAGCCGGTAGAAGTTCGCCAGGCGCGTCTTGCCGGGCGCCGCGCTCGTGCGGGCGATCGTGCGCCCGGCGAGGGCGTTGAGCAGACTCGACTTGCCGACGTTGGAGCGGCCGACGAGCGCCACCTCGGCAAGCGGCGACTGCGGCAGTCCCGCCGCGGCCGCAACGCTGGTGACGAACTCCGCCGCGACGATTCCGGCTCTCGCCATGGTGTCCGGTGCGCGGCAGGGCAGCCGGGACGGCCCCCGCCGCGTCGCAGTCCAGGCGGGCGCCCCGAGCCTGGGGCCACGTCCGGCGCCGCCTCCCGAGCCCTGCGCCCCCGTCTTCGCTGAACGGCCTGCCGGCCCGCTGCGGCGGCAGGCCGGGTCTCAGGCTAGTGCGTGACGCGCTCGTCGCTCGGGCGGTCGACGCGCACCGGCTCGATGGCCGCGTCCGCCAGGGGGCGGCCCGGCAGCGGCGTCGCCAGCGCCACCCGCAGCACCTCGTCCATGGTTTCGACCAGGTAGACGTTGAGGACATCCAGCACGGTGCGCGGGATGTCCGCGAGGTCCTTCTCGTTGTCCTTCGGCAGGACGATGTTCGTGACGCCGGCGCGGTGGGCGGCGAGGACCTTCTCCTTCACGCCCCCGATCGGCAGCACCTTGCCGCGCAGCGTGATCTCGCCCGTCATGGCGACGTCGCGGCGGACCGGCGTGCCGGTCAGCACCGACACGAGGGCGGTCGCCATCGTGATGCCCGCCGACGGGCCGTCCTTCGGGATGGCGCCCTCGGGCACGTGGATGTGAACGTCGTGGCGGCGGGGGAAGTCCTTGTCGATGCCGTACTCGGCGGCCTTGGACCGCACGTAGCTCAGGGCCGCCTGCGCCGACTCCTGCATAACGTCGCCGAGCTTGCCCGTGAGCGTGAGGCGGCCGCGGCCGGACATGAGCGTGGTTTCGGTGACGAGGATTTCGCCGCCGACCTCGGTCCAGGCCAGGCCGGTGGCCAGGCCGACCTCGTTCTTGGCCTCGGCTTCGGTGGGCCGGAACTTCGGGACGCCGAGGAACGCGGCGATCCGCTCCGACGAGACGCTCTCGGCATGAGCGCGGCCCTCGGTGACGACGCGGCGCGCGACCTTCCGGCAGATGGATTGGATCTCGCGCTCGAGGCCGCGGACGCCGGCCTCGCGCGTGTAGCGCTGGATGATCGTCTGGATCGCGTCGTCGGTGAACGACACGTTCGCCGGCAGCAGGCCCGTGCCCTCGAGGGCCTTCGGCACGAGGAACCGCTTGGCGATCTCCAGCTTCTCCTGCTCGGTGTAGCCCGCCAGGTTCAGCACCTCCATGCGGTCGCGCAGCGCCTGCGGCACGGTGTGCAGGACGTTGGCCGTGCAGATGAACATGACGTTCGAGAGGTCGTACTCGACGTCCAGGTAGTGGTCGAGGAAGGCGTGGTTCTGCTCCGGGTCGAGGACCTCGAGGAGCGCCGCCGACGGATCGCCGCGGAAGTCCATCGACATCTTGTCGACTTCGTCCAGCAGGAAGAGCGGGTTCTGCGTGCCGGCCTTCTTCATCATCTGGATGATCTGGCCGGGGAACGCGCCGATGTACGTCCGGCGGTGGCCGCGAACCTCCGCCTCGTCGCGCACGCCGCCGAGGGAGAGGCGGACGAACCGGCGGTTCATGGCGCGGGCGATGGACTTCGCGAGGGAGGTCTTGCCGACGCCAGGGGGGCCCGCGAAGGTCAGGATCGTGGCCTTCGGCTTCTTGACGAGGGCGCGGACGGCGAGGAACTCGAGGATCCGCTCCTTGACCTTCTCGAGGCCGTAGTGGTCGGCGTTCAGGATGGCCTCGGCGCGCTTGAGGTCGCGGCTCTCCTTCGTGCGCTTGTGCCACGGCACGCCGACGAGCCAGTCGAGGTAGTTGCGCGACACGGTGGCCTCGGCGGACATCGGGGGCATCGCCTCGAGGCGCTTCAGCTCCTGCAGGGCCTTCTCCTCGACGTCCTTCGGCATCCGGGCCTTCTCGATCTTCTTCCTGAGGTCGTCGATCTCGTTTCCGCGCTCGTCCTTGCGGCCCAGCTCCTTCTGGATGGCCCGCATCTTCTCGTTGAGGTAGTACTCCTTCTGGGCCTTCTCCATCTGCTTCTTCACGCGCGTCTGGATCCGGCGGTCGACCTGGAGCTTGTCGACCTCGGTCTCGAGGATGGAGGCGATGCGGTTCAGGCGCTCGAGGGGCGACACCATCTCGAGCAGGTTCTGCTTCTCCTCGACGCCCACGAGCAGGTGGGCGGCGATCGTGTCCGAGAGGCGGCCAGGGTCGTCCACCCGCACCGCGGCGATCATCGCGTCGTACTGCAGGGAGTTCGACAGCTTCACGTACTGCTCGAACAGCGACACGACGCGGCTCATCGCGCCCTCGACGTCCCCCGCGGCGTCGCGGTGGCGGGGCAGCACCTTGACGACGACCCGGAAGAACCCGCGGTCCTCCTTCCACTCGATCGCCCGCCCGCGCTCGGCGCCCTCGACGAGCAGCTTGATGTTGCCGTCGGGCAGCTTCAGGCTCTGGACGACGTTCGCCACGCACCCCATCGAGTAGATGTCCTGGGGCTGCGGGTCGTCCACCTGGGCGTCGTGCTGCGCCGCCAGGAACACGCGGTTGTCCTTCTCCTGCGCGTGCTCGAGGGCGCGGATCGACGCCGGGCGCCCGATGACGAAGGGCACCATCATGTGCGGGAACACCACCAGGTCCCGCAGCGGCACGATGGGGAGCGTCTCGTACAGTTCCACTAGCCCGCCTTCTCCATGAGGGTGAGCGGCTGCGCCCGGTGCTCGACGACCTCGCGCGTGATCACGCACTCCTTCACCTTCTTCTGGCCGGGCAGCGAGTACATGAGGTCCAGCATCAGGTCCTCGATGATCGTCCGGAGGCCGCGCGCGCCGATCTTCCGCTTGATCGCGCCCTCGGCGATGGCCTCGAGGGCGTCGTCCGTGAAGCGCAGCTTGACGTTCTCGTACTCGAAGAGCCGCTGGTACTGCTTCGTGATCGCGTTCTTCGGCTCGGTCAGGATCTGCACGAGCGCCGCCTTGTCCAGCTCGTGGAGCGTCCCGACGACGGGCAGCCGGCCGACGAACTCCGGGATCAGGCCGTACTTGATGAGGTCCTCCGGCTCCAGCCGCTCGAGCAGCGCCCCGGCGTCGCGGCTGGCCGCCGCGCCGGCGTCGGCGCGGAACCCCATGGCCCGCTTGCCGATCCGCCGGGCCACCACCTTGTCGAGCCCGACGAAGGCGCCGCCGCAGATGAACAGGATGTTGGTCGTGTCGACCTGGTAGAACTCCTGGTGCGGGTGCTTCCGCCCCCCCTGCGGCGGGACGTTGGCCACGGTGGCCTCGAGGATCTTGAGCAGCGCCTGCTGCACGCCTTCGCCCGACACGTCGCGCGTGATCGACGGGTTCTCATCCTTGCGCGAGATCTTGTCGATCTCGTCGATGTAGATGATGCCCTGCTGGCACTTCTCGATGTCGCCGCCGGCCGCCTGCAGCAGCTTCAGGATGATGTTCTCGACGTCCTCGCCGACGTAGCCGGCCTCGGTCAGCGTCGTGGCGTCCACGATCGCGAAGGGCACCGCCAGCATCCTCGCCAGCGTCTGGGCCAGCAGCGTCTTGCCCGTGCCCGTGGGCCCGACGAGCAGGATGTTGGCCTTCGCCAGCTCGACGTCGTGCCGCCCGCGCGAGGTCTTCTGGATCTCGATCCGCTTGTAGTGGTTGTAGACGGCGACCGCCAGCTTCTTCTTCGTCCGGTCCTGGCCGATCACGTAGTCGTCGAGGAACTTCTTGATCTCCGGCGGCGTCAGCAGCGACGAGCGCGACGCCCTCGGCTCGTGCCGGCTGTCGTCGGCGATGATGTCGTTGCAGACCTCGACGCACTCGTCGCAGATGAAGACCGTCGGGCCCGCGATGAGCTTGCGGACGTCGTTCTGGTCCTTGTTGCAGAACGAGCAGCGCAGAACCTCGGTGTCGCCGTTCTTCTTGGCCATGTGCCGGTCCGAACCCGCGCCGGGGCCGTCCGGACGGCCCCGCCGGCGCCCCTCAGGCGCGCTTGCGGATCACATCGTCAATGATACCGTATTCCTTGGCCTGCTCCGGACGCATGATGTAGTCGCGCTCGGTGTCCACCTGGATGCGCTCGAGCGGCTGGCCCGTGTGGCGCTGCAGGATCGCGTTCAGGTTCTCCCGCATCCGCAAGAGCTCCCGCGCCGCAATATCGATGTCCGTCGCCTGGCCCGCCAGCCCCTGCATCAGCGGCTGGTGGATCACGATGCGCGAGTTCGGCAGCGAGAACCGCTTGCCCTTCGCCCCGCCCGCCAGCAGCAGCGCCCCCATCGACGCCGCCTGCCCGAGGCAGTACGTCTGCACGTCCGGGCGGATGAACTGCATCGTGTCGTAGATCGCCAGCCCGGCCGTGATCGACCCGCCGGGGCTGTTGATGTACAGCAGGATGTCCTTCTCCGGGTCCTCCGCCTCCAGGAACAGCATCTGCGCGATCACCAGGTTCGCAATCTGATCGTCGATCGGCGTGCCGATGAAGATGATGCTGTCCTTCAGCAGGCGGGAGTAGATGTCGTACGCGCGCTCGCCCCGGGCGGTCTGCTCGATCACCATCGGGACCAGCTGCCCGCGGGCGCTCCCGGCGTCTCGTGTCATGCCGCCCCTCCCCCCGCCGGCGTGACGGCCGCGTTCGCGAGCAGCAGATCCATCGTCTTCTCCCGCCGCAGGCCCTCGCGCAGCCGCGCCTCGCCGCCGTCCTTCGCGATCTGCGCCCGCACCGCGTCGGCCGACCGTCCGCTGCGCTCCGCGAAGCGCGCGATCTCCTGCGCCACTTCCTCGTCGCCGACCGTCACGGGCTCCCGCCGCGCGACCTCATCCAGCGCGAGCGCCGCCTTCACCGACTCCGCTGCCGCCTCCCGCTGGGCGGCGCGGAACTCGTTCCAGTCTATCCCCGCCTCGCGCGGATCGACGCGCTGGTCCAGCAGCCGCCGCGCGAGATCCTCGACCCGGCGGTCCAGCTCCCGCTCCACCAGCGAGTCCGGCACCGCAAACGGCACCCGCGCCGCCAGGGTCGCCAGCAGGTCCTCCCGGAGCGCGCGGTCCGCCTCGCGCGCCGCCTCGTGCGCCAGGTCCGCCCGCACGCCGTCCCGCAGCGCCGCCAGCGACGCGAAGCTGCCGAGGTCCTTCGCGAACTCGTCGTCCAGCTCCGGCACCACGCGCTGCTTGATCGCCTTGATCGCCACGCCATACCGGACCGCCGTGCCCGCCAGCTGCGCCACCGGGTGATCCGCCGGGTAGTCGATCCGGAACTCCGCGCGCGCCCCGGCGCCTAGGCCGATGAGGTGATCGGAGAAGCCCGGCGGGTTCGCCTCCGCCCCGAGGTCGATCGTCACGTCCTCGTGGCGCTCCGCCTCGCCCGCCGCCTCGCCGCCGACGATCGGCTGGCGCTCCAGATCGACCGTCGCCCAGTCGGCGGCCGCGAGCGGCCGCCCTTCCACCGGCTCGAACCGCGCGGCCCGCTGCCGCAGGCGCTCGATGGCCTGATCGACCTCGTCCTCGGTCACCGCCACCGCCCGCCGCCGCAGCGCAATCCCGCGGTACTCGCCCGGATCGAACGGCGGCACGGTCTCGAACGTCGCGACGAAGGTCAGCGGCCGGCCCGGCTCGACGACCACGTCCCGCACGTCGGGCGTATCCACCGGCTCGAGTCCGCGCTCCCGCAGGGCGTCGTCGAGCGCCTGGGGCACCAGATCGTGCGCGACGTCATGCAGGATGTCGTCCTTGAAGCGCTGCCAGACGACCCGCTCCGGGACCCTGCCCGGCCGGAACCCGGGCACCCTCGCCGTGCGGCTCAGCCGCGACGTGAGGCGATCGATCTCGGCGTCGACCGCCGCGCTCGGGAGTTCGATCGTGAGCCGCTTGCGCGTCTCGGTGATGTCGGCGTACTCGACCTTCATCGCGGTGTGTATCGGCAGTCTTCGGGGCGGGGTTCAGGACATCCCAGGGTGCCGTGGAACGCGGATCGCCCGCCGGGGCCCCGTCATGCGCCCGGCCGGCCACGTCCTGGTGCGAAAGGGGGGATTCGAACCCCCACAGCCTCTCGGCTACTGGATCCTAAGTCCATCCTATCCGCAAAAACACCTTACAACCTGACGCTTCGTTGACACATTTACACACAACTTCAAGTGGGGACTGTGGGAGTTGAACCCACACGTCCGTAAGGACACAAGATCCTAAGTCTTGCGCGTCTGCCAGTTCCGCCAAGTCCCCACGTTCGACGGACATCCTCACACTATACCGCAGAAGCACCCGCCGCAGAACGAGCAGACCCCACCCGCTTCCGCCGTCCTCGCTTCCTCGCCGCCTCCGCCGTGTCGTCTGCCGTCAGCCGACGGATCGCATCGACTGACAGCGAAGCGCCGTGCTGTTCCATCAACCGTGCTTGACAGTCGCGGAGAGGAACCGCGTCCCTACGCCACTTCTTCAACTGCTCGACAAGCGACTGTTTTGCCTCGTCGTCCACCAGTCGCCCGTCAACGATCTTCTTGTCCCACGGGATCTTCCCGCCGAGATACATCCCCTTCGCCTGTGCCGCCCGCTTCGCGTCCTTCGTTCGCTCCCCGATCCGCTCCCGTTCCCACTCCGCAACGGACGCCATTATCCCGATCAGGAGTTGCGCGATCCCGTTGCCCGTCACGTCCTCGCCGCCGTAGAGATCGCAGATGGAAGTCGAAACGCCCGTCTCCTTCAAGACTGCCAGCGTGTTGTGACAGTCCCGAGCGGAACGGAACGCCCGATCCAGTTTCGCGAAGCACAGATGATCACCCTTCCGTAGCCGAGCCAGGAGCGCCGCAGCCTGCGGACGCTTCTGGAACGGAACGCTGCCGCTGACCTGCTCCTTGACAACGTGAGCCTTCAACTTGCCCGAAGCATCCACCAGCGACTTGAACCGCCGCTGCCACTCGTCCTTTGACAGCAAGCCAGTCAGGAAGTCCCGACACTTCTTCTCCTGAGCGTCCAGCCCAAGCCCGTCGTTCTGCTGAACCGTGGAAACGCGACAGTAGATGTAGATGCTCACGTTCGCCTCACTCTCAGGAGCGGACTAAATGTCCGCTTGTTATGCCACAAGCATACACTATGAACGCTTGCGAACGCAAGCAGACAAACCTCCCCATCTTCGACCCCCTAGCCCAGCGACTGCCCCCCGCCTAAGTAAGCGGGAAAACCCCCCGCCAAACGCGCCAGAATGCGTCAGGAACGACGAACCAGCACGGGGAGGGACTACGCCCCCCGTTCGGGAAGTGGGGATGTGAGCGGGGAGGGAGGGACGCGTTGTAGGGGAGATGCCCTATTCCACCCTTGTTCGCTAAGCGAGTAGACGGAAATGTATGAAAACAAAGGACTACCAGTTTATTTTCACTTCACCATCAAAACCGCCGTCTCGTCGCCTAAGTAGTGACGTGGACAAAGTAGACGTGTGCTTGTCCGCAGCGTCAGGACTGCGCCGAATGTGCGCCTGATGCGAGTTTGACCGCTCCCTTGACAGGAGAAGTGTCCTTACCGACGACGGAGAACGAAACGACGGAGACAACAACAGATGATGAACCGAGAACGACTGACAACTGAGTGGACGGAGTTCCTGTCGCACCCGAGTGTTGAGCATTCCCTGAACCTGCGACTTGAACTCACGTTGAAGCAACGTCGCAAGAACCCAGAACTCAGGACGCTACGCTCGACCAAGCCGCCCCGCGTTGAATACGGAGCCAAGAAGCGTTCGCTTGAACGCCTGCCAGCGAGCGATACCGTCGTCCTGTTCACTCGCCAGAAGATCGCACGGATCAACGCCGACGTGGACGCTGCCGCCCGTCGAGCCAAGCGGGGACCGAGGACGTTGGAGCAAGCAAACGCGCTTGCGCCCTACTTCTACCTCACCGCGGACGAAACCCGACGCATCGCCATCCGTGTGATGAACCGCCTGAACAAGAAGATCTTCAACCACGCCGCACGCGACAAGCGAGCACCCAAGCGCCTGACCGCCCTCGTCTGCCAGCACGACAAGGGGACACGACGACATCTTCACATCCTGCTCGCTCTTCCGCCCGACGTTGCGGACAACACGTTCGACAACGCGCTCGCATACGCCATCGCCGAGAGCAAGGAACCGTTCATCTACCGCATCAGCAGAGCACCCGAACGCATCAAGGACCTCGCAGCGTCCATTCGTTACAACGCCAACGACTTCAAGACACTTTCGCAGAACGCCATTCTCTACATCCACACGCAGCCTGACCCATCGCACGCCAGTCACGGAGAAACACAGAATGAACTTGAACTTGCCGCAGCAAACGACCACCACGGAACCGACGCTGATGACGGAGATCGTCTCAGTTCGTCTCGCGCACGATGAACGCATCGCGCTGGAAGACCTTGCCACCCGAGAGGAACGGACCGTCAGCAACTACGTCCGCAAGCAACTACGCCGTCACCTGGAACAACAGAAAGGAACAAAACGATGATGACCAAGCCGAAGATCGTGGAGATCCCGCCGAACTGCGCCGAGAGCGTTGTCCGCGCTCAGTTGGAGGAAGTCGCCAAAGCCGTGAGACTAGCCCGAGTAGGGAGCAAGGAGAGAGTGAAAGTCACGATAGAGCAGGGGAAGTGACCGCTTCCCCTGAGCCGAGCGTCAGCCGTCGTCAGTTGCCGTCGTCGTCAAGCACCAGTTTCCCTTGATCTGCCGACGGAGCCTTCACACGGGGAGCCTTCTTGAACGTCGCGTCCAGTTGCTTGACGGGGGGACGCTTCACCGTCTTCCCGCTCAGCAAGTCCTCTATCGTCAACAACTGCCATCGTGGATACGTGCCCCACTCGCAGATGTAGAACTCGCCCGTTGCCGCTTCCTTCCGCATCTCCTTGCTTGGAGTGTCAAGCGAGATCAGTACCCCGATAGCCGCCTTCTCCCGCTGGACAACGCCTTTCAAGTCGCGCAAGTCCGTTGCTTTGAGATGTCCACCCTTGACAGAGTAGATGATCTCCTGCGTGTCGCCTGTTCCGTCGTGGAAGATGCTCTTGCCGTCGATGCCTCGATCCGCTCCCTTCTTCACCCCACCAGCGGGACGAGCGCCAACCAGCCCAAGCGCCCAGTTCTGGAACTGGAACTTGTCGTCCTCCGCGAGTTGCCGTGCGTCTTCGAGTGTCGTTGCTTCGCCGATGACTTCATACGTCCCTTTGACTTCCTCGCCGTATGCGTCAACCAGTCGCGTCTTGATCAGCCCGATAGCCAGATGCGTGATGTCGATGCCGATCCAGCGACGTTTCAGCCGCTGAGCCACCGCAACCGTTGTGCCGCACCCGCAGAAGGGATCGAGCACCACGTCTCCCTCGTTGCTGCTCGCGCTGATGATGCGCTCCAATAGTGCCTCGGGTTTTTGTGTCGCGTAACCCAAACTCTCCTTCGCTCTGTTGTTCAGGACGGGAAGATCAGCCCACAGACTTTGAACGGGAACGCCGAGCATTTCGTCAAGATAACGTTTGTATTGTGGAACCGCGCCAGGACGTGTCTGTATGACGCGACCCTGACGGATGAGTTCCTCCATCTTGTCTTTTGAGTAGCGCCAGTAGCCTTTCACTCCCAGAACTTCGTAAAACGGGTTTCCCTTTGCCGCCCCACCTGGACCAGACAAGTCGCTTATTCGATAACGACGACCGTCTGGATCAGTCCGCCGATAGTCGCGATCCACGTATGCCTGATCGTAGGGAACGTAGAGTGGACGAAAAGTCGTCTCGCTGGACTTGCCGTAGAACAGGATGCTGTCCGTCACGCGCCCGAAGTGCCGCGTGCCTTGACGAGCATCGCTGTGTGCGTGCGAACGCTTCCACACGATCTCGTTGCGGAAGTTCTCGCCGCCGAAGACCGCATCCAGTAGCACTTTCAAGTAATGACTTGCTGTGGGATCAGCGTGTAGATAGAGCGAACCCGTCCGCTTCAAGACCCGATGAAGTTCCGCCAGACGCGGAGCCATCATCACCAGATACGCCATCAAGTCGTTCTCGCCGAGGAACGTGCGGAACGCTCGCAACACGTCGCTGACCCGTCCTCCTGCCTCGACCGTTGACTGATACAGCGCCGCTGCCTTCTCGTCCCAACGCCACGTATCCTCAAAAGCGTGCTGCTGTGCTGCCGCCTGCTTGCCCGACCGTTCCTTGAACAGCACGTTGTAGTTCTGCTGACTGTTGAACGGGGGATCGAGATAGACGAGATCGACGCTCTCATCGGGGATGTAGCGCCGCAGCACGTCCAAGTTGTCGCCGTAGAACAACTGATGCTTGTCCATACGATGCCCGCCGCTGTCAGTCAGTTGCCGTCACACCAGTTCGTCAACCGCCAAGTCTACCCGCAACCGCTTCAAGTAGAACGCATCAAGCATCGCCACGCTCGTTCCAGCGTTGTCCGCCAGCAACTTCAAGTTGATCCGCGGGTTTTGCTTGATCCGCATCATCAACGCCGTAGAGCGCAGACTTTTCAAGTTGCGCTGGAAGCCGAAAGCGTCCGTCCGCAGTCCTGCCGCGATCAGGAGTTCCCGAAAACTGTCACGATGATGTTCTCGAAAGAGCAAGTCGTCTGCTTTGAGATCGAACCGTTCAACTTGCCGCTTGAACGCGAGAGCCGCGCCTGACCAGCCGATGGACAGACGGGGACCAGTCTTGCCGACGACACGCATTTCCAGATACGGACGCTTGCTCGTGGGACGCTTCTTGATCACGCAGTCACGGACGCGGATGCGCCTCGCCTCGTCTACGCGACAGCAAGAGTGAACGAGGAACAAGCAGAAGTCGTAGAGTTCTTCGCGCCGCTTCTTTGTTCGTGCGTCCAAACCCTCTTCCCTGATGCGCTCCCGCGCCTTCCGTTGGAGCGTCTTCCATTCGTCCTGATCCAGCCAGGGACGCGGGTTAGCAGGGATCTTGCCCACAGACGGGAACATCGGGAGAACGGATATCCACTCTTCAAGGACCGCCGCTTTGAGGACCTGACGGATCAGCACCAAGTCCTTGTGGAGCGTGGATGCCGTCAGCGACCGCTTGCGCTTTGACGCTTCGTCCCTGCGACGTTCGAGGAACTGCCTCAGCACCTTGCTCCCGACATCCGCCACGTCCATATCGCGGAAGAAGTCCCGAATGCCCTTCCAGCGTTCCTCCGCGTTCGCCCGCTTGCCGCTGTTGTCGAGACTGTTGAAGTAGAGCCGCGCCGCCCGAAAGACGGACGTATCGCTGTCGTTGAGCGTTGCCAAATGCTCGTTGTCGTTGGAGCGTTTGAGCGCACGGAACCAGGAGCGAGCGATCAGTTCCGCCCGTCGAAAGTCGTTCGTGTCCGTGTTCTTCCCGAACTGCTGAGAGTGGATGCTTGCGCGAGCGCGAAAGGAGCGCATCCCCTTTCGCTGTTCGAGATACAGACCCTTTTCGAGTTTGAACGAGTGGAAGGACGAAAAAGCAGCGGAAGTCACGCGCAAAAGTTTACACGAAATTTTACACGTTGTATATGCGTCGTAAGTTGTTGTATATAAAGCGCTTAGAGGAAGTAGTGTCGCGTCCTAAGTCCAGTGCGTCTGCCAGTTCCGCCACTTTCGCACACCGAAAGCGCCCGACCTGGAACGACACCGCCAGCGTAGCACGCGGTTTTCTCCACGGGCAAGCGACGCGGGGCACGGGGCGGGAAGCAGGACATGGCCCGGCATCCGGCGTGCGGCACTGGCGACGGCCTCGGAAAGCCTGGGAACCGGCAGGCCTCCTCGCGCGGGCACGGGCGGCGGCCGCCGCCGCACGGTCGCCCCCGGCCGTCGCCGCCAGCGGCGCCCTGGCCAATGCGCGCAGGCGGCGTGCCTGATGCAGCGTCTGGCCGCGGCCGATAGGACGATCGGCGGGGAATTCCGGCGCATGCGGGACCTCGCCGACGGTTCCAGCTCGGTCCTGGCCGAGCGGGCCGCGACGATCGCCCCCGAGCGCCTGCCGGCACCCGCCGCGCAGGCGGACGCGCAGCTGGCGCCAAAGCCGGCGCCTTCGGCTCGTCGATGACGGGCCAGCCGGCGCTGACGTGGGTCGCACCGCGGGGCGGCGCGGTGGTGTGTCCCAGTTTGCGCCGGAGTGACTCCGCCGATGCCCTCACGAACCTCCTGCCCGCCCGGCACGAAACGGCCCCGGTGCCCCGGCGCTGTTTCGGGTCGCCAGCCCGTGTTCACATCGCCCTCGGCGTTCCGACCCGCGTTCGGCCGCGCGGGCGCGAGCCGGCCGCGCCGACATCCGGAACGATCGGCACGCCTTTGGCGCGGCCTGCCTTCGGGTTTGCCGGCAGCATCTCCGTGCGGCCCCGGCCTCCACCGACGCTCGTCACGAGCCACGCACCATCCGAACGCTGCCGCGGTCGCCCTGGCACTGACGCTGGCCGCCCTTTCTCCGGCGCTGGCGCCGGCCGCCTGGGCAGGGCCGGCCGCGCTGGCGCGCGCGGGGGACGCGTTCGTCCTCCAGGCCGACGGCGGGCGGGCGTGGACGATCGGCAATCAGCACGTCTCGTTCAGAGTGGGGCTCAGTTCGACCGGCGCGCTCGTCACGCAGGGCCTCGCGCGCACCGGCAGCCGCGGCGAGTGGAAGATGGGAACCGCGGCTGACTTCACGTTCGTGGCGGGAGGCCGCCGCCTGACGCCCGGCCAGGCCGGCTTCGCGTTCGTGGAAGCCCGCGTCTCGTCCGCCGACGCGCTGGTGGAACTCGAACTCGTGTTCGCCGACTCGGCGTCCGGCCTCCGGGTGACCCGTCACTACACGTGCGTGCAGGAGTCGGCCGCCATTGAAGCCTGGTCGGTGTTCGAAGCCGGGGCGAGCGGCGACGGCCTGACGCTCGGCGACATCGGCATCTGGCGCCTCGCAGTGCCGGTGACCTCGATCGACTGGGTCAACGGCCTGCAGGCGACCGACGAGGAAGGCGGTCGGTTCACGATCCGGCACCGCGCCCTGGAGGCGGGAGGCGAGTTTGCGATCGGGTCGTCCGGCCGCGCGTCGGAGCGGTTCGTGCCCGTGGCCTGGTTCCAGGGCGCGCACGGCACGTTCTTCGGCGGCCTTCGCTGGTCGGGGGCCTGGAAGCTGAGCGTGACGGGCCCGGCGGCAAGCGGCCTGGCCACGATCCACCTCACCCTCGGCGACACTGAGACGACAGTCCGCCGTGGGACAGCCGTGGAAGGCCCGCACGGGTTCTTCGGCGTGACCGGTCCCGCTCCGGCTGATGTCACGCGTGCCCTCCAGGCGTACATCCGGCAGGGCGTTCGCCGCGGCAGGCTGTTCGAGGCGCCGGTGACCTACAACACGTGGTTCGCGTACGGGACGCGGATCGACGAGCGCGTCGTGCGCCGGGAGATGGAGAAGGCGGCGCGCATGGGTGTCGAGCTCTTCACGGTGGACGCCGGGTGGTACGCCGGCGGCGGAGGCGTCTGGGACTTCTCCAGCGGCCTGGGCGACTGGCGTGCGGATCCGGAGCGCTTCCCATCCGGTCTCCGGGCCCTGTCGGACCGCGCACACGAGCTGGGCATGCAGTTCGGCCTGTGGATCGAGCCCGAGCGCGTGGACCTGGCGACCGTCGATGCGGAGGGACTGGCCGGGGAGCGTATGCTTGCCACGGCTGGCGGGCGCTTCGACCCGTCTGCCGCGAACGGCGAGGCGCAGACCGCGCAGATCTGCCTCGGCGACGCGGAAGCCCGCGCGTGGGTCCTCGAGGCGCTCGTGCGGCTCATCGACGAGGCTCGTCCCGACTACCTCAAGTGGGACAACAACTTCTGGATCAACTGCGATCGCGCCAGCCACGGCCACGGGGCGAAGGACGGCAACTTCGCCCACGTGAAGGGCCTTTACGCGATCCTCGGCGAACTGCGCCGCCGCTACCCGGCGCTCGTCATCGAGAACTGCTCGGGAGGCGGCAACCGCCTGGACCTCGGCATCCTCGAGTTCACCGACAGCGCCTGGATGGACGACGTGACGGCGCCGTCCGCGCACGTGCGCCATAACCTGCAGGGCCTCGGCCGCATCTTCCCTCCCGCTTACCTGCTGTCCTTCGTGATCGATGCCGAGGCCGAATCGATTCACGATCCAGGCAGCCGGTCGCTCGGGTTCCGGAGCCGCATGACCGGTATGCTCGGCCTGACGCTGCGCTCGTCCGACCTTGGCGACGAGGAACTCGCCGAGATGGGGAAGGAGATCGCGGCCGCGAAGGAGGTCCGGGCGGCCGTGCCCGTCGCGGCTGAACTGCTCTTGACCGACCAGGCGCGGGCCGACGGGGCAAGCGACCTGGACGCGGTGGAACTGCTGTCGATGACGACGGGGGCGGCAGCGGTCTTCGCCTATGCCCAGGCCGGCGTCGATGCGTACCGGGTGCGCCTGGCCGGCCTCGACGCCGGCCTGAGGTACCGGCTGTCCACGCTTGCCGGCCAGCCGCTGGGGGAGGCGACGGGAGCGGACCTCATGGACGCCGGCGTCGAGATAGTCAATACGTCGGATTCGGGCTCCAGCATCTTGCTGGTGACGCCCGCCGGCCCGGCGCAGGCTGTCGGCGCGGCCGTCCGGCGCTAGCCACACGGCGCTGGCGTGAGCTGCCGGTCCGGGCGCGCGGCTCGCCCTGGCGACGCGGGCCTCAGGGTCAGGCCCGCGCCCCGAGCAAGCGGGCCGGCAGGAAGAGCACGGCGCGGAGGAGCTGAAAAACGCTTTCGACGGCGATGCCCGCCAGCCTGAAGGGCAGGAGCAGCAGCCACACCAGCGGATACAGCACCAGCGCCAGGAGCGCCAGCGGCCAGCACAGCACGAACAGCAACAGCCACAACAGCAACTTCAGCACCGCGACCTCCGTCGCGCCGCGCGGCGGCGCGTCACTCGGTACTACGAGCCGGGAGGCCGGCGGGTTCTCCGCAACCCGGCGCGGAGTCGTCCGCTTCCTGAGGCCAGCCGGGCGGCCGGTTCGGGCGTGTCATCACGCCGCCGGCCTCAGCCGGGCGGCTGAATGGGGTAGTGCGCCCTCTTGGCGATGCCGGGCAGATCGAGGACCGACATCGGGTCCACGCTCACCGAACCGAGGCGGAGCGTCCAATGCAGGTGCGGACCGGTGACGCGGCCGGTGGCGCCGATGGCGCCGATGGCGTCCCCGGGCGCCACCTCCGCTCCTTCGGCGACGTCGATTCTCGAGAGGTGGGCCAGCATCGAGTGGATGCCAAGGCCGTGGTCGATGATCACGGTCGTGCCGGAGAAGTAGAGACTGTCGGCGAGGGCGACCCGGCCTCCCGCAGGCGCCACCACCGGCGTGCCGGCCGCGCCGCGCAGATCAACGCCTCGGTGCGGAGACCCCACCCGGCCGTTGTAGATGCTGCGCGCGCCGAACAGGGAGATCACCGCCCCGGGAGCGGGCCGCACGAACCCTTCTCCCCACAGCGGCGCCGGCGTGACCTCAGCCAGGATCTGCGCCGTGCGGACGCGCTCCCGCTCGATGCGCGCCCGTTCGGATGGCGGCGGCGTGACGAACCCTGGGGCCACCGACAATCGGCGCGTGGGGAAGTCCTTGCGTGCGACGGCCAGCGAATGCGCCGCCTGGAGCACCCGCCCGTCCGGTGTCCGGGCCTCGATCTCCACGCGGGCCCGGCCCGGCCGCGTGTCCAGGTCGATGCCGACGAGCGCGTGCCACGTTGCCGGCGAGGCTCCCGGGTAGCCCATGAACCGGCCCCCGAACGCCCGCACGTCGAGTGCCTCGATCGGCCCAGGCGCCGTGACGGTGAGGAGCACCGCTTCGCCCGGCGCGACCGCCCTGGCCAGGTGCGCGACCGCGAGTCGCGGCGGGGCCGCCGGCGCCTGCCGCTCGCCAGGCTGGGCTTGCGCCTCCGGCTGCGGGGCGGTGAGCAGGAGCGACAGGAGCGGAACCGCGAGAGCGGGGCTGCGATGCGCGCGGCGGCGTGCACTACCAGGTGCCATCCGTACACCATACACCGGGCCCGCGCCACCGCCCCAGGCCTCACCCTCGCGGCGGGCGCCCGGGCCCGCGTGGTGTTTCGAAGAGGCAGGGGTCTGGAGTATCATGCGAGGGTCGGGCAAGCGGCCCGCGCCGTTCTCTTCCAGCTTCGGAGTGTCCGCATGCAGCACAAGTTCCTGCTCTTCGGCATCGCCGCCGTGGCCGCGCTGGCCATCGCGTGCGGCGATGAGGTCACGACACCCGCCGCGCCGAGCTCCACCTCGCTTCCGACGGTCGACGCCGCGTCGACCGATGCGGCCTCCGACGGGTCGACCTTGAAGGCCACGGCCCCGGCGCCGCAGCTTCCTGCCAACGGCTCCACCCTCGACTCGCTGACGCCGAACCTCGTCATCGCCAACTCCACGCTGAAGTTCCTGGGCGATGTGGCGCTCGTGAGCACGCTCCAGTACCAGTTCGTCGTCGAGACGAGCGAGGGCGTGCCCGTGCGCAGCGTGCTGACGGGCGCCGGGGCGGCGCTGACGGGGTCGCGTGTGCCCGCCGACGTGCTCCAGCCGGACACCACGTACCGGTGGCGCGCCAGGGCCGAGTACAAGGGCACCTACGGCCCCTGGTCGGCATACTGGACGTTCGTCACGCCGAAGTCGGCGGCAGCGCTGCCGTCCTTCCAGAATGCCACGGAGCTGTGGGACAACCTGACCGACGGCAGGACCATCGGCACGCTGGCGGGCGGGGCCAATCTGGTGGCCGGCAAGGGCGTCTACCTGCCGACGCTCGACTCGCACGTGACCTACACGCTGCAGAGCACGCTGACGTCCGGCACGATCGACTTCGCGGTCGAGGGCCTCAAGTCCGACTCGAAGGGCGAGAAGACGAAGGTCGTCAGCATGCAGGAGGGGAGCAGCGAATTCACCACCAACCCGTTCCGCTTCAACGTCGAGAAGCGCGGCAGCGATCACCCGGACAGCGGAAAGTTCCGGATGCGCATGATCACCGGCGACGCCGTGAACAAGATCTTCGATTCCGATCGCATCCTGCCGTCCAAACCGCTGGTCGCGTCGATGGTGTACGTGTTCCACGTGTCGTGGGGCGGCGGGCTGGTCAGGCTCGTCGTGCGGGAGGGCAGTACGACCGGCCCCCTGCTGGTGGACAACTCCTTTTCGTATCAGGGCACCTATCGGCCGAACCCGCACGTCGTGCACATCGGCGGGCCGATCCCGCGCGGGGGCGCGACCGACGCCACCGTGCCCGGCATGACCGTCCGCTACTTCTACGTGTCGCAGGGAAGGCAGTGGCCGGCGTTCAACATGGCGACGGTGCTGGGGCTCGGCGGAGTCGGGCGTTAGCATTCGCCGCCGCGCGCCGAAACGAGGGCCGGGCCGCCGGAGACCATCCGGCGCCCGGCCCGTTCACTGTACTGCCGCCACCCGGGGCCCGCTCACTCCGCGGAGCCGTCCCGTGGCCGTGCCGCGTCACGACCCGTGCGCTGTCGCTCCCTTGCGGGTCGCCAGGACGATGGCCCTCGACTCCACCGAGAGCGCCTCGCTGGTCCGCCAGCCTCGCAGCATTTCCCGGAACGCGCCGAGGGCCTGGCAGTGCTCGGGCCCGCCGGCCACCCCGCGATCGATCGCGTCCAGGACGGTCAATTCGAGGTCCGCCATGGTGCCGCCGGGCTTCAGCGCCAGGAACGCCCGGCCTTCGTCGAAGGGGATGGCGGCCACGCCGTCGAGCCCCCGGACGAGCGCCGGGTCCACCACGATCAGCGCGCGGCCCCCTCCCACATCCACCAGTTCTGCAGCCTGGGGAGTGGCTCTCGGTGTTCGCGTCCGCGTGCGCTGCGACTCGTCGTGCAGCTTGACGACGGCCCGGCCGACGTCCCCGTCGAGGGTCTTGAGCCAGGCGATCACATCGGTGGGCAGCGTCAGCGCCACGAGCCTCGCGGGCCTGCCGAACTTCTGCGGACGGCCGCGCGGCCGGGTCGGAAGCCGGGGATCCTGGGGTTTACGTTTCAATTAACCATCCTTGGAGGTAATATTACTAAGAAAAACACGACCGTCCCGCACCTCGTGGATACCAGAACGCCGCGTGGTTCGCAAGCGGTCCTCGTCGAGTCTGCCTATGGCTTCCCTCCGTCCGCGTGCCGTGCTCGCCGTGCCCCGCTGGTTCACCCAGCGTCCCATCCAGCCCATGGGCCTCCTGTACCTCGCGTCGATGCTGAGGAACGCAGGCCATGAGGTCCGGGTCGTCGATGGCGAGGTTGACGCGCTCGATCCGTCGCACGTCGCGGACATCGTGGCCTCCGAGCGCCCCGAGTTCTTCGGCATCACCTCGACGACGGCGCAGGCGACGCGGGCCTTCGCGCTCGCCGAGGAGGTCAAGCGCCGCACGCCCGGCACCTTCGTCACCCTCGGCGGGCCGCACGCTTCGTCGCTGCCGGAACGGTCGCTCGAGGAGTGCGGGGCGCTCGACGCGGTGGTCGTCGGCGAAGGGGAGCGGACGATCCTCGAGATCATGGAGCGCCTGGGGTCGTGCGCCTCGCTCGAAGGCGTCGCCGGCACGGCGTATCGCGACGGCGAGGAGATCGTGGTCAACCCGCCGCGCGCGCTCATCGAGGACCTCGACACCATCCCGTTCCCGGCGTGGGACCTGATTCCCATGCACAAGTACGTCGCCAGCACGTGGTTCCCGAACGGCGTGAAGCAGTACACGAACATCTTCACCAGCCGCGGCTGCCCGTACGGGTGCACCTTCTGCGGCGCGAAGACCACGTGGACGCGGAAGTTCCGCGCCCGGAGCCCCGAGAACGTCATCGCCGAGATGGAGGAGGTCTACCGGAGGTTCGGCATCCCGAATTTCTTCATCTCGGACGACTTGTTCACGCTGAAGCGGCAGCGCGTGCTCGACATCTGCACGCTGATCCTGGAGAAGAGACTGCCGATCACCTGGACGTGCCTCTCGCGGGTGAATACCATCGACGCCGAGATGCTGGCCCTGATGAAGCGGGCGGGCTGCTACCTGATTTCGTACGGCCTCGTGTCGGGTTCGCAGACCGTGCTCGACAAGCTCAAGAAAGGCACGACGGTCGAGCAGGGCATCCAGGCCGTCGAGATGACGAAGGCTGCGGGCATCAAGGTGTTCGGCTCGTTCATGATCGGTTCGCCGGGGGACACGCCCGAAACGGTCGAGGAGACGATCGCGCTGATCCGCCGTCTGAAGCTGGACGAGGTGGGCCTCGGCGTGACGACCGCGTACCCGGGTACCGACTTGTTCGACGCCTTCGGCTCGGACGCGAAGGGGCTCGATTGGGACAAGGCGCTGGCGTTCAATCCGTCGGCGGCCGACCGCAGCGACGTGTTCCTGAAGTGCACCGACCTGGACGACGAGCAGATCCGCCGGCTCTTCCACAAGGCGATGCGGCAGTCGGTGCTCTACAACCCGAGGCTGCTCGTCCGGCGGCTGTCGCACATCGCGTCGGTGCGCCACCTCGGCCAGTCGGCCAGGGCCGCCGCGCGGATCTTCTGGGGCTAGGCCGGGCCCCGCCGTCCCGGCGAGCCTGGCGGCTGGAGCCGCCGGCTCCGGCGCTTCTCGGCGGTCGCGCGCGCGAGGAACTTCACGTACGGCACCACCTGCTTCACCGCGGCGACGTTCATCTGGCACGGGCTCAGGCACGTCGGGCACACCGTGTCCCGGATCTCGTCGCGGTGCGCCTGGCTCTCGGCCCGGAAGTACAGTTCGCCCGGATCCGTCTCGAGGCAGTTGCCGACGGCGCGGCTGTTCTCGCAGAAATGGAGCGCGCCGTCCGGGTTCAGCATGATCCCCTGGGACTGGAACGGGCACGGCGCGAGCCGGTGGTACCCGTTGGCGATCATGTCCGCGTAGTGCATGTAGACGTAGTTCTGCCCGTCCATCAGCGGATCCATCCGGACGCGGTCCAGGAAGAACTGCCGCATCCGCTCCTCGGCCTCGCCGACGGGCTTGTGGGCGTTCGCCAGGTCCGCATTGCCGAGGGCCGGCTCGGTGAAGCGAATCATGTTGAAGACGATGTCCAGCTTCTCCCGGCGCGCCCACGCGAGGATGTTCTCGGCGTCGTTCAGGTTCATCGAGAAGATCGTCGTCGACACGCCGTAATTGAAACGGTACCGGCGCTGCATCTCCCGGACGGCCCGGATCGTCTCGTACGCCTTGTCGAACCCGTTCTTCACGTTGCGGACGAGGTTGTGCATGTCGCCGACGCCGTCGATCGACACGCGCATGGCGAAGATGACGCCCTTGCGCTGGCAGGCCGCGGCGATCTTCTCGATCATCGGGATCGCCCGGTGCGGCGTCAGCCCGGTCGTGTTGAGGCCGAACTTCCTCAGGCGCGGGAACCGGTCGATCATCAGCTCGCAGATCTCGACCAGATCGTTCCGCGTCGTCGGCTCGCCGCCGGAGATGGCGGCATTCTCGATGTTCCGCCAGAAGTCGGACCGGAAGACGCCGTCGATCTGCTCGAGCGTCATGTCGAGTTTCCGGTTGCCCCGCTTCCAGTTGCTGCACATCTCGCACCGGGCGTCGCACACCCAGGTGCAGTTGAACACCAGGACCGTCGGGTGGATCGGCCGCCGGGCCGCGATGTAGCTGTTCAGGAGGTCGCGCGGCGCGCTCAGCGCAGCCTTCGTCAGGTACTTCAGCGCGTAGGTCTGGGCCATGAGATCTTCATATTATCGGCTTCCGCCGGACCACGTAAAGGAGCGCCCCGGGCAGGTTGCCCGCCAGCCCGATCGCGATGAGGAGCGTCGAGAGCGCGAACGCCTGGGCGTCAGGCACGCCTACCGGACGCAACAGCCACACGACGACCGCCTGCAGCACGCCGAGCCCGCTGATTGAGACGGGCAGCAGCAGGATCAGCATCGCGATCGGCATGAACACGAGGTAGTAGCCGAAGCCAACGCCGATGTCCAGGCCGCAGCCGAGGCAGTACGCCTGGAGCACCCGAACGAGCCCCACCCCGAGCGACAGGGCGAACACCCGGGCCAGAATCCCCGGATGCGCCCGGTAGGCGCCGATGGCGTCGCCGAGGCGCGACACGCGCCAGCCCCACTTGAACTCCCGCCAGCGCGGGGGCAGGAGCTTGGCGATGAGCCGGTCCACCCAGAAGAGCGCGACGACGCCGGCGCCGGCCGCGGCCGCGACCAGATAGAGGCGGAGGCGGAGCCCGGGAGGGAGGCGGTACGCCCAGCCCGCGAGGCCCGCCACGCCGACGAGCACGATCGTCGCGAGCCCGATGAGCCGGTCCACGCCCACCGACGCCACCGCCTGGCTGCCGTGAGACGTGCGCACCGCGATGGCGTAGGCTCGGGCCGCGTCGGCGCCGATGCCGGCGGGCAGGAAGCTGCCGACGAACGAACTCTCGAAGAAGATGCGCAGCGTGCTCCCGGGCGGCGCGTCCACGCCGGCCGCCCGCAGCAGCAGCAGCCAGCGGAGCGCCATCACCACGCGGTCGGCGGCCACCAGCGCGAGCGCCAGCAGGAGCCACACCGGGTGCACGTGCACCATCGCCCGCGCCGACGCGCCGAGATCGATGCGGGACAGGAGGTACGCCAGGACCGCGCCCGTGACGACGAGGCGCGCCGCGATCGAGCTCAGCGCCCTCATTGCGGCGGGGCCGGTTTCCGGGCGACGAACGCGAGCGTCTCGAAGAAGTTCTTGCGGACCCGGAACAGGATGTCCTCCGTCTTCGTCCAGCGGGACAGCGCGTTCAGGCCGGGCACGTTGGCAAGCGCCGAGGCCGCGGCCAGCAGATCGCGGCCGATGCCGGTGCTCGCCCCGATGCTGCGGACGACCCGCTCAATCCGGAAGCCGTGGTCGCCGAGCAGCTGACGGACGCGGCGCTCGGTCGTCACGAAGTTGTGCGTGTAGTCCACGTCCCAGAAGAACGTCCGTTCCTTCAAGTAGTCGGGGACCACGACGAACAACACCCCGCCGGGACGCAGGACCCGGAACGACTCGGCGGCGAACGCGCGGGCCCCCTCGATGCCGTTCATGTGCTCGAGGACCTGGTCCGCATAGACGACGTCCGAGCTGGCGTCGGCGAGCGGGAACGGCGGAGCCCACGCCTCGATGACGTCCGCGCCGCGCGACCGGAGGTCGGCCGCCAGCGCGGGGCTGGCCTCGACGGCCCGATAGCGCCACCCGGCCTCCGTGAGCGGCTTCAGCAGACTGCCCGTGCCCGGCCCGATCTCAACCAGGTCGCCCGGGGCGTGCGCGTGGCGGGCCAGCAGCGCCAGCCGGCTGCGCTCGATGCGCTGGCGGCGCGACCCGCCGAAGCGGGTGAGCCGGCGCTCGGTGAACCACGTGTAGAACCCGTCGGCCATCCCGCACCTCCGTTGCGGCGCGAGTCCCACTCTACATCATCCGGCGGCCCCAATCGCCGCGCCAGGCGTGCCGCCGACCCGGCTTGCGCTGCAGCGTGGCGCCCCGCCCGGCGCTGGAGTAGAATCGCGCGCGCCTGCCATGCCGACCCTGGGATCGTGGTTGCGCAAGTCCGTCCAATCGGCCGCGGCCCGCGCGCGCGCCGGCGCGGCGGCGTGCGGCCGGCGAGCGGGCCGCAGCGCGACGTTCCGCATCGTGCTGTTCGCGCTGTCGGTCCGCACCGCCACGGCGGCCCTCGCCTTCTTCTCGAACGTGCTCTTCCCGCTGGCCCAGCGCCAGCAGTTCTGCGTCGGCGAGCGCACGCACCTCCTGTGGGACACGTTCGCGCGGTACGACTCCGGCTGGTACTTCGGCATCGCCCGCTACGGGTACGACTTCGTCGAAGGAGGCCGCAACAACCTCGCGTTCTTTCCCGTCTACCCCTTGCTGATGCGGTACCTGGGCCTGGCGCTCGGCGGCGGGCGGGAGAACCTGTACTTCGCCGGCGTGATCATCTCCTGGGGCGCCTACGTCCTGGCGATGGTGGGGCTGTACCGGCTGGCGCGGACGTACCTGCCGCGGGCCGGCGCCGAACGGACCGTGGTCTTCGCCAGCGCGTTCCCGTTCGCGTTCTTCTACGGGGTGGTGTATTCCGAGGCGCTGTTCCTGCTCTTCACCGTCGCCGCGTTCTACGGGTTCCGAACGAAGCGCTGGTGGCTGGGCGCCCTCGCGGGCGCGCTGGCCAGCGCCACGCGGGTGAACGGCATCCTGGCGCTGCCCGCGCTCGCCCTTCTGGCCTGGAGGTCGGCGGGAAAGGAACCCGCCGCGAGGCGCAGGGCCCTGATCGCCACCGCGCTCGTGCCCCTGGGACTCGTGCTCTACTCGGTTTACGTCGATTCGCTGAGCGGATCGTACCTGGAGTGGAGCTACAGCATCCAGCGCTGGAACTACTCGATTGCCGGCTCGGCCGTGGAGCCGATCGTGTCGCTGCTGCGCGAACTGGCGACCCGGCCCTACGAGTACCTGACCACCACTCCGCAGGCCCCCTACGACGTGCTCAACGGCCTGACGGCTCTCGTCGTCATCCTGTCACTGCCGGCCGTCGGCCGGCTGGCCGGCGCGCCCTACGTGATCCTCATGGCGGCGAACCTCTGGGTGCCGCTGTCGTCGGGCGTCTTCGAGGGGCTCGGGCGCTACTGCGCCGTGCTGTTCCCGTTCTTCTTCGTCCTCGCCATGCTGCGGCCGGTCATCCTGCGGAAGGGCGTGCTCGTGATCTCGGCGGCCCTCTACATGCTCTGCCTGACGCTCTTCACCAACCTCCACCCGATCTTCTGATCTCCGGCCGCCGGTGCAGCGGCCGATATCGAGCCGCGGCCGGACGCCTGAGCAGGCCGCCGCCCGACAAGGGCGGCACGTTCCGAGGCGCGAACGCCACCGCTGCGGGGCACCCGGAGCGCGCCGCCTGCCGTCAGCGGCTGACGCGGACGGTGATCGCGATCGTGGCCCAGTCGGCGCGGGACAGGACCGCCCGCGGCGCGGCGGCCGGCGCCGGCGGCAACTGGACGCGGAGCACGCGTTCCCCCGGGCGATCGGCGGGGGACGGCGGCAGCAGCTCCGCGCCGGTCACCGCCTGCACGTCCGGGGCGAGCAGCCGGATATCGTAGCGGCGGCCGCGCCGCCCCTCGACGCGCAGGGTGTACGTGTCGCCGTCGCAGGCGGCGTCGATGACGCGCAGCCGGGCCGGCGCGTCACCGTGGCTGAGCGGGGAGTGGACGGGGATCACCTGGATGCCAGGCGTGGCCCGGAGCGAGAAGACCGACGGGGCCGACACCTTTTCGACGCGCCAGAAAGACAGTCCCCTCGAGGGGCCTGTCGTTGCTGCGACGGGCCGCCAGCGGGCGTCGCGGGCCAGCGGGTGCGAGCCCGGCGGCAGAACGGCCCGAAGCTCGATGGGCAGGGTGCCTCCCCGCGGGGTGACGGCCGCCGAGAAACCGGCCGCATCCCTCCTGACGGAGACATCGGCGGCAATCCCGCGCCATCGCAGGTTGCGGACGTCGAGCCGCGTCCAGCCCGCCGGAAGCTGGGGCGCGATCGCCAGGCGGTCGGGGAGCGCGAGGCCGTCGCGGGTCTCAGCCGGCAGCGCGGCCAGGCCGAGCAGCCCCCGCAGAAGCGTCGAGACGACGCCGGCCGTGGCGAAGAGCTGATGAGGCACGGCCGCGTCGAGGGACCGCAGGCGGTCGCCGGAGAACAGCTCCGCGACGTACCCGCGCGACTCGATGAAGGTCAGGTCCGCCGTGCCGTCCAGGTAGGCCCACGCCGCATCAGGCCTGCCGTGCGCGTACAGCGCCAGCGCGGCGAAGCCCGTCAGGAACGGCCACACCGCGCCGTTGTTGTAGCTGAGCGGGCCGTAGCGCGCGCTGTCGATCGACAGCATGCGCGCGCCCCAGTCCGTCCCCACCCCGGCGCCCGCGAGATCGTCGAGCGCGCCGGCCACGGCCGGCCGGGACGCGTCGAACACCCCCCGCCAGAGGCCGAATCCCGGCCACGCGGTCGGCTCGGCCTGTCCCCGCCCGTCCTTCATCCGCGCGAAGAAGATCCGTCGCCCCTCATCGTCCAGGAAGCGCCGGTTCAGCGCGGCCCGGGCCCTGGCCGCGGCGTCGCGGGCCGAGGGGGCCAGCGCGCCGCCCCCGGCAGAGGCCAGTTCGGCCGCCGCCTCCGCGGCCTCGGTCCATGCCGCGCCGAGGTAGACGTCGGTCAGCACGTCGCGCTGGCGGAGCGCGCCGGTTTCGACGGCGGCCAGGCCGGCCTTCGTGTTGTCCATCAATCCGTCGCCATCCTCGTCGGTGGAGACGCAGTACTGGTAGGCCCGCTCGATTGACGGCCAGAACTCGCGGGCGAGGGCCGTGTCGCCGCTTGCGCGGACGTAGTCGCGCACCGCGATGATATAGAGCGGCGTCGTGTCGGCGTGGTAGTAGCCGTACGGGAACTCCTCGAACCACTTCAGGTACCCCGCGCCCTGCGACAGCTCGTGCATCATCTTGCCGTCGGCCCGCTGGCGCTGGCGCAGAAACTCAAGCGCCCGCCTCACCGTGTCGAAGTCGCCGTACGCGGTCATGGCCCACGCGTTGATGAACGCGTCGCCCCCGAAGAACCAGCCGAACCCGGGGCGCTCGCTCGCGCCCGACGGCCCCAGGCCGGCGACGAGACCGCAGCCCAGGTGCGGATTGCAGACGAAGCCCTTGTCGAGGGCGACCTTGCCCCACTCGAACGCGAGGTCGAGCCGGTCGTCGGGGCTGTCGATGCTCGTCAGCTCCTCGCGCAGCCTGCGGTAGTGCGCCGCGGATTCCCGGTACGCCGTGTCGGCCGACGAGAGCAGGCGATCGTATGCCGCCCGCGCGCCCGTCAACCCGTCCACGCTCGCGGCGATCGCGATCGGCACGAGGCCCCGCGCCGCCTCCTCGGGCGTCACGGCGATCGTGAACTGCGAGGGGGCGTCCGGCAGGTTGTGCGCCGGCTGCTCCGGCGGGTCCAGGCCGAGGGGGGATCCGATCATCGCCGCGTGCCTGCCGCTCGCCTCGCCGAGCACGTACGCCTTCGTGGCCGGGTCCCAGTAGCTGTACTGGCCGCCGAGGGCCGCCGGCCACATCGGCTTGAGGTCCGCTCTGAACTTCACCACGACCTGCAGCGGCTGCGACGCGCTCACGTCGAGCAGCACCAGCGCGCCGGTCTCCGACAGGGGCACCAGCCACGTCGCGTCCGCGGTGAAGGCGGCGTGGGCGTAGCGCACGGTGCTCGCTTCGGGCCGCACGTCCACCGCCGACGCCACGCTCGCGCCCGGGATCGGCTCGGCATAGTCCGGCGTCCTGAACGAGAGGCTGAAGTCGTGGAGCACCTTGAGCGGATAGACCCACGCCTCGAAGCTGCCGTCCTCGCGTCCGATGAGCGCCGCCTTGCGGCCCGACGCCTCGAGGTAACGGCCGGGCCGCGCCGGGCCGCGGAGGGCAATCGGATTGTCCTCGCGCGCGAACCGCGCGAGAACGCGGCTGGCGGCAGGCATCGCGTCCTGCGACGCAGACGGCGGCGAAAGCGCCCCCGGGCCGGCCGCCGAGCCGAGCGCCGCGAACAGGACTCCGAGCAGGCGGCCGCGCGTGCCGAGGCCGGGCATGACATCCCTCCGCCGCCTGCAGCCGCGGTCCGGCGCCGGCGGCCCGACGCGGCGGATTGTAGCAAATCGCCGTCGGCGCTCGATGTCGATGCGCTGGCCGGGCCCATCACAGGCATCGTGAAGCGCCCTCGCTCCGGACCCGGCGGCGCCCATCACCGGCGCTGCCGGCCGCATTCGACCTGGGGCTCACCGCCGCCTGTCTCCGCGCCGCCCGGCGTTGACACCGCGGCGAGATCCAGGCCGACGGCTAGCTCCCGCCCGAGCGCAGGCTGCGCCGGTTCGTCGCCGGCCGCCTCACCGTGCGCGCCCGCGGGCGGAAGCCGCCCCGAACGCGACGCCGCGAGGCAGCTGCCGCGCCCGCCGCACTCCGGGCGAGGCGGGCGACGCGATGTGGTGCGAGCCGGCCGAGCCTGGGGGACGCTCCGGAGGGAGCGCGATGCGCTCGTCGAGGGGTCCGTCGGAGAAGGAACAGGAGGCAGAGAGCCCGAGGGGACCGCATCCGGCGCCCCGAGTATCATCGCCTGATGGCTGCCCCTCCCGCGATCCGCATCGGCGTCTCCTCGTGCCTGCTCGGCCAGGCGGTCCGCTTCGACGGGGGCCATAAACGGAACCCTCTCCTCGTCGAGACCTTCGGAAGGTTCGTCGAGTGGATTCCGGTGTGCCCGGAAGTGGAGCTGGGCCTCGGCGTGCCGCGCGAAACGCTCCGGCTGACGCGCACGGCGGACGGCGAGGTCCGGATGGTCACCACGAAGAGCGGCCGCGACATCACGGCGCAGATGCGGGAATGGTCGCGGGCCCGCACCGAGGCGCTGGCCGGAGAGGGCCTCTCGGGGTACGTCCTCAAGAAGGACTCGCCCAGCTGCGGCATGGAGCGGGTGACAGTGTCCGGCGGCTCCGGCGCGGCGCTCCGGACGGGCCGGGGGCTGTTCGCCGAGGCGCTGATGGCGCGCTTTCCCCGCCTGCCCATCGAGGACGAGGGACGGCTGTCGGATCTCCGGCTCCGCGACAACTTCGTCGAGCGGGCCTTTGCCTACCGTCGTCTGGGCGCGCTGTTCGCCGGGCGATGGCAGCCCGACGACCTGATTCGCTTCCACGCCGTGCACGAACTGGCGCTGCTGGCTCATTCGCCGGCGATCGAGGCGGAGCTGGCCCGCCTGGCGGCGCGGGGGACGTCAATGGCGCGGGCCGACCTCGAGATCCGCTATCGCGATCGTTTCATGGATGCCATGGCCACGCTCGCCACCACGCGCAAGCACGCGAACGTGCTGCGGCGCATGGCCGGGCGCCTCGCGCCCCTCCTCGGGGCGGACGCTTGGCAGGAGCTGCAATCGAACCTCGAGGACTACCGGCTCGGCCTGGCGCCGCTCGTCGTGCCCCTGGCGCTCATCAGGCGCCACGTCAGGCGCCACCGCGTCGAGCAGCTCGCCGGCCAGGTCTACCTGGATCCGCACCCGACTGAACTGATGCTCCGGAACCACGCGTAGCCGCCCGGCTCCCGGGGCCCGCCCGCGGGGACCCGCGCAGCGGCGGCAACCGGCCGCGGCGGATGGGCGTTCGGGCGCCGGCGGTGGTACGATGGGACGATGCGAGGCCGCCGGCTCCTCCAGGTGATCCTGCTCGCCGCGGCGCTCCTGCCCTACTTCGTGAACCTGGGCGCCACGTCGATCATCGACGCGAACGAGGCGTTCTACGCGCAGACGCCGGTCGAGATGATGGCGTCGGGCGACTGCATCAGCCCGACCTTCAACGGCGAGCCCCGCCTGAACAAGCCTCCGCTGTCGTACTGGGCGGTGGCGGCCAGCTACAAGGTGTTCGGCGTGTCGCTCTTCGCCGCCCGCCTGCCGATTGCCCTGGGCGCCGTGGTCATCGTAATGACCGCGTTTTTCCTCGGCCGGCTCGCGTTCTCGCCGGGCGCGGGCTTCGTCGCCGCCGTCACGCTGGCGGCCTCCCCGCGCGTCCTGCTCTTTTCGCGGCGGATCATCATCGACATCTACACGACGATGTTCGTGGGCCTGGCGCTCGCATGCTTCGCGCGCGCCGAGATCGAGCCGCAGCCGGCCAGGCGCCGCGCGTGGCTGCTGGCGATGTACGCGGCCATCGGGCTCGGCGTGATGACCAAGGGGCCTGTCGCCATCGCCCTCCCCGCCCTTGTCTTCGCCGGCTACCTGGCCTTGACCGGCCGGCTGCGCACCGTCACGCGGCTGATGCTGCCGACGGGCGCCGTCGTCGTCGCGGCAATCGTGGCCCCGTACTACGCGGCCCTCTGCGCGCAGGAAGGCTGGGGCGCGATTTCGTCCTTCCTGCTTCGCGAGAACCTCGCGCGCTACACATCCGGCGTGGGCGCCCCGGATCGAGGCCCCCTGTTCTACCTGCCCGTCGTGCTCGGCGACTTCTACTTTCCGTGGTCGCTGCTGCTGCCCGCGGCCTTCGCGCTCGTGCCGTGGCGGTCCGTCCTCGCCGGGCGGGGATGGGCCAGGATCTGGGGCGGTCCCGGCGCCGAGGGTCCGGTTGCGCCCGAACGCGTGCGGCTCCTGCTCGGCCTGTGGATCATCCTCATCGTGGCCTTCTTCTCGCTGTCCAACGGCCAGCAGGACCTCTACGTGCTGCCGTTCGTGACGGCGGCCGCGCCGCTGGTCGGAGGGCTCGTGGCGGCGTGGGCGGGCAGCAGGCTCACGGGGCGGCTGGACCGAGTCGCCACCTGGAGCGTCGCGGCCATTGCCGTGGCGCTCGCCGCGGCCGGCGCTGGCGTCGCCTGGTTCGTGGGCCGGCCCGGCGGGCGGATCCATCTGGCAGGGGCGCTCGCGACGGGCGGCGTCCTGATCATCGGAGGCGCCGCCGCTCTGGCGGCGCTGAAACGGCACGCGCGCGCCGTCGCGGCGATCGGCCTGGCCGCGGCCGCCATCCTCAGCCTCTGGATCATCGTCATCCGATCGCTGCCCGACTACGAGCGCTACCAGCCGGTTCCGCAGCTTGCGCGGGTCATCCGGGCAGGCACGGGGCCGGCGCCGGCCGTGGCCACATACCTGGTGGCCGCGCCGAGCCTCGTCTTCTACCTGAACCGCCACGTCCACCAGCTCTTCGATCGGGAGCAGCTTCACGCGTTCCTGCGCGCCAACCCCAGCGGCCTGTGTCTCATGACGGACGACGAGTACGCGGCCGTGAGAGAAAGCCTGCCGGTGCCGACGCACGTCGTCGCGAGCGCCCCGAGGATGGGCTCGAAGCTGGTGGATTTCCTCAACCGGGCACCGCTGCGAATGCTCGTGCTGATCGGCCCTGCCTGAGCTCCTCGCGCGCACGGCGAGGGTGCGCTGGGCGCGCCGATTCCAATCGTCAATTGATTGACAGCGTCCGCAAATGCCGGACGTCCGGCGATAAATCCGGCAGATGACGGAATTCCGATGATTCCGTTCGCGGAATAGTTCCTAACAAACGCGAAATCCGGCCGGAAACGACGCCAAGCGCTGCAACCGATTCCTGGCACCGCTATTGCGATAACAAGCGGCATGAGCCCATCGGTTGGGCTCTGGCGGCAACGGATGGGGGCCCGTTGCCGTTGGGGCATCAACCGATGGGCTGTTTTCTTGTACGGGCGTCAGTCCCTGTCCTCCTCGTCGTCATCGTCTCCGGGCAGCGCTCGAACGAACGCGGCCCGCACGGGAGGCGGCATCGGATGGTTCGCCCCGCGGACGGAGCGCCAGACGATGTCGTTCAACTCGAGGTCGGGGCAGAGATCCGCTTCGGCCATGTTCATGGCCGCCGAGGCCGCGGCCCCCCAGGCATTGACGGCGTTCTTCTCCGTCACGTCGATGCGCGCCGGACGCGCCCGGTAGGGCGTGAGCACCGGCGTGGCCTGGAACGCGTTGTACATCGGCGTGGCCGCGGCGTCGTAGTTGCTCATCGGGGGCAGGCCGAGGATGAGTTCCATCGTCCGCAGCATGCCCGAGGTCGAGTACATCGTGCTGTCCACGACGCCGCGCTTGACGAAGGGGCTGATGACGAATGCCGGCGATCGATGCGCGTCCACGTGGTCCGGCCCGTTCTGCGCATCGTCCTCCAGGACGAAGATCGCCGACTCCTTCCAGTACACGCTGCGGCTGACGGCCTCGACGATCCGGCCGAGCGCCGCGTCGTTTTCGGCGATCATCGCGCGCGGCGTCGGATAGCCGGCCCGCGTGCCCGCCGTATGGTCGCCGCCGATGCGGAGGATGCTCAGCGCCGGCAGCCCGCCGTCCTTCTCGAACCGGCGGAACTCCTCGAGCCAGACGTCCACGCGCACGTTGTCCGGCACCGACAGGTCCCAGGGGGGATAGGTCGGGTGGATGCGCCCGACCAGGCCGGGAACCCGCGCGACGGCCTTTCTCGCGCCGCCGGGCCCGCCTCCGGCGGGCGCCGGCTCGAGCTCGGTGAACTCCCCGTAGCTGCGCACGCTCAGGCCGGCCCGCACGCAGGCGTCCCAGATGTAGCCGTTCATGGGCGCGGCCACGTTGCCGTAGGCGTTGCGCATCGCGCCGCCGCCCTCGCTCATGTAGCGCGCGCCGCGCCCGCCGTAGTTCGTCGGCCAGATCTTCTCGACGAAGTCCGTCGCGTACGCGCCCGTCGAGTAGGCGTGGCCGTCGTAGCTGACCTCGGCGTCCACGTAGAAGTTGTCCAGCAGGACGAACTCGCGCGCGATGGCGTGGGCGTTTGGCGTGACCTCCTCGCCGAACAGGCACAGACTCGGGTCGCCGTTCCCGCGCTCGAGGTCCCCCAGGATCTGGTCGTACGTCCGGTTCTCGCGAATGACGTAGAAGACGTGCTTGATCGGCGACGAATCGCCGACCTTCTTTGGGATCGGGGACACCAGCGGCGGCGCGGCGGGAGCCAGGATGCCCGCGCTCGTCATGGGCGTGAGCGCGTAGACCGTCCTGGTCAGCGCCGCCAGGGCGGCGGCGTCGGGCACGGGCAGCACCGAGAGCGAGCCCTGCAGCATCGACCCGCTGTACTGGCCGTCCGAACTCGGCACGCCGGGCTGCGGGCCGCGGGGATTGGGCAGCGACGTGAGGCCTTTGCCGCTCAGCACGTAGATCTGGGATCCGTCCTTGCTGAACTGCGCGGCCGTCGGATACCAGCCCGTCGGGATGAACCCTTCGACGATGCTCCGCGCGGCGTTGCTGACGTCGACCACCGCCACGGCGTTGTTGTCCGCGTTGGCGACCAGCAGGCGGGCGCCGTCGGGCGACAGCCCCAGCGCGTTCGGCGTCGCCCCCGGCGGCGCGTTCGGGAAGAGCGCGATCGAGATCTGCTCCGTCGCCGCCTTCGCCGCCGCGTCGATGACCCAGACGCTGTTTGTGTTGGCGCACGCGACGAACAGGCGCGCGGCGTCCTTCGACCACACCATGGCGTTCGGGTGCTCACCCACGGCGATCTCGGCCCGCTTGTCGAGCGTGGCGGCGTCGAAGGCCGCCACCCTGGCCCCGCCCCAGACCGACACGTAGACCAGCGATCCGTCGGGCGACACGAGGCAGGTGTACGGCTCGGCCCCGAGATCGACGGTCTGGCGGACCAGCCCCGTCTTCAGGTCGAGCATCGTCAGGGCCTCTCCGAGGACGTGCACCGCGTAGAGGTACCGCCCGTCGGGCGAGAGCGATACGCCGCCGACGAAGCTCTGCTCGACGGGCTCGGGGCGGTTGATGCCTGGCATCGGGCGCTGCGTGTCGCGGCCGAGCGCGTACACGGCGCCCGGCGTCAAGCGGTTCGACGCCCAGTAGAACTCGTTCACCGTGGTCTGCCCGGCCCCCGACGAGAAGAGCCGCCGCCCGTCCGGGTGCCACGCCAGACCCAGCCACGCATGGTCGAGCGTGACCCGGGAGCTCACCTCCCCGGTCCGCAGGTCCACCACCGTCAGCGTCGGCTTGGCGTAGCCGTTGTTCGTGATGACGAGGAAGCGGCCGTCGGGCGATTCCGCCATGGCCAGCGGAAGATCCCCGACGCCGATGTGGCGGCCCGCCGGCTGGATCTTCCAGCCGTTGGGGAGCAGCGTGACGCCCTTGCCCAGGCTGCCCGGCCAGACCGGCGGGGCGGGGCCCCGCTGGGCGACCGACGCCACGGCGGCGCCGACGACGAGCGCGCAGACGACGAAGATGGCGGCGAAGGATCGGGATCGCATGGGCGAATCTTACCCGGGGTCCGGGGCCCGGGGCCAGCGGCGATCGAGCGCAGCGCCGCCGCCGACGCCGGCCGGCAGGCCCGTCGGCGCAGGCGGGCGCTAGGGCTGCGTGCGCCCCAGCAGGTCGAGCAGCCCGGTCGTCAGCCAGGGCACGTAGGTGATGAGCAGCACGCCCGCCGCGAGCACGCCGAGCATCGGCAGCGAGGCGCGCGCGATCTGCAGCACGGGCTTGTTGAACCGGTAGGACGACAGGAACAGGTTCAGCCCGACCGGCGGCGTGAGGTACCCCAGCTCGAGGTTCGCGATGAAAATGACGCCGAGGTGGACGGGATCGATCCCGTAGACCCGGGCGATGGGCACGATGAGCGGCACGACCACCACGATGGCGGAGAAGATGTCCATCAGGCAGCCGACGATGATCAGGAAGACATTGAGCGCGAGCAGGAACAGCGCCGCCGAGTGGATGTTGGCCTGCACCCAGTCCACCATCCGCGCCGGCACCTGCGCGTCGATCAGGTAGGTGGTGAAGCCGACGGCGACCGCCAGGATCACCAGGACGCCGCCGATGACGGCGATCGCGGCGCTGACGACGCGGCGCAGGTCCCCGAACGACGTCAGCTCCCGCTGCACGACGCGCTGCACCACGAGCGTGTAGAGCGCGACGAGCGCGGCCGACTGCACCGTCGTGGCCCCGGCGAAGAGCGAGCCGAGGATCACAATCGGCATGAGCAGCTCCCACTTCGCGCGCCAGACGGCGCTCACCGCGGCACGGAGGTGGAACGGCGTCCGTCCGGAGCCGGAGACGATTCCCTCGCGCACGCCGAGCAGCGCGAGGAACGTCAGCATGACCAGCCCGGGCAGCAGGCCGCCCAGGAAGAGATCGCCGATGGCCACGCCGGCCACGATGCCGTACAGGATCAGCGGCAGGGCCGGCGGGAAGAGCAGGCCGAGCGAGCCCGAGGCCGTCAGCAGGCCGAGAGAAAACGACTCGCGGTACTTGTCCGCCAGCAGCGCCGGCAGCAGCAGGCCGCCCAGGGCGAGGATCGTCACGCCCGATCCGCCGGTGAAGACGGTGAAGAAGGCGCACAGCGCCGCCGTCACGACGGCCGTGCCGCCGGGCATCCAGCCGAAACAGGCGCGGAACAGGCGCAGCAGGCGCTCGGAGGCGCGCCCCTCGGCCAGCAGGAACCCGGCCAGCGTGAACAGCGGCAGGGCGGGCAGGTCAGTCGACGTGAGCTGATCGTAGCTGCCGATGATCGCGTTCGCCGGGCTGTCGCCCTGCGCGAGGAAGAGGAAGACGGCGGCGCCGCCCAGCAGGGCGAAGATGGGCATGCCGGCAACCGCCGCCAGAACCAGGATCGCGATGCCCGGCCAGGCGGGCGCCCCGTCGAGGATCTGGGGATGCTGGCTGATCCAGGCGCCCGCCGCGATGCCGAGCGCGACACCCGCGCGCACCCACAGGCGCGGCGAGGCCTGCCAAACGAGCCGAAGCGCAATGAGTCCGAAGGCGATGGGGAACGCCAGGTCCGCGACCCACACCGGCACGCCGAGGGCGATGGGCTTGGCGGCTTCGCGGTGCACCTGGAGCAGGCGCACGCCGCCGAAGGCGAGCACCGTCGCGACCGCGGACCCCACCAGGGCCGACAGGGCCTTCGCGGCGTCCTGCATCGCGCCCGCCGGGAGCAGCGTGCCCGTCGCCATCGCCAGCAGCTTGCCCTGGCGGGCGGCGATTGCGGCGCCCGCCAGGCCGACCACGAGCGTCAGGTGCGACGTGAACGGCGCCGCGCCGGGAATCCCGGTGTCGAACAGGCGGCGCAGCACGACTTCCGCGAGCGGCAGCAGGATGACGCCCAGCGCCGCCAGCGTGGCGACGGCGTCCTCCACGCGCGCGAGCGGGTGCGCCGATTGGGCGGCCGGCCGTTCAGCCACGCCCGCCCCGGGCTTTGCGGAAGGCGTCCCGCTCCCGGACCGCCATGTCGTACACGTCGGCCGGCACGAGCACGCCGCGCTGCGTGCTCGTCAGCTTGTCCACCGTCGCCCGGAAGGTCGTCGCGTCCGAGGCGTCGAGGGCGACCAGCTTCAGGATGCCCGTCTTCGTCATCTCGTCGATGGACTTCGCGTCGAGCGCCGGCGCCTGCTCGCCGATCTGCTTCTCCATGAGCCGCGCCACCTCGAGCATCTCCGCGCGGTCCTCGGGCGAGATCTTGTTCCAGGCCGACTCGGTGATGACCGTGGCGCCCACGAGAGGAGCAACGGGCAGATCGAGCATGTACGGCGCGTCGCGAAAGACCTGGAGGGCGACGGCGTACACGGGCGGCATGGGAGCCGCGTTGATCGCGCCGGTCGGCAGCTTGAGCTGCTTCGGGATCTCGCCCGGCGCGAGCGGCACGGCGTGGAACCCGTTGGACGCGTACCAGCGCACCCAGCGGTCGTCGCCCTCCGTCGTGTAGAGCCTGGCCTCCCTCAGGTCGGCCACCGTCCTGACCGCGGTCTTCGAGAAGAGCCGGACCCACCCGCCGTTCCCCCAGTGGAGCAGGCGCAGCTTCCTGGCGGCCAGCTTCTCCTGGAGCAGCGGCGTCAGGCGCTCCTGCACGTGCGCGAGCTCCGCGTTGGACGAGAAGAAGAACGGGACGGCGAACACGTTGAAGGCATCGTCCAGCTCCGCCAGGCCCGCGACCATCAGCGTGGCGGCCTGCAGGCCGTCGACGGCCATCCGCGCGATGGCGTTCGACTCGCTGGGAATCGTCCCGGCGTACACGGTCAGGGTGACGCGGTTCCCGGTGGCCTTCGCCCACGAGGAGCCCATGGTTCGCAGGGCGCTCGTCCAGGGGGAGTTCTCCGGGGCGAGCGTGCCGAGCTTGATCCTCGTGGGCCCTGCGGCCGTCAGCGGAATGGCGGCTGCCACCGCCAGGGCCGCGGCGGCACGCAGCATGTTGGTGCGGGACATGGTCACTTCCTCTCGCGCGGGCCGTCGGCCCGACGCGCCTTGTGCGATCCGGCGGCCTCGAGCAGGGCGTACGCCAGGCGGGCCGACGAGGGATCGAGGGGAACCGAGAGAGCCGCCGGCCTCGGTCCGGCATCCGGCTCGAGGAACAGATCGTCGAGGTGCGCGAGCAGCAGGCGCGCCCGCTGCTGCGCGAGCAGCGTGGCCAGGCGGGTCTCGGGGCTGGCGTCGGGATCGATGGCCAGCGCCTGCCGGAGCAGCGCCTCGAACTCCGCGCGGTCGTTCTTGCCCTTCGCGATGCCAAGCGCGAGCGACAGGTAGGGGCCGGGCGACCGGCCCTTCTGGATCTCGACCGCCCGGGCGAAGTGCGCGCGGGCGCGCGCCTCGGACCCGCCCAGGGCCTCGCCCTGGCTCTCGACGGTGATCAGCAGCTCGTGCAGCGCCCCGTTGCCCCAGGCTTCGTCCAGCGCCAGGGCCCGCTCGGCCAGCGCCCGGATGACGGGCCAGTGGATGAGCAGTTCGGGATGATCCAGGCCGCCAGCCGACACCGCCGAGCCGAGCGACGCCGCGGACCAGTAGAGAAGCGGCACGTGCGCCCTCTTCGCCTGCGGCACCGAGGCCGCCGGGTCGGCGGCGAGGCGGGCCGGCACGCCGGGGAACCGGATCTCGAGCGCGCGCCAGCAGTAGCCGCGGCCGCGCAGGGCCAGCTTCAGGGCTCGGCCCGACAGGGACTGCGACCGCGGGTAGTCGTCGAACTGCGCGGCCTCGGCGTCGGCCTGGATGAACCCGACGGCGTACTGGGTGTACTGGCTGCAGGTGGCGGTCAGCAGCCCTTCGTGCCTCGGGACCGATGCCAGGATCGATTCGTTCAGGAGCAGCGCGAACGGCAGGGCGTCGGCCACGAGCTCCGGGTCGTCGTGCGAACTGACCGTCGTCCCGGTCTCGGAGAGCATGGTGGCGACCGACTTGACCGCCCCGGACCTGATCGCCCCGCACGAGGCGAGCTCCATCGCCGCCAGCGCGAGACCCGCCGCGCGCCACGCAAGCCTGCTCATGTGCTTCTCCGCCTCCTCACGCGCGGCGCGGGTCCCGGCCCCTGGCGCCAGGCGGAGCGCCGCAACGCCCTGCTCGGCCCGGCCCGCAGGCGCCGATCGGCGAGTGTACACCGAGCGGGACGAGCCGGCCAGCCCCGGCGGCGGACCCGGGGCGGCGCGGGCTCAGCGCTTGTATCCGATCCGGCGCAGGAACCCGGCGCGCCACTCGCGATCGGCCTCCGCTTCGACGCCCTTGGGCGACGACCCGTCGATGACGCCGACGATGCCGCGCCCCTGATCCGACTCCGCGACGACGGCCTGGAGCGGGTTGGCCGTGGCGCAGAAGACCCGGCACACCTCCTGGCAGTCCTTGATCCGGTTCAGGACGTTGATGGGGTACGCGCCGCGCATGTAGAGCACGAACGTATGGCCGGCGCCCAGGGCCAGGGCGGCGTCGACCGCGGCGGCGCGCAGCTCCTCGTCGTTGCCGTCGCTGCGGACGAGGCACGCGCCGGAGGCCTCGTTGAACGCCAGGCCGAAGGCGGCGCCCGGCACGGTGGTGGCCATGATCTCGTAGAGATCCTCGACCGTCTTGATGAAGTGGCTCTGCCCGATGACGACGTTGGCGTTCTCGGGCATCGCCACCGGCACGAGCTGCAGGTCCATCTCTTGCCGCTCCAGGGCTATTCCCCGCTGATTATACCGCTCCGCCGGGCGGCGGCTGCACGCGGCGGGGCGGGCGGCCCGGGCGGCGCGCCGCGCCTTCCTTGACAATTGCTGCCGCTCAGACTACATCTTGCCGTTGGCCAGGGGGGCCCGTCCAGCATGCTGCTTGAGTCCGTCCGCGTGGAGAACTTCAAGTGCATCGACGACTCGACGGAGTTCAGCATCCGGCGGCTCACCGCGCTCGTCGGCAAGAACGAGTCGGGCAAGACGGCGCTCTTGAAGGCCCTGTACCGCGTCAATCCCATCCTGCCCGTCGACGGGGACTTCGTCGAAACCGAGTACCCGCGCCGGCGCTGGGCCGAGTACCGGAAGCGGCGCGGGCAATCGCCCGACCGCGTCGTGACGGCGACGTGGCGCCTCGAGGGGCCTGACGCGGCGGCCGTCGCCGAGGCCGCGGGCCCGGGCGCCCTGCCCGAGCCGCTGGTGTCCGTGTCGCGCGGGTACGACAACCGCCTCCGGTGGCACATCGACGTGGACGAGCGCGCCGTCGTCGCGGGCCTCCTTGGCCGGGCGGGGCTCGACGCCGGCGAGCGGGAGCGCGTCTCCGGGGCCGCGAGCGTGGCGGAGCTGGTGGCGCTGCTTCGCGGCCTCGAGGCGCCGACGCCCGCGCTCGCCGCGCTCCTGGCCGATGTGGAGGGCCGGTTCCCGGACGCCTCGCCCGCGTCCACGATTGCCGCCGCGCTGGAGCCGCGCCTGCCGCGCTTCCTCTACTTCGCCGAGTACCACCGGCTGCCAGGCGAGGTGTCCATCGACGATCTGATGCGCCGGAAGGCCGCAGGCGCCCTCACCGTCGTGGACACGATCTTCCTCGCCCTCCTCGAGCTGGCTCATACGACGCCGGAGGAGCTGGCCGGCATCGACCAGTTCGAGTACCTCGTGGCCGAGCTCGAGTCGGTGTCGCAGCGCATCTCGCGCGACGTCATGGAGTACTGGAGCCAGGACCGCGCGCTCGAAGTGGACTTCCGGTGCGACGCCGCCCGCCCGCACGACCCGGCGCCCTTCGACACGGGGTACATCCTGCGCATGCGCATCCGGAACCGCCGGCACCGGGTCACGCTGGGGTTCGACGAGCGCAGCACGGGCTTCATCTGGTTCTTCTCCTTCCTCGTGTGGCTGTCGCACCTGCGGCGGGACCACGGGGCGGACTACGTCATCCTGCTCGACGAGCCCGGGCTCGGGCTGCACGCGCGGGCCCAGATGGACATGCTGCGCTTCATCCGCGAGCAGCTGCTGCCGGCGCACCAGGTGATCTACACGACGCACTCGCCCTTCATGATCGACGGCGACTACCTCGACGGCCTGCGCACCGTGGAGGACGTGTCCGACGGCGACAGCGTCGTCGGCACCAAGGTGGGGGACCGGGCGCTCAGCACCGAGCCCGACACGCTGTTCCCGATCAGGGCCGCGCTCGCCTACGACGTGGCCAGGCGCGTCGTGACGGGGCCACAGACGCTGCTCGTGGACCGCGCGAGCGACGTGCTCTACCTGAAGTGGTTTTCCCGCGAGCTGCAGCTGCAGGGGCGGGCGCACCTTTCGCCCGCATGGAGCCTCGTGCCCATCGGCGGGCTGGACAGCATCGCGCCGTTCGTCTCCCTGTTCGCCGGGCAGGCGCAGAGAATCGCGGTCCTCACCGACGGCCTCATGAGCCACCCGCGCCGGCTCGACGGGCTCTGGGAGCGCGGCCTGCTCCAGTTCGGACGCATCCTCCGGCCGGCGTTCTACGTGGACCTCGAAGACGCCCAGGTGGAGGACCTCCTCGGACGGCGGCTCTTCCGGGAGCTCGTGACCGGCGCGTACGGCCTCGAGGAATCGGCCGTCCTCGACGAGGGCGAGAGCGCGGCGGCCCGGCGCGTGGTGGCGGAGGTGGAAGCCTACTTCGCGTCGATGCCCCCGTGGGCCCCCCGCTTCGACAGCTTCGCTCCCGCGTCGTACCTGTTCGAGCGCACGTCCACCCTGCGGTCGACCCTGCCCGAGCTCGGGGCCGCCCTCGACCGCTTCGAGAAGCTCTTCAGGGATCTCCACAGCCTGGCGATCCAATGACGGCCCGCGCGGCGGCGCGCGCCATCGCTCGGGCGGGGGCACCATGGCGATTGACTGGAGCGACATCCGATACCGGGGGGACGCGAAGGACGTCGAGGAGCTGCTGACGACCTACCGCGTCGCCGACTACCTGGCGACGTTCGAGGAGAACCGGAGGCAGATCGACCGGGGCGTCCGGGAGCGCCTGCTGAAGGAGGGCATCCGGCTGAGCGAGCGCCTCTCGCCGCGCATCTACCGGGTGTTCAACGACGTGACCGCCGCCCTCGGCCTGGAAACCGAGGCCGAGGTCTTCTGCCTGCCCTCGACGGAGATCAACGCCTTCGCGATCCTCGACGTCAGGAAGGACACGACCTACTCGCTCGTGGGCGTCACGGCGCCGGCGCTCGAGCGGCTCGACGATGCGGAGCTGCGCTCCATCCTCGGGCACGAGCTCGGGCACATCCTGTTCGGGAACAACCGGCTGGCGGCGCTCATCTCGACCGACGCGTCGAACCCGTCGGTGACCGTGCTGCCCGCCCTCGGCGAGAGCCTGTACCTGCGGTGGCGGAAGAAGGCCGAGATCAGCGCCGACCGCGTCAGCGTCCTCGCGAGCCGCGACTTCAGGGCGACGGCTACGTCGCTGCTGAAGGCCACCTTCGGCCTGAGCGAGCGCAACCTGAACCTGGACATCGAAGCCCTGGTGAACCAGGTGGACGAGATCCGCGGCAAGCCCGAGCTGATGGAGGAGGTCTTCGCGTCGCATCCCCTCCTGCCGATCCGCCTGAAGGCGGTCGAGCTGTTCTCGCGCTCCGCCAAGGCGGCCCGCGCGGGCTACCCCGTCGAGGGCGAGCCGATCGCCGACGGCGCGCTCGAGGACGCGGTGGACGATCTCGTCAGGCTGACGCGGCGCTACCCGGCGCAGCCGCTCCACATCGCCGTCATGCGCGCGGTCGCCCTCGGGGGGGCGCAGCTGCTCGCGGCCGACCGCGACGTGAGCGACGAGGAGGTGAAGATCCTCGTCCAGATCCTCCACAAGTGGTTCACCGACGAGCCCGAGGCCGAGATCGAGACGAGCCGGGAGGCCATCGCGGCCAGGCTGCCCGACGCCCTCGACACGGTCCGGAAGGACGGCTCGCTCGACGACAAGGTGTTCATTCTCACGCGGCTCATGGACATCGCGCTGGCCGACGGAGCGCTGATGGATCCTGAAAGCAGCATCATCCTCGACGTGGCGAAGCACCTCGACGTCCCCAGCAAGATCGCGTACTCCGTCATCGTCGGATCGACGCAGTCGATTGGGTTCCGGACCGATGTCAAGCTGAACCGCATGGCCGAGGCCATCCGGCGGGCCATGAAGATGGAGCTGAAAGGGGAACGGGCGAAGAAGTAGGCCAGCGCGGCCGCGCCTCGCGCCCGCTGTCCCCACCCACAGCTCCAGGAGGCGCAGGACCGAATCGCCGCCCTGCGCGATCCGCTCGAGCGGCACCACCACTCCATCTTCCCCGGGGCGTTCATCGCACTCATGGGGAGACTGGGCGTGGTGCGACCTCCCTTGTCACACCGCAGGCGTATGATGGCCTCGGAGAGGCGGCGGTGTAGCCCGACCGGGAGGCATCGTGCGAGGTACGCCGACGACGTTTTGGGGAAAACTGACGAAGCCTTCACGCGCCGAGGAGGTACTCGAGTGGCACCCCTTAGTGGACCATTGCGCTGACGTGGCGGCGGTCGCCGAGGCTCTCCTGACCCTGCCGGTGTGGCAAGCCCGGTTCGACGCTCTCGCGGGAGAGCCACTCGATTTCGGCCAGAGATCCAGGCTCGCCGTCCTGGCAGCCCTCCACGACTTGGGCAAGTTCAACATCGGTTTCCAGGCGAATGGGCGGGATGGTCTCGGCATGCCCGCGGGCCACGTCTCCGAGGCGGTCGCTGTTCTGAATGGCGTGCTTGGCGAGTGGCTCGCTGATCTGGGCGACTGGGGAGACGGAGTGTCGGGGCTTCTTCTTGCCGCACTCGGTCACCACGGTCGCCCGATCACCTTCGAGCAGGCCGCTCAGTGCTGGCGTCCGGAGGTTTGGCTGCCCAGGGCCGACCTGGATCCCGAGGCAGGCGTCGCTGACCTCCTGGCCCGGTGCCGCGCTTGGTTCCCGCCGGCCTTCGCTCGCCGTACAAGAGACCTGCCGGACAGGCCCGAACTGTCCCATGCGTTCGCGGGTCTCGTCATGTTGGCGGATTGGATTGGCTCGGACTCCGCGTACTTCCCTTTCTCTGACGGCGCAACGGCCGATCGCATGGAGCGGTCGCGCCATTATGCCCAAAGCGCCTTGCGCGGGATAGGACTCGACTATCCTGCCTGCGATCGAACGGACCCGCAACAGCGCGACGCGTACGCGCGCGTAGCTCCTGAGTGGGCCGGCCAACCACGGCCTATCCAGAGTGCGGTTGTCCAGCTTCCAATTGCCATGTCGGGCACGATCACCGTCGTGGAATCCGAGACAGGCAGCGGGAAGACCGAGGCCGCGTTGAGTCGCTTCGTTCAGTTGTTCGAGGTCGGGCTGGTGGACGGTATGTACTTCGCGCTGCCCACGCGTACAGCCGCCACCCAGTTGCATGAACGCGTGCGGAAGGCGATCCAGCAGGCCTTCCGTGACCCGCCTCCGGTTGTGCTGGCGGTTCCAGGCTACTGTCGGGTCGACGATGTGGAGGGGGGCAGAGGCGTCTTGCCTTCTTTCGATCAGTTGTGGCCGGATGTCGACCGGTTTCGCTACCGCGGCTGGGCAGCGGAGAACCCGAAGCGGTTTCTCGCTGGTACCGTTTCGGTTGGCACGGGTTTCCCCGCGCGCGCGGGGATGCACCCCGGTGATGGCGCTCACGCCAGCGGCAAGACGATGCTGCGCTCTGTGTGCGTGCCACAGTGGGGAGGCAAGGCGGCTGACCATGAGTCTGCGACGACCAGGGCCTCCCGGGAACTGGAACGGCTGGGCATGCGCCATACGACCTGCGTCGGGCATGCTGATGTGGAGGTGATGGAACATGAAAGGACGAACAGTTGCGACACGGTTCTCGCCTCGCGTTGACGAGAAGGCGTTTGAGGCGGCGTCGGCTGAACTTGCCGCTATTCTGGCCGAGGGTGATCCGGATGTCTCGTGGGCGGAGGACTTGCCAGAAGCGCCGGAGCTTCCCCGGGAGGGGGAGGAGACCGTCGCCATGCTGATCCCGAAACGGGGCTGACACGCCGACCATCCTGCTGCCCAACTCGTCCGGGTTGAAGGAGGCCAACCCGTGCCACCAGCCGTCCGGTTCGCCCAAGGGCGGACAGTTCTAGGTTTCCTCCGCGCGCGCGGCGATCCACCCGCCTCTTCCGGGACGGCCTGTCGTGCCTCGCGCGTTTTCATGTCAGTGCCAGCTAGGAGTCCGACACTACCGCAGGCCGCGAGTCCGGCAGTCCGACGGACGAGCCTCAGGTCGTCGCCGAGCCCTGACGGGTACGCCAACGTCGTCGAGAGGCGGCGTCGGCATCCTGGGCCTCATTGAGCGCCTGCCAGAGGTCGATGTGTTGTCGCCCTAAATGCTTGAAACCCTTGTTCGAGGGGAGCGCTATCGACGCCTGCCCGTGGCGCCTGGCCGTCAACTGGAAGAAGTTCATGGCACCGGTGCGGCTGATCGAGAGGGAGCCGGCCTCGTCGACGGCCAGGAGGACGGGTTGCGTAAGGCTCTTCAGCCGCGGATGGAGCCGATTGGCGGCTTGCGCCTCTTCGAGCGAAGCGATCAGACCGGCGAGCGCACGGTTGGAGACGCCCTAGCCACTATGGACTGCCGCAATCGTAAGGCCGAGCGCTGCGTCGGTCTTCTCCCGGACCAGACTGCTCCGAGGATGTGACATCGAGTCGACGTTCCACAAAGCCGAGCTTATGGGGACTCCCCATCTGCGCGCGGCACAGCCTCACTGCCTGATGCAGCGGATGAAGGTATCGGCCTCGACGTTGCCGCCGCTCACGACGGCCACCTTCGGGCCGGGCGACGGCAGAGCGGGCCCGGCGCCGGGCCTCGACCAGGCAGGCTCGGCCCAGCCGAGCGCGGCCGCGACGGAGGCGGCGCCGCTGGGCTCGGCCACGAGGCGGGCGCGCTCGAAGACCCACGACACGGCGCGCGCGATGGCCTCGTCGCTCACCGTCACGATCTCGTCGACGTAAGCCCGCACGTGCGCGAACGTCGCGTCCCCGGGACGCACCGCCAGCAGGCCGTCGGCGAGGCCGGAGGACGCAGGCACGGTGGTCGGGCCGCCGGCCGCAAGCGACCTGGCCATGCGCGGCACGGCCGCGGGTTCGACGCCGATCACTCGCACGGCAGGGGAGAGCGCCTTCAGGGCGGTGGCGATCCCGGACACCAGGCCCCCGCCGCTCACTGGCACGTAGACCGCGGCGGCTTCCGGCGCCTGGGCGAAAACCTCCAGTCCGATCGTGCCCTGGCCGGCGATGATCCAGCGGTGGTCGAACGGCGGCACGATGGTGAGGCCCCGGGCCGCGGCCTCCAGCTCCGCTCTCGCCTTGCGCTCGACCGTCGTCGTGCCCTCGAAGACGATCTCCGCGCCCAGCCTGCGCGCCACCTCCGCCTTCACGGCCGGCGCCGTCGTCGGCATCACGACGATAGCCGGGATCCCCGCGAGCTGCGCCGCGAGCGAGACGGCGATGCCATGGTTGCCGGACGAGTAGGTGATCACGCCGCGGCGGCGGCCATCGTCCGGCAGCCGCAGGATCATGTTCGCCGCGCCGCGGATCTTGAAGGCGCCGCCCCGCTGGAGGTTCTCGCACTTGAGCAGCAAGTCGGGGCCGCCGGAGCCCTCGGCCGCCGGCACGACCGGCGTCAGGCGCGCGATGGTCGCGATGCGCTCCGCGGCATCCCGGACATCGTTCAACGTCACGAGAGGACGATCCATGCTCTGCCCCGAGTCCTGAGCCCCGAAATCCCGAGTCCCGAACCGCGAGTACTCCCCCTACGCCAACCCGTTCCGCAAGGGGAGGTTCTCGTCCCGGAGGATGTCATCGATCGGAGCGTCGGCCGCAGCCTTCCCGCCGCCGGGGACGACGAGCCTCGACGAGACGAGCCGCGCGCAGCGCCGCCGCGACGCCGATGCCGGAAGCCGCCCACGTCAGGCCGGTCGCGCTCGCGCTGAGAAGGCCGTCGGGGAGGTGCACGGGGCAAGCATAGCATTCGGGGACAGGGCACGATGAGGCAGGCCGTGCGAGAGCCGGCATGCGGAGTCGGCAGGGCGGGGCCCGGCATGCGCTCCAGTCACGAACGGGCGCCCGGCCGGAGGCTGGACGTCCGGCAGCGCGCAGCCAGGGGCAGGGGAGTGAAGGTAGACTACGCCGATGGCCGATGAGCGCGAATCGTCAGGCCACGGGGCGTTCGAGCGCTGGATGGACGGACTCGAGGCGCGCCACCTCGGCGACCTGCGGTTTCCGGAGGTCAGCCGGGCCGTGCGCGCATTGTCGTCCGCGTACGTCGAGCGGCGGGGGCGGCTGGCGTCGGGCGCGGCGCTCGACGGCGCCGGCAAGCGCGCGGCATTTGCGCTCTTCTACGGGCCGCTGCACTTCCTGCTGGTTCGCGCCATTGTGCGCGCGCTGGACGCGGCGCGGCCTGCCGCCCGCGTCGTGGGCGACCTCGGCTGCGGCACGGGCGCGGCCGGGGCGGCCTGGGCGCTCGAGTGCGCGCCCCGCGCGCGCGTGGCGGGCATCGAGCGCCATCCGTGGGCGGCTGGAGAAGCCCGGCGGTCGCTGCGGGCGCTGGGCCTCGACGGGCACGTCCTCTGCGCGGACCTGGCGCGCGCCGGCGTGCCTTTGCGCGCCGACGCCATTGTCGTCGCCTTCACGCTGAACGAGCTTGGCGAGGAGGCCAGGGTGCGGTGCCTCCGCGCGCTGCTCGGCGCGCACGCGCGAGGCGCGCGCGTCCTGGTCGTCGAGCCGCTGGCCGCCGCGGTCGCGCCCTGGTGGCCGGCGTGGGCGAGCGCGGCGGAGGCGGCCGGCGGCCGCCAGGACCAGTGGCGCTTTCCGGCCGCTCTGCCCGACCTGCTGGCGCGGCTGGACCGGGCGGCGGGCCTGGACCATCGCGAGTTGACGGCCCGATCGGTATACTTGAGCGTTCGCTGACGGGCTGGCGCTGCGCGCGCCTGCGCCCCGTGAAGGCGGCGCTCGAGGGGAACCGGCTGCCCGCCGGCTCCGCGACGGGCCTGCCGCGAGCGCTGGGGAGCCCCATGGTCGAAATCAAGGACGTCCGGACCCGGTTGGATCTGCGGCGGTTCATCGCCTTCCCGGAGCGGCTCTACCGCGGCCACCCGTACTACGTGCCCAAGCTCATCGGCGAGGAGAAGAAGGCGCTGCGGCCCGATCGCAATCCGGCCTTCGAGTACTGCGAGGCGAAGTACTGGATGGCGTTCCGCGACGGCGAGCCGGCGGGGCGCGTGGCGGGCATCGTCAGCCACCGCTACAACGAGACGTGGCAGAAGCGCCGCGCGCGGTTCGGCTGGCTCGACTTCACCGACGATGCCGAGGTGTCGGCGGCGCTCCTGGGCGCGGTGGAGGACTGGGCGCGGTCGCGCGGGCTGGCTGAGGTGCACGGCCCGCTGGGCTTTTGCGACCTGGATCGCCAGGGCCTGCTCGTCGAGGGGTTCGAGGAGCTCGACCTGCTGATCACCAACTACAACTACCCGTATTACGCAAGCCACCTCGAGCGGCTCGGCTACCGCAAGGACGCCGACTGGGTCGAGCTGCAGCTCCCCGTTCCGCCCGTCATGCCCGAGGCCCTCGAGCGCATCGCCAAGGCGGCGCTGGAGCGCACGAAGGTGCGCGTGCTGCAGACGCGCAGCATGAAGGACATCCTCCCGTACGTGGAGCGCATCTTCGAGGCGGTCAACGAGACCTACCGGGGCCTCTACGGCGTGGTCAGGCTGTCGGACGCGCAGGTCCAGTACTACACGAAGGAGTTCTTCGGCGTGCTGGACCACCGGTTCGTGACGATCATCCTGGACCGCGACGACAACATCGCCGCCTTCGGCGCCGTCATGCCGTCGCTGGCCCGCGCGCTCCAGCAGTGCCGGGGGCGCCTGTTCCCGTTCGGGTTCCTGCGGATTCTCCGCGATCTGCGCACGAGCGACCGCCTCGAGATGCTGCTGACGGCCGTGCGCCCCCCCTACCAGAAGAAGGGCCTGAACGCGGTGCTCATCCACGAGGCGTGGAAGTCCGCGGTGGCGCGCCGGATCAAGCTGGCGGAGACGGGCCCGATGCTCGAGTCCAACACGCAGATCCTGGCGCAGTGGAAGGGCCTCGAGTCGCGCCAGCACCGCCGGCGCCGCTGCTACGTGAAGGCGCTGTGATGGCGCCGGGCGCCCAGACGATCGCGCGGCGCCTCGCGTCGATCGACGTCCTGGCGATGGCGTTCCTGTCGGGCCTCGGCGCGATCGCGCTCGCGCGCCTCGGCGACATCCCCGCGTGGCCGACCGTGGCGGCGACCTGCGCGGCGATCGTGATCGGCGTGCCGCTGCTGGCCTGGGTGCGCGCGCGCCTGGACCTGCGCGCCGTGCGCGTGCTGCACGACTGGTCGTTTGCCGTCTACCTGCTCGCGATCTACCGGGCCGTGCTCCTGGTGAACGGGCCGTTGCACGGGGGGCGGCTCTACGACGGCTGGCTCATCGCGTCCGACCGCTGGATCTTCGGCGTCGACCCCACCGTGTGGATCGCGCGGTTCGCGCACCCGATTGCGACGGAGATCTTCCAGGTCGCGTACTGGTCCTACTACGTGATTCCGCTGGCGGTGGGCGCCGAGTTCTACCTGCGGGGCCGCGAGTGGCCGTTCAGGCAGTGGCTCTTCGTCTGCGGATTCGGGTTCTTCGTGACGTACGTCGGCTACCTGCTCGTGCCGGCGATCAGCCCGCGGTTCACGCTCCACGATCCCGGATCGGCGGCGCGCGAGCTGCCCGGCCTGTGGCTGACGCCGCACCTGCGGGCGATGATCGACGCCGGAGGCATGGCGCCGGTCGGCGCGACCCCCGCCGAGGCGATGCGCCTCGCGCCGAGGGGGGCGTTCCCGAGCGGGCATTCCCTCGTCACGCTGCTGACCGTCGCGTGGGCGTGGCGCCGCCGGCTGCGCGTCCGCTGGTTCGTCACGGTTGCGGGCGCGCTGCTGCTCGTCGCCACGGTGTACCTGCGGTACCACTACGTCACCGACCTGATCGCCGGCGCCCTGCTCGCCTCGGTCTGCTACGCGGCGGCCCCGGCGCTCCACGGGCGCGTCTCCCGCCGGCTCGGAACCCTCGACGCCCAGGCGGAAGGGCGGTAGCCCTTCGGGCTAGAAGGACCGGGGCGCCGCCTGCACGTGCGGCTCGATCTCGGCTATCTCCTCCGCCGTCAGGCGAAGCTCGCCGGCCGGCGCGATCCCGTCCACCTGCGACGGGCTTCTCAGCCCGACGATTGCGGCGGTGACCGCCGGGTGGCGCAGTGTCCAGGCGACCGCGACGACGCCCGGCGACACGCCGTGCCGGCTGCCGATGCCCCTGAGGACCTCGACGAGCGCGAGGTTGCGGCTGAGCTTCGGCTCCCGGAAGTCGGCGTGCTGGGAGCGCCAGTCGTTCTTCGGCAGCGAGGCGGCCCGCTCGCGCGTCATCGTGCCGCTCAGGGCGCCGGCCGCCATCGGCGAGTACACGATCACGCCGATCCGGTTGTCGAGGCAGTACGGGAGCACGGCCCGCTCGATGCCGCGGCGCAGCATCGAGTACGGCGGCTGCAGGCTGGCCACGGGCGCGATCGCGTGCACGCGGGCGAGCTGCACCTCGTCGAAATTCGAGACGCCGAGGTGCCGGATCTTCCCGGCCTGCCGCAGGTCGAGGAGGGTCCGCCAGGCCTCCTCGATCTCCGGCGCCGAGCCGTTGCCGCCGAACGGCTCGGGCCAGTGGATCTGGTAGAGGTCGATGACGTCGGTGCCGAGGCGGCGAAGGCTGTCGTCCACTTCCTTCCGGAGCGACGCCGGGGCCAGGGCGTGCGTGATCGAGCCCGACTCGTTCCAGACGAGCGAGCCCTTCGTGAACACGAACGGGCGCCGCGACGGGCCCAGCTGCGCCAGCGCCTTCGCCACGACCCGCTCCGATCGCCCGAGGCCGTAGACGGCCGCGGTGTCGATCCAGTTGATGCCGGCGTCGATGGCGCGATGGATCGCGGCTATCGATTCGCTGTCCTCCTGGGGGCCCCAGCCGAAGGCGTAGTCCGGGCCGCCGATGGCCCAGGCGCCGAATCCGATCGGCGTGAGGTGAAGATCCGTCGTCCCGAGCTGTCGCGTCTGCACGCCTGCCTCCCTCTGCCCGGCCGCGCGTCCGCCGGCGGCGGCGCGCGTCAGGCGGGGCGGTCGATGTAGATGTCGATCGACCGCTCGATGGCCTGGAGCGCCGGCAGTTCGTCCGGCGCCACGAGCGTGATCGCGGTGCCGGCGGCTTCCGCCCGGCCGGTCCGGCCCACGCGGTGCACGTACGTCTCGGCGGTGTCGGGCACGTCGTAGTTGACGACGTGCGCCACGCCGTCGATGTCGAGGCCCCGCGCGGCGATGTCCGTCGCGACGAGCGCGGAGTGCCGGCCCGCGCGGAACCCCTCGACGGCGGCCGATCGGTCCCTCTGGGTCCGGTCCGCGTGCAGCGCCGCGCAGCGGATGCCCCGGCCCGCGAGCGCCGATGCCAGCGTGTCGGCGCCGCGCTTGGTGCGCACGAACACGAGCGACGGGCCGATCGAGCGCCGGAGGAACCGCGTCAGCCACTCGACCTTCTCGCGGGCCGGCACGACGTGCGCGATGTGGGTGATGGTGCGCGCGGGCCCGCCGGCGCGGCCGATCTGGATGAAGCGCGGGTCGCGCATCACCTGCTCGGCCAGCGCCACGACATCGGAGGAGGTCGTGGCGGAGAAGAGCAGCGTCTGCCGCGCGCCCGGCAGGGCGGACACGATCCGCCGCACGTCGGGCCAGAACCCCATGTCCAGCATCCGGTCGGCCTCGTCCAGGACGAGCACCTCGACCCTGGTGAAGTCGGCCACGCCGCAGTTCATGTGATCGAGCAGGCGCCCCGGCGTCGCCACGATGACGTCGGCGCCGGCCCGGAGCGCGTGCGCCTGGCTGTCGCCGTCGACGCCGCCGTAGACGGCCGCGCCGGTCAGGTCCGTGTAGTACGAGAAGCCCGTGAAATCGTCCTCGATCTGCACCGCCAGTTCGCGCGTCGGCTCGAGGATGAGCACGCGCGTGGCGCCCGCCGCCGGCCGCTCGAGCAGCCGCTGCATGATCGGGAGGAGGAACGCCGCCGTCTTGCCGGTGCCCGTCTCGGCGCACGCGATGAGGTCGGCGCCGGAGAAGACGAGGGGGAACACGGCGCTCTGGACGGGCGTGGTGCGGACGAAGCCGCGGTCGGCGATGCCGGCGCGCAGGCGGTCATCGAGGGGCAGCGCGGCGAACTCGATGGGAGTGGCGTCGTGGGGCGCCGCCTCGAAGGGCAGCGCCGCCGGCGAAGCGGCGGCGGGCCGGCGCGCAACGCGGCGCCGGCCGGACGGACCCGGCCGGCGCCTCCTGGGAGGATGGCGAAGGGTACTCAAAACGCCCCATTATGACACGGGCTCGGTCTCCTGCTTGCTCTTCCACACCGCCCAGCCGACGGACACCGCGCAGGCCAGCGCGACCAGAATGCCGACGAACCGGACATGCGCCCCGCCCCGCGGATCGAGCAGGTTGTACTGCAGCACCAGCCCGAGCGTCAGCAGCGACACCATGTTCATCACCTTGATGAGCGGGTTCACGGCCGGGCCGGCCGTGTCCTTGAGCGGGTCGCCGACGGTGTCGCCCGTCACCGCCGCCTTGTGCGCCTCGGAGCCCTTGCCGCCGTAGATGCCGTCCTCGATGAGCTTCTTCGCGTTGTCCCACGCGCCGCCGGCGTTGGCCATGAAGACCGCGAGCAGCTGGCCGCTCAGGATCGTGCCGGCGAGGAAGCCGCCGAGGGCGTACGGGCCGAGGAGGAAGCCCACCATGATGGGCGTGCCGATCGCCAGGAACCCCGGCCCGATGAGCTCCTTCTGCGCCGTCGAGGTGCAGATGTCCACGACGCGGCCGTAGTCGGGCTTCTTCGTGCCCGCCCAGATCTCCATGTCGCGGAACTGCACGCGGCACTCCTTGACGATGAAGAAGGCCGCGCGGCCGACCGCGCGGAGCAGCATGCTCGAGAAGAGGAACGGCACCGCGCCGCCGATGAGCAGCCCGATGAACACGGTGGGCTCGGCCACCGTGATCCGCCCCGCCTCGGCGACGTACTGGGCCAGCGTCATGCTGCCGATGCGGTCCTCGCTGCCGACGGCGATGACCGCGATGAAGCTGCTGAACAGCGACACGGCCGCGATGACGGCGGACCCGATCGCGATGCCCTTCGTCTCGGCCTTGGTGGTGTTGCCCACGGCGTCGAGATCGGCCAGGATCTGCCGGGCGCGCCTGTAGCTGCCCTTGCGCCGGGCCTCCATCGCCTCGGGGTCGTACCCCATTTCGCCGATGCCGTTGGCGTTGTCGGCCACCGGCCCGAACACGTCCATGGAGATCGTGTTGCCCGTCAGCGTCAGCATCCCGATGCCGGTCATGGCGACGCCGTACGAGATGAACATCGGCGGCGTGCCCGCGTAGCAGAGCACCGACAGCAGGATGGCGCCGCCGATGACGACGATGGCCGCGACGGTGCTCTCGTAGCCGAGGGCGATGCCGTCGATGATGTTCGTCGCGTGGCCGGTCGTGCAGGACTTCGCCAGCGCCTGCACCGGCGCGTGGCCGGTGTGCGTGTAGTAGCTCGTCACCTTGTTGAGGGCCACCGCCAGGAACACGCCGATGAGGCACGTCAGCGCCGGCCGGAGGTCGAGGCCCGCGCTCCCGAGGTTCGCCCAGAACGGCAGCGCCGCCGGGCCGCCGGCCGGGAAGCCGGCCGCCGCCATGGGGTTGTCGGCGAGGTACGCCGCGTCGAACCGCAGGTAGCCCAGCGCCACCACGAAGAACCCGACGGTGCTGATCACCGACCCGATCCAGAAGCCGCGGTGCACCGTCTTCAGCGCCGTGTCCGACGTGTCGTCCGCGCCCGCCCTGACGGTGTAGGTGCTGATGATCGACCCGACCACGCCGATGCCGCGGACGAGCAGCGGAAAGATGACGCCCTTGTGGCCGAAGCTCGCCATCCCGAGGATCATCGCCGCGACGATCGTCACCTCGTAGCTCTCGAAGATGTCGGCCGCCATGCCCGCGCAGTCGCCCACGTTGTCGCCGACGTTGTCCGCGATGGTGGCGGCGTTGCGCGGATCGTCCTCGGGGATGTCCTTCTCGATCTTCCCGACCAGATCGGCGCCGACGTCGGCCGCCTTGGTGTAGATGCCGCCGCCGACGCGCATGAAGAGCGCCAGCAGCGTGCCGCCGAAGCCGAACCCGAGCAGGGCCTCGTAGGCCTGCTCGCCGTAGAGCAGGAAGATGGCCGTGCCGCCGAGCAGCCCGAGGCCGTCGGTCAGCATGCCCGTCACCGTCCCCGTGCGGTACCCGAGCTGCATGGCCTCGCCGTAGCTGCTCATCGCCGCGGCCGCCACTCGCAGGTTGCCCGTCGTCGCCAGCCTCATGCCGACGAACCCGACCGTCCAGCTGAACAGCGCGCCGACCAGGAACGCCCCTGCCCGGCCCCACCGGAACGCCGACTCGTGGCCGGTGTAGCTCAAGGCCAGCAGGATCGTGATGAGCGCGATGAGCGGCGCCAGGCGGCGGAACTGCGCCGCGAGGTACGAGTTGGCGCCCTCGCGGATGGCGGACGCCACCTCCTGCATCTTCGGCGAGCCGCTCCCGGCGCGGTTCACCTGCCGGTACAACGCGGCGGCGTAGAGCAGCGCCGCCACCGCGATGGCCAGCACGACGAGCAGCGCCACCTGCTCCACCGCGCTGAACCGCGGGTCCGTGAACGGCGAGAAGAAGCGGAACGCGCCGGGCGCGTGACCGGCGTCCTGGGCGGCGGCCGCCAGCGCCGCGCCGGCGGGCCGCCAGAAGAGGGCCGCGCCGAACCCCAGCAGGAGCACGACCGGCCACCAGCTCTTGACACGAAACAGACGGGGCACCATGCGACTCACAAGTCAACTGCCTTTCGGGGGACTCACACGTTCGATGCCGATGGCCCGGGCCGCCGCGCGCTACTGCGCCGAGGCCGAGTGCCACCACTGCGAGTGGCGGATCTCCAGCTCGTCGCGCGTCGGGAACCGGTAGCACTTCACGCCCGACTGGTCGCCGAGGAAGAACCCCCGGCGGATGACCCGCAGGAAGTTCTGCGCCAGCGGCGTGCGAGACACGGTCTTGGTCGCCTTCATCTCGGGGCCGCTGCGCTCGAGCTCCTGGATGCAGTCCTCGATGTGCATGGGGTTCGAGTAGGGCAGCCAGCCGGCCAGCCGGCCCTTCTCGTCGCGATCCGCCTGCAGGTCCACGAAGAAGAGCCGCGGCGCGTGCACGGGATTGGCCGGGTCCGTCAGCACCCTCGCGAACCGGGCCGGCGCAAGCTTCGACACGACCAGCGGATTGAGCGGGCACAACTCCTGGTACAGGCTGACGCCGTCCTGCTCGTCGTTGTTCTCGTACGCCTCGCCGTCCAGCTTCAGCACGCGGCCGTCGGGCGTGGTCAGGTACAGCGAGCCGTACACCGAGAGCGGCAGGAACTCCATCACCCGGTAGACCGAGATGTACTTGCTCCGCTTGGGCGAGCCGTCCTCGTGCGGCACGCACCGCTGCTCGATGTCCGCCACCTGGAAGTGATCCGTCAGCCTGGCGAAACCGGGGTCGATCTCGAAGAAGGTGACATGCCCGCTCGCCAGCTTCTTGGTGCCGACGGCCATGTAGGTGCCGAAGGCCTCGGGTTCCAGGTGCGAGGCGATGAGCGCCTCGAACCGCGAGCACATCATGTAGTACCTGATCTGCACACCGCACCTCCCGGGGTTGTCTGGATTCGGAGCGGCTCCGGGGGCTGGACCCCGCTCCTCGACCAAGGGGCGGTCTAACCACTCGACATTATCACACCCGCTCGGCGCGCCGCCCGTGCCCGGCCGCCGCGAGGGCGTTCGCGCCGGCGGCGGCCCTCCCCCAGGCGGGCGCTGCGCTGCCCATCGGCGGGTGTCGTCCGCCCGGGCCCGGCCGGGAGGCGTCACGGCTTGGGGTTCTTGACGTACTTGTCCAGCCACGCGTTCCAGCGCGCCCACAGATCCAGCAGCGTCTCCCTGGTCGCGGGCCCGTGGTCCTCCAGCGGGTACATGTAGAGCGCCACTGTCTTGCCCAGGCCGTTCAGGGCGTGGAACAGACGAAGCGAGTTGATGGGGTCCGTGCCGTCGTTCTGGTCCCCCAGGCCGTGGTAGAGCAGCAGGGCGCCCGTCAGGTGGTTGGCGTGCAGGAACGGCGACATCGAGAGATACGTGTCCTTCGCCTGCCACAAGTCGCGGCGCTCGCTCTGGAACCCGAGCGGCGTGAGCGTCCGGTTGTAGGCTCCGTCCCCGGCGATCCCGGCCTTGAAGAACGGCGTGTGCGCCATGGCGTTCACGGCCGAGAACGCGCCGTAGCTGTGGCCGCCAATCGCCAGCCGATCCCGGTCGATGTACCCGCGGCGGTCCAGCTCGTCGATGACGGCCGACAGGCCGTTCCGCAGGTTGTCCTCGTAGTGGTCGTTCATCCGGCCGCTCGGGCCCACGATCGGGGCGTCGGGCTCGACCACGGCGTAGCCCAGGCGGACGAAGAACTGCATCGAGCGCGTGCCGAAGACCGGAGCCTCGTTCTTGTTGTACGTCTGGTTGCCGCGGTCGTACTCTTCCTGGCTGGCGTACTCCCGCGGGTAGAACCAGAAGATGGCGGGGAGCCGCGTGCCGGCCTGGTAGCCCGGCGGGAGCGTGAGCCTGGCCTTGAACGAGAACCCGTCCGCGCGGGTGACGGTGATCCGCTCCCTCGGCGCGCGCGTCAGGTCGGGCGTGACGTCCTCGTTGGCCGTCAGGCGCGTCCGGGTTCCGCCGTCGACGCGGTAGTACTGCGCCACGTCGGCGGGTCCCTCCCGCGAGACGATGAAGCGGCCGGCCTCGATGTCGAGCGGGGTGGTGACCCGCTCGAAGACGCCGTTGTTGTCGCTCTCGTAGAGGCGCGTTCTCGCGCCGGTCTTGATGGCCACCCGGTCGATGAACGTCTTCGGCCCCACCTCCTCAGGCTGCTTGTCATAGAGGGTGCCCTGGAAGAAGACGCTGGCTCCGTCAGCGGACAGCTGCACGACGCCGCCGCCGGGCCCGCCCGCGCCCCCGCGCCCGCCCGGCCCGCCGGCGCCGCCCCTGCCGCCGCCGGCGCCGCCGCGGGCCATGACGATGGTCCCGGGGTTCGAGTACACATCGTCCTGCCGCGTCCGCGCGAGCACGTAGCGCTTCTCGGGCTCGTTCAGGTAGACGGCGTACTCGACGGTGGTGCGGCCGGAGCGCTCGCTGAAGAAGAGCACCTGGTGGTCGGGCGAGAAGCGATGGTTCGACATCCGCGCGCTGTGTTCGAAGAGCGGCTTCAGGCTCGCCTGGTCGAAGGGCGGAAGCCACTGGAAGAGCCGATCGGGCCGCCTGGCGCCCGGGCCTCCCTCGCCCGATTCGCTTCCGGCCCGGCCTCCGCGGCCGCCTTTCGTCGCCGGCGGCGCCGCCGCGCCGTCCTTGGCGGCGTCGGCCGCAGCCGCGTCCTGCTCGAGGAAGGTGAGGCCCTGCCCGTCGGCGCGCCACGCGATTTCCCGGCGGCCCTGCTGCCGGGCGTCGGCCGCGTCCGGCCCCGCTCCGGGGTCCGGCTGGGGAGAGGCGGCGTCCTGCACGCCTTCGTCCAGCGGCCGCGTGGCCAACTGGGCCAGCACCTTGCCGCTGAGGTCCCAGACCTCGTCCACCGAGCCGAAGTTCGCGACGGGCACGATGTAGGAGAACGGTTTGACCAGGCGGCTCACGCGGACGTACTTCGCGTCGGGCGCGAGGTCGAGCGAGCGCACCATGGCGGGCGCGCCGACCGTCACGAAACCCGGGACCGGCGCGCCTCTCGGCCGCCTGGCCCTGGCGGCGCCCGCGGCCGGCGGCTGCACGTCGATGACGGCCACCTGCCCCGTGGCGTGCCACTCGAACAGCGCCAGCTCGTAGGGCGTCGCCATGAGGCTGGCGAAGGTCCGCAGGCGGTTGGCGTCCTTCTCTTCCGCGCGCCTGACCTGGGGGCCGGCGGGCGCGGCGGGCGGCGCCATCATCGGCGGGCGGCCGGCGGGCACGAGGACCGCCGCCAGCTTCTTCCCGTCGGCGCTGAAGTCGAAGCCGGACGCGAGCGTCGCCAGCACCGGCGCGGGCGTGGCCTGCCGCGCCGCGCACGTGACCGGGTCCGCCACCCAGATGTGCGTGGCGTCGGGCGTGTGGACGTAAAAACCGACCACGGAGCTGTCGGGCGCCCACGTCGGGTGCGACACCCGGACGCCGGCCGGCAGCTGAACCGGCCGCCTGGCTCCATCGGCGGCCGAGATGATCTGCAGGCCCGCACTGTTGCGGATCGTGAGCGACCTGGCGCGGTTCGCCTGGAAGTCCACGAACACGCCGCCGAGTTCGTGGAACGGCTTCGCGAAGACGGCCATCGGCACCGGGCCGTCGCCAATCTCCTCGGCGAACCACTTCTTGTCCGGGCTCGCGTTCGAGAGAGCGACGTTGCGGTAGCGCGGCGCGAGCACCGCGTCGGCGAGTTCCTTCGGCGGCGCCGCATACGTTTCCTGTTGCAGCGCGGCATCCGTCCAGGCGAGGGGCGGCTGGACCGCGCTCGCCGCCCCGGCGGCAGGCGGCGCGGCCGACGCCGGGGTGACCGATTGCGAGGCGCGCGCGGCGAGCCCGCAGGACAGCAGGACGAGGGCGCACGCGGCGTGCAGCAGGGCGCGGTTCAGCATGGCGGCTCCTCGAACACAGGGAACGGCGGGAGGCGGGGGCAGCGCCATGCTATCTGCGGCGGGAGCCGTACACAAGAACCCCGGGAGCTGCGGCCCCCGGGGTTCGCGCGGGCAGGAGCGGGGGCGGCCCTACGACCCGGCCTGCCTGATGGTCACAACCTTGTCACGCACCGTGATCGTCGCAGTCCGCATGGAGCCCGTTCCGTTGGCCGCCACGCTGAAGGACACCCGGTCGTCGCCCCATCGCGGCATCCAGCTCGTCACGGTGACCCAGGAGGCCGACGACGCCGCGCTCCACATGCAGCCGTCCTGCAGCGGCCCGCCGCAGGAAGGGTCCGTCGAACTCGAGATGACGTCGAACGAGAAGTCCCCGCCCGCCGCGGGCACGTCGATGCTGGTCTTGCTCACGCCGTAGGTGCAGCCGGCCTGGGCAACGCGCACGTTCTGTCCCGCAGTCGGCGCGGGCCAGCGCACCTCGATGATGGCCTGGCGCGCCGCATCGAAGTTGTAGCCGAGCGTGTAGACGATCGTTCCGGAGCCGGTGCCGCTCGAACCGGCGGAGATCGCGATCCACGGCGCAGACGTCGACGCCGTCCACGGGCAGCCGTCGTCGGTGGTGACGGCGATCGAGCGGGAGAACCCCTCGGCCATACAGGCGCGAACGTCCACCGGCGCCACCGAGTAGCTGCACGACGCCGTTCCGGCCTGCGTGATCGTCACCGTTTTGCCGCCGATCGTCAGCGTGCCGACGCGCGAGGAGGCGCCGGCGTTGGCGTCCACGACGTACTGGAGGCGGTAGCTTCCGGTGCCGCTTCCCCCGGCCGGATCGGTGATGCGCACCCACGCGGCGTCGCTCGACGCCGCCCACGCGCAGCCCGACGAGGCCGTGATCTCCACCCTCCCGGAACCGCCGGACACGGGGAACGCGTCGCGGTCGCGGTCGAGCGCGACGGCACATCCCGCTTGTCCGGATTGCGTGACGTCGTGCGACGCGCCGCCCACGGCGATGCTCGACGCACGCGGGGCCGCATCAGGGTTCGCCGCGACCTGGTAGGTTACGGTGCCGTTCCCCGAGCCCGACGCGCCCGCCGAGATCGACAGCCAGGCCGCGGCGGGCGCGGCCGTCCAGGCGCAGCCGGACTGGGTGCTGACCTCGAAGCTGCCGGCACCGCCGGCCGGCCCGAAGGCCCTGCCGGCCGGCTCGAGCGCATAGGTGCAGGCCAGCCCTGCCTGCGTGATCGTGACCGACTGGCCGGCCACGGTGAGCGTGCCGGACCGTGCGCTGGTGCCGGTATTGGCGGCCACCGTGAAGCTGAAGGTTCCCGGGCCCGTGCCCGCCGTGCTTCCCGTGGCCGTGATCCAGCTCACACTCGAGCTGGCCGTCCAGGCGCAGGAGCTTGCCGTACTGACCGCGACCGAACCGGCGCCGCCCGATGCGCCGATCGACAGGGATGTCGCGGAAAGCGTGAACGTGCAGGGTGGCGGGGTGGGGGTGGACGGGCTCGACTGGCACCCGGACAACGCGAGCGCACACGCCACGACGAGCTGGCGAGAACGCATGGCTGATCCTCTCTGAGGGCCCCCGCCAGTCTCTCTCCCGGCGTCTGCTCTGTCAAGACGCGAAGAAGCTTGAGAAGGCCCTGGACAAAGCGCGGCCATAACGCCAAGGGTTCTGCTGCCGCAGACGTTCCATCGCTCGCGGTCTGCCCGGTTCGTCGCCGCTGGCGCGTGCGGCCGTTCTGAGACAGCCGGGGCTGCGGCTCGGGAGCCCTCGCCGGGCGCACTCCGGGACCGGAGCTCCGGGACGGTCCCGACGCGTCAGGCTCAGTGGCCGGTGTGCCCGAATCCGCCGCCCCCGCGCTCCGTTTCGGGCAGCGCGCCGGCTTCGCTCCACGCGGCCCGCGACACCGGCGCCACCACCAGTTGAGCGATTCTCATGCCCGGAGTGACCACGAACGCGGCATTGGAGTGATTCACGAGGACGGCTTTCACCTCGCCGCGGTAGTCGCTGTCGATCGTGCCCGGGCTGTTGAGGAGCGTGAGGCCGTAGTTCGCGGCCAGTCCCGATCGCGGCCTGACCTGCGCCTCGTACCCGCGCGGCACCGCGATCGCGAACCCGCACGGCACGAGGCGCCGCTCGCCCGGCCGGAGCTCGATGGGCTCGTCGAGGGCCGCCGAGAGGTCCATGCCGGCGGCCCCGTCCGACTGGTACTCCGGCAGGGGCACGCCGGGCCTCAACCTGACGATTGCGACAGTCACGGCATCCATGGGCGTCACCGGCATTCTACCGCACGCGCGCAGGCCGCCGGGCTGCTCGCCGACGCCGTGCACGGCGTCCGAACGGGCGCCGCGGCCGCCGTCCGGGAGCTGTCGGCCGAGGCGCCAGCCGCTGACGCGGTGACCGGGGGTTGGCCGTCCCGTCCGGGCTGCTCGGCAGCTTGAGCCTGCCGCCCATCAGGAGCCTGCCCGTCCGCACCCCTCAATCGAGGTGGACGCGCGCGGGATCGGCCTTGCTCGGGTCGTGGAAGTAGAACCCCACGCCGTTGCGGACAAGGTCCGCGTAGCGCGGGACCTCGCTGATCCGTATGGCACGGTCGGCGCGCTTCCTGGAGAACTGGTTGATGATCTCCAGCGCGACCGAGCAGTGCTGTCCCACCCGTTTCTCGATGGGCCAGCCCGACTCGTCGTAGGGCACGAACAGCTTCTGCTGCCCGGCCAGGCTCAGCAGAAACGGGTCCCTCCCGGTCATCAGCAGGTCGCGGGTCTTCGGGCCGGTGGGCTGGTCCAGGAACGGAAAGGGCGCTTCCAGGAGGAAGGGCGCCGTATCCGAGTGGTCCCCGATCTCCCGGTGCGACAGGCCTCGGAATCCCTTGGGCGACGGTTCCACGTGGTTCTCGAAGCCTTCCATGGCGGTCACGGTCATCGACGCCATCGTGGCGATCCTCATCGAGCGCTCCGGCGCCACGATGCAGTTGGTGACCGGGAACATCGTCTCGGCGCCGTGAAGGTCCAGGGCGATGTCCACGCGCTCCTCGGCGAGCAGCCGCATCACCGCCGCCGTCACCCGCTCGGTCAGCAGGCCGTCCGGGCGCCCGGGCCACGATCGGTTCGTGTTGCGCGCGTCCAGGAACGACAGCAGCTGAGCGTCCGGGTAGTGGACGTACACGTCGGGGTCGGGCCACTGATCGAGCGGCGAGGCGCCCCGATCGCCGAAGCGGAACACCTTCGTTCCCCAGGGCGTCTCGATTCCGTAGAACAGGGGACAGCCGTCACCCGGCCTGGTGTAGACGCTCGCGCTGTGGTTGAGCTGGGGAATGACGATCAGTGTGCCCTTCTCGACGACGGCGTTCTCCACGAAGATGAGGGCGGAGAGGAGCGCGTCGATTTCGTTGGCATGCGTGCCGGCCATGATCAGCGCGCTGCCGCCCGGCTCCGCGCCCTGCAGGAAGAACACCTTCGTGTCGGCCATCGTGCGCGCCAGCCCCTCGCCGTACTCGCTCAGGCTGGCCACCCGGGCCACGGCCGGCCCCGCCACGATGGGCAGGCGCTGGTGCCGATGCTGATGGAACTGCGCGCCGGCCACGGCAGCCACACTCGCAACCACCGCGACCAGAAGCCCCTTGACCGGTCCACTGCGGGACATGGCCTCGTCTCCTCCCCGGCACCGGCTCTGCCGCGCCTCGCCTCGACGCCGCCTGGTCCTGCCCTCCGCCTGCCGCCCTCAGTTGATCCTCAGGAGCCTCAGCACCAGCGGCACCAGCACGACCAGGTACAGCAGCATCATCTGCCGGTCGTCCTTCTCTCGGGCGAAGTTCCAGACGAGCATGCCCGCGATGAACAGGCAAATGACGTAGTAGACGATCATGACGAGCGGCATGTCCCGGCTCCCGACCGCTGGTGGCTCAGAGTCCCCACGCGACCAGCGCGCTCAGCTTCGCGCTGTACACGATCATGCCGATTCCGGCAGCCGTGATGGCCAGCCACGGCAGCCAGGTTTCCTTCAGGAACGACCAGTAGGAGCCCTCGTAGCCTGACACCATCACCGTCAGCCTGCCGATGAGCGCCGTCGGCGGCAGGCCGTCGCCCAGCGGCCACAGCAGGCTCAATCCCGCGATGACGATTGTCGCGTGCAGGCCGATGGAGTCCAGGTACCACACGAGCGGGATGCCGATGATGGCCGCGGCGCCGTACGTCAGGAGCCCCTCGGAGATCGGAAGGAGCACGACGAGCAGCACGTACAGGAGCGCCAGCGGCATGGCGATGACGGCGTAGGAGATCGCGCCGCGCACGCCGGTCACGGTCATGATCTGCTGCAGCGACCCGACGATGGCCATCGTGGCCAGGAGCGGGACGAGCCTGCGGACGGTGTCCCTGGACAGCGCCAGGGCGTTGATCCGCCTGGGGCTGCAGAGGAGCGCCACGATCGCCGCGAGGGTGAACTGGAGGGGCAGGCCCATGACCGGCGTCGCGAACGGCCAGAGGCGGGAGGCCGCAACGGTGCCGAAGAACGCCCCGAACGGCAGCAGCACCCGCCACCAGTTCATGCCGGGCGGCGGCTGGGGCATCGCCCGGAGCGCCTCGTCCCGCGACACCCGGTGATCGCGTCTCCACCCGAGCGTCAGGATGGTGAACGTGCCCAGGAGCAGCACCGGGATGCCGAGCGCGTAGGTGAAGCCCACGTACGGAATCGCCGTTCCGGCGCAGATCACCATCGCCCAGATGTTCACGGGGGGCGCGGCCGCGCTCAGCCCGGCCACGATGAAGAGAATCGCCGCGGTCCGCCTCTTCGACAAGCCGAGGTGCCCCATCGCCAGGGCGCTCGGCGCCCCCACCGTCAGCACGGAGACGCTGCCGGCGCCGGTCAGCGCCCCCGGTATCAGGATGAGGATCATCAGCAGCAGGAGGGCCACCAGGTGCTGGCGGTGGAACGCGCGGACGATGGCGCGCACGATGAAGTCGACCCCGCCCGACTCGGTGACGATGGTGATGAAGATGGTGGCCGTGACGAAGACGAGCATCACGTCGAGGTAGGTGAAGGTCCCCTCGACCAGGTGCCTCGCCAGCTCGCCGATCGGCGGCGTCTGTACGACGGCTCCGGCCAGCCCGCCGGCCACCGCGGCGGCGAGCATGCACAGCTCCACCCCGAGCTTCCGCCATCGGGCCGCGGCGTAGGCCGCCGCCATGACGCTCAGGACGGCGGCGATGTGCGCGTACAGTGGATTCGCCATGTGTGCGACCGCCCATCCACGCGATCACGCCGAGGCCGCGGCCGCGCGCCCGTCGGCGTCCGCGGCCCGCGGGGGCCGCGCCAGCCGCGCGCGCCCGCGACCCGGGCGGGCTACTCGAAGAGCCTCGTGATCAGGCCGACCATCCCCAGGGCATAGTCGACCTGCGACACCGGGATCCCCTTGTCCTGGCCGATCTTCGTGAAGCGGCCGTCCTTGTTGCCGTCCTTGGCCACGAGGATGTAGTCGGCGAAGGGCGCGACCGCGTCGATCATCTTCTCGTTGTCGCTGCCGGGCGCACCCCGCTTGGACTGCCCGCCCGCGTGCACGGCCACGATGAAGATCTTGTGCTGCTTGCAGTACTGGATGAGATCCGTGACGCGCCTGACCTCGGTCTCCACCGTGAGGCCGGAGGCGCCCATCCCCTTGAGGCTCGCGCCGAGCGCGAAGACCACCGTGCGGTAGGGAGTCCCGGCCTTGAACTTCGCGAGGTCCGTCGTGCTCTCGATGTGGAACCCCGGCTTCGCCTTGGCCCCGCCGAGGCCGACGCCGCTCTTCAGCATCGCCGCCGTGGGGACGTCGCAGTAGTCGTACTTGATGCCGGCCTGCTCCATGATGGCGTTGACCGTGTTCACGTCCGCGCTCTGGCCGGCGGAGGTCGTGAGCACCGGAAGGGCGGCCTTGGGCGCGGCTTCCTGCCCGGACGCGTGGAACGGAACCGTGGCCAGCGCCACGAGGAACAGCGGCAGCAGAGCCGCGACTCGCCAAGTCCCTCTCATACCGGGCCTCCTGTGTGTCTGCGCGGCAGCCTCGCCGGCCGCCCTGCTACTTCTTGACGTCCGCCTGGGGCTGGAGCTGGTTGTAGCGGACCAGCTCGCGCAGCCACCACTCGGGGTACTCGAGCGGCTTGCGCGAGCGCCGCTGGATGTCGTACTGCCAGAGGTGCATGTACTTCACCATCAGCTCGTCGCCCAGGTTCCACCAGGCGTTGACGACGAGGTTCGCGTTGTTCAGGCAGTAGTCGGTGAGGAACCGCCTGGCTTGCTCGGGCGACTTCTCGTGAAGCCGCAGCGCCTGCGCGTCGATCTCGGGCGTGCGGTCCATGGCGCCCTTTTCCCATGTCTCCTGCGCCTTGCGAACGTCCTTGATGGCGGCGGAGTAGACGACCTGCGTGTGGAAGTCGACGTAGTCGAACGCCCAGCGGGCGGACCGGCGGTCGAACTCCCAGTGGTCGCCAATCTCGAACGAGGCGGGGATGCTCGTCACGCCCGCGTAGAACGGCATGAGGCAGTGCGTGTCCTGTGAGCCGAGGCCGATCCAGACGATGCCCCCGATGGGGTTGGGGAGCCAGTCCCTGGCCTGGGTGACCGCCACGTACTCCGCGCGGTTGACGCCGATGACGCGGCTCGTGTCGTACTTCCTGCCGTCGAGCGTGAACCCGTAGGGCAGCATGTTCGGGTTCTCGAACGGGCCCCCCTGCAGACCGCGCGCCGGGTAGTACGGCGTTCCCTCGTTCTTGTCGCGGAGGATCGTCATCACGTCGGCCATCGAGAGCTTTTTCTCCGGCGCGATGGAGAAGGGCAGGTCCATGTTCGGCGTCGAGGCGCTGAACTTCCGGGCCGGGGCCACGAGATCGAAAAAGCGCCACAGGCGGACCCGGCTGCCGTTGGAGCTGGCGGCGCTGGCGGTGACGGGGGAGTAGGCGCGCTTCCAGTTGAAGGGCTTGCCGCTGGCGGGATCGTAGAGCTTCTGCTTCACGGCGAACGACACGACGTTGGGCGACGCGAGGAAGTAGTCCTTGTCGTTCAGGTCGATCTCCCCGATCCGGGACTCGTTCGGGCAGACGCTCACGTGGTCGTCGGGGACGCGCTGCGCGGCCCACACCGCGCCGGGCTCGCCGGTCTCGGGCGCCCAGAGGGGGCCGACCGGCATGATCTCGAAGACCCAGATCTCGTTGGGGTCCGAGACGGAGAGCATCTCGCCGGAGTCGGTGTGGCCGTAGCCGTACTTGACCGCCAGGTCCCCCATGATCTGGATCGCCTCCCGGGCCGTCTTCGCCCGCTCCATGGCGATCATCGTCAGGGTCGTGATGTCCATCTTCGGCGCCGTGGTGCTGTTCTCCATCTGCTCGCGGCAGCCGATGGTGGATTCGCCGAGCGCCACCTGGTTGTCGTTCATGTAGCCGAACATGCCGTGGAGGTAGCCGTAGGTGTGGGCGACCTGGGGGATCTCGAGGCCGGCGTACTTCGGCTCGAGCGCGTCGTAGCGCAGGCCTTTCTTCGGCGGGTCGGTGGCGAACTGGTCGAAGTAGTAGATCCTGCGCATCTCGCCCGGCTGGTGATCCGCGGGCGGCACGTACCGCCAGGTCCAGTCGCAGACGCCGCAATCGGAGGTGTGCGTCGAGATGACCGAGCCGTCCGCCGAGGCCTTCTTGCCGACCATGACGACGGTGCAGTGATCGGTCTCGCACGACCCGGCCGGGCATGGCGCGCTCGAACGCGGGCGGGAGGAAGGCTGGGCCGAGAACAGAGCGGCCATGGCAGCGACGGCCGCGAACTTCCAGCGCCTCCGTGGGGTCCTCATGATCCTCTCCTCGTCGTGAGAGCCGTGCGCGGCGTGGACGGGCGACAGGGATGACGGAAGATCGCGCATGGCAGCCGTCCTGCTCCGATCCCGGGCAGTGAGGGGCATCCTACAGCAATCCGGCCGCGCGGTGCAGCAAAACGACGCGGCCGGCCGGCCGCGGGAACCCGCTGAGGCGGCCGCCCGGCGCTCGGCGCGCCGCTCCGGGGCCGCCGGCCAAGTGCCCGAGCCGCGTCCCGGCCGGCTCGGGCGCTTCGTCCGCCGAGCGCAGCAGGCGCTGATCGGCGGCCTCTGCCGCGCCTGTGGCGCAGTCCCGGATCCGCATTCAGGGAGCGATCGCCGCGGGGGCCCGGGTCGTGGCCAGCCTCGGCCAGTGGCCCGCCATCGTCGCCGGCCGCGGTCGCCGGCCGCCAGCCGGTCACCGGCCGCCGGCACGCGGTGGCATTGGAGGAGGGCCCGGCGAAGACGCCGGCTGGAAGTAGAGGTTCTGCAAGTCGGCCCGCAGGTACCGGCCCACGACCACGTAGCGGTGCGCGGCGAAGTAGTCGAGGATCGCCTGCCGTACCTCGGGATGCGCCTCAATGCAGACCAGCTCCGGCGCGAAGCGATCAATGTCGAATCCGGCAAGAACCCGGGGCTCGGCCAACTCGACGTCCACCGACAGGAGATCGATGTGCGACACGCCGGCCCGGTCCAGCAGGTCCGTCAGCCGAATCGTCGCCACCGTGACGGCTCGCGTGGCCAGCGACGGCTCCAGCAGGCGGCTGCCTCCACGTTCGGTGAATGCCTTGTCCGAGGACGCGACACGGGAGTTCCCGTCCGCGAGGTACAGCGTGACGCGCTCGTCGGAGAAGTCGGAGACGAAGAACGCGAAAAAGCGCGTGCGCGGCCTGTGCGCGCGATAGCCCTCCGCGAAACCAGCCTGGGGGATCGACCGCGATACCCGACCATCCCAGCGCGCGCTCGAGGTAGTACGTATTGCTTTCATGCTGGTAGTGGTTGGCCCCGACGTCCACGAAGACCCCGCCCCGGCGATCGCCGAAGTAGTCCCTGATGATCCATTCCTCCTCATGGCGGGAGTGCTTCGAGGGCCCGTAGAGCTGCTCCAGGCGCGCGGCCTCCTGGGAAGCGGAATACGCCGCGAACGACACCCTCGAGTGACGCGGGCGGTCTGCGGTCAAGGCCATTAGAGCCGCCAGAAGCGACACGAACGCGAGTTCCACGGCGTCGAACCGCCTCTGGTTCCACCATCGCGACATGACGCCCTCCACATGAGCGCGACCGCTCGAGCGGCACGATCATCAGGCGCAGAAAGCCGGCGTGCCGCCAGCGCCCTCCTCCCTGATCGTGGCTTCGAGATCCTCTGCGGGGCTCGCGGCGCGAGCCACAGGCTGTCGGGATTCGGTCGCGAGTGAGCCTGCGCCTTCGCCACGCGGACTCTTATCGGCACCGTGCCAGCGAGCCTGTGCAGGCTGAGAGCGGCAGTCCCGGGCTACGGCGGCGGGGCCTTGCGCCGCACCATCGCGGGCCGGGCCGGTCAGCAGACCCTCATGGGCTTCATCGGGATCCAGCGTGGGGCAATTGCCGTGCACCGGCAGTCGGCGGTGACGCTGAAGCCGACGGTGCACGCAACTCCAGGCGGCCGGCGGCCGGCTGATCCAGCCGACCACGTACGGCCACCTGATGGAGTTCGGCACCGCGCGCGGCGTCGCGCTGCGGCCCTTCCTGCGTCCCGCGGCCTTCCAGCAGAAGTCAGCCTTTGAGGCCGCCATGCGCGCGATGGCTCCGGACGTGATCGAGGCCCTCCGGCAGCACGGCGCCACGGCCGCGTTCGGGAGGACCGCATGAGCGTCACCACCGGCAAGTCGGCGTTGAGCGCGGTGCACGCGGCGGTCTACAGCGTGCTCAAGCACGACGCCACGCTGACCACGCGAGCTCCGGGGGGCGTCTGGGACCACGTGCCCCAGGACCCGACGTGGCCGTACGTCCGATTGGGCGGCTTCGTTGAAGACCCGGATGACACGTTCGGCCGCCAGGGGCGTCGCGTCACCTTTGTGGTGCACGCCTGGTCGCAGTACGCCGGCGTCTCGGAGGGCTACGGCATCATCGACCGCGTGCTGGCGCTCCTCCGGTACACGCCCCTCACGCTCGCGGGCTGGGAGCATCACGACACGCGCCACCTGACGACCGAAGTGGACGAGCCGCAGCTCGTCGACGCCGTGCAGGTCCAGCACGTCTGGGCGGAGTTCGAGGCCTTTGTGGCGGAGGTGCTGCCATGACGCGGTACTACGAAGTGATCGGCGCGGCGCCCGTGGTGCTCGACGGCCGCAGCGTGGCCCCCGGCGTCATCACCACGGCGGAGCTCGACGCCGCGCTCGAGGCCTTCCTCTTGCGACTCGGCGCCCTCCGGATCGTGGACCCAGCCACCGAGTCCGAGCTCATTCTGCCGGCGCGCCACCGGCCGGCGCAGCAGACGCTCGCCGCGCCGCCCGACGACCGGCCGGCGGTGGCCATCCAGGCGGCCTATGAGTAGGCGATGAGCCTCCAGGTCCTGAAGAATGCGAAGATTTACCTCGCCCAGTACGACGTGTCGGGCGACTTCAACCAGGTGTCGCTCCAGCTGGACACCGAGAGCCTGGACGCCACCACGTTCGGCCAGACCGCGAAGATCGCGCTCCCGGGGCTTGAGTCCGTGCGACTGACCGGCAAGGTCTTCCGCCAGGTCGACGCCGCCGCGCCGAAGATTGAGGACATCCTCAAAGCCAATCTCGCCGTCGCCCAGGTGCCCCTGAGCCTCAGCCCGCTGGGCGGCGCGGCCGGCGACTCGGCTTGGTGCTTCAAGGCCGGCGTGGCCAGCCTCTCGACGGGGTTCGTGGTGGGGCAGTTCCCCGCGGCCGACCTCAGCGCCGTGATGACCGGCGGGGCCCTGGTGCGCGGCCTCGTCCTCGACACCGGCACGAAGGTCGCGGGCGGCACGGGCACGGCCTACCTGCTCGGAGCGGTCGCCGCCTCGCAGCGGGTCTACGCCGCGCTGCACATCCTCGCGCTGAGCGGCGGCACCTTCACCGCCAAGGTGCAGTCGGACGATGCGGCAGGGATGGCGACGCCGACGGACCGGCTGACGTTCACGGCCGCCACGGCCAAGGGCAGCGAGTGGAAGGACGCCGCCGGGGCGATCACCGACACGTACTGGCGCGCGTCGTGGACGCTGACGGGGGGATCGGTGACGTTTGCGTTGGTGGCGGGGATTCTGTAGCACGCGGGAACGCGATCGGACAAGAGGAGGACGGGCCTATGGCTCTCACGGTGCTTCGCGACGGGTATCTGACGCTCAACTCGGTGAACCTGAGCGCGTGGGTGAAATCCATCACGGTCAAGGCCGACGTCGAGTCGCACGACGTGACCACGATGGGGAACACCGCCAAGATCGAACTGCCGGGGCTCTACACGCCAGGCCTCTCCGTCACCTTCAAGCAGGACCGCGCGTCGGCCGCCGTCGATCAGACGCTGGCCGCCATTCGCGGCACGACTTGCGCGGTGGAAGTCCGGGCGTCATCGGGCGCGGTCTCCGCCACGAATCCGAAATGGACGGCGACCGTGTTCGTGAAGAGCTACACGCCGATCGGCGGCGCCGTGGGCGAGTACGAGGACGTGACCGTCGAGTTCGGCATGGCCACGGCCTGGACCCGCGCGACGTCGTAACGGCGGCAGCCGGCCCGGTCGGGCCACAGGGGGACGCATGGGGGTACTGGAGCGAGAGGCGCTGCTCGCCGCGACCGCACTGCCACGGGAGACCGTGCAGGTGCCGGAGCTGGGCGGCGCGGTCATCGTGCAGGGGTTGTCGGGGACCGCCCGGGACGCGTTCGAAGGGCCGATGTTCAAGCAGCCAGGCAAGACGCGCGAGCTGAACATGCAGAACGTGCGGGCCCGCCTCGTGGCGCTCTGCCTCGTGGATGAGGCGGGCGCGCGGGTGTTCCAGGACGACGACGTGCCGGCCCTGGGGCAGGTGCGGGCGGACATCCTGGGCCGACTCTTCGGCGTGGCGCAGCGGCTCTCGGGGCTGCGGGACCAGGACGTCGACGAGTTGGGACAGCCTTCCGCCTGAACCCGACGCGCCTCTTCGGCTACCAGCTCGCGGAGGCCTTGGGGGAGGCGGATGTCGATGGGATGCTCGCCCGGCTCAGCAGCCGGCAACTGACCGAGTGGATGGCGTACTTCACGGGCAAGAAACGGGTCGACGACCTCCTCCGTGACAGCAAGGGGTCGCTCGACCCGGCCCTCGCCTGGGAGATGGTCTGGGGGCCGCCCAGTGAGGAGTGACCTCCCGCGTGGGCACAGGACGGGTCGTCGGTGACGAGAAACCGTGGGTTCAGGCCGAATACCGCGAGGGGGCCAATGGCGTGGATTTCGCAAGCTGAGACGGCAAGGAGGCTCACCCATGCGTGGATGTGTCCTGGCGGCTGCCGTCCTCAGTCTCGCGATCGCCGCGCCGGTCCGCGCGCAGGGATCCATCTGGGATCCGCCGCACGCGGGGACGCCCACGGTCGGATCATCGGGCTGGACCGTGTCGGCGATGCGGGGATGGCCTGGCACGATCCCGGAACTGTCCCCGGCCGGCTGCAACATCCCGGCGACCTGGGCGGTCGTCACGATCCTCGCCTGGCCCGACCCCGCGCGCGGGTCGGCACTGGGTGTCTGGCTGCCGGGGCATGCGACGAGTCTCACCGTGTGGGACCCTCGCGAGACGTACCGTCTCGGCGGCCGCACGCAGATTCGCAGCCTGACCAGTTTGTGCGATCACCAGATCGCCGTGACGGTGCCGAACGCCATCGGTGGGCGCTATCCGGCGCACGCCGTGGCGTCGGTCTTTGCGGCCATCCAGGTGCCCGAGGTGTTCACGGTCGCCGTGTCCGAGGCCTCCGGTCGTCCGTCGTCGCACGTGACACTGCGCACGCGCGACATCCGCTAACACTACTTTGTCATCTTCGTAGGGGCGGATTGCGCTGAAAGCTGACTGCGAGGTTGAAGAGTTGACGGTTGCCCGCAAAGTACTGCAGCGCGACGATTTCCCGCATCCAGGCGCGCACGGCGGGCAGCGTCGGACGCGGCGCGTGCGCCGATCGCCGGCGTTCCAATTGGAGGAAGGTGAACGCGGCAGCGGTCAGCACCGTGTGGTGGGCCCAGCCTGGGTAGGTCCGGCCCTCGAAGTGGCCCAGGCCCAGTTCGTCTTTCAGTTCCCGATACTGCTGCTCGATGGGCCAGCGACTGCGCGCCAGCCGCACGAGCGGCTTGAGCGAGGCCGTGGCCTCCAGGTTGAGCACGTAGTACTTGCGCGTGTCGTCGGCGAGCGAGCGTTCGAACAGCACCCAGCGCTCGCCTCGGCCGTGCCGGAGCCGGACACGCCGCGCGACGAAGCGCGCGGCCAGCGGGCCCTTCGTGCCCTGCGCCCAGGTGACGCGGCGCCACGCGTGGCGGGGCAGCGCCCGCCCCGGCGTGTGGAGGCTGGACGAGGCGGTCGCGCGGGGCAGCCACGCGTGCACCACCCCGCGGACGGCGACCGCATAGCGCAGGCCCAGCCGCTCCAGGCCGGTCCGAAACCCGGTCGTGGTCCCATATCCGCGTCGGCCACCACGGCCTCGATCGTGAAGCCAGCCTTCACCACCGCGCGAATGTGCGCCAAGGCGATGCGCCATTTCTCGCGGAAGCGGACGGTGCGCGGCACGCGCGCGTGGTCGCGCCGGTCGGGATCCGCCGCCCACTCGGCCGGCAGATACAACTCGCAGCTCGTCGGCCACACCAACGTCGGCCCGATCAAGGCGGTCGACACGCCGACCTGGCAATTGCCCGTCTTCCCGAGCGCCCCGCAATATTGCCGCTTCACGCCGACCGAGTGCGTGCCCTGTTTGGGAAACCCCGTATCGTCGACCGCGAGAATGCCGGCGCGGTCCGGAATCAGCGCGTGCAGGCGCGTCCAGACGGGCGCCACGGCCCAGGGCGAGTGCGTGATGAAGGGTTGCAGCGCCTGATAGGACCCGGCATCGCTCAAGCGCCCATGCATCGCCTGCATGGACTTGCGGGTACTGTCGTTGACGAGGCCCGCCAGATAGCGACTCGCCGCGTCGCGCTGGACATTCCGGCCGAAGCACGGGGCAAACTGATCGGCTAACGCGCCGAAGCGTTGCAACACCGCGCGGGCGTCGGCTTCCGTCACGCCCGCAATCGTAAAGAACCCGGATCATTGGTACAAGTACGAAATATTGAATCGCGTTGTACGACAGATTGAATCTGACAAAGTAGTGCTAAGGATTAGTGGTGAGCCGCGTAGGAATCGAACCTACAACCCGCAGATTAAGAGTCTGCTGCTCTGCCAATTGAGCTAGCGGCCCACTCCCCTGCACTCCGCCGGCGGCGGACCCGGCTGCGGAAGCCGGAATGAGACAGTATAGCGCGCAACCGGGATCAGGTCCAAGATCGCGACGCCAACCGCAATCCGGGCCGCGCCTCCCGCGCCTCCGGACCGCAGGACGTGAGGCTCCACCCGCCGGGCTGCCAGACGGCGCCGGCGAGCGCCGCACGGCGCGCCGCGCGGCCGGACCCCGCGCCCATTCGGCCGGCGGCGCTTCGAACGATCCTGCCGCCCGTTCACCGCGGCCAGCGCCGTGCGGCGAGCAAGAACGCGGGCACGCCGACGAGCGTCACGCCGACGCTCGCGAGCAGGCCGGCCGTCAGGCCCGCGCCGTCGCCGATGACGCCGGTGAGCCAGGACCCCGAGCCCACGCCGGCGATATTGACGACCAACAGCCCGAAGGCCACCGCGCTGGAGCCAACCTGCGGCGGAGCCACCTCCTGGATCGACGAGAACACGGGGCCGAAGTACGCCACGGTGGATGCCGAGGAGACGAACCAGCACACGTAGAACAGCGCCGATGACGGAGGCAGCAGGTAGAACGCCACGCTGAACGGCGCGAAGAAGAGCGTGAGCAGCACGAGGCTCCAGCCGCGACCGCCGCGCCACCGCCGCGCGCACCAGTCCGCCACCCAGCCGCCCGCGAGGTTGCCGCACAGCCCGGCGGCAACGGCGACGCCCCCCGCGGTGTAGGCCGCCGACTCGAAGCGGAACCCCCGCTCCTGCACGAGCCACGTCACGCCGTGGATGGCCGCGGCCGACGCGTACGCGAGGCAGGCCCCGCCGGCCACGATGAGGCCGAAGGCGGGACGCTCGCGCAGCGCACGGAACAACTCCCGCGCGGTCGCGCCGAAGGCCTGGGCGGCGCCCGACTGCCCGGAGGCGCGGCCGGCCGCCGGGGGTGCGCCCTGGCGCCGAACCGGTTCGCGGACAAGCGCCAGCAGCGACGAGGCTGCGATGCCAAGCGCACCGAGCGCGTAGAAGCACGCCCGCCACCCGAACCGCGGGGCGACGAAGCCCGCGACGATCAGACTGAGGGCCGTGCCGACGGGCAGCCCGGCATAGTAGATCCCGGTGGCCAGCCCCCATCGCCTCGACGGGAGCGCGTCGGCGAGCATCGGCAACGCCGCCGGCGTCAGCGCCGCCTGGCCGACGCCGAGGAACACCCGGGCGGCTGCGAGATCGGCGAAGCCTCTTGCGGCGCCCGACACGGCGGTCATCAGGCTCCACAGCCACACGCCGCCCAGGACAATGGCCCGCCGCGGCCACCGGTCGGCGGCGATGCCGATCGCCATGCCGGCGACGGTGTAGCAGAGGACGAACGCGAAGCCGGCCAGCAGGCCAATCTGCGCCCGCGAGATCTGCAGGTCCGCCATCAGCAGCGGCGCGAGGCTGCCCACGAGCTGCCGGTCCACGAAGTTCAGGACGTTGAACCCGGCCATCAGCCAGAGCAGCGCCCAGGGGCGGCCTGGGACGAGGCCGGCCGGCCCGGCTGGCGGGAGGGGCCTGGATGTCATCGGCTCCCGATGATACCCCGCTCCCGCGGCGCTCGGCGTTCCGGTATAGACTGCTTGGTGTCGCCCTTATGGGGGCCGTCCGCCAGCCCTACGCTGAGGAGCCGCCGATGTCCGAGTTCCAGAAGCACCTGTACCTGATTCTCCACCCGAACGAAGCGCTGGTGGCGTCGCAGCTCTCCCCGGAGGCATTCGGCGCCCACTATTCGATCGGCAGCCCTCGCCATTTCACGGGAAAAGTCATCTTCGCGGAAGTGGACATCAGCTTCCGGCACCCGGATCTGCGCATCGACGGGTACCTCGCGCAGACGGAGTCGGGCCAGCCCGGCCGGCCGAAGCGCACGAAGTTCGTCAAGTCCTACCGGGTCCTCGAACACATCGATCTGACCGCGTTCCAGCGCCTGTACCTCGTCACGACGGACGGGGCGGTGCTGGGTCTCGACCCGGGCGACGAGCCGGCCGACACGCGCCGGGCGGGCCGCATCCGCATCTACCAGGAGATCTGCCCGCTCCGCCTGGTGGTGGCCTCGAGCCTCGAGCCGCGCGCGTTCGGCGCGTACATCACCGCCGAGACGTGGTCGAAAGGCGCGCCGAAGATCTTCTTCGCCCAATGGGACGTGGACGCCGAGGCCATCGTCAACCGCCTCGACGTCCTGTCGCACAGCGGCCAGCTCCCGAACGTGAACCCGGCGAACCTCTCGAACGCGCTTCGGGAACTGGCCGAAATCCCCGGCAAGAAGAGCAAGACGCTCAGCCTCAACGGCAACCTGGACCTGACGAGCTTCAAGAACATCCAGCCGGGCTTCTACTTCTCGGAGGGTGACAAGCTGCTCTTCTACCGCATGCCGACGATGGAAGAACTGCACGACAAGCACCGCGCCTGGTGGCGTCACCTATAGACGGTTTCGAGACCTGCGTGCTGCGCGGGAACGGGTCTCGAAACCGCGTTCCGTGAGCGTCACCGCTCCTGCGCGCTGCGCGGGAACGGGTCTCGCAACCGCGTTCCGTGAGCGTCACCGCTCCTGCGCGCTGCGCGGGAACGGGTCTCGAAACCGCGTTCCGTGAGCGTCACCGCTCCTGCGTGCTGCGCGGGAACGGGTCTCGCAACCGCGTTCCGTGAGCGTCACCGCTCCTGCGTGCTGCGCGGGAACGGGTCTCGCAACCGCGTTCCGTGAGCGTCACCGCTCCTGCGCGCTGCGAGGGAACGGGTCTCGAAACCGCGTTCCGTGAGCGTCACCGCTCCTGCGTGCTGCGCGCGAACGGGTCTCGCAACCGCGTTCCGTGAGCGTCACCGCTCCGCCGCGCGCCCCCGGGGACCTGTCTGTCGCGAGACTGTCGATCGGTGCCGGTCACTCGCGCAGCGCCGTCGCCATCCGCTCCAGCGCCTCGGCGAGCGTCGCACGCGTGCACCCGAAGTTGAGGCGCACGAATCCTTCGCCGCCGGGCCCGAACCACTCGCCGTCCTGCAGGGCCACGCGCGCGCGCTCGAGGAAGAACTGCTGCGGGTTCCCGTCGATGCCGCACGTCCGGCAGTCCAGCCAGGCCAGGTAGGTCGCCTCGGGCGGGGCCATGGCTGCCCCCGGCAGCTCGCGGCGCACGAACTCCGCGACGAAGTCCCGGTTCGCCGCCAGATAGGCGAGCACCTGATCGAGCCAGTCCTGGCCGTCCCGGTAAGCGGCGAGCGTCGCCGCCAGCGCGAGGTTGTTCACCTCCGAAAACGTGGCCGACTCCTCGCCGACGAGGCGGCGGCGCAGGTCCGGGTCCGTGACGACGGCGAACGAGCAGCGGAGGCCCGGCACGTTGAACGTCTTGCTCGGCGCCATCAGCGTCACGCAGCGCTTCGCCACCTCGGGGTCGAGCGACGCAATCGGCATGTGCGCGCTCCCGGGGAACACGAGATCGCAGTGAATCTCGTCCGAGCAGATGAGGACATCGCGCCGCAGGCACATCGCGGCGAGGCGCTCGAGATCGGCGCGGCTGAACACGCGGCCGACGGGGTTGTGCGGGTTGCAGAGGATGAAGACGCGGGTCCGGCCGGTGACGGCCGTCTCGAACGCCTCGAAATCGATCTCCCACCGGCCGTCTGCGCGCCGGGCCAGCGGCGCCTGCTGCCCGACGGACCCGTTGTGCGTCGCTGCGCCCAGGATCGGCTGATACACGGGCGTCTGCACGAGGATTCCGTCGGTCGGGCCGGCGGCGGCACGGCACGCGCGATGGAACGCCGTCACCACGCCCGTCCCGAGCACGATGTCGCCGGCCGACACGTGCCAGCCGTAGAGGCGGCCGAGCCGCTCGGCGAGGATCTCGCGGAGCTCGGGAGGCTCGACGCAGTACCCGAAAACGCCGTGATCGACGCGCGCCCGCAGGGCCGCGATGACGGGCTCGGGAACGCGGAAGTCCATGTCCGCGGTCCAGAGGGGGAGCACGCCGGGCCCGTAAACGCGCCACTTGGTGCTGTCGGAGCCGATGCGGTCGACGGGGCGGTCGAAGTCGTAGGTCATAGGGGCACTATACCTTCGGGACTCGGGACTTGGGATTCGGGATCCGGGATCCGGGATCCTGGGGCGCGGACACGGAGCCTCGTGGGCACGAGCAGGGGCGGCCAGCCGCGGGCCGCGTGCTGAGGCGTGCATTCAGCGTCCAGTCGTGCTATGAAGCAGCCTGCAGGAGGCTGAGACCATGCCATCCGAGATGAACCGGCGCGAGTTCCTGTCCGGCGCGGCCGCGGCCGCCGCCTCGTTCACCATTGTGCCGAGGCGCGTGCTCGGCGGCGCGGGGTTCGTCGCGCCGAGCGACAAGATCACCCTCGCGTGCATCGGCTTCGGCACGCAGGCGATCCGGGAGATCGGCGGCATTCTCGCCAGCCCGGACGTGGAGGTGGTCGCCGTCTGCGATGTCGACAAGACGGGCGTGGGCTACCTCGAGTGGGGCAAGGATCAGATCCGCAACGACATCAGGCGGATCATCGACGAGCCGACGTGGCGCGAGAACGTCAAGGGCGTACCCGGCGGGCTGGACGTGGGCAAGGAGATCGTGGACACCTACTACCGCAAGCAGCGCGGCGCCGCGCCCGGCGCGAAGGGCTGCGCGGCGTACGTGGACTACCGCGAGCTCCTCGAGCAGGAGAAGGACGTCACCGCCGTGAAGGTCCTGACGCCCGACCACACCCACGCGCCCATCGCCATTGCCGCCCTCAAGCGCGGCATGAACGTGATCGTCCACAAGCCGCTGGCCAACCGCGTGCTGGAGGCGCGCGCCGTCATCGAGGCCGCGCGGGCGGCGAACAAGGCCACGCACTTCCTGCCGGCCAGCGAAGGCGCAAGCCAGCGGCAGGCGCTCGAGATGATCGGGAACGGCGCGATTGGGACCCTGCGGGAGATCCACAACTGGTCCGCGCGCCCGATGTGGCCGCAGTTCCCGACGCTGCCGGCCGACACGCCGCCGGTGCCGCCGGGGTTCGACTGGACGCTCTGGCTCGGGCCGTCGCTCGACCGGCCGTACCACCCGAACTACACCCACACGAACTTCCGCGGCTGGTACGAGTTCGGCGGCGGGTCCATCGCGGACATGGGGCACTACAGCCTGTGGCCGATCTTCCAGGCCCTCGAGCTGGATGCGCCACTCAGCGTCGAGTCGACGCCGAGCCACGTGTGCGCCGTCGCCGACGACATTTGCTACACGATCAAGAACGACTACTCCTTCCCGGCGGCCTGCACGGTGCGGATGCGCTTCGGCGCGAAGCGGGCCAGGCCGGGCCTCGACATCTTCTGGTACGACGGCGGCATCAGGCCGCCGGTGCCGGAGGAACTGATGGCGGAGAACAAGGAGCTGCCGAGCGAGGGCATGCTGTTCGTTGGCGATACGGGCAAGATCCTCGGCGGCTTCCGGGCCGAGAACCCGCAGATCGTCCCCGAGGCGAAGATGCGCGCCTACCGGGCGGCGCACAACATCCCGGAGCCGGCGCCGCCGCAGCCGCGGCAGCGCGGCCCGCAGGACCTGCGGCCGCGGCCGTCGGAGCGCGATCTCGCCTGGATTAACGCCTTCAAGGGCGGCCCGCGGAGCTACGGCGACTTCCTGCTGGCCCAGCCGATCTGCGACGCGGTCAACCTGGCCGCCGTCTCGCTGCGCCTCGGCGGCCGGCGGCTGCTCTGGGACGCGGCCGCGGCGAGAGTCACGAACGTGCCCGAGGCGAACGCGCTCCTGACGCGCGAGTACCGCCCGGGGTGGCAGATCTAGGGAGCACCAGCCATGACGGGACTGACGAGACGCGAATTCATCGAGCGCACGGGCGCGGCGGCCGGGTTCCTGGCGGCGGGGATGCGCGGCCTGGCGGCGGCCCCGCTGGGCCTGCCCATCGGCAGCCAGGTCTATCCCATGCGGCACCTGCTGAAGGACTTCCCGGCGTTCGTGAAGGCGATGGCCGGCATCGGCGTGACGCGGCTCGAGCTGTGCTCGCCCATCGGGTACGGCACCGAGTTCCAGCCGCTCTCCAACGGCAGGGAGGTCCGGGCGATCCTCGCGGATCACGGGCTGAAAGCCGAAAGCAGCCACTTCAGCCTCGCCGAGCTGCGCACCAGCCAGCAGAAGAGCATCGACTGGGCGAGGGAGGTCGGCATCACGCAGATGGTGACCGCCACCCTCGGCGACGGCAACGGCGGGAACACCCCGACGCTCGATCAGGTGAAGCGGGCAGCCGAGGAATACAACGCGATCGCGGCTGTCGCCGCGGCGGCGGGGATGCAGCAGGGCCTGCACAACGAGGGCTTCGAGAGCTCCACCGTCGACGGCAGGCGCACGTACGACCTGCTGCTGGAGCTGCTCGATCCGGCGCTGGTGAAGTTCCAGTTCCAGATGTCCGCGATCACGGCCGGGTTCGTCGGCGCCGAGTACTTCCGGAAGTACCCGGGCCGGTTCAACTCGATGCACCTCCAGGACGTGGACATGAACGCCCCGGCGCCGCCTCCCGGGCCGAACGGGCGGCCGGGCCGGCGCCCGCAAGTGGCGGTGGGCAGGGGCAGCATCGACTGGGTGGCGACGTTCACGGCGGCGAAGGCCGCGGGCGTGCGCAGCTACTACGTCGAGCAGAACTGGGAGCTGACCGAGCAGAGCGTCGCCTACCTCAAGACGCTCGCCGTGTAGGGAGGGTGGTGCGCCCGGGGCGATTCGAACGCCCGGCCTTTGGCTCCGGAGGCCAACGCTCTATCCAGCTGAGCTACGGGCGCAAAGAGCAGGAAACGCGCCCGGCAGGACTCGAACCTGCGACCTACGGATTCGAAGTCCGGCGCTCTATCCAGCTGAGCTACGGGCGCACGGAATGCGATGATAGCACACCGGGGGCTGGGGATCGGGGGTTGGGAACCGGGAGAACTCGCTGAGCCAGAGCGCGCGCATCGAAGCGGCGGTCCCCAACCCCCAATCCCCAACTCCGAGCCCCGAGTCCCTGTTGTAGACTCCTCCCGTGGGTGTCACACCTGCCCAGAAGAGCCTGCCCGAGTCGCACGGGTCCGTCCCGATTCCGGCAAACGGAGGGTTCTTCCGCAAACTGCTGGCGTTCTCGGGCCCGGGATACCTCGTCGCCGTCGGGTACATGGACCCGGGCAACTGGGCCACGGACATCGCCGGAGGGGCGCGGTTCGGCTACACGCTGCTGAGCGTGATCCTGCTGTCGAACCTGATGGCCATCCTGCTGCAGGCGCTCGCGGTGCGCCTTGGGGTGGGCACGAGCTACGACCTCGCACAGGCGTGCCGCGCCTACTACTCGCGCCCGGTGTCGTTCGTCCTGTGGATCCTGGCCGAGGTGGCCATCGCCGCCTGCGATCTCGCGGAGGTCATCGGGTCGGCCGTCGCACTCGGCCTGCTTTTCGGCATCCCGCTCGCCGCGGGCGTGGTCATCACCGCCCTCGACGTGTTCATCGTGCTCTTCGTGCAGCAGCACCGCTTCCGCATCCTCGAGGGCATCGTGCTGACGCTCATCCTCGGGATCGCGGGCGGGTTCGCGATCGAGCTGTTCCTGTCGAAGCCGGACCTGGGCGGCGTGCTCCGCGGGTTCGTGCCGAGCGCGGAGATCCTGCGGGACCCGGACATGCTCTACATCGCGGCCGGGATCCTCGGGGCGACGGTGATGCCGCACAACCTCTACCTCCATTCGTCGGTGGTGCAGACGCGCAAGTACGCGGACACCGACGAGGGGAGGGGCGAAGCGATCCGGTTCGCGACGATCGACTCGACGGTGGCCTTGATGTCGGCGCTCTTCATCAACGGCGCCATCCTGGTCGTGTCGGCGGCGACGTTCCACGGCACCCAGTACGAGTGGGTCGCGGACATCACGGACGCCCACAAGCTGCTGGCCCCGATTCTCGGCACGACGCTGGCCAGCACGCTGTTCGCCGTGACGCTCCTCTTCTCGGGCCAGAACTCGACGCTGACGGGCACGCTGGCGGGCCAGATCGTGATGGAGGGGTTCCTCGACCTCCGGCTGCGCCCCTGGCTGCGCCGGCTCGTCACCCGCTCCATCGCCATCGTGCCGGCGCTCGTCGCCGTCATGCTGTACGGCGACGCGGGGATCGGGCGGCTGCTCATCCTGAGCCAGGTAGTCCTCAGCCTGCAGCTGCCCTTCGCGGTGATCCCGCTCGTTTCGTTCACGTCGGACCGCCGCAAGATGGGGCCGGCCGTCGCGCCGCGATGGATGCGGGCTCTGGCCTGGGCGGTCGCCGCGCTCATCGCGGGGCTCAGCGTCTGGCTGCTCGTGCAGGTGCTCTGAGGAGTGGGCGATGTACAAGCGTATTCTCGTGGCCGTCGAGCGCTCGGATGCCGACCGCACGATCATCGACCACGTGAAGCCGCTGGCGAAGATGTGCGGCGCCACGCTGGTGCTGCTGCACGTCGCGGACGGATGGGCCGCCCGCGCCTACGACGAGCTCAACCTGCGCGAGTCGAAGGAGATCCGCGAGGACCGCGAGTACCTCGAGGGCCTGCGCGCGAGTCTCGCCTCGGAGGGCTTCGCCGTGGAGGCGCGCCTCGCCAAGGGCGACCCGGCCGACGAGATCGTCCGCGCGGCTGACGCCGAGCGGGCCGACCTGGTCGCCATGGCTACGCACGGCCACCGTCTCATCAAGGACATCATCCTCGGCGCGACCGTGGACAAGGTGCGCCACCTGCTCAAGGTGCCCGTCCTGCTGCTGCAGTCGCGCAAGTAGGCGGGCGACGGCCCGCGCTCCCGGCGGGCATGGTCGGCGACAGGACCCGGCTCCCTCCGGCGCGAACAAGACGAGCGAGCGCGGGTGACAGCGGGTGGCGGGGGTCCCGCGCCGCGCGCTTGACCCTGAGCGCCCGTTGGCGTCACAGTACAGTATCGTCACCGTCGTAGGGGTGTCCCGCACGCCGCGGGGCTGAGATCACACCCTCTGAACCTGATCCGGGTCATGCCGGCGTAGGGAACGATGAGACTCGCACGCCTTCTCCTGCTGTCCGCGCTGCTGGCTCCGGCCGTGCCGGCCGAGGCCCAGCACCTGCTCATCACCGGCCGCACCGTCAACGCCGAAACCGGCGCGGCCGTCGCCGCGCGCGTCGAGGCGCCGGACCTGGGCGTGTCCGTGACCGCGGGCGCCGACGGGCGTTTCGTCCTCGACGCCGGGCCGGTCGGGCGCGCGACGCTGGTCGTGTCGTGCCCCGGCTACTACGTCCAGCGCACGCTCGTCCAATCGGCCGCACCCCTCGACATCCGCCTGGTGCCCGTCATCACGCTGAGCGACCGCGTCGAGGTCACCGCCGGCCGCGCGCGCGAAGGCGCCGACCCGGCCACCTTCTCGAACGTGCCGCGGCAGGCCATCGCCGACGCGCACTGGGGCCAGGACCCTGCGATCCTGCTCTCCGCGCTCGTGCCCGGCGTGTTCGCCAGGAACGACAGCGGCAACGGCATCGGCTACTCGTACTTCTCGATCCGCGGCTTCGGCCAGGCGCGGACCCGCGTGACGCTGAACGGCGCGCCGATCAACGACGCCGAATCCGGCGAGCTGTTCTTCGTCGATCTCGCCGACTTCATGACGACGGCGGGAGACGTGCAGGTGCGGCGCGGGGTGGCCGGCCTCACGGGCCTCGGCGGCGCCGTCGACGTCACGACGGCCCAGCCGTCGGTCGAACCCGGCTTCTCGCTCGACGCCGGCGCCGGGTCGTTCGGCACCAGCCGCCTGTCGCTCGTCTGGGAGTCCGGCCTCCTGAACGGCGCCTGGGCGCTCTCGGCCCGGTACTCGAAGATCCGGACCGACGGCTACCGCGACCAGGCGTGGGTGGACATGTGGAACTACTACGTGTCGATCGCGCGGTTCGGCGGCCGGTCGCGGCTGCGGGCGGTGCTCTTCGGCGGGCCCGAAGACGCGCATCTGGCCTACGACGGCATCGACCGCGCGACGCTCGAAGGCGGCGTGACGGGCGACGCGGATCGCGACCGGCGCACGAACCCGCTGTCCTATCCGGGCGAGATCGATCACTTCTTCCAGCCGCATTATCAGATCGTCCACGACGTCAGGCTCTCGGAGCGCACGTCGTTGGACCAGACGCTCTACGCGTTCCGCGGAACGGGCTACTACGACCAGTTCCGCGCCCGCCGCTGGCTCGTCGAGTACGGCCTGCCGGACGCCGCGCTCCCCGACGGCACGAGCGTCCGGCGGACCGATCTGGTCAGGCGCCGGAGCGTCGACGAGTGGGATGTCGGCTGGGTGCCGAAGCTTTCGCACCGTGCCGGGCGCGTCGCGCTGGATCTGACGGGGGAGTGGCGCTGGCACCGGGCGCACCATACCGGCGAAGTCAGGTGGGCGCAGTTCCTTCCGGCCGGCGCCGGGGCCGGGCACCGCTACTACGACTACCGGGTCGGCAAGCAGACGGCGACGGCCGCCATGACCGCGAAGGCCGACGTCACGCCGCGCATCACGGCGAGCGCCGGCTTCCAGCTCTCGCGCCACGCCTACGAGCTCTTCGACGACCGCCTGAAGGGCGTCGCGTTCACGCGGGCCTACGGCTTCGTCCTCCCGCGCGCCGGCGTGGTCGTGAAGCTGGCCGACGGCGCCGACGCCTACGCCACGGCGGCCCGCGGCATGCGGGAGCCCTTCTTCCGCAACATCTACGACCCCCAGGACTACTACGCGACGGGCCCGGCGGACCTCGATTCGGAGGATGTCTGGAACGTGGAAACCGGCACGTCCTGGCGCCGCGGCCGGTGGCGGGCGCGCGCGAACGCCTACTGGATGCACTTCCGCAACGAGATCGTCTACGCCGGGGCGCTCGACGACAACGGCGTCCCCGTCTACGGCAATGGCGCCCGCTCGCGGCGGCTGGGCCTGGAAGTGGACGCGGGCGCGACGGTGTCGAGCCGGATTGGCGTGGAAGCCGCCGTCTCGCTGGCGCGCAACACGTTCCTCCGCTACCGCGAGCACGACTGGGAAGGGGGCACGGCCGTCTACGACGGCAAGCGGGCGGCCGGCTTCCCGGGCGTCATGGCGTCGGCCGCGGCGCACGCGAACCTCGGCCCGGCCCGCGTCTCGCTCTCACTCCGGCACGTCGGCCGGTTCTACCTCGACAACACGGAGAACGCTGGACGGGTCAACGACGCCTGGACCACGGCGGATGCCGTGGCCAGGGTCGGGCTGCCAGCCCGGGCCCTGCGCACGCTCGGCCTCGATCGCTGGGCCCTCGACCTGAGGGTCAACAACCTGCTCGATCGGCGCTACACGTCCTTCGGGTACGTGGACGGCGGCGTGCCCCTCTACATCCCGGCGGCCGGCCGGAGCGTCTACGCCGGCTTCTCGCTCGGGTTCTGACTCCCTGGCGCCCAGCGCCTAGCCCCAGCCCCCAGCTAGAGGATCCCCCTCTCGCGGCGCAGCTCGGTCACCGCCTGCAGCCAGTCCTGCTCAGGGCTGCCGTGCCAGCCTCTCCGCCGCTCCGACAGGTAGTACGCGCGGACCGCGATCTCCTCGTGCGTCGGCTCAGGCACCCGGCCCGCGGCGGAGCGGACGGCCTTCGAGGGGCGGTTGTCGGCGACCGCCATGGGCGGGAGGCCCTCGGACTGTGTCTTCGTGCGCCGGCGGGTCGTCACCTTCTCCACTGCCGCCGCGGGGGCCGAGGCAGTTCTGCGTTTCACGGCGGGCTTCGCCGTCCCGGGCGTCTCGATCTTCTTCGTCGTCCTTGCCATGGTTCTCCGTCTCTCTCCCGGTTGATGCGCCGCCGCCGTTCGCGCGGATCGCGAGGACCGGCCGGCGGGCTTGCGGGAATGGTCCATGATACCACGGCACCCGCCGGAGACCGGAACGCCGGGGCAGGCCCCTCGCGGGCCGTGGGCCCCTCCTGCGCGGAACACAGCCCGGGCGACATCCGTATGCAACAGCGAGAGACGGGGGCAGGCTCATGCGCGTGACGCGGAAGCGGGTTCTGTTGGCGGGGGCGATCGTCATCCTCGCCCTCGTGGCGGGCGCGGGCTGGGCCGCGCTGGGCGGAGCGTCCGGCGACATCAATCCGGCCCGGCTGGCCAGCGTCGAGCGCGGCGACATCGCGAAGTCGGTCGTGGCCACCGGGCGCATCGAGCCGATTGCGAAAGTCGAGATCAAGTCGAAGGCGAACGGCATCGTCAAGGAGATCGCCGTCGAGGTCGGCGACAGGGTGACGGCCGGCCAGGTGCTGGCCGAGTTGGACAAGGACAACCTTGAGGCGCGATTGCGCGAGTCGCGCGCGGCGCTGGCCGGGGCGCGGGCCTCGGTGGCGGCGGCCGAGGCCGAGTTCGAGAAGAACAGGGTCGAGGCCGAGGGCCCGGACGTTCCCTTCGCCCGGCGCCATCTCGAGCGCGCCGAGAGGCTGTCCGCCGAGCGGCTGCTGCCGCAGCAGGGCCTAGACGATGCGAGGAGCGCGCTCGAGCTGGCCGCGAACCGGCAGCAGGCCGCGGCGGCGCAGCTCGGCATCGCCCGCGCGAAGGGCGCGCAGGCGCGCGCGTCGGTGGCGGCCGCGCAGGCCGCCGTCGAGCGGGCTGAAGAGGAGCTGCGGAACGCGACCATCCGCGCGCCGATCGACGGCACGGTGCTCGCGCGGCCCATTGAGATCGGGAGCCCCGTGTCCTCGATCGCGAACCTCGGCGCGAACGCCACGCTGGTGATGGTGCTCGGCGACGTCGGGCGCGTCTACGTGAAGGGGAACGTGGACGAGGCGGACATCGGGCAAGTGCGCCTCGGCCAGCCCGCGCGCATCAAGGTGGAGACGTTCCGCGACCGGCAGTTCGACGGGAAGGTCACGCAGATCTCGCCGATGGGCACGGACAAGGACAACGTCATCTCGTTCGAGGTGAAGGTGTCCATCGACAACGCCGCCGGCGAGCTGCTCGCCAACATGACGGCCAACGCGGAGATCATCCTCGAGGAGCACAAGCAGACGCTCCTCGTCCCCGAGGCCGCGATCGTGTACGACGCGAAGCGGAGCGCGTCGGTGGACGTCTACCTGCCGGATGCCAAGGCCAAGCGCCAGCGCCGCCCGATCACCGTCGGCGTCAGCAACGGCATGAAGACGCAGGTCGTCCAGGGCCTGAGCGAGGGGCAGCGGGTCATCCTGCAGTAGGCGGAAGGGGCAGGGGACAAGGGGCAGGCCCCGGCTCGCCGAAGACGGCCCTTGGGCCGCCCGGCGAGGGCGGGGGCGAAGGGACCGGGCCGTGGCGCTGTTCATGCGGGACCTCATCGCGCAAACCTGGGCGAACCTGCGGGCGAACACGCTCCGATCGTTCCTCACGATGTTCGGCATCGCCTGGGGCGTGGTCTCGTTCATCCTGCTGTCCGCGGTCGGCGAGGGCTTCTCGCGGGGCAATCGGACGGTGCTGCAGGAGCTCGGCAAGAACATCGTCATCATCCGGAACGGCCGGACGTCGATGCAGGCCGGCGGCGAGCGGGCAGGCCGGATCGTCCGGCTGACCTTCGGCGACGTGCGGGCGCTGCAGACCGAGTCCGCGCTCCTCGAGCACGTCAGCCCCGAGCTCATCCGCAACGGGCTCCGGGTGAAGAGCGCCTACAACTCGAGCGCCGCGTCGATGAGCGGCATCTGGCCCGTCTACCAGTACATGCGGACCATCGAGGTGGACCGCGGGCGCCCCATCAGCGAGGGGGACTGCCGGGACGCGCGGCGCGTGGCGGTGCTCGGCTTCGACGCCTCGAAACAGCTCTTCGCGGACCGCGACCCGGTGGGCATGGCCGTCACGGTGAACGCCCTGCCGTACACCGTGATCGGGCGCGTCCGGAAGAAGCAGCAGGACTCGGACTACACGGGGCAGGACGACGGGCGGCTCTTCATCCCGTACGAGACCGCGCGCAGGGACTTCCCCCTTCCGGGCCGGTTCGACACGCCGGACCACCTGTCGGCCATCATCGCGTCGCCATACCCCCGCGTGACACGGCAGGTGCGGGAGACCATCGACCGCGAAACCGGTCTCATCAGCTTCGCCGCGCTCGAGGCCCGCGGGCCCATCGAGAGCGAGGTGCGCCGCATCCTGGCGGCGCGCCACGGATTCGACGCCGGCGACCCGGAGGCGCTGAGCTTCTGGAACACCGCCATCGAGGCGGTCATGTTCGACAAGATGATCGAGGGCATGGAAGAGTTCTTCCTCGCGGTGGCCATCGTCACGCTGCTCCTCGGTGGCATCGGCGTGATGAACATCATGCTGGTGGCCGTCCGCGAGCGCACCGTCGAGATCGGCGTCCGCAAGGCCCTGGGCGCCACCTCCAGCCGCGTCCTCTGCCAGTTCTTCGCGGAGGGGCTGCTGCTGACCGGGATGAGCGGGCTCGCCGGCTTCGCCGTCGGCATGGGGCTGTGCGGCCTGGTCAACCTCGCGCCGATGCCCACGCGCTTCTCCGGAATGGTCGTCACGTGGCAGACAGGGCTGTTCGCCGCCGCGGCGCTCGCGGTCGTTGGCGTGGCGGCGGCGACCTACCCGGCGCGAAGGGCGGCGGCGCTCACGCCGATCGAGGCGCTGCGGTACGAGGCGTAGAGAAGTAAGGAGTCAGGAGCCAGAATCCGGAATCCGGAATTCAGCATTCAGAGTGGCCGGCCGGCGGGACGGCCGCAGCCGGGTCACGCGCGCTCAAGGGGGGTGGCGTGCTGCTCAAAGAGACCGTTGCGCAAGCTTGGTCGGCGATCGCCGCCCACCGCTTCAGGGCGGGCCTGACGGTGCTGGGCATCGCGTGGGGGATCCTGACGGTCGCGTCGATGATGGCCTACGGCAACGGGTTCCACCGGGCCATGTTCGCCGGCTTCAGCAACGCGTTCTCGAACGGCGTGGCCGTCATCTACGGCGGCCAGACCAGCATGCAGGCCGGCGGAGAGCGCGCCGGGCGGCGGGTGTTCCTGAAGCGGGCCGACATCGAGCCCCTCACGCACCTCGGGCTCGTGAAGCACGTCAGCCCCGAGCTCTTCGAGTCGCTGCCGCTCACGTTCGGGACCCGGGCGACCTCGGCGGGCGTCCGGGGCGTGGCGCCCGAGTACGGCCTCATGCGCACCGAAACGCCGTCGGACGGGCGGTTCATCAACGCCGAGGACGTCGAGCGGCGGCGGCGGGTCGCGTTTCTCGGCACCGACGTCGCGAGGAAGCTCTTCGGCAACAGCCCGGCCGTCGGCCAGACGGTGCGGATCAAGGGGCTCTCGTTCGAGGTCGTCGGCGTGCTCACCGACAAGGCCCAGCTGTCGAGCTACTTCTGGCCGGACCGGATGAGCGTGTTCATCCCGCACTCGGTGACCGAGCAGCTCTTCCACCAGGACTACCTCGACACCATCGTCGTGCAGACCATCGCGCCGGCGTTCCACGAGCGGGGGATGCGGCAAGTCCGCGCGGTGCTGGCCGAGCGGCACCGCTTCGACGCGCGCGACGAGCGCGCGCTGTCGGTGCACGACAGCGCCGAGATGCGCCGGATCTTCGGCGGCATGACGATGGGGCTGAAGCTCGTGCTCGTGTTCATCGGCACCTTGACGCTGATGATCGGCGGCGTGGGCGTCATGAACATCATGCTGGTGTCGGTGACGGAGCGGACGCGGGAGATCGGCGTGCGGAAGGCGCTGGGCGCGCGCCGGCGCCACATCCTGACGCAGTTCCTGCTCGAGGGGCTGGTCATCACCGGCCTGGGCGGGGCCGTCGGCATCGCCCTCACGGCCACCCTGGTGAGCGTCTCCGGCCGCCGGCCGTTTCTCGCCCGCCTCATCGGCGACCCGACCGGCGAGACGGACATCCACCTCCTCCTCACGCCGGACGTGCTCCTGGCGACGACGCTCGTCCTGATGCTGACCGGGGTCCTCAGCGGCCTCTGGCCGGCGCTGCGCGCCTCGCGCCTCGATCCGATCGAGTCCCTGCGCTACGAATGAGGAAGCGGGGTCAGATCCGCAAGTCTCCGGATCTGCCCCCACAGAGGTGTAGCCGGAGGGCGCGAGCCCCCCGGCTACGGCGGTTGGAGAGGAGACTGGCGTGGGAGAGGCGGGCGGGTCAGACCCCCCTCTCCGCGAGCCGGCGGTGTGGAGGCCACCACGCCGCAGGCTGTGGTCTGGAGTGCTTTCGCATTCCTCGCACCCGAGCGAATTGCAAGCGTCCTGCCACGGTCTCGCGAGCTTCGCGCAGGCTCGCAAGTGCCTTCAACATAAGGGTTTGAACATCACGGGCCACCGGCCGCGCGCCGGCGTGCTGACGCTCTTCGACACGGAGCGTCACCGGCACGACAGAAAATGGCACCCGGCGGCCCGGACCGGGGGCCACAAGGCTCAGGCAGGGCGGTTCGTGCCGTTAGTGCTCAGGCCCGTGCACCGCGGCGTGGTCCTCGAGCGATTCGAGGTGCGTGATGACTTCCACCTCCTCGCCGAGCGCGTTCGCCACATGCGCTTCGAGCACCGTCGCGCGGCGATGGGCGTCTCCGAGCGTCAGGGAGAACGGAAAGAGCAGGTGGATCTCGACGAGGGTCCGGTGGCCCGTGTGGCGGACCCGGAGGCCATGGTGATGGAAGCCAAGAAGCCGGCTGAACGGCTCAACGGCGGCCGTGACGCGCGCGGTCCGCGCGGGGTCGGCGTAATCCATCAAGCCGCTCACCGACCGGAACACGAGGTGCGCGCCGGACCACAGGATGTTCACGGCGACCGCGATGGCGACGATCGGGTCGAAGGGCAGCCAGCCCGTCGCCATCACCAGCAGGAGCCCGACGACCACGCCCAGGCTCGTCCAGCAGTCGGTAAGGACGTGGCGGCCGTTGGCCTCGAGGATGATCGACTTCGACCGGCGCCCCGTGCGCACCAGGTGCCAGCCCAGCGCGCCGTTCACGACAGAGGCGGCAAGGACGAGCAGGACGCCTGTGCCGAGCCGCTCGAGCTGCAGGCCGTGCAGCCACCTGGCCACGGCCGTCCAGATGATTGACGCCGCCGCCAGGATGATCAGCGCGCCTTCGAACCCCGCCGAGAAGAAGGCGATGCGCTCGTAGCCGTAGGGGAACCTGGAATCGGCCGGCTTGGCGCTGAGCGAGAGGCTGAAGGCGGCGAAGGCGACGGCCAGGACGTGGATGACCGACTCGAGGGCGTCGGACATGATGGCCGCCGATCCGGTGAGGACGTACGCGGCGGCCTTGCCGGCGAGCATGGCGAAGCCGACGGCCAGCGACAGCCGCATGGCACGCTGGTTCAGCCTCCGCTCCTCCGGATTGCGCACAACAACCGTGCTCATCGAACCTTCCCTCGGCTCCCGCCTGCCAGCTCCCGAGTCCCCGCCTCCGCCATGCCCCCCCCGGCCCGCCATGAGCGAGCCGAAGGACCGGTTTCCGCGCAGAACGCGCGAGTCCTGAAGCCCGAGTCCCAAGCCCCGAACCTGGCCTAGCCTCCTGCCACTCCCATCGCCTCCATGAGGAGCGCGTGCTCGGTGAGCCCCTCCGGCGCCCTGAGCGGGCCGAGGCGCCCTCTGTGCATGATAGCCACCCGGTCGCACACCCCGAGCAGTTCCGGCAGAGAACTCGTCACGAGCAGGACGGCCTTGCCCGCCAGCGCGAGGGCGTCGATGAGGCGGTAGATCTCGGCCTTGCTCCCGACGTCGATGCCGCGGGTGGGCTCGTCGAGGAGGAACACGTCCACGTCGTGGTGAAGCAGCCGCGCGAGCGCCACCTTCTGCTGGTTGCCGCCGGAGAGCTCGCCGACACTCTGGCGGCTGTCCCGGCACTTGATGCCGAGCCGATCGATCCAGCGCGCGGCGGCGGCGTGCTGACGGCGGGGAAGCACGAACCCCGCCGGCCCGAGGCCCTCAAGGCGCGAGAGCGTGGCGTTGTCGGCGAGCGGCATGGCGAGCGCTAGGCCTTCTCCCTTGCGATCCTCGCTGAGGAGGCCCACGCCGTGCGCGAGCCGCTTGCGCGGGGGCGCCCATCCCGGCCAGGCCGCCACCCGGATCGTGCCGCGCCGCACCGGGTCGAGGCCGAACACGGCGCGCAGCAGCTCGGTGCGGCCAGCTCCAACCAGCCCGCCGATGCCGACGACCTCTCCCCGCTGCAGCGCAAGCGAGGCCGAGACGGGCTTCGCCGCGCCGCCGACCCCGTCCAGCTCGAGAACGACCTCACCCGGGGTGTGCGCCGATCGCGGGAAGAGGCAGTCCACCCGGCGCCCGGCCATCAGGCGCACGATCTCGTCGCGCGCCGCCGACTGCGCCGCGCCGCCCCAGACCGCCCGCCCGTCCCGGAGCACGGTGAGCGTGTCGGCCAGTGCCTGCACCTCCTCGAGGACGTGCGAGATGTAGAGCATGCTCAGGCCGCGCGCCCTGAGCGCCCGAACTGTCGCGAACAGCCGCCGGACATCGTCTTCGGCGAGGCTGCTGGTCGGTTCGTCCAGGATCAGGACGCGCACGCCGGGCCTGGCGAGGGCGCGCGCCAGCTCCACCATCTGCTGCGCGGCGACGGAGAGCGAGCCGGCGCGCGCGTCGAGATCGATCTCGCGCGCCCCCAGGCGGGCGAGGGCGGCCGCGGCGGCCGCGCGCCCCTCGGCGCGGCGGACGAACCCGGCGCGCGAAGGCTCGATGCCGAGCACGATGTTCTCGGCGACCGTGAGGTGGGGCGCCAGCGACAGCTCCTGGTACACCATCGCCACGCCGCGCGCGAGCGCCTCCAGCGGCGTGCGGGGCCGGTACGGCTCGCCGTCGAGGCGCATCGCGCCCGCGTCGGGCGTCACCGCGCCCGACAGGATCTTCATCAGCGTGCTCTTGCCGGCGCCGTTCTCGCCCACAACCGCGTGCACCTGGCCCGGCGCCACGGTGAGGCCCACTTCGTCCAGGGCGGCAGTCGGCCCGAAGCGCTTGGAGACGCGCTCGACCTCGAGGCGCGGCGCGGGGCCCGTCATCGCGGCCGATCGTATCGCATCCGCGTCGCCGCGCGCGGCAGCGCCCGCGCCCGAGCGCAGGGGCGCGCGCGCGAGATCCTGTCGCGCGACGGCGCCACCGTCGAGCGCATCGTCGGCCGCGACGGCAGCTGGAACAACGGGCAGGCCCGGCGGGACGGCTCGAGGTCAGGTGGCGGAGCGGGATGGAGGAGTGGGGTGGGTAACGGGGTTCGAACCCGCGACTTCCGGAGCCACAGTCCGGCGCTCTGCCACTGAGCTATACCCACCGCGCCGCAAGACTTCACTTTACCACAGGGCCGCAGCCGCGCCGGGCGGGGCGGGAGCCCCGCGCGGCGGCGGCTTGACTCCGGCAGCGGCTCGGCCTACATTGCAGTCGCCTCCTCGCAGGAGCGCCGGACGCCGGCTGCCTCCCGCGCCCGGGAAGGCCGTATCCGGCCCGGATGAGTGTCCTCTGCGCCGGCGGAAGGCCGATAGCCCGACGAAAGGAGCACCGCCCATGCCGCACCGGTTCATCCGCCCACGACTCCTCGCCGTTGCCGCGATTGCCGGGCTCGCCGTGGCCTGCGGGGGCGGCGGCGCGAGCGGTGATCTCGACAAGGTCGAGGTGATGCAGACGCAGTTCGAAATCGTGGTGCACAACATCTCGGGCAAGGCGCTGATGGACGTGCTGGCGGAGATCAAGCCCGCCGGTCCGTCCAGCCACTACACGACGCGCATCGCCAGGCTGGAGAATGGAGAGAAGCGGGGCATCGCGCATACGAGCTTCCACGACCGGGACCACGTGCCCTTCAGCGCCCGCACGGCCAAGGCGACGCTCATCATCGTGAGCGCGAAGGACATCGACGGGAACGCGATCCGCGTCGAGCTGCCGTTCAAGAAGTGAGGGGCGGCCGCCCCATGCGGCCCTTCGACGCGCTGAGGGACCGCCCGAGCAGCGTCGAGGGGCGGCTCGCCGGTTTCCGGACCTGATGCTGCCCCCGTCGGCTCGTGAGGAGCCGTCTCCGCCTCCCCGGCTCCGAGGCTGCCCAAGGGCCGGCGTGCCGGCGGCCGGTTCGTCGTACAATAGCCCGTCACCGCCGGAGCGCGCCCGTAGCTCAGCTGGATAGAGCACCGGCCTTCTAAGCCGGGGGCCCCGCGTTCGAATCGCGGCGGGCGCGCCAGAATCCTTCGGGAATCCTCGCGCCGACCCCGACACAGGACGACACCCGTTGCCTCATTCCGACGCCATTCGCTATCACGTCGGCTATCACCTCGCTGCCATGCCGCCTCCGGCCGAGACCGGAACCCCGCCCGAGCTGGAATCCCGCGCACGAAGCCCTCCGCGCTGGTGGACATCCGCGTCATCCACTGCGGCGACTGCATCGACCAACTCGCCCGCCTGCCCGACGCCTGCGTGGACCTGGTCTATATCGACCCGCCGTTCAACTCGAACCGCAACCTGCGCTCTTGTCCCCCCGCCAGGGGATGAACCCATGCGCTTTCGATATCGGTCCAGCGTGGTCGTGGCGGTCCCTGCTCTCCTACTCGTCTGGACACCGGTCGCGCTGAACGCACAGTCCGGTCAGGCACCCATCGTGGTGTCTGGTGGCGAACTGGTCGCGGAGGGCACGGCCTTCGAACTGAGCGTCAGGAACAATACGCCTCTCGCGGTCACAGCCTGGGGTCCTCACGCCGATTACACCTACGACGACGGAAAGACCCGGGGGGGAACGTGGGGCGGTGAAGGGGTGTACACATTCGAGGGCGTCGTGCCGGACGAGTCCAGACAGCGAGTGATTCCACACCGCACTACGATACGAGCGAGGTTCCCCATCGCCGACACGAGCGGCTACGGCGGAGCAGCCCAGATCAGCGTGAGCCTCGGCTACGCGGTATTCGAAGACGGAACGGCGGTAGGTTCAGAATTCCACATCGCAAGGATGTTTGAGGTCCGGGCTAAGGACGCGCGGGGTTGGCTCCAAGTACAGGAAGCCCTTGCCCGAGCTAGGACAGGCGCAACGGGACGTGTCGCGCTCGCTCGAGCGCAGGCGGAAATGGCAGACAAAGACGAGGGCGACGCCAGCACCAGCCCCGTGCGCGAAACGCGCATCAACCTGTCCATCTTTGCAGAGCGATCTCAGCAGGGCCTGATGCCGGACTCAGAAGTCGACATACGGCTATTGGACTTGCAGCGAAGGGCTGAAACCATGGCCGCAGTGGCGGCTAAGCACGCGGTCAGGCGATAGTGGCACCGATCTGACAATTGATATCTCGCCGACCGCCTGCCGCGTGATGGCGAAGCGCCTGCGGCACGAGTGCAAGCTCCACGAGGATCACAAGCTCTGGCTGGCGAATCGGGGATTCGTGCTGCGCGATCTCCCGTGGACGGAAGAGAAGCTCCGCAAGATCCCGCCCTTCGAGTTCGAGAACTGGGCGGTCATCGCGCTCGGCGGAGTCCCGAACGTCACGCAGGTCGGCGACATGGGGATCGATGGGCGCATGTAACCCGCGACGGCCCTCCCGCAGCGCAAGGGCAAAGCATCGGGGCACCTCGACTTCATGGACGTGTGGTACCCGGTGCCGGTCAAGCAGAAGGACAGAGTAAGCCGTTCCGATATCGACCGCTTCGAGGCCGTCATAACGCGGGCCGAACGGCAAAAGGGGTTCTTCGTCGGCTCCGGGTACAGCAGCGATGCCCTCACGGAGATCGACGGGTTCTTCCGCAGGAGCCATCGCGTCATCGTGCCCCTGACCGTCAGGGAAATCCTCGACGAGCAGATCGCCATGAAGCTCGCGTAGGGTCACTGGCCTGCAGACTCTCGCGGCGTCCGCCTCTTGTCGCCGTCAGCCCCGCCCCGACCTTGGGCGGCGCCCACAGCCAACACATACGTGTGAGAGGTTGCGGGCCGAGCGCTGGACGAACACGGCGAGCCGGAGGTCGCGCAGCGCCGCGAATCGGAGAGGAACTCGGCGGCTCTCAGGACGCCTTGATCACCCCCTCTACCCCCTTGGAGGCCCCCGGGGTGTCATGGATTCATAGGAACGCCGCGGAAAAAAAGGGCCGCCCGACGTGGCAGGTGGCAGTCGGTGTGACCCAATCTGTCACGTTTGCGATACAGGATCACTAGCCTGTTGACATCGTGGGGGGGGCAGACCACGATCAGCCCGTCCGTTGCGACATCGGCAATCGACGAATACCCTCGGCAGGCGTCAATGGACCCCCGTGTTCTTCAGGTGACCCCGCGCGGCGGGCATTCACCTCGTAAAGGAGCGCCGTGTCTGCTCGGCTGGAAGACCTGACCAGTGGAGCCTCTGTCCGGGGCATCCTGCCGGACGCCCTCGTCACGGTCGTGGGCGTGCAGTGGTTCGGCTCCGAGGCGCTCGAACTGACCTACAAGGGCCCGACGGGGCAGGTGGCGAACCGGCTGCTCTACCGGGATGACGAAGCGCGCCTGGAGATTGCCGAGGAGGGCCACCCCTGGAGCTTCGACGGCGACGGGAGCCTGTTCCGCCTGGTTTCCGAGGCCCAGCGCATTCGCCTTGCGCATCTCTTCGACCCGGTGCTGGCGGTGCACACCTCGATCGTCGACCCGCTGCCGCACCAGATCACCGCCGTCTATGAAAC
>JAKQTR010000022.1 GCA_029562975.1 Acidobacteriota bacterium | reverse complement strand
ACTGGTGGAGCGCGCCGCGACCTGCACGCGCCAGGGCGTCGAGGCGACCCTGCCTCCTGCGCAGACGGAGTCGATCGCCGGCGCGGCGGAGGCAAGCGTCGAGACGGCGCCAATCGCGCCCGAGGCCGACGGCCCCGAATTCCTCGACGGTGTCGACGCGGCGGGCGCCGAGCGACCCCGGCGCTTCATCGAGTGGGTACGGCAGGGGATCGCTGACGGAACCTTGTCGGTGAACGTGCGCGGCGCGCTCGTGCACGGGGTCGAGGACGGGCTGTTGCTCGCATCACCGGGCATCTTCCGGGCGTTCATCCGGCGCGATGGCGCCGGCCAGGCTGATCCCGCCGACGCCGCCAAGCGGCTGCAGCGCGAGGTCCTGCGGACCGGGTGGCATCTGAGGACCGATGGCGGGGTGAACCTGCATGGCTATGCGTGGAGGCAGGACGGACGCGCGGCCGCTCGCATCCACGGCATCGTGATCCTCTCGCCGAGCCGATTCTTCGATCCGGTGCCGGCGATCAACCCGGCGCTCGTGCGCGTGGGTGACTCCGCGCCGGCCGCGGAGTGATGGCCTATCCGCTCGAAGCCCGGCTGCGGCCGGCGCACGAACTCGGCGCGGCCTCGGTATCGGCGCTGGGCGCGGCCCTGGTACTCAGCAGCCCGGGGCTCTTTCTGGTCTCGCCTCCTTGGCACCTGGCGCTTGCCGGCGTGTTGCTGGGCCACGCGGCGTGGCGCGGCGCGGCCGGACTGAGCACGCTGCGCTATCGAGCCAACCTGCGCCGCCGGCGGCGCTACGAACTGGGCTCCGCGGACATTCCCTGGTCAGCCGATGGGCTCTTTCTGGGGCGCGGCTTTCGGTGGGACCAGCGTCACACCCAACGCTTGTTCGAGGCGCGGCTCCCGGTGAACCGGCCGCTGCTCCAGGGCGGACCTTTCGCAGGGGCGTTGGCGGCGTTCGTACCCGTAGCGGAAGACACCGGTGGCGTCGGCGGGGATCCCGCCATCCACGGTGTCGAGCCCGACGAGACCGAGATCTGGATGGACCTGGAGGATCGGGTCGGGCACACGCTGGTGCTCGGCACCACGCGCGTCGGCAAGACGCGCCTGGCCGAACTGCTGATCGCCCAGGACATCCGCCGCGGTGAGGTGGTGATCGTCTTCGATCCGAAGGGCGACGTCGATCTGCTGCGCCGCGTGTTTGCGGAAGCCGAGCGGGCCGGGCGGGGAGGGGAGTTCTTCATGTTCCACCTCGGCCATCCGGACATCTCGGCGCGCTACAACCCGGTGGGCAGCTTCTCGCGCATCACCGAGGTCGCCACCCGCATTGCGGGCCAGTTGCCGTCGGAGGGTCAGTCGGCCGCCTTCAAGGAGTTCGTCTGGCGCTTCGTGAACGTGATGGCCCGAGCGCTCGTGGCGCTCGGTCGCAAGCCCGACTACCAGGAGATCAACCGCTATGCGTCCGATGTCGAGCCGCTGCTGATCGACTACTTCGAGTACTGGCTCGACCGGGAGCCCGCCGCCGCGGGCTGGCGTGACGAGCTGCGATCGCTCGCCATCGACAAGAAGAATCTCGACAAGGGCCTGCAGTCGCGCGGCGCGCGTGCGGTCAGCCTCGTGGAGTACGCGCGGCGCAAGAAGCTCTACGACCCGATCGCGCACGCGCTCGCATCGACGCTCAACTACGAGAAGAGCCACTTCGACAAGCTGGTGGCGTCACTGCTGCCCCTGATGGAGAAGCTCACCACCGGGCGCACCGCCTCACTGCTGTCGCCGGAGCTCGACGATCAGACCGACTGGCGGCCAGTGTTCGACTGGACCGCGGTGATCCACCTGGGCGGCATCGTCTACGTCGCGTTGGATGCGCTCTCCGACTACGAGGTGGCCGCGGCGGTGGGGAACTCCATGTTCGCGGACCTCACGAGCGTGGCCGGCAGCCTCTACAAGTTCGGCGCCGGTCGCGGACTGCCCGGCGAAGTGACGCCACGGCGGATCGCGATCCACGCCGACGAGTTCAACGAGCTGATCGGCGACGAGTTCATTCCGCTGCTGAACAAGGCGGGCGGGGCGGGGTTTCAGGTGACGGCGTACACGCAGACCTGGTCGGACGTGGAGGCGCGCATCGGTTCGCCCGCCAAGGCGGGACAGATCGCCGGCAACTTCAACACCCTGATCATGCTGCGGGTCAAGGAGGTCGCGACCGCCGAGCTGTTGACCAGCCAGCTGCCCGAAGTGCACGTGGTCTCGACCGTCGTGTCGTCGTCGGTCTCCGACACCAACGATCCGGTCGATTTCGCGGACTTCGCCAGCCGCAACGAAGACCGCATCGCTCCGGAAGCCGTCCGGATGCTCGAGCCGACCGATCTGGTGCAACTGCCCA
>JAKQTR010000055.1 GCA_029562975.1 Acidobacteriota bacterium | reverse complement strand
TCCGTGACGCCCTCTCGCGCACCGACCGGATGCGCATCCTGCGCGCATACGCGGCCGGCGGCGGGCTCGCGGCGTGGGCGCGGCGGATCCTCGCGCGCCGCGACCGGCTCGCGCGCGCCCGCGACCGCCGGGCCCGCGGCGACCGCGCGGCGAGCTGAACGGCGCAGGCCGCGCGCCTATCACGCGACTCCGACAGCGCGGGGTTTCGCGTGGCCTCGCGCAGGGCGCCTCGCGTCCCCCCTGCGGGGTAGCATCCGGGCCATGAGCTTCTCCCTCCGGTCCCTGTCCGCGCGCCGCTACCGGATCGAGGGCGCCCTCCCGTCGGTGGAGAGCGCCGACTTCGCCCGGCGGCTCACCGAACGCAGGTTCGAGCCCCTCTCGCCGCACGAGGAGCGGACGTTCGGCTGGGTCACGGCCGACAACTGCCTCGACGCCCGGTTCGAGACCGGGTCGACGGTTCGCGGGCCGTGCGCCGTGTTCGCCCTGCGCGTCGACAAGCGCCGCGTCAACAGCCGCCTCCTCCGCGCGATGATGGACCTCGAGTTCCGCGGCCGGAAGAAGGACGCGGAGCGCGCGGCGGAGGGCCAGGGCGCCGGTGGCCCCGGTGGAACCGGTGGCGACCGCGGCGGGAAGCGCCCTGGCGGCCGCATCTCGCGCGACGAGCGCGCGGAGATCCGCAAGGCCCTGACCGAGGAGCTCCTCCGCAACACGAACCCGACCATGGAGGTCCACCCGGTCCTCGTGTACCCGCGGGACGGGATCGTGTTGTTCGGCGCGCTCGGCAAGCCCGCGAACGAGCTGTTCCGCGCCGCGTTCGCCGACACGTTCGACGTCTCGCTCTCGGCGCTCACTCCGTTCCACCGCGCGCTCGAGCTGCTCGAGGGGAAGGGCGGGAGCGAGGCGCTCGCCGCCGTGCGCCGTACCGACTTCAGCCGCGCCCAGGACGCCGGCCTGTCCGCCGGGCTTCCCGGCGTGATCGCCGCGCGGGCGACCCGTTCCGAGGAGGCGCTGCGATGATCCGTCCGAAGGACCGCCCGGTGGACGAGCGCGGGGGCATGGACTTCCTCGGGCCCGAGTTCGTCACGTGGTTGTGGTGGCGCGCCAGCACGTCGCCGGAGTTCGTGGATGCCTCGGGCGACGCGTTCTTCGTCCACGTGGACGAGTTCCTCGAGCTGCGCGGCGAGCGCGGCGCGGCCCGCAAGACCTCGCTGCGCGCGGGCATGCCGGGCGCCAGCGCCGAGGGCAAGGTCGCGCTGCGTAACGGCAAGGTCGTTACGGCGGCGCGCGTCCTCTTCGCCCGCGGCGAGGAAGAGACCGCGATGACGATCCG
>JAKQTR010000060.1 GCA_029562975.1 Acidobacteriota bacterium | reverse complement strand
GGTCAGCGCCACTTCCCTGCCCTCGCCGCTGAGCTGAAAGGTCGGCAGCACGGGCTTGGCGGCCGGCCGGCTGTCGGCCTGCATCCTCGCAAGGGCCACGATGCCGCGGACGAGGTCGCGCAGGTTCTCGGCCCCCTGCTCGTCCCTGGCTTCCGCCTTCACCGTCGCCTCGAGGCCCCCATTCACCCTGCCGCTCGCGCTGAACCAGGCGATTGGAGGCATCCGGTCTCTCAGTTCGCTCGGCAGCGAGGTCCGCGCCGACACCGCGTCGAAGCTGCCCACCGCCCACAGGCTCGCTCCCGACAGGCCCTCCACGCGCTTCATCAGCTCCGTGTTGGCGAGGGCATTGTCGCCGCGCTGCCCGCGTTCGATGGCCAGGCGGACCGTCGCTTCGTTCCCGATCGCCACGATGCCGGGCTCGAGGAAGGCCATGGCGAACTCCTCCCCGCGCCCCTCCTTCGAGAGGACGATCATCCGCTTGCCCTGGTAGTCTGCAACCCGGCCGCCGTGCTCGAGCGCCAGGCCCTCCAATCTGGAGGAATCGAATCGTCCGCTGGCCAGGACCAGGCCGCCGGGCTTGTGCGCGCCCCCTCTGCCCCCTATCCACGCCACGACGTGATCGATGTCGCGTTCGACGTCGATGCCGGTGTGGTCCTGGAACTCCTTCCGCCCCTCCGCCGTCGCCCCCTCCAGCTGCCGCAGGCGCTGGCGCAGATCGGAATCCATGACGTGCCTGACGTTGGCAAATGCCACCAGGCCGGCGTCGCCAGGCACGTAGCGCAATTCGGCGGGCCCGCTCCGGAAGGAGAACGGATTCGGGGGAATTCCGCCGTAGTACGCCACCAGGCCGATCGAGAGCCCGGCGAGCAGGACAAGCACCGAGCCGACGAGGAAGTAGCGGGTTTTCGCCGTCATCTGCGTGCGCCTCCGATCAAGTAGACGGGGCCCCAGCGGGGAAGTTCCGAGGCAACCGCGAGAACCAGCCCCGGCCGCCCCGCTCGAGAGCCGCTATTGGTCCAGCACGTACTCCCGGCACCCGGTTGCCCGGGCTGCCAGGGCCAGGAAGACCACGACGCATCCGGCCAGCCAGGCCAGGCTGACCCAGACCGGTGGGGCATCCCGGAACAGGCTCTGGAGGGCTGAGCCCAGCCCTCCGGCAGGCATCGAATGCGGCACCAGCGACTGCAGGTAGTATGCGATCGTGACTCGCCGCAGGTATCCCGGGAGCATGAGCGCGACCTGCTCCCAGCCGAAGGCGAACACCAGTCCCGTGACGAGGGGATGCTTGAACCGGGCCCCGATGAAGGCGAACAGCGCCCCGTAGGCGGCAAGCCCGATGCCCAGAAGCGCCAGATCCTTCACGAGCGCGGGGAACGCCCCGGCCAGAGACCCGTTGCCGAGCGGCGCGACCAGCAGGTAGAGCAGGACCACCGAGGGCAGCACCACGCACGCGGTCGTGACGAGATACGCCAGGTACTTCCCGACGAGCACCGCGCTCCGGGGAATCGGCCGAACGAAGAGGTAGGTGACGGTCTTGTCCTCGACCTCGTCGGCGATGAGCGCCGTCCCGTAGAACACGCCGAGGACCGGCACGATGAACCGCAAGTACAGGAGCCAGACCATGCTCCCGAAGATCGCCGGGCCGCCCATCGCCACGCCGCCCGCGCGCATCGCGCCGGACACGCCGAAGGCGGACAGGATCCTGAACAGCAGGCCGAGCGCCAGGGGCGAGCCGACGACCAGCGCCAGGAAGATCGTCCGGCGCGACCAGAGCATCTGACCCAGCGACAGGTCGAGCACCCGCATCGACGCCGATCGGAACCGCGGGGCTTCGCCGGGCGCGCCACTCGGACGCGGGACGGGGGCCGAGGCGGGGTGCGCCGCCGGGGCCGGCACGATCGGGTCGGAGTGCGCGCCGGTCATTTGACGAGGTACTTGAAGACCGCCTGGAGGTTGTCGTCAGGCGAGGTGACTTCCGTGATCTCGCCGGCGTGGCCCGACGCCGCCAGGTCGGTCAGATAGCGGTAGAAGCCGTCGGGCTTCGAGGTCTCGACCACGACGGCGCTCTGCTCGAGCTTCAGGCTCAGCACGTCGTCGCGCGTCAGGAACTCGCGGGCGAGATCCCGGGGCCGCGCGGCGCGGACGCTGACGGTGTGCGGGTGCTCGTCGATCAGGTCCCGGATCTGGTGCACGTCGCCTTCGGCCAGGATCCGGCCGTTGTGGATGAGCAGGATCGAGGAGGTCATCGCCTCGATCTCGTGGAGGATGTGGCTCGAGACGAGCACGCTCCGCCCGCTGCGCGCCCACTCCCTGATCAGGCGGATCGTCCGGCGTCGCGCGATGGGATCCATGCCGGAGAGCGGCTCGTCCAGGATGAGCAGCTCGGGATCGTGGACCAGCGCCTGCGCCAGCTTGACCCGCTGCCGCATCCCCTTGCTGTAGCCGCCGATCTTCTTGTCGGCCGCGTCGAGCAAGTCGACGCGCGCAAGGGCGGCGCGGGCCGCCTCGATCGACTCCCGCTCGCCAAGGCCGTTCAGGCGGACGAGCCCGGACACCCACTCGAGGCCCGTCATCCGGTCGTAGAAGGCGTCCTGTTCCGGGCAGAACCCGATGCGGAAGAACAGCCGGGGGTTGCGCCACACCGGCTCTCCGAACACGGAGACCGTTCCCTTGCTGGGCTTCAGCTGACCGGTCAGCAGCTTCAGCAGGGTGGACTTGCCCGCGCCGTTCGGCCCGAGCAGGCCGGTGATCCCCGCCGGGATGGACGCGCTGACGTCGTTCAGCCCGATGACCTGGCCGTACCACTTGGACAGGCGGTCCGCCACGACGAGGGGCGTCATGTGACCACCTCCACGCCGCGCACGCGCCGCTCGAGGATCCAGGCGGACGCCGCCACCGTGGCGGCCAGGGCGAGGGCCGCGCCCCAGGCCGGCGTGTCGGAGCGGGGCGGCACCCGGAAGATGAGGTCGCCGACGTTCTGGAGGCTCGCCCGCAGCGACATCCAGCAGAAGCCCGACTCCCGGGTCGCAGCCTGCACGACGCCGTGCAGGGCGGCCGTGAAGAAGAACACGCCGGCGTACATGACGCCCACGAACCTCGCGCTCTTCGACAGCGAGGAGAGCGCGAGCATGACGAGCGCCACGACGGTCGTCTCGACGCAGGTGGCGATCAGGATCGCAGGCAGCAGGTAGAGGTTCGCCGCCACGAACGCCACGCTGCCGGCGAAGACCACCTGGACAAACAGCAGCAAGGTCGCCGGAAGCCAGGTGACGAGGAGCAGGAAGAACGCCAGCACGGTGAACTTCCCGGCCACGTACTCAAGGCGGCCGACCGGCTTCGACAAGTAGATCTGGAGCGCGTTCGCCCGCAGGTCGTTGCTGATGAGGCCCGCGCCCGTGAAGATGGTGATGAAGAAAGTGAAGACGCCCTGCTGATCGAGGAACTGGCGGAACGTCCCCGGCGACGGTGAGATCACCGACATCTGGGGGAAGTTCGCCGCGAGGTACAGCTGCACGGCGCGCACGACGAACGGGAGCCAGGCCACGATGAGCAGCCCGAGGAACTTGCGCTTGGCGAGCATCGCCTTGATGCCGGCCGACGCGATGACCGTCCACGACCGGCCCGGCGGCGTCCGCACCCCGGCGTAGCGGCGGTAGCTTTGGTCGTGGATGGGCACGGCCTACTCCTCCCCCACGGCCTGGGCGAACACGTCCTCGAGGCTCGGCAGGCTCGGCCGCAGATGCCGCACCTGGACGCCGCGCCTGGCGGCAAGCTCGAAGAGCGCGTGCGCGCCGGCCTCTCCGGGCACGAACACCCGCATCACGTCTTCCTCGCCGGGATGCGCCGTGAACCCGGCCTCCCGGAGCAGGCTCCTGAAGCCGTCGCGATCGCCCTTGATCCGGACCTCGTAGACGCTGCCGCGCGGGCCCTTGAGCTCGGCGATGGGCCCCTGCGCCGCCACCTTGGCCTGGTGCAGCACGACGACGTGGTCGCAGGTGTATTCGACGTCCGGGAGCAGGTGCGACGAGAGGATCAGGTTCATGCCCTTGCGGTGCGCGAGGTCCCGGATGAGATCCAGCATCTCCTCGCGGCCCTTCGGATCCATGCCGTTCGTGGGCTCGTCCAGGAAGAGGAGATCCGGGTCGTGCACCAGGGCCTGCGCGAGCTTGATCCGCTGCTTCATGCCCGTCGAGTACGTCTCGACGTTGCGGTAGCGGGCCTCGCCGAGGCCGACGTAGTACAGGACCTCGTGGGCGCGCTGAACGGCGTCCACCGCCGGGAGGCCGGCCAGCTCGCCGCAGTAGGCGACGAACGACACGGCGTTCATCCCCGGGATGTGCGCGTCGATCTCGGGCATGTAGCCGAGGCGCGCGCGGATCTCGGCGGGCGACGTCGCCACGTCGAAGCCCAGCACCGTCATCGCGCCGGACCGCGGCGCGAGGAATCCGAGCAGCGTCTTGAGGAGGGTGCTCTTGCCCGCTCCGTTCGGGCCCAGCAGCCCCACGGCTCCAGGCGGGAACGAAGCCGTCACGCCGTCCAGGGCCCGCTGGCGCCCGTAGAGGACCGTCAGGCCGGCAATCGTAATGACGGCGGCGGGCTGGGGCTCGGTCATGTCCACCACCTAGATACGGACCGAGCCCCGCACCGGTTCCTCCGGCCGGCGGGAGGCGTCGGGCCCCCGCGGCGCTGCGGCTGGCGCCGGTCCCAGGCCCTTCGTCACGCGCCTCCCCGCAGGCCGAGGGCGTCGGCCTCGGCGCGCATGAAGGCAATGACGTTGGCCGCGTGCTGGTCGAGCGGCACGCCGATCTCCTCGGCTCCCCGGCGCAAGTCGTCGCGGCTGACGGCGCGGGCGAAGGCCTTCTCCTTCATGCGCTTGATCACCGACTTCGCCTCGAGATCCATGACGCTCTTCGACGGGCGGATGAGCGCCGCGGCGGTGACGAACCCCGCCATCTCGTCGCAGGCGAACAGGACGTGCTCCAGCCGGCTCTCGCGCGTCACGCCCGTGTGGTCGGCGTGCGAGAGCACCGCCCGGACGAGCCACTCGGGGTAGCCGCGCTCGCGCAGGATCTCGGCTCCCTTGAACGGGTGGTCGGCCAGGTCGGGATAGCGCTCGTAATCGAAGTCGTGCAGCAGCGCCACGGCCCCCCACGCCACCTCGTCCTCGCCCCACAACCGGGCGTACCCCCGGACGGCGGCCTCGACGGCCAGCGCGTGTTTCTGCAGGTGCTCGCTCTGCGTGAACTCCGTCAACAGGGCCCACGCCGCTTCGCGCGTCACTGTCATGTGCCTTGCCCTCGAGCCCCAACGACCCCGAAGCCGGGCTCCCGAAGCTCCAGTCCCCGGTCCCAGCCCCCGGCCCCGACTCCCGAATCCGGGACTCCGACTCGCGGTGCTACTGCACCAGATGGATGTACGCCGTGATCATCAGCGCGTTGGTGAAGTCGATGAAGAACGCGCCGACCATCGGCACCACCAGGAACGCCCGCGGCGCCAGGCCGAACCGCTCGACGAGCGCCTCCATGTTGGCCACGGCGTTCGGCGTGGCCCCCAGGCCGAAGCCGCAGTGCCCCCCGGCCATGACCGCGGCATCGTAGTCGCGGCCCATGACCCGGAACGTGACGAAGTACGCGAACGCGGCCATCATCACCACCTGGGCCGAGAGGATCGCGAGCATCGGCAGGGCGAGGTCCAGCAGCTCCCAGAGCCTCAGCGACATCAGGGCCATCGCAAGGAAGAGCGACAATGCGATGGTTCCGAGGTCGTCCACCACCCGCTGGTTCAGCCGGACGACCCGCAGGACGTCGTCGCCGTTGCGAATGACGGCGGCGATGATCATCGCCCAGATGTACGCCGGCAGGGTGACATGCCGGCCGAGCCATCCGCTCAGCAGCGACCCGGCCCACATCGCGACCAGGATCACCGTCATCGTCTTGAGCAGCGTGTAGGCCGTTGGGGCCTCGCCCGCCGCCTCGGTGTCGATCTCGGAATCGAGGCCCATGGCCTTCACCGACGCCGCGTCCGCCGCCGGCGGTGCGGGCGGGGAGGCCGATCCGGCCGCGGCGCCCTTCCCCGGAACGGCGATCCGCCGGCGCGTGATGAGCCTGGTGGCGACGGGGCCGCCGATGAGGCCGCCGCTCACGAGGCCGAACGTGGCCGCTGCCATCGCGAGAGTCACGCCGCCGGCGAAGGCGTACTGGTCCTCCATCAGCTTGCCGAACGCAGCCCCCGTGCCGTGGCCGCCCGTCATCGTGATGGAGCCCGCGATCAGCCCCAGGAACGGATGCACGCCGAGGGCCTTCGCCAGCCCGACGCCGACGGCGTTCTGGAGCGCCGCCAGCACGGAGGCCAGCGCCCAGAAGAGCAGGACCTGCGGCCCGCCCACCTTCAGCAGCGCGAGGCTCGCGCCCAGGCCGATCGTCGTGAAGAAGGCGATCATCAGCGGTGCCTGCAGCGTGATGTCGAAGTCGAACGCCGCGACGCCCTGCAGGCGCAGCGCCGTGGCCAGCGCGGCGAACAGGAAGCCTCCGACCACCGGCGCCGGGATGTTGTAGCGGTCAAGGACCCCGACTCGCCGGCGCACGCCGTAGCCGACAAACAGGATCACCGACGCGAGCGCCAGCGTCTGCACGAGATCGAGCTTCACGACGAGGGATGGCGGCATGTCGGGCCGGGAAGCCGGGCTCCGCGCATGATATATTCGTCCGCCGGCAAACGCCAACCGCGAGACGGTCGGAGGAGCGCACATGGCCCACGAGGCGTCCGCGCCCGCAGCGCATCCCGCCAGCGGCCTCGACACGGAGTTCCAGCGCGGGCTCGGTCTCTACGACTCGACGATGCTGGTCGTCGGGGCGATGATCGGGTCAGGGATCTTCATCGTGTCGGCGAACATGGCCCGCGGCATCGGGAGCGCGGGCTGGCTGCTGGCCGCCTGGGTGATCACGGGCGTCCTGACGGTGGCGGGCGCGCTCTCGTACGGCGAGCTGGCGGCCATGATGCCCCGCGCCGGCGGACAGTACGTCTACTTGCGCGAGGCCTACTCGCCGCTCTGGGGGTTCCTGTACGGCTGGACCCTCTTCACCGTGATCCAGACCGGCACGCAGGCCGCCGTCGCAATCGCGTTTGCCCGGTACTTCGGGGTGCTCGTGCCCTGGATCTCGGAGCAGCGCTATCTCGTCCCGCCCGTCCACCTCTCCCGGGGCTACGCGGTGTCGCTGTCGACCACGCAGTTTGTCGGCATTCTCTCGATTGCGCTGCTCACCTGGACGAACTCGCGCGGCCTCCGCTACGGCAAGATCATCCAGAACCTGTTCACGACGGCGAAGACCGCGGGCGTCGTGGCGCTCATCGCCATCGGCCTGTTCCTCGGCTGGAACGCCGACGCGGTGGCCGCGAACCTCGGGCATTTCTGGACGGCGCGCGGCGTCGAGCCGGTGGCGCCGGGCGTCGTCGCCACGAGCGCGTTCGGGCTGTTCATCGCGCTGGCCGTGGCGCAGACCGGGTCGCTCTTCTCATCCGACGCGTGGAACAACGTCACCTTCACCGCCGGCGAGGTCAAAGACCCGCGGCGCAACATCCCGCTCTCGCTCGCGCTCGGCACGAGCGCCGTCATCGCCCTCTACCTGCTGGTGAACGTCGCGTACCTGGTGACGCTGCCGCTCGACGCGATCCAGCGGGCCCCCGCCGACCGCGTCGCGACCGCGATGCTCGAGCGCGTCCTCCCGGGCCTCAGCGTGGTCGCGATGGCGGTCACGATCATGATCTCGACCTTCGGCTGCAACAACGGCCTGATTCTGGCCGGCGCCCGCGCGTACTACGCCATGGCGAAGGACGGCCTGTTCTTCGGGGCGGCGGGCCGCCTCAACGACGCCAGGGTCCCCGCTGTCGGGCTCGCCCTGCAGGGCGTGTGGGCGACGCTCCTCGTCCTGCCGCGCACGTACGACCCCGCGACGGGAACGTACGGCAACGTCTACAGCAACCTCCTGGACTACGTGATCTCGGCCAACCTGGTCTTCTACGTCCTCACGATCCTCGCGGTGTTCAGACTGCGAGCGACCAGACCGGACGCCGAGCGGCCCTACCGGGCGTTCGGCTATCCCCTCGTCCCGGCTCTCTACGTGATCGGCGCCGCGACGATCCTCGTGGTGCTGGTCGTGTACCGCCCGGCCACGACCTGGCCGGGCTTCGTCATCATGTTCCTGGGATTGCCCGTCTACTTCTTCTGGAAGGGCCGGCGAACGGAGGGCCCGGGGCGAGGCTAGCCGCCCGCCGACTCGCCTGCGAGGGCGAGGGCCGCCCGAATCACCCGGAGGGTCTCGGGCGCCAGATCGAAGCGACCCAGGTCGCCCGGGTCGGCCAGCGCGATCTCGGAGGCATCTCCGCCAGGGGCCGGCTCCCCGCCCAGCGCCCGGCAGAGGAAGTCCACGAGCACGTAGTGGAACCGCGCGCGGCCGTCGCCGTCGCGCGTGATCCGATCGAGGACGTCGAGGACGGGGCCGGCCTCGACATCCAGTCCCGTCTCCTCCTTCATCTCGCGCACGAGGCCCTCGGCCAGCGTCTCGCCGGTTTCCAGGGCGCCTCCCGGGAGGCTCCAGCGGCCCGCCATGGGCTCGAAACGGCGCCGGATGAGCAGCACGCGGCCGCCGAGGCACACCACGCCTGCGACGCCGACAATGGGCCGATCGGGATACTCCCGGCTCATTCCCCCATGACCTTCACCACGACCCGCTTCCTGCGCCGGCCGTCGAACTCGGCGTAGAAGACCTGCTCCCACGGGCCCAGGTCGAGGGCGCCCTTCGTCACCGGAAGCACGACCTGATGGCCGATCACGGTCCGCTTCAGGTGCGCGTCGGCGTTGTCTTCGCCGGTCTGGTGGTGGCGGTAGTCCAGGCCCGACGGCGCCAGTTTCTCCAGCCACTCCTGGATGTCCTCGATGAGGCCCCCTTCCCAGTCGTTCACGTAGACGCCGGCGGTGATGTGCATGGCGGACACGAGCGCCATCCCTTCGCGCACGCCGCTGGCCTTGACGATGGAGGCCACCTCGTCGGTGATGCGGACAATCTCGCGGCGCCGGGCCGTGGTGAACCAGAGGTAGTCGGTATGGACGATCATGGGGGGATCATACTCGGAGCTCGAGGGCTGGGGACTGGGGATTGGGAGCTGGGGGCTCGCGGCTCGGGATTCCGAATTCTGAATCCTGTCTCCTTACTCCTCCCGACTCCTGGCTTCCCCCGCTCCCCTGCCATACACTCATCCTCGTGGACGAGACGGTGGGACTCGAGTCGCCGGCCTGGACGGCTGGCGTGAAGCGCTTCTCCCACGAGGCGATGGCGACGGTTTTCGAGGTGCAGGCCCTGCACCCGGATGCGACGTACGCGGCACAGGCGGCGCATGCCGCCTTCGATCTCGTGGATCGCCTCGAGCGGGAACTGACGCGGTTTCTGCCCAACAGCGATGTGGGACGCATCAACGCGCTGGCGGCCGGCCAGAGCACCCGCGTCAGCCCGTCGACGATGGATTGCCTGCTCGTCGCGCGGCAGATGTACGACGTGACCGGAGGCGCGTTCGACGTCTCGATCGGCACCGGGCTGCCCTCGCTGGAGCTGGCGGCCGACGAGTCCCGGGTCAGGGCCTCGACGGGCGGCGTTCGAATCGACCTCGGCGGGATCGGCAAAGGGCACGCCGTCGACCTGATGGGGGAACTGCTCGAGGACTGGGGCATCGAAGCCGCGGTCGTGCACGGAGGGTTCAGCTCGGTTCTCGCCCTGGGCGCTCCAGCTGCGCAGGAAGGCTGGCCGCTCACGCTGAGCGACCCAGGCCCTCCCATCCGCGTGCTGGTCCGGTTGGCGCGGCGCGACACGGCGCTCGGGGCGTCGGGGGTCCGCAAAGGCGGTCACATCGTCGATCCGCGCACGGGCAAGCCCGCGGCGGGCCGGCGCGCCGCCTGGGCCGTGCTCCCGCGCCAGGCGGCGCACGAACGGAGTCAGGCCGGCTGCGGCGGACCGAGGCGCGCAGCCGCGGCTGCCGCCGACGCGCTCGCCACGGCGTTCATGCTGATGCGGTTGCGGGACATCGGCGCTTTGTGTGCGGCGAGCCCCGGGCTGGAGGCCTGGGTCCTGCCGGAGCCGGCCCGCAGCGGCGGGCCACCGGAGGCGCTGCATTTCGGGACGCCCGGCTCCTCGTGACCGCGGCGCGGCGGCGGCCGCGGCCGCGGCCGCCGGCGCCGGGCGGCGGAACCTGGGCCGGCGCGTCTGGCGGTCCACGACACCGGCGGGTATACTCTGGGGCCACCCCGCCGCATCAGGCAACCGGGGCGCCCTCGGGGCCGAAGGCGGCAGAGGAAGGCGAGGAGACGACTGATGGCTGGCGACGACGAGAAGGACAAGGTGGCCGTGCCGCCCCGGCCCGCCGGCGGGCGCAAGCTCGACCGGCGCGACGTGCTGAAGGGGCTGTCCACTGTGCCGGCGCTGGGGCTGTTCGGGTACGCCTGGCAGAAGCAGCGCCAGTACGAGCAGGCCGCGGCCGGCACGGAGCAGGCGGCCGCCGCGGGCGACGTGCAGGACGTCCACGTCGCGCTGCTCGGTGCGGGGGCGCAGGGCCAGGTGCTCACCGACGCGATGCTTCGCATTCCCGGCGTCCGCTTCCGGGCGGTGTGCGACGTCTGGGCGGAGTACAACCAGCGGCGCGTGGTGAACCAGCTGCAGCGGTTCGGCTTCCAGGTGAACGCCTACGAGGACTACCGCGAGATGCTGGACAAGGAGAAGGAGCTGGACGCGGTGGTCATCGCCACGCCCGACTTCTGGCACGCGCCTCACGCCGTGGACTGCCTCAAGGCCGGCAAGCACGTGTACTGCGAGAAGGAGATGTCGAACACGCTCGAGGGCGCGCGCGCGATGGTGGCGGCGGCCCGCGAGACCGGCAAGCTGCTGCAGATCGGCCACCAGCGCCGGTCGAATCCGCGCTACCTGCACTGCTACCGGCACCTGCTGGGCGAGGCGAAGCTCCTCGGACGGATCGTGACGGTCAGCGGGCAGTGGAACCGCGCCGTCACGCCCGACCTCGGAGCGCCCGAGCGGTACACGATTCCGGAGGCGAGGCTGAAGCAGTACGGGTTCAAGAACATGCACCAGTTCAGGAACTGGCGCTGGTACAAGGGGCTCGGCGGCGGTCCCATCGTCGATCTCGGCTCCCACCAGATCGACATCTACACCTGGTTCCTCGGCGCCAATCCGTCCCACGTGATGGCGAGCGGCGGCCAGCTGTACTACGACCCGGCGACGCACGAGTGGTACGACACGGCGATGGTGGTGTTCGACTACGACACGCCGGCTGGCCCGGTCAAGGCCTACTACCAGACCCAGACGACCAACGGGAGCCTCGGCTACTTCGAGAACTTCATGGGCGACCAGGGGACGCTGCTCATCTCCGAGTCGGAGGTCCACGCCGCCAAGGTCTACCGCGACACGAACGCGCCGCCCTGGGACGAGTGGGTCCAGAAAGGCTACATCACCGCGCCCAAGCTCCAGGAGGCCGTGGAGAAGGACAAGGCCGCGGTCACGGACGTGCGCGAGTCGGTGTCTCCGGACGAGCACAAGGTCCCCATCGTGCTGAAAGACCCGTATCACCAGCCGCACCTGCAGAACTTCTTCGACGCCGTGCGGGGCTCGGCGACGCTGAACTGCCCGCCCGAGATCGGGTACGAGTCCGCCGTCGCCGTCCTCAAGGTGAACGACGCGATCGAGGCCAAGTCCCGGCTGTCCTTCACGCCGGAGGACTTCGCGCTCTAGAGGAACGGAGATATGGAAGACGGAAAGCTCGCCCGCGGTCCGATGATCGCGATCACGCTGCTGCGGGTCCTCGTCGGGTGGCACTTCCTCTACGAGGGCATCGCGAAGATCACCTCGCCCTCGTGGTCCGCCGCGGGCTACCTCAAACAGGCCCGGGGACCATTCGCCGACATCTTCCGCTGGCTGGCTGCGCAGCCCGACCTGCTCGCCGCGGCCGACTCGATCACGATGTGGGGGCTGACGCTGGTCGGCGTGCTGCTGATCCTCGGGCTCTTCACCAGGCTCGCCAGCCTCGGGGGCATCGGGTTCATCCTGCTGTTCTACTTGTGCAATCCGCCGTTCGTGGGCTTGTTCTACTCGATCCCCGTCGAGGGCAGCTACCTCATCGTGAACAAGAACCTCGTCGAGCTGGGCGCTCTCATCGTCGTACTGGCGTCGGGCAGCGGCGTGTTCGCGGGGCTGGACACGCTCGTGCACGCCGTCCTGGGACGGAAGCGGAAGACGGGATAGTCCGGGATTCGGGATTCCCTTCGGCTCGCCTGCGCCTCCGCTCGCTCAGGGCAGGCGGGATCCGGGGACCGGGAGCTGGGGGCTGGGGGCTCTGAATTCTGAATTCCGACTCCTGACCCCTGACTCCCGTCTTCTGCCTTACTCCAAGCGCAGCGCGGCATCGGCGTTGAGCCGCGAATCCGCCCGCACGCCGGCGTAGTACCGCCGAAGCCCCGCCGCGGCGATCATGGCCGCGTTGTCGGTGGCGAGCGCCAGCGGCGGCACGTAGACCGGGATGCCGGCCCGCCGGCCGAACGCCGCCGCGTCGGCGCGCAGCCGGCTGTTGGCGGAAACGCCGCCGGCGATGCCGACGCTCGTCGCGCCGTGCCACGTCGCGGCCGCGAAGGTCTTTTCGACCAGCGCCTCCACCACCGATCGCTGGAAGCTCGCGCACAGGTCCGCGACCTCGCCTGGCGACGGCGTCCAGCCCGCGCCCTTCGCCTTGACGTGACGGAGCACGGCGGTCTTGAGGCCGCTGAAGCTGAAGTCCCATTGGCCCTTCTGCAGAGGCGCGTTGCGATCCGGATGCGTCATGCGGGCGACGGGCAGCGGAATGGCGCAATCGTTGCCGGCCTTCGCCAGGCGGTCGATGACGGGCCCGCCCGGGTACCCCAGGCCGACGAGTTTGGCAACCTTGTCGTAGGCCTCGCCGGCCGCATCGTCCCGCGTGCGCCCGACCGCGCGGTACGCGCCTGGCGCCCGCACGTCGAACAGGCTCGTGTGACCGCCGGACACGACGAGCACCATCGCCGGAAGCGGAAGCGGCCCGTGGTGGAGGAACAGCGACTCGATGTGCCCGGCCAGGTGATGCACGGGAACGAGCGGCACGCCCCAGGTCGCGGCCAGCGACTTCGCGAACGACACACCGACAAGGAGCGAGCCGACGAGGCCGGGGCCCTGCGTGACCGCGATCGCGCCCAGGTCCGCCGGCGCGACGCCGGCGCCGCTGAGCGCCCCTTCGACGACGCCGCAGATGTCGCGGATGTGCTGGCGGGAGGCGAGTTCCGGCACGACGCCTCCCCACTCGCGGTGGATGTCCGCCTGTGAGGCCACGACGCTGGATCTGATGACCCACGGCCGCGCGGCGTCTCCGACGTCCTCCACGACGGCGGCTGCCGTCTCGTCGCACGACGTCTCGATTCCCAGAATGATCATGCTCTCACGCCGGCCGCCGCTTCAGCGGCCGGCGACCGCCCGGCGCAGGGACTGCTCGAACGGCGGCTCGCAGGCGCCGCGCTCGGTGAAGATCGCGGCGACAAGCGCGTGCGGCGTGATGTCGAACGCCGGGTTGCGGATCGCCGCGCCCGCCGGGGTCAGGCGGACCGGCCCCACGTGGGTCACTTCGCGCGCGGGGCGCTCCTCGATGGGAATGCCGGAGCCGTCCGGCGTGCCCAGATCGATCGTCGACACCGGCGCCGCCGAGTAGAACGGGATGCCGTGGGCCCTGGCGAGCACCGCGAGGCCGTAGGTGCCGATCTTGTTGGCGAAATCGCCGTTGGCGGCAATGCGGTCCGCGCCGACGATGACGAGATCGACCTGGCGCTGCTGCATCATGGCGGCCGCCATGCTGTCGGTGATGATTGTCGTGTCGATGCCGTCGCGGACGAGTTCCCACGCCGTGAGCCTGGCACCCTGCAGGAACGGCCGCGTCTCGTCGGCGACGACCGACACGCGCTTGCCGGCCTCAACCGCCGCCCGGATGACGCCGAGGGCGCTGCCGTAGCCGGCCGTCGCCAGGGCCCCGGCATTGCAGTGCGTGAGGATGCGCGCGCCGTCCGGCACGAACGAGGCGCCGACGCGCCCGATCTCGCGGCAGTGCTCCACGTCTTCGTCGTGGATCGCAAGCGCTTCCCGCTCGAGCGCCGCGCGGATCTCGCCGGCCGACGCGCCGGCCAGCGCGGCCGCGGCGAAGGTCCGCTTCATCCGCTCGATGGCCCAGAACAAGTTGACAGCGGTTGGCCGGGTCCCGGCCATGAGGTCGCAGGCCTTCTGGAACTCGGCCGCGAGCTGCCGCGTCCCCGTGGCGGCGCTGCGGCGCGCGCCGAGGGCAATGCCCATGGCGGCGGCGACGCCAATCGCGGGCGCGCCCCTGATCACCATGCTCGTGATCGCCCGCGCCACCTCCCTGGCCGTCGTACACGTCACCCAGACTTCCGATGACGGCAGCTTCCGCTGGTCGATCATCACGACGGCGCCGTCGCGCCACTCAATCGCCGGCAGCATATATCTCCATCATACGAGGTGGGGTCAGATCCCAAGAAGCGTGCCATTGGCACGCTTCTTGGGATCTGACCCCACCTCAGCTCAAGAAGCGGGCGTCGAACGGGAGCGGCAGCAACTCCGCGAGCCGGTGGTGTCCCAGGTCGCGCTCGAGATTGGCCAGCACCACCTCGATGTCGCCGCAGAACTCCCACAACAGCTGCCGGCACGGCCCGCACGGCGGCGTCGCGTCCTCGGTGGCCGCCACGACAGCAATCCGCCGGAAGGCCCGGTGCCCCTCGGAGACAGCCTTGAGCAGCGCCACCCGCTCGGCACACACGGTCAGGCCGTACGTCGCGTTCTCGATGTTGCAGCCGGTGACGATCGCGCCGCCGGCGGTTTCGAGCGCCGCGCCAACCTTGAACCCGGAGTAAGGCGCCACGGCCCGCTCGCGTGCCGCACGCGCCGCCCCGATCAGCGTCGCCTCGTCTGCCATCAGCCGTCCTCTCCTCGTCTCCCCGTCCATGCCCTCGTCAGGCGGCGCAAACAGGGGCCGCTGCGCGGCCCCTTGCCGCCGCCTTTCGCCGGACGTTCCGCCACCCGGCCACGGCGGGCCAGGCCCGATCGCCTGCCCCTAGGCAGCCGCCACGATCTCTTCAATCAGCGCGATGAAGGCCCCGCGCACGCGCTGCCCCGTCGCCATGACCTCGCTGTGGTCCAGGGGCGCCGGCAGGACGCCAGCCGCCATGTTCGTGATGCACGAGATGCCCAGCACCTCGACTCCCATGTGCCGCGCGGCAATGGCCTCGGCCACCGTCGACATGCCCACCGCGTCGCCGCCGATCGATCGGAGGTAACGGATCTCGGCCGGCGTCTCGTAGCTGGGCCCATGCAGCCCCACGTACACGCCGTGAGAGAGGGCCAGGCCAATCCTCTCCGCCGCCCGGTCTGCCACGATCCTCAGCCGCCTGGAGTAGACCTCGCTCATGTCCGGGAAGCGCGGCCCGAACCGATCGTCGTTCGGTCCGACCAGCGGATTGGTGCCCATCAGGTTCAGGTGGTCGTCGATGACCATCAGCCCGCCCTGCGAGAACGACGTATTGATGCCGCCCGCCGCGTTGGTCAGGATCAGGGTTCTGGCGCCCAGCGATGCCACGACCCTCGTGCCGAACACGACCGTCGCCATCGGATGGCCTTCGTAGAAGTGCGAGCGCCCCGAGAGCACCACCACCCGCCGGCCGCGGACGCGGCCCGCCACCAGCCTGCCGGCGTGCCCGACGACGCCCGCGGGCGGCCAGCCGGGGATCTCGCCGTACGGGACGACGGCGGCCTGCTCGACGCGCGAGGCGAAGCCCCCCAGGCCGGACCCGAGGGTGATGGCGATGTCCGGCGCCTCGGATATCCGGGTCTTCACGTAGGCCGCCGCGGCCTGGACGCGCTCGAATTCGCCGCTCATAGGAGGAACCCCGCGATGGTAGCCGTCATGAAGTTCGCCAGCGTGCCCGCAAGCATCGCCCGCATGCCGAGGCGGGCCAGGTCGTGCCGCCGGTTGGGCGCGAGCGATCCGATGCCGCCGATCTGGATGCCAATCGAGCTGAAATTCGCGAACCCGCACAGCGCGAAGGTCGCAATCGTGAACGAGTTGGGGTCGAGCGACGCCTTCAGGGGCCCGAGCTGCGAGTAGGCCACGAACTCGTTGAGGACCATGCGCGTCCCGAGCAGGTTGCCGATGGTGGCGGCGTCCTTCCACGGCACGCCCATCGCCCAGGCCACCGGCGAGAACACCCAGCCGAGTATCTGCTGGAGGCTCAGGCCGGCCAGCCCGAGGATCGCGTTGATGAGCGCCACGAGCGACAGGAACGAGATCAGCATGGCCGCGACGTTCAGGGCGAGGTGCAGCCCCTCGCCGGTGCCCCGTCCCGCGGCGTCGATCACGTTGACGTCGGTCCGCTCCACCTCGAGCTTCACCGTGCCCATCGTCTCCGGCTCCCCCGTCTCGGGCACGAACATCTTGGCCATCATGAGCGTGCCTGGGGCCGTCATGATCACTGCCGTCAGCAGGTGGCGGGCCTCGATGCCGAAGAGGATGTAGGCCGCCATGATGCCGCCGGAGATGTGCGCCATGCCGGACGTCATCACCGTCATCAGCTCCGACTCCGTCATCTTCGGCAGGAAGGGCCGGATCGTGAGCGGCGCCTCGGTCTGGCCCATGAAGATGCTGGCCGCGACGTTCAGCGTCTCCGCCCCGCTCGCCTTCATGACCTTCCGCATGGCCCAGGCGAAGCCCCGCACGACAACCTGCATCACGCCGAAGTAGTAGAGGATCGCGAAGAGCGCCGCGATGAACACGATCGTCGGCAGGACCTGGAACGCGAAGATCGACGCGTACTGCGCGCCCTCGTCGCCGAGCGCCCCGCGCACGATGCGCGGCCAGGCCTCCCGGTCGCCGAGCGGGCCGAACACGAAGGCGGCGCCGACGTTCGCGAAGGCCAGGAGGCGCGTGATCAGATCGCCGACCCACCTGAACGCCTGCTGGCCCCACGGGTTCTTCAGCACGATGAGCGCGAAGACGATCTGCAGGCCCAGGCCCCAGAGCACCGTCTTGAGGTCGATGGCCCGCCTGTCGGCCGACATCAGGTAGGCGATGCCGAGGATGACCACGGCGCCCGCGAAAGGCTGCGCCTTGGGCATGCCCCCGACGCTGGCCAGCAGCACCGCCGCCAGCGCGACCAGGGCGCCGGCGCCGATAATCGTCCATTCCGTCGCCGACAACCGCCGCGCCCGGCGCCTGCCTCCCGTCCCGACTGTGTGCGTCATGCCGCCTCCCGTGGGCGCCGCCTCAGACGACGTCGCCGACGACCAGCGGACGGGGCGCCGGGGGCGCTCCGCCGAGTTCGATGGCCTGCCTGGCCAGATCCGCCGCATCGGCCAGCCCGTTGCCATCCCTGTGGATCAGTTCCAGCACCGGATCGCCCGCCCGGAGCAGGGCGCCGAGCGTCGCAATCACCCGGATGCCGACCCCGTGATCGACGCGGGCCTCCGCCGTCGCCCGTCCGGCGCCCAGCGCCGCTGCCGCCCGGCCCACCAGCAGGGCGTCGAGGCCCGTCAAGTACCCCGCCCTCGGAGCGCGGACGATCTCGCGGCCGGGCGCCAGGAGCAGCCGCTCCGGCTCGTCGGCGACTTCCGGGTCGCCGCCCTGGCGCTCGATCATGCGGCGGAACCGCTCGAAGCCCGCTCCGCTGGCCAGCGCCTCGCGAACCCTGCGGTCGGCGTCGCCCGCGCTCGCCGCGCGCCCGGCCAGCAGCACCATCCGGGCCGCGAGCAGCAGCGACAACTCCGTCACGTCCCTCGGACCCTGCCCGCGGAGCGTCTGGATGGACTCGACGACCTCGATGCTGTTCCCCACGGCCCGCCCGAGGGGCGCGTCCATCTGCGTGAGCAGGGCCTCCGTGCGGACGCCCGCGAGCGCCCCGGCCCGAACCATCGATCGGGCCAGCCGCTCCGCGTCATCGAGCGTCCGCATGAAGGCGCCGCTCCCGACTTTCACGTCCAGCACGAGGGCGTCGATCCCTTCGGCGAGCTTCTTGCTCATGATCGACGCAGTAATGAGCGGGATGCTCTCGACGGTCGCCGTCACGTCGCGCAGCCGGTACAGCCGGCGATCGGCCGGCGCGATGTCCTCGGTCTGCCCGACGATGACGCAGCCGACGTCCTCGAGGATGTCCACGATCTCGCGCGCCCCGAGATCGACGCGGAACCCGGGAATGGACTCGAGCTTGTCGAGGGTGCCGCCGGTGTGGCCGAGGCCTCGGCCGGACATCATCGGCACCACGACCCCGCACGCGGCCGCCAGCGGCGCCAGGATCAGCGAGGTCTTGTCCCCGACGCCGCCAGTGCTGTGCTTGTCGACTTTCCGCCCCGCCAGGCGGCCGAGGTCGAACCGCGCGCCGGACTGGGCCATGGCCTCGGTCAGCCAGGCGGTTTCCTCGTCCGTCATCCCGCGCAGGACCGTCGCCATCAGCATGGCCGAGAGCTGGTAGTCGGGCCACGACCCGTCAGTGGCGCCCGAGACGAATCGAGCCACGTCGTCTCGCTCCAGGGCCAGCCCATCTCGCTTTTTCCGGATGATTTCGACGGCGTGCATCAAGGGCAGCAGTATAGCGAAAGTCGCGGCCGGACTTGCCGATATTCCCTAGAGAGCCGCCTCGCGCGGCAGGGTGGGACTGTGTCAGAGCGACGAGCGCAAACCGGGCGACGCCTTCGGGCCGCGGTGCCGTGCGGCGGCGCGCGGCCGTCGGCGCGAGCCGTCTGCTCCAGGGCGCGGGTCGAGGCGGTGCTGTGAGCGAGGCGCTGAGTGAACCGGCAGCGGGCGCCGGGCCGATGCCGCCCGATCTGGCGAACCGCATCGCCGCCTTCGCACGGGCGTGCCGAGCCGCCGCCCGGGCGGTTGCCTTGTACCCGTCCGACCATCCGGCGTTGGCCGCCACGCTCGAGGCAGTGACTGCCGCCGCGGAGGAGGCCGCGGGCGGGTCGGCGCTGTCCCTGGCCGTCCTGCCCGACGCGCTCATGGTGGACGGCCGCCGGATGCTCAAGCCGGACCCGGCCGCCGCCGAGATCGCAGGCCTCCTGCACCGCCACCAGGTCGGGCTGTTCTCAGTCCATCCGCACACCACGCCGGAGGTCTGGCGCCTGTTTCTCGCGCTGCTGACGCTGCAGCCTGAGCAGGCGCGACTGCGGGGCGGCCTCAGCAGGCTCTGGGCATCAGAAGGCGAAACGCGCATTGAACTTCGCGCCGTGAACTACCACGAACTCCTCCGCGTGCGGAGCGGCGGCGAGCGGGCGACCTGGGAAGCCATCGCCGCCCAGTGCCTCGAAGGCCTCGCCTTTTCGCTCGACGACGCCATCGTGGAGATGCTGTTTGGCGTGCTCGACGATTCGTCGCGGATTGCCGGCGTGGTCGAGGCCATCGAGTCGCGTCTGGCGCCTGCCGGCGCGGGGGGCCAGACGCCGGCAGTGGTGGTCAGCCTGCTCCAGGCGGTGGCGCAGTTCGCCGCGGCGTCCGACCCCGAGGGCATCGACCCGGTGCTGGACGCCCTGGCCGCCGCCATGGCCCGGCTGCCCCTCGACACCCTGGGTCCGGTCATCGGCGTCAGTCGCGGGTCGAATCGAGCCGGGCTCGCGCGTTTCGTCGAAGGGCTGACCCGGCGCGTCAGCGACGGGGCCATCGCCGCGCTCCTCGCGGCGGAAGTGCGAGGGGGCCGGGGCACGTCGCCCGCGCTCGCGGATGCCTTCTGCGGCCTCGCGCCGGACCCGGACCGCCGGGCCGCCATTGTCACCCTGGCGCGGAACCTTGCTGCCACCTCCGAGGACGCCCCCAGCCCTTCGCTCGCCAAGGCCTGGCAGCAGTCCGAAGCGGTCCTGCTCGCCTACTCGGATCGGAAGTTCGTGTCGGACGCCTACAACGCCGAGCTCGATCGTCTCGCCGGCCGGGCCGTCGAGCTCGACGATGATCGCACCGATTCGCCGAGCCTGATCGCGGCCTGGCGCGAGACGGTCGGCGAGGACGCCGTCCGGCTGCTCGACGCCGCGCTGCTGGCCGACCTGCTGCGGCTGCAGCCGGACCTCCCGCACTGGCGCGACTTGGCGGCGCTGGCGCTCCAGCGCCTCAGCGTCCTGCTCGTCGTCGGCGACTTCCCGGCGGCGGTGGTGCTGGCCGAGACGCTTCGGGCCCATTCGAACAATCACACCGACCCGGGCATCCGCGCCGCCGCCGAAGAGATGCTGCAGCAGGTGCTGACGCCGTCCACGATGCGCCATGTCGCCTCGCACCTCGACACGCGCGATCGGCCGGTGGTCCTTGCGGCGCAGCGCTTCTGCGCCGCCATCGGGACGGCGGCCATCGGTCCGCTGGCCGACGTGCTGACGCGGGAGGAGCGCTCGAGGCCGCGCGAGCATCTCATCTCGATCCTGGCCGGGTTCGGCGCGGCGGGCCGGCAGGCCGCCGAGCAGCTGCGCCGGTCGCCGAACGCGGCCGTGCGGCGGACGGCGGTGCAGCTGCTGCGCCGATTCGGCGGGCAGGAAGCGCTGCCGGAACTGGCCTCGCTGCTCGACGACATCGAACCGCGGGTGAAGCGGGAAGCGACGCACGCGATTGCCATGCTCGGCTCGGAGGCGGCCTTCGACGTGCTGGCCCAGGCGCTGACGCGCGACGACGAAGTCACGCGGTCGGCCATCCTGGGCGTGTTGTGGACGCTGCCCGGCGAAGACGCCGAGCCGGTGCTCTCGCACCTGGCGCGCCACGCGCCCTGCCGCGGCTCGATGTTCGAGGTCCACGCACGGCTCGTGGCGCGCCTCGGGATGATCGGCGGCGCGCCCTCCGTCGACGCGTTGGCGGCGGTCCTCGAGCGCCGGCGCTTCTGGGAGCGGTTCCGCATGGCGGCCCTGCACCGTGCGGCCATCGATGCCCTCGGCCGGATTGGAACGGCCGGCGCGCGGGCCGTGCTGGAAGCCGCCGCCGGGAGCGGACCCAGGAGCGTGCGCGGGCACGCCCGCGCCAGGCTGGCCGAATCGGCCCGCCGGGCGGAGGCGGGAGAACAGACGGCATGAGCGAAGACGCGCGGCGCGTGCGGATGGCCGAAGCGCTCCTGCGCCACTTCTCGGCGTGCGTCAAGTCGGTGCAGCTCTACGCGCCGGAGCACCCCCTCGTGAAGCGCGCGGTGGACCAGCTCGCCGAGTCGTTCGAGCGCGCCCACGTGGAATCGGAGGAACTGGTGATCGGCCTCATCGATCACCAGGCGGTGGTGGACGGGGTGCCCCTGCTTGCGACACCCGGCGTGTCGGAGACCGTCGAGCGGCTGCAGGCGCTCGGCGCGGAGCGCCTGGCCTTCAGACGCGGCCTCACGCCCGACGAGCTGCTGGCCTTCGTCAGGCAGCTCGGCGCGAGGCCCGCGCTGTCCGGAGACCGGCGCGACGACCGCCTGGCCGCGCTCTCGTCACCCCACGTCACGGTGGGACGGCTGACGCTGCAGCGCCAGATCGACGCGGACTGCTGCGACGTCGCGGCCATGCGGGAGCACTACGGGCAGGCGGTGGCCGGCGCGGAAGCACTCTGGGATCAGGCGAGGGCCGAGGGCAGCCCGGACCCGAACGCCGCCATCGCCCTCGTGGACGGCCTGGCGAGCGCCATCGGCGAGAACCCGCGGGCCATGCTCGCGCTCGCGGCGCTGCACCGGTACGACAACTACACCTTCACGCACATGGTGAACGTGAGCGTCCTCACGATGGCGCAGGCGCGGAGCCTCGGCATCACCGGCACGCTCCTTCGGCAGTTCGGCCTGGCGGGCCTGATGCACGACATCGGCAAGATCCGGACGCCCGCCGAGATCCTGACGAAGTCGGATCGCCTGACCGACGCGGAATTCGCGGTGATGATGAGGCACCCGCTCGACGGCGCCGAAATCCTCCGCCGCCGCCTCGATCTGCCGCCGCTTGCGGCCGTCGTCGCGCTCGAGCACCACCTGCGGATCGACCGGACGGGGTATCCCGCCGGCGTCGAGCGCTCGTCGCTGAACCTGGCCACGCAGCTGTGCAGCATCGCCGACGTCTACGACGCCATGCGGTCGCAACGGGCCTACCAGCGAGCCTTCCCGACGGATCGAATCATGGCCGTGCTGCAGCAGCACGACCGGAAGCGCTTCGACGATCGGCTCGTGCGGCGGTTCGGACAGCTGATGGGCGTCTACCCCATCGGCAACATCGTCCGCCTCGACAACGGGTCGCTGGCCGTGGTCACGCGAATCCACGCCCCGGACCCGGCGCGGCCGGCGGTCCGGGTGGTGGTCGATCCGTCCGGCAAGCGGCTGGACAGGCCCTACGACCTCGCGCTGTGGACGGAGGAGGGCCGCGACGGCCCCCCGCCGCGCATCGTCGTGCCGGTCGATCCGGACGAGGCGGGCTTCGACCCGCTCGCCTACCTGGACGGTGCCGCCGCGTAGCCTGCTGCGCGCGTCCGCCCCGCGGCGCCGGGCGGCCGCCGCCGGTCCGGCGTTGCGGTGTTGCTGACACGCGAGTTCTCCGGTCCCGTGTGACGCGTGGCGTGTCCGGTTTCGCCGAACCGACGCCTGCGGGCGCGGCGGGCCGGCCCCGGTCGCTGAGGCCGGTCCACACGGCTGGTGCGCGGTTGCCGATCCCGGCGGCCGCGCGTATCCTGACAGCCTGGAGCTGGAGATGACCGCGCCCTCCTTCGCCATGCGCGTGCTGCACGTCGTCTGCCGCATCCCGCCTGGACGGGCCGCGACGTACGGGGACGTCGCGGCGCTGGCTGGATCGCCCCGGGCCGCGCGCGCGGTGGGAACGGTCATGCGCACCTGCCGGGCGGAAGGCGTGCCCTGCCACAGGGTGGTGGCGGCGGGCGGGAGGCTCGGCGGGTACGGGGGGCGCCCCGCCATGAAGCGGGCGCTCCTGGCGGCGGAAGGCATCATCGTGATCGGCGCGCGCATCGCCGACTGGCGCAGGGTGCGCTGGCCGCGCGGCGCACGCTGCTGAGCAGCTGGCGTGGCAAGGGGAAACATGGCGCCGCACCCGCACGTCACCCTCCGGTACGAGCGCTCCAGGCTTTTTCTCAGCGGGCAGGCAACCAGTCATGCGTCATACTCCGTCTGACACCATGGAGGCCAACCGGATGGACCGTGAGCTGGCGGCACGATGCCGCCGGGGCGAGGCTGGCGCATTCGAGGAACTGTACAAGCGCCACGGGCGCCGGGTGTACACGCTGGCCTACCGAATGACCGGCAGCGCGGCCGACGCCGAGGACCTGACGCAGGACGTGTTCCTGCGGGCCCACCGCCGCCTGGACAGCTATCGCGGCGAGGCGGCCCTCGGCTCCTGGCTGCACCGCCTGACCGTCAACGCGTGCCTTGACTACGCGCGGGGCAAGCACGGCCGGCGCCAGCGGGTGACGGACACGACGGCCGACATCGAGGCGGTGGAGGCGGCCGGGCGCGGACCCTGGCGGCCGGGCACGGCCCTAGATCCGATCGACCTGGAGCGGGCTGTGTCGCAGCTGCCGCCGAGTTACCGTCGCGCGTTTCTTCTTCACGACGTCGAGGGCCTCGAGCATCACGAGATCGGTGAGGCCCTCGGGATTGCGGAAGGCACGTCGAAGTCCCTGGTGCACAAGGCGCGGATGCGCCTCCGGGTGCTGTTGCGCGGCGGCTCGGCTGGGAGGCCCCGCCCGGCGGCCGCCGGACAGGTGGGAGCATCGTGATGGAACGCCAGGCCACCGCCGACCCTGCGTGCGAGCGCTGCGTGGAACTGCTCCACGAGCGTCTGGACGGCTCGATTGAAGCGCCGGCTGCGCGCGAACTCGAGGCGCACCTGGCCTCGTGCGCGGCCTGCCGCCAGGTGCAGGCGGATCTCGAGGACATCCGGCGCCTCGCGCCGTCGCTGCCTGACCTGTCGCCCCGCGCCGAGGTGTGGGCGGGCCTCGCCCGGCGCCTGGATGCCGAGCGGGCCGCCCGGCCGCGGCCGCTCTGGCGCGGCAGGAACGCGGCGCTCGCCGCCGCGGCGGTGCTCGTCGTGGCGATCGCCTCGAGCCTCTACGTGCTGCGGCCGCCGCGGCCCTCGCCGCGTACTCCGCCCGCCGCCGGCGCCCCGGTAATCCAATCGCCTCGCGACCTCGTCGAAGACATTGACGAGCACCTTCGGATCGCCGACGAGCACTACGTGCAGGCGATTGCGGGGCTGGAGGAAATCGTGAAGAGCGGCGAGGCGTCGCTCGACCCCCTGGTCGCCCAGACGCTCCAGAAGAACCTGGAGGTCATCGACACCGCGATTCGGGAGAGCCGTGAGGCGATCCAGTCGCAGCCGAACAGCCAGCTTGCGCAGACCAGCCTGTTCGAGGCCCTGCGGCAGAAGGTGGCGCTCCTCGAAGACGCCGTCGCGCTCATCAACGTCATGCGGAAGGGTGACCAGGAAGGCGCGGCCAAGATCATCGGGGGAATCAGCAAGTCCTGACAGGTGACACCATGCACAGCACACTCAGACGCACAGGCGCGTTCGCGGTCGCGCTGATGATCGGCGGGGCGGCCGGCTCGTCATGGGCCACGCCCGGCCCCCCCTCGCGGCCCGGCGACCAGCACACCGAGAAGTTCGCGAAGACCGTTCCCCTCGGCAAGGGCGGGGCGCTGGATGTGGCGAACGTGTCGGGCGACATCATCATCACCGGCGGTCGGGGAGACCAGGTGGTGATCAACGCCGTCAAGCGGGGCAAGACCGCCGACGATCTGAAGGCCCTGGAAATCGAGGTCACCGCGACCGCCAATCGCGTCCAGATCCGGGCGGGGGGGTCGCGCGAGCGGCGGAAGGCCAAAGCCTCGGTGGACTTCACGATCTCAGTGCCCCGCCATGCGACGGTGGACGTGCGGTCGGTTTCCGGCGACATCAAGCTGACGGCGGTCGACGGGTCGTCGAGGGCCGAGGCCGTCAGCGGGGACGTCGTGGTCGCGAAGGCGCCCCAGCTCGAGGCGGCGAAGACGGTGTCCGGGGACGTCACGATCGACGAGGCGGGCAGCGGCGGCGATCTCTCGGTGGGCAGCGTGAGCGGCGACGTACGGGTCCGGGCCGTCAGGGTCCGGAGCCTCGACGCGAACATCGTGAGCGGCAAGCTTCATCTGTTGAACGTGGCGTGCGAGCGGCTGAAAGCCAACTCGATCAGCGGCAGTCTGGTGTTCGACGGGCCCCTCGCGAAGGGCGGCCGGTACCGCTTCCGGTCGCACTCGGGCGACGTGACGATCTACGTCGACGGCAAGTCGGGCTTCGAGCTGAACGCCAGCACGTTCAGCGGCGACATCACGACCGGCGTGGAGCTCACGCCGACGGCCGGGGCCGAAGGCGACCGGCCCGGCCGGACGCCGACACCCGGCGCCGGCCGCCGCGTGCGCGGCACGCTCGGCGACGGCGGGGCGTTGATCGAGATCAACGCGTTCAGCGGCGGCGTGAAGATCGTCAAGCGGTAGTGGCCCGTCACCCGCCGGCGTACTGCAGCTGGTAGAGCCGGTAGTAGATCCCGCGCTGCGCGAGCAGCTCCTGGTGCGAGCCTGCCTCGCGCAGCCGGCCTTTGTGCAGGACCAGGATCCGGTCCATGTCCTGGATGGTCGAGAGCCGGTGGGCGATGGCGATCGTGGTCCGGCCCGCCATCAGGACGCGCAGCGCATCGCGGATCAGCACCTCGGTCTCGGTGTCGATGCTGGAGGTCGCCTCGTCCAGCACGAGGATCCGCGGGTCGAACGCCAGGGCCCGCGCGAACGACAGCAGCTGCTTCTGCCCCGTCGACAGCGTCGCGCCCCGCTCGGCGACCAGGGTGTCGATCCCCTGCGGCAGCCGGTCCACGAACCGGTCGGCGTGGACGGCTTCGAGGGCCCTTCGCACCCGGGCATCGTCGATCGTCGCGTCGCCCATCCTCACGTTTCCGCCGATGGTCCCTGAGAAGAGATGCACGTCCTGCAGGACCAGGCTGAACCGCCGGCGGAGCTCGCCGAGGTCCATGTCGCGGATGTCCACTCCGTCCACGAGGATGCGGCCGCGGCGGACGTCGTAGAACCGCAGCAGCAGGTTGATGATCGTGGACTTGCCGGCGCCCGTCGCGCCCACGATGCCGACGCGCTGGCCCGGCTGCACCTCGAAGGACACGTCCCGGAGGACGTCGCGCTCGCCGTCGTAGGCGAACGACACGCCGTCGAACGCCACTCGCCCCTCCGGCGCCGCGGCGCGCGGCGCGGCCGGCGGGGCCACCCGCACGGGCGTGTCGAGCAGCGCGAAGATCCGCTCCGAGGCGGCCATCGCGGACTGCAGGAGATTGAACTTCTCCGACAGGTCGCTGATCGGCCTGAAGAACCGCCTCGAGTACTGGATGAACGCCACGAGCGACCCGAGCGTCAGGCTCCCCCCAAGGACCCAGACTCCGCCCTGCCAGATCAGCAGGGCCGTGGCGGCCGCCCCGACGATCTCGATCGCCGGATAGAACACGGCGTAGTAGAAGATCGATTGGATGTTCGCGTCGCGGTGGCAGGCGTTGATGGCGCCGAACCGCGCGCCGTTCACCGACTCGCGCCTGAACAGCTGCACCGTCGCCATGCCCGTGATGTTCTCCTGGAGGAACGCGTTGATGCGCGCGATCCAGCCCCGAACCTCCCGGTAGGAGTCGCGCACGCGCCGGCGGAACCACTGCGTCACCACGACGATGGCCGGGAGCACCGAGAAAGCGACCAGCGCGAGCCGCCAGTCCATCGTGAGGAGGACGATCATGATCCCGGCCAGCGTGAAGACGTCGCCGAACACGGACACGACGCCGGAGGCGAACAGGTCGTTCAGGGCGTCCACGTCGGTCGTCACGCGGGTCATCAGGCGACCCACCGGGTTGCGGTCGTGGAACGCGATGTCGAGGCGCTGCAGATGCCGGTAGATCTCCGCGCGGATGTCGAACATGATGCGCTGCCCGGTCGACTGCAGCACGTAGGCCTGCACGAACTCGGCCGCGAACGCGCCGCCGAGGATTCCCAGGAACAGGAGCGCGATGCGATCCAGTCCGGCCAGGTCGCGGTCCGCGATGTACCGGTCGATGGCCAGCTTCATCAGGTACGGCTGGGCCAGCTGCAGCATCGACCCGGCGGCGATGCACACGAGGGCCAGCAGCACCTGCCGCCAGTACGGGCGCAGGTACGTCAGCAGACGCCGCATGAGCACGGCGTCGTACGCCTTCCCGGCGATGATCTCGTCGTCGCGGCCGTCCATCGCCTTAGCCGCTCGGGGATTGGGGATCGGCAGCCCGGCGTCGGTTCGTCTGCTGTCCGTCTCCTGCCCCCGCCCTCTCGCTTCCTGCTTCCTGTCTGTCCCCCTCCAGCTCCTCTTCCAGCAGCTGCTTCCGGTAGAGCCCGGCGTACGCGCCGCCGAGCGCGACGAGTTCATCGTGCGAGCCCCGCTCCACGATCCGGCCGCCGTCGAGGAGGATGACGAGGTCCGCGTCGCGGACCGTGGAGATGCGGTGCGAGACGATCACCGACGTCCGCTCGCGCATCACCCCACGCAGGCGCGACAGGATCTCCTCCTCCGTGTAGGTGTCCACCGCGGACAGCGCGTCGTCGAGGATGAGGATGCGCGGATCGATGGCGATCGCCCGCGCCAGGGCGGTGCGCTGCTTCTGGCCGCCGGAGAGCGTGATGCCGCGCTCCCCGACCATCGTGGCGTAGCCCTCGGGGAAGTCCCGAACGTCCTTGTCGAGGCACGCCACCGACGCGGCCGCCGCAAGGGGCTCGTCCAGCGTCGCGGCGGGCGGCTGGCTCGCCGCGGGGCGCTCGGCCGCGCCGGCCCGCGTGCCGAAGCCGATGTTCTCGCCGAGGCTCTCGGAGAAGAGGAACGGCTCCTGCGACACGAAGCCGATCGCGCCGCGCAGCGCCGCGAGCGGGATGTCGCGCACGTCGGTGCCGTCGATGAACACCGTGCCTCGCGGCGGATCGTACAGCCGCGGGATCAGGTTGATCAGCGTCGACTTTCCCGATCCCGTCGGTCCGACGATCGCCAGCGTCCGCCCGGCCTCGATGGCCACCGAGACGTCCCTCAGCACCGGCGCGCCGTCGAAGGCGAACGTGAGCCCGCGGAACTCGATGCCCCCCCGGATGGGGCCCACGGCCGGACGGGCCGGGTCGGGCTCCAGGTCGGGGACCGCCGGCTCGGCGTCGAGCACCTCCAGCATCCGCTGCCACGACGCCGCGCCGCGCTGGAGCATGTTCGTCACCCAGCCGAAGGCGATCATCGGCCAGGTGAGCATGGCCATGTACGCGTTGAACGCCACGAACTCGCCCAGCGTGATGCGGCCGTGAATGACGTCGCGGCTGCCGAGCCAGAGCACGAGCAGCCCGCCCAGGCCGAGGAGCAGGCCGAGGCCGGGAAAGAACGCGCTCTGGACCCGGATCAATCCCAGATTGCGCCGCACGTACTCCGTGTTCGCGTCGGCGAACCGCGCGAATTCGGCCTCCTCCTGTCGGTAGGCCCTGACGACGCGGACGCCCGACAGCGCCTCCTGCACCACGGCGCTCAGCGCGGACAACTGCGCCTGGATCCCCTCGAACCGCCGGTGGATGGCCGCGCCGAAGCGCCGCGCCGCGATGGAGACGAACGGAAGCGGGATGAGCGCGACCGCCGTCAGCCGCGCGTCGAGCCCCGCCATCAGCACGATCGCCACGGCGAAGACGATTGCCGTCTCGGTGATGTACATGATGGCCGGGCCCGCCATCATGCGCACGGCGTTCAGGTCGTTGGTCGCCCGCGACATGAGGTCGCCGGTGCGGTGCGCGTGGTAGTACGCGGGGGGGAGCGTCAGCAGCCGGGCGAAGAGGTCGTTGCGGAGGTCGAACTCGAGGCGCCGCGAGACGCCGACGATGATGCGGCGCATCAGGAAGCGGAACGCGCCGCCAGCCAGCGCAAGCCCGAGGACGAGCAGGGCGTAGGTCCGGAATTTCGCGCCCGTCGCGCTCGCCGCCAGGTCGTCGACCGCCAGCTTCAGCACCCACGGCGTCGCGAGGCCGAACGCGGTGGACAGGCCGGTGCAGGCCAGGCCGAGCACGAACCCGCGCGTGTAGCGGAGGAGGTAGGTTGCGAGCCGCCGGGTCGGGGAAGGCCTCACGAGGCCTTCAGCATACCGGAGCCGTCACCGCTCCGGCCAGCGCGCCCGCGGGCCGGCCGTTTCCGTGCCGTACCGTGCACTTGCGTGCAGCGCGGGGCAGTCGCGCACACCCGTCGCACCGATAAGAGGGTCATGCGCGACGCCCGTGGTGTCGCCGAGGAGCGCCGTCCATGACCCGAGTACCCGCCGCCCGCGCCCTGCTGACCGCTGCCTTGGCCGTTCTCGCCGTGTCCGCTCCGGCCGAGGCCCAATACAGGCCCATCCCGGCGCGAGCCGCCGGCCCCGATGCCGGGCCCTTCGGCGGCTGGTACCGCATCGAGTTCGCCGCCAACACGTGGAACCCGGTCCCCGAGTTCACCGTGTCGAGCGAGTCGCTCGGCATCAAGGGCACCGACATCGACGTCCGCGCCGACCTGGACATCCCGCAGGAGCGCAAGACCGAGCTTCGCCTCACGCTCCGGGCGAGCAAGCGGAACAAGCTCCGCTTCCACTACCTGCCCCTCGCCTACAAGGGCACCACGAACCTGAAGGCGGACATCATCTTCAACGGCATCAGGTACCCGGCCAACACCAGCGTGGACTCGAGTCTGGAGTGGAAGACCTACCGGGTCGGCTACGAGCTCGACATCATCTCCCGGACGCAGGGCTTCCTCGGCTTCGTCGTCGAGGCGAAGTACACCGATGCGAGCTTCACGCTCACGAGCCCGGCCGGGACCGAGTACGCGCGGGCGCGCGCGCCCATCCCCGCCCTCGGCGCGATCGCCCGCGTTCACATCACGCGGTACGGCTCCGTCACCGGCGAATTCACCGGGTTCAAGATCCCCGAGAGCATCGACGAGGACTACCGCGGCCACTACTACGACTGGGACGTGTACGGAACGCTGAACTTCACGAGGAACTTCGGCGCCCAGATCGGCTACCGGTCGCTCGACATCGGCTATCTCGCCAGGCAGGACCGTGGCGACGCCAAGCTGAGCGGGCTGTACTTCGGCGGCGTCGTCCGCTTCTGAGGCACGCGAGCCCCCGCGGGCCTCTCGAGCGCGGCGGCAGTCGCCGCCTCGCCGGCGAAGAGGCCGCCGCCTCATCCCGTCGCCGGAAGCGCGTCACGGCTGCGCGGGCGGTTCGAGGCGAACCCCGAGCAGGCGGACGTCGCCGCTCGAGGGATCGTGCGAGGCGGGGCGAAAGCCCGGCGTCGTGCGGATGCGCACGAGGACCGCGCCCCCGGCGCCAGTCGGCAGCCGCAGCCCGCGTCGCTCGCCCGGCGCGAGCGTCCCCCTCCAGGCAAACGGCCCGGCCGTCACTTCCACCGAGGTGTCGACGGGCCCCGCTGCCATCGTGAAGTCCGAATGATCCTCTCCAGACGCTGACTGCACCACCAGTTCGGCCGTGGCGTCTCCCCCGGTCCACAGGCCCTCCGGCTCGAGGAAGGCGCGGCCGATCGCGAACACCGCAGCCCGGCCGTAGCGGGCCGCGGCTGACGCCCTCATCTCGCGCGGCAGCCGGTCCCCGCCCGCGCGGCCCGCCGGCTGCAGCCATGCGGCCCGCACGGGGGCCTGCGGCTCCCCGATCCAGTGGAGGGCAAGCGACGACACGCCAACAGGCAATTCGAACTCGCGGCTCACCGCCCCGGCGGGTGCTTCCTCGATCCGCCACGCGCAGACCGGAGGCCCCGCTCGCGGTCCGACGAAGAGCCCCGCGTCGGCCGCCGCCGAACCCGCGGGCCGCTCGATCCACATCCGGTATCTCCCAGCCGGAAGCCCGGGCAGCTGCAGCAGCGCGCCAGGCGGAAGCCCGCCGCGCGCCTCGCCCAGCCTCAGACGGCCCAGAGCAGCCTCGGGACTGCTGAAGACCAGCGGGTCGAGGCTGACGCCGCATCCGGACTTCCCGGCGGCGGCGTGTTCCAGCGCCCGCATCTGCCCGGCTGCCGCAGCCAGCCCGGCGACGCCTTCGAGGCGCCAGGCCGCCGTGAGCGACAGGCCGCCGGCAAGTGCAAACGCGCCAAGCAGCGTGAGCGCCGCGGAGCCTGGCCGCAGGCGCCACGTGCGCTCCGCGAGTCGGGCGGCGAACCAGGCCGCCCCGAGCGCGACGGCCCAGACGCCCGCCTCGGCGAAGGCCAGCCACGGCGTTCCGCGGAACAGGCTCGGCGCGCCGCGGGCGGCATCCGCAGCCTGGCTCAGCCACCGCAGCCAGGGCGCGGCGGTGTCGCGCAGGTTGAACGCGAACGCGCCGCGCTCGGCGCAGACGATCAGCGCCGTCAGGGCCATGCTGACCGACAGCGCGATGGCGGCCGTCTGCCGGCTGGCGCTGTGCCGGGCCGCGTTCCACGCGGCCGCCGCCGGCAGGCTGAACAGCAGGAGCGTCGCGCCTGCAAACCGCGCCGGCGACGCAAGCCCCCCCCACCACATGTGGTAGGCGGCCGTGACCAGCACGTACGGCGCGACGACGAGGAGCCACTCGAGGGCGAGCCGCCGGCGCAGCCGGGCGAGCGCGGCCAGGCCCGCAATCGCGACGCTGAACACCGGCGCGGTCGCGAGCAGCCCGAACTGCTGGTCGGCAAGCAGGCCGAGAACACCAACCGGGACCCGGCCGAGCGTCATCTGCGTGTAGTGGCCGTACGCCGCCGCCGGACTCAACTGCCCATAGATGGCGTAGTAGTAGGCGAACCAGCCCAGCGCGCTCGCGGCCGGCACGACGGCGAACGCGCCGACGGCCGCCGCGCGGTTCCGTTCCCCGAGAGCACGCGCGACGAAGACGAGCCCGAGCGTTCCCGCGAGCACGGCAAACCTCGGGTGGAACCACGGGAGCGCCGCCGGGAGGGCGCCGAGCGCGAGCCACCACGTCGCCGGCCGTCCCGCCCGGACGTCGAGCCCGACGAGCGCAGCGAACGCCAGCATGACGGCGGCGGCGCCAGGACCGTCCGGATACACGGTGAACGACAGGAGCAGGAAGGGCGCCGTGAGCGCGGCAGCCGCCCATCCGAACCAGGCCGCCGCGACGCTGCCGGTCACCAGGCATGCCGCCCGCCACGCCGCCGCCGTCGCGCCCGCGGAAACCAGGACGAGAAGCGCCATGACGAGACGGTGCCCGCCCGCTGCCAGGGCCGGCGCAACCAGGGCCGGCACGCCCGGAAGGTGGATCGAGTAGATCTGGCCGTTCTTGCCCCGCTTGAGATAGTCCGGCCTGAGCGAGCCGCCGAAGTACTCGAGGTAGTCGCCCCGCTGGTGGTTGTTCTCGATCTTCAGGTCGCCGTCGCGCCACAGGCTCTGCGCGATCACGAGGTAGTGCGGCTCGTCGCCGCCGGGGACGAGCGGCGCCAGGCGGTGCGCGGCCGCGCCATAGACGATCGCGGCGCACACGAAAGCGATCCAGGGCGCGCGCGCGGGGTCGTCGAATCCTGGAACGCGCCACGCACGCCGGCCCGCACTCTGGCCCCCTCCCGCGCACATCGCACCGCCGATCGCCGCCCACACCAGCCACGAGGCAGGACCCGTCCACGCCAGCGCGGCGGGAGGGAGCCGGACGGGCAGCCACGGAATGACCAGGACGAGGCTGAAGAACAGCGGCCGCGCCCGATCGGACGGAAGCCGTCCGAGCCACGCCAGCGCGACGGCGCCGGCCGCGAGCGCGATGAGCCACCACCACGGCGGGAGAAGCCCGACGCGAGCCGCGCGCGCGCCTTCCTCGGTGAGGGCGAGCGTGCCGCAACAGGCCCACGCGGCCGCGCCGGAGCACGCCGCGGCGAGCGCGGCAGCCGGCGCCAGTCGAGCTGAGCGCATGGGCCGCCATGCTACCATACGGCCCCATGCGTTCCCGTGCGCGCGAGGCCGGCTGCGTCATCCTCGCGGCGGCCGCGATCACCGCGGTCATGACCTGGCCGCTCGCCCCAAGGGCCGGCTCGGCGGGCCGGGTCGATTCGGGCGACGGCGCGTTCAGCGTCTGGAACGTCGCCTGGGTGGCGCGCACGCTGGTGGTGGCCCCCCGGGGCCTCTACGACGCCAACATCTTCTATCCGCGCCGGGGCACCCTGGCGTACTCCGAGGCCAACCTCGGCGCCGGCGTCCTGGCGATTCCGTTCTACTGGGCCAGCGGCGGCAACGCCTACGTCGCGCACAACGCCGTCGTGCTCCTCGCGTTCGTCCTGGCGCTGACGGGGACGTACAGCCTGGTCAGGTTCCTCACCCGGCACCGCGGCGGCGCGGCGGTGGCAGCCGTCGCCTACACGTTCTGCCCGTACATCTTCTCGCACATCCCGCACATTCAGTTGCTCATGCACGCCGGCATCCCCTATGCGCTGCTGGCGTTCCACCGGTTCGCGGATCGGCAGACGGCCGGGCGGGCGCTCGTCCTGGCGCTGACGCTGGCAGCCCAGGCCCTGTCGTGCGGCTACTACGGGATCTTCGCGGGCCTGCTCGTCGCCTTCGGCGCGCTCTTCTACGGGATCTCCCGGGGCCTCTGGCGGAACTGGCGCTACTGGGCCGGTCTTGCGGCCGCGGCAGGCGTGTCGGTCGCGATCGTGCTGCCGTTCTTCCTGCCGTACATCGAGCTGCAGAAGGAAGCCGGGTTCGTCCGGTCCCTCGACGACTCGCGGCGGTGGTCCGCGCTCTGGCGTTCGTACCTGGCTTCTGGCGCCCGGGCCCACCGCTGGCTGCTGCCGTACCTCGGCACCTGGGGCGAGGTCCTCTTTCCGGGGATGGTCGTCACGGTCCTGGGCGTGGCGGGACTTGCCGCCCGTCGGCGCGCCGCGCGGGCCGCTGCGGCAGCCGGCGCGCACATCTGGTTCTACGCCAGCGTCGCCGTCATCGCCTTCTGGGCTTCGTTCGGCCCCGACGCGGGCCTCTACGCCTGGCTCTACCGCGTGGTGCCGGTCTTCGCCTGGCTTCGCGCGCCGTCGCGCCTCGGCCTGCTCGTCGTGCTGGCCCTTGCCGTGCTCGCCGGGTTCGCCGTCTCCGCCCTGCTGGCGCGCTCCCGGCGGGCCGCGCTCCTCTCCACCGCGCTCGTCGCCCTGACGATGGCCGACGTGTGCGTGGCGCCCATGTTCCTCGTGGACGCGCGGCCGGTGTCGCCGGTCTACGACTCGCTGCGCAAGTGGCCGGGCGGGCCCGTCGTCGAGTTCCCGTTCTTCTACGAGCGCATGGACTTCTCGCGGCACTGCGAGTACATGCTGTACTCGACGGCGCACTGGAAGCCGCTCATCAACGGATACAGCGACTACATCCCGCCCGAGTGGCGCCAGATGGTCGTGCCGCTCAGCTCGTTCCCCAACGAGGAGTCGTTCAAGATCCTCAAGCCCCTGCGGGCGCGCTACGCCGTCTTTCACTTCAATCTCTACGACCATCGGCAGGCCGCGGTGGTGAAGCAGCGGATCGAGCAGTTCCGGGAGTACCTGCGGCCCATCCGGATCGAGGATCAGGTGTGGCTGTTCCAGATCGTCGCCTGGCCGCCGGCGCACTAGCCGCCTGCCTCGCGCTGGCGGCGCTGCACACCTGGCCGCTGGCCGCGAATCCCGGCGGGCTGTCGCGCCACGACAACGCGGACACGCAGCTGAACGAGTGGATCGTGGCCTGGGTGGCGCACCAGGCGCCGCGGGCGCCGCTCAGGCTCTTCGACGCGAACATCTTCCATCCCGAGCCGCGGTCGCTCGCCTTCTCCGAGCACATGACCGTCCAGGGCCTCATGGCCCTGCCGGTCTTCGCGCTCGGCGGCTCCCCCGTCCTCGCGTACAACCTGCTCGTCCTGGCGGGCCTGGCGCTTTCCGCGTGGGCCATGTGGCTCGTGGTCCGCCGATGGACGGGCAGCCACGCCGCCGGCGCGGTGGCGGGATGCCTGGCCGCCTTCAACGCGCACACCCTGACGAGGCTCCCCCACCTGCAGGCGCTTCACGTGGAGTTCCTGCCCGTCGTGCTGCTCGCGGCGGACCGTCTGCTGGTGCGCCGCAGGACGCGCGACGCCATCCTGCTCGGCCTCGCGGCGGCTCTCCAGTCGCTGACGTCGAACTACCTGATGGCGGCGACGGTCGTCGCCGGGGCGGCCATCCTGGCCGCTCGCGTCGGCGAGGTCGCGCGGCCCGCTCCTCGCCGGGTCCTGCTGCTGTTCGCCCTCGCGGCCGCCGTCGGCGCGGCGCTCGTCGCGCCGTTCCTCCTGCCCTACGCCGCCGCCCGGCGCGAACAGGGGCTCGTCCGGACACTGGACGAGGTGGCGCGCTATTCCTCGACATGGCGGGACTACGTCTCGACGGCGGGCCGGTTCCACTACGCCTGGTGGAGCCACCGGTTCTTCGAGGGATCGACGGCGCTGTTCCCGGGCGTCACGGCGGTCCTCCTGGCCGGTGTCGGCCTTGTCGCGGCACCCGGCTGGCGAGATGGGAGGGTGCGGATGGCGGCGGCCATCGGCCTCGCCGGCGCGGCCTTGTCGTTCGGGCCCGCGCTGCCCGGCTACGCGGCGCTGCACCGCTGGCTGCCGCTGCTGCAGGGGGTTCGCGGCGCGGCCCGCTTCGGGTTCCTGGCGCTGGTGGCCGTCGCCGTCCTCGCGGGGTTTGGCGTGGCGGCCATCGGCGCGCGGGCCCGCAGCCGCCGGTGGTGGCCGGCGATCGCGGCGGCCCTCCTCCTGCTGGTCAACGCCGAGGCCCTGCGGGCCCCGATCGCCTTCAGGCCGTTCGCCGGGATCCCGCGGATCTACCAGTCGCTGCGCGATCCGTCGGTCCGCGCGGTCGCCGAGTTCCCGTTCGCCACGCCCGCGACGATCGCGCGGAACGCGCCCTACGTGCTCAGTTCCACCGCCTACTGGAAGCCGCTCGTGAACGGCTACAGCGGCTTCGTGCCCCGGAGCTACGCGGATACGGCCGAGGCCCTGCGCGCCTTTCCAGATGAGACGTCTCGGGCGCGCCTCCTTTCGCTCGGCGTCACGCACGTGGTCGTGCACGCCGACGCGTACGGCTCCCGGGCGCCGGCCCTGCTCGCCGCGCTGGCGGCCGCGCCGTGGCTCGGCCTCGTTGCGTCCGAAGGAGGGGTCCGGGTCTACCGCCTCAACGCTTCTTGAGGGAGGCGGGCTTTCGCGTGGCCGAAGCCGCGGGCACGGAACCGGGTTCGCGTGCGGCGTACAGCTTCCGGTAGTCCACGGCCGTGCCCAGGATGCGGCGCACGTAGTTCTGGGTCTCCGGGAACGGGATGTCGTCGATGAACTCGTCCTGCGGGAGGCCGGGGCGTTCGCGCAGCCACCGCGCTACGCGGCTCTCGCCTGCGTTGTAGGCGGCCAGCGCCAGGTGTTCGCTGCCGAACCGCGCGACGAGGCTCGCCAGGTATGCCGTGCCAATGCGGACGTTCACCTCCGGCACGGTCAGTTTCTGCCGCGAGAACCCCCGGATGCCCAGCCGCGCTGCCCATTGGCGCCCGGTCGTCGGCAGGACTTGCATGAGCCCAATCGCCTTCGCCGGCGATACGATGTCGCGCTCGAAGGTGGACTCCTGGGCGACGAGCGCGGCCACGAGGTACGGATCGAGCTTGTGCAGGCCCGCGTACCGGCGCAGGAGCGCCCAGTGGTCGAGGGGATAGATGATCTCGAGGATTTCCCGCGGCATCGCGTCGCCGCCGGCCGTGAGGAACTGGGGGTAGGTTCGCCTCATCAGGTTGATGGCCGGCCTGAGCACGCCCGTGCGGTTGAGCAGCCAGGCGCGAGTGGCGGCGAGCAGGGGCGATGCGCCCCACGCCCGCTCGGCGTAGCGCACCTCGTCGAGGGCCTCGTAGTACATCCCGACGGAGACGAGCCAGCGGATGAGATTGGCGGTTGGCGGGGCGGCGCCGCCTGCCGGCGCCTCGCCCGCCGCTCGAGCCGGCGCGGCGCGCCCGGCCGCGGCGGGCGCTGACGGCCGGGCCGCCAGGGCCTCGGCCGCAAGTCGGCCGTAGTACGAGCTGCCGTAGTCTGCGACCACCAGCCTGAAGGCGTCGTCCGCGCCGGGGCGGCCGTCGAGCCGGCTCCGCGCCTTGGCCGCCCAGTAGAGCCACGAGGGACGGAAGTCGGACCGCGGGAACGCGACGGCGGCGGCCTCGAACACGTTCGCGGCCTCTGCGAACCGGCGCTGCCGGTAGGCCCGCCATCCCATCTTCCACTGGGCCCGCGCCGTGTACCGGCCCGACGGGAAGCGCGACGCGATCTCGCGGTAGACCGCGTCAGCGTTCTCGTCCTCGTCGGCCGCGGCGTAGGTGGAGGCGAGGGCGTTCAGGGCGTCCTCGGCCCACGCGCTCGCCGGGAAATCGGTCACGAGGGCCCGCGTCAGCGCGATGAAGTCCGCGCGCTTGCCGGCGGCCCTGGCGGCCATCAGGTCGAAGTAGCGGGCCTCGTCGCGCCGCGAAGCCGAGGTCAGCCACGGTTTGAGGTCTTCGCGGACGCGCTGGTACCGCCGCAGGAAGTAGTCGCATTCGGCGAGACGCAATGCCACCAGCTCGGCCGCGTCGCCTGAGGCGAGCCCCGCGAGGCGCTCGAAGGCCTCGCGCGCGGGCCCGTACCGCCGCATCTCGAAGAGGCGCTCGCCGCGCGCCAGCTCACGGGCCAGGCGCGGGCTCCCCGCTTCCAGCGGGGCCATCTCGCCGGCCGGCAGCTCCTCGCCCGCCGCGTCGGCCGCCTCGCTGGCCGGCCAGTCGTAGTAGAGCGACTCGTACGCAGTCAGCGCGCGCGCGCGGTCGCCAGCGCGCGAGGCGGCGCGCGCGAGGCGGAGCAGCACGTCGTCGGCCGCCGCGGGCGTCCCGGCGAGCACCTCGTCGTAGAGCGCCGCCGCCGCCGCGTGGCTGCCGAGAGTCGAGTTGACTTCGGCAAGCTGCAGGGCGACCGCCTCGGTCAGAAAGCCCGGATGGGGCGAGGCGCGCAGCGACTCGAACGTGCGCCGTGCTTGCTCGTAGCGTTCCAGGCCCAGCTCCGCCATGCCCTTGAGGTACACCGCATAAGGCGCAAGCGGCGTCGCTGCCAGCGCGGTCCGGCGGATGAACGGCAGCGCCTGGGCGGGCTTTTCCTCGGCGATGTACGCCGCCGCGCGGGCCAGGGCCCGGGCCGCTTCAACCGCATCCGGCGGCGCGGGCGCCCAGCCTGGTGGCGGCACCAGCCAGTAGTCCTGCGCGCTCGCCGGAAGCGGCGGGTGCTCGGTCGGCCGAGGCTTTCCGGCGAGCGCCGCGTCCTGCCCGGCTGGCTCCGGACGCGCAGCCGGCGCTGACGCCGCGGCGGCAAGGGCGAGTGCGAGGCCGAGAAGGAGGCGCCGCCGTGCGCGGGCAGTCCCCCGCGGGTTCACACCGGACCCAGCAGCGACTCGTCGCCGTTTGCTAGGGTGCGCACGAGTTCCTGCTCGAAGAAGTCCGTGCGCGCCAGGATCGGAGCGGGGACGCGCTCGTCGTACAAGCGGCGGGCGCGGTCGATCTCCGTGCGCAGCCGCTCGCGGAGGTTCCGGTCCCGCCGGCCGGCGGTCACCGCGGACTCATGGTACAGCTTGATCTCGGACACGAGGAGCCTGGCGTAGCGCCGCGCCGCGTCGTCGTCATCGTCGTGGCCGGCCTGGAAGACCCGGGCCTGCGGCGTGTGGCGCCGGGGAGCCGGCGTCGGGCGGGACGGGGCGGGAATCGACACCGCCTGCGTCACGCGAGAGACCGTGAGGACTTCGAGGCAGCGCGCCGCATGCCGCGCGAGCAGCTCGACGCTCTCGGGCCAGGCGCTCGGCGTGTGCCGCTCCCGGGACGAGACGTCGTCGGCGTACAGAACCGCCACCGCGTCGCCGCCGACGAGCAGCGGGACAGCCAGGCCCACGCTGGCGGCGGGCAGGGCCCCGAAGGGCGACGCCCCGGCCTCCGCCGCAATCGCGTCTGCCGTGTTCGCCGCCGCGCCGGATCGCAGGGCCGCCGTGAGGAGGCCGGCCTGGTCGCGCGGCAGCTCCGTCTCGCGGGGATCCTCGTCTCGAGTGAAGCCGGCGGCGCGCCACCCCGTCAGCGTGTGCCCCTTGACCACGAACACCGCGGCGCGGGGCGCCTCACGGGACGCGGCGTCCACGAGGACGTCGAAGATCTCGGTGAGCGACCGGGAAGCGTCGAGCCGGCGCACGCCGTCGGCGATGCGCTCGGTGGCCGCCCGTTCGGCCGCCCGCTCGGAAGCCCTCGCGTCCTCGGCGGCCCGGCCGGCCTCGAGGGCGACCTCCGCCTTCGCGGCCTCGATCGTGCGGATCAGGCTTGCCTCCGCCTCGGCCTGAGCGGCGGCGAGCCGCCGGTCCGCGTCCGCCTGGGCGGCCGCCAGGGCGGCTTCGGCCTCCGACCGCGCCCGGGCGATCTCCGCGTCGGCCTCGGTTCGCAGCGCCGTTATCGCGGCCTCGTGCTGCCCGCGCAGACGCTCATTCTCGGCGGCGGCCGCCGCCTCGAGGCGCTCGCGTTCGCCGGCAGCCTCCGCGCGGATCGCCGCCAGTTCCGACTCGTGGCCCGACACGAGCTCCGCGCGCGCCGAGGCGATGGCCGTGGCCAGCGCGGCGGCGAGCGCCGTATCGTGCTGGCCCGCGAGTTCGCGCCGGACCGACGCCAGGGCCGACTCGTGCTGGGCGGCGAGGTCGGCTCTCAGCGCCGCGAGTGCCGCGTCCCGCTCGCGCGAGAACTCCACGCGCGCCTCCGCCAGGGCCGCGTCGCGCTGCTCGGCGGCGTCGGTCCGCGCCATCGACACCGCCAGGTCGCGCTGCTCGGCTGCCTCGGCCCGCGCGGCCGCGAGCGCCGAATCGTGCTGGCCCGCCAGTTCCGCGCGAAGCGCAGCCAGGGCCGCGTCATGCCGCCCCGCTAGTTCCGCACGCAGGTCCGCGATCGTCGCCTCGTGCTCCAGCGTCAGCTGAGACCTGAGCGCCGCCAGTTCGGCCGCACGCTGCCCCGAGAGCTCCGACGTGAGCGCTTCCAGCGACGCCGCCGCCTGCGCATCCGCTTCCGCTTTCAGCGCGGCAAGCGCGGCCGCGTGTTCGTTCGCGACCTCGGCCCGCGCGGCCGCGACGGCGGCGTCGCGCTGTTCGGCGGCTTCCTCGCGCGCCATCGAGACGGCGAGTTCCCGCTGCTCTGTCGTCTCCGCGCGAAGGGCTGCGAGGGCGGTTTCGCGTTCCTGGTCGAGGCGGGCGCGCACCGCGGCAACGGCTTCGTCCACGGCCCGCGCGTGCTCGGCTGCTGCCGACCGCCCGACATCCGAGGCGAGCGCCTGGAGGCGCTCCTGGAACTGGCCCGCCAGCTGGGCCGCGGCCGCCTCGATCGCGTGCTTGATCTGCTCCTCGAGTGTCATGCCTGTCGCCTCGCGCGGTGGGATCTTCGGCTGGCGGCATTATGCCACACGGAGCCGCGGGCGGGCGGGAGGCGGAATGGCGGTGGATGCAAGCCGTGTCGGGCCACCGAGCGCCGCCGCGGCCAGGCGGCTTTGACCGCCGGGCGAAGGGCTCGTACAATAACGAGGTGCGAGCCGGTCAGCCGGCTGTCCGCCGGCTGGCCTTTGTTTCGACGTGGGGGCGATTCTGGATTCGACGGAGGTGCTGGATCGGAGGATGCGTGCCGAGCTCCTGCTGACTCGTTAAACCGGCGGGAACAAACCTAACTGCGGACACGCAGCTCGCTCTCGCGGCTTAACTAACCGCGACGTCCACCTGGTTCGGGCCTGCACGGCCGGGCTGGATGTCATCTTCGCAGGCTAGCTGGTGCGCGCGGTTCCGACGCGCGGCGGCGAATCGATCTCGGAGCTAGCGTCCGGCGGTTTCTCGCCGCTCTCTCACGCCGGGCGCGAACCTACAAGAGCGGACACGCATGTAGAGTCCTCCGGCGACGCGCTTTCGGACGCGGGTTCGACTCCCGCCGCCTCCACCACCCCCCTCCCCAGGCATCACAAAACAGCCCCAAATCTCCCGTTATTGCGTGTCATTGCGTCAATTAGCGCGTTTGTCGTCTGACCGGGATTCCCACGCAACCCTTTGGCATACCAACACGAGTGTTGGTTAGAGTCCCAGCACGTGGTGGAAATTCGGTAAGCCGCTGAGGCTGGACAAGCAAGCGGCCATCGCGCATCGTTCCGTGAGTTCTGTCTGGCAGGACAAGACGACACGGAGGTGATGCGACGATGGCCAAGCCCAGCATGGACTTCTCGACGTTCGTTGGCAAGCTCCTCGAAGAGCAGGATGGGGACATCTTGCGCGAAGGGGTCCGGGTACTCGCCCAGGCACTGATGGACGCCGAGGTCACGGCTCTGGTGGG
>JAKQTR010000053.1 GCA_029562975.1 Acidobacteriota bacterium | reverse complement strand
CGCTGACGCCGGCGCGCGCGCCAGGCGGCGTGCCGCCCGAGACGACTGCTTCGCCGACATCCTCGACCGCGTCCTCAAGATGGGCGACAGCCCGCCGGCCGGATACCTGCCGAGCGGAGCGCCGGACGATGCGGGAGGCGGCGGCCGGTCATCGCGGCGCGGCGCCCGCGCCGACCCGCCGGGCCAGGCGGATGGCGATCGGAGGCGTCAGCGTCTCGCCCTCCGCCGGAGCCCGGTGAATCGCGCGGACCACGTCCATCCCCGACACGACGCGGCCGAACGCGGCGAAGCCCTGGCCGTCGGGGTTCCGGGCGCCGCCGAAGTCGAGCGACGGCTGGTCACCGATGCAAATGAAGAAGTCGGACGTCGCCGAGTCCGGCCCGGACCGGGCCATCGAGATCGCGCCGTCCGCGTGCGTAATCCCGGTGACGCTCGTGCGCTCGAGGGGGATGGCCGCGTAACTCTCCTGCCGGCGATTGGGAGAGATGCCGGCCTGGATGACCTCGATCTTCACCGGCCTGTCGGCCTGCGTGTCGATGCGCGCCGACCGATGAACGCGGCCGCCGTCGTAGAAGCCTCCGTCCACGTACTTCAGGAAGTTCGCGGCGGTGATCGGCGCCCGGGCGGCATCGACCTCCACGTCGAAGGAGCCCAGCGCGGTGTCGAAGCGGACGCGGACGACGGGCGCCGTCGGCTGCGCCCAGGGGGCGAGCGGCGCCAGCAGGAGCAACAGCGCAATGGCGGCGGCCGGGGTGTGCCTGAACATAGGGACAGTCTATCGCCGTTCGGGCCCCGCTCCTCGGCGGCAGCCTCGCCGACACCGCGCCGCGGGGCCTTGGGCGCGCCGCAGCCATCCCGCTGGCGACGGACGCTCCAGCCCGCCGGCGCCGCCTGCCGCCCGGGCGGCGGGGCTCGCCGCCGGCGCCCCATGAACGTTCCTTCATCTGGCGTTCACCGCCAGTTCATCCGCCGTGGGGCACACTGGCGCTGGTGACGTGGAGGCGTGCGAATGCGGCGTAAGGTTGGCACAGGCGGCATCCCGCTCGGGCTGCTGGCCGCCGGTCTCTTCATCGGGATCCCGCTTGCCGTGGAGGCGGCGCAAGCGCCGCCTCCGAACGGCAACGGGCGGGCACGGACCATCGAGACGAAACCGGTGGGCTCGCCCCCGCGCATCGACGGCCGGCTGGACGACGAATGCTGGCAGGCGATCGAGCCTGCGTCCGGCTTCGTGCAGTACGACCCGGCCAACGGCTCCCCGGCCTCGGAGGAGACGCTGGTGTGGACCGTCTACGATCGCGATCACCTGTACTTCGCCTTCCACGTGCGCGACTCGCAGCCGGACCGCATCTGGGCAGAGTTGACACCGCGCAACGGCTACTGGCAGAACGACTCGATCACGATCATCCTCGACACCTACAACGACCGCCGGACCAGCATCGAGTTCACGGTCAACGCCCTCGGCGTGCAGAGCAACTCGGTCGAGACCATCTGGCGGTCGCAGGCCGTCCGGCTCCCGGACGGGTGGAGCGCCGAGGTGGCCCTCCCGTTCAAGTCGCTGCGGTTCTCGAACGCCGGCGACCAGGTCTGGGGCGTCAACTTCTCCCGCTACATCAAACGGCTCAACGAGCGCGACTACTGGGCCCCCGTCGATCGCGACAGGCCGCTGCTGCTGCAGATGGGCGACCTGCGCGGGCTGGCCGACGTGCGGCCAGGGCGGAACGTCGAGTTCTTCCCGTACGCCGGCGCGCGCGCGTCGCGGTGGGCCGGCGAGGCGGACGACAAGGCGGCGCTGGGCCTCGACGTCAAGTACGGCATCCGGTCCAACCTGATCCTGGATCTGACGGCCAGCCCGGACTTCAGCGAAGTCGAGTCGGATCCGTTCATCTACCAGCTCGCGCCGTACGAGAACTACCTGATGGAGCACCGGCCGTTCTTCACCGAGGGCAGCCAGTACTTCCAGTCCGGCGGCAGCAGCGGGTTCGGCTTCGGGCCTCCGGGGTTTTCGCTCTTCTACTCGCGGCGCATCGCCGATCCGAAGTTCGCGGCGAAGCTGACGGGGAAGGCGGGCGCCTACTCGTTCGGCCTCCTCGGCGCGGCGAACGGCGACGCGTCGGGCGGCGCGGAGCCCTTCACCGCCTTCCGGGTGAAGCGCGACGTGCTGGGCTCCTCCCAGGTCGGGCTGTTCGTCACGGGTGCCGGCGAGGGCGACCGGGCCAACCGCAATGTGTCGGCCGACTACCAGTTCCGCCTCGGCGGCATCTACAGCATCAGCGGGTCGCACGCCCTCACGTTCAACGCGGGCGGCCCGGCGGGCGACAACGCCGTCCACTCCTTCAGTGCGAGCCGCTATCCCGACGCTGGCCTGAGCGCGTCGTTCTCCTTCAACCGCGTCGAGAAGAACGTGGCGACCCGCACCGGCTTCGTCGGCCGCACCGACGTGCAGACGACGACGGGCGGCGCCGGGTACGGATGGCGCCTGCTCGAGGGGGCGGTGAAGCACGTGTCGATCAACGCCACCGGAAGCGTCGTGCACGACACCGACGGGGGGCTTCGCGGGCAGTCGCTCGGAGCGAGCTGCTGGCTGTCGCTGCGCCCCGACGTCAGCGTGTCGCTGATGACGAGCGCGGGACGCAGCCAGTACCAGGTCCTGGGCGTGCGGGGGCTCCAGTGGGCCGGCCGCTTCATGCCCGCGCGCGACGTGTGGGCGGGCCTGTTCTGGTCGCGGCCAGGCTGGCTGAAAAGCATCCACGCGAACGCGAGCTGGGCGCGGACGGGCGTGTACACGGGCGGGTTCGCCGGCGTCGAGCCGGGCCGATCCACGAGCGTGGAGGGATCGCTCACCTTCCGGCCGCGCAGCGACATCGAGATCGAAACGGGCGCCGACTACATCCGCCAGGTGGCCGACCGCGCGGGCGCGGCAGGCTTCTCGGGCCTGACCTACGAAGCCAGCCTGCACTACCAGGTGACGCGCGCTCTCTTCCTCAGCGGCCGGTTGCGCGGCGAGTCGCGCGAGGACCAGTACCACGTCGACCTGGTGGCCGGCTACTACTTCGGCGCGGGCAACGTGGCCCAGGTGGCCTACAAGAGGGGCAGCCGCCTGGAGCTGGGGGGGCTTCGCGAGCAGGGGTACTCCATCACGGCGAAGGTTTCGTACCTGCTGCGGCTGTAGCGCGTCGGAGCGCGCCCGGGCCAGGCCGCCGCGCCGCGGGGTGGCCCCGGCGCCGCGCGTATAATGCGCCATGCGAATACTGGTGGTCGAGGACGACCGGAAGCTCGCGGCCTTCCTCGTGAAGGGCCTGCGCGAGGAGGCGTTCGCCGTCGATGCCTGCCACGACGGGGCCGAGGCGCTCGCGCTGGCCGGCTCGACGCCGTACGACCTCGTGATCCTCGACCTGATGCTGCCGCGCCGGGACGGCTTCTCGGTCTGCCGGGAGCTGCGCGCGCGCCGCGACTTCGTCCCCGTGCTCATGCTGACCGCCCGGGACGCCGTCGAGGACCGCGTGGCCGGGCTGTCGGAGGGCGCCGACGACTACCTGGTCAAGCCCTTCGCCTTCTCGGAGCTGCTGGCGCGCATCCGCGCGCTGCTCCGGCGCACCCAGGACTACAAGGCGAGCGTGCTCCGGGCGGCCGACCTCGAGCTGTCGCCGTTCAGCCGCGTGGTGACGCGCGGCGGCCGGGTCGTCCCGCTGACGGGGCGGGAGTACGCGCTGCTCGAGTACCTCATGCGCAACAAGGGGCGCGTCGTCACCCCGACGATGATCCTCGAGCACGTCTGGGACATGAACTACGACGGCCTGAGCAACATCGTCAACGTGTACATCAACCACCTGCGGAAGAAAGTGGACGGCCACGGCGGCCGCCGGCTGATCCGGACGCTTCGCGGACAGGGCTACTGCCTCGATGACCCTCAGGCCTAAGTCGCTCGCCGTCACTCTGGCGCTGTGGTACGTGGCGGTGCTCACGGTGCTCATCGCGGCGGCAGGGTTCTTCGTGTACCGCACGTTCGAGTCGCGCCTGCTGGCCGAGGCGGACCGGACGGCGCGGTCCATCGCCGGGGAAATCACGCGCGACTGGGGCTTCACGCGGGGCCTGAGCTGGGCGCAGGCCATCGACGCCGGCGAGCGGCGCCACGAGGGCCTGGGCGTGACGGCGCTGCTGGTCGCCCTCGACGAGTCGGGCGAACCATCCTCGGAGCGGACGGTGGGATCGGGCCGGCCGCGGCCCGACGGACTGCTGCTCGACCGGGCGACGTACGCCAGCGTGGAGCACGCGGACGAGAACGGCCGCCTGCTCACCCTGCGCCGCGGCGGCGAGTCGTTTCGCGTCGCGCTGTTCGACATGCGCGGGCCGTACGTCCTGCAGGTGAGCCTGCCGCTCGCCGAGACCGAGTCGCGCATGCGGCACCTGGCGCTCCTGCTGGGCGCCGGCGGCGCGGCGCTGCTGGCGCTGGCGTCGATTGGCGGCCGCGTGATCGTCCAGCGGGCCCTGCGGCCGGTGAACGACGTCGTCGCCGCGGCGCGGGCGCTGTCGGCCGACGACCTCTCGCTCCGGATCGACGGCGGCGGGCGCCAGGACGAGATCGGCGAGCTGGCGGCCACCTTCAACGCGATGCTCGACCGGCTCGAGGCGTCGGTGGCGAGGATGAAGCAGTTCACGGCCGACGTGTCGCACGAGCTGCGCACGCCGCTGACCGTCGTCCGCGGCGAAATCGACGTGGCGCTGCGGCGGCCCCGCGCGGCGGGAGACTACCGCGCGACGCTCGAGAGCGTGCAGGAAGAGATGCGCACGATGAGCGTGCTGGTCGAAGACCTGCTCTTCCTGTCGCGCCTGGATGCGCGGCCGGGCAGGCCGGCGTCCGAGGCGGCCCTCGATGAAGTCGCCCTCAGGGCGTTCGAGCGCCTCGAGCCGCTGGCGCGCGAGCGGAAGATCGGCGTCGATCTCGACGGGATCCGGCCGGCAGCCGTGCGCGGCGACGAGCGCCTGCTCGAGCGGCTAGTCTCGAACCTGCTCGACAACGCCTTCCGCCATACGCCGGAAGGGGGGCGCGTCGCGCTGACGGTGACGCCGGCCGGCGAGGCGGGAGGCGCGTCGCTCGCGGTCCGCGACACGGGCGCCGGCATCCCGGCCGAGGCCATCCCCCGGCTGTTCGAACGCTTCTTCGTCGTCGATCCCTCGCGGAGCCGGGAGAGCGGCGGCACGGGCCTCGGCCTGGCGATCGTCAAGTCGATCGCCGACCTGCACGGTGCGGCGGTGCGCATCGACAGCCGTGTCGGGGAGGGCACGACGGTGGAGGTGGCCTTCGCCGCGTGAGCCGCGCCGGCAGGCGCGGGACGGCCTCGACGAGAGACTGCGCCCGCAGGCCGGGACGTCGCGAACCTCCACTATGATGGTAGCTGCACCCGGTTCCGGCAGAGGCCGAGCCGCCCCCCCGGCCGGACCGTCGGCGAGGCGCACGCCGCGCCGCCGCCCCCCTGCCCGCGCCCGCGATGCGCCGCCCCCGGCGGGCGGGGCCGCCGCATCCGGGGCCCGAGAGGACGCAGGACGCCCTGATCATGCGTCCTGTCGCCGTTCGTCAGCGATGCGTGGGTAAGACGAGTCGTGGGGCTCATGGACGTTGTCTATCTCGCCGTACCGGCCCTGTTGATCGCGATCGCCCTGGCTGCCGTCTGGCTGGACCGCTGGAGCGTCCCGGTCATCCTGATCGCCCTCGGTGCGGGCATTCTCTTCGGCAGCGATGTCCTGGGGCTCTGGCACTTCGATGACATCGGGCTGACCAACCGGATCGCGAACCTGGCCCTGGTGTTCATCCTGTTTCACGGCGGCTTCACCACAAGCCGCGCGAACTTCCGCGCCGTGGCCCTTCCGGCAGGCGGCCTTGCCACCTGGGGCGTCGTCCTGACGGCCGCGGCGACCTTCGCGGTTTTGCACGGGGTGTTCCACTGGCCGCTGCACAAGGCGCTCCTGCTCGCCGCCATCGTCTCGTCCACCGACGCGGCGGCGATCTTCTCGATTCTCCGCCGGCAGTCCCTGCCGCCGAGGCTGGCGTCGACGGTCGAGATCGAAAGCGCGGCCAACGACCCGATGGCGATCCTGCTCACCATGGCGGTCATCGAGGGGATCACCGCCGCCCACGCGACGTGGCAGATGTCCGTGCTGGACTTCGCCTGGAAGTTCACGGCCGGACCGTTCTGCGGCTGGTCCCTCGCCAAGGCGGCGCTGTCGCTCTTCAATCGGCTCAAGTCGCAGGACCGCGGCCACTACTACGTGCTGTCGCTGGGGGTCATCCTGCTGATCTACGGCCTGACCGAGATGATCAAGGCCAGCGGGATGCTGGCGGTGTTCGTGGCGGGCTACCTGATGGGGAACCGCCCGTTCGTCTACAAACAGGGCGTAACCAACTTCTCGTCCGCCATCTCCACCATCGGCAACGTCGGCCTGTTCGCCCTCATGGGGCTCCAGGTCTTCCCCCACCAGTGGGGGCCCATCTGGCTGGACGGCGTGCTCTTGTTCCTCGTCCTGACCCTGTTCGCGCGCCCGTTCGCGGTGTGGCTGGGCACCGCGGGCATGGGCCTCGGCTGGAGGAACAAGGCGTTCGTCTCCTGGGCCGGCCTTCGCGGCTCGGTCCCCATCGTCCTGGCCACCTATCCGGCCGCGGCCGGGCTCCCCATCGGCCAGGAGATCTTCAATCTCGTGTTCTTCGCCGTGCTCCTGTCGATCGCCATCCAGGGATCCACGCTCGGAGGGTTCGCGCGATGCCTCGGCCTCACCTGCCCCACGCGGCCCAAGCCCCTGTTCGACCTGGAGCTGTTCGCCCTGGCCGAGAGCGACTTCCACCTGCTGGTGGTCGATCTGCCGGACCCGCAGGGCGCGGTGGGCCCTGCCATCGCTGACTTGCGGCTTCCCGCCGGAGCGGTGATCATCCTCATCACGCGAGGCATGGACATCGTGGTTCCCAAAGGCTCGACGCACCTGCTGGGATGGGATCGCGTCACCGTGCTCGCCCATGCCAAGGACCACGAGACCGCCCGTGCTGCGCTGCTGAATGCCTTCTCCGCGGCGGTGCCGCAGGCCGGCGCGAAGGCAGGCTCTGGCACGAGCGTCGAGGCGACGTCCTGAGAGCTGCCGCGCGAGCACCGCGCTCCTTGTGGTATAAGGTGCGCGCCCCCGTGGACCGGATCGGCGTCTTGCACATTCGGCGGAGGAACTCCCATGCACAACGATCGTCTGTCCAGGCGTGAGTGGCTGCGGGCGGCGGGCGGAGGAGCCGTTCTGAGCGCCATCCCCTTCCGGGCCCGCCCGGCATCGGCCCAGGCGGGGGGCAGGCCGAACTCCAAGGTGGCAGGCGTCCAGCTGGGCGTCACCACTTACAGCTACCTGTCGATGCCTCACAAGGTCGATGACGTGATTCAGTACCTGCTGTATGCGGGCGTCAACTCCATCGAGCTTCGGTCGGTGGCGGAAGAGGACCTGGGCATTCCGCAGGCCGCGGGCCCGGCCGGCGGCGGCGCGCCGCTGACCGAGCAGGAAAAGGCCGAGCGGGCCAGGGCCGCCGAGTCGCTCCGGAACGCCCAGCGGGCGTGGCGCCTGTCGCTGCCGATGGAGCGGTACGCCCGGATGCGTCGGAAGTTCAACGACGCCGGCATCGACGTCCACATCGCCAAGTTCGCGCCGTCCTCGTGGTCGGACGAGGAGATCGACTACGCGTACACGGCGGCGAAGACGCTCGGGTCGATTGGCATCACCGACGAGCTCAGCGAGCAGGCCTGCCAGCGGCTCGGCCGGTTCGCCGAAAAGCACCGGAGCCTGGCGATGTTCCACACCCACGGACAGGTGGCGGACCCCGGGTTCTCCTTCGACAAGTACCTCGCGTACTCGCCGGCCAACATGCTCAACCTGGATGCCGGCCACTACTACGGGGCCACCGGCCTGCACCCGGGCGAGGTCATCGTCAAGTACCACGAGCGGATGCGCAGCATCCACATCAAGGACAAGACAGGGCCCAGGCACGCGACGCCGAACACCAACAAGCCCTTCGGCCAGGGCGAGACGCCGATCGCCGACATTCTCCTTCTGCTCAGGAAGGAGAAGTGGCCGATCGAAGTCGACGTCGAACTGGAGTACCCGATCCCGGACGGCTCCGATGCGGCCAGGGAAACGAAGAAATGCATCGACTACCTGAGGAACATCCTCGAGTAGCGGCAGCTGCGTGCTCGGACGCGCAGATCGCCGGCGCGCCGGGGGCGGCCGCCGCCTTCACCGCCACCCGGCAGCTGCCGGTCCGCCCGTGACGCGGCGGTCGCGGGCAGGGCGCCCGGATCTCGAGTCCAAGGCTCACAGCGGCCGCTGCGGCCGCGGCCGGAACCGGCGGCGCACCAGCAGGGCCGCCGCGTGCCAGCCGTCGCGCCAGCGGATCTTCTTGCCGGCCCGCCGTGAACGCGACGAAGACGTCACCGGCAGCTCGAGGATCCGGACGCCGCTCCGCAGCAGGTTGACGGTGATCTCGGGCTCGATGTCGAACCGGTCGGCGGTGAGCCTGAGCCCGCGCGCGATGTCGCCGCGCATGATCTTGTAGCACGTCTCCATGTCGGTCAGCCGCGCGCCGTACAGCAGGTTGGTCAGCATCGTCAGGCCGGCGTTGCCGAGCCTCGACATGAGCGGCAGACGCGAGGAGCCGCCCCGGAAGCGCGAGCCGTAGACGACGTCCGCGCCTCCCTCGAGGATGGGCGCGACGAGAGCCGGCAGCTGGGCGGGATCCAGCTCGAGGTCCGCGTCCTGGATGGCGACGATGGCCCCGGCCGACCGGGCGAAGCCGGTGCGCAGCGCCGCGCCCTTGCCCCGGTTCGATTCGAGGTGCACGGCCGTGATGAGAGGCGAACGGGCGGCGGCGGCATCGAGGGCCTGGCGCGTGCCGTCGTGCGACCCGTCGTTCACCGCGATAATCTCGATCGGCACCGGGAACGGGACGCCGAGCAGCCGATCGAGCACGGCTCCGATCGTGGCTTCCTCGTTGTAGACCGGCACGATGATGGAGAGGAGCGGCTTCACGCGCGTCGATTCTATCGGATGGGCGGCGAATCCGCGCGTGGCGCGGCGGCGCAGGCCGACGGGCCGCGCCGGCGCGCGATGGCGGCCGTCCCGAACGATTGCATGACGTCCAGCTCGGACCGGACGTCCCGAGGCAGCGCGGGCAGATCGACCAGGGCGTAGGGCAGCCCGTTCGGAGTCAGCCAGCGCACGATCGCGTCGGCCGGTTCGTAGGTGGAATTGTCGGCGGATCGCGCCGACGCGCGGGGATTCCCCAGCACGGCCAGGTGCAGCCAGTAGGCGGTTTCATCGTCGCCGACCAGATACTCGACGCAGGACGCCGGCAGTCTGGCGCGGGCCCACCGGCCGGCCTCATAGAGCGGCAGGGACACGGCAGGCGGGCGCGGATGGAGGAGCCGAGGCCTCGCAAGCAGAGGCCGGGCTGCCAGGGCCAGCGCCGATGCCGCGACGAGGACCGCCGCGGCGTTGCCCCAGGCGCGGGACACGCGGACGGTTCGGTCCAGCCAGGCCCAGGCCTCGCCCGCCGCCGCGACCGCGCAGGCCGCCATCGGCCACAGCAGCAGATAGCCCATCTTGAGGGCCATGTAGGGCTGCGGCGCCCCGGCCCGCCGCGCCACCAGGCAGAGAGCCGCGGCCTGGATGAGGACTGCCAGCGCGAAGCCGACGGTCGCGCGTCCCCGCTCCCGGGCAGCGGCCACCAGGAGGCCCGCGGCGGACAGCACGACCAGCGGCCTGCCGTAGGCCGCGATCGACGGCCACGGCGCCAGGCCGCCCGTGCCCGCGAGCCGCAGCCAGCCTAGGCGGCCGATGGCGAAGGCCGCGGCGACCAGGGCGAGCGGCGCGAACGCCACCGCCAGGTCGCGCACGCGGCGCGCGAACGGCCGCCGGCCGCGCGACGCGATCAAGACGCCGGCAGCGAGGGCCGGCGGCCCGACGTACACCGGCCACGCGAGAAAAGCCGCCGCGCCCGCCGCGCCGAACACGCCGAGCGCGAGATCGGCGCGCGAGTCGGCCCAGGCTACGAGGGCCCACCACATCGCCACGGCCGGCAGCTCGGCGACGACCTGCGCGAGAAAGCCGAATTCGGTGAAGCCGCCGAGGAAGTAGCGCGGCGATTCGAGCAGCAGCACCGGCCCGAGCGCCGCCAGCAGCCGCGGCGCCCGCGGAGGCAGCAGGCGCAGGCATACGGCAACCAGGAACACGGCCTTCAGCGCGACCGTCCACGCCTGGACTCCGTGCATCGCGCGCAACCCGTCGGTGCCGGACCAGGCGCCTGCCAGCGCAACCAGGATGTGGCTGCCCGGGGTGTAGTGCGCCATCTCACCCAGGGACTGCTCGAGCGCCGGATCGTGCACCAGCCGCCAGTGCGTCTCGATGTGGCGGACCAGCATCAGGTGGTGCGTCAGATCGGGGCCCGTGCCGAGCGGCAGCAGCGACGGAGCGGAGAGCCAGAGCAGCCAGGCAAGCAGCAGCGCCCCGGCCGCCGCGCCGAGCATCAGGCCGACGCCATCCGGCTTCGCACGCCGGAAGAGGAGCGCGCCGCAGAAGAGGAACGCCATGGCCGCCAGCGCCGCCATGGGCAACGGCGTGAACGCGACGCCCGCAAGGTCGGCCGCGTACGCGGCAAGCGGCGTCAGGGCCGCTGGCGCCAGCAGGGACACGGCCGCCGCCTCCGTCGTGGTCAGCCAGGGAGTTCCGGTCGGAGGCGGCACGGCGTCGAGTATACCGTCAGGCCCGCAACCTCCGCGCTCGTCCGGCCCGGGCCGGCGTATGCGAGAATGGCCCGCGCAGCGCTCGCACCAGGATGGAACAGCTGGCTCCGCCCACGGCTGACGCCTCGCGCGGCGGCTTCCCGCGCCCGCGCCCGCCGCGGCGGTCGGGCATCCAACTCGTCGTCCTGTTTGCCGCCGTCATGGCCGCCGTGTGCGTGGCCGTCATCGTGGCGACGGCCCCGGCGTCCTGGCCGCGATCGGACCTGGCCGTCATCGAAATCGACGTGCTCCACGCGCTGAGCACGTTCTGGAAGCTGGGGCCGTACTCCCGCTTCGGCTGGCGCCACCCGGGGCCGCTGCACTTCTACCTGCTCGCGCCGCTCTACTGGCTGTCGGGCGAGAAGTCCGCGGCGCTGCCCGCCGGCGCGTTCCTCCTCAACCTCGGGAGCGTGGGGTTCGTCGCCTGGGCGGCAAGGCGCCACCTCCGGCCGGGAAGCGCCGTAGGGGTCACCCTCGCGCTGGCCGCGCTCGCCACCAGGGCGGACGGATTGGTGACCAGCGTCTGGAATCCGCACGCAGTGGTCCTGCCGCTGGCGGGCACGATGACGGCCGCGGCGCTGGCGTGCGCGGATCACGCCGGCTTCCTCGTGGCGGCAGTGCTCGGCGCATCGTTGATCGCGCAAACGCACGTCGGCCTCGTGCCGGTCGCCCTGGCGGCAGTCGCGGCGCCGGCCGGCGCGCTGGCGGCGAACCTGGTGCGCGACGGTTGCGAAGCCCGTCCGAGCACGCGCGCCGCGCTGCGGGCCCTGGCGGTTTCCATCGCGCTCGGCCTGCTCCTCTGGACGCCCCCATTGCTCGAGCAGCTGGAGGGAAGGCCGGGGAACCTCGCGCAGGTCGCGGCGTACTTCACGTCGGCGGAGCGGACCGGACAGCCGGTTGCCGCTGCGGCGAGGGCCGTCGGGTATGAGTTCTCCTGGATCTGGCGGCCGCGGCCCGCGCTGCCGGACGGGAAGCCGCTGCGGCGTCAGCCGGCGAGAGCGTGGGTGGTGTGGAGTGGGAGCCAGCTGGCGGCGATCGCGGCGCTGCTGGTCGCCTGGCGGCATGGCCGCCGGGATCCCCGCTGGTGGCTGGGCGTGGTCACCCTGCTTGCCGCCTCCATGGGACTTGCGTCGGCCACGAGGGTCGATCCGCCGGCGCCCGATCACGCGCTGTTCTGGCTCGCCGCCGTCGGCGCCGTCGGTTCCGGCACGCTTGGCGGCCTCGCAGCCGACGCGCTGACGCGCCGAGCGCCGCCCGGCGGCGCGGTGAGACGGTCGCTCGCGATCCTGCCGCCGATCCTCGTGCTCCTGGTCGGGGCCTTCGGCGCGCTGGAGCTGAACCGCACCGTGCGGCGCGCGGCGGCCGACGAACGCAGCGCGGCGGCAATTGAGACGGTCGGCCGCCGGGTCGAGGACTTCCTGCGCCGCCATCCGGGCGAGCCGCCGCTTGTTCGCGTCTCTCAGTCGAACTGGGGAGACGCAGCCGCCGTCGTGCTCCGCGTCCGCAAGGCGAGGCTGCCAGTCGCCATCGAGCCCGAGTGGCTGGTGATGTTCGGTGAGCCGTTCGCTCCCACCGGCCGGGAATCCCGCGAGCTGATCCTGGCGGATCCGGCCACCTTCGAGCGCGCGCGCCACGCACCGGGTGCGGTTGTCATCGCTGAAACCGACGCCGTGTCGGCCGTCGTCGTCGAGCGCCGCTAGAGGCGGGCGCGCCCGCCCGGTCACTGCCGCGGCGAAGCCGTCGACGCGATGGCCGGGCGCGGCCGAACCGGGCCCCGCAGTGCTAGAATCCCTCCGACAGCCCGCGGAGTACATGGCTCGGACCGCTTCCCAGGCGCGTCCGATCGTCGGCGAAGGCGCTGCGGCTCGGGGTTCGGAGCAGGCCGGCACCTGCACCGGGCCCCGGAGCCGAGGAAAGGAGGCCCGCTCATGCTCCGATCGCGATCCGCGGCGTGCGTCGTTCTCGCCCTCCTCCTGTTCGTCGTTCTCGCCTCCACCGCCGGGTGCGGTGGACATCCGCAGGGCCCCGTCGTGCGGAAGTTCTTCGTGGCTTCACGCATGGGGGACGCGACGACGCTGGCGAACCTCGCCTTGACGGCCTTCGATGCCCGCACCGAGGGCGAGGTCGTGAACCTGAGCATCGTGTCGGAGACGCCCGAGCAGGTGGCTCCCCTGCAGCTGAAGGCGCTCGCAGAAGCCTTCCGGGCCGCCCAAGAGGCCGAGCGGCAGTTCACCGACAAGTGGGACGCGTACCGGCAGGTCAACCGCGAGGCGATCAGAAAGGTGCACGCGGCCGTCGAGAAGGGCCTCACGCTCAAAGGCCCGGACGCCGCGATGCAGGAGGAGCTGAGCAAGTGGGAAGCTGAAGGGGCGCAGCTCACCAAGAACGTCAGCGAGGCCAGGGAGGCCATCTCGCGCGAGCGGCCGGTGGTCGAGCTGAGCATGAGAAACCCCCTCAAACCCATCGACGCGACCCAATACGACGGCGTGCTGGCCACCAAGGAGATGACCGTCTCCGCGAACATGAAGATGCCGGACGGCCAGTCGGCCAAGAAGACGCTGGTCGTCACGCTGAAGCAGGCGCGGATGAAAGGCCCCCAGGGCGACATCGCCGGGAACTGGATCGTCACGAACGTCGCCAGCGCCCCAGGAGGCGCCAGGCCGTAGTCGGAGGCCGGGGCGGCAGTCCGGGCTGCCGCCGGGCCGGCCGCTCCGGCCGGCCTGTGCGCCCGGCGAGATCGCAGATCGCTCCGGGTCGAAGGCCTCCGAGGCGCCTGGCATCCCGCCCGCGCCCTGTTGCGCGCACCTGGTCGATGTCCGCGATCTGCCGGCGCGCCTGGAGGAGCCGGTCTGCGGGACGCGCGACGAGCGCGCCTTCGGCGTCGTGGCGCCGTCTGTGGCGGCCGACGCGCGCGGGCATCAGGGCCGTCGTCGAATCCGTCCTCGAGCGCCCGGCATGACGGCTGGGTCGGCCGTTGTGTGTTGACCAGACGAGCGGAGTCCGCCATGATCCCCCGCAACCGCAGCGGCTGAGGCCGGAGGCCGCCCGGGCCACGCGGTCGAGCCCCTGATCCGGCGTCGGGCTTCCCCGGTGCTCCCAGGGGGCCGCGGCCCGCCGGAGGGGTTGTCAATGGGCGACGAAGGGCGGCTGTTTGTTGCGGTGGATCTGGGGGCGGGAAGCGGGCGCGTCATGCTCGCCGGCTTCCGGCCGCAGGAGCTGATGCTCGAGGAGGTCCACCGCTTCCACTACCCCCCGCGCACCGAAGGCGGGCACCTGCGGTGGGACATCGGGCGCATCTTCGCCGAGATCAAGGCCGGGCTTCGCAAGGCCGCAGGCCGCGCGCAGGAACTCGGCCGGCCGATCCGCAGCGTCGGCATCGACTGCTGGGGCGTGGACTACGGCCTCGTCGATGCCGCCGGGCGGCTGCTCGAAGACCCGGTCTGTTACCGCGACTCGCGCACCGACGGCATGATGGAGGCGGCGTTCGAGCGGGTGCCGAAGGCGGAGATCTTCGCGCGGACGGGCATCCAGTTCATGCCCTTCAACACGCTGTTCCAGGTGCTCGCCCACCTGCGCGAGGGCCTGCCGGCCGAGGCCGCGCGCCTGCTCCTGGTGCCCGACCTGCTCGGCTTCATGCTCTCCGGCCGCCAGGTGACGGAGTACTCCATCGGCACGACGACGCAGATGTTCGAGGCGAGGGCGGGCACGTGGGATGCCGGGCTGCTCGGCCGCCTGGGCGTTCCGACCCGCCTCCTGTGCGAGGTGGTGCCGTCAGGCACGCCGCTCGGCGCGCTGCTGCCGGAGGTGGCCGCCGAGACCGGGCTGCACGGCGTGCAGGTGGTCGTTCCGGCCGCGCACGACACGGGCAGCGCGGTGGCCGGCGCGCCCCTGCAGCCGGGCTGGGCCTACATCTCGTCGGGCACGTGGTCGCTTGCCGGCGTGGAGCTCCCGGGCGTGCTGATCGACGGCGAGGTCGCGCGGCACAACTTCACGAACGAAGGAGGCGTCTACGGCACGACGCGGTTCCTCAAGAACGTCATGGGCCTGTGGATCCTCGAGTCGTGCCGGAGGGAATGGCGCGAGCAGGGGCTGCCGGTCGACTACGACGGCCTGCTCCGGGCGGCCGCCGCGATCGAGGGCGAGGCGGGCCTGGTGTATCCGGACGATCCGCGGCTTCTGAACCCCCCGAGCATGCTGGCCGCGCTCGCAGAGCAGCTGCGCGAGACGGGACAGGAGGTGCCGTCGGCGCCGCCGGCGATGGTCAAGGTGATTCTGGACTCGCTGGCCTGCCGCTACGCCTCCGTGTTCACGACGATCGAGGCGCTGACGGGCGCGCCGGTCAACGGCGTGCGCATCATCGGCGGCGGATGCCAGAACGCGTATCTCAATCAGGCGACATCGACCGCGACGGGCAAGCCCGTGCTCGCGGGCCCGGTCGAGGCGACGGCCATGGGAAACGCGATCGTGCAGGCGATCGCCGCCGGCCGCTTCGCCTCCCTGGCCGAGGCCCGGGCCCACGTGGCGCGGCACGTGTCGCCATCGTCGTTCGAGCCGAGGCCCACCGCCGCCTCGGAACGCGCGGCCCTCCGCTATGCGGCCATCGAAGCGCGGTTCACGGAAGGAGTCCGGCCATGAGCGCGAATGTGCAGCAGGCATACCGGCTGGCGGCCGAGCGGTACCGGGAGATGGGCGTCGACGCCGGGGCCGCGCTGGCGAAGCTGAAGACGGTTCCGATCTCGCTGCACTGCTGGCAGGGGGACGACGTCAAGGGCTTCGAGGACTTCGGCGGCGAGCTCGGGGGCGGCCTGGCGGCCACCGGCAACTACCCCGGCGCGGCCCGGACGCCCGACGAGCTGCGCGCCGACGCGGCGAAGGCCCTGTCGCTGATTCCCGGGACGCACCGGTTCAACCTGCACGCGTTCTACGGGGAATTCAAGGGGAAGAAGGTCGATCGCGACGAGATCCTGCCGGAGCACTTCGCCGGCTGGATCGACTGGGCCAGATCGCTCGGCCTCGGCCTCGACTTCAATCCGACGTACTTCTCCCACCCGAAGGCCGCGGACAACTTCACGCTGTCGCACGCGGACCGCGGGATCCGCGACTTCTGGATCCGGCACGGGATCGCCTGCCGGAGGATCGCCGAGGCGATGGGAAGGGCCGTCGGCAAGACGTGCATCACCAACTTCTGGATCCCGGACGGCATGAAGGACACGCCGGTCGATCGGCGGGGCCCGCGCGAGCGGCTGATCCAGGCCCTCGACGAGATTCTCGCGGCGCCCGTGGACCAGTCGTGCACGCGGGACTCGGTCGAAGGCAAGCTCTTTGCCATCGGCATCGAGAGCTACACCGTCGGCTCGCACGAGTTCTACCAGTCGTACTCCCTCGCGCGGAGGACGCTCTTCACGCTCGACACCGGGCACTACCATCCGACCGAGACGATCACCGACAAGATCAGCGCCATCCTCTCGTTCATCCCCGAGATCCTGCTGCACGTCAGCCGCGGCGTCCGCTGGGACAGCGACCACGTGGTCACGCTCGGCGACGACCTCGGGGCCATCGCCCAGGAGCTCGTGCGAGGCGACTACCTCGGCCGGACGCACATCGGCCTCGACTACTTCGACGCGAGCATCAACCGCGTGGCGGCGTGGGTCATCGGCGTGCGGAACATGCTGAAGGCGCTGCTGCAGGCCATGCTGGAGCCGATCGATCGGCTCCGCGAAGCCGAGCGCTCGGGCGACTACACGGCGCGCCTGGCGCTGCTCGAGGAGGCGAAGACGCTGCCGTTCGGCGCGGTGTGGGACTACTACTGCGAGACCGCCGGCGTGCCGGTTGGCGAGGCGTGGCTGAGCGAGGTGCAGGCGTACGAGCGCGACGTGCTCGCGCGGCGCGGGTGAAGGGAAGGGCTGAGCGATGACTCCAGCCGAAGCCGCCGCCAACCCCGCCCTGGGCGTCCTGATCTTCGCGATCGGGGGCCTCGCCGGCGCGGTGTTCTACCTGCCGTTCGCGAAGGTCAGAAGCTGGGCCTGGGAGAGCTACTGGCTCGTCTACGCCGTGACGGGCCTGCTCGTCGTGCCGGTCGCGCTGGCGCTGGCGACGTCGCCGAACCTCTTCCCGGTGCTGCGGGCGGCGCCGGCAGGGGAGCTGGCCTACTGCTTCTTCTGCGGCGCGATGTGGGGGGTGGGCGGCCTCACCTGGGGCCTCATGATCCGCTACCTCGGCGTGGGCCTCGGCCTCGCGCTGGGCTGCGGCATCACGTCCGCGGCCGGGACGCTCGTCCCGCGGCTGCTCGCGGGCGACATCGGCCGCCTCTTCGAGCCTGGCGCCGGCATCGTCTCGCTCGTCGGCGTCCTCGTCTCCCTCGCCGGCATCGTCGTGGTGGGGCTGGCCGGGATGGCGAAGGAGCGGGAGCTGCCGGAGGCGGAGAAGCGGAAATCGGTGGCCGAGTTCAACTTCTCCAAGGGCGTCCGGGCGGCGCTGTTCTCCGGGCTGATGAGCTCGGCGATGGGATGGGGCCTCGTCGGCGGCCCGACCATCCAGAGGCTGGCGGAGACCACGGCCCCGGCCACATCGCGGACGTGGAGCGGCATGCCCGTCCTGGTCGTCGTGCTGTTCGGCGGTCTCCTCGTGAACGTCGCCTGGTGCCTGCGCCTGAATGCGAAGAACAAGACGACCGGCGACTACCGGAAGGCCGGCGCGCCTCTCGGGGCCAACTTCGCCCTCGCGGCCCTGGCCGGCGCGATCTGGTGCTCGCAGTTCATCTGCTTCAAGACGGGCGAGCCGGCGATGGGCCAGACGGCCTACGTGGGCTGGGCGCTCCTGATGGCGTGCCAGATCCTCTTCAGTTCGCTGCTCGGGGTGTTCGTCCTGGGCGAGTGGAGGCAAACGGGGAGGCGGACGCGCGCGCTGCTGGCTGCGGGCCTGTCGCTCCTGATCCTGACCGCCGTTCTGTCGGGCTACAGCGGCTACCTGGCGCTGGCGTAGCCGGCAGCCCGGCCGCCGCGCAGGCGCGGCGGGGGCTGACGTGGCGCTGGCTCCCGCGGCCGGCGACGCCGCCGCGGCGAAGAACCTGCGGGCGAGCCTCAAGCTGCCGCCGGATCACCAGCAGGCGGTTGCCGCCGCGCTGAGGGCGCCGCTTCCTGCTCCCCAATCCGGCCGGCCCGCCTGGCCGGGGGCCGGGCTACGCCTTCGCCAGCTCCGCGGCGTGGGCCTGCACCTTCCGGATCGCGTCGGCGATGTGATCCACGTGGCGGGGCTCGGCGAGCAGCAGGTTCTGCGGGATCGCCACCGTCGTGGCGCAGACCACGCGGTTGCCCGGGAGGTCGCGGAAGCTGTCGCGGTACTGCTTCAGCCGCTGAGCGGTGAAGAGCCGCTTGAACCCGCGCGAGCCGATCGCTTCGTCCAGGAGCCCGTCGAAGTACTGCTCCTGATAGCCGGTTGAACAGGGAATCCCCTCGGCGCGCATCGCCCTGAGGAACTTCTCGCGTGAGAGGCCCTGGAACCGCTCCGCGTCGTAGCGGAACGGGTACAGGTGCCAGACCGCGCGGCTGTCCCCGGGCAGGCGCACGGTCTGAATGCCGGGGATGTCCCTGAGCGCGGCGGTCAGGCGATCGGCGTTCTCCCGCCGGCGGGCCGTTTCCTGTACCAGCTTGTCGAATTGCTGGAGGAGCATGGCGGCCTGGACGTGCTGCATCCGGAAGTTGCCGCCCCTCGTGAAGTTGGGGCGCGCGCCCGTGAAGGTCCCGTAGGAGCGGCCGCAGTCGTGGAACGACGCGGCCCGATCGACGAGGCTGTCGCTGTTGCCGGTGATGGCGCCGCCCTCGCCCGACGGGAGGTGCTTCGAGTTCTGGAAGCTGAAGCACCCGAGGTCGCCGATCGTGCCGCACATGCGCCCCTTGTACTCGGCCAGCCACGCCTGGCACGCGTCCTCGATCACTGCAATCCGGTGCCGCTTCGCAATGGCGAGGACCGGATCGAGGTCGCAGGGCATGCCGTAGATGTGCACGGGCATGATCGCGCGGGTTCGCTCGGTGATCCGGCTCTCGATGGATGCCGGGTCCAGCGTCAGCGTCGCCGGATCGGTGTCGGCGAGCACCGGCAGGGCCTTGAGCATCAGGACCGCGTTGTAGCTGGCGATGAACGTGAACGGCGACACGATGACCTCGTCGCCGGCGTCGACGTCGAGCACGTGCATGCCGACGAGGAGGGCCGTCGTGCCGCTGGCGGTGGCTAGGCAGCGCTTCGCGCCGAGCAGCTTCGCGTACGCGGCCTCGAACTGCTGCACCTTGTCGCCCGAGCCTCGGTACCACTTGCCGCTGCGCAGCACCTCCAGGATGGACGGCTCCCAGGCCTGCCGCCACTCCGGCCACTGCGGCCAGCCTCCTAGGTGCACGGGCGAGCCCCCGAGCAGGGCCGGCTTGTCCGCAAGGGAGCGGCCGAAGGCGGTTCGCGTGAACAGGCCCGCGCTCGCGGCGGCAGCCGCGGCGAAGCCGAGGAACTCCCGGCGGGTGTTTCTGACGTTCATCGCCCCCTCACGCCGCCCATCTTACACCCGGGTGCCGGGATTGGCGCGCCGCCGAGCGCCTGGATCCGTCTGCCGGACGGGCCGGCGTGCGCATCCCCGTCCTGCTCCCGGCTCCGGCGGACGGCGTGCCGGGCCTCGCGAGGCGGCGTGCCGGCAGACGGCGCTGCCGTCCCGGTCCCGGCTCACGCCTCGCGCCGCAGCCGGTGCGGTCGTGTCAGGGCCGCGCCGTCCTCCGTCCCGGGGCGAGCCATTGATACAGCGTCGGCAGCACGAGCAGCGTGAGGGCGGTCGAGGTGGCAAGCCCTCCGATCACGACCACGGCCAGGGGGCGCTGCACCTCCGAGCCCGGGCCGGTCGCCAGCACCATCGGAATCAGGCTCAGGATCGAGATGCTGGCGGTCATGAGGACCGGGCGGAGCCGGTCTTCGCAGCCGATGCGCACCGCGTCGGCGACGGTCGCCCCGGCGTCGCGAAGGTCGGAGATGTGCGAGACGAGCACCACGCCGTTCAGCACCGCGACGCCGAACAGGACGATGAAGCCGACAGAGGCCGGGACGGACAGGTACAGCCCGGAGAGGAAGAGCGCGAACACGCCGCCCACCATCGCGAAGGGCAGGTTGGCCAGGACGAGCGCCGCCAGCTGGACCGAGTCGAAGGTGAAGAGCAGCAGCAGGAAAATGAGGCCCGCCACGACGGGCGTGATGACCGCGAGGCGCCGCATGGCCTGCTGCTGGTTCTCGAACTGGCCTCCCCAGCTCAGGTAATAGCCGGCCGGCAGCTCGACGCGCTCCGCGATTCGGCGCCGGGCCTCGCTGACGAACCCGCCGATGTCGCGCCCGACGACGTTCAGCTCCAGGCCGATGCGCCGCTGACCGTTCTCCCGGCTGATCTGCGCGGGGCCTTCGATCGCCCTCACGTCGGCGAGCTCCCTCAGCGGCACGCGGTACCCGCCGGGCACCGCGACGAGGAGCGCGCCGAGCGCCTCGACCGAGCCCCGGCGCTCGTCGGGAAAGCGGAGCGCGATGTCGAAGACCCGGTTCTGCTGGTAGAGGCGCGACAGCGGCTTGCCGGCGACGGCGATCTCGATCACCCGCAGGACGTCGCCGGCGTTGGCGCCGTAGCGGGCGACCTTCTCGCGATCGACGGTCACGGCGAGGTACGGCTGGCCGGACACGCGCTCAACCACCAGGTCGGCCGCGCCGGGGACGGCACCGAGCACCGATGCCAGCTCGCCGGCCTTCCGCCTCAGGAGGTCGGCGTCGTCGCCGAACAGCTTGAGAATGACCTGCGCGCGGGTGCCCGCGACGAGTTCGTCGATGCGGCACTGGATCGGCTGGCTGAAGCTGAAGACCATGCCGGGGATGTCGGCGAGCGAGTCCCGCATTCTGGCGATCAGCTCGTCGCGCGAGCCGGCCGTCGTCCACCGCGACCGCGGCAGGAGCGTGCCGACGAACCCGGTCTTGTCCACGCCCCGCGCCTCGATCGCCACGCCGGTCTGGCCGGTCCGGGAGACGATGGTCTCGAGCTCGGGGAACCGCTTGAGGCGCGCCTCGACCTCGCCTGCGGTCTGCATGGCCTGCTCGAGCGACACGCCGGGGATCATCTGGACGTCCATGTCGAAGGCGCCCTCGTCCATGACGGGCACGAACTCGGTGCCCAGCCGCGGCACCAGGAGCAGGGCCGCGATGAGCGCGGCGCCGGCGGCCCCAAGCACTGCGCGGCGCCGGCGCAGCGTGATCGAGAGCCACGGCAGGTAGAGGCGCCTGGCTAGGGCGAACACCGGGCTTTCCCGCCGGACCGGCTTGAGAACCGCCAGGCACAGCGTGGGGATCACGAAGATGGAGAGCAGGAGCGACGAGAGCAGCGCCAGCACCACCGTGTAGGCCAGGGGCGAGAACATCTTGCCCTCCATGCCCTGCATGGCGGCGATGGGCACGAACGTCAGGGCGATGATCAGCTCGCCGAAGATGCTCGGCTTCCGGACCTCGAGGGCCGCCCGGAGCACGGTTCGGAGCTTTTCCGGCCCGGGCGGATGCCGGGCGAGGTGGCGCTGGATGTTCTCCACCTGGATGATGGTCGCGTCGATGACCATGCCGACGGAAATGGCCAGGCCGCCGAGGGACATGAGGTTCGCCCCCAGCCCCGCGAAGCGCATCGCGATGAAGGTCAGGAGGGCCGAGACGGGCAGCGCGGCAATCACGACCAGCGCCCCGCGGACGCTCCACAGGAAGACCGCGAGGACGGCGAGCACCAGGACGGAGCCCTCGACGAGGGCCTTGAGCACGGTGCGCGTGCTCGCGCCGACGATCTCCGATCGCCGGTGGAATGGGACGATGCGCAGCCCGTCCGGGAGCATGCGGCTGGCATTGATCTCGCGGACCCGGGCCTCGACGTTCTTGGAGACCTCGCGGCTGTTCTCGCCGCGGAGCATCATCACGATGCCGCCCACGACCTCGCGTTCGCCGTTCATCTGCGACGCGCCCTGCCGGACGGCGTGGCCCGCGCGGACGTCCCCGACCTCGCGGATGGTCACCGGCGTGCCGCGCTCGGCTTTCAGCACGACGCTGCGGATGTCCTCCTCGTCCCTGAAGAGCCCCACGCCTCGGATGATGCGCTGCTCCGGCCCCTGCGAGACGATGCCGCCGCCGACGTTCGCGTTGTTGCTGCGGATCGCGTCGGCGACCTCGTCCACGGAGAGGCCGTACGCGAGCAGCGCGTCCGGGTCGGCCACGACGTGGTACTGCTGCAGGTAGCCGCCGAAGGAATTGATCTCGGTGACGCCGGCCACGCTCTTGAGCAGCGGCGCCACCACCCAGTCCTGAATCGTCCGCAGCCGCGTCAGCCTGGCGACCTCGCCGCCGGGGCCGGCGGGCGGATCGCCCTCCAGCGTGTACTGGTAGATCTCGCCCATCGCCGTCGCGATGGGCCCCATCTCGGTCTCCACGCCGTCGGGAAGCGCCCGCTCGACGCCCGACAGGCGCTCGTGCACCTGCTGCCGAGCGAAGTACACGTCCACGTCGTCGCCGAAGACCAGCGTGATCACCGACAGGCCGTACTTGGTCACCGATCGCATCGTCAGCAGGCCGGGCAACCCGCGCATGCCGTTCTCGATTGGGCGAGTGACGAACTGCTCGATCTCGAGCGGTGCCATGCCGGCGGCCGTGCTCACCACCTCGACCTGAACGTTGGTCACGTCCGGGAACGCGTCGATCGGGATGGAGCGGACGGCGTAGGTGCCGAGCGCGACAATCAGCAGGACGCCGAGCGCGACGACGAGCCGGTTCCTGAGGGGCAGCGCCATCAGTCGTTCGAGCATGGGAACGTGCCTCCAGGCGGCTATTCGCCAGCCAGCGTCGATTTCAGGAGTTCCGCCTTCAGCGTGAACGCGCCGGCGACGACCACCGCCTCGCCCTCGTCCAGCCCCTTCAGCACGACCCGGCGATCGCCGGCGCGGCCGCCGATCTCCACCGGGCGCGCGGCGAAGCGGCCGGCCCCCTCGCGGACGAAGACCACGGGCTCGCCGCCGATCGTCTGGACCGCGTCGAGCGGCACGGTCAGCGCGTCGCGCACGGCGGCGGTGGGAAACTCGCCCTGGACGAACATGTTGGGTTTCAGCAGGCGTTCGTCGTTTCGGACCACGACCCGGACCTTCACCGTGCGGGTCTTCTCGTCCACCACGTCGCCGACGTGATCGACACGCCCCGACCAGGCGCGGCCGGGGTAGACGCCGGCGGTGATGCGCACGGCCTGGCCGCGGGCGACGAGCGGCAGGTCGGCCTCACGCGCGTCGAGCAGCGCCCAGAGCGTCGAAAGGTCCGCCACGACCAGCAGCGTCTGCCGCGGCTCGACGTGCTGGCCGACGACCACGTCCCGCTCGATCACGCGGCCGGAGGTCGGGCTGGCCAGCCTCAGGTACGGCTCGGCAATCCCGTCGAGCGCCGCGCCGGCGGCGTCGGGCCGTCGGGCCTGCTGCAGGAGCCGCTCGAGGGCGGCCTGATCGAGGCCGTACGAATGCAGGCTCGACTCGGCCGCGGCGAACTCGCTCGAGGCGTTCTCGTACGCGGTCCGCCGCCGGAGGTGCTCCTGCTGGTCGATGGCCTCCCGCTCGAGGAGGACGTCGGCCCGCTCGGACTCCCGGCGGGCGAGTGCGAGTCTCGCCGCGGCCTGCAGATAGGCGGTCTTGGCCTGGGCGAGAGCCGGCGCGTGCACCGTGACGAGGGCCTGGCCGCGGCGCACTTCGTCGCCGACCTGGGCCCCGACGGAGGCCACCTTGCCGTCGAGGGGCGACGACACCTGGCCGCTGCGCTGCGGGTCGAGCGCCAGAACGCCAGGGACCGTGATGGTGCCGGGAAGCGCGGCGCGGCTGGCCTCCGCGACGCCGATGCCCCACTTGCGCTGAAGGTCGGGCGCCACGTGGACGATGTTGCGCCCGGCGGAGGCGTCCTCGTGAGGCCCGGCGTCGTGATCGCCGGCCTCCGGCCGGCTGCGGCTGTTCCCGCCGCACGCGCCCGACGCCGCGAGCGCGAGGGCCGCGAGCAGGGCGAGGGCGATCCGTTCAATCGTCATGGACGGTTCCTTTCCGGGCCCGGCGCGGGCGCTCCCACGGCGGCCTCGTACTGAAACACGCTGACCCGGTGATCGAACCGCGCGCGGTTCCGGGTGCGAAGGGCTTCGCGAAGCGCGCGCTCCGCGTCCAGATAGTCGATGAGCGAAGCCGCGCCGCTCCGGTACGACGCGAGCACGATGTCGCGCGCTTCGCGGGCGCTGCGGAGGTACTCGCCCTCGATGTAGGCCAGGCGCCGGCGGGCGACATCCGCGGCGTCCAGCGCCTGCCGGACCTCGAGGGCGACGCGCGCCTCGGCGGCCCGTTGCGCGGCCTCGGCCTGGCGCCGCTCGGCCGTCCCGCGCCTGACGCCGGCCTCGTTGCGATTGAAGATCGGCAGGGGCATGCCGACGGAGAACACCAGGCCGTTCGACCCGTAGTCCCGCTGCACGCCCGCTCCGACGACGAGCGTCGGCCGGCCGAGGGCGCGCTGGAGACGGATGCCGGCCTCGGCCCGCTCGACGTCGTGGCGCGCGGCCTGCAGGTCAGGCCGCGCCGTCAGCGCCCGGTCGAGCGAAACCCCGGCTGCCGCGTCAGCCTGGGCCGATGGCAGCGGCGCCTCTGCCGGCGACGCCAGCTCGTCCACCACGTCGAAGGGCCTGTCGAGCGGGCGGAGATCGAGCAGCGCGAGGAGCTCGCTTCGGGCGCGCTTCAGCTCCAGCTCGGACGCGAACGCCTCGTCGGCGAAGCGGAACCGCTCGACCTGCAGCCTGCGAAGCTCGACCCCCGCCAGCTCGCCGGCGTCGTACCGCGCACGGTTGATGGCCAGCACCCGGTCGATCTCCGCGAGTGTCTCCCGCGTGACCTCCTCGTCGGCCTTGGCGAGCACCACCCGCAGGTAGGCGAGCCGGACGTCGAAGCGGAGCTGGCGGAGCGCGTCCTGTGCCGTCGCCCGCGACGAGTCGAGGGCGAGCCGCGCCTGCTCGGTCCGCAGCCCCCGCCGGCCCCCGGTCTCCAGTTCCTGCTGGAGCGCGAGCTGGATCTGCTGGCCGTCCGCAAACGGCGTGCTCGGTCGGGAGAGCAGGCCCTCCGATCCCAACGAAAGGGAGGGATTGGGCCGGCGACTGGCGCCGGCGAGATCCGCCTCGGCCGCTGCGGCGGCCTGCTGCGCGACGACCACGCCCGGGTTGCGCGCCTCGGCGATGCGGAGCGCGGCGTCGAGCGTAAGCGTCATCGGGCTGTCGGGCGACTGGGCAGCGGCATCGGCGGCAAGCGCCACGCCGACGACTACGAACAGGACACTTCGCATGGCAGTCTCACGATCGCGAACGGGAGTTGGCGTGAAGAGAACGGGAGCGGGCGGACTACGCGACGGGCCTGGGAGGCTGGTCGGCGGGGCGGCGATCGGCGCGGACGGCGGACGGGGTGAGAGGCGGCCAGGCGCTCCCGAGAAGCTCGAAGACGGCCGCCAGAGGCAGCGAGCGCGCTCCCATCGAAACGCTGTGACAGAAGCAGTGGTCGGGCGGGGTCTGCTGCGCGCCGATGGCGCCGGAGCCCGCGGCGAGCGCGGGCGAGGGGCCCGACAGGCCGATCGGCGCGCTGTCGAGTTCGACGAACCCGTGAAGCACGATGTCGCTCCAGGCCGCCGCCAGCAGCAGCACCGCAATCGCGGGAGCGCACGTGAAACGCCGCAACCGGGTCATGGTCCCAAGCCAGCATACCACGGCGCCGGCCGCAGGTCGCCAGGCGCGCGTCCGGGCGCGGGCCTGCCGCCCGGGAGGGACCCCGCCGGCCCATCCGCGCCCTGCGTCGCGTGAGTCTCCGGCGCCCGACAGCGGTCGCGGCGCGCGCCCGATCGGCGGGGGCCGGGCCGGACGGCCCGAGGGAGGGCAGGATGCGCCCGGCCGGCGCCGCTTGTAAGTAAGCGATTACTCACCCTATAGTGATGGTCGTGGGTTCCCGCACGTCGCCGCGCGCGTGGCAGCAGCAGACGCTCAGTCGGGAACCGGAGGGTTGAGTCGTGGAGAACGCGAGGACACGAGCGGTTCTGCTGTTCATCCTGGTCCTGGCCTTCGGAGTGCTCCTGTTCGGAGGCCACCTCATGAACCGCGAGAAGCCCCCGATCCCAGCCGAGGTCGTCACGCCCGCCGGCCAGCCGGTGTACTCCGGGGCCGACGTCATCGGCGGCCAGAACTACTTCTACAGCCGCGGCGGCCAGCACATGGGCAGCATCTGGGGGCACGGCGCCTACCTCGCTCCCGACTGGTCGGCCGACTACCTGCACCGGATGGGCCTGTTCGTTGCCGCGCGGCACCTGGGGAAGACCCCCGAAGAGGCCGCCGCCTTCACGCAGGCCGACCTCGAGCGCCTCGACGCGGCGACCCGCGCCCGCGTGACGGCGCTCGCGATTGAGGAACAAAAGACCAACCGGTACGACGCGGCGTCCGGCCGGCTGACGTTCACCGACTTCCAGGCCGACGCCCACGCGAGCCTGGTCCGCTACTACACCGAGCTCTTCGAGCGGGGCGACTCGCGCATGGGCCTTCAGGCGAACATCGTCCGCAGCCCGGAGGAAGGCCGCCTCGTCGCCAGCTTCTTCTCGTGGCTCGCCTGGGCCGCCGGCACCAACCGCCCGGGCGAGTCCCACACCTACACGAGCAACTGGCCCTTCGATCCGCTCGTCGGCAACCGGCCGATGCCGGACGCCCTCATCTGGTCGATCGTCAGCGTCATCCTGCTCATCCTCGGCATCGCGGCGGCCATCTTCCTCTACCAGAAGTACGTCAGGGAGGACGACTACGCCGCCTCGCCCGTGACGACGCTCGGCGAGCCCGCGCCGACGCCGAGCCAGAAGGCCACGCTCGCGTACTTCTTCATCGCGATCGTGCTGTTCCTGCTGCAGGGCGCCCTGGGCTCCCTGACGGCGCACTTCACGGTCGAGGGCACGAGCTTCCTCGGCGTGCCCATCGGCGGCGTCCTGCCCTACGCCGCCGTGCGCACCTGGCACCTCCAGCTCGGCATTTTCTTCATCGCGACGTGCTTCCTCGCCGCGGGGTTGTTCATCGGTCCGTACGTCGGGCGCGAGCCCAAGCACCAGGGCACGCTGGTCTGGGTGCTCCTCGCCGCCGTCGTCGTGGTGGTGCTCGGCGCGCTCGGCGGCACGTACGCGTCGATTCAGGGCGCGTTCGGCGGCGACGGCTTCATGCTGGGCCACCAGGGCTACGAGTACATCGAGCTCGGCCGCCTCTGGCAGGTGCTGCTCATCGCCGGCATGATCATCTGGCTCGTGCTGGTCGTGCGCGCCATCCGGCCGGCGCTCACCAGCGAGAAGGACGCCGGCGGCATCACGCACCTGCTCCTGTACAGCGCCATTGCCATCCCGGCCTTCTACATGGTGGGGCTGCTGTACGGGAAGGGCAGCCACCTCTCGAACGCCGAGTACTGGCGGTGGTGGGTCGTCCACCTGTGGGTCGAAGGCTTCTTCGAGGTCTTCGCCACGGTGTTCATGGCGTTCCTGCTGGCGCGCATCGGGGTCGTGGGCCCCCGCTTCGCGCTGCGCACCGTGTACTTCAGCATCTTCCTCTACCTCGGCAGCGGCGTCATCGGCACGTTCCATCACCTGTACTGGACCGGCGCGGCCACGCCGATCATCGCCCTCGGGGCGGTGTTCTCGGCGCTCGAGGTCGTGCCGCTGACGCTCGTCGGCTTCGAAGCGGTCCACAACCTGCGCGCGGCCGGGGGAGCCGGATCCAATCCGTACCGCTGGCCGATCTACTTCTTCGTGTCGGTCGCCTTCTGGAACATGCTCGGGGCAGGCGTGTTCGGGTTCCTCATCAATCCGCCAATCGTGCTCTACTACATCCAGGGCATCAACACCACGCCGATCCACTCCCACACCGCGCTCTTCGGGGTGTACGGCCTGCTGGCCATCTCCCTGATGCTCTTCTCGATGAGGCACACCGTCAGCCGGGCGGGATGGTCCGACACGCTGCTGAAGTGGAGCTTCTGGGGCCTGAACGGCGGCCTCGCGCTCATGACCTTCGTGAGCCTCGTGCCGTCCGGCTTCTACCAGTTCTACTACGCGGTTCGCGACGGCATGTGGTACGCGCGCAGCCCGGAGATCGCCTCCGGCGAGGTCATCCGGGCGCTCGCCCTGGCGCGCGTCGTGCCGGACCTGGTCTTCCTGGCCGGCGCGGCCCTGCTCCTGGTCTTCGTGGGCCGGGCGATCTGGCCCGGCTCGCGACGCACGGCGTGACCACGGCGCCGCGCGAGGCGAAGGGAGAACCCGGATGAGCGGAACGCACGACGGGAAGGCCGCCGAGCCGTTCGGCGGCGGCAAGGCGCTCGACCTGGTGTCGTACCAGGCCGGCGCGGTGGTGAGCCGTCAGATCATCAAGAAGAAGACCGGGTCGGTGACGGCCTTTGCCTTCGATCAGGGCGAAGGCCTCAGCGAGCACACGGCGCCGTTCGACGCGCTCGTGCACGTGCTGGACGGCTCCGCCGACATCACCATCGGCGGCGCGACGCACCTGGTCGGGGCGGGCGAGCTGATCCTGATGCCCGCCAGCGTGCCGCATGCCGTCAAGGCGGTGCAGCCGTTCAAGATGCTGCTCGTGATGATCCGCGAGCCTCCCGCGTGAGGATCGCCGCGGGGGCCGGCGCGCTTCGGGCGGCCGGCCCCGAGCCGGCCGCTGCGGAACTGCTGCGCCCGGGCGTCTGACGTTCTCCGCCTCGCGCGGCATCGTGAGCCTCCCCGCCAGCGTGACGAGGCCATCGTTCGCGCATGCCGAAACCCGGCCGACCACCGCGCAGCGCGCGCCGCGGCGCTCTTCGCCCGGCACGCCGGCGCGGGGATCGGAGGCCCTCTTCGGCGCCGCGCCGGCCGCCAGGCCCGAAACGGGCGCTGCGGCCTCGGCGACGAGGGCTGGCTCCTTCAGCGTGGTTCGCATTTCCTGCGGCTTGCCTCCGGCGACTGCGGCCATTCGCGTCGGCTGGCGTCAGCCGGGCAGGACGTCGATCGCCGTCCGAATCCAGGACGGGCCAGCTATGCCGGGACAACACGCGCGGCACGCCGGCCCGGCGGACCGGCGCACGAAGGCCGGGCGGCGCCGGCGGGGACGTCGCCTGCCGGTCGACGGAGCCGGACCTAGCGGCCGGCGCCGGCATTGTGAGGTAAACGTTCGTTGACATACACTGAGCCGGGAGCCGGTCCGGCAGGGTCGCCCATGAGGTCAGACACCATGTCCCCGCGCCAGGCGCAGCTGGTCGAGGCCGCGATGCGGATCATCGCCACGAAGGGGTCGCGCCGGTTCACCGCCCAGCTCCTGGCCGACGAGGTCGGCGTCACGCCTAGCGCGATCTATCGGCACTTCCCCAGCCTGAACGCCATCGTGGACGCCGTCGTCGATCGGGTCGGCGCCCTGCTGTTTGCTGACGTTCCGCCCGACGCGCGGGACCCGATTCCGCGCCTCGGCGCGTTCTTCAGGAGCCGCTGCCGGACGATCCTCGCCAACCCCGCCCTGTCGCGCCTGCTGCTCTCGGATCATCTCGCCCAGGCCGCAGGCGGAGCCCAGGCGAGGCGGCTCGAGGGGTTCAGGCGGCGGTCGCGGGACTTCGTCGCCGGGTGCCTTCGGGAGGCCGCCGCACGGGGCCAGTTGGCGCCCGGCATCGAACCGGATGCCGGCGCCGTGATCGTGCTGGGATCGATTCTGGCGCTGTGCCACTCCGGCACCCGGATCGTCGACGCGGAGGGATTCGAGCGACTGGCGGAGGCGGTGTGGGCGGCCCTCGAGCGCGCGCTGCGGCGGCGGGCCCCGGCCGTCCGAAGGCCGATGGCGGCGCCGGCCCGTGTGGGCCGCGGCGGCTCAACCGTGAGGGGAGGCACCAGATGAAGGCGACGCAGGAACTCGTCACCGAACACGACGCCGTGCTGCTCGCGCTGCGGATCCTCGAAAAGGTCGAGGCCGCGGTGGCCGCGAACCGGGAAGAGGCCCCGGAGCACCTGGGCCAGCTCGTCGAGTTCTTCAGGGTGTTCGTCGATCACTGCCACCACGGCAAAGAGGAGGAGGCGCTCTTCCCCGAGCTGGAGCGGCGCGGGATCCCGCGCGACGGCGGGCCGATCGGCGTCATGCTCATGGAGCACGGCCTCGGCCGCGAGCGCGTGGCGGGGATGGCCGCCGGCCTCGACGAGCTGAGGAAGGGCGTGCCGGGCGCCGTGGCCGCCATCCGCGCGCACGCGGCCGCCTACCGCGACATCCTGCGTTCGCACATCCACAAGGAGAACAGCGTGCTCTTCCCGATGGCGGACCGCGTCGTCCCGGCCGACGCGGCGGACGCGCTGGCCGCGAAGTTCGAGGCTATCGAACGGGACCGCATCGGCGCCGGGCGCCACGAGGCGTTCCACGCGATGCTGAGCGCGCTGAAGGGCTACTACGGGACGGCGTGACCGCCGCGCGCGCGCCGGGAGCGTCCCGGCCGTCGTTCCCTGGCCTGGCGCCGGCCGGCCGCCATGGTGGCGGCCCGATCGGTCCGGCGCGCCGGGTCCGGCACGCCGCGGCGTCACCGGGCTTCCCCTGCGGTGGGCGGTCGCCGGGGTGTCGATGAGCTGCGCCGACGCGGGCCCTTCAGCGCCTGATTGCCCGCCGTGCCGCATGCGGTTCGAGGAGAACCGTGAACGGCCCTGAGCCGCTGCGTCCCCGTGCCGCGCGCATCGGGTTCTGGATGACCACCGCCCTGGTCATCGGGAACACGATCGGGTCGGGGATCTTCCTGCTGCCGGCCGCCTTGGCCCCGTTCGGCGCAGACAACGTGCCCGGCTGGATCGTGACGGCGGCGGGGGGCCTCACGCTGGCGCTGGTGTTCGCGCGGCTCGGGCTGTTCGTGCCGGGCGCAGGAGGGCCGTACGCGTACACGCGCGACGCGTTCGGCGACCTGGCCGGATTCACAGTCGGGTGGGCGTACTGGGTCTCGATCTGGGTCGGCAATGCCGCCATCGCCACGGCGGCCGTCGGCTATCTTGGCTCGCTCGTGCCGTGGATGACGGCTTCGCCTCTCAACACCGCGCTCGCGACGCTCGGCGTTGTCTGGGCGTTCACGCTCGTCAACTGCGCGGGCATCCGGGCAGCGGGATGGGCGCAGGCGGTCACGACGCTGCTGAAGCTCGTGCCGCTCGTGGCCGCCATCGGGCTGCTGCTGACCCGGCTCGACGAGGTGCGGTGGCCCGGCGGCTCCGGCGCGCCGTTCACCCTGGGCGGGACGGCGTCGGTCGTCACGCTCGCGCTGTGGGCGCTGCTTGGCCTCGAGTCGGCGACCATTCCCGCGGACAAAGTCGAAGGAGCCGGCAAGACCGTCTCCCGCGCCACCGTGTGGGGCACGGCGCTGAGCGCGGCCTTCAGCGCGGCGGCGTGCGCGGCCGTGCTGCTGCTCCTGCCGGCCGCGCGCGTGGCGTCGTCGAGCGCGCCGTTTGCTGATCTGGCCTCCGCCGCCTGGGGCGCGCGAGCGGCCCGGGCCGTGTCCCTGTTCGCCGCCGTCAGCGCCCTCGGCGCCCTGAACGGCTGGATCCTGCTGCAGGGAGAGCTGCCCCGGGCGATGGCCGACGACGGCCTGTTCCCGCGCGCCTTCGCCCGCACCTCGCGCAACGGCGCGCCGGCGGCGGCGCTGCTCGCAACGAGCGCCATGGTCACCGCTCTGGTGCTGCTCACCGTGTCGCGCACGCTGGTGGGCATCTTCACGTTCTTCGCGCTGCTGGCGACGACGGCGACGCTTGCCGCCTACCTCGCCTGCGCCCTGGCGCTGCTGCGCGTGCGGGCGCGCCGCCGGTCGGACGGCGCGCGGGCCGGGCTGGCGGGCGCGGGCATCGTCGCCTGCCTGGGCGCCGCGTACTCCGTTGGCGCGCTCGTCGGCGCGGGCCGCGAGGCCGTGCTCTGGGGCGCCGTCCTCCTGCTGGCCGGCCTGCCGATTCACTGGTGGCTGCAGACGCGCGGGCCGGGCGCCCGCCGGCTGCCGACCGCGGGTGTCGGGTCCGCGTGAATCAGCCGCGCGCGGACGCTTCGCGCGGAAGCGCGCAGCGCCGGCCGGCGACCCGACGGCGGGCCCCCCGACGCTCCCCGGCCGCCGCCGGCGCTTGACTTCCGGCCGGGACCCCGGGTACAAGCGTAGTTGAGAGTGCGTCTCAAAATCCGGATCAAGTCGTGCGTCCGCGCGTAGCCCCGTCCCCCGACCTCTCCTCGTCCCTCAGCGCCTGCATCGCCAGGCGCGGGCTCAAGAGCACCCGCCAGCGCCAGGCGATCCTCGGCGCGTTCCTCGCCTCGAGCGGCCACGTCACCGTCGTCGATCTCCTTGCCAGGGCGCGGGCCGCCGATCCCGGGGTGTCGCCGGCGACGGTCTATCGGACCCTTCGCCTGCTGGCGGAATGCGGGCTGGCCAAGCCGCAGCGGTTTCACGGCTCGCCGACGATGTACGAGATCGTCGCCGGGCGGGAGCACCACGATCACCTCGTGTGCACGCGCTGCGGCCGGGTCGTGGAGTTCGAGGACGCCCGCATCGAGAGGCTGCAGACCGCGGTCGCGCGGGCGCGGGGGTTCACGGTCACCAGCCACCGGATGGAGCTCTACGGGCTGTGCCGTCTCTGCCGGCCGGCGCGGCCCGGTCGCAAGGCCGGCAGCGCAGGGAGGCGATCGCGTGCGAAGAGACGCTAAGGCGGCCTTCCTGGAAGTCGTGCTCGGCCTCACCCGTCGCGGCGCGCCGGCCCGCACGCGCGACATAGCCGAGAACCTGGGCATTCGCCCGTCGGCCGCCGGGAAGATGGCGGTGGACCTGGCGCACGAGAAGCTCGTGGCCCGGGCGCCGGGCGGCGTCGTGCTCACCGAGGCCGGGCGGGCCATTGCGCTCACCGTCGCCGAGCGCCACCGCCGGCTCGAAGCGTTCCTTGCCGAGGACCTCGGCATGGATGCAAGGCAGGCGCACCGCGAGGCGCGGGCCGCGGAACAGGACCTGCCGGCCGAGGCCTTGGATCTCGTCTGCACGCACCTGGAGCGCACGGCGAGAAGCGGCGCCGGCCCAGCCGCGGGGGACGGGCCGTCCGCGTCCGAGGAGCGCGCCGGTGCGGTGCGGGCGCTCTCCGATCTGGACGAGGACGAGGCCGGGACCATCCGCGTGGTCGTCGCGGGGCGCGACACGCGCCACGATCTCATGTCGCTGGGGTTCCTGCCCGGCGTCGAGGTGCGGGTCCGCCGGAAGCTCCGCGCAGACAGCCTGCTCGTGCGAATCAAGGAGGCGGAAATCGCCATCGGCAGGAACGTCGCCAAGGGCATCCTGCTGGCTGCGGCGGGGCACGCATGAAGGGCGACGGGGTCCGCGCCGTCGTGCTCGTGGGCAACCCCAGCGTGGGGAAGAGCACGCTCTTCTCGCAGCTCACCGGCGTCGGCGTCCTCATCTCCAACTACCCGGGCGCCACCGTCGAGGTCGCCCGCGGCCGCGTCCGCCACGACGAGTTCGCGCTGGAACTCCTCGACCTGCCCGGCGTCTACTCGCTCGACACCGACGGCCCCGAGGAACGGGCCGTGCGCCGGTGCCTGGCGGACGGGCCGCCCGACGTCGTCCTCAACGTGGTGGATGCCTCCCGGCTGGAACGCAACCTGTACCTGACGCTGGAGCTGCTCGAACTGGGCCTGCCGGTCGTCGTCGCGCTCCACATGAACGAGGACGCGACACGCCGCGGCATGAGCATCGACGTCGACCGTCTGGCCGTGCTGCTGGGCGTTCCGGTCGTCCTCGTGTCCGCGCGGTCGGGACAGGGGCTCGAGGAGCTGGTGCACGCGCTGGGCGCACCGCCCGACCCGGGGAAGAACCGGCAGGTGGGCTACCCCCGCTGCGTCGAGGCCGCGCTGCGGAAGGCCCAGAGCCTCGGCCTGTCGAGGCGACGCGCGATGACGCTGCTGGCCAGCGGCGCGGCCACGGACGAAACGCCGGAGGTCCTGGCCGCCATCGCGGCGGCCCGGGCGGAGGCCGAGTGCCGGCGCGGCGCCTCGATTGCCGAACTGGCGGCCGGCAGCCGCTACGGCGACGCCGGGCTGATCGCGCAGGAGGTGACCCGGAGGAGGCCGGCCAGGCGGCTGCGACGCGAGCGGTTCGACGACATTCTCATGCACCCCTTCGCGGGGCTGGCGCTTGTCGGGGCCACGCTGCTGGCCATGCTGCTCGTCGTCTTCTTCCTCGGCGGGTTCCTCGAAGAGTGGATCGTCGGCGCACTGGACCGCCTAGTGCTCGTGCCGGTGCGGACGGTGCTGGAGGGCCTGGGCCTCCTGGAGGTGGTCGTCGAGTACACGCTCATCGGCGTCCAGGCCGGGCTGGGCATCGTCGTGCCGTACATCATGACGTTCTACGTCCTGATGGCCCTCATGGAGAACTCGGGTTACCTGACGCGGGCCGCCTTCCTGCTCGACGCTCCGATGCACCGCCTCGGGCTGCACGGCCGGTCGATGATCCCGCTCATCCTCGGGTTCGGCTGCAGCGTTCCGGCGCTGATGGCGACCAAGTCGCTGCAGACGCGGCGCGAGCGCGTGGTCACGTCGGCCCTGGTCAGCCTCGTGCCGTGCTCCGCCCGCACGATCGTCATCCTTGGGCTCGTGGCGCACTTCGTGTCGGTGTGGGCGGCCCTCTCGATCTACCTGCTGATGCTCGTGCTGATCGTGATAGCCGGGTTCATCCTGGGGCGGACGGTGAAGGGCGAGCGGACCGGCTTCGTGCTGGAGATGGTGCCGCTGCGCGCCCCCGCGGTCCGGGAGGTCGCCGAGAAGACCTGGATGCAGATGAAGGAATTCGTCTTCCTGGCCTTCCCCCTCCTCATCGCCGGGAGCGCGATGCTCGGCGCGCTCCAGCACCTGGGCATCCTCGGGGCCGTGAACGCCGCGCTGTCGCCGATCACCAGCGGCTGGCTGGGGCTGCCGGAGTATTCGGCGACGGCGCTGCTCTTCGGCGTCCTGCGCAAGGAGATGGCGCTGGAGACGCTCGCCGTCATGGCGGGCACCGCCGATTTCGGAAGCGTGCTGACTCCGCTCCAGATGTACGTGTTTGCGGTCTTCACGTCCATCTACGTGCCGTGCCTCGCCTCGATGGCCGTGCTCAGGCGCGTCCTCGGCTGGCGGGACATGGCCTGGATCACGGCCTTCACGGTCGGGCTGGCGTTCCTGCTGAGCGGGCTCATCAACCAGGCGCTCGTGTAGCCGGCGGCGCGGCGCTGGCCGCCGGCCGCGAAGGGGGAGCCGTGGAGGGACGCGCGGGCTGGCTGGCGACAGGCCTGGCGTCGGCGGCGTGGATGGTCGGAGCGGCGGCGCCGGCGGGCGCGCAGGCGGCGGGCCCGGTGGCCCGCGCGGAGGGCCGGGCAAGCTCCCCGCCGCGCAAGGTGGTGGTCGCGTCGGTGCTGACCCGGTTCACGGGAGGCCTCGACGAGCGCCTCGCGACGGCCGCGCGCCTCGCGGACCGGGCGGCGGCCGAAGCCGCGCGGACGGCCGGCGGGCGTGGCCTCGACCTGCTGGTGTTTCCCGAGTCCGCCATCCAGCGTCCCGGTCGAACCGCGGCCGAGCAGGCCGTGCCGCTGGAGGGTGCCGTCCTGACGACGCTGGGTTCGAAGGCCCGCGAGCACCGCACGTGGCTGGTCGTGCCGATGACCCTGAGCGAGGGGGGAGCGGCCGGGCCGATCAGCAACGCGGCGGTGCTGCTGGATCGCGCGGGCCGCGTCGCCGGCATCTATCGCAAGGTCCGCCCGATGATTGACGAAAGCGGCGTGGCCGAGGGGGGCGTCAGGCCCGGCAGCCAGTACCCGGTCTTCGACGCCGACTTCGGCCGCCTCGGCATCCTCATCTGTTGGGACCAGAACTACGAGGAGGCCTGGGACGCGCTCGCGGCGGCCGGCGCCGAGATCGTGGCGCTGCCGAGCGCGTCGCCGCAGACGATCCGGCCGGCCGCGCAGGCGATGCGCCACGCGCTCTACGTGGTGACCAGCACGCCGCGCGACAACGCGTCGCTTGTCGATCCCATCGGCAGGGTTTCCGCCCGGATCACGACGCCAGGCGTGCTCGTGCGGGAGATCGACCTGGCCTTCGCGATTCTCCACTGGAGCGAGCGCCTGCGCGACGGGCGTGCGCTCGCCGAACGCTTCGGAGCGAAGGCGGGCTTCTCGTATTCGAGCCGCGAGGACACAGGGGTCTTCTGGTCGAACGACCCCCATCGGAGCATCGGCTCGATGATCCGCGAACTCGGCCTGCGCCAGATGGTCGACCAGATCGAGCGCGTGCGGCACGGCACCGCCCGGAAGTGACGCGGCAGGCCCCCGTTTTCCCGCGAGGCGCGCGTACAGGCCGGCGCGGCCGCTGCGGGCCCCGGCCGGGAGCCCCGCCCGGCGTCGGCACGGCTACAGGTCGGTGCCAGAGTAGCTGAGGTTGAGCGACTTGTTGCAGAGCGGGAAGTCCGGGACGATGTTGCCCGGGCCGAGTTCGCCGAAGAGCGGCCAGTTGCAGAACGAGGGGTCGCGCACGACGGCGCGATCGATGACCCCGCCGCGGAAGCGGACCCAGTCGAGGATCTGGCCGCGCCATCCTTCCGTCCAGCCGAGCGCATCGCCGTCCGCCGGCTCGCAGGGCGCCGACCACGGGGCGCCCTGGCTGCGGCGGCACTCGGCGGCGCCCCGCGCCACGAGCGCCCGCGCCTGCGCCATTTCGTCCAGGCGGATGCGCACCCGGGCGTCGACGTCGCCCTCGGTTCGCACGGGCACCCTGAGCGGCAGCGTTCCGTACGCGGCGTGCGGATGATCGCGCCGCGAGTCCCGGTCCAGGCCGGACGCGCGCGCCGCGATGCCCTTCGCGCCGTACGCCCACGCAGCGTCGCGGGACAGGACGCCCGTCGTCTCGAGGCGATCGAGCAGCGAGTCCGACTCGAGCCCGATCTGAAAGAGGCCCGAAGCCTCGGCCCAGGCGCCGTCGAGGGTCGCCTCGATGTCGTCCAGTTCCGGCGCGCCCAAGTCCCGGGCCGTGCCGCCCGGCAGCACGAATCCCCTGAAGAACCGGTTGCCGAACAGCCGCGCCGACAGTCGCTGCAGCCGCTCCTTGACGCGGAACCCGCCGGCCGCCAGCAGCGTGAAGCCGGTCCCCATGCCGCAGATGTTCGCGACGTCGTGGAGGTGCATCGTGAACCGCTCGAGTTCCACCGCCAGCACGCGAAGGACGCGCGCCCGCTCGGGCACCCGGCAGCGGGCGACGGCTTCGACGGCCTGGCAGAACGCGAGCGCGTGCGAGGCCGCCGAGTCGCCGGACACCCGCTCGACAAACGGCATGGCCGCCGCCGCCGTGCGGCCTTCGAGCAGCTTCTCGACGCCTTTGTGGGTGAAGAACAGCTTGCCCTCGAGGGTGATGATACGCTCCCCGGCCACGCTGAAGCGGAAATGGCCGGGCTCGATGACGCCGGCATGAATGGGCCCCACGGGGACCTGGAACACACCCTCGCCCTCGACCGTGGCCAGCGGGTGCGGTTCGGCGGCCCAGGGGAGCTTCGCGTCCCAGGGGAAGTCCTTGCGCAGCGGCCACGTGCCCGGCGGGACGTTCTCATGGTGCACGAGGCGCCTTGGATCGGGATGCCCCGCGGCCGTGAGGCCGAACATGTCCTGGACGGCCCGCTCGTACCAGTGGGCCGCCATTACCCTCGGGGTGATCGACGGGAACACCGGGTCGGCGCCGGGCACGGCGGTCACCAGTTCAATCCACTCGTGCGACGCATCCAGCGCGAATGCGGCGTGGAGGCCGAAGGAACCGGAGGCGGCGCGGTCGTCGGTGGCCCACAGCAGGTCGAGCGGGAGGCGATGATCGGCGTGCAGCGCGCGCGCCGCGGCCTCCCAGTCGCCGAGCGCGACCGGAACGACCAGCCGGCCTTCGTCCGGCGGCGACAGGGCCGCATCCGGGGCGATCGAGCGGGCAACGGCAGCCGCGTTCATGGCCGCACCGTGAAGGCCGCGGCGACGCGTTCCGCGGCCGCATAGCCGCCCGGCGTGAGGAAGAAGACGCCGCCGGCGAAGAGCAGCGCCAACTGGGCGCCCACGACCACGTGGGTCAACGTCCACGCCTCGCGAACCGGCGAGCCCGGCGTGGCGCCGGGGCGGTCGCCCCCGGCGTCCACGCGTCCGTAGATCATCTCGAAGACGTGGTGGAGCACGCCGACCGCGACAATCACCAGCGCGAGGACGATGGCGAGGGCGGCCGCCGGCGCCAGACGGGCGGCGGCCATGAGGAACGTCAGCTCGCTGGCGAAGATCGCCGACGTCGGCACGCCGATCAGGCCGAGGAACCCGAGGAGAAACGCGATCGAGGTCCTCGGCATCCGGCCTCGCAGCGCGCCGACGTTGGGGATCTTGGTGGAGTGGACGCGCAGCAGGATCTCGCCGGCGGAGAGGAAGAGGGCGCTCTTGGCCAGCGTGTGTCCCACCATGTGCATGACGGCGCCGGCGGCGCCGGCGGGGCCCATGGCGAGGCCGAACGCGATGAGCCCCATGTGCTCGACGCTGTGGTAGGCGAGCATCCGCTTGTAGTTCTGCTGGTGGAGCAGCACGAACGCCGCAAACAGCACCGACGCGAGCCCGAACGCCAGGAAGAACCCCGAGGTCCACGCCGCGCTGCCGAGCGCCAGGTCCACGATCGTCCGGGACCGCAGCAGCGCGTACAGCGCGACGTTCAGCAGGACCCCCGAGAGCATGGCGGAGACGGGCGACGGCGTCCGGCTGTGGGCGTCCGGCAGCCACGGGTGCAGCGGGACGAAGCCCACCTTCGTGCCGATGCCGACAAACAGCAGGACGAAGGCCCACCGGACGACCTGCGGGTCGAGGGAGCCGGCCGCGCCTCGAAGGGCCGACAGCGACAGCGCGGAGCCGAGCGGCAGCCCGCCGCGGACGCCGGCGTAGGCGAGGAGCAGCAGCCCGAGCAGGCTCACGCTGATGCCGACCGAGCAGAGGAGCAGGTACTTCCAGGCCGCCTCGACGGCCCCGTCCTTCCGGTAGAGCGCCACGAGCGGCGTGGTCGCCAGCGTTGTGACCTCGAGCGCGATCCAGAGCACGCCGAGGTGATCCGTCAGCAGCGTCACGAGCATGGCGGCCACGAACACCGGCATCAGCACGTAATAGAGCCGGACCTTCCGCAGCGGCAGGATGCCCGCGTCGTGCTCGGCGCCGACGTAGCGGGTGCTGGCCGCTGCTGCCGAGACCCAGACCATTACCACCAGGCCGGCCATCGTGACCGTGAACCGATCGAGCATCCAGTGGCCGCCGAACCACCGTTCTCCGGCGGCGACCACCGGCCACGCCGCCGCCGCCAGCGCTGCCGCGCCCGCCAGGCTGGCCGCCACCGCTCCGCGCCCGGCGCTTCGGGCATCGGGCGCCGCGGCCGCGAGGACCGCTGCTGCGGCGGGCACGAGGAGGAGCAGCAGCAGGCTCAATCGGTCAGCTCCCTGAGCGCGTCCGTGTCGTGGCTGGCGTAGAGCGCGTGGACCTGCCCGCTGAGGACGGCCATCAGGACCACGCCGCTGGCGGCGACAGCGAAGATGCCCATTTCCATCAGGAACGGCACTCCGCCCAGCGCCACGACGGCGAACGCCGAGATCCCGTTCTCGAGCGTCAGGAACCCGATGATCTGCGAGTACAGGTCGCGCCGGATGATGATGAGCAGGAAGCCCAGCAGGATGAGCGCCAGGGCGACGAAGAGCAGGCCGGCCAGCGGCAGCTCTCCGCCCTCCGCGCGGCCGGACGCCGCCGACAGCGGCAGCCGCCGCGCCAGCAGCCAGGCGCCGGCCACGCTCGCGGCGGCCAGCGTGTAGGACAGCACCGGCCGCGTCATCGACGTGAGCCGCATCGCGTCGCCGAGCTTCCGCGCCGTGCGGAGCAGGCCGAGGGGAATGAGCACCACCTTCAGGACCAGCGTGGCCGCCGCGCCCGCGTACTCGGCCGGGTTGCCCGACACCGCGGCACTGACCAGGATGACGCCGGCCAGGCAGGCCGACGAGGCGGCATAGTGGCGCAGGAACGTCGTCAGGCGCGTGCGGCCGATCGCGAAGAACGCCGCCAGCAGCATGCAGCCCGTGAAGACGCTCGAGAGCAGCGCCGGGTCCGGTCTCACTTGAACCCCGCCATCAGCCCGATGCCAAGGCTCGTCAGCCCGAGGAACAGCGCGCCGAAGAAGAACTCCGGCAGCCTGTACAACCGGAGCTTGGCCATGCCCGACTCGACGAGCGCGAGGCCGCCCATCGTCACGGCGAGCTTGGCGATTGCCGCGGGCACGGCGGCGGCGGCGGCCAGCGGGCCGGCGCCAGCCCTCAGGAGGCCGGCCGGCACCAGCAGGTTGGCGAGCAGCAGCGCGAAGGTGGCCAGCTTGACGGCGCTCGCCAGCTCCAGGATCGCCAGGTGCGGACCGGAGTACTCGAGCAGCATCGCCTCGTGCACCATGGTCAATTCGAGGTGGGTGGCCGGATTGTCCACCGGGTAGCGCGCGTTCTCGCCGAGCGCCACCAGCGCCAGCCCGCCGACGGCCGGGAGGAGCCAGGGGCGCAGGAGCAGGCCTCTGCCGGCGACGTCCATCATGGCGTCGACGGCCGGGGATCCCGACGCGATTGCGAGCGCGGCCAGCGACACGACGAGCGCCGGCTCGAGGAAGGCGGAGATCGTCATCTCGCGGCTCGCGCCCATCCCGCCGAACGCGCTGCCGGGGTCGAGCCCGCCCAGCACCAGGAAGACGGAGCCGAGCATCCAGATCCCGGAGACCGCGAGCAGGTGCGACAGCGGCGCCAGCGCGCCGCCGCGCGAGACGAGCGGCAGGACGCACGCGGCGAGGAGCGACGAGGCGAGCACGGCCGTCGGCGCCGCGAGGAAGACCCACGACGCGGACTGCGACACGACGGTCTCCTTCCGGAAGAGCGTCGCGATCGTCCAGTACGGGAGCAGCGTCGGCGGCCCCTGGCGGCCCTGCAAGACCGCCTTGAAGCGGCGCACCAGTCCCGGCGCCAGCGGCGCCAGCGCCACGACGATGGCGCCCTGGACGAGGGTGAGCAGCGCCGGGCTCACAGGGCGACCCAGAGCGTCAGCATCAGCGTGACGAGCATCAGCGCCACGTAGAACTGGATGACGCCGTTCTGCAGCAGCTTCAGGCGCGCCCCGACGCCTTCGATGAAGCCCGCGATGGGCAGGTAGATCCGCTCCACGGCCCCAGCGGCCTTGCGGAACTCCATCGATCCGCGCGTGATCCAGGGGTTGGCCGGGTGCACGCGCGAGAACACCAGGTGCTTCTCGGCCGTGACGATGTCGCGCAGGAAGAACCGGAGCGGCGCCGAGAAGCCCGTCGCGGTGTACTCCATCGTCGCGTCGATGGGCTGACCGCAGTCCCAGGTCCGGACGCGGCGGACGCGCCGGCCAGGCGCGAGCAGCCGCCCGGCGAGCCAGGCGCACACGAGGGCGCCGGCGAGGGCCGCCGCCAGGGCCAGGGGCAGCGCGGACACGGGGGCGGCGGCCGTCGCGGCACGAGCCGCCGCTGGGGCCGGCGGCGCCGAGACCGTCCAGGCGGCCCGGGTCAGGGGGATCGGCAGCAGCGGCGACGCCCACGGCGCCAGCACGCCCAGCGCCAGCCCCGCGAGCGCAAGCACGGCCACGGGCGAACGCAGAGGCGCAGGCGGCTCGGCCGCCAAGCGCGCGCCGGCCGATCGCGGTTCGGCGAGGAACGTGAACGCGAACAGGCGCACCATCGCGAAGACCGCCATGCCCGCGAGGAACGCGACGCCCGTCAGCAGCACGGCGCCGACGGCCACGAGCAGGAGTTCTCCGGTGCCGAACGACGCCAGCAGCGACTCCACGAGCAGCCACTCCGCCGCGAAGGCGCCAAACGGCGGCAGCGGGGCGGCGGCGAGGGCCAGGGCGAGCATCGCGGCCGACAAGCGCGGCATCCGGTTCGCGAGGCCGCCGAGATCCTCGATCTTCGCCGTGTGCGCGCCGTGGAGGACCGCGCCGGCTCCGAGGAACAGCCCCGCCTTGAACAGCGCGTGCGCGAACACGTGGAGGAACATCGCGCCGAGGATGGCCGAGGCCAGCCGTGGGTGGCCGTGCGCGCCGGCCAGCGCGGAGAAGCCGAACATGGCGAAGACGAGCCCGAGGTTCTCGACGCTGCTCCAGGCGAGGATGCGCTTGATGTCGCGGGCGATGTTCGCGGAGATCACCGCGACGACCGCTCCGCCGAGGCCGAGGGCGGCCAGCGCCAGGCTCCAGCCGTCCGGGAGCGCCGGCCAGCAGATCGAGGTGAACCGCAGCAGGCCGTAGACGGCGATCTTCAGCATCACGCCCGACATCAGCGCGGAAACCTGGCTCGGCGCACGGGGGTGCGCCTCCGGCAGCCATGCGTGGAACGGCGCGAGCCCGGCCTTCGAGGTGAAGGCGAACGCGACCAGGCCCAGGGCCAGCGTCCGGCTTGCCGGCGGGAGCGCGGGCAGGCCCGTGCCGAGCGCGGCCAGGGTGACTCGCGCGGATCCGCCGCCGAGCACGCCGATGCCGACGAGCAGGGCAAGCGCCCCGGCCTGGGCGACGGCGAGGTAGAGCAGCGCCGCCTTCCGCGAGTCGGCCGTGCCGTCGGCCATCACGAGAAAGAACGACGACACCGACATCGCCTCCCAGAACAGCAGGAAGCTGGCCGCGCCGGAAGAGAGCAACACCCCGTGCATGCCGAGGCAGAAGACGGCGGTGAGCGGCACCACCAGGCGGGGCGGGTACTTCGCCGCTTCGTCTTCGCCGTACCGCCACCCGAACCAGGCGGCCATGAGCGACACGCCGTGGAGCAGCATCAGGAAGAACGCGGAGAGCCGATCGACGACGAACGGCGCGCCGAAGAGGATCGGCGGCGCGGCGAGCTTGAGCGGCGGCAGGGCCGCGAGCTGGTGCGCCAGCGAGGCCAGGAGGCCGGAGGCCGAACCGGCGGCGAGCAGCGCGTGCGCGAGCTGCCTCACCCGCGGTCCGCGCGCCGCCAGGCCGGCGATGGCGGCGAACACCCACAGCAGCGCGGCCCCGGGGAGGCCCGCGGCGACAGCCTGGCCGGCCGTCACCGCGCCCCCCTCAGGCCGGCAGCCAACCCACGGATGATGTCGTCCGGAGAGGGCGGGTCGCCCGGAATGCGGATGTGCACCGGAATGACCTCGTCGACCGCGCCCACGACGGCGTACGAGCCCTTCCAAATGCTCCCGGTGCATGCGCCGTCGCCGACGGCCACGACGATGCAGGGGCTTGGGGCGGCGTCGTAGGTGGCGCGCAGGGCGCCGGCGAGGTTGCGGACGACCGGCCCGGTGACCATCAGCACGTCGGCGTGGCGCGGGGAGGCGACGAAGGACAGGCCGAGACGCTCGATGTCGTAGTAGGCGTTGCCGAGGGCGGTCAGCTCGAGCTCCTCGGCGTTCGTCGATCCGGCGTCGACGGCCCTGATGCGCAGCGAGCGTCCGCCGTAGAGGCCGGACACGATGGCGCGCAGCGCGGCGGCGTCCTCCGGCGCGGGCCGGTCTCCGCCGAGGTGCCGCGGCGAGCGGCCGGTCCCGACGAGGCGGGGCCTCAGGGCGGACGAGCGGAGCAGGCGGGCGAGCGGCATACGGGTGCGGGCGGATCCGACAGGCGGATACTATAGCATGCGGCCGGAGCGGGCCCGGCGCGGAGCTTGACACGCCGCGCCACCGGATGCTAGGTTCAAACAATTGTTTGATACGGTTGTATGAAGCCCTCTCCGCCCGCTCCCGACTCCCGCACCCGTGAGCGCCTGCTCGACGCCGCCGAGCGCCTCTTCGCCTCGCGCGGCTTCCCGGGGGCGTTCGTCCGGGAGATCACCGAGGCGGCGGGCGCGAACCTCGGCGCCGTCAACTACCACTTCCGGTCCAAGGCCGGCCTCTACGCCGAGGTCTTCGCGCGGCGGGCCGCGCTCCTCCGGGCGCCCGTCCTCGCGGCGGCGCGCGACGCCGCCGCCCACGCCCGGCGCGACCCCGACCGCGCGTTTCGCGCCCTCGGCCGGGCGTTCCTCGCGCCGCACGCCGACCGCCGGGCGTCGGTGCGCGTGTTCGAGCTCCTCGCGCGCGAAGTCGTCGACCGCTGCCTCCCGCGCCGCCACTTCGCGGAGCGGTTCGTGGTGCCGGCGCTCGACGCCATCGCGAGCGTCGTGCGGGAGGTGCGGCCCGACCTGCCCGACCACGTCGGCCAGGCGTGCGCCCACGCGTTCTTCGTGCAGCTGATGGCCGTCGTGAAGGCGGCCGCCACCTCCGGGAAGTCCATCGACGAGCGGCTCGACGAGGCCGTCCGCTTCACCGTGGCGGCCGTCCTGCACATCGACGCGGGACTCCCGACGCGCCCGCGGAGCGCGGCGGCCCGCGACAGGTCCTGATGGAGACAGCCATGAAGCGACAGATGATCCTCGGCCTCCTCGCCGGCGCGGCCCTGCTCGCGGCCGCGTGCGGCAAGCCCGCGGCCTCTGCTGCAGGGCAGCCGCCTCATGCCGGCAGGGGCGCCGGGCCGGGCGGCCCGATCGAGGTCGGCGTCGTGACCCTGCGCGCCGAGCGGGTGGTGCTGACGACCGAGCTGCCCGGCCGGACCGCCGCCTATCTGATCGCCGACGTGCGCCCGCAGGTGAACGGCATCATCCAGGAGCGGCGCTTCGTCGAGGGCTCGACGGTCCAGAAGGGCGCACTCCTGTACCAGATCGACCCGGCGCCCTACGAGGCCGCGTTCGAGCAGGCCAAGGCCGCCCTCGCCGTGGCTGAGGCGAACCTGCCGCCCGCGCGGTCCCGCGCGGAGCGCCTCAACGAGCTCGTGGCCGTTCACGCCGTCGGCCAGCAGGACGCCGACGAGGCCAACGCCGCGCTGGCGCGCGCCGAGGCGAGCATCGCGTCGGCTCGCGCCTCGGTCGAGACCGCGCGGATCAACCTGTCCTACACGCCGCTCAAGGCTCCGATCTCGGGGCGGACGGGCCGGTCGGCGGTCACGCCAGGGGCGCTGGTCAGCGCCTACCAGCCGACGCCGCTCGTCACCATCCAGCAGCTCGATCCGATCTACGTGGACGTCACGCAGTCCAGCGCCGAACTCCTGCGCCTGCGCAGGAACCTCGAGAGCGGCCAGCTCACGCACACCGGGCGGTCGCAGAGCCAGGTGCGGCTCCTGCTCGAGGACGGCACGCCGTACCCCCGGCAGGGCCGGCTCGAGTTCCGCGACGTCACCGTGGACCCGACGACTGGCTCCGTGGTCCTGCGTATGGTCTTCCCGAACCCCGACGCGCTCCTGCTGCCCGGCATGTTCGTCCGGGCGATTGTCGAAGAGGGCGTGCTCGAGCAGGCGATTCTGGCCCCGCAGCAGGGCGTGACCCGCGACGCCAGGGGCAATGCCAGCGCCCTGGTTGTCGACGAGGCCGGCACGGCCGCCGTGCGGCCGCTCGTCCTCGGACGGGCCATCGGCGACCGATGGCTCGTGACTTCGGGTCTCGCCGACGGCGATCGCATCATCGTGGACGGGCTTCAGCGGATCCAGCCCGGCATGCCCGTGCAGCCGGTCGCGCCAAGCCCGGCCGCGGGTCCCGCCTCCGGGGCGCCGGGCATGCCCCCGCCCGCTGCCGCGGCATCCGGCCGTCCGGCCGCCGCCGGCCCGGCGAAGTAGGGGGACGCGATGCTTCCCAGGTTCTTCATCGACCGCCCGGTCTTCGCCTGGGTCATCGCCATCGCGATGATGCTCAGCGGCGTCCTGGCGATCTACAACCTCCCGATCTCCCAGTACCCGCCGATCGCGCCGCCCTCGATCTCGATCCGCGCGATGTACCCCGGCGCCTCGGCCAAGACGGTCGAGGACAGCGTGGTCCAGATCATCGAGCAGAAGATGACGGGCCTCGATCGGATGCTGTACATGAGCGCGACGGCCGACGCCTCCGGGTCGGCGAATCTCACCCTGACGTTCGCGCCTGGGACCGACCCGGACCTTGCCTGGGCCAAGGTGCAGAACAAGCTCCAGCTGGCCATTCCCGCGCTGCCGGACGTGGTGCAGAGCCGGGGCCTGACCGTCAGCAAGTCCACGCGCAACTACCTGATGATGGTCGGCCTCACCTCCGACGAGCCGGGCGTGCGGGTCGAGGACCTGGCCGACTACGCGGTCTCCACCGTCGAGGCCGTTCTGGCCCGGGTGCCGGGCGTCGGCGAAGTGGAGGTCATGGGCTCGGGCTACGCGATGCGGATCTGGCTCGACCCGGACCGCCTCACGAAGTACGGGATGACGGCGAGCGACGTGACCGCTGCCGTCCGCACGTACAACGCCGAGGTGTCGGCCGGCCAGCTGGGCGGCGCGCCCGCGGTGCCGGGCCAGCGGCTCAACGCGTCGATCCTCGTGCAGTCGCTGCTCGTCACCCCCGAGGAATTCGCCGCCATCCCGCTCCGGACGAACCCGGACGGGTCCGTCGTGCGCGTGCGCGACGTGGGGCGCACGGAGCTCGGCACCGAAATGGCCGACATCCGCGGGCAGTACAACGGGCAGCCGGCGGCCATGCTGGCCATCCGGCAGGAGGCGGGCGCGAATGCGCTCGAGACCGCCAGCGGCATCAAGGCCGCCATGGACGATCTCTCGAAGTACTTCCCAAAGGGGATGCGGGTCATCTACCCGATGGACACGACGCCCTTTGTCCGCGTCGCCATCGCCGAGGTCGTCAAGACGCTCTTTGAGGCCATCGTCCTCGTCTTCCTCGTCATCTTCCTGTTCCTCGGGAACCTCCGGGCGACGCTGGTGCCCACCATCGCCGTGCCGGTCGTGCTGCTCGGCACCTTCGGGGCCCTCTGGGCGATGGGGTACTCAATCAACATGCTGACGATGTTCGGCATGGTCCTCGCCATCGGCCTCCTCGTGGACGACGCCATCGTGGTGGTCGAGAACGTGGAACGGGTCATGAGCGAGAAGGGGCTGTCCCCCAAGGAGGCCACGCGGCAGTCGATGGACGAGATCACGAGCGCCCTCATCGGCATCGGCCTCGTGCTGGCGGCGGTCTTCGGGCCGATGATGTTCTTCCCCGGATCGACGGGCGTCATCTACCGCCAGTTCTCGGTGACGATCATCGTGTCGATGCTACTGTCCGTGGTGGTGGCCCTCGTCCTGTCGCCCGTGCTGTGCGCGTCGCTGCTGAAGCCGGTGGCGGAGGGCCACGAAGCCGCGCCGAGCGGGTTCCGCCTCTTCCGGCCGTTCTTCCTCTGGTTCGACCGCGGCTTCTACCGCGGGCGCGACGCCTACAGGGGGGCCGTGGCGCACATCCTGCGGCGGAAGCTGCCCTACGCGCTGGTGTTCGCGGTGATTGTCGGGGGCCTCGTCGTGCTCTTCTCGCGGATGCCCACCGGCTACCTCCCGGACGAGGACCAGGGCAACCTGATGGGAATCGTCCAGCTGCCCGTCGGCGCCACGCTCGAGCAGACCGAGGCGGTGCTCGCGCGGGCCCGGGCCTACTTCGCCGGCAGCGAGCCGGACGCCGTCGAGTCCTTCATGGGCGTGGCGGGCATCGGCATGGCGGGGCGCGGCCAGAACCAGTCGATGGCCTACATCAGGCTCAAGGACTGGGATCTCAGGCGGAAACCCGGACTGAGCGCGAAGGACGTGGCGCGGCGCGGCATGGGCGCGCTCTCGCGCATCAAGGAAGCCAGCATCTACGTGGTGCCTCCGCCGCCCGTCGTCGAGCTGGGCTCCGCGACCGGCTTCGACTTCATGCTTCAGGATCGCGGCGGCCTCGGCCACGAGGCGCTCCTCCGGGCGCGGGACCAGCTCATCCGTATGGCGGCCGGAGACCCGCGGCTCGCGCGGGTGAGGCCCAACGGCATGCCGGACGTGCCCCAGTACAAGGTGGACATCGACTGGGAGCGGGCTGGGACGCTGGGCGTGCCCGTCAACTCGATCTACGGCTACCTGTCGGCGGCGTTCGGCAGCGCGTACGTCAACGACTTCGTGCAGGGCGGACGAGTGAAGCGCGTCTACGCGCAGGCCGACGCCCCGTTCCGCATGCTCCCGACCGATCTCGAGCGCCTGCACGTCCGCAACACCGCCGGACGCCTCGTGCCGTTCTCGGCGGTGGCGTCCGGCCGCTGGGTTTACGGTCCTCCCAGGCTGGAGCGGTACAACGCCGTGCCCGCCATGAACATCCAGGGCGAGCCGGCCCCGGGGCACAGCTCCGGCGAGGCGATGCAGGCGATGGAGGAGCTCACCGCGAAGCTGCCCGCCGGCATCGCCTTCCAGTGGACGGGCCTGTCGTACCAGGAGCACATGGCCCAGTCGCAGGCCGGGCTCCTGTACTTCTTCTCCGTGCTGGTCATCTTCCTGGTGCTGGCCGCCCTCTACGAGAGCTGGACCGTGCCGATCTCGATCCTGCTCGCGCTGCCGCTGGGCGTCATCGGCAGCGTCCTGGCCTCGACGCTCCGCGGCCTCCCGAGCGACGTCTACTTCCAGATCGGCCTGCTCACCGTGCTGGGCCTGACGACCAAGAACGCCATCCTGATCGTGCAGTTCGCCCAGCGCCAGCAGGCCGCGGGAACGGGGCTCGTCGAGGCCACGATCGAGGGCGCCAAGCTGCGCCTGCGCCCGATCGTCATGACGTCGCTGGCCTTCGGCTTCGGCGTGCTGCCGCTTGCCATCGCAGGCGGGGCCGGCGCAGGCGCGCAGAAGGCCATCGGCACGAGCGTCCTCGGCGGGATGCTCACCGCCACGTTCCTGGCGATCTTCTTCATTCCGCTGTTCTACGTCTTCGTCGTTCGCCTGCTCGGCGGCGGAGCGAAGGCCGAACCAGGGCGCGGCGCGGCGGCGGCCGCCAAGGCCGCCCCGGAGGTCCGCTAGCCATGCGTCGCACACTGGCGTTGGCCGTCTCGGCTGCGGTGCTGGCCGTCGGCGGCTGCTCGCTCAAACCGCAGTACGTCCGCCCGGCGTCTCCCGTGCCGTCCGCGTTCCCGGGAACCCAGCCGGCTGGCCCCGACGCGCCGCAGCCGCCGGACGTCCCCTGGGAGGAGTACTACACCGACGCACGCCTCAGGGCGGTCGTCGCGCAGGCCCTCGCCAACAATCGGGATCTGCGCGCGGCGATGCTCAACATCGACCGGGCGGAGGCCCTGTACCGCGTTCAGCGAGCCGACCGGGTCCCGTCTGTGAGCGCGGGCGCCACCGTCTCGCAGCAGCGCATTCCCGGCAGCGTCGCGCGCGACGGGCAGGCGTACACCGCGGCGCAGTACACCGTGGCGCTCGGTGTGTCGGGATGGGAACTGGACGTCTTCGGCCGCGTCCGCAGCCTGACGGCCGCGGCGCTCGACCAGTATCTCGCCACCGAGCAGGCGGGGCGCGCGGCACAGCTGGCCCTGGTCGCATCAGTCGCCCAGGCCTGGCTCCAGCGGGCCGCCGACGCGGACAGCCTCGCGCTCTCGCGGGCGACCCTTGACGCGCAGCAGGCGGCGCTGGCCCTCATCCAGAAGAGCCGCGACCTCGGCGTGGCCTCGGATCTCGAGCTGAATCAGGTCCGGAGCCAGGTGGAAGCGGCGCGGGCCGACGTCGCCCGCTACACGGCCCTGGTGGACCTCGACCTCAGCGCGCTGCAGGTGCTTGCCGGAGCGCCGATCGATCCCGGCCTCCTGGCTGGCGGCCTGTCCGAGGTCAGCCCGCCCCGGCCGATCTCGGCCGGCGTGAGCTCCGACGTGCTCCTTCGGCGGCCGGACATCCTGTCGGCCGAGCACCAGCTCCGCGCCGCCAACGCGAACATCGGCGCGGCCCGCGCGGCGTTCTTCCCGCGCATCTCGCTCACGGCCGGCCTGGGGATCTCCAGTTCCGAACTGTCCGATCTCGTCGGGTCGGGGACGGGCACGTGGAGTTTCGTTCCCCAGATCACGCAGCCCATCTTCAACTCCGGGGCGATCGCCGCGAAGGTCAGGGTGGCGAGGGTCGACCGCGAACTCGCGGTGGCGCGCTACGAAAAGGGCATCCAGCAGGCCTTCGCCGAGGCCTCCAACGCGCTGACGCTCCGGCGGACGCTGGTGAGCCAGCGCGAGGCCCAGGAAGCGCTCGTCAAGGCTCTTGCGGAAACCTCCCGCCTGTCCGAGGCGCGCTACAAAGCCGGCCTCGACGGCTACCTCGGCGTGCTCGTCGCGCAGCGGGCGCTCATCTCGGCGCAGCAGGCGCTGGTCGGCGTGCGCCTGGCCGAGCAGGCGAACCTCGTTACGCTCTACAAGGTGCTGGGCGGCGGCGTCTGAGCCGCGCGCGCGGCGCGCCCTCCGGATGCGAAACGGGCCCGCACCGGCCGGGTTCACAGGACGGATACCCATGCTCGATGATGCGCCACGGGCGTCTCGCCGCCGGTTCCTCTCGCAATCGGCCGCCGCCGCCGCCGGCATCGCCCTGCGCGGGCTCGCTCGCGCGCAGGGCCTGCCGCGCGCCGAGGTGCTGGAGACGAAAGTCATCAGCCTCGACACGCAGCATTACCACGGCTGGCCGACCGCGATCCGGCGCTCGAACGGCGGCCTGCTCGTCGTCTGTTCCGGCGGTCGGGAGCAGCACGTGTGCCCGTTCGGGCGGGTGGATCTGTTCGCCTCCCATGACGAAGGGAGGTCATGGGGCTGGCCGCGGACCCTGCTGGACGGCGACATCGACGACCGCGACGCAGGGATCCTCGAGACGGCCAAGGGCACGCTCGTGGTGACCACGTTCACGTCGCTGGCGTACGAGCCGGTCCTGGCCAGGGCCGAGGCCGACGGGACGTGGGACCCCGCCAGGCTGCGCCGCTGGCAGGCGGCGCAGGCCCGTCTCGGTTCCGAGCTGCGGCACGCGGAGCTGGGCCAGTGGATGATCCGCTCAACCGACGGCGGCCGGACCTGGTCGCCACGCTACTCGAGCATCGTCAACAGTCCGCACGGGCCCATCCAGCTTCGCGACGGACGCCTGCTGTACGCCGGCAAGGAGCTTTGGACGGGCGCCAGGCGGGTCGGCGTGTGCGAGTCGCTCGACGACGGGTTGACGTGGCGCTGGCTGGCGGAAATCCCGACCAGGCCCGGCGACGATGCCGCCAATTACCACGAGCTCCACGCCGCCGAATGTACCAGCGGGCGGCTCGTCGTCCAGCTCCGCAACCAGAACAGCGCGAACGATCGCGAGACCCTGCAGTCGGAGTCCGCCGACGGCGGACGCACGTGGAGCGTGCCGCGTCCCATCGGCGTATGGGGCCTGCCGTCTCACCTGCTGCGGCTGCGGGACGGGCGACTGCTCATGACGTACGGCTACCGCCGCCCGCCATTCGGAAACCAAGCCAGGATCAGCGCGGACGACGGGCGCACGTGGTCGGCCCCGATGACGATTTCGGGGGACGGCGCGTCGGGAGACCTCGGATACCCCAGCACGGTCGAGCTCGCAGACGGCTCGCTGCTGACGGTGTGGTACGAGGCGATGGCGGCCAGTCCGATGGCTGTCCTGCGCCAGGCGACGTGGAGGCTCCTGGTGTAGACTGCTCGGGATCCCGATGATGACGAGCGCGCTGGCGGCGCGCCCATCCGGGTCGTCGTCCGCGCCGCACCTGACGCGTGGTGTCGGGATCGAGGGAAGACGGCCATGACAGGTGGCGTTTCGAGCGGGCCGCTCGTGCGGGCGGTCGCGAGTGCGTGCGCGGCGCTGGCCGCGCTCTGGCTCCCGGGAACGGCGCTGGCCCAGCCCGGCTCGGCCGCTCCGCCGCGCGCCGAGATCTGGGGCGCCTTCGCCGTCGGCGCGCCGACAAGCGGCAGCGCGATCGAGATCGCCTACGCGCCGCCCTTCCGCCTTGGGGGCACGCCGCTCGAGAGCCGCGCGAACCAGATCCTCGCCGTCGACACGGGCACGGCCTTCGGCCTCGACACCGGCCTCAACCTCTTCGTGTCCCGCGTCTTCGGCATCCAGGCGGCGTTCTCGACGCGCTCGGCGGACATCGGCGGCGCAAACGGCGACTTCCACGCGTTCCTAAGGTACATATCCCGTCCCCCGCCCGACTACCAGCCGCGTGAGGGCACCTACGAGCGGTCCGATCCGTGGGCCGCGACGGCCGGCCAGCTGCGGCGGCGCTCGGTGGCCCTCGGGGGCGTCGTGCGCTGGGGCGCGGGGCGGCCTGTTGGCGGCACGATTGCCGGGGGCGTGGAAATCGGGCGGTTGACCGGCGAGATCGAGAGCGCCGGCTACCAGCAGTTCGTCCTGGGCGGCCACTCGACGCTCTTCTCCGTGCGGCACCGCGCCCGCCTTCGCCCGGCGGCAGGCGAGCGCCTCTACAGCCCCTACCTCGGCGCCGACGTCCACGTTGCAATGTCCGGGCGCGTCGCCCTCGCCGTCGGTGTCCGCGTGCCGCTGACGCCCGGCCGTTCCGTGCCGGTCGAAGCGGCCGGCCTCGTCGATCCGAGCGAGGACGCGTGGGCGCCGGAGCTGGCCGACGTGAAGCTCGCCCTCGACGGCCAGCCGCTCGAGCTGCGAGGGACGCCCTGGCACGCCTTCGCCGGCCTGAAGCTGTTCCTATTCTGAACGGCCGGCGCGTGCGAAGGCGCGCGCCGCCTCGGCCTTCCAGCGCTCCCTCGGGTCGCCCTGGGGAGGCCCGGCAATGATGTCGTGCAGGCGCTGCATGCGGAGGTCGGTGCCGGCGATGAGATCGGCGCAGTCCCTGAGCTCCCGCGCCGTCGTCCCGCGGTTCGGCTCGTCCAGCTTGTAGGACAGCTCGTGATCGAGCGACGCCCAGAAGTCCATGGCGATTGTCCGGATCTGGATTTCGGCCGCGACGCGCTCGGTGCGCTCCGACAGGAAGACGGGCACCGTGACGATGAGGTGCAGGCTGCGGTAGCCGTTCGGCTTCGGGCTCTCGATGTAGTCGGCGAAGCGGACGAGCGCGATGTCATCCTGCGACACGAGCAGGGCGGCGATCAGGTAGATGTCGTCGATGTAGGAGCAGACGACGCGAATGCCCGCGATGTCGGTCAGATGACGCCGCGCGGACTCCAGCGTGATCGGAAGGCCGCGGCGCTGCAGCTTGTCCACGATGCTCTTGGGCGTCTTAACCCTGGTCTGGATGAACTGGATGGGGTTCCGATCCTTCGTGGCCTTGAACTCGTCGTTCAGGACCTCCAGCTTCGTCGCGATCTCGCGCGTCGCCGCCAGATACAGGCTTTCCGTCGCGATCAGAGAGCGGATGAGCGCGGCCGTTTCCTCGGGCAGCACGCCGCTTGTGAGGCCGTCGAAGATGTAGCTGGCTTTGGAGCGCTGAATGTCCGCCACGGCTGCTCCTTCCGGCAGGGGCTGCACCCAGTATCGCACCGCGCGGCTCCCGGCCGCGGCAGGCGCGGCGCAGGGCGCGCCCCGTGCGCCACGCTGGCGATGCGCGCGCCGAAGTGGTGCGGAGCGGACGCCCGACCTCGCAAGGCGACATCCGGCCCGAAGACGCGCCAGTCCCGCGCCCGGCGCTTCGCGCCAATGGCGGGTCGGCCGCTGGCGTGCGAGTGGCAAGTCAGACGGTCGGGAGGTCGAGTGATGGCCGCTGGCCACGGCGCCGCTGACGTGTCGAGCACCCGCGTGGCGTCAGCGCCAGGGTTGAAGGCGACGCCGGCAGGAAGTTGCCTGGGCCTGTGCCGGCCCGCTCCGGCTGTGCTTCGTGCCGCCGTGGTCATCGCGCTCCTGGCTCGCTCCGCTCCTGCCTTCGCCGCCGATCCCCCGGGGATCGGGTGGTTCGCCCAGCTTGGGCTCATCAGTTCCGCGGTCGACGACTGTGCGGCCCTTCGTGAGGGGATCGGATTCCGTGGCTTCGGCGACAACGCGGACGGCGGTCTCACCGCGCTCGCGCTTGCCGCGGGCGTCGGCATCCAGTTCGACAGCGTCGCCGATCTCCAGCCGTACACCGTCTGGACTGAGAGCGGAAGGGAAGACAGCCGCTGCATGATCGGCGGGTGGTCGGCTTTCGTGGGCCTGAGGACGCCGGCCATCCCCGTCGGCGGGGGCTCGTCGGTGCGCGCCGGCGTGACCAGGGGCCGCCTCGCGGTCGTCGCAGAGCGGGGGGGCAGCTGGATCGGGGAGACCGCGTGCGAGGACTGCCCGTCGGAGAGACTGGGATTTCGAGGCGGCGGCTATTTCGAGTACTACCTCGCGTTCCAGCGCGAGAGCGGCGCTCGGTGCCTGATTGCCTACCGCACGTACGCGGCCGAGAGCGACCTCCGCAACAGCGTCATCGTTGGCGTCGGCTACTCGTTCCGGTAGTCCGGCACGCCAGCCGGGCACGGGAGGCTGTTCGCCAGGCTGCGAGCGGCGGGGAGGTCCGTCGGCACGGCGGGTCTCCTGATTGCGACGGCGGCCGTCATGGACGGCGCGGCCTCGTCATGCGACATACCGGGCACCTGGCGAAGGTCCCGGGCCTGGATCTCGTCGAGCACGGACCGCGGCTTTCGCGGCACGCCCTTCCCGTTCCCGATGTCGAAGGGGCTCCTCCGCCAAGCCCCCGTCGAGCGCCGACATCACGCGTGCGGCACCCGCGTTCGCGAGCGGCGGGTGGCTGAGGCCGCGGCCGAGTGGACCGAGCGGCGGGTCCTCGTGCAGGCAGGCTCGGGCGCCACACCGGAGGCGAAGCGGCTCGAGGCCGATCCAGGGCCCCGGCGGCGGGCGATAATGCTGGAAACGTGCACCCCGCGGACCGCGGGCCGCCTCCCGCGCGAGGAAGTGACACACCCATGATCGTCAAGCGTTTCGACACCAGGCCTTCCATGGCCCGGGCCGCCGCCGCGCACGCGGCGTTGGCGATCCGCCAGGCCGTCGCCGCCCGCGGTCGAGCCCGCATCGTCGTCGCCACCGGCGCGTCCCAGATCGAGTTCCTCCAGGCCCTGACGGCGGATCCGTCGGTGGACTGGGCGCGGGTGGCGCTCTTTCATCTCGACGAGTACGTGGGCCTGCCGATCACCCACCCGGCCAGCTTCAGGAAGTACATTCTGGAGCGCGTGATCCGGCCCGTTTCGCTGTCGGACTACCTGCTGCTGGACGGCGAGGGAGATCCAGCCGAGGTGTGCCGCCAGGCCGGGGCCGCCATCGCCGCCTCGCCCGTTGACGTCGCGTTCGTGGGCATCGGCGAGAACGGACACCTCGCCTTCAACGACCCGCCGGCGGACTTCGTCACCGAGGAGCCCTACCTCGTGGTCCAGCTGGACGAGGCGTGCCGCCGGCAGCAGGTCGGCGAGGGCTGGTTCGCATCCGTCGCGGAGGTCCCCGCATCGGCGATCTCGATGTCGGTCCGGCAGATCCTGAAGGCGCGCGAGATCATCTGCGTCGTGCCCGACGCGCGGAAGGCCGTTCCCGTCAAGGCAGCGCTGGAGGGCCCGGTCACGCCGGACGTCCCGGCGTCGGCGCTGCGCGAGCACGCGAACGTGACGGTGTACCTGGACGCCGACTCGGCTGCCCTGCTCGAGGCGGACGCGCTCGCCCGATTCGCGCCGCCCGTGGCCTGAAGGCCCCGGGCCCGGTCCGCTCGGCGGCTCCGTCGGGTTCGGCGGGAGGGGGCTTCGCCAGCGGCGGATATCCCGGGTGCCGTGGAGATCGGGCGGCTGGATCCTGGGGCCCGGGCCGCAGCCCGCGCTAGATTTCGTTGAGCATTCCCCGCGTCTCGCGCCTGTTCCGGACGAGCCCCAGGACCGCCGCCGCGGCGACGAGCGGCACGAGGCTGGCCACCACGAGAATCGGCTCGAACGAGTAGCGGTCCGCGACGACGCCCGTCAGGTAGGTGGCCACAATCGTCCCGATGCCGGCGCCCGTGCCGCTCATTCCGCTCACCGACGCCACCGAGTGGCTCGGGTAGATGTCGGCCGGCAGGTTCAGGACCATCGTGGAGAGCGCGGCGTAGCACAGGGTGGACACGGCGAAGAACGCGGTGATCCACCAGAGGCTCGAGACGTACGCCGCGGCTGCAATGAGCGTCATGCCCAGCGCGCAGACGACGATCACCGTCTTGCGCGCCGTGCCCACCGCCCAGCCGCGCTTGATGAGGGTGCTGGACACGCCGCCGGCGAGGAAGTTGCCGGCGTCGGCCGCCAGAAACGGGACCCAGAACGCGAACAGGCTGCTTTCGAGCCTGAAGCCGCGCGACACGAGAAAGATGGCGAACCAGTCGGTGATGAAGAACCAGACGGGATCGCTGAGCGTCTTGGCGATGATGACCCCCCACGTCTGGGGCAGGCGCAGGAGCGTGCGGACCGGGATGCGATGGGCCGGGCCGGCGCCGGCGTCGGCCTGCGGCGCGGGGCGGTCCGCCAGGATGTAGGCCCGCTCCTCGGCCGAGAGGCGGGGGTGCGTTTCCGGCGATCGGTAGAACCATCGGAACAGCAGCAGCCAGGCGAAGCCGAGGGTGCCGGTGATGATGAACGCCGGCTGCCAGCCGCCGAATGTGTGGAAGATCCACAGCACCAGCACGGGCGCCACGGCGCCGCCAATCGACGATCCGCTGTCGAACAGCGCCACGGCCCAGCCGGTTTCGCGGCGCGGGAACCACTCCGACACCCCCTTCGTGGCGCCCGGCCAGTTGGCCGCCTCGCCGGCGCCCAGCAGGAAGCGGAAGAAGCAGAACGACCGCAGGCCGCAGGCCAGCGACGTGAGCATGGCGGCCGTCGAGTAGAAGGCCACGCCGAGGCTCAGCCCGGTCCGCGTGCCGACGCGGTCGATCACCTGGCCCGCTCCGGTCTGGCCGACGGCGTACGCGACCCGGAACGAGATCACGATCAGCGCGAAGTCCGCGTTCGTCCAGGCGAACTGGGTCTTCAGGTACGGCGCCAGGACGCTGAGCGTCTGTCGGTCGATGTAGTTGATGACGGTGGAGAGGAAGAACAGGCCTCCGATGTACCACCGCAGGTGTCGGATGGGTTTCACGCTGAAGTCCTCAGTCCCGGCCGCCGGCCTGCGTCACGGTCATCGACGGCGCCCCGCTCAACCTCGGCCAGAGGCAGCCGTACGCGGCCACGAACGCGAAGCACAGCAGCGGCACGGCGAAGCCGCGCGACATGTCGTAGAGGTCGGCCACGCGGCCCATCACCTTCGGCAGGAGCGCGCCGCCCACGATGGCCATGACGATGAAGGCGGACGCCTGCTTCGCGCGCGCGCCGAGGCCGAAGATGCCGAGGGCGAAGATCGTCGGGAACATGATCGACATGAAGAAATAGCTCAGGAACACGCAGGCGACGGAAAGCCAGCCCAGCTTCAGGAAGACCAGGAGGCACGCGGCGACGTTGAGGAGCCCGTAGAGGCCGAGCACCTTGTGCGCCGCGACCTTCCGCAGCAGCCCCGCGCCCGTGAACCGGCCCGTCAGGAAGCAGACGAAGCCGAGCGAGGCGAGGTTGGCGGCGCCCTGGTCGCTGATCCGCAGGCCGCCTCCGGCTCCGGCTTCGAGCCACGGCCCGAGCGCGCCGGCCCCCCACGACGCGGGGATGGCGGGCACTTCCTCCGTCATGTAGTTGATAAAGAAGCTGAAGATGCCGGCCTGCGCCGCGACGTACAGGAACTGCGCCGCCACGGCCATCACGAAGTGCGGGCGCCTCCAGAGTGCGTGGGACATCCCCGGCGCCGCATTGTCGAGGTGGTAGTCGTCCTCGGCCTTGATGTCCGGGATGTCGGCGACGTAGAAGACCACCGCCAGCACGAGGACGACGAGGGCGACGACGAGGTAGGGGATGTACAGCGTCTCGCTGCCCGTGCTGCGCCCGGAACCGTCGGTCGAGTAGAAGAAGATCCCGCCGATGATCGGCCCGAAGATCCAGCCCACGCCGTTGCACGACTGCGCGAGGTTGATGCGCGTGGCGGCGTACTGCTTTGGGCCGAGCACCGTGGTGTACGGGTTGGCGACGGTCTCGAGGAACGTGAGGCCGGCCGCAATCGCGCAGACGCCGGCCAGGTAGCCCACGAACGCCGCCGCGTGCGACACGTCACCGGCCTGCGCCATCGCGTTGATCCGGGTCGCCGGGACGAACCAGAAGCCCCCGGCCGCGACCATCAGGAGCCCGGCGATGATGCCGCCCTTGTAGCCCAGCCGCGTCGCCAGCCAGCCGGCCGGCAGCGCCATCAGGAAGTACCCCAGGTAGTGGGCGAACTGCACCCAGGCGGACTGCGACTTCGACAGACCGAGCTCGGTCTGGAAGTGCTTGTCCATCACGTCGATCATGCCGTTGCACAGCCCCCAGAGCAGGAACAGCGAGCTGACGAGGGCGAAGGTGACCGCCACGCTCTTTCCGCCCTCGACCGTGAACATGCCCTGCCGCGCGCCTGATGTGTCCGGGTTCGCCATCACATCTCCTGAAGAGGCCTCCGAAACGCGATCCGCGAGCGCCGCGTCACCTCCCGGGGGCGGGATAGGCGGTGACCCGCGGCATCCGCTCCGCGTTGGGAAGCGTCGCTCCGCCCTCGTCGTTGACGACGTTGCTGATCTCGCCGTTCGGCCCGATGCAGGCGGTGACCAGGTGGCGCAGCATCACGCCAGGCGCGCTGGGCACCTCGAACGCCCGCGTCAGGGCGATGCCCGGCCTGCTGAACACGCTGTACACCCCCAGGCCCCAGGCTTCGTGGCGGGTGACCCCGTCGGCGACCTTGTAGGCGGCCCAGCCATTCGTGCCCGGCGAGCTCGAGTAGCTGGCCTGGTCCGGCGGGTCGTGCGGGACCTCGCTCTGGTAGAAATAGACCCGGCCGGCCTCGCCGTTCCACAGCGTCTGGAACTCCTGGTGGTGCTCCACGAACAAGCCGTAGACGGTGACGTGGCTGCCGTTGACGACGATGCCGTTGGCGCTGACGTTGCCGGTCCAGCCCACGCCGGCGCCGTGGTCCGCGCGCCAGATCCACGCGTGATCGACGATCGTATCGTGCGCGTTGACGCGAAGGCAGACGGAGGCCCGGCCGCGTGCGGCGCCGCCGACCCGGAAGAACACGTCGTGCAGCGAGGCCGGGTTCGCCGCGTGCCGCGCGCGGCTCTTCGGCGGCCCGACGTCGAGCAGGACGGGCACCTTGTCGGCGCCGGCGTCGAAGACGAGGCCGGAGACGACGATGCCGTCCACGTCCGCGGTGGACATCGCCGGCACGCCGCCCTCGGCCAGGAGCGTCGCGAACCCGAGGCCCATCACCACCGTGTCGGGCTTCGTGACCCGGATGGTCTCCCGCAGGCGGTAGGTTCCGGGGGTGAAGATGACGTGGCGGCCCCTGGCCAGCTGCGCGTTGATCGTCGCGGCCGTGTCCGCGCCGGGGCGGGCGATGTGGAAGCGGCCGAGCGGGATGTACCGGCCTGGCGTCAGCCCCATCTGCCAGCTGACCCCCGACGAATCCGCTCGAAGGCCGGGCACGCGCACCACCCAGCGCTCCCGCGTGTCGATCATGAGGAACGGCTTCTCGCGGACGAGCGGGGTCTTGTCGATCCGGGTGATGGCCGCCCCGGGCCACTCGCCTCGGGGCGCGTTGAGCGTGCCGACGAACACCATGTTCCAGTTCGCGCCCTTCCAGCCCTCCCACTCGCAGTTCCTCGCGATCGACTGCTGCTGGGAGCCCGCGTTGACGAGGCCGTCGACGGCCGTGTCGCTCATCCAGCCGCCGCTTGCGAACCCGAGGCCCTGGTGAAGCACCAGGTCGCCGCGAACGCGCATGCGGCGGAAGGGCGCGGCCTGCGACACGGGCCACTGCACCACGCCGTCCGGCGGGTGCACCGAGAGCCCCTCGGCCGCCCGCCAGAACGTCGTCAGGGCCCCGTCCCCGGAGGCCGGGTCGGCCCTCAGGTGGCCGGCGATCTGCACGCGGTCCGGCGATGCGCCGAGGCCGAGCACCTGCGTGTAGTAGCCGACGGGCACGTCAACGAGATAGCTGCCCGGCAGGAAGAGCAGCGCGGTGCGGCCCGCGCCGAACTCCTGTCCCCCCTCCGCCGCGTACACCGCGTCGATGGCCGCCTGGATCCGGGCTGGCGGCATGGAGGGATCGAAGACGCGCACGGCGGGGCCGAAATCCGGCGCGGCGGCGGCGGCGAGCCGGGGGGCGGCTTCCGGATCGAGCGGCCGCACGAGCGCCGCGGCGAGCGCTGCGGCCGCGAGCAGGGCCGTGCGCCGGCGCGACGTCCAGGGTGCGGCGTGCATAGGGCTGCGCTCCTTGCCGATCTGGGGAAAGCCAACGCGCGGGGACCGCTGCGCTCGAAGTCTAGTGCGTCTGCCGGATGCGGTTCAACGCCGATCCGCGCGCGGCCCTCGCGCCCCGGCGCGTTGACCGGCGCCCGGCTGCGCCGCTATGCTCTGCCTGCCCGTGAGCCGCACCCGACCGCCCCGTCCGCCAAGGGGCCCCGCGATGACCTCCATTCCGGCCGCGCGGGGCGCCGCGCTCCTCGCCCTCGCGGGACTGGCAGCGCTGGCTTCCGCCCCCGCCTTCACCCGGATGCGCACGCCGGATCGCCTCGTGCGAGGCCCCGGCGTCACGGCGCAGTGGCGGCTGTCGTCGATCCATCCCGCGCTTGCCGGCACCCCCGGCGACACCGACGTCTTCGATCTGGCCGGCGGCCGGCCGGGCGGCACGCTGCTCGTGCTGGGAGGCACGCACGGCGACGAGCCGGCGGGCTACCTGGCCGCCGTGGTGCTCGTCGAGCGCGCCCGCGTCGAGGCCGGCCGGCTCATCGTGATCCCGCGTGCCAACGCGAGCGGCTTCACCCACAACGTCGCCCAGGAAGGGCACCCGCAGCGGTTCGCCATCGACACGCCGGCGGGACCGCGCTGGTTCACCTTCGGCGCCCGCGCGACGAACCCGGTCGACGAGTGGCCGGACCCGCTGGTCTACCGGCTCGCCCGCTCCGGGCAGACGCTCGCCGGCTCCGAGAGGCGCAACCTGAACCGCGCGTATCCCGGCCGGCCCGACGGCCGCCTGACGGAGCAGATCGCGCACGCCGTCACGCAGCTCATCGTCCGCGAGCGGGTCACGCTCGCCCTCGACCTCCACGAGGCCTCCCCCGAGTACCCCGTCGTCAACACCATCGTGGCCCATCAGCGGGCGATGGACCTGGCGGCTCTCGCCGCCGTGCGCCTGCAGGAGGCCGGCGTCGAGATCGGCCTGGAGGAGTCGCCCCGGGCGCTCGGCGGGCTCTCGCACCGGGAGTGGGGTGATGCCACCGGCGCCTACGCCGTGCTCATGGAAACCACCAGCCCCATCCAGGGCCGGCTGCGCGGCCGGACCGACGGCGCCCTCGCCGTGTCGGGACGCGATCGGTTCTACGAAGCGGCGTCGAGGCGGAACCGGCTCTCCGTGCCGTTCGGGCCCGAAGGCTGGCCGATCGCAGTGCGCGTCGCCCGCCACCTCGCCGGCGCGCTCGCATTCGCAGCCTCGCTCGGCGACCTCGACCCTGCGTCGGCCATCGAGCTCAGCGGCGTGCCCGGGTACGAGGAGGTGATCGCGCGCGGGCTGGGGCCCTTGATGGAGCCGGAGCGATGACGGCCGGAGGCCTGCCGGCGATCGCGCCCGCGGGATGGCCCGAACCCGCCACGCTCGCCGTCATGCTCGGCGTGTTCGCCGCGCTGGCGGTCTGGCGCCGCTGGCCGATTGGCGTGTCGCTGCTCGCGGGAGCATGGGCGGGAGCCGCCGTGAACGGCGACCTGCTGCCGCACCGGCACCTGATCGAGGGCGCCTTCTCGTACCTCGATCCCATCCTCGTGATCGTCACCGCGATGATCTTCATGCGGGCGCTCGCCGACGGGGGCGCGCTCGCCTGCATCGTGGGCGCCGTCGAACGGCGCCTCGGGGGCCGGCCGGCGCTGCTCCTGCCGATGCTCATGGTGATTGTCATGTTCCCGGGCATGGTCACCGGGTCCTCGACCGCGTCGGTCCTGGCCACGGGGACGATGGTGGGGCCGGTGCTGGTGGGGCTGGGGCTCTGCGCGGAGCGCGCCGCGGCCATCATCGCGATGGGCGGCGTGCTGGGAATGATCGCGCCGCCGATCAACATCCCCGCCATGATCATCGGCAGCGGGATTGACCTGCCGTACGTCGGCTTCGCGGCGCCTCTCGCGCTGGCGTCGTTCCCGGCGGCCCTGCTGATCGTCTACTGGCTCGGCTGGCCGCTGCTGCGGCAGCGCGCCGGGCGCGCGGCGATGGCCGGCCTCGCCGGGGCTGGCGCGACGGCCGCTTCGCCGTTTTCGCTGTGGCGGGCGCTCGCCGCGCCTCTTGCCGCCGCCGCGCTCATGATCGCCCCGCGAGCCTGGCCCTCCGCCGTCCCCGATTACGGGCTTCCGCTGGCGTTCCTGATCTCCGCCGCCGTGGCGGTCGTCGTGTCGCCGCGCTTCGGCGTCGTGCGGTCCCTCGTTGCCGCAACCGAGGACGTGCTGCCCGTCGCGGGCATCCTGACGGGCGTGGGGGCGTTCATCCAGGTCATGACCGTGACGGGGGGGCGGGGATGGCTGGTGGCGCTGATGCTCGCCGCCCCCGCATGGGCGCTCGTCGGCGCGGCCGCCGTCAGCGTGCCCGCATTCGGCGCGGTGTCGGCGTTCGGCTCGGCCTCGGTGCTCGGCGTGCCGTTCCTGCTGTCCATGCTGGGGCGCGACGAGGTGGTGACGGCCGCTGCGCTCTCGTCGCTCGCCGGGCTCGGCGACCTGATGCTGCCCGCGGCCATCGCCGCGACGCTCGCGGCCCGCGCGCTCGGCATCTCCGACCGCCGCCGCGTGCTGCGCCGCTGCGTCCTGCCCGCCGCCGCCATCGCGCTCGTCGCCGCCGCGATGCTCGCATGGTCTCCTCAGATCGGGAGGTGGCTGCGGTGATTTCCCTGCTGCTGGCCTACCGGGCCATCTGCATCCTGCTTGTCGCGCTCATCGCCGCGGCCGTGCTGCGCAGCCGCTCGCTGGCGCTGCAGGCCACCGGCGCGATCGTGATCGTGCCGCTCCTGCTGCGCATCTTTCTGGTCAAATGACCGGCGCTCCTCCACCGCGGGAAGAGCGGGTGACACGCGCCTCGGGGAAGGATCGGACGGACAGGACACTGGCGCCGGCCTGGCTCGCCCGGCTTCGCCCGGGCTCGGCTGCCTGGGGGATCGTCCTCGTCGTCTTCGCCCGGACGGCCGGAGACCGGATCGCGCCGCAGGCCTCTGCAGACCCGCTCGGCCTGTTCTACCGCCAGCCCGCCCGGCATTGGACCGAAGCGCTGCCGATCGGCAACGGCAGGCTCGGCGCGATGGTCTACGGCGGTGTCCGGGACGAACGCTTGCAGCTGAACGACGACACGCTCTGGACGGGGAAGCCCCACGCGTACCAGCACGAGGGCGCCGTCGAGGCCCTGCCCGAGCTGAGGCGGCTGCTCTGGGAGGGCCGGCAGTCGGAGGCCGAGGAGCTGGCGACCCGCGAGTTCATGAGCGTCCCGCTGAGGCAGGCGCAGTACCAGCCGTTGGGGGACCTGCTCCTGTGGTTCCACGGCCACGGCGCCGTCGGCGGTTACCGGCGCGACCTGGACCTGGATGGTGCCGTGGCCACGGTGTCATACACGCACGGAGGGGTGCCGTTCGAGCGCACGGCCTTTTCGAGCTATCCCGACCAGGTGCTCGTCGAGCACCTGGCGGCCGGCGCGCCGGGTCGGCTGGACTTCGACCTGCGGCTGACGACGCCCCACGCCGGCGCGGACGCCTGTCTTGCCGACGCGCGAACGGTGCGCCTTGCCGGACGGGTCGCGCCAGGCGGGCTCCGGTTCGCGATCGTGGCGCGCGTCCTGGCCGAGGGTGGCACCGTGAGTGCCTCACCCGCCGGGATCGCGGTGGCCGGGGCGGACTCGGCCACGATCCTCGTGACCGCGGCCACCTCGTTCCGGACCTTCAGGGACATCGGCGGCGATGCGGAAGCGGCGGCCGCTGCCGCCATGGAGGAGGCCGCACGCCGCGGCTATGCAGATCTCGTCGCGCGGCACCAGGCCGATCACCGCGCGCTCTTTCGCCGCGTCTCGATCGACCTCGGCACGTCGGATCGCGCCGCGTGGCCGACCGACGAACGGATTGCGGCGCCCGACAAGGCCCGGGACCCGCAGCTTGCAGCCCTGCTGTTCCAGTACGGGCGGTACCTGCTCATCGCGAGCAGCCGCCCGGGCGGTCAGCCCGCCAACCTCCAGGGCATCTGGAACGAGAGCACGAATCCGCCGTGGGGCAGCAAGTACACGGTGAACATCAACACGGAGATGAACTACTGGCCCGCCGAAGCGGCCAACCTGCCCGAGTGCGCACAACCGCTGTTCGACATGATCGACGACCTCGTCTCGAGCGGACGCGAGACCGCACGCGCGCACTACGGGGCCCGTGGATGGGTCCTGCACCACAACACCGATCTTTGGCGGGGCACGGCGCCGGTCAACGCGTCGAACCACGGCATCTGGCCGACCGGCGGCGCGTGGCTGACGCAGCACCTCTGGGAGCACTACCAGTTCTCCAACGATCGCGGGTTCCTGGCGAGGCGGGCGTACCCGGTGATGAAGGAGGCCGCGCTGTTCTTCGTGGACTACCTCGTGCGGGACCCGAAGACGGGGCTCCTCGTCAGCGGGCCGTCGAACTCGCCCGAACAGGGCGGCCTGGTCATGGGCCCGACGATGGACCACCAGATCATCCGCGGGCTGTTCGAGTGGACCGCAGAAGCGGCGCGGGTGCTCGGCGTCGACGCAGAGCTGGCGGCGCAGTTGACCCGGATGCGCGGCGAGATCGCGCCCAACCGCATCGGGCGGCTCGGCCAGCTGCAGGAATGGCTCGAGGACAAAGACGACCCGGCCAACGCCCACCGCCACGTGTCGCACTTGTGGGGCGTGTTCCCCGGCAACGAGATCACGCCCGCTCAGCCGGCGCTCTTTGCGGCGGCCAGGCGCTCGCTGGAGCTTCGCGGCGAGGGAGGCACGGGCTGGTCGCTGGGCTGGAAGATCGCCTGGTGGGCGCGCTTCCTCGACGGCGACCGGGCCTACCGCATGATCCTCAACCAGCTCGCGGCGGTGGAGCCCCAGGCTGCGGGAGGACAAGGCGGAGGCACGTACCCGAACCTCTTCGGCGCGCACCCGCCGTTCCAAATCGACGGGAACTTCGCCGCGACGGCCGGCATCGCGGAAATGCTGCTCCAGAGCCAGGGCGGAGAAATCGTCCTGCTGCCGGCGCTGCCCGGCGCCTGGCGCGACGGCTCGGTGCGGGGGCTGCGCGCCCGAGGCGGCTTCGAGGTGGATCTCGCCTGGCGGGGCGGCGCGCTCGACCGGATCACGCTGCGCTCGACGGCGGGAGGCCGCGCGCAGCTCCGGCACGGGGCGCGAAGCAGGATCGTCTCCGTGCCCGCCGGAGGCCTCGTCATGCTGGACGGGCAGCTCGAGCCGGCGCTGCTCAGCCCGGCGCCTCGTTGATCCGATTGCGTGACTCCAGTAGAGTCGGCTGCGGCATGGCACCGGCGGCCGCCCGGGCTGCCACGGCCGTTGTCGACGCAGGCGGCGCCTGGCGGCTCCAGTCAGCGGGAGGAATGGCATGTCCGACGAGTCGATCAGCACGGTATCGCTCAAGCTGAAGGAGAACTACGAGTTCCTCGCCGCGTTCGAGGCGCTCCCGGACGTTGCGCCCCTCCTGCTGGACGAGCCGCCGCCGCTCGGCGGGGCCAGGGGGCCGAGCGCGTCCGCCCTCCTCGGAGCGGCCGTGGGCAACTGCCTTGCGGCCAGCCTCCTGTTCTGCCTGCGCCGCTCGCGCGTCGAGGTGGCCGGCGCCGAGGCCAAGGTCGCGGTGCGCGTGGCTCGCTCCGAGAAGGGACGCCTGCGCATCACGGGCATCAGCGTGTCGCTCGAACCCGAACTCGCGCCGGGCCAGGACCCGGCCAAGTACGACCGCTGCCTCGGGATCTTCGAGGACTTCTGCGTCGTCACGCAGAGCGTGCGGGCCGGCATTCCCGTCGAGGTGAACGTCAGCCCGCGGCAGGCCTGAGGGAGGGCGCACGGGCCGGGCGAAGGCGCCGGGGGCCGCCGGCGCGTCCCGGGGCGCCCGCGCAGCCCGCTGGAGATGAGACATGGCCCATGGAGGACCCGCCGCGGCCGGCGCGCGAGGCGCGGCGCCGGAGAGCCCGAACTACACGCCGGCGCTCGTGGTGCTGACGTCCCTCTTCTTCATGTGGGGCTTCATCACGTGCCTGAACGACATCCTGATCCCGCACCTGAAGCAGCTGTTCACGCTGAACTACACCCAGGTGATGCTCATCCAGTTCACCTTTTTCGCGGCGTACTTCGTGGTGTCGCTCCCCTCGGGCTTCGTCGTGGAGGCAGTGGGCTACCAGCGCGGGATCGTCATCGGCCTCATCACGGCTGGCGTCGGCTGCCTGCTCTTCTATCCGGCCGCCGGGACGCGCTCGTACCCGATCTTCCTGGGGGCGCTCTTCGTGCTGGCGTCCGGCATCACGCTGCTGCAGGTGTCGGCGAACCCGTACGTGGCGATCCTGGGGCCGCCGAGGACGGCCTCGAGCCGGCTGACGCTGACGCAGGCCTTCAACTCCTTCGGCACGGCCATCGCGCCGGTGTTCGGCTCGTTCCTGATCCTGTCGGTTGCGGGCAAGACCGCCGAGGAGATGGCCGCCCTCGGCCCGTCGGATCTCGCGGCGTACCAGGCGGCTGAGAAGGCGTCGGTCCAGGACCCGTACCTGGGCCTCGCCGCCGCGCTCTTCGCGATCGCGGCGGTCTTCGCCCGGGTGAAGCTGCCCGCGATCGAGGCCTCGTCGGGCGACGCCCGGTCTGACACCGGCGGGAGCTACGACGCGCAGCACCCGAGCGCGTGGAAGTACCGGCACCTCGCGCTCGGGGCGATCGGCATCTTCCTCTACGTCGGCGCCGAGGTGTCCATCGGCAGTTTCCTGGTGAACTTCCTCGGCGAGCCCTCCATCGCGGCGCTGCCCGCGGCGGAGGCGGGGCGATATCTGTCTTTCTATTGGGGAGGCGCCATGGTGGGCCGGTTCGTCGGGTCCGCGGCCATCCGCCGCGTGAGGCCCAACCGGGCGCTGGCCCTCAGCGCTGCCTCTGCCGCTCTTCTCGTGCTCGTCACGATGCTGACGTCCGGCCGGGTGGCGATGTGGGCCATCCTGGCAGTCGGGCTGTTCAACTCGATCATGTTCCCCACGATCTTCACGCTGGCGCTGGACGGCCTGGGCAGGCACACGGGCCAGGGCTCGGGCATCCTCTGCATGGCCATCGTCGGCGGTGCGGTCGTGCCGGTCATCCAGGGCGCGTTCGCGGACGCGATCGGCATCCACCGGGCCTTCTTCCTGCCGATCCTCTGCTACGCGTTCATCCTCTACTACGGCCTCAAGGGCTACGAGCCCTCGTACGTGAAGGCGGTCTGATCATGCGCACCAGAGTGGCGGTCGGCATCGACATAGGCGGCACAAACAGCGTGCTGGGGCTGGTGGACGAGCAGGGAGCGTGCCTCGCCGAGTCGTCGGTCGACACGGTCCCCGAAGCCGGCCCGGAGTCGCTCGTCGAGCGGCTGGTTTCGGCAGTTCGCGAGCTGCACGCCCCGCTGGCCGGCACCTGCGAGATTGCCGGGGTCGGCATCGGGGCGCCGAACGCCAACTACTACACCGGCACCGTCGAGCACCCGCCCAACCTCGGCTGGAAGGGCGTCACGCCCTTCGTGGCCCTGGTCAGGCGGCACGTCGACGTCCCCGTCGTCATCACGAACGACGCGAACGCGGCGGCCCTCGGCGAACTGCGGTTCGGCGCGGCCAGGGGCATGCGCGACGTGATTGTGATCACGCTCGGCACCGGCCTCGGCAGCGGGATCATCGCCAACGGGGAGCTGATCTACGGCGTGGACGGGTTTGCCGGCGAGATCGGCCACGTCACGGTGCAACCGGATGGCCGCGAATGCGGATGCGGGCGGCGAGGGTGCCTCGAGACCTACGCCTCGGCGACGGGCATCTGCCGCACGGTCTTCGAGCTCCTCAGCACGTCGAGGGCGGAGAGCGAGCTCCGGGACGTGCCGTTCCGCAAACTGACCGGGCGCCTGATCTCTGCGGCGGCGCACCGGGGCGATCCGATCGCCCTGGCTGCCTTCGAGCACACGGGGAAGATCCTGGGTACGACGCTGGCCAGCACCGTCGCCCACACGGCGCCCGAGGCCATCATCCTGTTCGGCGGCCTCGCCGACGCCGGCGAGCTGATCTTCGAGCCGACGCGGCGCTGGCTGGAGGCGCACGTCCTGAAGCTGTACCGGGGGCACGTGAAGATCCTTCCCTCCGGCCTGCCGGGCGGGAACAGCGCCGTGCTCGGCGCAGCCGCCCTGGGCTGGACCGAGCTGCTGAAGGCGCGGTGAGGGCAAGCGCCTCACCGCCCCTCGCGCCTGGGCGGCGGTCCGCCGCGAAGCGATCCGCGCCGGCCTTCACGAGCCGGCGGGCCGCTCGTAGCGCTCGACGTTCTGCGCGAACACCTCGATCCGCGACACGACGTTCGGCGGATACGGCTGCCCGTCGTTCTCGAGGGCGATGACCGGGTACCCGCGGGCCCTGGCCCACGGGGCGTAGACGCCCTCGATGACGCGGCCGGGCAGACAGCCGAAGGGCGCGATGATGGCGATCCCGGCGAAGCCGTCGCGCATGGCGGCGCCGGCCACCGCCGACGACACGGTGGCCTCGCTTTGCATCTCGGGCGAGACGAATATCCGGCCGCCCTCTTCGATGGCGGCGCCGAGATCGTGCAGGCCGTGCGGCACGAGCCCCGCGGGCTCGAGAGCGGCGCGCACCTCCGCCTCGGCGCGTTTCGTCCACCAGGTTTCGAGGCCGAGCCCGAGGCGCTCGGCGAGGGCCGACGGGCGCAGCGCCGAGAGCCAGCCGTCCCTGGCGCGCGCGGCGTCCATCTCGTAGGCCCGGGCCCAGTTCGTGTAGTGGATCCACTCGCTGACGCCCGCAAGCTTCGGGAAGATGCCCTGTCCGATGAGGTGCTCGGACAGCTCGTGCACCGAGAACGTGTCACGGCGCACGTAGATCTCGCCGACGACGAGGACCTTTTTCACCTCGTCGAGGGAGCGCCGCCGGCGAACGGCGCCGAGGGCCGCCGCCGCGCGCGCCAGCGCCGCCGCCAGATCGCGCGGCCCGCTCTCGAGGGCCGCGACGACGTCCTGCCAGGCCCGATCGAAGACGGCCAGGCCGGCGTCCACGTCGGCCGCGCAGAGCCGGATCCCGCTCCGGATGTCCGTGAAGTAGTCCGACACGAGGATGGCGCGCCAGAGGTCCTTCGAGAAGTCCGGCCCCAGCTCGCCGTAGGACGAGTCGTCCCCGGACACGAACAGCGCGACGTGGTCGAGGCCGATTTCGTCGAAGAGACGGTCGTAGAAGACGTGGTACTGGCCCGTCCGGCACGGTCCCAGGGTCGATGGGACGCCGATGAGGAGCACTTCGTCCGGCCGGCCTGGCGGCCGCGACGCGACGTACTCCAGGATGCTGCCCAGCACGATGAGCGCCGGGATGCACTCCTTGCCGGAGGCGACGTTCCGGGCTAGCTGCGTCGAGCGCGCCGTGGGCACCGGCATGTGATCCGCCCGCACGCCCCGCCTGCGCGTCGCCGCCGCGAGCGCCTGGCTGGCCAGATCGCCGAAGGACGGCCACACGAAGGTGACCCTCGAATCGCGCAGGCTGAGGCGCTCCCCGCTGCGCTCGTCCACGACGGCCGGGGGCGTCGTCGCGGTATCGACGCGAAAGCGGCGGCCGCGGTGCGGCGGGGACGCAGGCTGTGCCTCGCGCCTGAAGCTGTCCACGATGTCCAGGAACGCCTCGATGCGCGTGTCCAGGCCCGCGTCGGCCGTGTGCGAGTCGATCTCGAGGACGAGGTACGGCTTGCGCCCCATGATCCAGCGCAGGTAGTGCAGCATGAACGAGTCGGGCGCGCACGAGAAGTTCGAGATCCACGACAGATAGAGGTTCGGCGTCTGCCGGACGATCTCCGCCGCCTTCATGTCCTGCTGCCCGTAGTACCAGTACATGTTGGGGAAGATTCCGGCCGACTCGTCGTAGATCATGTCGAAGGGCACGACCGTCACGCCGCGGGACGTGAACTTGCGGGGGATGCCCATGTTCGCGTCGCGGGTGAACGCGTTGTAGGGCCGCCCGAACAGGCCGACGTACAGGCGATCGGGATGGCTGCGGACCTCGTCCATCACCTCGCGCCCGCGCTGCCGGTAGCGCTCGAGGAAGGCGCGGTAGCTCCCGACGGCCTCGTCGAATGCCCGGCCGCCCTCGGCCGCGTCGAAGCCCAGCTGCGCCGCCACGCGCTCGAACTCCGGCCGGCACGCCTCCCACCCGGCCTTGAACGACACGACCGGCCGCAGCACGTTCGCGTCCACGCCGAACGCCTGCCGGGCCAGGTACGGCAGCCCCTGCGTCAGCGGGCAGGTGCACGCGTGGACCTTCCCGGACTCCATCGACGGCATGTCGCGGAAGTGCGGCAGGAACAGGAAGTCCGCCCGGCGGTCGAGGAGGTCCTGGATTGCGCCGTGGGCGATCTCGAGGGGGAAGCAGTAGCTGCTTTCCTGGCGGGCCACGCCTTCCGGCGCGATCCGCTCCGACAGCACCGCCCGGACGCCCAGCTCGTGGAAGAAGCGGGCGTACAGCGGCCAGAGTGAGTGCACCGACAGCGCGCGCGGCACGCCCACCACGCGGTCGGTGCGCGGGCGGAAGCGCGCCGGGTCCGGCGCGGCGCGCTCGAACACTTCGTCGTGGCGCCAGGCCACGTGATCGACGGCGTCCCGCTCCGACCCGGGCAGCCTCCGCCGCGCCCCGGTGAACTTCGAGCAGCGTCCGCCGAACGGATAACGGTGGCCGTCCACCGACAGGTTCCGGATCGGGCACCGGTTGTCGCAGGCCTGGCAGGTGAACTCGCCGAGCGTCTCGATCTCCTTCGCGGCGAGCGTGCGCAGGTCGAAGGAGCCCCGGGCGAGGAGGCCCGCGCGGTGCTTCTCGAGGGCCAGGCGGGCGACGCCGAAGCAGCCCATCAGCTCGGGGTCCGGCGGCACCGAGACGGGCTTGCCGACGAGCTGCGCGAACGCCAGCGGGACGGCGGGGTTCTTGGCCACGCCCCCCTGCAGCGCAATCCGCTCGCCCACGGGCCGGTTCCCGACGACGCGGTTCAGGTAGTTGGCGACGATCGAGAACACGAGGCCGGCGACGATGTCGGCCCGGTCCGAGCCGTTCTGGATGGCCTTGCGGATGTCGCTGTTGATGAAGGCCGAGCAGTGCTCGCCGAACTTGAGGGGCGCCCTGGCCTCCAGCGCGATGGGGCCGATGTCCTCGGCGCGCTCCACGCAGAGGTCGCCGGCGGCCGATTCCTCCAGGAACGAGCCCGTGCCGGCCGAGCAGGCCTCGTTCATCGCGTAGTCGATCGGCACGCCATTGTTGAGCAGCACGTACTTCGCGTCCTGGCCGCCGATCTCGAAGAGCGTGTCCACCTCCGGTTCGAAGTACGTCGTGCCCGCCGCGTGCGCGATGATCTCGTTGTAGACGCCCTCGGTCTCGAGGAAGACGCCCAGCAGCTCCCGGGACGACCCGGTGGCGGCGGCCAGCGTGATCGCCGGCCGGGCGCCGCCCAGCTGGCCGTCCACTTCGCGCAGGCAGCGCCTGAGCGCCGCCACGGGGTCGCCGTGCGTGCGCCCGTAGTGGGCCGCGGCGATCTCCAGCGTCTCCGCGTCGATGAGCGCCACCTTGGTCGTCGTCGATCCGCCGTCGACGCCGAGGATGTACTCCGCGCCCGGCCGCAACGCGCCTCGTTTCGACGGGTAGTAGGTGACGCGCGAGGCGGCCGAGGCCAGCGGCTCGAACGGCGTGCCCTCCGCGGCGGCCAGGGCGCGCAGCCTCCGCCCCGCAGGCGGCAGCGGCCGGCCGAGCGAGGCCGCCAGGTGCGCGGCGCCGAAGGCCTCGAAGTAGCGCGCCTCCGCCGGCATGATGAAGCGCGTCCGCGGCCAGGCCTCGCGCAGGAACCGCACGAAGTGCGCGTTCTCGGTGACGCCGCCGACGAGCACGACCTCGCCCGCCTGCACCTTGGCCCGGATGAGGAACTCGCCGACCTTGTCGGCCATCACCTTCGACAGCGAGAGCGCGATGTCGCCCTTGGTCGCCTCGCCCTTGTTCAGGCGGTGCGTGCAGTCCGACTTCATGAAGACCGAGCAGCGCGCCGACAGCTTGAGGACGCGCGCGCCGGCGGCCGCCTCGTCGAGATCCTCGAGCCGAAGGTCCATGCGCCCGAGCTGCTGGCGGAAGAACTCGCCGGTTCCCGAGGCGCACTTGTTGCCCGCGTACGTCGTCTGGACCTGCGCGCGCGCGTTCAGGATGTAGACGACGAGATCCTCGCCGCCGACGGACACGACGGCGCGCGGACGGAGCGAGAGGGCCCCGAGCGCCGCCTCGATCGCCAGCGGGGCGATGACGTCCGGCGCGTCGATCCGGCGCCTGCCCGCCCCGCCCGTGGCGACCGTCGCCGGCCCGACCGCTCCGCCGGCGCCGATCGCGCTCAGCGCCTGCTCGAGCGCCGTTTCGAGATCGCCGTCGTGCGGCACGACCGCGTGCGCGGCCCCGCTCCGGCCGTCGAGGCCGCACACCTTGACGTTCACCGACCCGATGTCGATGCCGAGGGCCGCGTAGCCGCACAGGGCGCCGAGGGCATCCGCCTGCGTCACCCCGGCGGCCTCCGCTGCGGACGCGCTGCCGGGCTCAACGGGGGCGGGGCGCAATGGCTCCTTCGTCATGACGGGCGACGACTCCTCCAGCCCGGCGCTCGATCTCGTCCGCCAGGGCGTACCAGCGCTGCACGCCGTTCTCGAGGGCGAAGTAGTGGACGACGTACGGGACGAGCAGCGCGATGAGCAGCAGAAGCAGCACGCCGGCCGCGACGCGGTCGGGGTGCTGCACGAAGAACAGGAAGACGACCAGCGCGCAGAGGCCGAAGAAGAGCGTGACGAGCAGGTGGACGAGGCGCTCGTGCTGCATGTCGAGCACCTGCCGGCGGTGGCAGCGGGCGAGGGCGCGCCAGTCGGAGTCGGCGGACGCCGTCGCGAGCTCGCCGCGGACGAACGCCTCGTGCCGCTTCATCAAGTCCCTCATGCCAGCCTCTCCGCCACGCCAGCGGCGTGCGGCGCAGCGTGTTCCCGCCGCCCGTCCGCCTGCGCGAATGGCTCGCGCCAGGGCCCGAAGCGGGCCCGGCGCTGCGCGCGTCGCGTCGGTGAAACCTACTCGGCGACCCGGAAGCCCGTGAGCTCTTCCGCCACGAGGTTCATGTCGGCCACGCCGCCCGACTGAGCGGCAAGGCCGGCGTCGAGGTCCCCGGCCTGCCTGAGCCGGGCGAGTTCGTCCGGTCCGAGGCTGCCCGCCGCGTTCAGCGCCGCGAGGAGCCGCACCGGCACGCCCAGGGACACCCAGGCGGCCCAGAGCCGCGACTGCGCCTTCAGCAGGCGGCTCGCGCCGGCCCGCGCGGCCGCGCGCGCCAGCGCGACGGCCGTTTCCACCTCCGCCATCGCCGTCGCGAACTCGAACGAGACGTGCTGCTGCCGGATGGCCTTGGCGCGGAAGGCCGCCTGCGTGGCCTCGGCGAGGAAGCGCGCGGCGCGCGCCGCCGCTGGTCCGCCTGCGTCCGCGAAGGCCTCGATCTCGTCGGCCATGCCGCAGTAGAACGCACCCTTGCTCCTGACCGTCTCCCGCATGCGGAAGAGGCCGATGATGCTTTGCTGGATCTCCGACGTGCCCTCGTAGATGGTCAGGATGCGGGCGTCGCGCCGGATCTTCTCGACCTCGAAGTCCACGCAGTAGCCGTACCCGCCCAGCGCCTGCACGGCGTGGTCGGCCGCGGCATTGGCCGCCTCCGTCGCGAAGAGCTTCGCGATCGAGCCTTCGACCTGACGATCGGTGTTCCCGCTGTCGAGCAGGTCCGCCACGTGCTCGATGTACGCCTGCGCGGCCGCGAGCCGCACGCTGTCCGGCACCAGCAGCTTGTGGGTGAACCCCTGCTTCTGGGCCAGGAACGTCCCGAACTGCCTGCGCTGCGTCGAATAGGCGACGGCCTTCTGCAGGGCGGCCTGGCCCGCGCCCAGGCCGAACGCCGCCACCATCAGCCGAGTGAAGCCGAACACCTCATTGGCCTGCTTCAGGCCCTCGCCCTCGCGCTCGCCGACGAGGTTGGCGGCCGGAACGACGACGTCCTGGAGCACCACCTGCGCCGTGTTCGAGAGCCGGATGCCGTGCTTGATCTCGTGGCGGCCCGGGCTCAGCCCCGGCGTGCCGCGCTCGACCACGAAAAAGGTGGGCCCGTCCGGCGCCTTCGCGAGGATCGTGTAAAGGTCCGCGATCGAGCCGTTCGAGATGAACTGCTTGACGCCGTTCAGGCGGTAGTGGGTCGTCCTGCCGTCTGCGTCGGTGATCCGCGCCGCCTCGGTCTTGAGGCTCTGGACGTTCGACCCGGCTTCCGGCTCCGTGACGCCGTAGGCGACCACGAGGCCCTCGTCGGCGATCCGCGGCAGCCAGGCCGCCTTCTGCGTCTCAGTGCAGCCCACGCGGATCGGGTCGGTGCCCAGTGCGACGGCCAGCATGGCGGTGGCAAGGCCGAGATCGATCTTCGCGAACTCCGCCGACAGGCGGTAGACGTCGTAGGCGCCGCCGCCCATCCCGCCGTGGTCGGCGGGCAGGAACACCAGGTGGAGGCCGACATCCGGCCCGAGCATGGCGCGCACGACGGGCTCGGGGCAGGTGTCGGTCTCGTCCCACTTCAGGCGCTTGTCGAGCGGGGCCTCGCGATCGGTGAACTCCTTGAGGGTCTTGAGGATGAGGTCGAGGTCCCCGGCGCTGAGTCGCTTCAGTTCCATGCACGCTCCCGGCGGTGCCGCAGCCCACAGCGGCGCCTTCCTTCAGCCCATTCTTCCGAAAACCCCGCCGGGGCGCAAGCGGCGGCGGCCGGCCCGACTCGGCCGGCGCGCAGCCCTGCCTCTGCCTGGCCCTTCGTGATACGCTTCGCTGTCGAGGCCGGGGGGTGCCCGGCCGCCAAGGAGAGTCGCCGTGCCGATGCCAAGAGCCGTCGTGATTGGGCTGATCGTGCTGCTCGCCGGAGCGGTGGGAGCAGCGGTTCCGCAGGCGCCTTCCGGGCAGGACGGGGGGCAGGCGATCGAGCCGTCCCATCTGGGCAAGAAGATCTGCGGTTGGCCCAGGCCGGACGACGTGCCCGAGGAAGTATGGGAGAACGCCTGCACGGCCTGCACGTCCGTGCCGACGAGCCCGGAGGCGTCTGCCGACGGCACGATGACGAGCCACTCGTGCGACGGCGGCTACGAGATTCGCATCAAGGTCGTGCCGGGCCGGACCTACCCGGCCGGCGCCAAGCGGGACATCATGAAGGGCGGCGGCCTGGGCGAGGAGAAGCCGCTCCAGTTCCAGGAGCGCAAGGTCGGGGAGATCCCGCAGGTCGAGAGAACGTTCACCCGCTACGACGCCTCCTACCCGTTCATGAACGAGAAGGGCGTCGTCATCGGCGAGACCACGATTGGCGGGCGCCGCGAGCTGTACAGCGACGAGGGGCTCTTCGACATCATGGAGCTCGAGCGGCTCGCCCTCGAGCGCGCGTCGTCGGCGCGCGAGGCGATCCGGATCATGGGCGAGTTCGCCGAGCGATACGGCTACGGCGACAGCGGCGAGTGCCTGACGGTCGGCGACGCGGCCGAGGTGTGGCAGTTCGAGATCTTCGGGCCGGGCGCCGCCGACATCGGGGCCGTGTGGGCCGCCAAGCGCATCCCGCCGGGTGAGGTGGGGGTGTCGGCGAACGTGTCCCGCATCACCACGCTCGGAGACGACCCGAACTTCACGATGCACTCGAAGAACGTGTACGAGGTCGCCGAGAAGAACGGGTGGTGGAAGAAGGGCGAGCCGTTCGTCTTCAACCGCGCGTACGGGATGTCGGGCTCCCCGCGCTTCAACCGCCGGGAGTGGCGCGTGCTGAGCCTGCTGGCGCCGTCGCTGAAGCTCGACCCGTGGGCGCCCGAGCAGCCGTTCTCGGTCAAGCCTGACCGGAAGGTTACCAAGCAGGACCTCATCGCCATCCACCGGGACATTTATGAGGGGACGCCGTTTGACCAGACGACGAACCCCCTGGCCGGCCCGTTCGGCTCGCCCAACCGCTGGGCGCTCGCGCGCGACTACAAGCCGGTCGAAGGCTACATGCCGACCGAGCGCATGATCGCCGTTCACCAGTGTTCCTACGTCGTGGTCCTGCAGGCTCGGGCCGGAATGCCGCCCTGGATTGGCAGTCTCGCGTGGTTCGCTCCCGACGATGCGAAGACGTCCGTGTTCACGCCGTTCTATGCCGGCAACCTCAAGGTGCCCCCGGCGTTCGAGATCGGCCGCCGAGATCGGTTCGACCGCGGCTCCGCCTGGTGGGCGTCGAACTTCATCGGCAACTGGTCGAACCTGAACTGGCGCGCCATCATCCAGGACGTCCGCGCCAAGCAGGCGGAGGTGGAAGGCAAGCTGTTTGCCGACCAGCCCGTCATCGAGGCCGTCGCGCTGGAGTTGTACAAGACCGACCCGGAGCGGGCGCGGTCGTTCATCAGCGACTACTCGAACCGCGTCGCACAGGAGAACTACATGACGTGGTGGGCTTTCGCCGACAAGCTCGTCACGGACTACCAGGACGGCGGGGCGCGCGTGACCCCCGAGAAGCGGACGATCCCGCCCGACTGGCTGCAGAAGCAGGGCCCCATCGGGACGAAGGTGCCGCCGGCGCTCGTTTCGCCCGGCGCAGCGCCGAAGAAGTAAGCGAAGGGGTCGGGACGGTTTCCGTACCGCCCAGGTGTTGGATTACGAAATCGTGAGGCAGAGCCGGCCGGTAGGGAGTGAGAGTCTACGGCTGCTTGGGCCGTCCCGGCATCCTGAGGCCGCTGCGCCAGCGGAGTTCCCGCGAGGTCAGCAGGCGCCAGGACGGCGTGCCATAGTGCCGCCCGGTGGCGATCGCCGATCGTATTGCGTTGAGTGAACGGACTGGCTCAGGCACATTCAGCATTTCAAGCCAGGTCTGCGGGCGTTGCACGGGCCATTCCGCCAAGGCCGGGCGACCCTCGCTGTGGGCTGCAGGAGAAGCGCTGCCCCAGCTCCAGTCCTCGGCACGAGCCACCAGGCGTGCACGAACCGGGTTGCGCTCGACGTAGCGGCATACCCGAACGAAATGGGCGCCGTGCTGCACGGCGATCGCCTTGTAGCGTCCCTGGTATACGGCCCCTCTTCCTTTGTTGCCCTTGGCGGCGCGCCAGCGCGAAGCGTGTGTGGCCGACAACCGCTTCATGAACTCCGACAAACCGCAATCCTCAAACGGCCATAGCACGAAGTGCCAGTGATTCGGCATGATGACGTAGGCGAGCGCCCGCATCGGGACGCACTTGCAGGTTTCGACGAGTACGCGAAGAAACGCCTCGTAGTCCGCTTCGCTCTCGAAGAGCGTGAGTCCCTGAATCGCCCGGTTGAAGACGTGGAAGATGTATCGTCCGGTTGCAAGCCGGGGTCGTCTTGGCACCTCACCCTCCTGGATTGGCCAGAGTTGTTGCAACGCGCCTGCCGGGTGGGCACGTCGCCTCATGCCGAGGAACCAGCGCAATCACGGAGATGCCGATCATGTCCGAGGCGGCGGCCGCAGAAATCGCAATGGTTGGGCCGTGGAGTCATGCGATAGGCTGCCAACCGTGGGCCGGATCGGTCGGACGGAATCAAGGATCGTCGCGATTACGTTTCTATTGCCTGGAGGTGCACACCCTACGTAATTCGTCCCGACCCCTTTGTTTAGCGCGCCCGGGCGCGGATGGCGACGAAGTGGCCGGTCAATTCCCGCGTCGGCAAGCGGTCGAGGCGCTCGGCGGCGAGCAGGCTCGCGACGAGCCAGGGCGCGGGCCGGTTGCGGCGCGTAGCGCGCGCCCACCATCGGCACAGCCACACGGCTGCGACGCGGGGCGCGTGCATGATCGTCGCGCTGGCTTCGACCTCGAATCCAGCCGCGTCGAGCATTTGCTCCAGCCGCCGCCGCGTGCACGTCACGCCTACCATGTAGGGCACGATGCCGAGGCGATGCCAGAAGCCCGGACACAGGTTCCGCAGCCGAATCAGCGGATTCCTCGGGTTGTCCATCGTCAGGAGGAGCGTCCCGCCCCGGCGCAGCGTCCGGCGCAGTTCGCGGAGCGAGGCGGCGATCTCCGCCCCGCATGCGAAGTGGTCGAGCGTCGAGTCCGAGAGCACCGCATCGATTGCGCCGGGCGCGAGCGGGAGGGTTCTCACATCGGCGGCGACGACGGCGATGGACGGATGCCGCGCCGCGGCGCGCGCCGCCGTGGGCCAGGCCACATCGCAGGCCAGCATGCGGCATCCGCGCCGCTCGAACCACCCGGCGAACCCGTCGCCGATGGCCTCGTTGAAGAGATCCGTCTTGAGCACGCGCCCGCCCTGGAGATCCGCGGCCACGCGGCCGAGCCATCGCTCGTGGATCGCATCGCTGCACCGTCGCCAGGACGCGTCGCGCTGGCCGCGGGCCCATGCCCGGCCGATCTCGTTCCAGTAGTCGCGCTGCGCGCGCCCGGCCGAGGCCGACGCGCCGGTCCGGCGGGCCTCGGCCATCGGCATGAACCCCGCCCTTCCGCAACCTGCTAGGCCGCGCCCCGCGCGCGGAGCCGGGCGACGAGCCAGACCTGGAGCAAAGCGCCGAGCGTCACGACGCGGGACATCATCAGCGCCCGGTAAGCCTCGGGGCCGAGCACGTCCCAGAAGGACAGCCCAGCAACCGCGAGCGAGAGGACGAGCAGCACGCGCACGGGCGTGCGGAACTCGTCGAGCCGATCGACGAGCAGCATCACCGCGGGCGTCGACAGCAGGAGCACGTAGTCCCAGCCCTGCGGCGACAGCAGCGGGATGACGAAGAGCAGCAGCGCCGCGTCGAGGTAGTCCGGCGACGACGCATCGCGTCCCTGCAGGACGACCCGTGCGCAGAGGATCACGAGGGCGAGCGACAGCGCGGAAGCGAGCCACGCGGCGGCTGGGCCGGTGCCGACCCACGCGGCGAACATGCCGGCGAGCGACACGGTGTCCTGGCCCGTGAGGTTCGGCGCGGTCGAGGAGGTCACGCTCGCCCACCACCCCCGGAGTTCAGCCAGGTTCCCGGCCCAGCCGTAGCGCAGCGCCGGGGCGGCGAGCGCGGCGACGGCGACGGCCGAATACGCCGCCACGGCGCGCCAGCGCCGGCCGACGACGAGCCAGGGCAGGAAGATCAGGGCATAGGGCTTGATGATCGCCGCGGCCGCGAGCCAAGCGCCCGACGCCGCATGGCGGTTGCCGCGCGCGGCCGTCAGCGCGGCCAGCACGGTCACGGCCATCAGCGCGTTGCTTTGGCCGAGTCCGATCTCGCGGGCGAAGTGCTTCGCCATGAAGAGCAGGGTGATCCCCACGACGAACGCCGGAGCGCGCCTGCGGGCCGGCAGCAGCGCCAGGGATCCGCGGACGAAGAGCGCGGCCACTCCGATGGTGAGGGCGAACCAGAGCGCGCGGGCCCCTTCGGGCGGCAGCTGCGCGAGGGGCGCGACAAGCAGCGCGAAGGCCGGCAGGTACTTGAACATCCAGTGCCCGTCCGACTCGCGGTAGAGCGGCTGGCCCGCTGCAGCGCGCACACCGGCAACGCGGTACACCTCGAAATCGCGCATCTGGCGGTGGGACCGCTGGACGTACACCGCGGCGGCGACGGCGACAAGCAGCAGGGCTCCCAGACACGGCAGGGCTCGCTTCATGGAGCGGACGCGGACACCATATCACGGCAGCGGGCCGGCTCGCGGCACGGGGTTCCGGGACCGCGCTCTGGCGGGCGGCACGTCGCTGGCGGCCGGCGCGGACTACGTGGCGGCCGCGATGTCGCGCCAGGTGATCGCCGCCGGCGGAACGCGCAGCCCTGCGCGCGATGAGCCTCGTGCCCGAGACGCGGCTGCGCGCGACGCTCCGCGAGGATTCAGGCGGCACGGACAGCGTCAACGCGGGCCACGCGAAGGTGCCGGCGCAGCGCTGCGATCTCGGCATCTCGTTCGGGTGCGCGCCGGACAGGACGGCCGAGCTGCTGAAGGCCGTGCGCGCGGAGATCGATCTGCCGCGCTCGTCCGGGCCGACGCCGCAGCAGGTGAGCGACGCCAAGATCGCGCTCGTGCGCGAGTTCGAGACGAACTCGAGGCAGAACGCCTGCCTGCTCAACCGGATCTCGCTCAGGCACCAGCATGGAGAGGATCTGGGCCAGTTATTCGGCCTCGCCGGCTACGACGAGCGGGCCGTCGCCGCTGCCGCGATCCAGCAGGCCGCCCGGCGCCGCCTCGACCTCGACAACTGCATCCAGGTGACGCTGCTTCCCGAGCAGGTGGGGCAGGCGCGGTCAGGTCTCGATGCCCGAGCCTGACCCCGCCTGGCCCGGAGGTCACCAGTCCGATCCCAGCGCTTTGAGCTCCAGCACCAGGCGCGAGAGATCGCCGGAGAGCTTCAGGTTCGCGGGGCCGATGTCGATCCTGCCGGGCGTCGCGACGTTCGCCTCGATCCACGCCCGCGCCTTCGCCGGGTCCGCCCCTTCGTACCTTTGGTTCGCGATCAGCGCCAGGAGCGGCGCCGCCACCTCCAGCCTGGCCGCGCCGGCCTGGGAGACCACCACGCGGATGTACTCGATCCGTCCGGGAGCCTTCCCGTAGAACTCGACGCGGTACTGCACGAGCGGCGTGGACGATTCGCACACCCAGTGCCGCGTGTCGCGCTCGAGGACCGGCGCCTGGCAGGCCAGTCCGCGCTCGCGCAGGCCCTGCGTCAGGTCGCTCGCGTGCAGGCCGACCAGGTGGTCCGGCGCGGCGGGAGTCGCGGGGGGCGGCGCGGAGGACCGGCCGTTGCCGCCGCACGCGGACATCGCGAAGGCCAGGACCGCCGCCGGGACGAGCCGTGCAGGGTGGATTGTCATGGCGCGGATTCTATAGCATGTGGAAGACGCGACAGACGCACCGAGGAGCACGGACAATGCAGAGCGGCAGGCAGGCACTTTCGTGCAGACCGGGAATCATCGGGATGGCCATAGCGGCGCTTCTCCTGCTGTCGGCGTCCGCCCTGCTGACCGCGCAGGGCCGCAAGCCGGGCGTGAAGGCGCCCTCCGCGCAGCCGCCGCGCGTGGGGGCCACGGATCCGGCGCTCCGCCTGAGGGGTTTCGACGCGCACCGGGCGAAGCTGGCGTCGTCGCCCTACAGGAGCCTGGCGTGGCAGTTCCTCGGGCCGAAGAACGTCAGCGGCCGGACGACGGACGTCGCGGTCATCGCCCCGCGCGGCCGGTCCTACACGATCTACGTCGCGACGGCGACCGGCGGCCTCTGGAAGACCGACAACGAAGGCACGACGTGGCGGCCCGTCTTCGATCAGGGGCCCTCGACGACGATCGGCGACGTCACCGCCGCGCCGTCGGATCCGGACATCGTCTGGATGGGCACCGGCGAGGCGAACATCTTCAGGAGTTCGCAGGCGGGCGCGGGCGTCTACAAGTCCGTCGACGCCGGCACGACGTGGCAGCACATGGGCCTGGCCGGCACGTACACGATCCCGCGGATCGTCATCCATCCGACCCGTCCCGACACGGTGTACGTGGCGGCGTCGGGCCGCGAGTGGACGGACAACCCCGAGCGCGGCGTCTACAAGACGACCGACGGCGGCCGCACGTGGGCGAAGGTCCTGTTCGTCGACGACCGGACCGGGGCGATCGACCTCGTGATGGACCCGTCCGATCCCGAGACGCTGTATGCCGCCACGTGGCAGCGAATCCGGTTGAAGTGGAACGATCCGCGGAACCTGCCGTCCTACACCGGGAGCGGCATCCACAAGACCACCGACGGCGGCCGGACGTGGGTGCCGATCAACGCGGGCCTGCCCGAGGCGAAGTTCCGGGGCCGCATCGGACTCGACGTTTCCCGATCCGCGCCGAACGTGCTGTACGCCCTCGTGGACAACTACGAGTTGTCCCGCGAGCCCACCGAGGAGGAGAGGGCCGACCCGTACGGCCTCCCGTCGTCCGGCTTCATCAAGGGCGCCACCGTGTACCGCTCGAACGACAAGGGCGCGACGTGGGTCCAGGTGAGCGGCCTGACGCCGGAGCAGAAGGCGTTCATGGAGCGCCACTCGAACACCTACGGATGGGTCTTCGGGCAGGTGCGCGTCGATCCGACCGACGCGGAAACGGTGTACACGATGGGCCTCGGCCTGAACGTGTCGACCGACGGCGGCAGGACGTTCCGGCAGCTCCGGACCCCAGGCATCGACCACCATGCCCTGTGGATCGACCCCGACAATCCGAGCTACCTGGTCAACGCGTACGACCAGGGGCTGGCCATCTCCTACGATCGCGGGGCGACCTGGAAGGACACCCGGCTCACGCTGCCGGTGGCGCAGTTCTTCAACGTGTCGTACGACATGAGCACGCCGTTCCGGGTCTATGGGTCGATGCAGGACCACGGGAGCTTCCGCGCCGGCGTGGATCTCAGCCGCGGGCGCGACCGCATTCCCGCGGCGGACTTCGAGCGGGCGCCCGGCGGCGAGGGCTCGACGCACGCGATTGATCCCGACGACCCGGACATCGTGTATTCGTCCGGCTTCTACGGCACGCTGACCCGGAGCGATCTCGCGAAGCCCGCGGGCAGTCCGCAGCGGTCCAAGAGCCTGCTGCCCGGGCGCTATCCGGACGAGCCTCGCCTGCGCGGCGAGTGGCTGGCGCCGACGATCGTGTCGCCGCACAACGGCCGGACGATCTACCACGGCATGCAGTACCTGATGCGGTCGCGCGACCGCGGGGACACGTGGGACATCATCAGCCCGGACCTGACGTCCCACACGGGGTCCGAGACAGGCGACATCCCGTACCACACGATCACGGCGATCTCGGAGTCGCCGCTGCGCGCCGGCCTGATTTACGTCGGCACCGACGACGGGAAGGTGCACGTGACGCGTGACGGCGGCGCCTCCTGGACCGAGATCCTGGCGGGCCTGCCGCACGAGAAGTGGGTCTCGCGCATCGTCGCGTCGGCCTTCGACCTCGCCACCGTCTACCTGACGCAGAGCGGGAAGCGCGACGATGACTTCACGCCGTACGTGTGGAAGTCGGCCGACTTCGGCCGGACCTGGGTCAGCCTCGCCGGCGACGTGCCGATCGGGCCCGTCAATGTCATCCGGGAGGACCCGTCGGATCGGAACATCCTCTACCTGGGCACCGATCTGAGCGTGTACGCGACGTCCGACGGGGGGACGAGCTGGCAGCCGCTCGGCGGCAACCTGCCTTCGACCTACGTGCTGGACCTTGTGATCCACCCGCGGGACAACGTCGTGGTCATCGCGACGCACGGGCGGGGCATGTGGGTGCTCGACGCGGAGCCGGTCAACCGGCGCGCCGCGAGGCCGAGGCGGCCGGCCGGAAGCTAGGCCGTCGCCGCGGGCCCGCGGGCAACTGTGCTAGACTCCGGCCCGGCGGCGAGGCGGGCGCGCATCGCCGCCCCTGCGGCCCCGACAAGCTTCTGCACCCATGGCGCCCCTGCTGCTGCGCAGCCTCTACCTCAAGGTCGTCGCGCCCATCGTCGCGCTGGTGCTGGCGGCGATGGCGATCGTCTCGTACCTGGCGATGACGGCGATGGGCGAAGGCGTGCGCGTGGCCGCCGAGCAGCGCGCCCGCTACGGCGTCGCCTTCACGCGGAGCAGCGTGGAAGACGTCGAGCACGCGATGCTCGCCAAGCGCGCCGGCAGCCTCCAGAACCTGCTCGAGCGCCTCGGCCGGAGCCCGGATCTGGATGCCATTCGCATCCTGTCGCCCTCCGGGCAGGTGCTCTACTCGTCGAAGAGGGCCGAGGTCGGGCTCATGATGCCGGCGCATCTGCCCGAAGGCCCCGTGTCCGGCGATGCCGACAACGCCACGGTGGTCGAGAAGCGCCTGCCCGGCATCCTCCACGCCGGCAGCCCGCTGTACAACCACGACCGCTGCACGCCCTGCCACGAGGGCAGCCGGAGGATTCTGGCCTACGTGGACGTGGACATCAGTCTGTCCCGCCAGAGCGCTGGCATGCGGTCGTGGGACGACCTAGCGGCGAGGACGGCCCTCGCGCTCTTCGTCCTGCTGGGGGCTGGAGTGGTGCTGACGCTCGGGATTGTCGTCGTCGGCCCGATCCGCCGCCTGTCGGCGCGCATGAAGGAGGTCCAGCGCGGGGACCTCGATGTCGCCGCCGATCACTCGGGCACCGCCGAGATCGATCAGCTCGTGACGGGGTTCAACGAGATGGTGGCCAGGCTGCGGCAGGCGAGGCAGGCGGAGGAAGAGGCCCAGCGCAGCCGCATGGCGCGTGCCGAGCAGCTCGCGACGCTCGGAGAGATCGCGGCCAGCCTCGCCCACGAAATCCGCAACCCCCTCGCGGGCGCCAAGGCCGCCATCGACGTGCTGGCGGGCGAGGAGCGCGAGGCCGAGCCGAGGCGCATCCTCCGAAGCGTGTCCGAGGAGCTCTCGAGGGTCGACGGCGTCGTCAGGCAGCTGCTCGGCTTCGCCAGGCCGAAGGCGCCGGTGCTCGGCAGGGTTGATCTGCGGCCGATCATCAACGACGTGGTGACGCTGTCGCGGCCGATGACGGCGGCTCAGGGCGTGGCCCTGGATGTGCAATGCGGCCCGGAGCCGATCGAGGCGCTCGCCGACGCCGACATGGTGCGCCAGGTGGTCCTGAACCTGCTTCTCAACGCCGTGCAGGCGTCGGAAGGCATCAGCGGGGCCACGGTGTCGATTGCCGCCATCCTGCGGGGCGGACAGGTCGTCTGCAGCGTGCGGGACCAGGGGCCTGGCATCCCGGCCGACCGGGCCGAGGCGATCTTCCGGCCGTTCACGACGACGAAGGCCAGAGGCACGGGCCTCGGCCTCGCGACGAGCCGGCGGCTCGTCGAGCTCCAGGGCGGCCGGTTGTGGCTCGACAACCCGGGCGCGCCGCGCGCCTGCTTCGTGTTCACGCTGCCGCCGTTCGCCGGGCTGGCGGACGCGGAGGCCTGAGCGGATGGTCAGGGACCGCATCCTCGTCATCGACGACGACCAGCTGCAGCGCTGGGCCATGGGCCGGCAGCTCACCACGTGGGGCTACGAGGTGCTCGAGGCCGCCGACGGGCAGTCCGGCCTCGACGCGTTCACGCGTCACCTGCCCGATCTCGTGCTGCTCGACCTGCAATTGCCCGACCAGAACGGCGTCGAGGTGCTGCGCCAGATCCGCGCCATCGATCCGCAGGCGGTGGTGATCATGGTGACGGCCCACGGCGGCGTGCCCGACGCCGTCGCGGCCTTCAAGCTCGGGGTGTTCGACTTCCTGCCCAAGCCCGTCGACTTCGACGCGCTCGGCGTCACGCTGCGCTACGGCCTGGAAGCGCGTCGCCTGCGCGAGGAGGTCGTCCGGCTGCGGTCCGGCGACCAGGAACTGGCGGACACGACCATCGTCGGCGAGTCGCCCGCCATCGCGGCGTGCGTCAGGATGCTCGACCGGCTCGCCGCCAGCGACGCCGGCGCCGTCCTGCTGACCGGCGAGAGCGGCACCGGGAAGGACCTCTTCGCCCGGACGCTGCACCGCCGGAGCTCGCGGGCGGACCACCCGTTCGTGGCGGTCAACTGCGCGGCGATTCCCGACACGCTCATGGAGTCGGAGCTCTTCGGGCACGAGAAGGGCGCGTTCACCGACGCGCGGTTTCTGAAGAAGGGGGTGTTCGAGCTCGCCGACGGGGGCACCCTGTACCTCGACGAAGTCGGCGAACTCAAGCCGTCGCTCCAGCCCAAGATCCTGCGCGTCCTCGAGAGCCTGACCTTCCGGCGCGTCGGCGGGTCGCGCGACATCACCGTCGATCTGCGCGTCATCGCCGCCACCAACCGCGATCTCGACGCCGCCGTCCGGCAGGGCGAATTCCGGCGCGACCTGCTCTACCGGCTCCGCGTGATCGAACTGGCGATTCCGCCGCTGCGCGAGCGGCGGCAGGACATTCCGCCCCTGGCGCGGCATTTTCTCCGGCAGCTCGCGCTCAAGTTCCACAAGCCCGTCCTCGGCGTGTCGGACGCGGCGATGGACGTCATGACGCAGTACGACTGGCCGGGCAACGCCAGGGAGCTGAAGAACGCCATCGAGCGGGCGGTGATCCTCGAGGACGGCGAACAGATCACCCCGAGCGGCCTGCCGTGCCAGCTGACGCCCCCGGCCGGCGGGCGCGCCAGCGGGCCCCCGGGCGAGTTCACGCTGCCGATCGGCGGCGTGTCGCTCGAACGGGTCGAGGAGTCCCTGGTCCGCCAGGCCATGGCGGCGGCCGGGGGCAATCAGACGCACGCCGCGCGCCTGCTCGACATCTCCAGGGACGCCCTCCGCACAAGGCTCAAGAAGTTCGGCATCGAGCGCTGAGCGCGTGATCTCGCGCACTGGTGCGGGATTCACCGCAGGTCGGCGCCCTCATCCCGCCGTACGAGCCGCGCCAGGCCGCCGCTTGGGCGCCACCGGCGGCCGACCCTCCTGGCACGGCGATTGATTCACGGAACGGGAGAAGACCGAGCCAGGCATCCGACGATGATCACTCGGCGTGCGTTGGCGCTGGTGGCCGAAGACACGGAGCTGGGACGCTGGGCGTTGACCCGGGCCCTCGAGACGGCCGGGTTCGACGTGCAGGCCGTCGCCACGTGGAGCGAAGCCGCGGCGTGGCTGAGCCGGGCGAGTTTCTCGCTGGCGTTCGTGGCGGTGTCCTCCGTGTCGGGAAGCGCGGCTGATGTGGCCGCCTCGATGCGGGCCTACCACCCGCGCACGCGCCTCGTTCTGCTCGCAGACCAGGACCGCGCTGACGAGCTGCGCCTTGCATGCGGTCCGGGGCAAGTTCTCCTCACCAAACCGCTCGACCTCGAGAAGGTCGCCTCCGTGGCGCATCTCGGGCTGGCTGCTGGCGGCATGGCGGGTCGGCGCGGAAACCCTTGACAGGCCGCGCGGCCCGCTGGATGCTGTGGACCAGCATGACTGAGATCCGGACGCGTCGGCACGGGACGCTGGCGTCAGGACGGCGCTCGCAACGTCGGGATGGTGCCCGCTGCGCCGCTGCGGCGGTCTGGATCCTGGTGCTGTCCGGCAGCGCCGCCCTCGCGCAGGCGCCGGCAGCCTACCTGTACAGCCTATCGAGCTTCTCGGGGCCGCTGCGCGACGACGGGGCGCGGGTCCGGGTCGATGCGGAACGTGACGAGGTGCTGGTCATCTACCAGAACACGATCCGCGTGTTCAACCGTTCCGGCATGGAGTTCTACAGCTTCGGCGCGGACCTGGACCTGGGCCAGATCCTCGACCTCGCCGTGGAGCCCGGCGGCGACATCGTCCTGCTCTCGTACAAGGACTCGCGCTCGCTGGTGACCCGCTGCAACTTCAGGGGGGAGCCGCTCGGCCCGATCGAGATCGGCGGCCTGCCGGAGGGCCTGGCGTTCCATGCGAACCGGATGGTGCTGCGCAAAGAACGGTTCTACTTCGCCTCGCTCGCCGCCTCGAGCGTCATCGTCACCGACGCCAAGGGGACGTTTCTAAGGCACGTCGATCTCCCGTCGATGATGCAGCCGGAGGAGCGGCAGAGGGGCGGAACGGAAGCCCTCGGATTCAGCGTGGACGAAGAGGGCAGCATCTTCCTGACGCTGCCGTCGGTCTTCCGGGTCTACAAGATAGCGGAGGACGGGGGGCTCACGGAGTTCGGGAGGCCAGGCGCCGTGCCGGGAAGGTTCGGCATCGTCGCGGGCATCGCGGTGGACCGCCGCGGCAACCTCCTGGTGGCCGACAAGCTGAAGTGCGTGGTGATGCTTTTCGACAAGGACTTCGGCTTCGTCGGGGAGTTCGGCTACAGGGGGCCCGCTCCCGAGAACCTCATTGTTCCGGAGGACGTGGCCGTCGACCGGCTCGACCGAGTGTACGTGGCTCAGGGGCGCCGTCGGGGCATCAGCGTCTTCGCGCTGGCGCCCCGGTAGGCGCTGCCGCCGGGCGGCGAGGGGGCCCCGGATGCGTGAAATCACCCGGCGTGAGGGATCTCGCGCAGCTCGAGGCGGTCGGGCGCTGGGTTCGAACGCGCCGGCGCGGCCAAAACGATTGCACAGGAAGAAGTTGCGTTGGCGCACGCCGCGACGGGAGGTTGGATCCGGAATTGCACGTTTGTGGCATGCTGGTGAGGCTTGCCTTCGGCGAAGCTGTCATCATTTCGGAGGGTCAGGATGAAAGCACTAAAAATCGGGTTGGCTGTGCTGGCCGGCGCTGCCCTGCTCCTGCTGGCGAGCCCCGCCCCTGAGGCGTTCCATTCCGGTGGCGTCGCCGAGTGCGGAGGGTGCCACAGCATGCACTCGCCGAAGCCGGGGGGCAACTACCTGCTCGTGGGCACCGACGGAGCCTCGACCTGCCTGTCGTGCCACATGCACGCGGGCGACACGGGACCGAACGGGTATCACATCGCGACGGCCGAGTCCGACATGCCGGCGGGCGTTCCGCCGCTGCAGCGGACGCCTGGCGGCGACTTCGGCTGGCTGAAGAAGACCTACACCTTCACCGTCCGCGGCACGACCACCGTCGAGCAGGGCGAGACGCACGGCCACAACATCGTGGCGGCCGACACGTCCTTCGTGGCGGACACGGTGAACACGACGGCTCCAGGCGGCACGTTCCCGTCGTCCCAGCTCGCGTGCACCAGCTGCCACGACCCGCACGGCCGCGTCCGCCGCACCTCGTCGGGGACCTACACGACCGGGACGACCGAGCCGGTCATGGGCTCCGGCTCGTACGGCGCGATTCCGGCAGCCGGCTTCACCGTGGGCAACTACCGCCTCCTGCGCGGCCTGAACGACTCCCACGTGACTGGCGTCACCTTCACGGGCGTCGCGATTGCTGTCGCGCCGTCCACGTACAACCGGACCGAAGCTTCGACGCAGACCCGCGTGGCCTACGGCGCCAGCTCGATCAACACGTGGGGCAACTGGTGCGCCTCGTGCCACCCCGGCATGCACTCCAGCGGCAACTACGTGCACCCGGTCGATCAGAGCCTCGGGTCGAACCTGGCCCTGGTCTACAACTCGTACGTCAAGTCAGGCGATCTGACCGGGTCGTCGGCCACCGCCTACACGTCGCTGGTGCCGTTTGCCGAGAACACGGGCGACATCGCGACCCTCGCGGCCCACGCGAAGATCGACAACTCGCAGCTGGGCGGGCCGGGTGCCAGCGACAAGGTCATGTGCCTGTCCTGCCACCGCGCGCACGCGAGCGGCTTCGAATACGCCCTGCGCTGGAACATGGAAGGCGAGTTCATGATCTGGAACAGCCTCTACCCCGGCACGGACACGACGCCGTCGGTTCCCCAGTTCGCCCGGGGGCGCCTCGGGGCAGAGACCCAGGCGGCGTACTACGATCGGCCCGTGACCGCGTTTGCCGCGTACCAGCGCGTGCTCTGCAACAAGTGCCACGCGAAGGACTAGATCGGGCTCAAGCCGTCATGTGATGTGGTGTGGAGGGCTGGGCCTCGAACCCAGCCCTCTTCTCTCGCGGGCGTGCCGTCCGGCAACCGGGACCCTGGAACGGTCCGGCGGGAGTTCCCTGTGCGTGCGGGGATGATCGCCGCGCGGCGCCGTCTCCCTGGCGACGAGGCCGTGTCCCCACTGCGCGTGGCGCTCTTCCTCATCGGACTCCTGATCCCCGCTCTCGCCAGCGCGGCTGACGGAGGAATCCATCTCTATCTCCAACCGCTGGCCTCCAGCGCCTCGAGGCTGACCCTCTCGCTCGCGTCGGTCTCCGCCGTTGCGGCGTCGGGTTCGGAACACCCGATTGCGCTGCGCCTGAAGGACATCGGCGCCGCCGCCGGACGGCAGCGGCTCCTGGCGTCCGGCCGGCTCCCGGCGGGCGCCTACGCAGGCTTCAGCATCCAGGCCGGGCGGGCCGCCCTGCAAGACGGCCCCGTCGCGGTCGCGCTGGCCGTGCCGGAGGCGCCGGTCAGGCTCGATTTCCCCTTCGTCGTGTCGGATCGGCAGGCCGTGCTCGTCTGGCTCACCCTGAAGTACGACGAGTCGTTGACGAACGGCGCGGCGTTCAGCCCCGTGTTCTCGGCCGTCGCGCCGCCCAGGCCGATTGCCGAGCTGGCCGGCTTCGTCACCAACGGCGGGTCGAACACGATGACGGTGTTCGACAAGCGGCTTGGCCAGGCGGTCGGGGTCATCGAGACCTGCGCGGGTCCGTCCGGGATGGCCCTCGACCAGCGCCGCCGGCGGGCGTATGTGGCGTGCCCGGCGGCCGACGAGATCCAGTCGGTGGACGTGGCGACGGCCTCGGTCCTCGAGCGGACCCGTGTGTCTCCCGGCGACCGGCCGCGCGAGCTGGCGCTGACGCCGGACGGGCTGACGCTGGTCTCGGCCAACACGGGATCGAACAGCATCAGCTTCTTCGACGCGGCCACGCTGACGCGGCAGGAGCGCATCAACGTGGGAAGCGGGCCGGGTTCGCTGCTCGTCGATCCGTCGGGGAAGCGGGCCTTCGTCTTCAACACGCTGTCGAGCTCCGTTTCGGTGATCGACCTGGCGGCCCGGAGCCTCGCGGCGACGCTCTCGACGGACCTGGCCCCGCTCAGGGGGGCATTCAGCCGGCGCGGCGACCGGCTCTTCGTGATCCACGAGCGGTCGCCCTACCTGACCGTGCTCGACGCTCGGCAGCTGGGCGTCGCCTCGAAAGCGCGCCTCGGGGCCGGCGTGGACGCCGTCGCGGTCGACCCGGTGCGCGATCTCGTGTGCGTCGCCGGCAGCCGCGACACGGTCGTCGAGTTCTACGATCCCAACACGCTGCTGCCGCTGTACACCATGCGCACGCAGTCGGGCGTCGCGCACCTCGCCGTCGACGCCGAGAGCAGCGCGCTCTACATGGTCAGCCCCGATCGCCGGAGCCTGGTCATCGGCCGGCTCGCGGACAGGAAGATCGCGTCCGAGATCGACGTCGGCGACGACCCGCGCTGGGTGGCCGTGATGGGGGAGAAGTAGGTGCGCCGGGGAGCCGCCGCCAGGGCCGCGCTCTTCGCCTGCGCGCTGGCCCTCACCTGCGCCGGGCCGGCCTCCGCGCAAGAGGGCGTGTTTGCCGGCCTGACGAAGGGCATCGAGTCGGTCTTCAGCTCCGTGTCCACCACGACGACGTTCGCGTCCGGGACGGTCACGAAGACGGACACGACGACCACGTACCCGGCGCTGACGCTCAACCTGGACACGCGGATCTTTCCGGCCCTCGCGCTGAACGCGGGCGGCGTGTTCGAGGTCAACTTCATGTCGGTCGGGACCGGCGGCGCCAGGACGGATTCGACGGTCACGCGGAACCGGCCGTTCTTCCTGCTCCGCTCGACAAACCCGGTGTTCGCGCCGGGGGTCGGCTACTTCCGGCGGGAAGATCGCTCGCGAACCGCGGGCCTCTCGAACGTCAAGCTGGTCAACGACGAGTTCGCCGGGTACCTCCTGTGGAATCCCGTGGGCGGGCCCCGCTCGGATTTCCAGTTCCTCAGGACGCACACATTCGACGAGGACCGGGCGATCCAGGACGTGACGAAGGACTTCGGCACGCTCGTCTCCAACTACGCGTACGGGGGGCTCGGCGCCCACTACCGCGGCGCGTACCTCCGGACCGACGATGCGCGGCACGCGCTTGAGACGACGCAGATCGTTCACGGCGGCCGCGTGGACTACTCGGCCGCGCTGCTCGCCAAGCGGCTGCTGTGGAACGCGACCTACAATGTCAACTCCCACGATCTCAGGACGGACGCGAGGGGAAGCGGCGGCGAAGTCGAGTTCCCCCTGACGCCGTACCGGGCGCTCGCCGCACAGAGCGACACGCCGGCGACGGCGAAGCTGACGGAGCACGCCGCCCTCGCCGACGGCAACCTCACGGCGGGAGCCGGCGTGGACCTCGGCGTACCCGCGACGCCGCTGGACGCCCAGGCGAGGAACATCGGCCTGGACTTCCTGAACCCGACGCAGGTGAACCGCGTCCTGGTCTGGGTCGATCGCTCCCTGCCGATCGAGGTCGCCAACGCCTTCTCCTGGGAGATCTACAGCAGCCCGGACAACATCATCTGGACGCGCGAATCGGCGGTGCCGGTGGCGCCGTTCGGCGCGTTCGAGAACCGCTTCGAGATCGACTTCCCCGGCGTGACGGCGCGGTACCTGAAAGTCGTCACGCGGCCGCTCTCGGTCGTCGTGCCGGACTCGGGCCGGTTCGCCCACATCCT
>JAKQTR010000042.1 GCA_029562975.1 Acidobacteriota bacterium | reverse complement strand
GTCGGTGCCGGTTTCAATCGAAATCGAGTACCGCGCGAACCGGTTGCCCTCGGCATAGTTCGTCGAGCTGTAGTCGATGTAGATGTAGTAGTCACCGGCCTCCACGTTGTGGAGGTAGAGCGTCTCGTCGTCGTTCGAGCTCATCGCCATCGCCTTCAGCGTGACCGAGCTGTCGAGGATCGAGAAATCCAGGTCGCTGGACCAGTTCGCCGGGAGCGGAGAAGGGTAGGGGGACGTGACCCGCACGTTCACTTTCAGGTCCTTCCCCGCGTCAGCCGGCGGAATCGTGAATCGGTACCAGTCCCTGTCCCACGTGTCGCCGACGGAGTAGAGGAAGCCCGACGAGGTCCCCATCGGCAGCGGGTACGCCGTCGCCGGGGTCTCGTTCGGCTCGGCCGGATCTTCCACGGTGACCGCGGTCCTGGCGAGCGACATCGTGTTGTTGGCCGAGGCGGGATCGGTCGTCTCCGGATCGGTCGTGTAAGTGGCCGCCCAGGTCGTGATCGTGGTGTAGTGAGGGACCGCCGGGTCTAGGCTCAGCGTGATGTCGAACCGCGCCCGGGGCTGGCCGGCCGCCGGGCCCGTTGGGTTGACGAAGATGATGTCACCCGTGCCTCCGACGGCGGGGGCCGAGTCCAGGATCCACCCTTCACTTGACGTCGTCGCGGAGACGAACGTCGTGTATGCCGGCGTGCTCAGCCTCACGTACGCGTTGCCCGCGGCGTCGGGGCCGTTGTTGATGAAGAAGACCGTGCGGCCGATGTTGGTCCCGGCGACGTCGAACGGCCTGGGATCGGCGTGCATCTCGTCGATGGCCAGATCGGCGGTGAACGCCTTCGGGTTGGGCGAGGGGCCGCCCGCCCGCGTGGTGGCCTGCGCCAGGAGGAGCAGGGCGGCAACCGACACGAGTACCAGCGGCCGGACGCGGGCGAGCGAAGTAACCATGGCAGGCCTCCCTGGATACGCGATGAAACAGGCCGAGTATTGCGCTTCTGGCCGGTCCCGTCAACACGCGGGCGCGCGCACGCCGAGCGCCTGATCCCCGGCCCCTACCACCCAATCTCGTACTGCGTGTCCGCCACGACGCCGACAAGCGCTTCCGCGCTCTTCAACGCGTCGTTCATCAGCCACACCCACACCTCGCCGATCGACGTGCGGCGCCAGAGAAGATCCGCCTTGCCGTCGCCGTCGTAGTCTCCGGCGCCCTCGATATCGTAGGCGGTGTCCACGGTGCCGACGTAGCCGTCCCCGACGACGTCGCTGCCGTTCATCGTCCAGCAGTAGACTTCGCCGGTCGCGGAGTTGCGCCACATCAGGTCGGCCATGCCGTCGCCGGTGAAGTCGGCGGCGGCGCGGGAAGCTGAATGGAATGGACCGAAGGAGGGAGTGTGCAGGGGACGGCCCAGGCGGCTGCCGGACCGTCGGCCGCGATGCCGAAGCAGGTACTGACGCCTCATGGGGGTGGCCGGGCGCCGGCCCGGGCGCCCCGCCACGCGCGTATGCTACACCCCCTTATATCCACCAGCAAGGGCTCTTCCTCAAGCCCATCGCTTCTTGTCGGCCGGCTTCTACTTCACGATCTGATACCCCAGATCCCCCACCGTCCCGAGATACGCCTCGGACGCCTTCGCCGGTCCGTCCATCAGCCAGATCCACATGTCACCGGCGACGACGTTGCGCCAGAGGATGTCCGCCTTCTGGTCCCCGTTGTAGTCCCCCGCCGCCTGAATCCGGTAGTCCGTGTTCGCCACCACGCCAACGCAGTGTTCAGAGAGCACGTCCGCGCCGTCCAGGCGCCAGATCCAGACGTCCCCCGCCACGCTGTTCCACCACAGGAGGTCCGCCTTCATGTCCGCGTCGAAGTCCGCGATCTGCTGGACCTGGTAGTTCGGGTCCGCCACCGTCCCCACGTACGCCTGCGCGTCCTTCACCGCGCCGTTCATCAGCCATACCCATAGGTCGCCCGCGGCGCCCTGCCAGATCACGTCGGCCTTCAGATCGCCGTTCACGTCCCCGAGGCCCCTGATTGCATAGCTCGGGTCCACCGTGTCCACGTACGACTGCCCGAGCACCTCCGCCCCGTTCATCCGCCACAGCCACAGGTCGCCGATGGCCGGATTGCGCCAGAGGAGGTCCGCCTTCCCGTCGCCGTCGAAGTCCCCCGTCCCCACGATGTCGTACGAGATGTCCACCGTGGCCACGAAGAGCTCCGTCGCCGGCATTGCCCAGTGTGCCCCGTCCAGCTGCCAGTAGTAGACCGTGCCGTCCAGCTTGTGCCGCCACACGAGGTCCGTCATGCCGTCGCCGTTCAGATCGGCCTGGCCCTTGATCTCCCAGTTCGGATCCGCCACCGCACCCACGTATGCGTCCGTCGCGTGCGCCGCGTTCTTTATTCCCCACAGCCACAGGTCCCCGCCGGTCCCCCGCCACAGCAGGTCCGACGTCAGATCGCCCGTGAAGTCCGAACGCACCGACCCGCCCGGCAGGAGCGGCATCAGCCGGAAGTCGATGTCGCCCGTCATCACGCCCGACGCCACGCTGACGGCTGTTCCGCTCGTGACGGGCGGGCAGACGCCGCCAGGGCACGGCAGGTTGTCGTACAGCTCGTCAACGAATCCCGCCGCATTCACCGTTCGCAGGTAGTAGCTGCCCGCCGGCAGCTGGTCCAGCATGAAGACGCCGCCGGCCGCATCGCCGAAGCCCACCTGGATGCCGGCGGAGTCGTAGATGAAGATGCTCACCCCGTCGAGGTAGTCGCCCGACACGGCGTGGGCCACGGTTCCCGTGACGGCACCGCCGACCGACAGCCAGAAGCTGATCCCCGGCGTCGTCGCGCCGGCTGTGACTTCGATTGCGTCCCCTGACGTCACCGGCGGGCACACGCCCATCGGGCAGGGCTGGAACCCGAAGAGCTCATCCACGAAGCCGTACGAATTGCCCGTCCGCGCGTAGTACGTGCCGCCGGCCAGGCCCCCCACGGCGTACGCGCCGGACGCGTTCGTGTAGCCGACGCCCACCTGGATGCCGGCTGCGTTGTAGACGAACACCGAGACGCCCGCCAAGGGCGCGCTGGTCTCGTCGTCCCACACCGAGCCCGAGATGGATCCGGCCAGCTCCAGCGCGAAGTCGACGCCTGGCGTCGTGCCGGTGCCGGCGATTGCGACGCCGGTGCCGCCCGTCACGTCAGGACAGACTCCGCCGTCGCACGGCAGGTTGTCGTAGACCTCGTCGATGTACCCGAGCGTGTTGTAGGTCTTCACGTAGTACGTGCCCGCGGGGAGGCCTGTGGCCAGGTACGCCCCTCCGGCGCCCGTCGTCTCGCTGGCGACCACTCCGCCAGCCGAATCGAGCACGTAGACCGTGACGCCCACGATTCCTGCGCCCGTGTTCGCGTTCCTGACCGCGCCGGAGATCGCGCCGGACCCCTGGGCGGCGGCGGGGGCGACCGCGAGACCCAGGAGCAGGAGAACGACGGTTGTCCACTTGACGAATCGCAGCATCACCCCACCTCGCCTGGCCGGAAGACGGCCGGTCTGCACGGCGCGCACGTCCCTGGTCGCGGACCGCGACAAGTCGAGGCCGATATTGTGGTATCGAAGCGGCGAAGTCAACGCGACATCGCCTCGCGACATCGGGTCGCCTCTCGCGCCGGGTCCGAAGACCCGGCCTCCACATCACCCTCTACCTCCTCTACCTCCTCTACCTCCTTTGCCTCCTGTCTTCCCTTTGCCGCTGTCTGACTAGCGCCTAGCGCCCGGCACCTAGCCCTACCTCACGATCTGGTACCCCTGATCTCCCACCGTCCCGACAAACGCCTCCGACGCTCTGGCCGCGCCGTCCATGAACCAGACCCATATGTCGCCGTGCACGGCGTGCCGCCACAGGATGTCCGCCCGGCCGTCGCCGTCGTAGTCGCCCACGTCCGCAATCCGGTAGTGCGTGTCCCCGACCGTCGCCACCCACGACTCCGCCGCGCGCGCGGCGCCGTTCATCTCCCACAGCCACACGTCGCCCGTCGAGGCGTGGCGCCAGAGGATGTCCACTCGTCCATCGCCGGTGAAGTCGGCGACGCCCTCGATCCGATACTCGAGGTCCCCCACGGTGCCGATCAGCGCCTGGGCCGTCCGCGTCACGCCGTCCATGGTCCAGGCCCACACGTCGCCTGCGGCAGCGCCGCGCCAGACGATGTCCGCCTTGCCGTCGGCGTCGAGATCGCCGATGCCCGCGACGGCGTAGGCCGGATCGACCGTGGCCAGGTACGCCTGGCTCGTCGGCGTGGCCACGTTCATGAGCCAGATCCACAACTCGCCGTCGGCGGCGCGCCGCCACAGCAGGTCCGACTTGCCGTCGCCGCTGAAGTCGCCATACCCGGCGATGTCGAAGGAGGGATCGACGGCGCCTACGTAGATGTCGCGCACCGCGAGCGGGCTGTGCATCGGCCAGAAGTAGAGCTGCCCCGTCGTCTCGTGGCGCCAGAGGAGATCGGCCTTGCCGTCGCCCGTCTGGTCGCCGATGCTTCGGATTCGCCAGGCTGGGTCGGGGACCGTGCCCGCGAACTCGTCGGACGTCTTCGACGCGCCGTGCATCGGCCATAGCCACATGTCGCCGAGCGTGGCGTGGCGCCAGAAGATGTCGCTCTTGCGGTCGCCCGTGAAGTCGGCGTGGACCGGCGGCGGGGTCGGCTGCGCCGGATCCATCACGATGACGTCGTAGGTGAACGAGCGCGGACTGCCCGACACGAGCACGTTGCCGATCGTGATCGAGTAGGCCGTATCCTGTTCGGGCTTCGGCCACGTGCCGGAACTGGACAGGCCGTTCGGGATCCACACGATCGTGTTCTCGCCGTAGCCGTTCCTGACGGTCTCCAGCGTCAGCGGCACGCTCTGGCCGCCCTGCGTCATGGTGATGGTCGCCTGCGAGAAGTCGGCGCCGTCGTAGGAGAACGACCAGCGCGGAAAGACGACCTGATACGGGACGAACCCTGGCGGCGGCCAGGCGACGAAGGCCTCGCGCGTGGCGGGCCGAGGCTCCCACATGTGGCTGTCGAAGACCCAGAGGTCGTTGGCCGCCCAGCCTCCCTCCGACGGGACGTCGCCCGTGCCCATCGTCTGCGTCTGCGGGTAGAGGATCCAGCGCCGGTGGCCGGCCGCGCCGTTGCTTGTGCCCGGGTCTTTCATGTAGCCCGTGATGGCGGACCAGCCGTACGTGCCCAGGGCGAGGTTCGAGCTGCCGGCGGCCTGGTCGCCCTCTGCCGTGTAGCACGTCCATGTTGCCGGTGGGTCGTGGTTCAGGGCGCCGTTGACACTCATCATGAGCGCCGCCTGCTGCGCCTTGGTGTTGTACGCGTCGGAGAAGGCGATCGCGGCCGGGACGCCGGCCATTGCCCGAAAGAAGTTGATTCTCAATAGGATCGCGTCGCGGAATGCCTGCGTGGTGGTGCCCGCGACGCAGCCCGCGCGGTTGCCCGTCCAGCCGTGGGCGGGCGCCGCCGCGTTCTGGTAGTAGGTGAGGTAGAAGGTGCGCGCGTCCTCGCGGCTCGCGGGCGAGACGGCCAGTGGCAGACCGTCCTTCTGGAGATCCCGGCCGGCCGGCTTCGCGGCCTCGAGCGCCCGGAGCGCGCTGACGTCGGAGGGGGCGATTGGCGGCGTGCCCAGATCCGGCTGCCCGGCCGGGGCCTGCTGAGGAGAGCCGGCAAGGGCGGACGACCCGGATGCGAGAAGAGCGAGGGTGACAAGAGCAAACCGAATGGCGGGCATCATGCCGGGCGTATCGGCCGATGCAGAAGCGTGCAGCAGGGAGCAGGACGCGATTGGCCGCTCGCGTCGCAGGATTCCCCGGCGCTCCCTGGGCTGCGTACGCAACGAGGGCCGCGCCCGGCAAGCGGACGCGGCCCTCGAGAGCGACCTGGCTGGCCAGGAGTCAGAAGACCCCAGGCCTTCTCAGCGCGGCTTGGCCTTCAACATCCTGCGTTGCTCCGGCGCGCGGGAAGCCTTGCGCCGGCCGCCGGAGGCTCGGCACACGCGGAAGCACGCGCGAAGAAGACGTTTTCACCGTTCTCCCACCGGTGCTCGAAGCCTGCCGCCGCCCGGGAAACGGCCTCGCGGCACCCCGGCCTCACGCGGTCGTGCAGCTCGATGACGATCATGCCGACCCTCCTGATCCAGGACTCGGCGTGCTCGAACACCTCCACCTCGGCTCCTTCTATGTCCATCTTCAGGATGTCGACGTGGTCCACATTGCAGGAGTCGAACAGCGCATCGACCGTCATGCCTCGCACGCGGCGCGTGGCACCGGCTGCCGCAGCTCCCGCTTCGCTTGCGTGCTCCCGCGTTCTGAACCCCCAATCGCCCCACCCGGGATCAACGAGGTCCAGTTCCGCGTTCTCTTTCCACAGCGCAGCCTGCACGACTTCGATTGACGGATACGCCGCCACGTTTCTTTGCAACAGGCCGACGTTGCTCTGGGCAGGCTCGACGGCGATGACCCGGGCCCTGGGAAACGCATGGGCGAAGTACAGCGCCGCCAGTCCGATGTTGGCTCCCGCGTCCACGATGACTCGAGGCGGCCAGGCAACAGGGAACCGGTACTCGCGATCTCCGAACAGTTGCCGAAAGACGATCAGGTCCGACGAGGGCAGGCGCAGCCAGAACGGATGCGACAGGAACGGCCTCGACAGGCGGACCTCCGCCTGTCGCCCTGTGACGACCGCTACCGCCGCGGTCGCGGCGCCCCGGATGCCCAGCAGCGGCAGGTACCGGCGCGCGCGCCGGACCGCGTCGGCGACCGTCCAGGAAACCGTGGAGCCCTCGTTGGAAAACACGGACCGTGCGTTGCGCCCGCGGCCAGGGCTCTTCCGCAGCCCTGGCCAGCCTGCGAGCTCAGCCGCCCCCACTGGGGTTGAACTCGGGAACGAGCCTCTTCAGGGCGGCGAAGAGCGCCGCCGGATCCGACTGATCGACCAGCGGGCCGAGCGCCTGGATGCCCGCCTCCAGGCGTGCGGCATCGATCGGGTGTTCCTGCCGGATTCGGTTGATCTTCTCGACCCCGGAGGGTTCCAGCGACTCCTGGCTGGCGATGAGTTCCTCTGACAGCTTCTCGCCGGGCCGGGGCCCGGTGAAGGCGATGGGAGTGTCTTCGTCGGGCACGAACCCGGACAGCCGGATGAGCGTCCGCGCCAAGTCGAGCACCTTCAACTGCTCGCCCATGTCCAGGACGAACGTCTCGCCGCCTTCAGCCATCGCGCCGGCGTGCAGGACGAGTTGCACGGCCTCGGGAATGAGCATGAAGTAGCGCCGCATCTCGGGGTGCGTGATGGTCACGGGCCCGCCCGCCTTGATCTGCTCGAGAAAGCGCGGCACGACGCTGCCGTTGCTGCCCAGCACGTTCCCGAACCTCACGCTCGCGCACGCGGTTGAGCTCGAGCCGGTTCGGGCCACCACCATCATCTCGGCCACGCGCTTGGACGCCCCCATCACGCTCGACGGGTTGACGGCCTTGTCGGTCGAAATGAAGATGAACCGCTCCGCCGCGTGCCGGCACGCGGCGTCGAGGACCCGCTTCGTGCCGAAGACGTTGTTCTTCACGGCTTCGCCGGGGCTCAGTTCCATCAGGGGCACGTGCTTGTGCGCGGCGGCATGGAACACGATGTGCGGCGCGTGCCGGGAGAACACCGCCTCCATTCTCGCCGCATCGGTCACGTCGCCGACGACCGGCCTCACGTCGAGCCCCGGCCGCCGCTCCCGCAGCTCGTTGGTGACGGCCTGGAGGCTGTTCTCGTAGCGATCCACGAGCGCCAGCGCGCCCGGCCCAAGCGCGGCGATCTGCCGGCAGAGCTCCGACCCGATGGATCCGCCGGCCCCGGTCACCATCACCGATCGGCCCGAGATGAGCGCGCGCACGGGCTCCGGATCCAGGCCGACGGGCGGCCTCGCTAGGAGATCCTCGATCGCCAGGCTCCGGATCTGCTCGACGGCGACGCGGCCGCTGATGATTTCGCGCAGGTCCGGCAGCGTGGTGATGTTCACGTGGTAGGCCTGCAGCGCCCGCACCACGTCCCGCCTCACCGACGCCGGCGCCGACGGCATCGCGATCAGCACGTCGGCCGGGCGCACCTTCTCGACGATGCGCGCGATGTCCGCCCGTCCGCCGAGCACGGGCACGCCGTGTATCTGCTCGCCGCGCTTCCCGGGGTCGTCGTCCACGAACCCGACGGGCACGTATTCGTGCCGCCGGTTGTGCCGCATGTCGCGGACGATCATCTCGCCCGCATCGCCAGCGCCCACGACGAGGACACGCTTCGCGTGCGCCTGCGGCCGGTTCTCCATCCAGGCCCGGCGCGCGATGCGGAGCGAGCCGAGCAGCGTGATGAGCAGCAGGGCGTCGATGAGGTAGACCGACCGCGGGTACAGCGGCTGGGCGACGACCCAGCGGACGAGGCCGTAGAAGGCCGCGGAACTCGACAGCACCGCCAGGACGATGTTGCGCAGGTCGTAGAGGCTGGCGTACCGCCACAAGCCGCGGAACTGGCCGAAGGCCATGAACCCGCCGGCCCGCAGCGCCAGGAGCCACGGCAGCATCGCCAGGCAGGAGCGCCGCGCGTCGGGCGGCACCTGCCCGTCGAACCGCACCTGGAACGCCAGGACGTTCGACAGCCACGCCAGGCCGATGTAGATGACGACGGCGAGGGGCCGGCGGAAGCGGAGCACCAGGCTCGGGAGCGGCGGAGGGACGGCGGCGTGCGTCACGGCCTCTGGAAACGAGCGGGGGCCCGGGTGTTTACGCGGTCTTCTTGTCGCTCGAGTAGTAGCCGGCGTATTCGTGGGAGTAGTAGTGCGAGTAGTAGTACGGGTTGCGCTCGACGTTCACGCGGTTCAGCACGGCCCCGAGGATCTTCCCCTTCGACGCCTGCAGCTTCTGCACCGCGGTGAGCGCCTTGCGCCGATCGACCTGCTCGCTGCCGATGACGAACACTACGCCTGTCGTCCGGTGCGCCACCACGGAGGGATCGGTGACGGCCATCACGGGCGGCGAGTCGATCACGGTCCAGTCGAAGTGCTCGCCGAGGCTGGTCACGAGGTTCAGGAAGCGCGTCGAGCCGAGCAGCTCCGCCGGGTTGGGCGGGTTCGGCCCGGCCGGCATGATCCAGAGGTTCGGCGTGCCGGTCTTGTACACGACCTCGTTCGCCTTCGCCTGGCCGACGAGCAGGCTCGACAGGCCCGGGCTCTGCTTCGTTTTCATCAGGTCGTGCAGCCGCGGCTTGCGCATGTCCGCGTCCAGCAGCAGCACCCGGAGGCCCGCGTTCGCCAGCGACACGGCGAGGTTCGCGGCGATCACCGACTTGCCCTCCGCCGGCTGCGTGCTCGTGACGAGCACCGACCGCGGCCCGTCGTCGGCCGACGAGAACATGACGCTCGTGCGGATCTCCCGGAACGCCTCCGCGAAGTTCTGGGCCACGGTCTCGCTGATGAGCGGCGAGCGCCCCGCCGCCACGTCCTCCTGGCGGGCGGCCGGCACGAGGCCCAGGAAGCTGAGCCTCAGATGGTGCTTGATCTCGTCCGGGCTCTTGACGCGGTTGTCGAGGTATTCGACGAACAGGGCGAGGCCGAGCCCCGACGCGAGGCCGGCGAGGAATCCGAGAACGAGGTTCATCGCCTTCCTGGGCCTGACGGGCCTGCGCGGCACCTCCGCCTGGTCCACGATGCGGATGTTGCTGGCCTTCATCTCGCCGGAAACGTCTGTTTCCCGCGCGCGCTGCAGGAGGGCCTCGTACATCTGCTTGTTGCTCTCGGCTTCGCGCCGAAGCACGCCGTACTCGATGCCCTTCCGGTTCAGCGCCAGCGCCCCGGCCTTCTGCGATTCCAGCTCCGCCGCGAGGCTGCGCTCCTTCGACTCCGCCGACAGGAACTCGTTGCGCACCGACTGCACGATCTTCCCGACCTCGCCGGCGAGCCTCGCCTCGGTGGCTTCGATGGCCGAGTTCAGCTTGATCATGTCCGGGTGCTTCTCGCCCAGGCGCTCGGCCATCTGGGCCTTCTGGCGCTGGAGGTCGGCAAGCTGCGCCTTGAGCTGCTGGATGAACGCGTTGGCAAGGATCGCCGGGAACGTGTCGAGGGCCGCAGGTTCGTGCTGCAGGCTCCGAAGCTGGTTGTAGAGCGCCTCCTTCTCGAACCGTTCCGTGCGCGCCTGCGTGTAGGCGGCGTTGAGGTCGGCCAGGCGCTGCACGACGATGTTCTGGCGGTCCTCCAGGGCGACGGCGTCGCCTGCCTCGCGGTACCTCTGCAGCGCCTGCTCGCTCGCCTCGAGCTTCTTGCGCTCGACGGCCAGCTGCGAGGCCAGCCAGTCCGACGCATCCTTCGTCGACGTGAACTTGTATTCGAGGTTCTGCTCGATGTACTGCCTGGCCAGCGTGTTGGCCGCCGACGCGGCCAGCTCGGGGTTGGGCGACGCGAAGCGGACGTTCACGAGGCTGCTGTTCCTGATTGGCGCGACGGTCAACGACTTCAGGAACGCGTCAATTGCGAGCGCCTGCTTCGCGGTTTCCCCGGACGCGGGGGCTGCCGCCTTCTTCCGCCCCGAGAGCAGACCCCCGATCCGCGCCAGGACGGAGCCTGTCCTCTCGCCGCCGCCGAGCTCGGGCGCGTCCCACAGCTTCAGCGCCTCGATCGTGCGGCGTGCCAGGCCGCGGCTCCTCAGGATGTTCACCTGCGTCTGTTGGAAATACTGCTCGTACAGGTAGCTCCCCTGGTTGACCTCCTGGAACTTCATCACGTTCGGGTTCGATGGATCGAGGAGGAGCTGGACCTGCCCTTCGTAGGTCGGCGTGGTGGTGAAGGTCCGGATCGCCGATCCGAGGAAGAGCACCAGGAACGTCGTCAGGGCGATCCAGCGGTGCTTGTAGATCGTCCGGACGGTGTCCACCAAGTGCGTCGAGCGGAACTCGGCGTCCTCTCCCGGGCCGACCCCGCCTCCGCCGCCCGGCTGGGCGTACAGACTCGATCCCCCGTACGTGCGCGGGGCCCTCGGCTCGGTGTCCGCCGTTTCGGAGGTGCGTTCGGACGGCCAGGCCGGGCCCGGCGTCGATGGTTCGCTCATCGGAGCCTTCTCTCCAGGAATCGTACTACGTCCGGCTCGTTCGCCGAATCGCGGAGATCACCCGCGCCTGGTCCTGCTCCCGCAGGCTCGATCCGCTCGGCAGGCAAAGGCCGTCGCGGAACAGGCGCTCCGACACGGCGCCGCCGAACATCGCCGCTCCCGCGAAGACGGGCTGCATGTGCATGGGTTTCCAGACCGGCCGCGCCTCGATATTCTCCGCTTCCAGGGCCAGGCGCACCGCCTCGCGATCCGCGCCGAACTCCCGCGCATCGATGACCAGGCACGTGAGCCATCGCGTGCACCGGCCGTACGGCGCTTCGGGCATGAACGTGATGCCCGGCAGGTCTCCAAGCCCGGCGACGTACCGATCGAAGATCCGCCGGCGGATCGCGACGCGCTCGGCCAGCGACGCCAGCTGCCCGCGGCCGATCGCCGCGAGCACGTTGCTCATGCGGTAGTTGTAGCCGATGTGCGAATGCTCGTAGTGCGGCGCCGGGTCGCGCGCCTGGGTGGCGAGGAACCGCGCGGCCTCGGCCAGCGGCTTCTCGTGCGCCACGAGCATGCCGCCGCCGGAGGTGGTGACGATCTTGTTGCCGTTGAACGAGAAGATGCCGATGCGGCCGAACCCGCCGGCGGGACGGCCGCCATGCGTGGCGCCAAGCGCTTCTGCCGCGTCTTCCACCAAGGGCACACCGTACCGCTCGCACAGCTGGCCTATCGCGGCGTAGTCCGCGCACTGGCCGTAGAGGTCCACGGCAATCACGGCCCTCGGCAGCCGCCCGGAGGCGGCGGCCTGTTTCAGCGCGTCCTCGAGCAGCCCCGCGTCCATGGTCCACGTGCGGTCGCAGTCCACGAAGACGGGCGAGGCGCCCTGGTAGCGGATCGGGTTCGCCGACGCGCTGAACGTGAGGGACGGGCAGACCACCGTGTCGCCGGGCCCGACGCCGAGGAGCACCATCGCCAGGTGCAAGGCGGCCGTTCCCGACGACAGCGCCACGGCGTGCGGCACCGCCACGCAGGCGGCGAACTCGCGCTCGAAGGCGTCCACGTGCGGGCCCAGCGGCGCAATCCAGTTCGACGCAAAGGCGTCGGCGACCAGCGCCTGCTCGTCTCCGAAGACGTGGGGCGGCGACAAGTAGATCCGATCCACGCGGCTCCCCTCTCGCGCCAGCGGCCGTGCGCTATGCCCGGCGCTCTCCGCGCTCGCCATCCGCCGGGCCGTCAGCGCCGGGCCAGGACGCGAGCAGGCGCTCGAGCTCGTCCAGATCGCGGAGCACGCGGTCCGCCTCGTGTGCCTTCGTTGGCGCAACCGCGCGGCAGTACTCGCCGCCAGGACGACGCACCTGGACCGTGCGCATGCCGGCCAGCCTGGCGCCCAGGAAGTCCTTCAGCGGGTTGTCTCCCACGTAGACCGCCGAATCGGCCGCCACACCGAGCCGTTCGAGCGCGGCCAGGAACGGCGCCGGGCTCGGCTTCCACCCGTCGCGGCCCCATTCGTCGGAGAACACGACGGCGTCGAACAGGCTGCCGATCCCGAGCGCATCCAGTTTGCGCCGCTGCACCGCGAGGAACCCGTCGCTCACCAGCCCCACCCGGTGGCCGGCGCGCAGCCTGCCGAGCATCGCAGGCACGCCCGGAAACGGCGCGATGCGAGGCGCGTGCCTGCGGTACGCGTCCACCAGTTGCGGCACGATCGGACCGGGATCGATGCCCCGCGCGCCGAGCCATCTGTCGAACGTGTCGCCCCGCACGCCGTCTTCGTACATGCGGAGGAGAGCGCGGTACCCCTCGTCCTTCGGGATGCCGAGGTGCGTCTCGCCCCACGCCGCGACGGCACCGAATCCCCCGAGCACGAAGTCGCGCTCGGGATAGAGCGTGTCGTCGAGATCAAAGACGACGGCGCGCGATCTCGTCACGCTCGGCCTCGGTCATGAACACGGAGTCGTCGAAGCGCGTCAGGTAAACCCCCGTCCGGTAGCTCCCGAGCGCCGGGACTTCGACCGGCATGCCGGCGCATCGCGCGAGCAGCCAGCAGGGCCAGTCGGCGCCGGCCGCGATCCCGAGCGGCGCGCCGCCGCCGAGCCGCGCGTTGATCTCGGTGAAGCGCGGCGCACCGTCTTTCATCATGCATTGCACGGTGATGGGCCCGACGGCCGGCAGCGCCCGGGCAATCCGCAGGCACGCCTCGGTGATGCGCGGATCGCTCACCGTCACGCCCTTCGCCACCTCGCCCCACCGCACCTCGATTCGCTGCCGCGACACGACTGCCAGCACGCCGCCGTCGAGATCGCACACGACGTCGCTCGTGATCTCCGGGCCGGGCAGGAACTCCTGTACGACAGCGTCGGGCACGTACTGCGTGAAGAACTCCAGCTCGCGCGGGTTCCTGGCGGCGAACGCGTTCACCGCCGCGCTTCCCCGGCGCGGCTTCACGAACAGCGGGTAGTCGAAGCCCCCCCGCGCCAGGTCCGCGACCAGCCAGGAGCGCGGCGTCTCGAGTCCGAGGCCGGCGAAGAACTGCGAGCACCGCCACTTGTCGGCCGCGATGGCGGCGGCCTCGGCGCTGACGACCGCCGGCCTCGCGCCGGCGGCCTCCAGCGCCGCCCGGTTGGCTGCAAGGACCGGGATGTCCGGATCGATCAGCGGAAAGACGACGTTCACGCGCTCGCGGCGGCAGACTTCCGACAGCGCGCCGATGTAGTCGGGCGCGCTGAGCCTCGGCACGATGAAGGCGCGATCGGCCGCGCCGAGCGCGGGGGCGAGCGGATCCATGTCCACGGCCACGACGCGGCCGTCGAGGCCGAGGGTGGCGTAGGCCTTGCGGAACGCCCGCAGCAGCTCCACCCGGCGGCCGGCGCTCGTGAACAGCACGTTCAGCACGGCTCAGCCGAGGAACTCGTCCTTCGTCGCCCGGCCGTCGTCCAGGACGCCTTCCCGGCGCAGCGCCTTCCAGACGGTGAGGGCGGCAATCTTCACGTCGAGAGGAAACGACACGTGCTCCACGTACCACACGTCCATCGCGAACCGCTGCGTCCACGTGACCAGGTCGCGCCCGTTGACCTGGGCCCATCCCGAGATCCCGGGCCTGACGTCGTGCCGGCGCGCCTGGTCCGGCCGGTAGCGCGGCAGGTACCGCATGAGGAGGGGCCGCGGGCCGACGAAGCTCATGTCGCCGCGCAGGACGTTCCAGAGCTCGGGGATCTCGTCGAGGCTCCATCGGCGCAGGAACGCTCCCAGCCGCGTCAGGCGCCGCTCGTCGGGCAGCAGCTCCCCCGCCTCACCCCGCGCCTCGGTCATGGTCCGGAACTTGAGCAGCGTGAACGGACGCGCGCGCAGGCCGGGGCGCTGCTGACGGAAGAGCACCGGAGATCCCATGACGAGGCGGACCGCCAGCGCAAGGGCGGCCATCAGCGGGAGGAAGACGATGAGCGCCGCCACGCTCGCGGCGAGGTCGCAGGCGCGCTTGCCGTAACGGCGGTAGAACGTCACGCGGTCGGCCCGCAGGGTGTGAAGAACCGGCCTCCGTCGGCGTCAGCCGCCGGCGGCCACGCGCCGGAGCAGCTCATCGACGCGGGCCACACCGGCGGCGAACGAGAGGTGCGCCTGGTAGTAGGCCCGGCCCCGCGCCCCCATCGCGTCGAGCGCCTCCGGCGGCGCCGCGGCGAGATCGCACACCGCCGCTGCCAGCGCTTCCGGGTCTTCGGGCGGCACGCACACGCCCGCGCCGGCCTCCCGGACCAGGTCGGCGGCGTCGCCCCGGACAGCCATCAGGACCGGGCGGCCCGCCTGCATGTACGCCTGCGTCTTCGAAGGAATCGTGATCGAGAACAGCGGGTCGTCTCGCAGGTGCACCAGGAGCACGTTCGCCGCCGCGAGCAGCGGCGCCACCTCCGCCGCCGGCCGCAGGGGAAGGAAGGCGGCGTTGGGCAGGGCCATCTCGGCCGCGCGGGCCTGCAGCTCGGCGGCTTCAATGCCCCCGCCGACGAAGACGAAACGGACCTGCGGGGCCCTTCGGGCCACCAGCGCGGCGGCCTCCAGCACCGACGACAGGGCCTGGGCGCGGCCCATCGTGCCCGCGAACACCACGCTGAAGCGGCCCTCGATGGCGGCTTCCCTCAGGATGGGCGCGTCCGGCCCTCCTGGCGCCGACGTCTCCTCGCGGCCCCAGTTGTAGATCACCTCGATCTTGTCTTCCGGAACGCCTCGGGCAACCAGCGCGCGCTTGAAGCCGTTGGAGATGACCGAAATCCGCTTCGCGCGGCAGTACGCGAGATCGCAAAACGCCCCTGCCGCCTTCAGCAGCCACGGCCTCGACGCCATGCCCGTGGCCAGGAGCGTGTCGGGCCAGAGATCCTGCACGTCGAGGACGAAGGGGGCGCCCCTCGCCGCGCCGATCACCATCGCCGGCAGCGCAATCGTTGCGGGCGGATGGTAGGCGTAGACGACGTCCGGCCCGGTGACGGAGCACGCTCCGACGGTCGCGGCCGACGCCGCGAAGCTCAGGTAGTTGGCAGACCGCCTGATGGCCGACGCGTCGTGGCTCGGGTAGAGTGCCACCCGCGTCACCGGGATGCCCTGCATCTGCTCACGCTGCCGGAGCCTCACGCGGTAGCCCGGAAGGATCCGCCCTCCCGGGTAGTTCGGGAACCCGGTCAAGACCTCCACCCGGTGGCCCTTCGCGGCAAGCGCCTTCGCGAAGCCCAGGCCCTTGAAGATGGGCTCGGGCTCGAACCACTGCGTGAGGTACAGGATCTTCAAGGAGCCCGCCAGACGACGCGGCGCACGTAGTCGGTGTAGCTCAGGACAATGCGGACGATCTTCTCCGACACGTTCATCACGTCGTAGTCCCGGACGACGCGCAGGGCCCGGTCCGCGCCCTGGGGCTGGCGGCCGAGGACGTCGAGCGCCTGCCGCACGCGCGCCCAGTCGAGGCCGGTCATCATCACCGCGGCCTCCTCCATGCCCTCGGGCCGCTCGTGGGCCTCGCGGAGATTGAGCGCGCGCAGGTTGAGGATCGACGCCTCCTCCGTGATCGTGCCGCTGTCGGAGAGCACGGCCGCCGCGCCCAGCTCGAGGGCCACGTAGTCGGTGAACCCGAACGGCTTCTGCAGCTCGACGAGAGCGTCCAGGGCGACCCTTTCCGCGTCGATCCGTTTCCTGGTCCTCGGGTGCGCCGTCACGATGACGCGCTTCCCCTCGCGCTCGGCCAGCCCGTTCAGCACGTTCACGAAGCCGGCGAAGTGCGTCGCCGACTCGACGTTCTCCTCGCGGTGGCAGCTCACCAGGTAGTAGCCCCCGGGCTCCAGGCCGAGCCGCGCGAGAACGCCGGACCGGCGGATCTTCGGCATGTAGTGATCCAGCACCTCGCGCATCGGGCTGCCGGTCGTGATCACGAGGTCAGGGGGCAGGCCTTCGCGCAGCAGGTATTCGCGCGCGATGGCGCTGTACGGGAGGTTGACGTCGGCGACGTGATCGACGATGCGCCGGTTGATCTCCTCCGGCACGCGCATGTCGAAGCAGCGGTTGCCGGCCTCCATGTGGAAGACGGGGATCCTGCGGCGCTTCGCGGCGATGGCGGCCAGGCACGAGTTCGTGTCGCCGAGGATCAGGACCGCGTCGGGGCGCGCCTCGCCGAGGGCCTTGTCGACCGCGATGATCACCTGGCCGATCGTCTCGGCCGCCGTCCGTCCCGCCGCCTCCAGGCAGCGATCCGGCGGGCGCAGCCCGAGGTCGTCGAAGAACACCTGGTTCAGCTCGTAGTCGTAGTTCTGACCGGTGTGGACGATCACCTGGTCCGTGTGGCGATCCAGCGCCGCCATGACGCGCGAGAGGCGGATGATCTCGGGCCTCGTGCCGACGACGGTCATGACCTTGAGCCTATTCACGAATCACCTCGCAGGCGTGGGTGTCCGGGCGATCCCGGTCGAGGATCTCGGACGCCCAGAAGAGGACGACCAGATCGCCGCCTCCGACGTTCTCGATGCTGTGCGTCATGCCGGGCGGGATGTCCACGACCTTGAGGTCGGTCCCCGCGATGCGGTGCTCGGTCACCGCGCTTCCCGTCACCGATCTGAACCTGATCGCGGCTTCCCCCTCGAGCACGCAGAACTTCTCCACTTTCACGTCGTGGTAGTGGTTGCCCCGCGTCACGCCGGGCTTCGTCCTCGACACGAAGATCTGGCCGAAGCGCGCTGACTTCAGCAGCTCCGCGAGGGTGCCGCGCGCGTCGATCCGCTGCTCCAGCGGATAGGCGAGGTCCTCGGGCGGGATGTACGACGCGTAGGTGCCGAGGAGCCGCCGGGTGAGCGGGTCGGAGGCGTCGGCGGCCTCGAGCGTCGTTCTGGAGTCGCGGAAGGCGCGGATGCTGGCGGCCAGGTCGCCGAGAGAGATCTCGAAGACAGGCTCGGCCGCCGCGCGCGTCACGCCCTGCGGCCGGGTCTCCAGATGCTTCGCGAAGCCGGCAATCACATCGTCCACGTGAACGAGCCTGAGGATGCGGGCCGGATCGGAGATCGCGATTGGGAGCCCCCTGGCGACGCGGTGGCAGAAGGTGGCCACGACCGAGTTGTAGTCCGGGCGGCACCACTTCCCGAAGACGCCTGGCAGGCGGTAGATGACGGCCGGCGCGCCGGTGCGCCGGGCGTACGCCTCCAGGGCGAGTTCGGCTGCCAGTTTCGAGCGGCCGTACGGGTTGTCCTCGGCCGCCTGGACGGAGGACGAGAGGACGATCGCGGGCAGATTGGCTGCCGCGCCCTCCGCGGCGGCTTCGTCGAGCGCGGCAAAGAGCGCGTGAAGCGGCCCGAGGTTGCCCGCTTCGAACTCGCTCGGGTCCCCGGGCCGGTTGACGCCGGCGAGATGGAAGACCGCGTCGGCGCCCCTGGCCCCATCGGCCCACTCGCCGGGTGTCGAGCCGACGTCGACGCGCGCGACCTCCACGCCCGCGCGCTCCAGCGCGACCCCGAGGTTCGTGCCGATGAAGCCGCGGGCGCCGGTGACGAGGGCCTTCACTGCGGCACCTCCGTCCGCGCCGCCGGGGGCTTCGCTCCGCCGCGCGGCGGCTCCGTCACAACTCCTCCACCTGCTCGCCTCTCAGCGCGCGCTTCACGATGTCGAGCGACTCCAGCATGGCGGCGAGCTCGTCCACCGACAGCCGGCGCGTATTGTGGCTGTTGTAGTCCTCCTGCGCCGACACGTCGCGCCGGCCGGTGTCGAAGTACAGGCCGTAGTTCAAGTCGCGCCCGTCGGCGGGCACCCGGTAGTAGTCGCCCATGTCCTCGGCAACGGCCATTTCCTCGCGCGTGAGCAGCGTTTCGTACAGCTTCTCGCCGTGCCGCGTGCCGATCACGCTGACCGGGTTGGCCGCCCCAAACGCCCGCTTCATCGCCAGGGCCAGCGTCTCGATCGTCGCGGCGGGGGCTTTCTGGACGAAGGTGTCGCCGGGGTTGCCGTGGTCGAACGCCCAGAAGACGAGGTCCACCGCGCCGTCGATGGACATCATGAAGCGGGTCATGTTCGGATCCGTGACGGTGAGGGGCGCGCCAGCGAGGATCTGGCGGATGAACAACGGCACGACCGAGCCGCGGCTGGCCATCACGTTGCCGTACCTGGTGCAGCAGATGACCGTTGAAACGCCGGCCACGCGCGATTTCGCGACGGCCAGCTTCTCCATGAGCGCCTTCGACATGCCCATCGCGTTGATCGGGTACACGGCCTTGTCGGTCGAGAGCACGATCACGCGCGACACGCCGGCCGCGATGGCCGCGTTCAGCGTGTTCTCGGCGCCGATGGTATTCGTGCGCACCGCCTCGATGGGAAAGAACTCGCACGAGGGCACCTGCTTGAGCGCGGCGGCGTGGAAGACGACGTTCACGCCGTTCATGGCGTCTTTCAGGGCGCGTTCGTCGCGGACGTCGCCGAGGTAGAATTTCACGCGGGGGTCCGCGAAGCGCCGCCGCATGTCGTCCTGCTTCCGTTCGTCGCGGCTGAAGATCCGGACCTCCCCGAAATCCATCGCCAGCGCCCGTCCGGTCACCGCGTGCCCGAACGTGCCCGTGCCGCCCGTGACGAGCAACGTGCGTTCAACGGACATCAGCCGCCTCCCCGTTCGCCTTTGCCGCAGCCGCGGCGAGGTACGCCGCGATCCGTCGTCCCTGCGCCGTCCACGTCTTCTCGGCGCGCATGTACTCCCGCGCCCGCTGCCCGACGGCCCTCCGCTCGCCGGCCGGCATTCGGGCCGCCCGCTGCATGAGCTCCGCCAGCGCGTCTGCGTCTTCGCGCTCGAGAATCAGGCAGAAGTCCCCGTATTCGTCTCTGATGTGCGCGGCCGGCGTCGAGATGACCAGCCGCCCGGTTGCCAGGTACTCGTGAAGCTTCGACGGGAAATGATATGGAGCCGGGTTCGACTCGGTGAGGCGGATGTTGAGGAGAACATCGGCGCGAGCGTATGCCGAGGCAAGGTCCTCCGGCCCGAGGAATCCGAGCGGGAGGATGCGGGCATCGCGGGCCGCCGCGGCCTTGACGACCGCCTGGAGCGGCCCTTGCCCGGCCACCAGCAGAACGAACCCGGGTTCGCCGAGGCGTCCGAACGCCTCGAGGACGAGCCCCACGCCGTTGATCTCCCAGAGCGAACCGGCCAACAGGAACACGCACGTTGCCGCGGACGATGAGTCAGGAGCGGCAGGCTCGAAGCGATCGAGCCACTCTTCGGACACCCCGCCGTCCACCAGCAGACATGGGCGCCCGGCGGCGAAATCGCGCTCGATGGCCGGCGTGATGACGATCCGCCCGTCAAGGCGGCGGACGAGCCACTTCGTCAGCCTGTGCGACAGGCGCTGCCAGACCGTGTCGGGTTCGTCACGACCCACGGTGCCCACGTCGTAGAGCGACGCCGTCACGGCGGCGCCCGTCAGGCGCGCCGCCGCGTACGCGAAGAGCCCTGGTGGGCGGCCGACATTGTACATGTGCACGACTCGCGGCCGGCGGCGGTTCTCCCACGACCACCACGCCACGCGGCGGAAGATACCCCAGCCGAGGCATGCGAACTTCGCCGGCATCACGTTCAGGAAGGGCAGGAGGACAGTCGTGACTCCTTCGACCGTGCCTGTTGCCTGGTGTTGCCAGAGCCGGCTCGACCGGGGGAACGACGGGACCGGGACGAACGAGATCACCTCGTCCACGACCACGCCGTTCGCCCGCAGCGAGCGAATGAGCCGCGCCTGCGAGGCGTTTCCGGCGACAGAGAACGCCGCAGTGCGATACTGCGGATCGTCGGGCACCACGCTGCCCACCAGCGCCAGGAGCAGCCCATCCGAACCCGATCCCGGACTCATGGCCGCTCCTGCGGCCCGCCTGGAGCGATCGAGCCGCCGGGACCGGCCGCGCCCGTCCGCCCTAGACGGCGCACGTGTCTGAACACCATCAGCGCGCGCGACTGCTGGACGAAGATCCCGCGGGTCTTCGGATGGAGCGCGTTGGCGAGCCAGCCCGAGCACGCCTGCGAGAGGAGCGTGGCCGCCGCGGCTCCCTGCAGAGCGAAGCCCGGGATCAGCGCGAGGTTCAACGCGATCTTGGCGCCGGCGCCGATCAGCGTACGCCGCATCGCCAGGTGCGTGAGCCCTTCAGCGGCGTCCCACGGCGCCTGGGCGGCACCCAGGAAGACGAAGACCGACGCCCAGGTATGGATGGCCAGCACGGGCCCGGCCGCCTCATAGGGCGCGCCGAAGAAGATGCGCACGACGAACGGGGACAGCAGCGCCAGCGGCACGGAGATCCCCACCGCCGCGAGGGCCATGCCGTCGAATACCTGGCCCATGCGGCGGTTGTAGTGCTCGACGTCGCGCGTGCGCGTCTCGACGAGCGGGGCGAACACGGAGGCCACGATGCCGACCGGTATGAAGTAGCACAACTCCGATATTCGCGTCGCGGCCGCGTACACGCCGACGGCCTCCGAGCCGAGCATCTGGCCGAGCATCACCTGATCGATCTTCATGTAGGTCACGATCGCCAGGCTCGAGATCGCGAGCGGCCAGCTCGCGCGCAGCAGGCCCACGGCCGTGCGCCATCTGAAGCGCCACTCGGTCAGGCGTTCTCCGGTCGCCAGGTAGACACCCGCCAGCGCAACCGCCGAAAGCGCCAATTCGAGTAGGCCTGCAATCGCAAACGCGACGACGCCCGCCCCGGCGAGGATCAGGCCCACCTTCAGGAACGTCGCGACGATGTACCCGACGCCTCTCGCGCCAACCGACAGCTTCGCGCGAAGCTGCGACTGGAACCACAGGTCTATCGTGTCCAGCGTCTGGCACAGCCCCCCGAGAGACACCACGGCGACCAGAGCTCGCGTCAGCCGGTCCTCGGGCCGCAGCAGGGCGATCGCCGCGTTGCAGGCCACCAGCAGCAGCAGGCTTCCAGCCAGCCGCAGAAACCAGCACGTGCCGAGGATCTCTCCCTTCCGGTGGGGTTCGCGCACCACGTCGCGGATGACGATGTTGTCGAGGCCCAGCGTGGAGAGCGGAACGAACAGGTAGCAGAAGGCGATCGCGAAGCTGTAGAGGCCGAAGTCGTGAGGTCCGAGGTAGCGCGCCATCCACACGCCGACGAACACGCCGACGGCAATCCTGACGGCGCGATCCGCGAAGAAGTAGCCGGCGTTCTTCGCCACTCTCGCCAGGACCGGCCGCCCGGTCATCCGCTGGAGCCACGGCGCGATGACGCGCGAGACCCGGCGTGCGGAGCCTCCCGCGCGGTCTGTGCTCATCGGGCGGAGCCGGCGAGGTCCACTTGTTCCAGCGCGTCACAGAAGAGCGCCCGAAGCTGGGCGATCGGTTGCGGATCCGCGGCGGCGGCCTGGCCCAGACGCATGGCTGACGCGGACCATTCGAGGAACTCGGCCTCGTCCATCGCCGTGAGCCGCCTGAGCGCGGCTTTGAACCGAGGCATGTCCGAGAGCGGGATGTCCCAGCCCGCGCGGGCGCGCTCCAGGCCTCTCCATGGCGTGGTGTCGCTGATGAGGGGCAGGCAGCCGGCCTGCAGCGCCTCGAGGATCACGTGACCGAAGTTCTCGCCCCGCGTCGGCAGCAGCAGGGCGTGGTAGTCACGCAGCGTCGACGGCACCAACGCGGGCTCCACCGGGCCCCGGTAGGTGACGCGGACGCTCCGCGGCAGCGCCTGGGCCAAATCCTGGCATCGTGCCCAGTGCCTGTCGTCGTCGATCGGTCCGAAGATGTCGAAGTCGACGTGGCCGTCGGCTGCCTGCAGCACGCGAAGCGCGACGTCCAGGTTCTTCTTCGGCGAGATCCTCGACAGAAACGCCACGCGGAGGCGTCCCCGGGTCTTCGAGCGGCCGGCGCCAGGCTTATCTGCCGGCTGGGAGGGCACGAACGCCTGTCCGGACGGGTTTCGGACGATGCGGATGCGCTCCGCGGGCAGGCGCGGGAAGACCCTGCCCACATCGGCCGCTTCCGAGGGACCGGAGACTTGCCACCAGAGCCCTCGATAGAGGCCGGCCGACTTCGCCGCCGCCAGGAACACGGTCTTCTTGAGAGGCTTGATGCTCAGGGCGCCTTCAGAGAGCTCACCGTGCGGGACCACGATGGCCGGAGTCGGACGAAACCCTGGGAGCCGGCGGCGCGCCAGCGTGGTGATCGTGGAGGTCGAAAACAGCCCGTGAAGCCAGAGCAGGTCGTACCCGATCCCCGTCATCGCCGGATCCCGCCACCACTTGACCAGCCGACTGGCGGGAAGATGGCACACCAGGGCCCCTCCAATGTCGCGCCAGACGCCCGTCGTCACGCCCGGGTAAGCATTCGCGTCCCTCAAGTCGCGGTCCAGGCAGACCACCCGGAACCCGACATGCGCTCGGAGAGAGTCGATCGCCGCGGACGTTGTCGCGACCTGGCCGCCTGCCTTCCATCCCGGCAGGTAGTGCCCAATGACGACGAAGACGACAGGCTTGGAAGCGGAAACCGCCGAGGCGCTGCTCGGGGGCGGGAGCCGCGTCATCTCGGAACCTGCCGCCGCCACAAGAGCAGCCCAAGTCCTACGAGATATCCGGTGTTCTGCTGTAAGTCGCCGCCAATCCAGTTGAAGCTCATGTTCAGCGCCGTGTACAAGCTGAACACGATCACCAGGGAGCCGAACGATCCCGACCAGAGGTACTCCCGCGCAAGCCGTCCGTACGTGAACCCCAAGCCGGCGAGGAAGAGCGGCGCACCCAAGTACCCGAACAGGGCGAGCAGCCATCCGAACACCGATGGCCACGCCCACGGCGCCAGCCCCGCGTCGCTGATCCATCGTCCCGCAACGATTTCCCCTTGTGTTTCGTATCCCGGAACGACCCTGCGGACCTGGTCAAGCACGCGGGAGCCGAGCAAGTATCCGGGGTTGAAGGCCACTGGATCGGCGCGCTCAAGAAATGCGTCGATGAAACCGTACTCGTGGGTGCCGTACTGCATCAGGCTGATCAGCGCTCCGAGCGCCGGCGTGTCTATGTCCGGGAGCGAGTAACGCAGCGACGTTCCCTCGGTGCTCACCAGGTAGGTGAGGTACATCTCGCTGCTTCGGTACCGAGCAATGAAGTAGATATAGGACAGAGACACGGCAAGGACGGCGATGAAGGCGAGGCGCGGCACTCGCAGCGCGCGGGCGGTGAGGAATGTCCTGACGCCGAAGCCCCTCACGAAGAACAAGTGGAACAGCCAATAGGTCAGCAACCAGAAGAAGACGCCTCGATTGGCCGACAAGAAGGCGTTGTACGCCAGAAGCGCCACCTGGGCGATGATCATGGCGTGGATGTAGCCGGGCAGGCGTCGGTGTTTCTCGGAAACGAAGTACGCAGCCAGGGAAACAAGGGACAGGCAGTAGGGCGCGACGCTCAGCGTGGTGATCCAGGTCGTGTTCCACCCGAACTCTTCACGAACGTACTGCGTTTCTGTCAGCGTGCGGCTGAAGCTGCCTGCTCCGCTCAGGAGGCGATCCAGCACCAGTCCCGCCGCGCCGATCAGGGCGGCTGGAGCAGTCCATCGCAACCATGCGTAGGCCAGCGCCGCTTCGCGAAGCGTCTGGACCGGTCGCAGCCATCGGCGCCCCGCAAGCCCGGCGGCATAGGCGGCCGCGAAGCACGCGAGTCCGGTGAGGAGGTACACGTACGTTTCGGCATGGAGGGGGTCGTTGACGAGAGGGCCGAACTCGAACAGCAGGAGCGTGCCAATCCAGTAGGCGAAGAACGGTAGGACTGGGAACCAACGCTGGAAAGCACTGGTCCCGCCTTCGGTTCGCGAGGCGAGGGTGGGCGCAGGCATGCTTCGCTGTGCGGCCTCGATGGGTCTTCAGCGGCGGCAAACACGCGGGGTTAGCCCGATTCCGGCTCGAAGGCGAGGCTCCCCGCCGCGACGCTTCACACGCAAGGGCTGTGCAGTCGATTCAACAGGCGCACGGAACGAGGCAAGGCACAACTCCGCCCCGTGACTTACAGGCCGTGCCGAAACGCCCACCCTTGGGCCGGCGAATCGGTCAATCTTACCCCGAAGCCGTCACAGAGAGCCGCGTGTTCGCAGCTCGTGCACCACGAAATCGACGATCTTCGCATCGACTGCGCGGCTGAACTTCCGAGCGAACAGGCAGGTCTCGCTGGCATCCCGCAACCGCGCGTAGTCCGGCATCCGGAAGACGTACGGGGAGTTCCGGTGCCGACGCTTCGTGGCCCAGTCGATCAAGCGGAGATTGGCCGGCTTGATGCCGTGTTCCCCGGCGAGCTTTCCCCTGAACGGCGACCGCATGGCCAGCGTCTGGAGGAACACCTCGTCACAGGTCACAGTGTGCCGAAAGCGTTCGCGCACCCACCGTTCTCGCGCGAGGACGTACAGCGCCAGGTCGTGAGTAATTGAGAAGAACGCGGAGCCGTGGTGGAAGCATGTCCTGGAGCCCCTGGTTCTATCGATTCCGGCCAGCGCCTGCAATCTGATGAGCGCCCGCCCCACCATGCGGTAAGCCCACCACGCCCTGTAGGGAGCCGTCTCAACCAGGAGGTGGTAGTAGGCTACCTTCCAGCGGGCAAAGTCCCTGGCTCCCTCATGGAACTCGACGTACTCGAAGTCCGTGTCCGCGAGTCTCGCGTGCAGACAGTCCTGACTCACGAGCGGAAGATCCGCGCCGGACAGCAAGTGGTAGTAGTGGTAGCGATGCGCAGCCGCTGCTCTCAGGAGACTCAGTTCGGCGCAAATGGTCGAGACGCCGCCCCACCACACCGGAGCCGGCGGAAGCAGCGTGAGCGATGCGCGCGTCGGGGCGAACCCGTCGACACGAAGCCCGCTCTTCGAGTCCACAAGCAGATAGATGCCGTTTCGCTCGTCATCGAGCAGGGAGACGAGCTGCTGGAGCAACACCGGGTCCTGGTGGGCGATGATCAGGAACGCGTGCTTCTTCACGGCTCAGGGACTTCCCCGGCACCCTGCATCCTATCGGGTGCGCATGGCAGGCGCCTGCAGAGGCTTGCCGCTGAGGGCCGGTCCGCATCTCGAGGAACGCAGAGTCGGTCCGGCCGCGAACCACCTCGTGGCGGGTAGTTATGCCACAGCCGGCAGCGAGGATCCACTGCCGGAGCCGCGCCCGGAGGCTGGGTCTATCCGCGAGCGCAGAGCGGCACGCCGGCACGCGTCAGGCCGGCTTCTGGCTCTGGCCGATCCGCTTCCGCGCCGGCTTCTCCGCGGCCATCGCCACGGGCATCCGCGTCCAGGCCGGAACCGCCGGCGCCTTCGCGCGGGCCGCGAGCGGCGCGGGCACGGTCGCAAGCTGCGCCTTGAGCATCCTGGGCTTCTGCTGGAAGGCCGCGATGGCGTCGCGCATGATGGTCGCGGCCGACTTGGGATCGGTCTCCGGGCCGAGGGCGGCCCGCAGGCGCTGGATGGCCCGCGCGTGGAGCTGCGACACGCGCGACTCGTTCACCCCGATCTCCGCGCCGATGTCCTTCATCGTGGCTTCGTTGTAGTAGTAGAGGCGCACGACCTTGCGCTCGCGCCACGGGAGCGACGCGATGGCGGCGCGGACGCGCTCCTCCGTCTCGCAGCGCTGGAACGCCTTGTCGGGCGACTCGGGCTCTGACGGGATGAGCGCCGTCGGCATGTTCGCCTCGTCCACCCCGTCGCCGATGCTGTAGGGCGACGTCGATTCGATCGTGTTGATCCGCACGATCGTGCGGCTGAGGCGCTTCTCGTCGGACCCGACTTTGGCCGCCAGGTCGGCCATCGACGGCTCGCAGCCCATCGTGCGGCGGAGCTCCTCGCGCGCGGCCTCGAGCTCGCGGCGCACGCGGCGGACGCCGCGCGGCCACGCCTCGCGGCGCAGCGCGTCAATCATCGCCCCGCGGACGCGGCGCTCGGCAAACGTCTCGAACTTGATGCCCCGGCTCTCGTCGAACCGCCGGACGGCGTCCATGAGCCCCATCACTCCGTCCTGGACGAGGTCGCCGATGTCGATCGAGTGCGGCATCGAGGCGGCCATCCGCCGCGCGAGCGCCTCCACGAACGGCAGGGTCTTGACGATTCGGGTCTGACGGGCTGGGGAGAGTGTCTGAGCGCTCATCGGGATCTCCAGGACGTAGTCGGCGTGTCCGTACGCGACCGTCATTGACGCAACGCGGGTGCCACGATTCGTCAAAGACGCGATGGGATGCGCCGTGCCGTGAAGACGCCCGCAATTCGTTGATATTCAACGACTTGATGCCGAGTTTCGGAGAAGAACCGTGCAGCCGCGTGCAGCGCTCGTGAGGCCGCGGCGTCAAAACCATGACGGGCTGGATTGCACAGGATGTCAACGGGGTGACGAAAAGGGGATTGCGGGTCGGAAACCGGAGGTCGGAAACCAGAGGCCGTGCTAGGGGCTCGGGAGAGATGCTCCCTCCACCGCCAGGCGAATCTGACGGGCCGCGGCGAGCGCCTCGACGGCGGCGGCGACGACCTGGCCGGCCCGCGCTTTCTGCCGCTCATCCTGCGCCTTCGCCTCGATGAGCTCGGCGTGAGACAGGATGATACCGAGCTGGTTGTTCAGCGCGTGGAACAGCTGACGCAGCTCGGCCGGATCCGCGCTCACCGGTGCGCCTCGTACGGCATGGCGAAAGTGCCGTCAAGCGCCGCCTGCCCCATCTGCGGATCGCGCCAGAGCGAGTCCACGAAGATCCGGATCGACCCGCCGGCCGTCCTCACGTACTCGACCTTGCCCGCGGTGATCCAGTTATAGATGGTGCGCCGGCTGACGCCGACGAGCGCGCATGCTTTCATGATCGAAACGGCTTTCCGTTCCACGAGCTGCCCTCCGTGGAACCGTATCGGACAGAGTGGGAAGAACTGTAGAGAAGCGGCACGGCCATTGCCTCGTCTGTCCGGCGTAGGGCGGTTTCGGGCCGCGAGTACGCAACCACTGCCATGCGTCGCAACCGCCTGTGTGGCAGGATCAGCCGCCTTGATAAACAGAACCTCTTGTGGTAACACTTTATGCCGAAGGTCCGCCGCGGAGGATTCGTGTTCCTAGCCTGGAAAGGTGACCACGGCCCGCGTCACGTTCACGTCTACCGCGGGGGAACGCTCGTGCTGAAGTGGGACCTCGAGAACGGGAAGGCGATGAAGGGCAGGGCAACGCGCCGGGTGCTGGAATTGATTGCGGCGCTGCGGCGGGAGGGGCTGTTGTGAAGATCCGGTCCGTGGCGTTCAACAACCATCGCCGCGATTTCACCGTCAAGGCGGGCGGATCGACCTACCGGTTGCCGTACTCAAGGCTGGAACCCGGACTCGCCCGGGACGACACGGTCGTATCGGCCGCCGTCGATCCGGAGATCGGCAGCGAGGGCTTCAGTTACCGGGCCGCGTCCGGGCACACGGGTACCGTTCACATGGAGCAGGTCCTCGACTACAACAGGGACCCGCGCTACATGCGGGACGCGCTGCTGTACGAGTTGACGCTGGCCGCGCAGGCGCGCCTCGCACAGGCTGGCCTGAGCCGGCGGGAACTAGCCCGGCGCATGGCCACGTCGCCGTCGCAGTTGTACCGCCTCCTGAACCAGACGAACACCCGGAAGTCGGTGGACAGGATGCTGGTGCTGCTCGAGGCGCTCGATTGCGACGTCCGGTTGTCGGTTCGCCGGCGTCCGACGCCGCGGGCGGTATCGGCCCTTCCGGCCTGACCGGCGCTCGGCGCTACTTCGGTCCGCGGCGGTTGCGGTCGCGCGGCGGGCGGCGATCGAACGAACGCGGGCCGGACGGTCTACCGCCGAAGGGCTTGCGAGGAGAGGACGGCTTGCCCGGCCCCGGCCCCCTGCCTGGCGCGCCTGGCTTTTTCCCGTAGCCGCCGGGGTCGCCACCGGATTTCGATCCGAATCGCCGCGGTCCGCCTGGGCCTGCCGGCTTGCTGCCGGACGGCTTCGTGCCGAATGGCCGGCCGCCTCTGGGCTTCCCGCCGAAGGGCTTCGAACCGAACGGCTTCTGGCCGAACGGCTTGTCGCCGCGCGGGCGATCGCCGAACGGGCGATCGCCGAACGGGCGGTCGCCGAACGGGCGGTCGCCTTGTAGATGGTCGCCGCGCGGCCGATCGCTGAACGGCCGAGCCTCACGACGACGATCCTCGCGCGGCAGATCCGCTTCAGCCCGAGTCTCGAAGGACGGATGGGGAGGCTTCCGACCGCGGGGCCCGAGGTGCCGCTCCTTCCACCGCTTCCGCTTCGCTCCGGGCGGCAGCTTGTACTTGTCGCGCGGGTCCTTGTGCTCGCCTCCCGGCCGCCAGTCCTTGCCGCGGCGCTCGGCCTTCGGCGGCCCGGGAGCCGAATCCACGGGTCCGAAAACCCCGGGCTCCGCCGGCGCCGACTCGCGGCTCCACCGACGCCTTCTCTTCTTCGAACGAGCCGACGGCCCGCGTCCGACCGCTGGAGCGGACGCTCTGCGGGTCGAGGGGTCGTCGCTGCCGTCGGCAGGCCGGCCGTGCTGGCGCCGGAACTCAGCCAGCGGATCTTCCCCGCGCGCGGCCTCGCGCTCCGGCGCGCGCCCGGACTCGCCTCCTAGTCCGAGCGTCCGCTCCCGTGCGTCCCGCTCCTGTTTCCTGCGCTCTTCGCGGAACGTGCGAACGCGCTCCAGGTGCCGCGCTTCCTTGGCCTGCTCCGGGGAGTCCCACAGCCTGCCGCCCGAGAACCACTTGAGCTCCGCCGTCGGGTTCTTGGCCTTCAGCTGGTTGAAGAGCGGCAGGATCTCGTCCCGTTCGCGCGTGCGGAAGGACGTGGGCGCCCCGTCGAGGATGATCGTCCAGAAGGCGAAGCGGGGAGGCATGGGGTCTTTCTCCAGGGGCTGGGGAGCAGGGGTTGGGGGCTGGTCAGACTCGCTGTTTCTCAGCACCCTGGCCCCCGGGCGTCGCGCCGCCCGCCCCCATGGGCGTTTTGTCTCTGACGGTGCTACGAACGTGCTTCCTCCAGCAGGCGGCGCAGGTAGTTCGCGTAGTTGCTCCTGCCGAGGGCGTCGGCGAGGCGCTCGACCTGTGCCGCGCCGATGAAGCCCTGGCGGAACGCGATCTCCTCGGGGCACGCGATCTTCAGGCCCTGCCGGCGCTCGATCGTCTGGATGAAGAGCCCGGCCTCGAGCAGCGACTCGTGCGTGCCCGTGTCGAGCCACGCATAGCCGCGCCCCATCTTCTCAACGGCCAGCTGCCCGCGGTCGAGATAGAGGCGGTTGAGGTCGGTGATCTCCAGCTCGCCGCGCGCCGACGGCGTCAGCGACGCGGCGAGATCGGCCACCTGGCTGTCGTAGAAGTAGAGGCCGGTGACGGCGTAGCTCGACTTGGGGCGCACCGGCTTCTCCTCGATGGACGTCGCGCGGCCCGCCGCGTCGAACCCAACGACGCCGTAGCGCTCGGGATCGTCGACGTGGTAGGCGAACACAGTCGCGCCCTCGTCGCGCGCGCCCGCGTTCGCCAGGATCTCCTGCAGGCTGTCGCCGTAGAAGATATTGTCCCCGAGAACGAGCGTCGACGGCCCGCCGACGACGAACGCGCGGCCGATGACGAACGCCTGCGCGATGCCGTTCGGCTCGGGCTGCACGGCGTAGCTGATCGAGAGGCCCCACTGCGATCCGTCGGCCAGGAGGTGCTCGAAGCGCGGCGTGTCCTGCGGCGTCGAGATGACGAGGATGTCGCGGATGCCCGCCAGCATCAGCGTGCTGAGCGGGTAGTAGATCATCGGCTTGTCGTAGACGGGCAGCAGCTGCTTGGAGACGCCCTGGGTGACCGGATACAGGCGCGTCCCGGCGCCGCCCGCGAGGATGATGCCTTTGCGCGTGCTCATGGCTGGCACGATTGTACTGCGTGTCGGGGACCCCTGGCGCGGCCGCCCCGAGCGCGTCCCGCACGCCGCGGGCGGCGCGGCCGCGGGCAGCGGGTGGCGCCGGGCTACAGGTCGTCGGAGAACGAGCCGCCGGGTACCGGCCCGCCATAGTCCGGGCCGCCGCTCTCGTCCGCGCCGGCAGCGCCGCCGGCCATTTCCTCTTCCATGGCCTGCTCGATGTCGCCGACGTCCTCCCCCATTTCCTGCCCCATCTTCTTCATGAAGCTCGCCACGCTCTTCGGGTCGTTCTCGTCGATGCCGGCCAGGGCTGCCGGATCGGCAAGCGCGTCCAGCCGCGCCTCTTCCGACTTGGGCGACGCGAACCGCGACCAGAGCTTCTCGAGGTCCGCGCCGCCGCAGCGCGAGCAGCGCACCTCCGACTCCCGCTCGCGGACGAGCACGAGAGCGGTGGTCTTCCCGCGACACGAACGGCATTGATACTCGTAGATCGGCATGATCGGAGCCAGGGTCAAGGGACCAGGCGCTCGGCGCTGGTCGGTCACGGTGTCAGGCTGCGGGCGCGCCGAAGAACTCCTCGATCAATGCACGCAGCGCTGCCACCGACGGGGCCTGGTTGACGGCAGCGCGCAGCCGCGGTCCGCCTTCGAATCCTTTCGTGTAGTAGCCGCACAGCGCGCGCAGCTTGTTCACGACCCAGCGGTCGTGGACGTCGGGGCGGTAGGCGCCTGACGCCTCGGCCGCCAGCAGATCAATGTACTCCAGCAGGAACCGCCTGCGGTCTCCGGCCGCCACAACCCGGGCCGGGCGCCCCGCCAACTCGTCGGCCGCCTGCGCGATGAGCCACGGGTTGTGCAGGATGCCGCGTCCGACCAGCACGCCGGCCACGGGCGTCGTGCGCAGCCGGTCGACGATCTGTTGCGCGTCCATCAGGTCGCCGCTGCCGAACACGGGAATGGACACGGCCTGCGCCACGCGCGCCACGAGGTCCCAGTCGGCCTGTCCCCGGTACGCCTGCTCGGCGGTGCGCCCGTGCACGGTCACCGCCGCCGCGCCGGCGTCCGCCACGCGCCGCGCGATCTCCGGCGCGTTCACCTCGCGGGCGCTCCAGCCCGCGCGCATCTTCACGGTGACGGGGATCGCCACGGCCCGCGCCATGGCCGAGACGATCGCGGCGGCGTGCGCGGGCTCGCGCATCAGGCCGCAGCCCGCGCTGTGCCTGGCGATCTTCGGCACGGGGCAGCCCATGTTGACGTCCACGCCGTCCGCCCCGCGCGCCTCGACGAGGCGCGCGGCCTCGGCCATGCGCGCGGGATCGCCCCCGAAGATCTGAATGGAGACGGGCCGCTCCTCCTCCGTGAACGCGAGGTACTCCAGCGAGCGGCCGAGGCCCCGCACGAGCGCCTCCGACGACACCATCTCGGACACCACGTGCCCGCACGCCCCGTGCCGCTTCACGAGGCGCCGGAACGCGCTGTCGGTCAGGCCGGCCATCGGAGCGAGGCCCAGCAGGGGGGAGGCGAAGGGTGGCACGCCGCTTCAGTACTTCTTGACGTCGGCCGCGTCGAAGACGACGGCGACGGCGCGGTTGATCATCGTGATCGAGAGGACGAGCTTCGTCTTCGGGCCCTTGCGCACGAGGCGGCCGACGACCCCCTTCAGCGGGCCTCGCACCACCTCGACGAGATCGCCTTCGTGGAGGAGCGGGCAGGGGTCGAACTGCAACTCGGTCTCGACGAGGCGCTGGATCGCCGCAACTTCCTGATGCGGAATGGGCGCCGGCTTCCCGTCGAACGACACCACCGTGGCCACGCCTGCGCTCTTCAGCACGTCCAGGATCGCGGTGAGATCGAACCTGGCGAAGCAGTACCCCGGAAAGAGCGGCCAGTCGATCCGCTTCCTCCGGTCTTTCCACCGCGACCATCGCTGGATCGTCGGCAGGAACACCTCGATGTCCTTGCGGGCGAGCTGGTCGGCCACGGCCTTCTCCGCCCGCGACCGGGTCCACACCGCGTACCACGGCGCCTCGACGACATCGATCGCAGACGCCGCGCGCTCGACGCCGAAGGCCGGGCCGACGGACTGCGGTGCCGGCGCGGACGATCCGCCGGCGGCTCGCGGCCCGGCCGGCGGCGTGTGCGAGTGGTCGGTCATGGCGTCACGTTCGGGCGAGACCGGCGCCGCGTCAGTGCCCGGGCGACTTCGGGGCGGTCTCGGGCGACGTCCTGGCCATCCAGAGCTTCTCCATGTCGGCGTTCTTCCACTCGATGATGGCCTCTCCGCGGAGCTTGCGCATGTACTTCTGGACTTCCGTCAGGCGCTTGCCCTCGTAGACCTTCTGCGCGATGGCGTCGCGGGCGTCCTCGAAGCTCCTCACTTCGGGCGTGCTCATGGTCTCGACCTGCAGGAGCGCGTAGCCGTTCGCGGCGCGGAAGACCTCGGTGATCTCGCCCGGCTTGAGCGGCTCGAGGAGCTTCCGGATGGCGGGATTCAGCTCGTCGGGCGACAGCGGGCCGACCAGGCCGCCGCCGGCCTTGGACGGGGCCTCGGAGAACTGGGCCACGAGCGCGGCGAAGGGCTCGCCGGCGCGGGCGCGCGCCAGAATCTGCTCCGCTTTCGCCTTGGCCTCCTCGTCTGCAGCGACGTTGACGGAGACGCCGTCGGTCGGCACCGTGACGAGCAGTTCGCGCAGGGTGAGCGTCGCCGGCGTGGTGAATTCGTTCTTGTTCGCGTCGTAGTACGTCCGCGCCTCGGACTCGGAGATGCCGATTCGGCCCAGGACCTCGACCTGCTGGACCTGGTTGATGACCATCTGCTTCTCGAGGTTCTTGCGCAGCTCGGCCAGCGTCAGTCCCTCATGCTTCAGGGCCGACTCGAAGGCCTCGTCGGTGTCGAGCTTGTTCTCCTTGCGGATGTTCTCGATCACGCGCTTGAACTGCTCTTCCGTGACCTTGTAGCCCAGCTCCTTGCCGCGCTGGAGCAGGAGCAGCTCGTCCACCGCGTCGACCAGGATGCCCGGCGTGATTTCCGCAATCGCCTGCCGGAGCTCCTCGTCCGACATCTCGCCCGCGCGCTGGCGCAGCGACGCGATCTGGCGGGCTTCGAGGTCGGTCTTGGTGAAGATGTCGCCGTTGACCTTGACGAGGATCTGCTCGAGCAGCTCGACCTTCTGCGGCGGCCCTCCCGCGCCGGCCGGCGGCCCGGCGGGCGGCGCCTGTGCGGCCGACGGCGCCGCGATCAGAACCACGGCGAGCACGGTCAAGATGGTGTGACGCATGGGGCGCTTCCTGCCAAACCCAAACCGTTATTCTACCTGAGTTTGGACGCAGCCAGCGCCCCGGCGGCCTGGCCGCGCCCGCACCGGGCGCCGGGATCGTTCTCCCGGCTTCATCCCAGCTGCTCCAGCAGGCCGCTTACCCGCTCGAACAGGCCCCCTTCCGCCCGGGGGTCCTCCTTGCGGGGCTTCAGGATCTCCTGCTTGGAGAAGCCCGGAGTAACGGCCCCCGTCGTCGCCCGCGCGGTCCACCAGGACGGACTCGGCGCCCTGCGGGAGAGGCCGCCTCCGGGCTCGGGCCCGGAAATCCGAGGCCGGGGCCCTTCAGCGGCCGCGAATTCGGCAGCCTGACCCCTGTCCAGGCTGAGGCGCAGCGACGAGGGCGCCACGAACTGCACGTCGGGTCGGCGCCGAAGCAATCCGAGCACCCTGGCCGGATCCGGCGTTCGCGCCGGCGGCTTCGCCCCGTCGCGGAACTTCAGCACGACCGCGCTCCCCTGCCGATCGATGGACTCGACGCCCACCCGGTCCGCCAGCACGCGGATCCGCCCGTAGGCCGCCAGGTTGAGCACCGAGTCCCGAAGCGGTCCGTACCGGTCCTTCACGTCCTCCAGCACCTCGCCGATCTCGTCCTCGCTCCGCGCCGCCGCGATCTTCCTGTACACGACGAGCCGCTGGGCCATGTCGGGCACGTACTCCTCGTCGATGCGGATGTCGATGCCGAGGTTGACGGCGGCGCGCACGTCCTCCTCGACCTCCTCCCCCTTCAGTTCCCGCACCGCCTGCTCCAGCAGCTTCATGTACATCTCGAAGCCGACGGCGTCGATGTGCCCGCTCTGCTCGCCGCCGAGCAGGTTCCCGGCGCCCCGGATCTCCAGGTCGAGCGCCGCCACGCGGAAGCCGCTGCCGAGGTCGCTGAACTCGCGGATGGCCGCCAGGCGCTTCTTCGCCACGGCCGAGAGCGACGCCTCCGGGGGCACGAGCAGGTACGCATAGGCCGGCCGATCGGATCGGCCCACGCGCCCGCGAAGCTGGTAGAGCTGCGCCAGGCCGTACCGGTCCGCGCGGTTGATCAGGATCGTGTTCACGTTCGGGATGTCGAGGCCGTTCTCGACGATGGTCGTCGCGAGCAGGATGTCGAACCTCCCCGCCACGAAGTCGATCATCGCCTGCTCGAGGTCGCGTTCGCCCATCTGCCCGTGGCCGACGACGATCCGCGCCTCGGGCACGAGGCGGGCCAGCAGGCTTCCGATCGAGTAGATCGACTCCACCCGGTTGTGCACGAAGTAGACCTGGCCGCCGCGCGCCAGCTCGTGTCGCACGGCCCTGACAATCAGGCCCTGATCGAACTTCACGACGTGCGTCTGGATCGCCAGGCGGTCCTTGGGCGGCGTCTCGATGATCGACATGTCCCGGATCCCGACGAGCGACATGTTGAGCGTCCGCGGAATCGGCGTCGCCGTCATCGTCAGCGCGTCCACGGTGCGGCGGATCTGCTTGATTCTCTCCTTGTGCGCGACGCCGAACCGCTGCTCTTCGTCCACCACGAGCAGGCCCAGGTCGCGGAAGACGACGTCCCGCGACAGCAGGCGGTGCGTGCCGACCACGATGTCCACCCTGCCGGCGGCGAGGTCGGCGAGGGTCGCCTTCTGCTCCTGCCGCGAGCGGAAGCGGCTGAGCAGGTCGACGCGCACGGGGAAGCCGCTGAAGCGCTCCTGCAGCGTCTTCGCGTGCTGGAACGCCAGGACCGTCGTTGGCGCGAGGTACGCGACCTGCTTGCCGTCCATGACGGCCTTGAAGGCGGCGCGCATCGAGACCTCGGTCTTCCCGTAGCCCACGTCGCCGCACAGCAGGCGGTCCATGGGCGCCTGCGACTCCATGTCGCGCTTGATGTCCTCGATGGCCGTCACCTGGTCGGCCGTGAGATCGAAGGGGAACGCGCCGTCGAACTCCGCCTGCCAGTGCGTGTCGGCGGCGAAGGCGTGCCCGCCGACGGCCTTCCGCGCGGCGTAGAGCCTCAGCAGCTCCTCGGCCATGTCGCGCATGGCCTTCTTCACGCGCGTCTTGGCCTTCTCCCACGTCGTCCCGCCGAGGCGATCGAGCGCCGGGCGCGCGCCCCCCAGGTACTTCTGGACCAGGTCCAGGCGCGCGACGGGCACGAACAGCTTGTCGTCGCCCGCGTAGCGCAGTTCGAGGAACTCCAGCGTCTCGTTCGGCGCGACGGTCATCTCCTTGAGGCCGACGAACTCGCCGATGCCGTTGTCCACGTGCACGACGAGGTCGCCGACCTTCAGGTCGCGCAGGTCGGACAGAAACGCCCTGGCGGCGCCCCGCGTCGTGCGGTCCCGGGTGCGGCGCTCTTCCTCGAACAGGTCGGTCTCGGCGTAGATGCGGAACCCGGCGCCGGGCAGCCGGAACCCGCGCGAGAGCGCGCCGACGGTGATGAGCACGCTCGCCGCGAAGGCATCGTCGCCGCGATCGATCTGCGCGCCGCGAAGCTCGTAGTCGGCGAGCCATTCCACGAGGCGCTCGGCGCGCCCGTGGGTGGCCGCGGCGAACACGACGGTGTCGCCGGCCGCGCGCGCGGCCCTGACCTCGGCAATCCAGTCCGGCAGGCGGTTGGCGAAGGAGAGAGCGGGCTGGGAGCAGGCAGGGGCCGGCGACCGTGGGCCGGGCGCTTGCGGCGATCCGCCTGCGCTGTCCGCGTCGTGAGGATGCGGCCCGGGGGCGTCGGACGCCGGGGCTTCCAGCCCGAGCTCTTCGAGGACGTCGGCGCCGGCGAGGTGCCGCTCGACGTCGGGCCAGCCGACGAGAATCGACTCGGGCGCGGGAAGGCCGCTCCGCCCCGCCGCCTCCTCCGGCGCCTGCGCCCGCGCAAACCCGGCTGGCGCGCGCCTCGCGGCCTCGCGCGCGGCGGCGTAGCTCGCCGCGATCTGCGCGAGGTGCTGCTCGATCCGCGCGCGAATCTCCTCGGGCTCGAGCGCGAAGAGGACGGGCCGCCTGGGCCCGGCCAGGTAGTCGAACACCGGCACGCGCGGCCAGCCGCCGCCGGCGACGTCCCCGAGCGGCACGATCTGCAGCCGATCGATCGTTTCCACCGATCGCTGCGTCTCCGGCGCGTAGCGGCGGATGGTCTCGATGGTGTCGCCAACGAGTTCGATGCGCGCGGGCAGGTCGTCGCCGGCCGGAAACACGTCCACGACGCCGCCGCGGATGCAGAACTCGCCGTGGTCATCGACGGGGTCCCGGCGCGTGAAGCCCGCGTCCACGAGCGTGTCCGCCAGGCGCCCGGTGTCGATCTCGCCGCCCGGCACGAGATCGAGGGCGAGCGCGACAATCGCGTCCGGGGGGCTGACGCGCGGGAGGAGGGCGGCCGCCGAGGCGACCACGACGCGCGCGAGCCCGGTGGCCGCGGCATGGAGCGCCCTGGCGCGGGCGGACGCAATCCGAAGGTGGGGCGCGAGTCCTCGATACGGATCGACTTCAGGCGACGGGAACGGCAGCACCGTGCGCTCGAGTTCGGCCGCCGAGGCGCCCTCGAGCCCGCCAAGGAAGAAGCGCACGTCGCCGACGATCTGCTCGACGTCGCGGTCGGACGCGACGACGGCCAGCACCAGCTGGCGCCGCGGATCGTCCGAGGCCGCGCCGGCGATCCAGAAGGCCTTCGCGGCGGGAGTCAGGCCGGCGACGCGCACACGCCCGCGTTTCGCCTCGCGGACGAAACCCGCGCGCGCACGCGCGGCCCGCAGCAGCTCCTGCAGCCTCAGCGACGGCAACGCTCTTCCAGTCTATCCCGGACGCCGCGGACGCGACGGCGGCCCGCCGCCGTCCCGCGCCTGCGCCGGGGCGCGGCGAGCCTCACCTCCTCGCCAAGAGGACGCGGCCGTCGTTCAGGATCGCGAGGTCCTGCAGGCGCGACACGCGGCTCAGCTCTTCGAGCGGCCACAGCGACTCCGTCTGCCTGCGGCTGAACCAGACGAGGACTGCCCGGCCCTCCGGCGGCCACAGGCCGGCCTGGAGAGCGGGGCCAGGCCCCTTCTCCGGCGACCACCGGGCGCGCAGGCCGGTGAGCAGGTAGACGGCGTCCGGGGCGTTGCTGTAGACAGGCGCCGCCCGCAGGTCGTCAAGATGGGCGAGGAGGTAGCCGGCCGTGGCGCTGTCCTGCCACCCGCGCTCCGCGATGCCCACGCCGGTTTCGCTGAACCAGCTGGCGGCGCGGACGGTTCGCACGACCGGCCACGCGAGCATGCCTGCCACGAGCGCGGCGACGACGGACTTCCTGAGGACGACGATCCTCCCCGCGGGCCTCGTGCGCAGCAGCCGGTCCAGCAGGCATGCCCCCAGCACGGCGACGGGGATCGCGATCGGCGCGAGGGCGCGGTCGCCGATCTGCGCGCGCGCCCCCGCCTCGGTCGTCGCCACGACGGCCAGCGCGAAGATTAGCGCCAGTGCCGCCGTTACCCAGATGCGCGCACCCGCCACGGTCCCCGCAGGCGGAGCGTCATGCCCACCGGGCCTGCCGCTGCTCCGGATCACGACGAGCACCGCGGCGGCGACGAGGAGCATCACGGCAAGCGGCCCGGCGATTCCGACGCGGCCGACGGGCGCATACCACGCCACGACGCCGGTGGCGGCGGCCTCGAGGTTCCGCGCGACGTCCACGGCACTCGCGCCGGGGCGCGACTGGAGGAGCGCCGCGGACACCCCCGGCTGGGCCGCCATCCACGCCGTCAGGGGCAGGCTCGCCGCGACCGCGAAGAGGGCGGCCCGCCCGATTCGCGCGAGCACGCGGCCAGGCCCGTGCGCCAGGACGACGACTATCGCCCAGACAATCACGGCCGCGCCGCTGTATCTTGCGAGGCTCGCGGCGGCGGCGAACGCGGCGAGGGCCGCCAGGGCCCCTCGTGTTCGCCTGGCGGCGTACGCGTCCCCGGCGAAGAGCGCGGCGCCAACGAGCGCGGCCAGGAGGAGGTCCGGCCATGTCATGGCCGACACGTAGAACAAGGGATAGGCCGCGGCGGCGGCGGCGGCGGCGAACATCGCCGGGCCTGGCGCCAGATGCAGCCGCCGCGACGCGATGGCGCCCGCGACGGCCACGGCCGCGAGGTAGAGCAGCACGCTCACGGGGCCCGCGGCTCGCAGGGGATCGCTGGCCGTCAGGAGGCCGGCACAGGCCAGGACCGCCGGGTACAGCGGAGGCTGCGCGAGGAGCGGCCCGCCGTCGTACCACAGCAAGCCGCGGAGCCCGGCCAGGCTCCGGGCGGCCGAGACGTAGCCGGCGGACTCCGGCGACAGTCCCGGGCCGTGCCCGGCGTTCGCCCACAGGACGAGCGCCGCGCCTGCGAGGGCGACGAGCGCGCTCCTCCGGTCTGCCGTCGACAGCACCTACGCCTTCAGCTTCGCGATGACGGCCGTGGTGGAATGGCCTTGCTCGACGGGCACGCGGATGACGACGCCGCCGCGCGCCTCGACGATGTCGCGGCCGACGATCCGATCGGCGGGCCAGTCGGCGCCCTTGACGAGCACGTCGGGCTGGATTGCGGCGATGATGTCGTGCGGCGTGTCCTCGTCGAAGATCACCGCGAGGTCCACGACGCCGAGCGCGGCGACCACCTCGGCCCGTTCCGCCTCGGGGTGGACGGGGCGCGTCGGCCCCTTGTTGGCGCGGACGGATCGGTCGGAGTTGACGGCGACGACGAGCGCGTCGCCGCTCTCGCGGGCCCGGGTCAGGTAGCGCACGTGGCCCGGGTGCAGGATGTCGAAGACGCCGTTCGTGAACACGACTCGCTTCCCCTCGCGCCCCAGCGCCTCCCGCCAGGCGACGGCCTCCTCTCGGCTTGCGACCCTGCGCGTCACGATCCCGCCACCCGTTCCCTGACGCGCACGCCGCCGCTGAAGCCCCACGAGTGGCGCGGCCGGTAGATGCCCGCGTCCCGCGTCCGCGACTTCACCCGGAAGCTGTACAGCAGGCGGTGGTAGTCGTAGGGATATCCGTCGAGCTTGTGCAGCGCCACGTCGAGCTTGTACGTCCCGGCCACCAGGTCCAGGGCGTCGATCGTGACGACGGCCTCCCCTTCGCCCTCGAGGCGTTCCCCCTGCAGGTCCTCGATGTTCGTGTTCGTCCCGAAGGCGCACACGCCGTCGGCGTTGAAGATGCCGATCCCGATCACGAAGTCGTCGAGCGGCGCCGCGGCCTTCAGGGAGAGGCGGATCGCGACGCGCTCGCCGGAATAGAAGACGCGGGCGGGCTGGCCGTCTTCGCCGACGAGGCGCACGTCGGTGATCTCGCCTTCGCGCGATCCCCACCGGCCCTCGGCGGCCTGGAACATGTCGGGCGGCGCCGCGCGCGGGGATTCGGGGCGCGAGATTCGGGACTCGGGTTCGGCCGGCGCGGCGTTGTGCCGTTCCACCGCCTCCCTGGCCTTGGCGTCGGCCTCGGCCATGTGGCGCTCTTCCTGCTTCTCGACGTCCGTGATGTACGCCGACACCACCCGCCGCGGGTCGCCGACGGCCCGGGCGCGCCCGTCGTCCAGCCACAGCGCTTCGTCGCAGAACCGCTCGACCAGGTTCAGCGCGTGGGTCACCAGCAGCACGGTCTTGTTGCGCCGGCGGTACTCGGCGAACTTGTCGAGGCACTTGTGCGTGAACGCCTCGTCGCCGACGGCGAGCACCTCGTCGATCAGGAGGACGTCGGGATCGACGTTGATGGCCACGGCGAACCCGAGGCGCATGTACATGCCGGAGGAGTACGTCTTGACCGGCGCGTCGATGAAGTCCTCCAGCTCGGCGAACTCCACGATCTCGTCGAAGCGGCGAGTGATCTCGCGCTTCGTCAGGCCGAGCATGATGCCGTTGATGAAGACGTTCTCGCGCCCCGAGATCTCGGGGTGGAACCCGGCGCCGAGCTCGATCAGCGCGGAGATCCGCCCGCGCACGGACACGGTGCCCGTCGTCGGCTTCGTGATGCCGGCGACCAGTTTCAGCGCGGTGCTCTTGCCCGATCCGTTGCGCCCGACGATGCCGAAGGTGGAGCCCGCGCGGACGCCGAAGGACACGCCGCGCAGCGCGTGGAACGAGTCCTCGGGCCTCAGGTCGCCGACGAGGGTCCCGGACAGGATCGCGCTCTTCAGCGTGGCGAACTGCTTCCGCCGCGCGTACCTGCGGTAGGTCTTCGTGACGTTGACGACGTCGATGGCGCGCGCGGGCGCTGGCATCATACTTCCTCCGCGAACGTGTCGCGGAGCCGGTCGAACAGGTAGTAGCCCGCCAGAAAGAGCGCGACCGACCCCGCGCCGAGCGCCAGGAGCCACTTCCAGTGGCCGAAGTCCCCCTGGTAGAACAGGATCTCCTGGTACGAGATCGCCAGGTGCGTGAACGGGTTGCCGTTCAGGAACCGCTTGGCGAGTGCCGGCGCATCCTGCATCGAGTAGATGATCGGCGTCGCGAAGAACCAGAACGTGACGAGGTTCGACAGGATGTCCTTCAGGTCGCGGAAGTGCACGGTCAGCGCGGACACGATGAGGGCGAGGCCGAGCGTGAGGACGAGCTGCACGAGCACGACGACGGGGAACCAGGCGAGCTCCGACGCCTGCAGCGGCGCGCGGTAGTAGATCAGGAAGCCCACGAGGATCGGCAGGCCCAGGAAGAAGTGCACCATGTTGGCCAGCACGGTGACGAAGGGCAGCACCTCGGCCGGGAACATCACCTTCTTGATGAGGTTGCCTCCCGAGATGAGCACGTTGGCCGACTCGAGAATCGACGAGGAGAACCAGGTCCACGGCAGGATGCCGCAAAACAGGAACAGCGCGTACGGGTCCAGGTTCGGCTGCCGCGCGGGCAGGACGTAGCTGAAGACGAACGTGTACACGAGCAGCAGGAGCAGCGGGTTGATGAACGACCAGAAGAAGCCCAGCACCGAGCCGCGGTAGCGCGCCTTCAGCTCGCGGGCGACCATGGACTGGATGAGCTGGCGGTACTTCAAGAGGCCGCGGAGGTTCTTCAGCATGCCACCTCGACGACGACGACGGTGATGTTGTCAGGGCCGCCGGCGGCGATCGCCGCCTCCACCAGGGCGCGGCAGGCCTCCTCCGGCCGTCCCGGCGGCGTGCGCGCGAGAATTTCGGCGACGGCCTCGTTCGTCAGCGGCGACGTCAGGCCGTCGCTGCAGAGGATCGCGCGGTCGCCGGGCTCCAGCGACACGGGCGTCAGCTCGACGCGCGGCTCCTCCGCCCCGGCGAGCGCGCGCGTGACGAGGTTCCGCAGCGGGTGCACCCTGGCCTCGTCCTCGCCGAGGACGCCCAGCGCGACTTGCTCCTCGACCCAGGAATGATCCCGCGTGATCTGGTCGAGAGCCCCGCCGCGCCAGAGATAGGCGCGCGAATCGCCGACGTGGGCGACGAGGGCGGGAATACTCGGGGCTAGGGGCTGGGCGCTAGGGGCTAGTCGGCTTGGAGGCTGCCCACCAGCGCCTAGCGCCAAGTCCCTAGTCCCCAAGAGCAGGCACACCGCGGTCGTCGCCATGCCGCGCAGGGCGGGCTCGTCCTCCATGCGCAGCCGGATCTCGCGGTTTGCCAGGAGCAGCCCGCACGCCAGGCGGTTGCCGTCGAGGCCCCGCTCGGGCCGGTACTCGAACGGCCAGGCGAAGTCCGCCGTGACGCCGTCGGTGTGCTGGATGAAGTCCTCGAGGGCCCCGGCCGCGACCCGGGACGCGACCTCGCCGGCCGCGTAGCCGCCCATGCCGTCGAAGACCGCGAACAAGCCCAGCCCGGGCCGCGCGACAAGGGCGTCTTCGTTGAGCGGCCGGCGCAGCCCGGGGTCCGTCAGCGATGCCGACAGCACCTGCACATCAGCCTCGCAGCTTGGCCTTCGCCGCCACCTGGATCCGGACGATCGACTTCAGCAGGGAGATCCTCGCGCGCTCGAGATCGATGTCGGCGCTGCCGCTTCGGGCGGCCTGCACCGCCGTCTCGGCCCTGCGGCGGCGCTCCTCGGCCCGGGCGACGTCGATCTCCTCGGCGCGCTCGGCGACCTGCGCCAGCAGCCGCACCCGGTCCGGCTGGACCTCGGCGAAGCCGAACGCGATGGCGAGGTAGCGCTTCTCGGCGCCCTGGCGGTACCACAGCTGCCCCACCCGCAGGCTCGTCAGGAGCGGGGTGTGGCCCGGCAGGATGCCCAGGTAGCCGGCGACGCCAGGCAGCTGGACCTCGTCCACCTCCTCGCGCACCACGGCGTGGTCGGGCGTGACGACTTCCAGGACGAGGCGGGGTGGCAGGGGCATCGCGCTACGCCTTCATCCTCTCGGCCTTCTCGACGGCCTCCTCGATGCCGCCGACCATGTAGAAGGCCTGCTCCGGCAGGGCGTCGTGCCTGCCGTCCACGATCTCCTGGAACCCCCGGATCGTGTCGCGGATCCCGACGTACTTGCCCTTCAAGCCGGTGAACTGCTCCGCGACGTGGAACGGCTGCGACAGGAAGCGCTGGATCTTCCGGGCGCGGGACACGGTCAGCTTGTCGTCCTCGGACAGCTCGTCGATCCCGAGGATGGCGATGATGTCCTGCAGATCCTTGTAGCGCTGCAGCACCTGCTTCACGGCGCGCGCCGTGGCGTAGTGCTCGGCCCCGATGACGCGCGGGTCGAGGATGCGCGACGTGGAGGCCAGCGGATCGACGGCCGGGTAGATCCCCAGCTCGACGATGGCCCGCGAGAGGTTCGTCGTGGCGTCGAGATGGGCGAAGGTCGTGGCCGGCGCGGGATCGGTGTAGTCGTCGGCGGGCACGTAGATCGCCTGCACGGAGGTGATCGACCCCTTCTTCGTCGAGGTGATGCGCTCCTGCAGCTCGCCCATCTCGGTGGCGAGCGTCGGCTGGTAGCCGACGGCCGACGGCATGCGCCCGAGCAGCGCCGACACCTCGGAGCCAGCCTGGGTGAAGCGGAAGATGTTGTCGATGAAGAGGAGGACGTCCTTGCCCTCCGCGTCGCGGAAGTACTCGGCGACGGTCAGGCCCGACAGCGCCACGCGCAGGCGCGCGCCGGGCGGCTCGGTCATCTGGCCGTAGACGAGGGCCGCGCGCGACTTCTCGGGGTCGCCCGCCACGATGACGCCGCTCTCCTGGAACTCGGTCCACAGGTCGTTGCCCTCGCGCGTGCGCTCGCCGACGCCGGCGAAGACGGACACGCCGCCGTGCTTGAGGGCGATGTTGTGGATGAGCTCCTGGATGATGACGGTCTTGCCGACGCCGGCCCCGCCGAACAGCCCGATCTTCCCGCCCTGGAGGTACGGCTCGAGCAGGTCGACGACCTTGATGCCGGTCTCGAACATCCTGGCCTCGGTCGACTGCTCGACCAGCGTCGGCGCCGGGCGGTGGATCGGCCAGCGCTCCGAGGCGTTCACCGGCTTGTCGGCGAAGTCCACCGGCTCGCCCAGCACGTTCAGCACCCGGCCCAGCGTCGCCGGGCCGACGGGCATGCTGATCGGGCCGCCCAGGTCCACGGCGGTCATGCCGCGCTGCAGGCCGTCGGTGGGCTTCATCGACACGGCGCGGACGCGCCCCTCGCCGAGGTGCTGCTCGACTTCCGCCACGACCACGGCGGCCTTGCCGTCGATCTCGGCCGCGATCTCGAGGGCGTTGTACACCGGGGGCAGGTGGCCGCCCTCGAACTCCACGTCGATGACGGGCCCGATGATCTGGACGATGCGGCCCTCACGAACAGTAGTAGTAACCATTGACATTCGTCCCCGTCATTCCTGGGGGCTAGGGGCTGGGCGCTAGGCGCTTGTCACCAGCGCCGCCACACCGCGATTCCGTCCACGGGGCGATGCCCCGTCGGACTAGCCTCCAGCGCCAAGCCCCGAGCGCCTGGCTACAGCGCCTCCGCCCCCGACACGACCTCGATGATTTCGTTCGTAATCCCCGCCTGGCGCACCTTGTTCATGTACAGCGTCAGGCCGTCGATCATCTCCGTCGCGTTCTTCGTCGCGGCGTCCATCGCCGTCATGCGCGCCGCGTTTTCGGCGGCCGCCGACTCGAGCAGCGCCCGCCACACCTCCGTCCGCACGTACGCCGGCAGCAGCTGCCCGAACAGCGTCGCCGCGTCCGGCTCGTACAGGTAATCCACCCGGGCCGAGGGGCCGGCCTCGTCCACGCTCCGCCGCTCGATGGGCAGCAGCTTCTCGGTCACCACGCGCTGCTGGAGCACGGACTTGAACTCGTTGTACACGAGGTACACCGCGTCCGCGCGCCCCTCGCAGTACTCCTCGATGGCCACCGCCGCAATCGCCGCCGCGTCGTCGAAGGCGAGGTGCTGGAAGAAGTGCGAGCGCTCGTACACGATCGGGAACCCGCGGCGGCCGAAGAACTCGCGCGCCTTGCGCCCGATGAGCGCGAGCGCGACGCGGCGGCCGCCGCCGGCCAGGATCTCCTGGCCGGCGGCCTTGATGATGTTCGTGTTGAAGCTGCCGCACAGGCCCTTGTCGGCCGTGATGATCACGACCAGGGCGGCGCGCTCCTCGCGGACCGCCAGGAGCGGGTGCGCGTCCGGGTCGGTCCGCGAGGCCAGGTTCTGCAGCACGCGCAGCGTCTCGTTGGCGTAGGGCCGCGCGTTGACGATCCGCTCCTGCGACTTGCGGAGCCTCGACGCGGCGATCATCTTCATCGCCTTCGTGATCTGCTGGGTCGATTTCACCGCCCGGATGCGCCGCCGGAGATCGATGAGCGAGGGCATTACGCCGCCACCGTCCGCTTCGCGGCGGCGAACACCTCCGCGAACTCCTCGAGCGCCGACGCGATCTCCGCCTTCAGCCCGTCGTCGAACTGCCCCCGCTCGGCCAGCGTCCGCAGCAGCGAGGGCTTGTGCGAGTCGAAGAAGCGGTACATCTCCTCCTCGTACTTCCCGACCTCGTCGACGGCGACGGGATCGAGGAAGCCGTTCGTGCCGGCGAAGATCATCAGGACCTGCTTCTCCACCGGGAGCGGGCGGTACTGCGGCTGCTTCAGGACCTCCACCAGGCGCCTGCCCCGGTTGAGCTGGGCCTGCGTGGCCTTGTCGAGATCGCTGCCGAACTGCGCGAACGCCGCCAGCTCGCGGAACTGCGCCATGTCGAGGCGGAGCGTGCCGGCCACCTGCCGCATGGCCTTGACCTGCGCGGAGCCGCCCACCCGCGACACGGAGTTGCCGACGTTGATCGCCGGGCGGACGCCCTGGTGGAACAAGTCGGTCTCCAGGAAGATCTGCCCGTCGGTGATCGAGATCACGTTGGTCGGGATGTACGCCGAGAGGTCCCCCGCCTGCGTCTCGATGATCGGCAGCGCCGTCAGCGAGCCGCCGCCGAGGTCTTCGCGCAGCTTCGCCGCGCGCTCGAGCAGCCGCGAGTGCAGGTAGAAGACGTCGCCCGGGTACGCCTCGCGCCCCGGCGGGCGGCGCAGCAGCAGCGAGATCTCGCGGTACGCCTGCGCGTGCTTCGACAGGTCGTCGTAGACGCAGAGGGCGTGGCGGCCGGTGTCCCGGAAGAACTCGCCCATCGTGCACGCGGCGTACGGGCTGATGTAGAGCATCGGGGCCGGATCGGAGGCCGCCGCCGCGACGACGATCGAGTACTCCATCGCCCCCGCGTCCTCGAGCGTCTTCACGACCTGCGCGATGGTCGACTGCTTCTGCCCGATGGCGTTGTAGATGCAGACGACGTCCTGCCCTTTCTGGTTGATGATCGTGTCGACCACAATCGCCGTCTTGCCCGTCTGGCGGTCGCCGATGACGAGCTCGCGCTGGCCGCGGCCAATCGGCACCATCGAGTCGATGGCCTTCAGCCCCGTCTGGAGCGGCTCCTTCACGCCCTTCCGATCGACGACGCCCGGCGCGATGCGCTCGATGGGCGCGTAGCGGCTCGTGACAATCGGCCCCTTGCCGTCCACCGGCTGGCCGAGAGAGTTCACCACGCGCCCGACCATCTCGTCGCCGACGGGCACCGAGATGATGCGGCCCGAGCGGCGCACCGGGTCGCCCTCCGCAATGGCGTGGTGCTCGCCCAGGAGCACGCAGCCCACGCTGTCCTCCTCGAGGTTCAGGGCAATGCCGAACACGCCGTGCGGGAACTCGAGCATCTCGCCCGACATGGTCGAGTCCACGCCGTGCACGCGCGCGATGCCGTCGCCCACGGACACCACGGACCCGACTTCCGACACGTCCACGTCCACGGCATGGCTGCCGATCTGGTCGCGGATGATCTTGGTGATTTCCTCGGCTTTGATGGTCATGGCCTCGTTCGTTTCTCGCCGCCGCCGTCGTTCGCCGCAGGAGGCGCGCCCGCCGCCGCTGGCGCCGCGTCTTGCGCGTTCCGCGTTCCGGCTCCCCCGCCCCGGCTCCTACTGCCCCGCCGCCGCCAGCCGCTCGCGGATCTTCTCGAGCTGCCGCCGCACGCTCCCGTCGTACACCGTGCTCCCGATGCGCGCGACGACGCCGCCGACGATCGCGGGATCCGTCTCGGCCGACACGATGACCGTGCGCCCGGTGATGCCGGCCAGCTCCCGCTCGAGCGCCTTCGTCCGCTCGGCCTCCAGGGGCACCGCCGACGTGACAACAGCGCGCACCACCCGCCGGTGATCGAGCAGGCGGTTCCCGTAGGCCTCGACGATGTCCGGCAGCAGCGCGAGCCGATCGCGGCCGGCCAGCAGCTGCAGCAGCTTCGCCACCACGGGCGCCACCTCGAGCCTCGGCAGCATCGCCTCCACCACCGCCCGCTTCTTCGGCGCCGGCACCGCGGGGTTCGTCATCACCGCCCAGAGATCCGCGTGGCCCGTGAAGAGGCCCGACACCCGGGCGAGCTGACGCTCCACGGCCGAAGCGTCCGCTTCGGCCAGGGCGACGTCCAGCAGCGCCCGCGCATACCGCTTAGCGCTCGCCCGGGCGGTCATGCGCGCACCTGGCGTCCGGGTTCGGCCGCCCGGCCGAGCTGGCTCAGGTAGCGGTCGAACAGGCGGGCCTGGTCCTCGGCCGTGATCGTCGCCGTCAGCCGCCTGGCCGCCACGCCCACGGCCAGCTCGGCGGCGTGCGCCGTGAGGTCGCGCTGCGCGATCTTCACCTGCCAGTCGATCTCGCGCCTGGCCTGATCCAGCAGCCGGACGCGCTCGCGGGCCGCCGCCTCCCGGATGCGCGCCTCCTCGGCTTCCACCTCGGCGGCGCCCGCCTTGCGGATGGCCTCCAGCTCGGCGGGCAGCCCGGCCATCCTCGCCTCGATGGACACGAGATCGGCCTCGGCCGCGCGCCGGGTCTGCGCCGCGTTCGCCAGGCCGCTCCTGATGCCCGCCGCGCGGCTGCTCAGGTATCCCGAGAGCGGCGACCGCAGGAAGTACACCAGCGTGCCCGCGAGGATGCCGAAGTTGAACAGCCTCGCGACCAGGTCCACGACGGGACTGCCGTGATCGCCGCCGCCGGCGTGCCCGTCCGTGGCCGCGGGGGGCTCCTCGCCCGCAGCGCCCTCGGCCGCTCGATGCGCGGCGGCCCCGGACGCGCCGGCTGCCGCGCGCTCCTGCTGCGCCGGCGCCATGCTCGGCGCAAGGATCAAGGCGGCCGCCGCTGCGGCCAGAACCAGAGTGACGCCGTGTCGCATGAGGGATGTCCTCGACCGTCGGGGCTAACTGGGGCGTCCGAGCACTTTCGCGGCGATGTCGCCGCCAAGGGCGTCAGCCTCGGCCTCGAGCGTGGCGCGTGCCCGGGCGGCCTGGGCCGCGAGCTCGGCTTTCGCGGAAGCCAGCTGCGCGTCCACTTCCGCGCGCGTGTCCGCGACGAGCTCGTTCCGGTATCCCTCGGCCGCCTTCCGCCGCTCGTCCATCTGCTTGTACAGCTCCGCGCGCGCCGCCGTCACCTTCGCGTCGAACTCGGCCGCCGCCGACCTGGCCCTGGCCGCCGCCGCTTCCGCAAGATCCGTCGCCGACCGGAGGGCCGCCTCGCGCTCGCGCATCACCCGCAGCAACGGCCGCAACAGCACGCGTTCCAGGACGGCCGTGAGCAGCACCACGGCGACAACCACGAACACGACCGACAGGTTCGGAAGCACGGCGTCGACCTCGCGTCCGCACCCTGCGCGGACGTCAAAACAGAGATTCTATACGGGAGACACCACGCGGGGCTAGTCCTGAGGGGGCTTGCGGCTCGGGATTTCTCTATCTCGCTTCACCTCCTCGCTCTCCTACCCACCCTCACCGTCTCCGCTCCCCTGTCCACCGCTCTCCCAATCTCCGCGGCGGCGATTTCCGCCTCCGACAGGGCGCGCCGGACGGCCTCGGCGTGCTCGCCGGCCGCGCAGATGAGCAGGCCGCCGGAGGTCTGCGGATCGTAGAGCAGCCACAGGAGGTTCTCGTCGACGCCGCCGCCGACCGCCACGCCGCGTTCGAAGAATTCCAGGTTGCTCGCCAGCCCGCCCGGGCGGTTGCCCGCTGCCAGGTCCGCGACGCCAGGCAGCAGGGGCACGCAGTCGGCGTCGATCTCGAGCGTGACGGCGCTTGCATCGGCCAGCTCGCTTGCGTGGCCGACCAGGCCGAACCCCGTGATGTCCGTGCACGCGTGCACCAGGCCCGCGGGCAGCCTCTGCAGCGCCTCCGCCGCGGCGCGGTTGAGCGTCGTCATCGACGCCACCGCGGCCTGGACCGCGGCTGCCGGCGCGCACCCGGCTTTTATGGCCGTTCCGACGATGCCCGTGCCGATGGGCTTGGTCAGAAAGAGGACGTCGCCGGCCCTGGCGCCCGCGTTCGAGAGCACGCGGCCGCGGTCGACCTCTCCCGTCACGGCGTAGCCGAACTTGATTTCGTTGTCACGCACGGTGTGGCCGCCGAGCAGGGCCACGCCGGCCTCGCGCAGCTTGTCGAAGCCGCCGGTGAAGATCGCGCGGATGAGTGCCGGATCGAAGTCCTTCTGCGGGAAGGCGGCGATGGCGAGCGCCGTCCGCGGGCGGCCGCCCATGGCGTACACGTCGCTCAGCGCGTTCGCCGCCGCGATCTGGCCGTACGCGTACGGGTCGTCCACGATGGGCGTGAAGAAGTCCACCGTCTGGACGAGCGCCGGCCCGCCGGCCCATTCGTACACACCGGCATCGTCCGCGGTGCGGAAGTCGACGAGGATCCGCGGGTCTTTCTGAGGCGGGATGTGGCCCAGGACCTGGGCGAGCTCGCCAGCGGCGAGTTTGCTCGCTCAGCCCGAGCAGGAGACCATCTCAGTGAGTCGCTTCACCATGTCACTTCTCCAGGGACCAGGGGCTAGGGGCTGGGCGCTAGGGGCTAGTCCGTCGCGCTGCCTCGCTGCAACCCACGCGGCGAGAGCCGCGTCAGACGAGCGCCTAGCGCCTAGGCCCCAGCACCTGGTTGTCCCTGACCAGTATCTCGAAAATCCGAATCAGCTCTTCTTCGTTCTTGAACCCGATCCGGATTTCCCCTCCTCTGCCCCGGCGGAGGATGTCCACGCGGCCCCCGATGACGAGGCGGAGCTTGTCCTGGGCGGCCTTCGTGTCCGCGTCGAGCGTCCGCGCGCCGAGGGGCTTGCGGGCGGCCGCCGCGCCGCTGCGGGCGAGGGCGCGCGTGACGAACCGCTCGGTCTCGCGGACGGACCAGCCATGCGCGATCGCCTCGCGCGCGAGGTTGCGCTGCGCCTCCTCGCCCTCGAGCGCGACGAGCGCGCGCGCGTGGCCCGTCGTCAGGCGTCCCGCGGCCACGTCGTCGCGGACGTCCCTGGGGAGCTTGAGGAGCCGCAGCATGTTGGCCACCGTCGAGCGGTCCTTGCCGACCGCGGCGGCAATCTCGTCCTGAGTGAGCCTGAACTCGTCGACCAGCCGCTGGTAGGCCGCGGCCTCGGCCATCGGATTGAGGTCCACGCGCTGGAGGTTCTCGATGAGGGCGAGCAGCAGGAGGCTCCGGTCCTGGTCGTCCGGGACGTCGCGGACGGTGACCGGGACCCGGAGGAGGCCGGCGCGCTGCGCGGCGCGCCACCGCCGCTCGCCCGCGATGATCTGGTAGCCGTTGGGCGCCTGGCGCACGAGGATGGGCTGGATGACGCCGTTGGCGCGGATCGAGCGCGCGAGCTCGTCGATGCGCGCGTCCTCGACGCGGGACCGCGGCTGAAGGCGGTTCGGGGAGAGCCGATCGATCTCGACTTCGAACGGGCCGCCGGCCGGCCGGCCGGCGCCCTCGAGGGCGTCGCCGATGAGGGCGTCCAGCCCCCTGCCCAGTGCGTGTCGTTTCTCAGCCATGGTGGTCACTTCGTCGGCGTCGGCGGAGTTGCCGGAGCGCGGCCGTTGCGCGCGAGGACCTCGCGCGCCAGCGCGAGGTACGCCTCGGCGCCGCGGGATTTCACGTCGTAGAGGATGACCGGCATGCCGTGGCTCGGCGCTTCGCCCAGGCGCACGTTGCGCGGGATGACGGTGCGGAAGACCTTCTCTTTGAAGAACGCGCGGACGTCGCGCGACACCTGCTGGCCCAGGTTCGTCCGCTCGTCGTACATCGTCAGCAGCACGCCGTCGATGTCGAGCGACGGATTGAGCGCGGCGCGGACGCGCTTGAGGGTGCCGACCAGGTCGGCGAGGCCTTCGAGCGCGAAGTACTCGCAGTGCAGCGGGATGAGCACCGCATCGCAGGCGACGAGGGCGTTGAGGGTGAGCAGGCCTAGCGACGGCGGGCAGTCGATGAGGATGTAGTCGAAGCGGTCGCGGAGGGGCGAGACGAGGCGGCGGAGCCGGGACTCGCGCGCGAGCATGGGAACCAGCTCGATTTCCGCGCCGGCGAGGTTGCGGTCGGAAGGAATGGCGGACAGGCCGGAGACGGAGGTCGGCAAGATGTAGACGGCCGGGTCCGGGATGTCGTCGCACATGAGGGCGTCGTAGACGTCGCCGGCGGGAGCGCTGCGGCCTTTGAGGCCGACGCCGCTCGAGAGGTTGCACTGCGGGTCGGCGTCGACGAGCAGGACGCGCTGGTCGGCGAGGGCGAGCGAGGCGCCGAGGTTGATGGCGGTGGTGGTCTTGCCGACGCCGCCTTTCTGGTTGGCGACGGCGAGGATTCTGGCCATGGACAGGGCCCGGGTCGAGAAGTCTCACGCGCGGGCGCGGGCCCGCGGGCGAGGCGAGGTGACGGTGCGAGCGAGCGAGCTCGCATGGCTGGGCGGGCTGGAGGGTTTGTTTTGGGTGTTCAACAGAATACCATCCTGCCTTGTGTCGTACTTGTTGAGAATAACATGGATATCGACGGGAGATACGCGAAATCCCCCGTCTGTTCCACGTGAAACACCCGGCCGGACACCTGGTCTCGCATGCGGTCAGAGCATCTTCCGGAGCACGACGAGGCGGCTGCGGAGGCTGTCCACGAGCGTCCACGTGGCTTCGTAGACGAAGGGCGGCGCGACAAGCGGCGGCGTGTCCGCACCAGACACGGTTCGGAACAAGAGGACACGGCCGCCGAGCCTGAGAAACGCCTGCAGGTGCACCAGCAGGCGCTGCTCCACCCGGACAGCCCGGACGGTGACGAGATCCTGCGACTCGTGCAGGTCGGAACGAGTAAGCAGATCCTCGGCCCTCGCGGTCTCAACGGCGGCGTCGGCAAGGCCCAGTTGCCGGACGGCTTCCCTGAGAAACGCCGACTTCCTCGTCTTCGACTCGACCATGGTCAGGACGAGTGATGGAATCGCCAGCTTCATGGGAATGGCTGGCGAGCCTCCTCCAGAACCAATGTCCAGCAGGCGCGGACGGACCCCCAGGACGGCACCGTGTGGCCGGCCATGCCCGTGGGTGCTCTGCAGATGCTTCGCCGCGACGAGAGGCTCGATCAGAAGCCGGTCGAAAGCCTCGTCCTGGCCCTCGCTGAGCGGGAACGCCGTGAGATTGATCTTCTTGTTCCAGACTTCGAGAAGCTGGTAGTAAGCCGCCAGCGATTCAACGATCGACGGCTCCAGCGCGACGCCCGCCCTCCGTGCCCGCTTCGCCAGGCGATCACTGAATTCCCGTGGCGTCATGGCTGAATCGCTCCAGATACGCGCCAACAACGGCAACGGCGGCCGGCGTCACCCCGGGGATTCGGCCAGCCTGGCCGAGCGTCCGGGGCCCGATTTCACCCAGCCGCTGGACCATCTCGCGGGACAACCCGGGGATTCTCTCATACGGCAAGTCCCGGGGGATAGCGCGCTCTTCTTCTCTTCGCGCCTTTTCGACCTCCTGCTGCTGGCGCTTCAAGTAGCCGTGGTACTTCACGATCGTCTCCGCTGTTGACAGATCGTAGTGCGCAGAAGCCGGATCCACGTCCAGCCGCAGATCGCCGCCTTCGAGCATGTCAGACAGTCGAACCCCCGGCTGCCGCAGACGCTGGATCGCCGGAATCCTCAGGCCGCCGGCTTCAACCCGCGAGTCCCGCAAGGCCGCCAGGTTCCGGTGCAGCCTCTCTCGGCGTTCCTGGAAGCGTTTCCAGCGGACATCATCCACAAGCCCGACTTCCCTTCCGAGCGGGGTCAGGCGGAGGTCCGCGTTGTCAATCCGCAGGAGCAGGCGGTATTCGGCTCGCGAGGTGAACATCCGGTACGGCTCGACGCACCCCTGCGTGACGAGGTCGTCGATGAGCACGCCGATATAGGCGTCGGCGCGACCCAGGGTGAAAGGGGGCCGCCCCGCAACCGTCAGCGCGGCATTCGCACCGGCAACCAGGCCCTGAGCGGCCGCTTCCTCGTACCCGGACGTTCCGTTGATCTGGCCCGCCAGATACAGCCCCGCCAGTCGCTTCGCCTCGAGCGTCGCCGTCAGCTCCGTAGGCTGCACGAAATCGTACTCGACGGCATAGGCGGGCCGCAGCACCTCGGCTCCCGAGAGGCCGGGCAGCGCGTGGATCAGCTCCGCCTGCACATCGCGGGGCAGGCTCATCGACAGCCCGTTCAGGTAGATCTCTTCCATGTCCCGACCTTCAGGCTCAAGGACAATGCGATGACGCTCGCGTTCTGGAAAACGCATCACCTTGTCCTCGAGCGACGGGCAGTACCGCGGACCCGTGCCCGTGATTTGCCCGTTGTACAGCGGCGATCGATGGATGTTCCTCCGTACCACGTCGTGGACTGCGCCGGTCGTATGAAGATGCCAGCAGGTGATCTGCTCGCAGACGATCCGGCCGCTGAGAAAAGACATCGGCACCGGGTCAGGGTCGCCTGGATCGGGCAGGAACGCGCCGCTTCGCACGCCGGCCTCGAAATCGATGCTCTCTCGGCGCAAGCGGGGCGGGGTGCCGGTCTTCAGCCGACCCATGCGAAAACCCAAATCAACCAACGAGTTGGCGAGCTCAATCGACGCCGGCTCCCCGAATCTGCCGCCAGCCCACGACTCGTTGCCGACGTGAATCCGCCCGTTCAAAAACGTACCCGTCGTCAGAACCACTGCTCTCGCCGAAACATCCCCTCCATGAATTAGGGTTAACACCCAAAGTTGTGAAACCTTGCCCGTCCTTCCAGGCGCCCGACCTAGGCCGCCGCCCAGCCCGCTCACCCACTCCACCCGCGGATGCTCGCTCAACGCCCGCTTCATCCATTCGGCGTACGAACGCTTGTCCGCCTGCGCCCGCGGAGACCAGACGGCCGGCCCCCGGCCGCGGTTGAGCAGCTTGAACTGGATGCCCGTCGCGTCAATCGCGCGGCCCATCAGCCCCCCGAGCGCGTCGATCTCCCGGACGAGATGCCCCTTCGCGACGCCGCCAATGGCAGGATTGCAGGACATCCGCGCGACCGATTCGATCGAGGGCGTGCACAGCCCCACCCGGCACCCGAGCTGCGCCGCCGCCCACGCCGCCTCCACGCCGGCGTGGCCCGCGCCGATCACGAGGACATCGAAATCGGGCACGCGCCCCCTCACTTCCCCACGCAGAACCGCTCGAAGATCCGCTTCAGCACATCCTCCGACGTGCGCCTGCCCGTGACTTCCTCGAGGCACCGCCGCGCCGCCGACAGGTCCGCCAGCACCAGTTCCTCGCTCGCCTGCTCGCCTCCCGCCTCCAGATTCGCCAGCGCGCGGGCCATCGGCTCCCGCGCCGCTCTCAGCAGCGCCTCGTGCCGCGCATTGGCGACGACGGGTCCGTCGCGCGGGATGTCGCCGGCCTCCAGCGCCGCGCGCATGGCCGATCGCAGCTCTTCGAGCCCGGCCCCAGTCTTCAACGAGACCGCCGCGGCGCGGCCCGCCTCGACGATCCGCGCAAGGCCGTCGGGGCTCTCCGTGCTCCACGCCGGCGCCAGATCGGTCTTGTTGATCACCACGATCCGCGCCGCGCCAGCCGTCTCGCGCAACAGCGCGCGGTCGGTCTCGTCGAGCGGCCGCGACCGATCCAGCACGAGCAACACGAGGTCGGCAACCGCCGCGGCGCGGCGCCCCCTCGACACGGCCTCCCGCTCGACCTCGTCTTCGCTCGATCGAATGCCCGCGGTGTCCACGAGCCCGAGCCGGATGCCGTCCAGGTCGATTGCCTCGGTGAGCATGTCGCGCGTGGTCCCGGGACGCGAGGAGACAATGGCGCGGTCGGCGCCGACGAGCCAGTTGAACAGCGACGACTTGCCGACGTTGGGCCTGCCGAGAATGGCGATCTGCCGGCCTTCGCGGACGAGGCGGCCCCGCGCGGCCGTGGCGAGCAGCGCGTCGATGCCCCCAATCACGCGCCGCGCGACGCGGGCCGCGTCTCCGGCTTCGATGAAGTGGAACCCTTCGTCCGGGAAGTCCACCGAGGCCTCGAGCCGCGCCGTCAGGTCGAACAGTTCGCCGTCGAGCGCCGCGATCGCGCGCGTCAGGGTGCCCTCGAGCTGGTCGAACGCGACCCGCGCCTGGAGCGGCGTCACGGCGTCCACCAGATCGGCGACCGCCTCCGCCTGCACCAGGTCCATCCGGCCGTTCAGGAACGCCCGCAGCGTGAACTCCCCCGGCTCGGCCAGCCTCGCCCCGGCGTCGATGGCCGACAGCAGGATCTCCCGCAGCAGCGCCACGCTTCCGTGCGCGCTGATCTCGACGACGTCCTCGCCGGTGTAGGACTGCGGGGCGGGAAAGAACGTGGCGACGACGCGGTCGATCGCGCGCGCGGCCGGGCCCGGCCCCTCTTCGCCCGCGGGCGCCTCCCGGCGCCGGGCCGCGCGCGTGACGGTCGCGCGCCGCGGCTCGAGATCGCGCGGCAGCGTCAGGATCGCCCGGGCGCACTGGCGCGCGCGCGGCCCGCTCAGCCGCACGACGCCGACGGCCGCGCGCACCGGCGCCGTGGCAAGCACCGCGATGGTGTCGGCGGGGGAGAACACGGGGACAGCGTACACCGGAGCTCGGGATTCGGGGCTCGGGGCTCGGGATTCGGGATTCGGACTCCGCACAACACCCCGAGGATGGCGGAGCGAGGCTTGATGACCCGACGCGAAGGCTCGGAGGGCTCCGGCTGGCGTTGCCTGCTGGTCTCCCCCGAATCCCGGATCCCGGACTGTCTACTTCGCGCTGATGATGACCGTCTTCATGAACGCGTCGCCGATGCTCTCCGACGTCGCGTCGGCCCGTTCGGCGACGGCCAGGTGGACGATCCGGCGCTCGTACGGGTTGAGGGGGCCGATTTCCTGGGGCGCCCCGGAAGCCGCGGCCTTCTCGGCCAGGAACGCCGCCATGCGCCGCAGCTCCGCATCCTTGTCCTGGCGGAATCCGAGGCTGTCCACGACCACGCGCTGGCCCCCCGGCGCGTCGTCGCGGAAGACGGCAGAGACGATGTGCTGGAGCGCGCCGAGCGCTTCGCCCCGCCGGCGCACCAGGACCTCGGCCCCGTCGCCGGCAAGGTTCACCCGCAGCAGGTCCGGCGTCTCCGTCACGGTCGCGGTCAGCGACAGGCCCATGGCCCCGGTCACGGCGCTCACGAATTCCACGAGTCGGGTGCTAAGGTCGCTGCTCATGCGGATCGAGTGCCCTTCTTCGCGGGCCGCCGTTCGGCCGCCGGGCGCGGGACGCGCGCCGGGCCGAGCAGCCGGTTCGTAAAGTACTGCTGCGCGATGGCAAGCACGTTGTTGAAGAGCCAGTAGATGTTCAAGCCGCTCGGCGCCCAGAGGAACATGACGGTGAACACCACCGGCATGATCATGAACATCTTCTGCTGCATCGGGTCCGCGCCCGTCTGCGGCGTCATCCGCTGCTGGACGAGCATCGAGAGGCCGGTCAGGACCGGCGCGACGTAGTACGGGTCGTGCGCGGCGAGGTCTTTGATCCACAGGATGAACGGCGCCCCGCGCAGCTCGATGGAGTAGGCCAGCATCGAGTAGAACGCGAACAAGATTGGCATCGTCAGGAGCATGGGCACGCAGCCGCTGGCCGGGTTGACGCCGCGCTGCTTGTAGAGCTCCATCAGCTCCTGGTTCATCTTCTGGCGGGCGGGATCCGCCGCCTTGAGCTTGCCGTAGCGCTCCTGGATCGCTTTGATCTCCGGCTGCAGCGCCTGCATCTTCTTCATCGACACGACGCTCTTGTGGCGCAGCGGCAGGAGCGCGAGGTTGATGAGGAAGGTGAGGGCGATGATCGACCAGCCGTAATTGCCGACGTACGAGTTGACCCAGTTCAGGGCGTTGAGGAGCGGAACCACGAGCCAGGCGAACATGCCGTAGTCGATCGCCCGCACGAGCTCGGCATCGAGCGACTTGAGCAGGGCGAACGCCTTCGGGCCGAGGAAGAACGTCGCGTCGATGGCCTGTCCCGGCAGGTTCACGGTGTAGCCGACGAACGTGTGCTGCGTCTTGCCCTGGGCGTCCTGGGTCCGCCGGGGCGCGTACTCCACGCGGACGTTCCGGGTGCGCGCCAGCACGGCGGACAGGAAGTAGTGGTCGTCGACGCCGGCCCAGCGCATGACGCCTTCCATCACCGGCTGCCTGTCGAGCGCCGCGGCGTCGTAGCGCTCGACCTTGCCCTCGCGGTACAGGTTCGCGCGCGCGCCCATCCTGAAGCGATTGCTCTCGCTCGTCTCCACGTCGCCCGGGCCCGGGCCCATGACGACCGAGACGTTGACGGGGGAGCCGCCGATGGAGGCCTCGACGACCGCATCGACCGTGAAGGCCCTGGGATCGACGGAGAACGCCTTTCGAACCGCCACGCCGCCCGCCTCGGCGTACTCGAAGCGCACGAGGAACGCGCCGCTCTGCGGGTCGCGCCTGGGGGCCCCGCCCTCGGTGCGGAAGAGGGCGGCGTTGGCCCGCGCGTCGGCGCCGGCGTCGCCGGTCTTGATCGAGAACGGCTTCGGATCGTCCGGAAGGGTCTGGGGAACCAGGTCGACCGGGCGGCCGGCCTTGTCCTTGTAGGTCTTCAGCCTCCAGCTCTTCAGGACGCCGCCGCGGTTCGAGAAGACGGCCCGGAGCGTGTCGGTCTCGATGATGGCGTCGTGTTCCTCGGTGTCCGCCACCGCCGCGACGATCGGCGCCGCGGCGGCGGGCCCGGCCGCCTGTGCGCCGCCCTGCGGCGGCGCCGCGGGCTGTCCCGGGCTTTCCGCAGCCGTCGAACCCGCCGCATGCTCGGCGGCGGGCGGCGCCGCGCGCCGCGGGGTCTTCGGCGCGAATGTCGCCTGGTAGAGATAGAGCACCACGAACGACAGGACGACGGCAAGGACGACGCGTTTTTCCATATGGCCCGATCAGGGTTCGGCGCCAGGCTCGCGGCACGGCCGACGCGACACGAGCGCGCGCCACGGCCTCTGCCGCGGCACGGGATCCAGCCCGCTGCCACCCAGGGGCTGGCACCTGGCCAGCCGGCGGACGCCCAACGCAATGCCCGCCGCCGCCCCGTGGCGTTCCACCGCCTCGGCCATGTAGTCAGAACAGGAGGGGAGGTAGCGGCACGACCCGGCGAAGAGCGGGGACACGAACGACTTGTAGATCGCCAGCGCTGCACGGACGGCGCGCGACGGCACGCTAGCGGCCACGGAGCCTCCCGGCGCGCCGCTCGACCACGGCCGCGTACTCGGCTTCGACACGCGCGAAGCCGGCCTCGTTCATCTCCCGACGCGGAACCACAACGATGTCAAGGCCGCGGGAGGGTTTGTGGCGCCTGAATGCTTCTCGAACCAGGCGCTTGGCCCGGTTCCTCTGCGCGGCGCAGCCGAACTTCTTCGTGGCGGCAATGCCAAGCCGCGGCCACTCCAGCCCGTTCTCCAGCAGGAAGACCGTCATCAGGCGGCCTAGAACGCGGCGCCCTCGATCGTAGATCGCTGCGAACTCCGCGCGCTTTCGAATGTGCTCCCGCGGACGGAACCGCTCGTCGCGCTTCGCCGGGACGGCGATGGGGAGGATGCCTTGCTGGCCGGACGTCACGGCCGCCTCCGGGCTATTCGTCGGACACCGTGAGGCGCTTCCGGCCCTTCGCGCGGCGGCGCGCGAGAATCCGCTGGCCATCCTGGGTCTTCATCCGCCTCCGGAACCCGTGGGTCTTCTTCCGGCGGCGTACGTTCGGCTGAAATGTGCGCTTCATGCAGACACCCTAACCGCAGAGAACCGAATCTCCCATACTAGCGGTCCTTCGTGAACCCGTCAACTTTTCCTGCGCGATTTGCCCGTCAGGTGTTATCGTCAAGGCTCCGCCTGTGGAAAACCCAGCCTGCTCGGGGAGGCGGGTTTTCCACAGATGTGGAAAAGGCTGTGGATATCGAAGGGGGCGAAAGCCGGGATCGGGCCCGAATACGGCGGCGATCCGCGAGTCCCGGAGGCCAGCGGCTCGCGCGAAGCGCCGCTCGGAACGGCGAAAGTCGGCAAGATATTGTTTGGTAAGGCTTTATTAACGAAGAGGATGGGTGGCCATGGAGAGCCACAACGTGTGGGATCGCGTTCTCGCCAGGGCCGAAGCCAAGGTCAACCGGCACAGCTACTACACCTGGTTCCACCCCAGTTCTCTTCTGAGCGATACGGGAGAGCTGCTTCGGGTGCGCGTGCCCGACCCGGTGTTCCGCGACTGGCTGACGAAGCACTATGCCGGCATCATCGCTGAAGCCCTGTCCGAGGTGGGCAGGGCCGGCACGCGCGTCGAGTTCGTGACGGACGGGCCTTCCGGCGCCATGCTGACGGCGCAGGAGGCCGCGCCTCCGATTCCGCCGGAGGAGGCGGCCCTCATCGAGGCGGTGGCGTCCGAGCCGGTGGCAGGGGACGAGTTGACGGCGGCCGGGTCCTCCTGGGCCCCGCCTGCGCCGGACGCCACGCCCGGCGTCGGCCTGAACGTGCGCTACACGTTCGAGAGCTTCGTCGTCGGGCCGTCGAACCAGTTTGCCGAAGCCGCGTCGCGGGCAGTGGCCGAGGCGCCGGCGCGGTCGTACAACCCGCTCTACATCTACGGCGGGGTGGGGCTGGGCAAGACGCACCTCATGCACGCGATCGGGCACTACGTCCTCCGGCACAACCAGCATTTCAAGCTGACCTACATCTCGACCGAGCGCTTCATGAACGAGATGATCAACGCGGTGAAGACGGACCGCGTGATCGACTTCCGCGAGCGGTACCGGGGCGTGGACGTCCTGCTGGTCGACGACATCCAGTTCCTCGCCGGGAAGGAAGGCACGCAGAACGAGTTCTTCCACACGTTCAACGCCCTGTACGACGCGCAGAAGCAGATCGTGCTGAGCAGCGACTGCGCGCCCAACGAGATTCCCTCGCTCGAGGAGCGGCTGCGGTCGCGGTTCGCCTGGGGCCTGATCGCGGACATCCAGCCGCCGGATCTCGAGACGAAAGTGGCCATTCTCAAGAAGAAGGCGGACGCGGAGAGCGTGCCGCTGCCGGACAACGTGGCCATCTACATTGCGGAGAAGATCAAGTCGAACATCCGCGAGCTGGAGGGATCGCTCATCCGCCTCATCGCATTCGCGTCGCTCACGGGCCGCGACGTGTCCATCGACCTGGCCCAGGAGGTGCTGAAGAACGTCATCGGCCAGGACGACCGCGCGGTGACGGTGGACATGATCCAGAAGGCGGTGGCGGACTACTACCAGCTCAAGATCGCCGACATGCGCGCGCGCAACAACTCGAAGTCGGTGGCGCTGCCGAGGCAGATCGCGATGTACCTCTGCAAGGCGCTCACGCACGCGTCGCTGCCGGAGATCGGCCGGAGCTTCGGCGGGAAGCACCACTCGACGGTCATCCACTCGATCCGGAAGATCGAGGCGCTGCGCAAGCGGGACCGCGATTTCAACAGCGTCATCAACACCCTCATCGACCGGATGCGGTAGGAAAGGCTGCCCGGCGGGGCGTCTGCACACTCGTCCGCAGGGCCGCGCTGCGGACGCCTTGTGGGAACGCGGCGGCCCCTCCCGGAAGCGCGCGCCCGCACACGCTCCTCCCGCAGGAAGTCAACACCTTTTCGCCGCGGCAAGTCCTTGGCAAACAATCGCTTACGGGGCGTTTTCCTGCTTCCCAACACCCGATCCTTACAGTATAATTTCTTGTTTCAATCTCGTTCCTGTAGCGGGAGAGATTCGCGGCGCCACAGGGGGCGGCCTTCGGGGGCAGGACACCATGGAACTGGTCGTACGCAAATTCGATCTGCTGAAAGAACTGCAGTTGTTCCAGGGCATCGTCGAGCGCAAGAACACGATCCCGATCCTGGCCAACGTGCTCATCGACGCCAAGGGCGAGGTGGTGCGCCTGGCGGCGACGGATCTCGAGGTGGGCCTCCGCGCCGAGTGCAAAGCGTCAATCGCGCGGGCCGGGGCGCTCACGCTGCCGGCGAAGAAGCTGTTCGAGATCGTCAAGGAACTGCCGGACACGGACATCCGCATCGAGGAAGAGAAGCACGGGACGGTGAAGGTGGCGGCGGATCGGTTCGAGGGCCGGCTCCAGACGCTTCCCAGGGAGGACTTCCCGACGCTGGCGGAGATGGCGTCGGGGGACGGGATCTCGGTGAACCGCGGACTGCTGAGGGAGATGGTGATGAAGACGCAGTTCGCCATCACCGGGGAGGACACGCGGTACTTCCTGAACGGCGCGCTGTTCGTGGTGCAGCCCGGGCGGATGACGCTGGTCGCGACGGACGGGCACCGCCTGGCCATCGTGGGGGCGCCGCGCGAGGGCGCCGAGAAGGCCGAGGAGGTCCGCACGATCCTGCCGAAGAAAACGCTGTCCGAGCTGGCTCGCCTGCTCGTCGAGGGCGAAGACGAGGTCCGGTTCGCGCGCGACGAGAGCCACATCTTCTTCCGCATCGACGGGCGGCTGCTCGTGTCGCGCACGATCGAGGGGCAATTCCCGGCCTACGAGCGGGTCATTCCCAAGAACAACGACAAGCGCGTGGAGTTCGAGCGGGACCGCTTCCAGGCGGCCATCAGGCGGGTGGCGCTGCTCGCGAACGAGAGGTCGCGCGCGGTGAAGTTCTCCATCGAGCCGGGGCGGGTCGAAGTGGCGTCGCAGGCTGCCGAGCTGGGCGAGGCGCGCGAGCAGATCGCGGTGGAGTACAACGGGCCGGCCATGGAGATTTCCTTCAACGCGCAGTACGTGCTCGAGTTCCTCGGCGCCGTGGACAGCGACGTGGTCGCGGTCGAGTTCAAAGACGACGTGAGCCAGACAATGATGCACCCGGTGGGGACGACGGCGTACGAGTACCAGTACGTCGTGATGCCCATGAGGGTCTGATGCGGCGCGGCGCGCCGGCCCCCGGCCGGAGCGAAGCGGCAGAAACGGAATCCATGGCAGCGGCGGACGACAGGATGCGGCTGGAAGAAGCGCCAGGGGTGTCGGCGGAAGAGAACCTCGTCGGCCCCGGGGGCACGGACGCGGGCGACTATTCGGCGGACAAGATCAAGGTCCTGGAGGGCCTTGAGGCGGTCCGGAAGCGGCCGGCGATGTACGTCGGCTCGACGGGACCCGTGGGCCTGCACCACCTCGTCTACGAGGTGGTGGACAACTCGATTGACGAGGCCCTTGCCGGGTACTGCGACGAGATCCGCGTCACCATCCACACGGACAACTCCATCACCGTCGTGGACAACGGTCGGGGCATTCCCGTGGACATGCACGAGAGCGGGAGGCCTGCGGCCGAGGTCGTGATGACGGTGCTGCACGCCGGCGGCAAGTTCGACAACGCGAGCTACAAGGTGGCGGGCGGCCTCCACGGCGTGGGAGTGTCGGTCGTGAACGCCCTCTCGGAGACTCTCGACCTGGAGATCTGGCGCAACGAGCAGGTCTACCAGCAGTCGTACGAGCGCGGGATCGCCGCCGGCCCGCTGACGATGACCGGGAAAACGCACCGGCGGGGCACGAAGGTGCGCTTCAAGGCGGACGCGAGGATCTTCGAGACGCTGGAGTACTCCTTCGACACGCTGGCCCAGCGCCTGCGGGAGCTCGCCTTCCTGAACCCGGGTCTGCGCATCGCCCTCGACGACGAGCGGGAGGGGAAGCGCCGCGAGTTCAAGTACGACGGCGGCATCGTCTCGTTCGTCACGCACCTGAACACGAACAAGACGGCGGTGAACGAGAAGCCGATCCACATGCGCGGCGAGAAGGACGGCACCGTGGCCGAGATCGCGCTGCAGTGGAACGACGGCTACTCGGAGACGGTGTACTCGTTCGCGAACAACATCAACACGCACGAGGGCGGCACGCACTTGTCCGGGTTCCGCGCGGCGCTGACGCGGACGGTCAACGCCTACGCGTCGAAGAACGGCTCGGCCAAGGACGCGGGCGAGAGCGTGAGCGGCGACGACATCCGCGAGGGGCTGACGGCGGTCATCAGCGTCAAGCTGCCGCGGCCGCAGTTCGAGGGCCAGACGAAGACGAAGCTCGGCAACACCGACGTCAAGGGCGTTGTCGAGGCCATCGTCAACGACAAGCTGGGCGCGTACCTCGACGAGAACCCGGCGGTGGCGAAGCGGATCGTGTCGAAGGCCGTGGACGCCGCGAGGGCGCGAGAGGCGGCGCGGAAGGCGCGGGACCTGGTGCGGCGCAAGGGCGCGCTGGACAACAGCGCGCTGCCGGGCAAGCTGGCCGACTGCCAGGAGCGCGACCCGGCGCAGTGCGAGCTGTACATCGTGGAAGGGGAGTCGGCCGGCGGATCGGCCAAGCAAGGCCGCGACCGCCGCTTCCAGGCCATCCTGCCCATCCGCGGCAAGATCCTGAACGTCGAGAAGGCGCGCTTCGACCGCATGCTGGGCAGCGAGGAGATCCGCACCATGATCGCCGCCCTCGGGTGCGGCATCGGCGACGAGGACTTCGACCTGGCGCGGCTGCGCTACCACCGCGTCATCATCATGACCGACGCGGACGTGGACGGCTCGCACATCAGGACGCTGCTGCTCACGTTCTTCTACCGGCAGCTGCCGGAGCTCATCAACCGCGGCCACGTCTTCATCGCGCAGCCGCCGCTCTACCGGGCGAAGCGCGGCAAGGCCGAGACCTACATCAAGGACGACCGCGAGCTGGACGCCTTCCTGGTGCGGCGCGGCATCGAGGGCCGCGTCGTGCGCTTCTCCAACGGCGGCGCGGCGGTGTCAGGGGCGGACCTCGAGCAGCTGGTGCAGCGGCTGATCGCGTTCCGGGAGCAGCGGCAGGCCGCGTCGCGGCGAGGCGTGTCCGGGCGCGCGCTCTCGGCGCTGCTGAAATTCGGCGCCCGCGACCGCGCCTTCTTCGCGAGCCGCGACCACGCCGAGGCGCTGGCCGCCGAGCTGGGCGGGGACGGGCGCACGGTCAGCACGATCCTCGACGAGGAGCACAGCCTCTACCGCCTGGAGATCGAGGAGGGGAACGGGCACGCGCGCAGCATGACGGTCGCCGCCGACGTGGTGCTGTCGAGCGAGTTCCGCGCCCTGGCCGCGACCTATCGGGAGATCGAGCAGTTGTCGTGGCCCGCGACGGTCGTGGCCGACGCCGCCCCGGCCGACGCCGCCCCGGCGGCCGCCGACGAAGCGGACGCCGGGAGGCGGCGGGGACAGGCCCCGGCTGCGGACGCGCAGGCGGACGGGCCCGACGAGCTCATCGATCTGTTCATCGCGGCCGGGAGGCGCGGGGTCGCCATCAACCGCTACAAGGGCCTCGGCGAAATGAACCCCGAGCAGCTCTGGGCCACGACCATGGACCCCGCGTCGCGGACCCTGCTGCAGGTGAAGGCCGAGGATCACACCGAGGCCGACCAGATGTTCACGACGCTGATGGGCGACCAGGTGGAGCCGCGCAGGAAGTTCATCGAGGACAACGCGCTGGACGCGAGGAACCTGGACGTCTGACGTCGGACAGGATCCCGGATTCCGGATTCTGAATTCCGAACCAGCGAGCGGAGAGACCGAGCGAAGCCGAATGGACACCGCGAGCAGAATCCCCGTCGCGATCGAAGACGAAATGAAGCGCTCGTACCTGGATTACGCGATGAGCGTGATCATCGGGCGGGCGCTGCCGGACGTGCGCGACGGCCTCAAGCCGTCCCACCGGCGCGTGCTCTACGGCATGCGCCTGATGGGCCTGGGGTCGGGCCGGGCCCACCGCAAGAGCGCCAAGATCGTCGGCGAGGTGATGGGCAACTTCCACCCCCACGGCGACAGCGCCATCTACGACACGCTGGTGCGCATGGCCCAGGACTTCAACATGCGCTACCCGCTGGTGGACGGGCAGGGCAACTTCGGGTCCGTGGACGGCGATCCGCCCGCCGCCATGCGGTACACGGAAGCGCGGCTGAAGGCCCTGGCCGAGGAGCTGATGGCGGACCTCGACAAGGACACCGTCGACTTCGCGCCGAACTACGACGAGACGACCGAGGAGCCCGGCGTCCTGCCGGCGCCGTTCCCCAACCTGCTGGTCAACGGGTCCGCCGGCATCGCGGTGGGCATGGCCACGAACATCCCTCCCCACAACCTGGGCGAAGCCGTCGACTGTGTCATCTACGCCATCGAGCACCCGGAGGCCGGCGCGGACCAGAAGCTGTCGGCGATGTGGCGCCTGATGCCGGGCCCCGACTTCCCGACGGGCGGCATCATCGTCGGCCGCGCGGGTATCGCCCAGGCGTACCGGACGGGGCGCGGATCCATCCTGGTGCGCGCGCGGACGGAGATCGAGACCGCGAAGAAAGGGGACCGCACGTCCATCGTGGTGCGGGAGATCCCGTACCAGGTGAACAAGGCGCGCCTCATCGAGAAGATCGCCGACCTGGTGCGCGACAAGACCATCGAGGGGATCGCGGACCTGCGCGACGAGTCGGACCGGGACGGCATGCGCATCGTCATCGACCTGAAGCGCGGGGAGGTGCCGGACGTCGTCCTGAACAACCTCTTCAAGCACACCGCGCTGCAGGTGTCGTTCGGCATCATCATGCTGGCCATTGTCGGCGGGCGCCCGCGCGTGCTGCCGCTCGTCGAGATGGTCGAGCAGTTCGCCGACTTCCGGCGGGACGTCGTGCGGCGGCGCATCCGCTTCGAGCTGCGGAAGGCCGAGGCCAGGGCCCACATCCTCGAGGGCCTGAAGATCGCCCTCGATCACCTCGACGCCGTGATCGCCCTCATCCGCGCCTCGCGGAGCCCGGCCGAGGCGCGCGAAGGCCTGATGGCCTCGTTCGGGCTGTCGGCAATCCAGGCCCAGGCGATCCTCGACATGCAGCTGCAGCGCCTGACGGGCCTCGAGCGCCAGAAGATCGAGGACGAGCTGGCGGAGGTCCTCCAGACGATCGAACGCCTGCGGGCCATCCTGGCCGACGAGCGGCTGCTGATGGCCACCGTGATCCAGGAGCTCCGGGACGTCCGGCAGGCGTTCGCCGACGCGCGCCGGACCGAGATCATCGACGAGAGCGGCGAGTTCCGCATCGAGGACCTGATCGCCGACGAGGACATGGCGATCACGGTCACCCACACCGGCTACGTCAAGCGCACGGCGGTCACGAGCTACCGGAACCAGCAGCGGGGCGGAAAGGGGCGCATCGGCATGCGCTTCCGGGAGGAGGACTTCGTCGATCACCTCCTCATCGCGTCCACCCATGACTCGCTCCTCGTGTTCTCGGACCGGGGACGGGCCTACTGGCTCAAGGTGCACGAAATCCCCGACGTGGGCCCCGACGGCAAGGGCAAGGCCATCGCGAACCTGGTCTCCATGGCGGCCGGCGAGAAGATCGCCTCGCTGCTGCCCGGCCGGGCCTGGGAGGAGGACAAGTTCGTCTTCATGGGCACCCGGAAGGGCGTCGTCAAGAAGACCTCCTTGACGGCCTTCCAGAACCCCAGGGCCGGCGGCATCATCGCCATGGGCGTCGCCGAGGACGATGCCGTCATCGCCGTCCAGGTGACCGACGGAACGCGCGAGATCTTCCTGGCCAGCCACGACGGGATGGCCATCCGGTTCCCCGAAACGGACGTCAGGCCCATGGGGCGGACCGCCTACGGGGTCCGGGGCATCAGCCTCCGGGAAGGGGACAGCGTCGTCGCCATGGAGGTCGTGGAGCCCGGCGGGGGCGGGACGGTCCTGACCGTCTGCGAGAACGGATACGGGAAGCGGACCGCCCTGGAGGAATACCGCGTGCAATCTCGCGGCGGAGTGGGTATCATTTCGATCCACACGTCTGACCGGAACGGGCGCGTCGCCGGAGCGGTGTACGTGCGGGACGAAGACGAGCTCATGCTCATCACGCAGCTCGGGAAAGTGCTGCGGATGCCAACCAGCGGTATCCGGGCCATCGGCCGGGTGACGCAAGGCGTCCGGCTGATCGAGATCGAGGCGGAGGATCGCGTCGTGTCGGTGGCGCGGCTCGCAGAGCGCGAGGACGAAACGGCAACGGGTGAGTAGAGGAGGGTGGCATGTCGCGGCCTATTTCCAAGCGTTGGTTGATGGTTCCGGCTCTGGTGTTGGCGGTTGTCGCCTCAGCCTGCGGCGGCGGGGAGGAACAGATCCTCCTGAACAAGTACTTCATGGCGTCCAAGGTGAGCGACAACATGACGCTCTCCAACATCGCTACCGTGGCCTTCGATCCGAAGGTGGACGGCCAGATGCAGTCGTTCAAGGTGCTGAGCATTTCGGAGCCGGCCGTGGCGCCGCTCACGATCAAGGCGCGAGCCCAGGAACTCAAGGCCGCATCCGACGAGGAGAAGGCGTTCTCGGAGAAGAAGAAGGAGTACCAGGACGCCAACGCGGACGGCATCGACCGGGTGCTGAAGGCCGAGGCGAAGAACCAGCCGCTCCGCGGCAAGGACGCGGAGATCCAGAAGGAGTGGACGAAGTGGCGCGAGGAGACCGCGGCGCACGCCAAGAAGGTCTCCGAGATCCGCAAGCAGGTCGCGGCCGAGCAGCCGATCGTCGAAATCAGCTGCCAGGACCAGCGGAACCCGATTGACACGACGGCCTACGAGGGCGAGTCCACGACGAAGGATGTCACCATCGAGGGCAAGGTCAAGACGGACGCGGGCGTCGCCACGAAGAAGTACGTCTTCACGCTGCAGCGCATCACCCTGCAGGGCGTCAACGGCAGGGAGCTTGTGGGGCGCTGGGTGGTGGCGGGCAGGAAGGACGCGGAGTAGACTGCACGGGGGCGCCCGCCGCAGGCGGGCGCCCCCCTCGCGCGCCCGCTCGCGATCCCGCCCCTACGCCCGCTCGAGTCTCGCGTACTTCCCCACCAGCCGCTTCACGCCCGCCGTGTCGAACCTGACGGTCAGTTTGACGTCGTCGGCGTGGTCCTCGATGGCGAGGACCGTGCCGAGCCCGAACCGGGGATGCCTGACGCGCATCCCCAGGCCGGCGCCCGACCGGTGGGCAGACTGGTCCTCGTCCTCCGGCGAATAGGTCAGGCCCCGGGGCGCGCCTGAGGCGTCCGTCGAGGAGCGGAATCCGGCCGCGCCTTGTCGACCGGGGCGCCGCGAGAACCTGAATGCGAAATCCGCGGCGTCGGGCGCGGTCGGGCTCGCGCCCGCGCCGACGAACTCGTAGCGCTGGACGAGAGACGACGGAATCTCGTCCAGGAAGCGCGACGGCTCGGTGGGGCGGTACTCACCGAACACGCGGCGGCGGGCCGCGCTCGTCAGGAACAGTTGCTGCCGGGCCCGCGTCATGCCGACGTAGCAGAGGCGTCGCTCCTCTTCGAGGCTGCCGTCCTCGTCGGCGGACCTGGCGTGCGGGAACAGCCCTTCCTCGAGGCCGGTGACGATGACCGCGGGGAACTCGAGCCCTTTCGCCGCGTGGAGCGTCATCAGCAGCACGCGCGCGTCCCGGGCGCCTTCCGATTCGTCCGCTTCCGACAAGAGCGACAGGCGATCGACGAACCCGGCCAGGGAGGGCTCGGGGTCCCGGCTCTCGAACTCGCGGGCGGCCGATACGAGCTCGGCAAGGTTCTCGATCCGGCCCTGGGCCTCCTCGCTGCGCTCATCCCGAAGATCCTGCAGGTAGCCGGTCCGATCCAGCACCGTCGCCAGCGCGACCGACGCCGGGCCGCGCCTGGCCATGTCGGCGAGCGATCGGATGAGGTCGCGAAAGGCGGTGAGCGACGCCGCCGCGCGTGCCGGGAAGCGCCGCGCTTCGAGCCCGTGTTCGAGGGCCGCCCAGAGGGAACACCTGAGCGGGTCGGGAGCCGGCGCGGCTATCGGGGCCTGCGCGCCACCGGCCGGCGGACCGAGGCCGGCGGGCGCGCCGAAAGCCAGGCCGGCCGGGCCGGCGGTGCGATGCGCTTCCAGGGCGTCCAGCACGCCCTTGCCTATGCCGCGCGCAGGCGTGTTGATGATCCGTCGCAGGCTGAGGTCGTCGGCCGGATTGAGCAGCAGCTTGAGGTAGGCGAGGGCGTCCTTGATCTCCTTGCGCTCGTAGAAGCGGACGCTCCCGACGATGCGGTACGGGAGGTCCTCCCGGCGGAGGGCGTCCTCGAGCGCGCGCGACTGGGCGTTCGTGCGGTAGAGCAGCGCCGCGGACGCGCGGGGATCGGCCGCGAGCACTCTCCGGGCGGTCCTGGCGGCGAAGTCCGCCTCCTCGATTTCGTCGCCGCACCGCGCGCAGACAATGAGGTCGCCGCCGCTCCGATCGGTCCAGAGGCGCTTCTCCTTGCGGTTGACGTTGCGGGCGATGACGGCAGAGGCGGCGTCGAGGATGACCTGCGTGGAACGGTAGTTCTGCTCGAGCCTGATGACCTTCGCCTCGGGGAAGTCCGTCTCGAAGTCGAGGATGTTCCGGATGTCCGCGCCGCGCCACGCATAGATCGACTGGTCCGGGTCGCCGACGACCGTCAGGTTCCGATGGTGCTCCGCCAGGCGGCGCATGAGCAGGTACTGCGGCCGGTTCGTGTCCTGGTACTCGTCCACCATCACGAACCGGAAGCGGCGGCTGTAGGCCTCGCGGATCGTCTCCGCGCGGTCGAGCAGATCGACGGCGCGAAGCAGGAGATCGTCGAAGTCCAAAGCGCCGTTTGCGGCGAGGACCTTGACGTACTCGGCGTACACGCGGGCGGCCGCCTCGTCGCGGCGGCTGGCGTGGCGGCCGGGCATCGACGCCGGCGACTCCATGCGGTTCTTCGCATGGCTGATGCGGGCGAGCGCGGCGCGGGGGGCCAGGAGGGTGTCCTCGACGCCCAGATCGCGCAGGACCTGCTTGACCGCAGCCAGCTGGTCCGACGAGTCGTAGATGACGAAGTCCCGCGAGAGGCCCGCGCGGAGGGCCTCGCGCCGCAGCAGCCGCGCGCAGAAGGCGTGGAACGTCGAGATCCACATGCCGCCGGCGCTGCCGCCGAGCAGCGCGCCCACGCGGTCGCGCATCTCCTCGGCCGCCTTGTTCGTGAAAGTGACCGCGAGGATGGATTCCGGCGCCGCGAGCCCGCTGCCCGCCAGATAGGCGGCGCGGTGGGCGATGACACGGGTCTTGCCCGAGCCCGCGCCGGCCAGGATGAGCAGCGGGCCATCCGTGTACACCACGGCCTCGCGCTGGGGAGGGTTCAGGGATGAGAGCAGATCCATGCGGGCGTGCGCGGGCGCCTCCGCGTCCGTTCTGTCAAGACCCTTCGGCCGGACTCCCGCCCTCGGGGCCGCGAAGGGACGGCTGGGACGCCGAGGCCGAGGAATCGTGGGCGGGGACCGGGGCTTCCGTCTGCCTCCTCCTGCGCGCCGCCCACCCCTCGACGTTCCGCTGCCGGCCCCGCGCGATGCCGAGCGCGCCCGGAGGCACGTCTTCGGTGATGGTCGAACCGGCCGCGACGTACGCGCTCTCGCCGACCGCGACCGGGGCGACAAGCTGCGAGCCGCTGCCGACGAACGCGCCGTCGCCGATCGTCGTCGGATGCTTTCTCGCGCCGTCGTAGTTGCAGGTGATCGTGCCGGCGCCGATGTTCACGTTCGCGCCAATGGCGGCATCGCCCAGGTAGGTGAGGTGGCTGGCCTTGGAGCCCTCGCCGAGCACGGTCTTCTTGAGCTCGACGTAGTTGCCCACGTGCGCGCCGCGCTTCATGTGCGAGCCGGGCCGCAAGTGAGCGAACGGGCCGACGCTGCACCCGTCGTCCACGCGCGATTCGAGGATCACGCACGAGTCGTTGACGATCACGTCGTCGCCAAGGTCGGAGTCCGCGATGCGGACCCACGAACGGAGGCGGCAGCGCGCGCCGACCCGGGTGCGGCCTTCGAGGGTGACCCCCGGATGGACGATCGTCCCGGCGCCGATCGTGACGCCCTCGTCGATGAACGTGGTGCGCGGGTCGAGAAGCGTGACGCCCGCGGCAAGCAGGGCGTCGATGACGGACTGGTGGACCATGATCGCGCCGGCCTTCGGGCCGGCCTAATGCCGCACGCGCGGCTGGTTTCGGCGCTCCCTGCGCGCCGCGCTCGACGCCTCCGCCAGCAGGGCGCGGCCGCCGTCGGTCTGGCGCAGGGCCTCGAGTTCCGGCGCCTTGCGCAGAAGATCGCGGTTCTCGGGATTGAGATCGATCGCCCGGGCCAGGTGGAGGAGGGCCCCGGAGGCGTCACCCTTCGCGGCCAGAGCCACGCCGAGCAGGTATTCGGCGCCATCGTGCTCCCGCTGCGCCTGGAGCACGCTCGTGAGGAGCGCGGCGGCCTGGTCGAAGGCGCCGGCGTTCATCGCGAGCGTGGCGGCCAGTACCTGCTCGTCGGGCGTCTTCGGCGTTGCGTCGGGAGGAGCCATCTGCCGCTCGCAGACCCGGATGTAGAGCTCGGCCCGCTCGTGCAGCTCGATTTCCTCGGGGAATTCCGCGATGACCCGCCGGAGCGTGGCCGACGCCTCGCGATAGCGCTTCGCCTGCAGGGCGTGGAGCCCCCGCTCGTAGAGGATGATGGCGTCCGCGTAGGTGCTCCGGCGGGCGGGAGTCGCCTGCGGCGCCGGCTTGGCGGATGGCCGGCCGGATGGTTTGGCGGGAGGCGCCGTCCTGGGTCTGGCCGACGACCTGGCCGAGGCCCTGGCAGCAGGCCGGGAAGGGCGCTTGGCGGAGGAAGCACTCCGCTTCGTCTTCGCAGGGACTGCCCGCTTGGCCTTCTTCACGCTGGCCTGACGACGGGAGCCGCGCCGGATCTTCGCCATACCACAACTCCACTGGCGCAGGCGTCACGATTTTGACGCTCGAGGCGTTCTTGGCTGCGCTACGTTAGCAAATGACGCGCGAAAGGGTCAAGGACGGCGGACGCGGTCGAGGGCCGCGAAAACGTCTCTCGCACGCATGCCGTGGATTTCAGCGAGCTCACGAATGGCCTCGCGGCGAGTCCGGTTGTTTTCTGTCAAACAACTGAATTCTTCAAACAACTGATTGTCAGAGATTTGCTCGTCTCTGTCCGGTGTCTCCTCTTCTTCGCCGCCCACGACGATAGTGTATTCGCCCCTGGGCGGGGAGAGGCGCTCGAGTACCGCCGAGAGACGGCCCCTGACGACCTCTTCGTGAAGCTTGGTGAGTTCCCGGCCGATAGCGACCCGGCGGTTGCCGACGAGGCGGAGAAGGTCCTCGAGCGTTCGGCGGACGCGGTGAGGCGCTTCGAAGAACACGACCGTGCGCCGCTCGCCCTTGAGGGTGTCGAACCACGCGCCGCGAGCTGCACCCCGCGAGGGCGGGAAGCCGGCGAAGACGAAGGCGTCGGTCGGCAATCCGGAGGCGACGAGCGCGGCGAGCACCGCGCTGGGCCCGGGAACGACCTCGACGCGGATGCCGGCTTCGGCCGCGGCCTTCACCAAACGGAAGCCTGGATCCGATACCGAGGGCGTGCCGGCGTCGGTGACCAGGGCGATGCGCGCGCCGTTCCGGAGCCGATTCACGAGGGCAGGCACTTTGCGGGACTCGTTGTGCTCGTGGAGGCTTGTCGTCGGGCGGCCGATGGCGTAATGCTGGAGCAGGGCTCCCGAGTGGCGGGTGTCCTCGGCGGCCACCAGGTCGGCTTCCCTGAGGACGCGGAGCGCGCGCAGGGAGATGTCCTCGAGGTTGCCGATGGGCGTCGCGACGACGAAAAGCGTGCCGGAAGCCGGGTCCTGCATGAGGTGACTCGGGCGGGCCTGCCGCGGACGATGGCGCGAGCGGCGGCACGGGCGACGCCGGTGGTGAATCGGCCGCTATTTTATTGTACGATGAGGCTTTCTGCGGGCCCGCGGCCACGGCGGCCCGCGCATGCGGCCCGCGTGGCGCTTCGATAGTGTGCCCATGATTGCCTCGGAACCACTCCACCATTTCGTCGGCGACTACCTGTCGCACCTCTACGAGACAAATCCCTCGGCGGCCACCTTCGACGGCGTCCACGCGTACGACGACCTCCTGGAGAATCTCGACCGCGGCGCCATCGACGCGGACGTCCAGGCGCTGTCGGGCCTGGCGCGCCGGCTGGCCGCCATCAGCACGGATTCGCTGACCGGCGACGAGCGCGTCGAGCGGCCGATGATCGCGGCGCACATCCAGGGCCGGCTGCTGGAGCTCGAGAAAGTCCGCACGTGGGAGCGCAGCCCGCAGCTCTATGGCGAGCTGCTCGGAACCAGTCTCGCGGGCCAGGCCCTCTTCGACTACGCACCCGCCGAGGAGCGCGCCCGGCGCGTCCTGTCGAAACTCCGGCAGGCGCCGCGGTTCATCCAGTCCGCGCGCGACAACATCAAGGATCCGCCCGGCATCTTCGTGAAGATCGGCCTCGAGACCCTGCGCGGCACCGTGCGCTTCATCGAATCGGACCTGCCCAAGGCGTTCGCCGACGTGGACGACCTCGGCCTGCTCGGCGATCTCGCGGACGCCCAGACCGAGGCCATCGAGGCCCTGAGGGCCTACATCGCCCATCTGGAAGGCGAGGTCGGGCCGAAGGCCCGCGCGTCATTCAGGCTCGGCGCGGACCGCTTCGCCGCCAAGCTGCGGCTGGAAGAAGGCATCGAGATCCCGCTCGGCAGGCTGCTGGAGATCGGCCTGCGCGAGTTGAACGCGGTGCAGGAGGAGTTCCGGCAGACGGCAGCCAGGGTCGGGCCGGGCGACCCGGCCGAGGTCTGGGCCCGCGTCAAGGCGTACCGAACGCCCGAGCACGGAGTCGTGCAGGCGGCGCGGGAGCAGATCGAGGAGCTGGCGAGGTTCATCAGGCGGAAGGACCTCGTGTCGATCCCGCCCTGCGAACCGGTCGTCGTCGCGGCGACGCCCGACTTCTTCCGGTGGTCCTTCGCGAGCATGTGGACGCCCGGGCCCTTCGAGGCGAGACCGACCCGCGCCTACTACTACCTGACTGAAGCGGACCCGTCGTGGCCCGCCGATCGCAGGGCAGAGCACCTGCGCGACCTCGCCGTGCCGGCGCTGTGGTCGATCTCGATGCACGAGGTCTACCCGGGGCACTTCCTGCATTTCCAGCACCTGAGGCAGGTCGAGTCGCGGGCGCGGCGCTCGCTGTTGCTGGCCCCGGCGTCGTTCATCGAGGGCTGGGCGCACTACTGCGAGCACATGATGATCGAGGCCGGTTTCGAGAAGCAGGACCCGGCCGTGCGCCTGGGGCAGCTGGCGGAGGCGCTCATCCGCATCGCAAGGCTGGTCGTGGCCATCCGGCTCCACGCGGAGGACATGTCGGTGGAGCAGGGCGTGCGGTTCTTCAGGGAAGAGGCCTTCCTCGAGGAGAGCACCGCGCGGCGCGAGGCGGAGCGCGGGACGTTCGATCCCAGTTACGTCGTCTACACAGCCGGCAAGCTGATGCTCCTGAAGCTGCGCGAGGACTGCAAGGCCCAGGCCGGGGCCGAGTTCTCGCTGAAGGGATTCCACGACAGGCTGTTGCGGAACGGGCTCGCCACGTTCCACGCCCACCGTCAGTTGATGCTGGGCGACGGGGCGGGGGCGGTGATGGAATAGGAAGACGACAGGCGTCAGACGCCGGAAACCGGAATCCAGAAACCAGAATTCAGAATCCAGAACTCAGAAGCCCTGTTCTGGCTTCTGATCGAGCTGCAGCCAGATGCCACTCTACGAATACGAATGTGCCTCCTGCGGGGAGCGGTTCGAGCGCATCCTGCGCGTCGCTGACCCGCCCGTCGACCGATGCCCCTTGTGCGGGGAAGGGCCGGTGACCAAGCTCGTCTCCGCGCCGGCCGTGCACTTCAAGGGCTCGGGCTGGTACGTGACCGACTACGCGAAGAAGTCCGGGGACGCCGCCGCCGCGGCAGACGCCGCGCCATCGGCCACCCCGGCGCCGCCGGCGTCGGACTCGAAGCCGGCCGCCGCGCCTGCCGCGCCGAAAGCGTAGGGACGCCGCCGGCGGGGCCGGCGCTCACAGCTCGAGCCCGCGCAGGTACTCCCTGAACTCGCGGGCCAGCTCCGGGCGCTTCAGCGCGTAGTAGACCGCCGCCTTGAGGTAGCCGAGTTTGCTGCCGGTGTCGTGGCGGGTGCCCGCGATCTCGCACGCGTAGATCGGCCGCTTCTTCAGCAGGCGCCGCAGGCCGTTGGTGAGCTGGATCTCCCCGGTCCGATCGTTGGATGTCGATTCGAGCTCCTCGAAGACGTCCGGCGTGAGGATGTAGCGCCCGATGATGCCCAGGTTGGACGCCGCGTCCTCGCGCCTCGGCTTCTCGACGAGGTCGCCGACGGCGTAGACGCCGCCGGCCTCGCTCCGGACGTCCACGATGCCGTAGGCGGACACGCTCTCCCACGGCACGCGCTCGACGGCGACGACCGGCCCCTGCACGCGCTCGAACACGTCCATCATCTGCTTCAGCCCCGCCGGCTCGGCATCCAGCACGTCGTCGGCGAGCACGACGGCGAAGGGCTCCTGACCGACGAGGTCGCGCGTCACGAGCACCGCGTGGCCGAGGCCGAGCGCTTCGCCCTGCCGGACGTACGCCACCTTGATGAGGCTCGAGATCTTGCGGGCCTCGGCCAGCAGGTCCGGCTTGTCGCGCGAGTGGAGGAACGCCTCGAGCTCGACGGACACGTCGAAATGGTCCTCGATCGCGTTCTTGCCCCGTCCGGTGACGATGATGATGTTCTCGATGCCGGAGGCGACCGCCTCTTCGACGCCGTACTGGATGATGGGCTTGTCGACGAGGGGGAGCATCTCCTTCGGCTGTGCCTTCGTCGCGGGAAGGAACCGCGTGCCGAGGCCGGCTGCGGGAAACACCGCCTTGCGCACCTGTGCCGCCATGTCGGAAAGCCTCCTGGGCCGCGATCGTATCGCAGGCCTCCCGGCTTTGGATATACGATCTGGCCCATGCTGGATCCGGTCTTCGTTCGCGATCGCCTCGACGAGGTTCGGCGGAGCCTGGCCTCGCGCGGCCTCCGCATGGATGCCGAGCTCGACGACCTGGCCGCCCTGGACGGCGACCGCCGGGCGCTCATTCCCAGGCTGGAGGAACTGAAGCGGCGGCAGAACGCCGCCGGAGAAGAAGTCGCGCGGGCGAAGCGCGCGGGCCAGGACGCGTCGCACCTGTTTGCCGCCAGCCGGGCGCGCGGCGCGGAGATCAAGGCGCTGGAGGCGGAGCTCGAAGCGCTCGAAACCAGGCGGCGCGCGATCCTGCTGACCATTCCCAATATGCCCCACGAAACCGTGCCGGCGGGCGTCGGCGCCGCCGACAACGTCGTCGTGCGCTCCTGGGGCGAGCCGAGGGCCTTTGCCTTCGCGCCCAGGTCGCACGCCGAGCTGGGCACGAACCTGGGCATCCTCGATTTCGAGCGGGCCGCGCGCATGTCCGGCGCGCGTTTCGCCGTGCTGACCGGCGCGGGCGCCAGGCTGTCGCGCGCGCTCATCGACTTCATGCTCGACCTGCACACCCGCGAGCACGGGTACACCGAGGTGGATCCGCCGTTCCTCGTGAACGCGGGCGCGCTCCAGGGCACCGGCAATCTGCCGAAGTTCGAGGCGGATCTCTTCAAGATCGGCGGCGAGTGGGACCTGTACCTCATCCCGACGGCGGAAGTGCCGCTCACCAACCTGCACCGCGAGGAAATCCTCGACGGGCGCCTGCTGCCGCTGCGCTACACGGCGTACACGCCGTGCTTCAGGAGCGAAGCCGGCTCGTACGGGCAGGACGTGAAGGGCCTCATTCGCCAGCACCAGTTCCACAAGGTGGAGATGGTGAAGTTCGCGGCGCCGGAGCAGTCCTTCGACGAGCTCGAGAGCATGGTGGCGAACGGTGAGGAGGTGCTCAAACGCCTCGGCCTGCCGCACCGCACGGTGCTCCTGTGCACGGGCGACATGGGGTTCGCGTCGGCGAAGACGTACGACATCGAGGTGTGGCTGCCGAGCCAGGACTGCTACCGCGAGATCTCGTCGTGCAGCAACACGATGGCGTTCCAGGCGCGGCGCGCGAACATCAAGTTCCGGCCGGGCGGCACGGGCAAGGCCGAGTACGTGCACACGCTGAACGGGTCCGGCCTCGCCGTGGGGCGGACGCTCATCGCTATCCTCGAGAACGGCCAGCAGGAGGACGGGTCGGTGGTCATTCCCGAGGCGCTGAGACCGTACATGAGGGGCATGGAGAGGATCGAGAGAAGGTAGGAGTCAGAATCCAGAAGTCAGAAGTCAGAATTCGGAATCCGACACGCTGCAGTCGCTGGTCCCCTGTCGCCGGTCCCCGGCTCCCGATTCCCGGCCATGGTTCCCCCGGGCGTGGCGCGCGGGGCGATATAATCGCCCCGACGGAGGGATGGCCGAGCGGTTGAAGGCGGCGGTCTTGAAAACCGCTGTACGGGGAACCGTACCGGGGGTTCGAATCCCTCTCCCTCCGCCAACCAACTTCAATCGGGTTAGAGTCACCGGACGTGGTGGGAATTCGGTAGGCCGTTGAGAGGCTGGACAGCCAAGCGGCCATCGGGCATCGTTCCGTGAGCTCTTTCTGGCGGAAGGACACACGCGGAGGGAGATGCCGATGGCCAAGCCTAGGATGGATCTGACCGCGTGCGTTGGCAAGAGGAGGCGGCGCAGGACATCCGCCGCGACTTCCACGCAATGCGCCCAGCGATCCGGCAATTTCTCACCGGGACAATCAGCGAAGAACGGTCAGGGGAATCGCGGAACTACGTGATTGCCAACAGTAGGCATCAGATTCACTGCCGGCAATCTCACCTTGTAGCCGACGTGATCCTCCAGTGAGGTCTGGCTGCTTTCGCGCCCGACGCGGGTGGCGCTATTGAGGTTTCCGCGCGTACCCGGCAGGTCTGAACCAGCCTTGTTCGGTCCACTCCACGGGCAGAGCCGACCAATAAATTCCTCCTGGATTCATCGGCTCAGTGTATAGTGCGCCCCAGCCCATCAACCGGCCGTCTTTCGTCATCGCGAAGCTGCTGTTAGCGCCGGCTCCCATCCAGGCCACGCCGCTGATGTTCCTAGTGGTTACAATGGAAAGAGCGTAGCCGCCGGTCTTTCCGTCCCCGCAGTGGCCCCAGCCGTTAAAACCCCAACACTGGATTGAGCCGCTGGCCAGAAGAACAAGCATATGGCCCGCACCGGCTGCGCCATCGACGGCGGTCCGGATGCCAGATACGGGAATCGGCTCGGGGTGGAAGCCATCCTTTGTGCCGTTGAGGAGTATGCCGCTGCTGTTGTTGCCCCAGACGCGGACAGTTCCGTCTTTCAGGATGGCGAGCGAAGATTCCGAGCCCGCTGCGACCTTTATGACATCAGCCAGGCCCTTGACGGGAACAGGTTCCCAACGGTGTTCGGTCGTTCCATCTCCAACGGCTCCGAGGGAGTTGGAGCCCCAGCCCATGACGCGTCCGTCCTGGAGAAGCGCGAGGGCGTGATAGAAGCCGGCCGCCACCTGCTTGACTCCTTGGAGACCAGCCACCTGGACTGGAAAGGGCTGATCCATGGAAGCAGGGCGTCGGGCCGGTGTCGGGCTTGGGATGAGTCCGGTCCCCAGACTGCCGTTGGAGTGATATCCCCACGCCCAGACCGTCCCATCGGACTTCAGGGCAAATGCAGAATGGCCCATCACGGAAATATCAGCGACGCCCGTTAAGCCGGCGATGCGTACCGGGACTTCAGAATCCGTGAGGCGGTTAAATCTTGCTTCCTCCAGGGTGTTGATGCCGAGTACGCCATGCCGGTTGACGCCCCAACTCCAAACAGAGCCGTCCTGCTTGAGTGCAAGAAAGAATTCGGACCCTGCTGCGACCTTTTTGACCCCGGACAACCCAGGAACCTCTCTGGGTGTATCGCTTTTCAGCTCCTTGACGGGATTGTACCTGCCCCAGACAAGCACCGTTCCGTTGTCACGGACGGCAACACACGCGTCACCCGCGCAGGACAGTTGCATGATAGCGGTGACGGCGAGAAGGAACGGCATACGGTCAGATCATTCTAGCGTAGTGGTGTGAGGATTGATCCGGACTGTTCACGAGGCCCTGACGAAAGCCCTGCCGAGCTCGCGTGAGACGACGTGGACGCGGGGGGGCTGGTGAAGAGCCGTGGTGGAGCGGGTGACGGGGTGAAAACGCGCGCCGGCAGGCTCCGCACACACGGCGAGGTGGTGATGGCCCGTGCGCGAGGGACACCGGTCCCGTATCGGGTGCAGTCGAGCGCGCGGGCGGGGTCAGCGCGTGACCGCGCCGAGGCCGAGCGCTACGGTGCGCCACGCCTCGACGTGCGGATGTGCCCGCGGGAAGTGGAAGACGAGCCGGCGAACGGAGCGGACGACCTGCACGCCGACCTTCAGGAGCGCGAGTCGCAGGCGCCCGACCTGCGCGCGCGCCAACGTCGTCCGCGTGGCGCGGCGCTGGAGGTCCTGGAGCAGCACGTAGGCGGCGGCACTCAGCAGCACGCGGAGTTGATTGGCCCAGAAGCGCGAGCAACTCGTGCGTCCGAACGCGAGGTCGTGGTGGAGTTCCTTGAGGCGATTCTCGGTGTCGCCGCGGGCGGCGGAGACATAGCCGAATGTTGTGGATCGGCTGAATGACGGAAGGCGGCGTATCCTTCGTGTGAGTTCGAAGCATACCGGCCCGGTTGCGAGCCGGGCGAAGGAGACGCCACCCATGCTGAGAGTAACCGAGAAGCCGACCCAAGAAAACGAGGAATTTCGAACCACGCTGGACAGCGGCTGACCTTCGACGACTTCCCCGCCGAGCACTGGCGGCATCGGCGAACCACGAACCTCATCGAGTCGCCCTTCGCCACCGTGCGGCTCCGTCAGCGCGTGACCACGGGCGCGGGGGCACGCCCGACGGCGCTGATGATGGCGTTCAAGCGGCTCGCGATGGCGGAAGAGCGCTGGCGAAAGGTAAATGGCTCGGAGATGCTGCCGCATGTTCGCGCCGGCGTGCGCTCTGTCGACGGCGTGCAGGAGAGGCCAAAGACCGCTGCTGGAGAAGTGAAGGCAAGCGCCGCCTAACTCACGCGGCCGACCCACAACATTTGACAATATCTCCCACGATTGTCAGCGCTCGGTGCCACGAGCGTGTCGCGTGGTGAGGCTGTCGCGGGCGGCGTACTACCGGCCTCTGGTGTCTCGGGTCCGTGCCGACGCCGCCGTCATTGCGGCCTTGACCACTGTGATCGCGGATCACGGCCGGTGAGGCTTCTGGAGGTGCTTCTATTGGCTGCGGCTGCAGGGCCATCGGTGGAATCACAAACGGGTGCATCGCGTGTATGGCGCCTTGCGGCTGAACTTGCCCCGACGGACGCAGCCTCGCGTGCCCCAGCGACTGCGGCAGCCGCGGACCGCGCCGGCCGTGCTGCACCACACGTGGGCGCTCGACGTCATGTCGGACACCCTCTATGAGGGCCGGCGGTTTCGCATCTTGACGATCATGGACGAGGGCAACCGCGAGGGCCTGGCGGTCGAGGCGGACAGCTCGATCCCCAGCGCCCGCGTCGGACGCATCCTGGAGTAGCTCCTCGCCGTCCACGGTCGCCCTGCTGCCTTCCGGGTGGACACCGGCCCGGAGTTGACGGCGGAGCACTTCGTCGCGTGGTGTGCGAGCCAGGGGATGGCGATCCACGACATCCCGCCGGGCAAGCCGGACCAGAACGCGTCTATCGAACGCTTCAATCGCAGCGATCGGACCGATGTGTTCGACGCCTACCTCTTTGAGTCCATGGCAGAGGCGTGCCAGCTCACCAAGGAATGGCTGAGAACCTACAACGACGAGCGGCCCCATGACAGCCTCGGGCAGGTGCCGCTCCTGACGTTGGCCCGAGGCCCCACACCGCCGGGGAGTCTCCCTTCGGACTGTCTACTTGACGCGGGAGCTTACGCCCTGACGGGCCACAAGACCCGGTCGATCTTCGACCGCTACGACATCGTGTCGCCCGGCGATCTGAAGGACGCGGCATCGAAGCTGAACGACCGCGCCGATGGTCAGCGGATGCTCATCGACCCTGCCAAACCCGACCCCACCCAGGCCAACACCAGCCAAGCTGGAATCGGCGATAACACGACGCGGCGGGCGGGCTGATCGAACTTGAAAACCGCTGTACGGGGAACCGTACCGGGGGTTCGAATCCCTCTCCCTCCGCCACCAGCCTGCGCTCGCGTGCGGCGGCGCATGCACCCCTCCGCGGACTCCAGCAAGGTGGCTCCGCTGCGCGATGAGGTCTCGCCGATACTGCGTGCCGGCCCGCCGCGCTGCGCGCGCGGCGCGGCGGGCGATGCGGATCAGCCGATGTCGCCCCGGGCGAAGATCTCGTTCCCCAGGGCGACGCTGAACGCCGCAGGCTCCCCGGCCGGGGAGCGGGCGAGCCGGACTTCAACCGCCGTCACGTCGCTGGAGATGCCCCTGCCGAACCTGACGCGGACATGGCGCGGCCTGGACGGCCGCCCGAGCCGGGCCAGCGCCGTCTGCAGCAGGTCGAAGTACGACGTGTTGTTCACGTGCTGCATCGCGTCGACGTCAGAATAGCGCAGCGAAACCTGGACCACGTCGGCTGAATCCGGCTCGGGCGGCGGCAGTTCGAGATCCTCGAGGTCGGGGCAGAGGATGTCGCCCGGGTGGGACGGGAAGCCCTCCGCCACCTCGGCAGGCACGCGGACGATCGACCGCGTCTTGAGACTGACGTACACCCAGACGGACGATCCGCGGAAGACGGGCTCGCCCGCGCCGCCGAAGACGAGAAACTCGCGGTACCCCTTGGCCCCGCGGACGGCGCTCGACCACGTCTCGATGCGAAGCGCCTCTCCGTAGGCCGGGTAACGCTCGATCGCGGCGGCCATGCGCTTCAGCACCCAGGCTTCGCCCCGGGCGGCCATGGCGTGCGTGCCGGCGTTGAGCTCGTTGGCATGGGCAATGGCGGCTTCCTGGAAGCAGGCGAAGACGCCGCGCAGCGTGATCACCTGATCGCGATCGACGGCGCTGTACGCCACGGGCAGGTCGAGGACGAGCTTCTCCGGCATGGCGGACGGTCCCCCGCGAGGATGACGGCTCAGCTGCTGGCTCGCAGCACGCGGAGCGTGAAGGATCCGGCGTCCCACTCCACGTCGAGCGTGCCGGGCGCCGCGACGCCCAGGTACGCCGCAGGGCGCGTCGAGGCCATCGCGAGGGCCTGCTCGATGGTGACGCCGGCAAACCGCACGGTGTTCGCGACGGCGCGGTCCAGGGTCAGCGCCGAGCCGGCCAGGTTCGGCGCGCCCGGCACGGCCACGCGGCCGTTCTCGTCGAGCCGCACCCTGGACGATCCGATCTGATACTCGCCCGGCGGCTGGCCCGCCGCGGAGATGGCGTCCGTCACCAGGATCACGCGCTCCGGCGTCTTCGCGCGGATCATGGACTTGACCGTCGCCGGCGGCAGGTGGTGGCCGTCGACGACGAGCGAGGCCGTCAGCTCGTCGGCGGCCAACTGCTCCCAGATGAAGTTCGGATGGCGCGGGATCAGATTGGCGCAGCCATTGCCCAGGTGCGTCGACAGCGTCGCTCCGGCGCGGATGGCGTCGCGGATGAGCTCGGGTGCCGCGCCGGTGTGGCCGATCGCCGCGCGCACCCCGGCGGAGCGCAGGTGCTCGATGAGGAGGAGCGCGCCGGGCACCTCCGGCGCGAGCGTCACCAGGACGATCCGGCCTTCCGCTTCATCCTGGCGCCGCTTGAAGTCGTCGAGCGAGGCGGGCCGCGTGAACTCGCGCGGGTGGGCGCCGCGAGGGCCGTCCTCGGGCGAGATGTAGGGGCCCTCCATGTGGATGCCCAGGATCGCCTTCGCGTCCGAGCGCAGCACCGCCCTGGCGCAGCGGCCGAAATGCTCGGCGGTGCTCGTGATGATCGTCGGCAGCAGGCCGGTCACGCCGTGCCGGCGCATGACGTCCAGCGCGTGGCGCACCTGGTCCGTCGTGACCCCGGGGTCGTTGAAGTCCACGCCGGCGAAGCCGTTGACCTGCAGGTCCACCAGGCCCGGCGTCGAGAACCGGCGCACGCCGGCCGGCCCGGCCTGCCACGGCGTCGCCGAGTCGGCGCCGGCCACGGCCCGTCCCTCGGCAAGAGCGGGCGCGGCGGCTGCTGCGGCGGCGGCCGCAATGAACTCGCGTCGGGTCGGGTGGTCTGGTCGCGAAGCGCTCATGACTCCCCCTGCGGTGGGGCGCTCGAGGGATGATAGCCCAGGAAGATGCGCCTGCGCCCAGCGCCGGCGCCGCCCCCTCGCGAGCCGCGCAGGCCGACCGGCGCGGCGGGAGTCGCGGAGGGCGTCCTTGTCCGTCCGCCGTGTCCCAGCCGGAGGGCTGCCGCCTGACGCACGATTTCGGCCCGCCAGGCCATCGCGGGACCGCGGTCCGCCCTCGCGGCTGCGCGGCGGCGTCGCCCGAACCTGGGCCAGACGGCTGCCGACGCGGTCGATCGAGGCCATCGACACGCGAGGGGCGGCGGAATAAGATCGCCAGACGTCCACGTGGAGGCTTTCATGCGCCCGACGCTGTTCCCGCGCCGATCGATCGTGCCGATCGCCGCTCTCGTGCTCGCCCAGGCGTTCTTCCTGTCCGTCGCGAGTTCGGGCTCCCCGCAGAACCCGTCCCAGCCGGCCCAGCATCCGGCGTTCAAGCCCGAAGTGGGGCAGGCTGGCAAGGACGTGGTCTGGGTGCCGACGCCGCAGGCCCTCGTCGACAAGATGCTCGACATGGCGAAGGTCACGCCCGACGACACCGTCATGGACCTCGGGTCCGGCGACGGCATCACGGTCATCACCGCGGCGAAGCGCGGCGCCAGGGCCGTCGGCATCGAATACAACCCGGACATGGTGGAGCTGTCCCGGGCGAACGCCGAGAAAGCCGGCGTCTCCGCCAGGGCGACGTTCCGCAACGCCGACCTGTTCGAGACGGATCTCTCCGAGCCGACGGTCATCACCATGTTCCTGCTGCCGCAGATCAACATGCGGCTGCGGCCGAAGATCCTCGACCTGAAGCCCGGCACGCGCATCGTGTCGAACTCGTTCAACATGGAGGACTGGATTCCTGACGAGACGGCCACGGTGAGCGAGGGCTGCGAGACGTGGTGCACGGCCATGCTCTGGATCGTGCCGGCCAGGATCGAGGGCCAGTGGAAGACGGCCGAGGGCGACCTGAGCGTCGTTCAGACGTTCCAGCAGTTCACGGGCACGCTCCAGTCCGGATCGGAGAGCACGCCAATCACCGAAGGCCGGCTGAGCGGCGCCAGCCTGACGATGACGATCGGCGCGGCCCGGTACGAGGGCCGCGTCAACGGGCACGCGATCGAGGGAACGGTCACCGAGGGCGAGAAGACCCGGCCCTGGCGGGCCTCGCGCCTCGGATCGTAGCCGCGCGGCGGCCCTTCACGGACGGGCCGGACGAAGCGCGTACACGCGGCCGGCGCCCGCCACGTGCTCCAGTTGGAGCCTCGCGCCGAATCGCTCCAGCCGCTCCTCGACGAGGGGCCACTCCCCGGGCGGGTAGAGCTCCGTGTGCACCACGACGTAGGTCACCCCGAGCCGGGAGAGCGCGTCCAGGCTGGCATCGTCGGGGAAGGCGCGCATCGCGAGGTAGAGCCGCTCGTGCAGCGGCGCCCGCCAGCCGCTGTACCCGTGCACGGTCTTCTGCCAGTGCGCCATCGCGTGCAGCATGTACATCGTCTGGCGGCGTTCGAACGCGCTGGCATCCATCGGATCCGGAAGCGGCACCTCCGCGACGACAAAGGGGCGGGGCCGGGCGGCGAGCCAGCGATCGGCCAGCGGCGCCTCGGCGTGGGCCGGCACGAGCGACAGGGGCGCGGCGGCCGACTCGGCCACGAGCAGGACCGCGACCGCGGCGGGGAGGAGCGTCCGGCGCCGGGATGACACGCGCGCGAGCAGCCGGTCCATGCCCGCGCCCGCGACGATGGCCAGGCCGAGCACGGCCAGCACGGTGAACCGTGAAGGCACGCGAATGAAGCTCATGCCGGGCAGCCAGTACACGAGCGGCCAGAGGCCGAGCGGCGGGCCGATCGACAGCCAGAGCCCGAGGAGCATCAGGAGGCCGTAGAAGAAGACTGAGCCTGACGGCTCGGGTGTCCGGAGCCGCAGCCCGAGCCGGCGCACGCCAGCCGCGCTGCGCCGCCATCGCGAGGCCGGGTCGAACGGCACGCGGCCGAGCAATGCCGCGCGCGCCAGGGCGGCGGCGGCGGCGAGCAGCCACGGCCGCAGCGCGCTGCGCGCGGACACGACCACCGTGCCGCCGGCGCGGAGCCGCAGCGGCCCCGTGAGCGTCACGGCGACGGCCAGGACGAGCGAGGCCGCGACAGCCGCCTCGAGAAAGTACGCGGCCGCGCGCACGAGGACCGCGAGGGCCCGGCGTGCGCCGGCCGGCCCGCGCCCACCGCCCATCGCGCGCCGCGCGCCGCCCGGGCGCAGGACGATCGCTGATGCGGCCAGCAGGAGAGGCAGGACGCCCGGGAAGAGGTACGCGCTGGCGTCCTCGAGGATGCGCAAGCCCGGCGCGAGCGAGGCGAGCCACGCGTGCGCGTGCGTCGGCGACGCAAGGAAGCTGACTGGCGTGACGGCCCAGTTCTCGAGCGACCGGCGCAGCCCGGTTTCCTGCTGCACGGCCCGGTAGGGCAGATAGACGAGCACGGCCGGCGCGAGCAGGAGTGCGCCCGTCACACCCAGGTCGCGGAGGCGCCTGGCCGCGTCGATGGCGGTCCCGCGCACGGCGCGGTAGACGGCGAGCGCGGTCATCGCGACGAAGAGAAACGCCGCCCCGTGGCCGCTCGCGAGGGCCTGCAGGCTGAAGCACGCAGCCGCCAGGCGCAGATCGCGCGCGCGGCCCTTGTCCAGGTACGCGTGCAGGAAGGCGAGGGCGAACGGGATCCATTGCACGGCGCCGACGTGCAGCTGGCTGGTCCGGAAGAAGCGCGGCGGCGCGAACGCGAAGACGAGGCCGGCGATGACGGCCCCGGCGGCCCGGAGTCCAACCCGGCGCGCCAGCACGAAGGCGCCGAGGCCGCACAGCGCGCACGAGACCAGCGCGGCGGCGTTCAGCGCCAGGACGGGGCTGCCGGTCAGCCAGATGACCGGTGCCGCAAAGAGCGCGCTTCCGATCAGGTTCTCGGAGTACGCCAGCGTGCGGCGGAGCGGGTGGTAGATGTTCGCGTCGAAGATCGACAGGGGCTGATGGACGAACGCGTGCGCGTCCCACGCAAGGGTCCAGATGAAGAGGTCCCCGTCGGGGCCCGACGACCACGTCGCCGACGAGGGATGGCGGGCGAGGGGCCAGGTCAACAGGAGCGTCAGGACGGCGAAGAGGACCGCGGCGCGCCACGTGCGCATTCCCGGATTTTACGGGGCGGGGACCGGAAAGGCGAAGGATTCGGCCGGCGCGGCGGACGCGCGGGTTTCAGGGCCGGCCCGCCCGGGCGGGGCGGTAGAATCTGGGGGTGACCCTCCGCGTTGCTGCGGCCGTCGCGCTGGCCGGGGTGGGCGTGGCGCTCTTTGCCGCGCGCCTCGTCGCGCCGGGCCCGGCCGACTTCTACATCGAGCCCGAAACGGGGATGGTGCTCGTGGCCGTGCGGCCCGGGTCGTTCATGATGGGCACGAACGACGCCGAGCCCGGCCGCCGGGACGATGAGTACCTGCACAGGGTCACGATCACGCAGCTCTTCTACATCGGCCAGCACGAGGTGACGCAGGCGGAGTGGGCGCGCGTCATGGGGTCGAATCCGAGCCGCTTCACCGGGTGCGAGAAGTGCCCCGTCGAGCAGGTGGACTTCTACCAGGTGAACGCCTTCCTCTCCCGCATCAACGCCGGGAACACGGCGATGCGGTTCAGGCTGCCGACGGAAGCCGAATGGGAGTACGCGTGCCGGGCCGGCAGCCGCACCGCCTTCAGCGGCGGCGCGCAGCTGCCGGCGCTGGCGGCGAATGTCGATACGCGGTTCATGGCCGGGCCCGAGGACGGGGCGGCGTATGAGAAGACGCTGCCGGCCGGAAAGTTCCCGGCGAACAAGTGGGGCGTCCACGACATGCACGGCAACGTGTGGGAGTGGACGAACGACTGGTACGGGCCGTACGACCCCAGGCGGGAGTTCGACCCCCGGGGGGCGGACAGCGGAACGCGCAAGGCCATCCGCGGCGGCAGCTGGCGGTTCGATGCGATGAGCGCGCGCTGCAGCGCGCGCCAGGCCCACCCGCCGCAGGACGCCGCCGACGACCTCGGGTTCCGCGTCGTCGCCGAGCCGCGCCGCCCGCGCAGGCGCTGACCGTTGGGGTCAGATCTGAAAATATGCGGATCTGGCCCCGCGGCGATCGCTCAGGAGGCGACGACGCGCGCCACGCGGCCGAACACCTCGTCCACGATCGCGCGCGCCGCGCCGCGCGACGGCCCTTCGGCCACCACCCGCACGATGGGCTCGGTGTTCGATCCGCGGACGTGGAACCATCCGTTCTCGAGCAGGACCTTCACGCCGTCGCGCGTGTCCATCGGCAGGCCGGCGTACTCCCGCTTCACCATGCGCAGCACGTCCGGGATCCTGTTGGACGGGCAGGCGAGCTTCTCTTTCACCATCACGAAGCCCGGCAGCTCGGCCATGAGGGCCGACACCGTCTTGCCGGACGAGGCGAGCAGGTGCAGGATGAGCGCCATGCCCACCTGACTGTCGCGGGCGAAATTGATGGCCGGGTAGATGACGCCTCCGTTTCCCTCGCCGCCAATCACCGCGCGCTCGGACACCATGCGCTCGGTGACGTTGGCCTCGCCGATCTTCGTGCGCACGACGGGGCAGTTGAAGCGGCGCGCCACCTCGTCCAGGGCGGCCGTCGTCGAGAGGTTGGCCACCACCGGGCCGGGGCGGGTCGCCAGCACGTGCCACGCGGCGAGGACGAGGGTGAAGTCCTCGCCGATGGGCTCGCCGAGCTCCGAGACGACGGCGAGGCGATCGGCGTCCATGTCCTGCGCGAAGCCGATGTCGCAGCCGCCGGCGCGAACGGCCTCGCAGAGCGCGCCGAGGTTCTCGGGGACCGGCTCGGCGCCGCGCGGGAAGAGGCCGTTCGGCGTGATGTTGATGGGCACGACGTCGGCCCCGAGCGCCTCGAGCAGGCGCGGCGCGATGAGGGCGCCGGCGCCGTTGCACCCGTCGAGCGCGACGCGCAGGCGCTTCGGCGCGGCCGGCAGCGGCCCGACTCCGTCCATGATGGCCTTCAGGTGGAGATCGAGGCCGTCGGTCATGACGTCGATCGACCGCATGTTCGCGCCGGGCACCTTCACGTACTCGCCCTGGTGGTAGATGTCGAGCAGCTCGCGGGCCGGGCCGGAGCCCAGGAACAACCCGTCCGGGCCGACGAACTTCAGCGCGTTCCATTCCGGCGGATTGTGGCTGGCCGTGATGGCAATCCCGCCGTGCGCGCGGCGGTGTCGGACGGCGAGCTGCACCGTCGGCACCGGGCACACGCCGAGATCGACGACCCGGCAGCCGCTCGACAGGAGGCCGGCCGCGACGGCCTGTCGCACCATCTCGCCCGACGTGCGCGTGTCGCGGCCGACGACGACCGTGCCGGATCCCGTGTACGTGCCGAACGCCTGCGCGAAGCGCGTCAGCAGCGTGGGCGTCAGCGAGTCGCCCACGACGCCGCGCACGCCGGAGATGCTGATCTTCAGAGTGGGTATCGCTCGCATCACAAACGCCTCAGCTCGCTCTGGACTACGAATCAGGGGGTGGGGACTGGGCGGCAGAGACTAGTGGAACGCGGCTGTCGCCGCACGGGCGGCGCGCCAGCGAGACACACGGGCGGGCCAGCGCCCAGCGCCGAGCCCCCAGCCCCTGGACTCCCGCGCCTAGCCCCCCGTCCCCAGCCTGTCCCTCGCCCAGTCCACCAGGTCCTGCGCCCGTTCGCGCGACGCGGCCTCCGCGATGACGCGGATCATCGACTCCGTCTGCGACGCACGGACGTGCACCCAGCCGTCGGTGAACGACACCACGGCCCCGTCGATCGTGTTCGCGGGCAGCCCCTCGCGCTCGATCCGGTCGCGGAAGTCCTGCAGCCTGGAGTAGAGCGCGCCCGGCGCCAGCGCGAAGTCGCGCTTCACCATCTCGTAGCACGGCAGGGCGTCCACCAGCTCGCGCAGCGAGGCCCCGGTCACCGCCATGTGCTCGACGACCAGGCCCTGGGTCGCCGCGGCGTCGTGGGACATCAGCACGCGCGGCACCGCCACCGCGCCGTTGCCCTCGCCGCCGAGCACGGCGCGGTGCTCGATCATCGCCTCGGTGATGAACGACTGGCCCACGGGCGTGCGCACGACGCTCCCCCCGAACCGCCCGGCCACATCGTCCACGGCGCGGGTGGTGGAGATGTTGGTGACGACCACGCCCGGCGTGTGGGACAGCGCGATGGCGGCCGCCAGCGTGAGCGTGCGCTCCTCGGACAGCGCCTCGCCGTCTCCCGTGACCAGCCCGATCCGCTCGCCGTCGGCGTCGTGCGCGAAGCCCAGGTCGGCGCGCCCGGCGCGCACCACCGCCTTGAGCTGCGCCATCATCTCGGGCTTCGGCTCGGGCCGGTGCGGGAAGGGCGCCTCCGGATCGTCGTTGATGGCCAGCACCTCGCACCCGAGCGCCTCGAGCCAGCGGGGCGACAGGAACGTCGAGGCGCCGTTGCAGCAGTCCACCGCGACTTTCAGGGCGCGGCGCCGCGCCGCGTCGAGATTGAACGCGCCGGACAGCACCTCGAGGTGGTGCCCGATGGCGTCCTGCACGGGCACGCCTGTCCGGATGCGATCCCAGGCCGCCTTCTCGAACTCGCCCTGGTGGACGATGTCGAGCAGTTCCTCCGCCTGGGCCGCGTTCAGGTAGAGGCCGTCGTTGCGCACGAACTTGAGGGCGTTCCACACCGACGGATTGTGGCCGGCGGAAATGGAGATGCCGCCCTGGGCGCCGAGCCACGGCACCGCGTGCTGCAGCGACGGCGTCGGGCACACCCCGAGATCGACAACTTCGCATCCGGCGGCCAGCAGGCCCGAGACGACGGCCGCGTGGACCATCGGCCCCGACGCCCTGGTGTCGCGGCAGACGAGGATGCGGCCCGAGTCGAGGTAGGTGCCGAACCCTTGCGCGAACGAGACGATGAGCTCCGGCGTCAGCGACTCGCCGACGATGCCGCGGACGCCGCTGATGCCGATCTTGAGGGGACGCATGGCGGGACGATCTTACTTCAGCGGCTGGCGGCTCGGGGCTTGGCGCCAGCCGGGCGGGACTCGCCCGCAGGCCGTCACGCCGACGCGCGGCCCTCGAGCATCCCCAGCGGCGCCGACAGCCGGCACGGCGCGCGCCGGTTGAGACCACGCAGCCGAGGCCGCGCGCGGTAAAGGCGCCGCCGATCACCCAGAGGGCGTCACGCCGATCGCGGCAGATCCCGCCCGGGGTGAGCCGTGCGATCCCGACTGCCGTGCGGACGATCTTCGACCGTCTCCTGACGGCAAGACGAAGGAAGCGGCCTAGACAATGACAACCCTCGCTTCTATACTGCGCGTGAGCCGGAATCCGCGCCGCGGATGGATGTGTGTCGTGGAGGAAACCATGCCCGAAGAGCTGAAGCCCGAAGCCCCGCCGCTTGTCGCCGCAACGACGCCCGCCGCGCCGCCCGCGGCCGAACCCGCCGCGCCGTCCCCGCTCGATGCCGTGAAGGCCGTCGCGGTCAAGGCGGCGGAGAACGTGAAGGAAGCCGCGCCGAAGGCCAGGAAGGCCGTGAAGAAGGCCGTGAAGAAGGCGAAGAAGGCCGTGAAAAAGCCCGCGAAGAAGGCGAAGAAGGCCGTCAAGCCGGTCAAGAGGGCGGTGAAGAAGGCCGCGAAGCCGGCGAAGAAGGCTGTCAGGAAGGCCGCGAAGCCGGCGAAGAAGGCCGTGAAGAAGGCTGCGAAGAAGGCGAAGAAGGCCGTCAAGCCGGTCAAGAGGGCGGTGAAGAAGGCCGCGAAGCCGGCGAAGAGAGCCGTGAAGAGGACCGGGAAGGGCAGGAAGTAGGCTATTCTGGCAGCGTCGAAGGTTTGGACGGTGAGGTGGCCGAGAGGCTGAAGGCGGCGGTTTGCTAAACCGTTATACGGGCCAAAACCTGTATCCAGGGTTCGAATCCCTGCCTCACCGCCACAACGTGCATCCTGTCAGGCTCCAGGAACCTGGCGCCAGGCGCTGGTTCGGCGCGGCCGCGCGCGACATCTTCCGCTGCCCGGCGGTTCAGCGCAGGGCGCAGCGGAACTGACCAGTCCCGAGCGCCAGGCCCCTGGCCTCCGGTGTCCAGCGTCTACTCCCATGTCCACCCCCCGCCTCCGCTTCGCCCCGTCACCCACCGGCTACCTGCACGTCGGCGGCGCGCGCACGGCGCTCTTCAACTGGCTCTACGCGCGCAAGACCGGCGGCGCGTTCGTGCTGCGCATCGAGGACACCGACGTCGAGCGGTCGTCGGCGGACATGGTGACCGGGATCCTCGACGGGATGCGGTGGCTCGGGCTCGACTGGGACGAGGGGCCAGAGGCGGGGGGCGCGCACGGGCCGTACTTCCAGTCGCAGCGGCTGGCGCGGTACCGCGAGCTGGCCGAGCAGCTCGTGCGCGAGGGGCACGCGTACTACTGCTACTGCGGCACGGACAAGGAGCGCCCGGATGGGCCCGCCTTCGCCGGCGACGCCAGGGCCGCCGCCTCTGGCGGGGGCTCGGCCGCCGATCGCGAGGGCGGCGAAGGCGGCACTCCCCGCGGCGAGTCGTGGACCTACGACCGGCGCTGCTCGCGGCTGACGCCCGAGGAGGTCGCGGCGCGCGAGGCGGCCGGCGCGCCGCGCGCGATCCGCTTCCGCGTGCCCGAAGGCGAGACGGCCTTTCGCGACCTCGTGCACGGCGACATCACGTTCGACAACGCGCACATCGAGGACTTCGTCGCGCTGCGCTCGGACGGCCACCCGACGTACCACCTGTCGGTGGTGGCCGACGACATCGACATGGCGATCACGCACGTGGTGCGCGGCGACGATCACATCTCGAACACGCCGAAGCAGGTGCTGCTCTACCGCGCGTTCGGGAAGCCGCTGCCCGCCTTCGCGCACGTCCCGCTCATCCTGGGGCCCGACAAGCGGCGGCTGAGCAAGCGCCACGGCGCGACGTCCGTCACCGAGTACAGGCGCCAGGGCTACCTGCCCGAGGCGATGATGAACTTCCTCGCGCTGCTCGGCTGGTCGCCGGGCAGCGACCAGGAGCTGTTCACGCGCGACGAGCTCGTCGCGGCGTTCTCGCTCGAGGGCATCAGCCTCAGCAACGCCGTCTTCAATCCCGAGAAGCTCGAGTGGTTCAGCGCGCAGCACATCGCCCGGATGCCGTCGCCGGAGCTTGTGCGCCGCGTCGAGCCGCTGCTCGAGGAAGCGGGGCTGTGGCCGGTCAGGCCGGGCCCGGAATCGCCAGTCGCCGGGGCGCCCGGCCCCGCGATCGCGTGGCTCGCGCGCCTCGTGGAACTCCTGCGCCCGCGGGCGAAGCGCCTCACCGACTTCGTCGAGAAGGGGAGGCCCTTCCTCGTTGAGCACATCGAATACGACGCGGCCGCCGTGCAGAAGTACCTGTCGTCGCCGGAGGCCCGCGCGCACCTGGCGGCCGTCGGCGAGGCGTGCGCGTCGGTGGAGCCATTCGCCGCCGCGGCGCTCGAGCCCGCCATCCGCGCGCTTGCCGGGTCGCGCGGCGTGAAGGCGGGCGCGCTCGTTCACCCGACGCGCGTGGCCGTCGTCGGCCGCGCCGAGAGTCCCGGCCTCTTCGAGGTGCTGGAGCTGCTGGGCCGCGAGCGCGTCCTCGCGCGCATCGGCCGGGCCCTCAGGCTGGGAGCGTAGGCCGGGTCTCTCGCAGATGATGGAGGCCGGCTGGCACGCGCGGGCCGCCGGCTAATTCGTTCGCAGGTGCCGCCGGCGGAACAGAAGGATTCCCGCGGAGAAGTAGGCCGCGGCGAGCAGGGCCATCCCGGTCATCTCGAAGCACACGTCGCCCAGGCCGGCCCCGTCGTTCAGGACCCGGTTGAGCGCCCGCACCGCGAGGCTCGTCGGGAGCACGTCGCTCAGGTTCACGGCGTTCCCGGCCACGGAGAGCACGGGGATCCTTGGCAGCGGGATCATCACGTCCGAGAAAAACATCAGGATGAAGAACGGGAAGCAGCCGACCGTCAGTAATTCGAAAACCGTTCTCATGAAGGCCGAGACCAGGACGCCGATCGCCACGACGCTCACCGTAGCCAGCGTGGTCACGGCCAGCGCGGCGCCCGGCGATCCCAGGGCGCGGTAGCCCACGGAGGCGGCGGCGGCGTACGCCAGCAGCACCGTGGCCGCGCCGATGAGCACCTGGGTGATCGTGACCGCCGCGAGCAGCTCCCATGTGGCGACGCGCGAGAGCGTCAGGCGGATCATCGTGCCCTTGTCGACCTCCCTGATGAGCGAGGCCGCCGCGGTGAAGAGCACCATGATGACGGCGAGCACGAGCAGCGCCGGCACGTAGAGGTCGAAGTCGCTCCGGTTCGGGAGCGGATCGACGGCCCGGGCGTCCACGGCGAGCGGCGAGGGCATGCTCGCGGCGGCTGACGCGTACAGGAACGCCACGTAGTCCGACATGGCCATGGCCATCATCGAGCGCGGGTTGGCGGCGTTGTAGTGGTTCGTGAGCCGCGGGGGCGGGCCGGCCGGCTGCGCCCGAAGGTCGGCGAGGCGGGCCGAGAAGCCCGCCGGGATGACCACCAGCAGGTCGGCCTCGCGCGTCCTCACCATCCGCTCCGCGGCCTGCCGATCGCCGGCGGCGCGCACGGCGAACACGGGCCGGCCGTCGTCGCCGCCGGCCCGCGTCCACGCGGCGATCAGGCCGTCCGCCCCGGCGGCGTCCCGCGGCGGCGACGCCGCGCGGTCGTCGTTCAGGACGAGCAGCGTGTAGCTGGCCGGCGCGGTGTGCAGGTAGCCGTACATCAGGTACACGAAGAACGGCGCGAAGCTCAGCGTCAGGATGAGGATCTTCCAGTCGCGGACGTTCTCGACGAGCGTCTTCCTGAGGCAGGCCAGCATCCTCATTCGCGCAGCCCCCGCCCGGTGAGCCGGATGAACACGTCTTCGAGCGTCTGCTTGCGCACGGCGAGGCGCCGGGCCTGCAGGCCCAGCGCCGAAGCCGCCTGGAGGAGGTCGGGCATGGCCGAGAAGCCATCCGCCGACGTGAAGCGGAGGCACGTTCCGCGCCGCGCGCACGGGCGGCCGCCGCGCGCCAGCGCGGCGGCCAGGGCGTCGAGCGCGGCCGCGTCGGCGCCGCCGAACTCGGCTTCGATCACATCGCCCTCCCCGAGGCGGCCCTTGATGGCGTCGACCGTGTCGAGCGCCAGGATCCGCCCGCGATCGACGATGCAGACGCGGTCCGCGACTCTCTCCGCCTCGTCCATGTCGTGCGTCGTGACGATGACCGTGACGCGCCCCCGCAGCGAGCCGATGTAGTCGCGCACCAGGACGCGGCTCTGCGGATCGAGGCCGGCCTGGGGCTCGTCGAGAAGGACGATGGGCGGGTCGTGCGCGAAGGCGAGCGCGATATTGAGGCGCCGCTGCAGGCCGCCGGAGAGCGTGCGGCCGAGTCGATCGCGCTTCTCCTCGAGGCCGAACGCGGTGAGCAGCGCTTCGGCGCGGGCGCGGGCCGCCCGGCGCGGGAGTCCATAGGCGCGGCCCATGAAGTCCAGCTGCTCGAAGACCGTCAGCAGCTCCCAGACGACGATCGCCTGGGGCGACAGGCCGATGGCGGGCAGGCCGCCGGGCCGGCCCGCCTTCAGGGGCCGGCCGTCGATCTCGACGCGGCCGCTGTCCGGGCGCAGCAGCCCACACAGCATCCGGAGCGTCGTCGTCTTGCCGGCGCCGTTAGGGCCGAGGAGCCCGAGGATCTCGCCGCGCCGCACCTCGAGCGAGAGGTCGTCGACGGCGAGGATGTCGCCGTAGCGCCGCGTCAGGTTCGCCGCGCGGATGGCGATTGTCGGCGGGGCGCTGCTCATGCGGCCTGTCGCCTCTGGGGGAAGCGGGCCCATGCTAGCACGGGCCGGGTCGAGGGCCTCGCCGCGCGCGCTGCTCTCGCGTGGATTGGCGCTGCGGGTTCTGGTAAAATCCTGAGGTTGGTCCCGCCGCGGCCCTCCATGCTGGGAGGTCGTTCAATGGTAGGACACGTGGCTCTGAACCACGTTATCGGGGTTCGAATCCCTGCCTCCCAGCCAATCCCAGGCCTTTCCCTGGCAGCGACTTGCACCGGGCGCGTTAGAGTCCCAGGACGACATGGTGGGAATTCGGTAGGCCGTTGAGAGGCTGGACAGCCAAGCGGCCATCGGGCATCGTGCCGTGAGTTCTTTCTGGCGGAAGGACACACACGGAGGGAGATGCCAATGGCCACGCCTAGGATGGATCTGACCGCGTTCGGCGTCAGCACCGATGGTAGAAGTGTCCTGATCGCCGAAGAGGAAGTCCTCCGATCACCGATCACAATGTCCCTTCGTGTCTGCCAAACGCGGAGGGACCGAGGTGTTGATGAAGGAGGACTTCGTGATGATTCAAGCGCTGGTGAAGCGCGGTGTCTACCAACGGGACATCGCCACGCTGTTGGGCGGCCACCCGAAGACGGTCGGACGGGCGCTGGCGCACGAGGGGGCGCCGGCGGGGCCAGGCAAGCGGGGCAGCCTGCTGGACTCGTACAAGGAGCGGATCGACGGACTGCTGCAGGAAGGGGTCTGGAACGCGGTGGTGATCTGGCGGGAGCTGCAGGCGGGGGGGGTATCCCGGAGAGGTCTCGATCATCCGGGACTACATCCGCCCGAAACGCCCGCTGCGGACCGGCCGGGCGACGGTGCGGTTCGAGACCGACCCGAGGGAGCAGCTGCAGAGCGACTGGGGGACGCTCTGGATCCCGCTGGCCGGGGTGGACACGCAGGTACACTGCGGTGAACACGTTGGGCTACTCGCGCCGGTTCCACTTCTGGTGCACGGAGAGCGAGGATGCCGAGCACACCTACGAGCGGTTGGTTCGGAGCGTCGAGTGGTTTGGCGGGGGTCCCGAAGGAGGTTTTGGTCGACAACCAGAAGTGCGCGGTGTTGCGGCATGGGCCGCAGCAGGTGCCGTTTCATCCGCGCTTTCTGGACCTGGCCCTGCACTACGGGTTCCGGCCGTGGGCGTGTCGGCCAGGCCTGGCGCGGACGAAGGGGAAGGACGAACGGAACATCGGCTCCATCAAGCCCCACTTCTTCGTCCGGTACCGGGCCTTTGACAGCTGGGCGCATCTGAACCAGCTCGCGGAGCAGTGGCTCCGAGAGGAAGCCGACCAGCGCGTCCACGGGACCGTGCACAAGGTCGTTGTCGAGCGGTTTGCCCGGGAAGTCCCGCACCTGCAGCCGCTCAACGCCCAGCGGGTCGACCCCGCGTATCGGGAAACCCGGCAGGTCAGCTGGGACGGCTTCATTGACGTCCGGGGGAATCGGTACAGCGTGCCAGACGTCCTGCGCGACCAAACGGTCGACGTCTACATCAGTCTCGACGGGCGGCTGCCCGTGTGGGCGGCCGGCGAGCGAGGGCTGGGTCGTGGTGCCGGGGCATAATGCGCAACTGTGGGCGGAGACGCTCCACGTCGAGCAACGGCCGCTGGCTGTGTATGAGGAGGTAGGGCGATGGAACTGAGCACCCTCCTCGAGCGGATGAAACTGGACCATCCGGCTGACGAGCTCGACAGGGTCTGCGAGCAGGCCGCCACGGGCGACCTGGACTATGAGGGCTTCCTGGCCCAGGCCTTGGAGATCGAGTGGCGGGGGGGCTATCAGCGCAGCGTCGAAAGCCGCCTGAAACAAGCGCGGTTCCCCTGGATGAAGACCTTGGAGCAATTCGACTTCGACTTCCAGCCGTCGATCGACCGGAAGGTCCTCCGCGAGCTCGCCGGCCTGGGTCTCATCGAGCGGGCCCACAACGCCGTGCTCCTCAGGCCCCCGGGCGTCGGGAAGACGCATCTGGCGATTGCCTTGGGCGTCAAGGCGGTCGAAGCCGGGTACTCGGTGCTCTTCCTGACCTTCGAGCCGTTGGTGACCCGGCTGGTGCGGGCGCGGTATGAATACCGGCTCGAGCGGACCTTGCAGCAACTCACCTACCCGAAGCTGGTGGTCCTGGACGAGCTCGGGTATGTGCCGCTTCCGGAAGGCGCTTAAGGCTCTCTGCCGCGCGCGTCCTAAGATTCAGGGACCTGCCTCAAGAGCACGGCTTGCCCGTGCGAGTCCTTTGGACATCTAGGATGGTCGCGGTTGTGACCTAGTCTGTCAGGCTTCCAGTGCTATCATCTCGCGGTCGCCGGTCGACTAAGGCCTATTCGTAGCCCGCCGTCTCGGTTCGTGTAGCTTTTTCGGTCCGATACGGCTGCCTTCCCGTTGTTGCCCGGCCGATCCGGTGGCCCTGGAGGGATTCCCTCGCGAGTCCGAGATTGTGTGAAGAACCGTGACTCCGGCGCTGTTGGCGAACAGTAGTCACGGCTGGATGGTCCGACCATGTCCAATCGTTGGCTGGAGGGGCTGTCGGAACGGATACAGTCCGAGCTCAGGGCGCGCCCGATCCAGTTCCTTGTCGAGCGGGAACTGCAGGACGTCGAGAAAAGTCGTCTGTACGATGAGCTCGGCCGCAGGTACCTGGAGCTCTGGCATCCGGTCTTCCGTCCGTGCATAGCGCTCGCAGCTGTCCACGCGGCGGCGGAGGGATCCAGGGACGACACGAGCTTCATCGAGCTCTTCTACCAGCGCCTGCACATGGCCGCAGACCAGCGCAGTTGGAATGATGTACACGGGCCAGCCATCATTCGATTCCTCGAAGAGCACTTTCCCGACAAACCGGACACCTACGACCGCACTGGACCTTGGCGTTACGTCGGCGTGGTCTATCGGCATGCCGGCATTCCCGCGGTCGGTCTTCCCGCATTTGCCCAACTACTGACAAGGTTGCTTCGGGAGCACGGACGACACTTCTCTCGCCGGGAATACGATGTGGTGTTGCCTGCAGCGCTCCCTCGGTGCGTGAGTGAGTTCCTGAACAGTGACACGGGCTATGCCTTCACTGTGGCCACGGCAGGTGTTTACATCCGGCTGCGGTCGTCCTTGGCCGGGATACAAGAGGTACGCAACATCCCCGGCTATAGAACGGGTTTCTGGACGGAGTTGCTGGAACTCCTCAGGCCGGATCCTCCTGCACCGCCCAAGGAAGGCTATCCGCCGCCGTTCCTGGCGCTCGACGTGGGTCGTCTTCAGCTTCAACTCCGATTCGACAAAGCCGGTGTTGCGAAAGGGGTCTACTTATCCGGAGGAAAAAGGGTCTTCGACCCGGTCAGGCCTGTTACCAGCGAGTCCAGACCTAGTGGTACCTTCCGCCACCCGGCAAAAGGCGGATGGGAAGTCCCAGACGACCAATGGTGGTGGCCCGGTCGGACAAGCGCGGCACTGTTTCGGACGTCAGACGGACGATTTGTGACTTCTGCTGGTGCTGTGCGTCCGGGCGATTACTACCTCATCGTTGCGCAGAGCCTTGCTGCGCCCGACCGGGTAGTTAGAGAAGACCTCGGCGTGTTGGATCTTCCCTCGTCCCCTCAGGGCGGCGAGTACTTCTACGTCTTTCGCGTACGCCTAGCGCCGGCTTCGCCCCTCGCCGAGCTGGGGTTCTTCGTCGTCGGCTCCACACCGATTCCCTCCCTCGAGTTTGCCGGGGGATTCACACATCCACGTCTTGGAAGCGACGTGTATGTTGGTGAGCCACCACGGCTTGTAGTCTCAAACTGGCCGGAAGACTCGACGAACGATTACTGGCTGTGGGTCGAGATCGGTGAACAACGTCGGCGGCTGCTGCCGACGCCTGGTAGTTCCGAGCACTCACTTGCAGTATCCGTCCCATGCCAGGGACAGGTAGTCCTCGAGCCTCGAGGGTTCCTTCGCAAAGGAGGAGAACCCCAGGTCCTTGGGTTCACCGTCGTACCACGTGGTATTCGCTTCCGCTGGCGTCCGCTAGCCGTAGGCGTTGATGAGGACGCAACCCTAGAAGTTGAGCTGCCACCAGGTTGGCAGGCTGGTTGGCAGAATGCTGAAGCTCGATCCGCAGGCCCCGGGCGTCAGATTGTCCGTGTGTTGCCGGCTGTCATGCGCATCGACGGTGCGTTGTCTTGTGAGACCGTGTCGCTGGCAACGTCGCTCAAGGTGCCCAGAGTTGGACTCGAGCTGAAGAATGGTCGCTCGCAGACCGTTTGGATCGATCAGGCGCAAGATCCACTTCCAGTTCTTCAGCTCGAAGCTCCAGCACGTTACCGAGTGAACTTGGTGGCGCTGGACGGACCTGAGGCTCAGACGATCTGGGTAGGCACCCCAATGCCGCGGTCGGGGCTACGCGATGTGGGCTTTCTCCAGTGGGCCACGGCAGCTCGGGCCGTTCCTGGAGCCGCTGCTCAACTCGCTGTCCATCCTAGAGGCTGTCCGTTTGTCCGTTCGTCTGTCTACGTCGCGTTCGCAGATCGGATTCGACAGCGCATTGGCACCCTGCCAGAGGACTCGGCCGTCTTCACACTCCCCAATATTGGCGAGGCATTACGGTCCGCCGATTCCATCGTTCGCCAGCCGCAAGCCGTTTCCTGCATCCCCGGCTCCGTGGAACTTGCGGGTCCCTTGTGCGACTTGCTCTTGGTGTTCGCCAGAGGTGCTCAGGTATTCGACGGTAGCGAACTATTGCCTCCAATTGGCCAGGACTGTGCGCCAGTTGAGAGACGGTTCGCCGAACTACTAGAGTGGGTGCAGGCTGCTCGGCAGGCACACGTGCAACTCGAACCGAGGCCACCGTGGAGTGCTGCTCTAGACCAAGTAGTTGTGGGTTTGCCCGTTAGACGCTGGGAGGGCATCGTCAGGTCGCTTCTTGCGGAAGCGCCTGACCCGGCCAGCGTGTTATGTGAGTGGCGTGATCGTATCGCTCGCAACGCCCGGCTGGCCACCCAGGTTCTGGGTGACGTTCCGGGAGCACACCAGATAACCGAAGGCGCCCGTCGATACCTGCAGGCGGTTACTCGGACTCAGACTGACCGTGATCGGCGAATAGCTCTCGGAGCTGCCATCCGGGATCTGCGTCAGCTCGAGGAGATTGCGGATGCTCCCAAAGCGCTGATCTTCGTATCGCGGAGTCTCTGGCAACTCGCACTGTACCGTCTGGACGAGTTCGAACAGGCCAGTCAGCTGTCAATTGACTCGCCCAGGGGTCCATTCGCCTGTCTTGCCGCCTCAATGACGGCTCTTGCGGCACGATGCGGGAAGGTCGGTGAGGCTCCGCTCTGGCCCCCCGGTGTGGGTTTTGCTGAACTATCACCCTGCGTTGAAGACGCAGAACTCGAACGCGCGTTAGGCAGGTCTTCGCCGAAAGTGGAGGCCGTTCTCGTCTCGGAGCAACCATGACATTGGAACAACCAACACCAGCTGCTGCAATCGCGAAACTCGAGGCGCTGGCAAGTCAGCGGAGAGCGGCGGGCAAGAAAGCCGGAAACCCGACGAAAGAGGTCCTAGACGAGTGGACCGAACTCTTTGCGGTAGCGACGGCAGAAGACCCGGCCGTTCTTGGAACCGCGCTCGCGATTCCTGGACTGCCACCCCGCGTCGCCGGGGCCGGCATTGCCAGACTCTGGCCCCAACTCGATCCGTCGGCCCGCGCGAGAGTGCTGAGACTCTTACCCAAGGACGCTGACCGCGGTAGCCCCATGCGTTTCACCTTGGCATCGGAATTGATGAAGATCGATCCCACAACGGCGGCAGAGGTACTGGCGGACTTGCCTCGGTCAAACGAGAACGTTGGACGGCTGGGGCGGCTATTGAGAGAGCAACCGAAGCTTGTCGCGGCGCTCGTTCTTGCCTGTCCCGCGCGAACGAAAGGTGAGTCACTCTTACTGGTTCTGCTTCGCCTAGCTCGGGCATCGGAGACAACCCTCCCTGCACGGCTTGAGGTAATCAGGGTCGGTCTTGCCTGGCTCGCTGGTGAAGGGGCTCCTGATTTCGGTCCCGGATCGGTTGGCGACGCTCTGGCGGAACTCGTTGGAATGGTCGACCCGCGCGCCCGAGCGAGCTTCGACCCGGACCTAGCGGCGGTTCCAGCGCTGTGGGTTCGCGTTTTCCCGGATCGACCGATTCCTGCGAGAGCTTTCATCCAGGTACCGCCGGACTCTCCGGTGCCGGCAGCCGAAACCACCACCCCAGCGCCAAGCGGACAACTACCACTTAGCGACGAGGCCAAGCAGTCAGCCGATGGGACCGGTGCTGCAACTCCGCCGCGCGTGCCGACTGCTACTGGGCAGTTCCGGGTTCAACCTGGCGCCGTGCGTTCAGCAAGCGCCCCGGAACCGCCGGCCGTGGCCGTTGCTGACGTCGCTGGACAACTTCGGCAGCTGGATATCTGGCTGAATGAGCTAGAACAACACGCGCGCATCCTCAAAGCTGCCCGCGGGTTTCTGGGCCAGTCGCAGCGTGACACGGCAGCAATTAGGTCCGAGCTGGCCGACAAGATTCAAGAACTAGAGACCACGACGACCGCCCTGCGCACCGAGGCCGGCACGCTCAGATCCGAGCGCGATCAGGCTAGGGCTGATGTGGAAGCTGAGCGCCAGGCACACAATGCGACGAGGGAGGAGTTGCTTCATCGAATTGAGGTGGCGACCGCAGCTCACCTCTCAGAGTTCAAGAACAGACTCGCCAGTGAAGTTGCCAAGATCGTCAGCCATGTCCCTCCACATGGTGTTCGACCGTCTCCCGACATGACCACCGTGCTGCACCTCCGTCTCCATGAGGTTCTTGGCGCACTCCGAGCCGCCGGTGTTGATATCTCAAAGTAGGTACTGTCATGGGCCACTTCGGTATTGACTTCGGAGCGACCAACACGAGCGCCGTCGAGGTTGATGGTCGGGCCGTACAGCGGTATGGCGACGAGCTGGGCAAACCGCTTCCTTCGGTCATCATCCTCAAGCAAGCCACGGATGAAGTGATCGGAGGACGGTCCGCCTGGAACCGCCGACACGAGCTTCAACAACTGGGCGGCTTCGAGGTTGTCGGCTCGATCAAGAGGTGCCTTGAGAGCGATAGACACTGGGTGACGGCCGGGAGAAGCTGGACGCCCAGAGATATCGCGGCCGAGGTGCTCAAGCAGCTTTCTGTTCGGGCGCAGCAGCGTGGCGTGAGAGCAGGCATTCGAAAGGCGACGTTCTCCATTCCAGTCGGTTTATCCGCACGGGCCCGGCGCGTCCTTCGAGAGGCGGCCGAGTTAGCTGGAATCGAAGTCAGTAGCTTCGTTGTCGAATCCACCGCGGCGTTCGTCCGCTACTTCACCGACCTTCGGAATAGCCGACACGTGGCGGTATTCGATTGGGGTGGTGGCACGCTCGATGTCAGCGTTCTTCGAATTGAGGGTCTGACAATCTTCGAGCTTGCCAAGGAAGGAATGCCTGACGCGGGAGATTTGATGGACCAAGAGCTGAGTCTCTTGGTTCATAAGTTGATAATGGACGCCCGTGGCGACAGCCTCGCGATTGAGGAAGTGCCCACCATAGATCGCGACCAGCTCATCATTCGTTCAGAAATGGCGAAGTGCGCCCTATCGGCTGAAGAGCAGGTGCCCATTGGGCTTGAACACTACGCAGGCCGATCGGCACATGTAGATCTCACCAGGATACGTGCCGCCGGCGTGCTCGGACCGTTTGTCGACCGGGCAATCAATCTGTTGGCGTCAACTGTGGCTCAGGCAGGGCTCAGCATCGACTCGATTGATGACATCATTGTGATCGGCGGTAGCAGCCAGCTCTGGCTGTTGAACGAGCGCCTCGCTGCCGACTCTCGTTTCACTGGTCGATACAGGCTTGCCGCAAGTCCAGAATGGGACGTGGCCCATGGCGCGGCCATCCTCGAGCAGATCCCGGGGAACTACGAGCTCGCCGAGACTCTGGGCCTCCAGCTGTGCGATGGGACACACTTCGAGCTTGTCCGTCGCGGCCAGGCCCTGGACACCACTCCGCGGAGCCTGTCGTTGGCCCTAGTGGAAGATGCTCGCGAAGCTAACCTAATCATCGATCGGTTGGCTGACCTAGGTACGGCTCAGACCAACGTCCTGCACTTCTCGGTTCCGACGCTGGGGTTTCTGGATGACGAGATCCGGGTGCGTCATGAGCTAACCAGAGACCTGACGTTCCGGGTCTCTGCACATAGCCGTTCGCTCGGACCCGAGAGGACGGAGATTCGCGAATTCGGCAACCTGCGGTTCGGCTATCACCTCGGAAACGGCCATGCGCGCTAATGTCGGTCGACGCTCAAACGTCGTAGTCGTGTCCGAGGAGCGCTATTGGGATACACCGTCTTTTAGGTCTAACGTCCGAGGGCGAAGCGCTCTTCTTAAATGGCTGCAGAAGAAGGCTCCAGGATCGCGGCTAACCGATGCCGTCTACAACTATCTCTCCCCCCGACAGCGAGCTGACGTTGCCTGGGAAACACGCTGCGAGGTCTGTGGTGCTCGGCCAGAGGGGCCGGTCCGGAAGGGGCAGACCGTCGAAATCGAATTTCGGTGCCCGAGAGGAACTTGCAGTGCATTACATCACACGGCACGTACGTTGCTCGTGAACCTCCGTCTCTTGAATCGGGCGCTCCGTAGGGCTGGGACTGACCCTTCCTCTTTGGCACAGCGTGTCCTGGGTCGCGGCTTCAGCGATTCCGGAAGGCGACCCAGTGGTCCATTGGTGCCACTCACGATCCGGCTGACCAAGTCCCAGTACCTGGCCCTCAGGCACCACAACGATGCGGAGTTGGCGGCAATCTTTTACGCGGCGCTCCTTTCGTGGATGAAGGATCATGGCTGACATCAATGCGCGCACCTTCTTCTCGACAATTCGTGACACCTACCGCCGCTATCTCTTTACACAGAACTTCATCAGCGATTCTGACTCCGCGTTAAGAGAGCGGTTTTGGCAGGAACTTGAAGGTCGGGACGTCTTCTGCAAGGAACCGTTGTTTAGTTCAATACCCGCCTATCAACTCGATCGCTCTCTCAGGCAGCTCATCTTAGACTCGTCGGCCGTGCGCCTCCATCGGGGCCTCCTTCGGCTGAATCCTGCCGCGTTCGACGTCGACCGACAGCTCTACCTCCATCAGGTACGCAGCATCAGGATGGTGCACGAAGGCCGAAATGTCGCCGTTGCCAGTGGCACGGGCAGTGGAAAGACCGAGTGCTTCTTGATTCCTCTCCTGGACGATGCGCTGCGGAATCCGGGCCCGGGCGTGCGGGCAATTGTGATCTACCCGATGAACGCCCTGGCGAACGACCAGCTCGGCAGGATGCGTGGCCTCTTGAAGGGCCTCCCGGACATCACCTTTGGTCGCTACACCGGCGACACTCCGCACGATCGAGCTGATGCGTCGGAGATGGATGCACGGGAGATCCTCGACCCAAACGAGCGCTTCTCGAGGGCTGAGATTCGATCGGCGCCTCCGCACCTCCTGCTGACGAACTTCGCGATGCTGGAGTATCTGCTGCTCAGGCCTCAGGACAGCGAGATCTTCACTCAGCAACGCTTGCGCTACGTGGTCTTGGACGAGGCTCACACGTATAACGGCGCGCAAGGCATTGACGTCGGCTTGCTGATCCGGCGTCTCCAACTGGCGTTTCCCCGCAATCAGCTCCAGTTTGTGCTCACAAGCGCGACTCTCGGTGACGACCTCCAACGCGTCGCCGGCTTTGCTGAATCCTTGACCGGGCAACCATTTACGAAGGATGACGTGGTTCTGGGGGTTCAAACGACTGGATTCGCGGCATCGCTCGCACCCCGGGTACCCCTGGAGCGATACCTCGCGGCGGTTCCAGACGAAGGCGCGTTGAATCGATGGTCTCAGGCTTTGGGAAGCGCCCCAGCATTGGTGAGACTCATCGCGGAGACTGGCCTGGCACAAAGGGCCTTCCTACCGGAGTCTTCCCCCGGGGCGCTACTGTGGAACTGGATGGTCGACAACGCGGAGCTGCATCGGCTGCACACCCTTGCGTCCTGTCGCCCGGTCATATTGGCCGAAGCGGCACAGGATCTCTTTGGTGAGTCATCGGACGGCGCGCTTCGCATCATCGAGTGGCTAGTTATGCTGGGGGCCAATGCCGTCCGAGATTCGACTTCGCCTCCGCTCCTGCCTAGCCGGTTCCATTTCTTCTTACGAGGTCTTCGGAGTGGCGCCGTCTGTGTCTCGCGAACCTGCCCTGCTCGAGGCTCTGACACGGCCCAGGCCTGGAGCCGCTTGACGCTTGACGAAGCACTCCACTGTCCCGACTGCCAGTCGCCGGTCATTCCTCTGCTCACGTGCGTCCACTGCGGAACGCCAGTTCTGCGTGTCTTTGAAGCCGACAAGAAGTGGTTTCCTTACCCGACAGGACTCGGGCAGGCCAACGCACACCTACTTAGCTGGGTCAGCACAGCCTCCCAGGATGAGAAGCTGACGCCAGATGACGATGCGGAACCAGACGCCGAGCACGCCGACGAGTTCGCGGAGCTGTGTCTCTCCCCCGCCTGCCGGATCCTTTCCGTCGGAGCCGCATTGGAAGCTTGCTGCACAAGCCCTAATGTCGTTCGATTGAGCCGGCTGAATGCAGGTCCCGCCGGCATTCTGCGCCAGTGCCCATGGTGCAGTGGCCTTGCGCGTCCATACCCGTCTGTTCTGCGCGAGGTACAGACTGGCGAGGAAGCCAGCACAGCTGTGCTGGCCGAGGCCATCGTTCGCGGGCTACCCGACGAGGATACGAAGAAACCCGCCGCCGCTAGGCGTCTGCTCGTATTCTCCGATAGCCGGCAGCGGGCGGCCTACTTCGCCCCCTATCTCGCGCGCACCTCGGCCCAAACCTTGGTGCTGAAACCTTTGTACCAGGCTATTTGTGCCGCGGTCGCCTTGGCTGGCGACGAGGGTGCGACATTCGACGCGATTGCCGAGCAGTACCGGCGGGTTGCCCTCACGCTGCCCTATGTGGTCGTTCGAAAAGGTGGTGGCGGAGAGGAATACTCGGTCGAGGTCAAGCGTCCTGGCCAGCTACTCCCGGCTGAGAAAAATCGGCTAAAGACAGACGCCCGCCTAGCGCTCTTCGAGAACTTCACGGCATCTCCGAGGATCCGGAACAACATCGCAGGACTGGGACTCGCGTACGTTGAGGTCGCATTCAGCGACGACGAACGCGACGATCTTGGCCGCCGGCTTGAGTGGATGTTCAGGCCGAACGAAAGCAACGGGTGGGCAGCGCTGCAGGCACTCTTGTGGATGTTCGTCTGGCGCAAGGCTCTCGAGCTCCCACCAGACGTCCCCATGAGTGACCTGGCGCCGGGCCCTGAAGCTGTCACGTACCACAACAGCGAGCAGGGCCCTCTCGACGGACGGCTACGCTGGCGGTGGAATCCCTATTACGCCAAGATGCCCAAAGCCGTCGTCTCCAGGAGTGGCCAGGCAGAGGTTCTCGCGGTACTTCTCGGGAAAGACAAGCTTGCGGCAGGCGACGAGATCAAGACAAGACTCGACCAGGTGTGGCAGGCGCTGGTCGAGTCCGCAGTCCTATCGAGTCTGAGACCCAACGAGTACCAACTCTCCTACGATCGGCTGGTTATCAAACTCCCGACTGTGGGATATCTCTGCAATCGCTGCGGCAGCCTGACTGGCCGAGCACTCAAGGCCACATGCCTCATGCCAGGCTGCCGCGGCCATCTGTCATCCATTACCCCCCAAGATCTGGCGAGTCGTTTCAGCAACCACCACTGGTTTCATCGAGTCACAATGACAGACCCGTTGCCGCTGGAAGTGAGGGAGCATACCGCACAGCTGACGAACGAGACAGGGCGCAAGTATCAGAACCTCTTCGCGGGCGGTGACGTCAATGTCCTGTCCAGTTCCACGACATTCGAGATGGGCGTGGATGTCGGCCAGTTGAAGTCGGTCTTTCTCCGAAACGTGCCTCCCACGCCGGCAAACTACCTGCAACGGGCAGGCCGCGCAGGCCGACGGCGGGAGGGGGCTGCGTTTGCCGTTACGTATGCCCGGGGGATCCCACACGACCAGGTTCACTACAGCCAGCCCCTAGACATCGTCCAAGGAGTCGTGCCTGTTCCGAGAATCAGCCTTGCGAATCCACGGCTTTCGCAGCGGCATGTCAACTCCTTCTTGCTCGGCAGTTTCCTACGAAGCGGTCGCATTCCTGCCCCGACCGAGCCCCGTCAGATGACCGCGTCCTGGTTCTTCGGGGAATCCGCAGATTCTGGTGCGGCCGTCCGGCCCTTTGTCGATTGGGTCACCGAGCGTAGCCAGAGCCTGGTGCCGTCTCTTTCAAGGATCATTGACAGTTCCTGCAACCTGCTACCGGCCGACGCCTTTCAGGAGAGCACGACAGGACTCGTTCGTTGTCGGGAGCGCTTCCACGAAAGGGTCGCCTCCTACCGAAGTCAGTATGAAGAGCTCACGAGAGAGATAGCTGGGGCTACGGCCCAAGAAGCTGTGGAACTTGCGCGAAGTCGGGAATCAGTCGATCGCCTCCTAGATCAGCTCCTCGCTGAGTCTCTGATCGACGTTTTGGCATCTGACCACTGGTTGCCCGGGTACGCGTTTCCTCAAGACGTCGTTCGTCTCGTGGTTCGAGATCCCCAAGTCAGCCAACGGATGCGGCTGGAGCGAGATATTGAGTACGGCCTAGCGGAGTATGCTCCCGGCGCTGAGGTGGTCGCGGACGGGCTTCTGTTGAAGAGCCGCGCTGTTGACCTTCAAAACCGAGCGATGGAGGTGAGGTACTATCGGTCTTGTAGCCGCTGCAACCGCGTCGTCACGGCCAACACTCGTCAGGAGCTGCAGCCTATCTGTGCCTACTGCCAATCCCCGGCAGCGGGTCCTGGAAGCCGACCCAGCGCGTACGCCGTTCCGATGGGTTTCACTACCCACGTGGCCGACCGGGCCAAGCCTGTGAACATCTATCGCAGCAGGCCGCCACGAACGTCGGAGCTCTTCTTCATGGGCGGCGCTCCACCCGAGGCATTTGTAACTCATCAGAAGCTCCTGGGTGTCTCGACGGCGCACCTAAGGAATGGTGAGCTCTTCAGGGTGAACGCTGGCTCGAACTTCGAGGGATTTTCATTGTGTCCTTCGTGCGGTTTAGCGATCGCACAACAGAAGGCCCATCGGAAGCCGTGGGGCGCGAGGTGCGTCGGGGGCCGACTCTTGCGCCTCCACCTCGCCTGTCGATTCGCCACCGACACGCTTCAGGTCCGATTTGACGCGGTGACCCCGCCGCCGCCGCCGGTTACAGATAGGGACTTCTGGCTCTCGCTTCAGACAGCCTTTCTTTTTGCGGCAGCCGATGTGCTGGAGATTCCTGCAAGGGACCTCGGAGGCACCTTCAGGAGCCAGAGCGAGGGAACCCTCAAGGGTGAACTGATCGTCTTCGACAGAGTGCCGGGCGGGGCTGGTTACGTCGCCAGGCTACACGACGAACTTCCTAGCGTTCTTGGAAGAGCGCTCGACCGGGTCACGAACTGTCCGAACTCCGCGTGCGACCGCTTGGGGAGCTGTTATTCATGCTTAAGAAGTTTCGGCAACCAGTTTGAGTGGAACCACCTCAAACGAAACGTGGTGCATGACTGGTTGTCGGCGATTCTCCAGTAGGATGACGGATAACGCCAACGATCGCATGGGGGCCCGCTGCAGTTGTTAGAGTCCCAGTGAATCGTACCGGGAGTATCGGAGAACTGGTTAGGTGAGTCAGGCCACCTTAGCCTGTTCATCATCGCGTGCCTCGTATTTCGCCGGGGGTACGTACCCGATCGCCTCCAGTAGCCGCCCGGTGTTGCACCAGTGGCCCCAGGCTAGCACGGCGAACTCGACCATCTCCAGATGTCGCCACGGGCTCCGGCGGTGGATGACCTCGGTCTTGAAGAGGCCAATCACCGCCTGCGCGAGGGCATGGTCGTAGGCCTCGCCGGTGCTGCCCACCGACGGCGCCATGCCGGCGTCGAGCAACCGGTGGGAGTACCACATGGACAGCTGATTGACGTCAACTAGTTTTGCCGCGTGGCGTCAACTACTCTTGCCGATCGTTCCTAGGTTCCCGTTCATCCCTGACTATCACCAGCGGCGTCGAGCAGGCCCCCCACCCAGGTGCGGGGCCCGCGCAGACGACGCGACGGTTACCGAGCGCGCTTCCGCTTGAGCACGGACACGGGCGGTCGGCCCCTGGCCCGGGGCGGTGCCACGGCCTGGAGGTCGCGTGTGGCTTGATCGGTGCGGTAACTCGTGACGTCGAACTCGAGAATCACTGCGTGGTGCACCAAGCGATCGATGGCGGCCGCGGTGGCCATCTGGTCTTTGAAGATCCGATCCCACTGACTGAACACCAGATTGCTCGTGATCGCCAGCGACCGGCGCTCGTACCGCTCGGCGATGAGCGTGAACAGCACCTCGGCTTCCTCGGGACTCTGTTGCACGTAGCCCAAGTCGTCGAGGATCACGACCTCAAACAGGTCGAGTTTCCGCAGGGCGCGGAGCAGCTCCAGCGCCCGCTTCGCCGCCAGCAGGTCTTGCACCAAGGCGTAGGCCGGCACAAAGAGCACGGCGTGGCCGGCCTGGACCAGCGCGTGCCCCAGTGCCGCGAGGGCGTGGCTCTTGCCGACGCCGGGCAAACCGAACGCCAGCACATTCGTGGCGGTGTCGACGAAGAGTCCCGCCGCCAACTCCCGGAGTCGGGCCATCAAGGGCGCCGGGAAGCGTGTGGCCTCGAGCGTGTTGAACGTCTTGCCGGGCGGCAGTCGAGACGCGCGGCGCAGGCGATCGATGCGGCGCTGGTGCCGCGCGTCCCGCTCGAGGTCCAGGACCTCCTGCAACACGGGCACGGCTCCCGCGTGACCGGCCAGCGTGAACCGGGGGACACATTCCTGGGCCGCCGTGGTCAGGCCAAACGTCGTCAACAGCGTCGTGACACGCTCCGTGGGCAGCGGCGGGGTGGTCATGACCGCCCTCCTGCGAGCAAGGTGTCATACACCGTCAGGTCGGGCTCGGGCAGGCGCAGCATCGGGTGGCGTGGCGTCGCGGGCGCGACCAGATGCTGCACCACGTGGTAGTCAAAGGGGCGGCGATCCGCGAGCAAGCTCGTCAGCGTCTGGGCGACGGCGCCTTCACTGCCGCTGGCGGCCAAGTGCAGCAGGCGGACATACTCGACGTCGGCGCGGTCGCCATGCCACACCAGCAGCGCGTCGTACGCCTGCCGGAACGGCAAGGTCGGAAACAGCTCCTCGCGGTACCGGTAGCGGGCAAACGCGCCCGGTTTCCGTACGAGGCTGCGGATGACGTGGCGATAGTCGATGCGGTGGTCACGTCCCCGTACGCGCGGCATCGTTTCCACGAGCTCCCCGCTGTAGCGCACCTCGATGGTCGCCGGCGCTTGCCGCACCTCGACGGTGTGCCCAATCAATCGCGACGGCACCGAGTAGGTCCGCCCGCTCACCCGAATGGTGCTCCAGCGCCGCACGACGCAGGTGTAGGTCGTGTAATTGGGAATCGGCGCGGATGGGAGCGGGCGCAGATGGCGGCGCTCTTCTGCCAATCGGCTCGCCGCCGGCGCATTCTGCTTCCGCTCAATGACCTCGCGCACGAAGCTCAGATAGGTGTCTTCGTCGGTGAAGTCGGCATGGCCACGCAGCAGTAAGCCTTGGGCCACGGCACGCTTGCTCTGGTGATGGCTCTGCTCGGCGCTGCCATTTTCGTGGGCATGCCCGGGAAAGATCCGGGACGACCGCATGCCGTAGTGATCCAGCACCGCCTGGAAGCGCGCGGTCAACTGGCGTCCCCCCGATCGCTTCAACTCATGCGTCGCCGCCGACAGATTGTCGTGCCGGGCGACGGCGGGGACGCCGCCCAACGTCCACACCGCACTCTGCAGGCCTTGGACCAAGGCCTCGAAGGTCTCGCTCGGCGCCAGGTCGATGTGCGTCCAGCCGCTGAACGGCAGAATCCACTCAAACCACACGTGCTCAAAGGGCTGCTGCTGAATGGTGATGCCGAGGTCGGTGGGGTCGGTGAAGTCCAGGGCGCCCTCGCGGCCCGGGACGGCCGCCTGCTCGAAATAGACCTCCTGCTCAGGGCCGTGCAACGCCCGCCAATCGCGCACGCGCCGCTGCCACGTCCGCAGTTGCCCCGGCCGAAATTGCCCCGGATGCCGGGTGCACAACTCCTCGAACAGCGTCAGGGCCTGCAACCGCCCGTCCCGGTCGGCTTCCAACCACGGCACGACCTCAGTCGCCCAGACGTCGGCAAATGGGTCAGGACGTGTCCGCCACGGGCGAGGCGAGCGCATCGTCGAGGGCAACGCGCCTGTTTGCCAGGTCCGAGCCGTGCGCTCACTCATCCCGGCGGCGGCGGCCGCCGCCGCCAAACTCTTGCCTTCCATCCGCTTCTCCCGCAGTCGGCGAACCTGGGCGTCCGTGACCATCCGTCCTCCGACGGACAGCCTGACACAGGCCCCATCCAACTGCCGATGGACCGGCAAAAGTAATTGTCGTCAGGCCGGCAATTCTAATTGTCGCCAATCAACAGGTATTGGGTGCCGCGATCCGAATGATGCACCAGGCCGTCGAGCCCAGCGCCCGCCCGGTCGTAGACCGCGTGCTCGAGCGTGTCGAGCACGAAGGCGGCGCGCATCGACGCCGAGACGCGCCAGCCGACGATGCGCCCCGCACAGGCATCGATGACGAAGGCCACGTCGACGACGCCGGCCCAGGTCGCCATATCGGTGAAGTCCGCCACCCAGCGCTGATTGGGGGCCGTGACCGTGACGTCGCGGTCCACCAGGTCCGGGAGCGGCACGGCCGGCATTTCCGGCGTCGTCGGCGTGATCCAAGCCCGGCCACGCATAGTCCTGCGCAAGCCCATGGCTCGCATCAGCCGCTCCACCGAGCCGCGGGCGACCCGGAGGCCCCTGCGCCGCAGCTGCCGCCAGACCGTGCGCGGCCCGTAGACCTGGGAATTCGCGTCCCAGACGCGCTGGATGGCCGCCTGCAGGGCCTCGTCGCGTGGCGCGCGAGCCAACCGCTGCTCGGGGTGGGCCGCCAGCGCCTTGTGCCGGACGTAGGTCGACGGGGCCATGGGCAACACCGCGCACATGGGCTCGACCTCATACCGTTCTCGGTGCTCGTCGATCAGCTGCACCAGCACGTCGCTCGGCGGTCGAGCTCCGCCTGCGCGAAATACGCCGATGCCAGCCGGAGAATCTCGTTCGTCCGCTTGAGGTCGCGATGCTCCCGCTCCAGGTCCTTTAAGCGCTGCCGTCCGTCCGTGGTGAGCCCCGCCCGCTGACCCCGGTCCCGCTCCACCTGCCGCACCCACCGGCGCAGGGTCTCCGGCGTACACCCCAGCTTAGGCGCCAGGGCTTCCATCGCCGCCCACTGCGACGGGTACGCCGCGGCGTGCTCCATCGCCATCCGAACGGCTCGCTCCTTCAACTCGGGTGAGTACTTCGACTGTCGTACCATGGGCTCCAGCCTGTCTCCGAATGGGTCCTCCGACAACCCCGGTACGATTCATCGCCGATCTGTACGGCCATCCGTGGGACGACTACAAGGTATGCGGCTTCCACGAATTGCGGGTCACGCGCACTGATCGGGTAGCCCTCAGGAAGCGCGAGTCAGCAAGACTCGAGCACCAGGTGAGCGAGGACCTGCGGTTCGACTATTCAGAGGAGGAGCTTGAGGTCTCGTTTGACGGCTCCTATACTGCCGGCGCGTTATACGTCTTTGTGCAGGATCGGCCCGAAGAGGACGAGGAGTAGGAAGACCCAACCAGCGATGAAAGGAGATCACCATGGCACAGGGAAGACCAAAGAAATGGATATCCGCCCGGATCCTCGAGTCCGTGTACCTGGGTAAGGCCGGCATCGAGGTCGTCGTTTGGGACAAGTGGGGCAAGACCCGCCGCGGCACCGCGATCGTGAGCGTGGGCGGCATTCGGTGGAGACGTTACAAAGGGAAGAAAGCGATTAGCATTTCCTGGGACAAGCTGCAGGAATTCGCGGAGGGGTGAGCCGGAGTTTGAAAGAGTCCACAAGCCGCTCCGCTAGGCCGGCGTCAGGCGCAGTGTGGTTTGCCGTAGGGTGAGCGCTGAAGGTCGTGGAGGCAAGACAGAATCATGAGGGCTCTACTATGAGTGCAATCCTCGGCGACTGGCTAGTGCAGGGATGTATGAATGTTGGCGGTCTTCCTCAAAACCGCCGTCCGGGACCGGACATCCGGGACCGGCTTGAGGCCTTGTACGACGGCGCCCGATTCAAGGTGCGGATGTGGCCGGGCGGAATGAAGTTCAAGCACACGCTCTGGTGGTCAGAGAAGAAGGTCCCGCATCTTTACAGCGCCGCGTACTACATGACGTTTGACTCTTGGCCCGGTCCCGCCTTGTTTGCCGGAATAACCGTGGAGAAAGGCTTTGAGGATCGAGATGTGGCGAAGCATCGCGCTCAGCGGTTGAAGGAACCCGTTGGCCAGCTGTTGCTCGGGAGGACATGGGACTGGCACCGCGCCACAAGGTCACTTCCCACGATCGGCCCGGGTTAGAGTCCCCGGACGTGGTGGAAATTTGGTAAGCCGCTGAGGCTGGACAAGCCAGCGGCCATCGCGCATCGTTCCGTGAGTTCTCTCTAGCCGGAGAAGACGACACGGAGGTGATGCGACGATGGCCAAGCCAAGGATGGATCTGTCTGCGTTCGTTGGCAAGCTTCTCGAAGAGCAGGACGGGGATGTCCTGCGGGAAGGCGTCCGGGTGCTCGCCCAGGCGTTGATGGAATCCGAGGTGACGGCCCTGGTGGGGGCCGAGCGCCACGAGCGGAGCGACGACCGCACCGCCTACCGCAACGGGCGCCGCGTGCGGACGTGGGATACGCGGGTCGGGACGGTGGACTTGGCGATTCCCAAGGTGCGGCCTGGCAGCTATTTCCCGTCCTTGCTGCAGCCGCGCCGCCGGGCGGAACAGGCGTTGCTGAGCGTGGTGCAGGAAGCGT
>JAKQTR010000004.1 GCA_029562975.1 Acidobacteriota bacterium | reverse complement strand
ATCGTCGTCGAGAGCACCGGCATCTTCACCGACCGCGCGAAGGCCGAACTGCACGTGGCCGCCGGCGCCAAGAAGGTCATTATTTCCGCCCCGGCTAAGGGCGAAGACCTGACGGTAGTCATGGGCGTCAACGAAGACAAGTACGACCCGGCCAAGCACGTCATCCTGAGCAACGCCTCCTGCACCACGAACTGCCTGGCCCCGGCCGCCAAGGTCCTCAACGACCTCGCCGGCATCAAGCAGGCCCTGATGACAACGGTCCACGCCTACACCAACGACCAGCGCATTCTGGACCTCGTCCACAGCGACCTGCGCCGCGCACGCGCTGCTGCCATGAGCATCATCCCGACGACCACCGGCGCGGCCAAGGCGATGGGCGAGGTGATGCCGGTCCTCAAGGGCAAGCTGGACGGGTTCTCCATGCGCGTGCCGACGCCGAACGTGTCGGTGGTGGACCTGGTGGCGCTGCTCGAGAAGCCGGCGACCGGCGAGGAGATCAACGCCGCGTTCCGCGCGGCTGCGGCCGGGCCGCTGAAGGGCATCCTGGCGGTCGAGGACGCGCCCCTCGTGTCGATGGACTACCGCGGCAACTCGAACTCGTCCATCGTGGACGCGGCGTACACGAAGGTCATGGACGGCGACTTCGCGAAGGTCCTCGCGTGGTACGACAACGAGTGGGCCTACTCGGTGCGCTGCATCGACCTCGCGCTGTACATGGCGAAGAAGGGGCTCTAGACAGGGACTCGGGGCTCGGGACTCGGGACTCGGGAGGGAGGCGTGACAGCGTGACGCCCGAATCCCGGATCCCGGACCCCGAGTCCCGGCCTTCCCCGCTGCTGCCAGTAGGGAGAACTGCCGTGGCCAAGCTGTCGATTCGCGATCTCGATCTCGGCGGGAAAAGGGTCTTCATCCGCGTCGATTTCAACGTGCCGATCAAGGAAGGGCGCATCAAGGACGACACGCGCGTCCGGGCGTCGCTCGCGACGATCCAGTACGCCCTCGAGCGGGGCGCGACCGTCATCCTGGCGTCGCACCTCGGGAGGCCGAAGGGCGGGCCCAGCCCCGAGTTCTCCCTCGCGCCGGTGGCAGCCCACCTCGGGACGCTGCTGGGCCGGCCGGTGACGTTCGCCTCCGACTGCGTGGGCGAGCCCGCGAGGCAGGCCGTCGCCGAGGCGCGGGCCCAGGGCAACAACGTGGTCCTGCTCGAGAACGTGCGCTTCCACAAGGAAGAAGAGAAGAACGATCCGGCGTTCGCGGCGCAGCTGGCCGAGCTGGCCGATCTGTACGTGAACGACGCGTTCGGATCGAGCCACCGCGCCCACGCCTCCACCGAGGGCATGGCAAAGCTCCTGCCGCAGGCGGCTTCGGGCTTCCTGATGGAGGACGAGCTGAAGTACCTCGGCCTCGCGCTGGAATCGCCCGAGCGGCCGTTCGTGGCGGTGCTCGGCGGCGCGAAGGTGTCGGACAAGATCGAGGTCATCGAGAACTTCCTGGGCCGCGTGGACGCCCTGCTCGTCGGCGGCGCGATGGCCTACACCTTCTTCAAGGCGAAGGGGCTGCCCGTCGGCAAGTCCCTCGTCGAGGACGATCGCCTCGACGCGGCGCGCGCCGTCATGGCCAAGGCGGCGGAGAAGGGCGTCCGGTTCGAGCTCCCGGTGGATCACGTCGTGGCCGAGAAGATCGAGGCGGGCGTGGCTGTCGAGACGCTGGCGGTGGGCGACCCGGCGATTGGAGATCGGATGGGCCTCGACATCGGCCCGAAGACCGCCGCCCTGTATGCGGGAATCCTCGCGACGGCGAAGACCGTGGTGTGGAACGGCCCGATGGGCGTGTTCGAGACCAGGCCCTTCGACACCGGGACCAACGCCGTGGCGAAGGCCGTCGCGGCGGTCAAGGGCACGACGATCATCGGCGGCGGCGACTCGGTGTCGGCGGTGTCGAAGGCCGGCGTGACGTCGCAGATCACGCACATCTCGACCGGCGGCGGCGCGTCGCTCGAGTTCCTGGGCGGCCAGACGCTGCCCGGGGTCGCGGCGCTGACCGAGAAGTAGGGCTGCGGCGCCCGGTCCTGAGCGAGCTCCTGCCGACGTCGCGGAGCGAGCCGACGGGCCCGGGGCAGCCCTGGAAGATGGGGCCCGGGGGCTTCAGCACCCGGGCCGTGAGCCCTCTTGTTCCTTGTCTCTTGTGCCTTGGCCCCTGGTGAGTAGCCGCCCATGCGCATTCCCGTACTGGCCGCCAACTGGAAGATGTTCAAGACCGTCGGAGAGACGGTCTCGTACTTGAAGGAGTTCTGCGCCCTCACCGCCGGCGTGAGCGGGGCCGAGATGGTGGTGGCGCCGCCGTTTACCGCCATTCGCGCGGCCTCCGAGGCGGCGAGGGGCTCGAACGTCGGCATCGCGGCGCAGGACTGCTACTGGGAGCAGGAAGGCGCGTTCACCGGCGAGATCAGCGTGCGGATGCTGAAGGACGCCGGAGCGTGCTACGTCATCGTCGGCCATTCGGAGCGGCGCCGGCTGTTTGGCGACACCGACGAGCGGGTCAACCGGAAGCTCGGGGCCGTGCTGGCGGCCGGCCTGACGCCCATCGTCTGCATCGGCGAGACGCTCGAGGAGCGCGACGCGGGGCGGACGCTGGCCGTGCTCGACAGGCAGGTCGAAGCCGGGCTGGCGGGGCTCACCCCGGCGCAGGTCGCGTCGCTGGTGATCGCCTACGAGCCCGTCTGGGCCATCGGGACCGGGCGCAATGCCACGCCCGCGCAGGCCGGGGAGGCCCACGCCCACATCCGAGGCAAGCTGGCCGCCACGTTCGGCGCCGAGGCGGCAGCGGCCTGCCGCATCCTGTACGGCGGAAGCGTCAAACCCGAGAACATCAAGGACTTGATGGCGATCGAGGACGTGGACGGCGCCCTGGTTGGGGGCGCGAGCCTGACCGTCTCGTCGTTTTTCGCGATTGTGAGCGGGGCGCAGTTGGTATAATAGGCGGATGCTCTACTACGTGCTGATCGTGCTGTACGTGATGGTGTGCCTGCTCCTCCTGACCGTGATCCTGCTGCAGCAGGGCCGCGCGGGGGACATTGCGAGCGCGTTCGGCGGCAGCAGCAGCCAGACGGTGTTCGGCGCCCGCTCGGGCGCGACCATGCTGACGCGGGCGACGACGGTGCTGGCGGTGCTGTTCATGGTCGGATCGCTCGGGCTGGCCATTGCGTTTCAGAAAGGCCCCTCCTCGGTCGTGAGCGGCGTGAAGCTGCCGTCCGCGCCGACGGCGCCGGCCGCGCCCGCGCCATCGACGCCGCCGGCTCCGGCCAAGTAGGAGAGGTCCGTTCGGCGTTCGCCCTCTTTGCGGAAGTGGCGGAACTGGCAGACGCACCAGCTTGAGGGGCTGGCGCTCGCAAGGGCGTGGGGGTTCGAATCCCCCCTTCCGCACCAGTTATCTTGCTGATAGGCAAGGAGTTACGGCTCGGTGAAAACCGAGCCGTTTTCTTTGCTCAATTTGAATGTAGGGAAGGGCGCGAGGCGACTTCCAGCGACACACCCTTTGCAGTCTTGATGGGTAGTGTCCCGTCAAGTGGTTGAAATTCGATCGCGTCTGTTCCTGAGTTCCTGAGTCCCGTCGGCGTGGACGGTGACGCGCCCGCGGACGGCAAGGGCACCGTCCGCCGGCGCTTGGAAAACCCGCCGACGGGTTTCCCA
>JAKQTR010000046.1 GCA_029562975.1 Acidobacteriota bacterium | reverse complement strand
AACTCGTGCCCGCGTCTCCGGACGTGATCGTGGGGCTGCTTTCGAAGCGTGGCACGATGTCGTTCGGCGAGCTCGCGCGGCCTGCCATCGAGCTCGCGCGCGAGGGCTTTCCCGCGCACCGGGCCATGGTCGAGAACCTGGACTTTTCTCTGCTCGAGCGCATCGGCTTTTCGGTCCTGATACCCTACAACGCGCGCGTCTTCATCCGCGGCGAGTGGTGGAGGCCGATCCGCCTGAACGAGCGCATGACCTTTCCCGACCTCGCCGACACCCTGGAGAAGCTTGCGGGCGCCGAGCGCGCGGCCCTCGATTCCGGCGCCACGCGCGAGGAAGCGCTCGCGGCCGTCCGACGGTATTTCTACGAAGGGCCGATCGCGGAGGCGATCGCGGACCTGCACGAAAAGAAAGGCGGGTTCATGACGCGCGAGGACCTCGCCGCCTATCGCGGCGGCTGGGAGGAGCCGGTGCGCGCCGCGTGGAACGATTTCGAGCTGCACGCCAACGGCACCTGGTCGCAGGGCGTGATGGAGGCGCTCATCCTCCGGAACCTCGAGGGCATCGACCTCGCGACGCTCGGCCACAACACGCCGGAATACATCCACGTCGTCACGCAGGCCATCGAACTGGCCATGGCGGACCGCGACGCCTACCTGGGCGATCCGGCTTTCGTCGAGGTGCCGCTCGGCGTCCTCCTGTCCGACGGTTACGCCGCTTCGCGCCGGGCGATGATGACGCCGCGGGCGTTTCCCGAGCTGCCGCCGCCGGGAGCGATCGGGACGCCCGTGTCGCGATCCGCGCCGCGGGGCGACGATGGATTCGCGAAACAGGCTACCGTGCCCGCGGCTACTTTCCTTTCGCGCCCGGATTTCTCGGTCGGGCAGGACACCAGCCAGCTCGCGGTGCTCGACCGCGCGGGCAACGTCGTCGTGATGACGCCTTCGGATTTCCCGCAGACGCCGATGGTGCCGGGTACGGGACTCAACCTGGGCAACCGCATGACCCAATTCCGCCTCGATCCGGAGCACGTGGGCGCGCTCGAGCCGGGCAAGCGGCCTCGCATCACGCCGCACGCGCTGATAGTCACGCGGGGCGGGGAATTCTTCATGGGACTCTCGACGCCGGGCGGCGACATGCAGGCGCAGGCGCTCGCGCAGG